>NZ_JBQPRA010000002.1:0-721242 GCF_052266675.1 Microbacterium zouquanmingi
TCACAGCGTTGGAGTCAACTAAACCGTCAGCAGTCCCTCTAGGCGTTTTGGCTTCCCTGGGCAGACGATCCTCACACCTGCCCTAAGCCTCATGCGCTAGTGCAGTGGTGCGTGTAAGTGCAGACCCGAGCCGCCTCACGCGCTCCAGCACCATGTGGGGTGCCCCGTCGAGACTCAAAGCATGGGCAACCACGGTCGTCCCGGTGGCAGTGATCCGATACCTTCGCGGTTCCACATCTCCCGACACGTAGAGCAAATGTGCCTCTGTTACGTTGGCCGTCACTGCATAAGCGAGCGCCTGATAAACATCTGCGTTGGGCGGTGACCCGTTGTTTTGACCCCACACCTTGTATTTTGTGTCGGCCACTGTGACCACGTGTCCTCCGCGCGAGATCACAATGTCCGGTCTCAGATGTACCTCCCCATCGGCGTCCAGGAGCCAGTCGGAAACTTGCAGATCGACGTCGAACCCGGCTGGTCGCAGTGTCGTACGGAGCACCCGTCCGACGAAATCCTCGTACACCTTTGCGACATTTAGCAGGAAAGTCGACCCCGCGCTAGCTCCTTCGCTGTGCGCCCAGGAGGTTGCTTCGAGAATCCAACTCGAGATTCGCAAGGCAGGTTGGTAGTGCGCATTGAGTCGCGATACGGAAGGCAGCGTCAATCGGCGATTCGGTCGCAGATCCGATACCTCCGAGAACAGCCCGAGGAGCGGACCCAGTTTCTCGGTGATCTCGGGTGCGAGCTGTTCATGCCGAATGAGCGCGCGCAGCGCCGCCTTCAAAATTCGGTTCTCGGCGACATCCTCGCTGTAATCGTCAAACGTGAGCTCCACTGGCACGGGGATGCCAGGGCGCGTCTTCAGTTGCCTGGCGATGTCCCAGCGCCCTCGGATGACGGTCCCCGTCTCCTCGAGGGAAACATAACTCTTGAGGAGGCCGCGACTCGTCGCCGCTGTGACTGCGCGCACCAGAGCCCTCGCCAGCGTCGATGGCAGATCCTGATCGGCGTCGAATGAGAAGGCGTCGTTGCTTACATCGGTCTGTAGCCCCGAGTACGACGCCATGAAGATCAAGCTGCGCAACGCTGTCTTTGGTCGCACAAGCAGACGAATATCGTCGATCGCCACGACGCCCACACGGGTCACGTCGGTGATGCGCCACATGCCCGGATCCGATGTCGGAGAAACCCGACAGAACCTCAGCTCCTGCACGCGAGCGGCCTGAGACGCGCTGAGCCGAACGAGAGATTCACCCTTCTCAGTGATGTCCTCGACCCGAGGCTCGAGTACCTCCGCCTTCATATCCCTGGTTGTGTATCGTTATCGTCGCGTACGCTCGCGAGCAGAACATCCAGCCCGTAGTTCAGGTGCACATTCACTCCAGTGCCGATGTGCCGTTCCTCAAGCAACGGCAGGATGCTCTCCTCCCACACCGCACGCAGGTCGGTCTCATTGAGGTCCGTTGCTCGCAGAAGGTGACTCGGACCAATGCGATCCTCCCGATCGCGGATGCTCGCGTTCAATTGTTCGAATAGCGCCGCGACCGGCAGCGTTTGCGGGTACTCGGCCGACCAGCGATCCAAGATTCCGTTGACCGGCTCCACGTCAGGGTGTAGCTCGAAGAACGCGAATCGGCGCCGCATCGCCGAGTCGAGCAGCGCGATTGACCGATCGGCAGTGTTCATCGTTCCGATGATCAGAACGTTGGCAGGTAGCGAGAATGACTTCCCGCCATCATCGCCAGAGCCAGCGTAGAGAACGTCGATTGCGTCGTCGCGATACTCCAGCAGGTAGTAGAGCTCCCCAAAGACCTTGCTTAGGTTCGCCCGATTGATCTCATCGATCATGAGTACGTGCGGCACATCAGGGTTCTTGCGTGCTTCGTCTGCGATCTCGCGAAGAGGTC
The DNA here is from genome assembly GCF_052266675.1 of Microbacterium zouquanmingi. Lineage (NCBI taxonomy): Bacteria > Bacillati > Actinomycetota > Actinomycetes > Micrococcales > Microbacteriaceae > Microbacterium > Microbacterium zouquanmingi. The sequence continues at coordinate 1,908 of NZ_JBQPRA010000002.1, forward strand.
CGCGCGTGAGAGAGAACGACAGCTGTCCAACGGCGTCCGTCACTGGCCTGTACCCGGCGAAGAAATCCTCGTAGGTATAGGACGGATGGAACTGGATCCGTTTCACGACGCTGCCTGGCTTACCGAGCCTCTCGGCCAGAGCGCGCGCGACGTAAGTCTTGCCTGTTCCCGGCGGGCCATAGAGGATCACCTGACCCCGCCGATGAAGGGCGCTCGTGACTTTGCCGAGCCACGTCGCGTCTAGGTGTGTTGCGTCAGCGAGCTCGGCGAGGTCGACATCGGACAGAACGAAGCCACGCGGATCGAGAGTCGCATCCTCTTCATCGCTCGGCTCGACCAGCAAATCGTCCGTCGGCGCGACTGTGTTATTGCGCCACCGTGACTCGAGCGGGTCGCTGTAGAGGTCAACTGGCTCGCCCGATTTGACCTGAAGCGCAATTAGGATCCTCTGCAGATCGGCATCGGCGTCATCGGAAAACTCGCCTCCGACCTCTCCAATGAAAGTATCGCGGATGCGTTTCCGGTGGTCGAGGGAAACGATGGGACCGAAGAAGCCGGGATGCACGAGATACAGCAGGGCGTACCGCTGAGTGGGGAAGCCACTGTCCTTCCCCATAACAAGCTCCCGCCATTGGCGGGGATCCTCGAGCGCGCTTTGCTGCTCTTCTTCAGTAAGTTCGGTCCATCTGACGAGCACGTCGAGAATGACCGTGATGGCATGGTTGACGTGCGACTGCATTCCCTGACCCGGGTTGAACGCACCTCCGCTGAACGCCCGATCGAACACCTGAGGAATCTCGACTGGGTGCTTCATCGTCTCGAGAACAGACTCCACGCGTTCTCGCTTCTTCGCGTGTCCGATGATCTTCGCGATCGGCAGTAGCTGGAGCGCGATGACCTCGGCCATCAACAGTTTCTGATCATCAGTTGCTTCAGCGAACTGCAGCGACAGGTTTGAACTGAATCCTTTGCCATCGACCTTCTCGGCGGTTGCCCAGAGATTGTGTAGTCCGCGGATGTTCGCGCTTGTCCAGACCTCACGACCGGGCGCGAACGCCGAGAGCCCCTTCCGCAGTCCTTCCTCGACGATCACCTCGGCGGCGGCCAACAGCCGACGCTGCGCAGAACCGTTGCTGACCCATCGCTCGGGCAATGCTCGCTCGATCTCGTTCCGTCGATGCTCACGCTCAACGGCTTTCAGTCGTTGCGCTTCGACGAGTAGGTCGTTGCCGGGGTAGGCATCAACGGCTGCGATACCGCTCGGGGTGATGGCCCATTCGCCCACGAGGGAGGGATTCTTCCGAAGCCATCCCGCTGCAACGAGTTCAGAGCTAGCGAATCGCCAGTTCGTAGAACCGCGAGGCAGGTTCCGTGTATTGATTTCCGACTCGTACGGAGTCAGAGGGACGCGGGCCAGCGATTCCTCCCAGATGTCGGCGATCGGAACGTAGCCGCCATCGGGTGCTCGCTCGGCCAAGATCTCGAGTGCGGTACGAACGCGTTCCGCAGTCCGAAGTTCTTTCTCCATCGTGCTCCTCTGCATCAAGTTCGTTTGTGAGTCTAGGTCGAGATAAACCGGCGTTCCGATTGATCCGCTCCATGCTTGGCCATGAGCAGCGGTCAGCGCGGCCGTCTCGAGGTGCGTCTACTCGGGGGGCTCTGCATCGTCCGACGCGGGCTTCTGCTTCGCCTTGAACAATGACGTGACCCTTCCACGCGCCTTGTCGGCCGCGGCTATGACCGCAGTGCCGGCATCCTTCGCAGCAGTGAGAGCTTGAGCTTCATCGGGGATGCCGTCGCCGTCGAGATCAACCGCTCTGAACTTGTCCGCTGCCTTGCTCGCCGTTCCGGCGAACGCGCCTCCGGCACGCTTCACCGCTGTGAGTGCTCGTGCCTCGTCGGGGATACCGTCGCCGTCCAGATCGACGGCCCGGAACGCTTCAGTAGCGGCGCTCACCTTGCTCCAGACGCCCTCGCCGAAGTCCTTCACGTTGCCGGCAGCCGCCTCCAGCGCTACCGCCGCACGGGACGGTTCGGCGTTGCGCTCCGGCTTCGCGTACTCCTGTAGCCAGTCAGGAAAGGCATCGGGCGTTGTGGGGAATGCGAGACGTGACGCTTTGACGACGTCTCGGCCGAAGGTGAAGCTGCCGACGCCACCGATGACGGCACCGACGCCGAAAGGGATCGCTTTGCCGAGCGTTCCAGCCCCGAACTTTCCACCGATCTTGAGCGCCTCACGCCCGATGACAATCGTCAATGGGGCCAGCGCCGAATCCGGAAGCTGTTCGGTGAGCACTTCCCCCCAGCCCTTCGGCAGTGATTTGCTGACCGCACCGGTTGCGAAACTGCGCGCCTGGCTGACGCCCCCGGCGCCGAATGACGTCAACACCCACTTGCTCACCTCGCTCTGCGACTTCTGCCCGAGTAGCATGCCGAGCACGAGTGGCCGCGCGCGGTCAGGATCGGTCACGGAGATGCCGTGCAGCTCGGCCACGGCGAGCACATACAACGCACTCGTCTCGTAGAAGAACAGAAGGTCGGCGACGCCCAGGCCAAGTGCGATGGGAATTCCGACCCCCGGTATCGCGGCCGATGCTCCGACACCACTGCTCGTGATCGTGACGGTTGCGACGTAGCGGCTGTCGAGTTCCTTGAGCAGATCGGCGGGTGAAGCGTTCGGCTTATCTCGACGTACCGAGCGCAGATACTCGAGCACTACTGGGCGCTGAACTGCGATCGCCTTGAAGATCTGTGCTTGGAACCCTTCGCCTTTAGCCATTTCCTTCGCCTTCTCGGCGACGAGTTCGGGCGGAATCCCCAGCGCTTTCGCGACCTCTGTCTCGGATGCTGCGGGGGTCGACGGTGTCTTCTCGCTCATGGCGTCTCCACTATTCGGTGAACTTGAATATCACGACGGCATCCGGATCGATGCTCGTGGCCATCTTGCTGAAATAGAACTCGGCCTGATCCCGAAGCGCCTCCTGATTGCCTTCGAGATGCTTCTTCTTCAGCTCGGCATTGATGATGGCGTTGAACTGCTCCGACTCGGTCTTCTGCTCGGTGAAGGCACTGAGAATGCCATCGTCGCCGATGACGCGCTCGATGGTCAGCCCGTCTTCGCCGATCCAGATGAACGGCGGCACAATAATGAGAAACTCATGATCTGCAGTCGACTCCACCTTGACGGCGTCCACCCCGAGTTTCACAGTCATGCCGTATTGCATGTACCGCGCTTTCTCAAGGAGGGGAACCTCGCGGAGGAGAGCAGGGGAATGCCCTTGGCTTCGGAAATACCTTGAACGCCGAGTTCGAGCAATACCGTCTGCTCCTTCTTCTTGATCGAGGTATCTACCTGCTCGTTCTTCACAACGCTGTGAGAGCCGACTGCTGAGACCAGCCACGCCGGAGTGAGAATCCCCACAGCGACTCCAGCGATAAGGGCGCCGAGCACCAGGACGATAAGTCCGAAGACCGCAAAATGCGACCACAGTGGGACGGGCTTGCTGAGAAACTTCATCTACTTCTCATCTCGGGCTGAAGTGTGGTCATTTTTGCGTCCATGCGCCTGCATGCGACGCGAAGGCTTCAGTTTTGCGTATGTGGCGCATGGTGGGCGGCAACTGTGGCGACAGCATCACGCGTGTCGCGGCGAGCGACGGACAAGGAGTGGATGGGCCCCACAGCCCCACCCCGTGGGCGAGGCTCCCCAGCACCTCGCCCACGACGGGCGACCTCCCCTTGGTCACCCGCCGGTCCTCATCTCGCTACGGCTGAACGAAGACTTCGTCGGCCAACATCCCGGGACGAACACGGATCAGCGCCGTCTCCCCGTCAGGGACGAGGAACGCCTGTGAACCGGTGGCGGATGCGCCGTTGTAGAGCTCATCCATCCCGAAGCCGTCCGCGAGCGAAACGAAGTTGTCGAAACTGTTGACGACGTTGCGGGCGCTGGTGACAACGTCGACGCTGACCTCGACCGCGAGACCGGATTCATCACCCGTGTACGTGACCGTGTAGTTCACGATCTCGTGGTGCGATCCCGCCGGTGCCGGGTCGTTGAACATGTTGCCCTCGGCCACCGCAGCAGAGCCGTTGGCGGTGTGACTGTTGACGACGACGGTCCAGTCGTCGCTGCTTATCTGCGAGGCGGGCGGGTACGGGTTCTCACGCGTGCCCTGCTCGGCAGCGTCCACCGGCTCTTCCTCCTCTGCCACTGCGACCTCCTCATTCTCGGGCTGGGTGACGGTGGTATCGGAGTCGCCGAACTCGTCAGCGATGGCCTCGTTCGTCACACCGGCCATCACCGCGAAGAAGACGACGAAGCGGACGATTCGCGATCGGGGCGGGGATCTGGAATTGAGGCTCGAGCGGCAGTTAACGGAATCGACGGTGAGCACACCGCTTCGGAGGAGCGTGCACGTCGGCCGTCGGCGTTGCTCACCAGTTCCCGCAGGTAGGGCATCGGCATTCGCGGTGCCACCAACCGCTTTCTGGTTGCTGCACGAATGGCCATTCGCACGCGTCGTGTCTGTTGGTGAGTAGATCACGTTGAATGCAATCGACGACGTGTGCGGTGTAGGGCGGGGCGGAACGGGCGTACACGTCGAGCTTGTCGCGCTCGACGTGGACGTAGGCGCCAGTTACAGCATCTTCGAGGACCAAAGATCCGTCCTCAAAGACCGTGACGTATTCCTCGGCGAAGACGTCGATCTGTATTCGGTACGTCCGGCCCCTGTGCACAGCCACGGAATTCTCCTTCATGGAGTGCCGCGAGCGGCACTTGGACTTGCCCGATTGCCTTTGCCTCGGACCATCTCTCTCCCCCCCCGGCACCCCACTCGATGGAGGAGGGCTGCCGTGCGGCCGGCCAGGTATCTACCACTGCAACTCCTGAACTTGAAAGAACCGTATCGGGAAGCTCCGACACTGGGAGAGCTCTGCCAGAATGCAGACATGAGCGAAGGCCCAGGGGTTTCAGCGCGTCACAAGATCGCCGCGTATTGGTGGTTGGCCAGCGAACTTGTGCGTCGCCACCCTGAGCTCAACGTCGCCGAGACCTATCCAATGGATGGCTTCTACGACTGCGTTTCGGTTGGAGGAAAGTCAGGCGATCGGGACATCCTCATCGAGATGAATCGTGAAGGCTCGATTCACGTGCACCCTGCGCATAGCGGATTTATGGCTGTCGAACAGGTCATCTCCCACGATGACCCGCTCCGGGCCGTGCGAAGCCTTGAGCAGGTCGCTGGACTCGCGAAAGGGGCGAGTGTCTCGAGCGGCTCTCGGATCATCACGCATCGCCTAATTGCTCGCGTGCTCACTCTTGTCGTGAACGATGTCGCCGAATGGGATGTGCGAATGCTCACCCGGAATGGCTTCGGGCATTCGCTATCGCTCTTCGATCGTCATTCGTCGCCGCTCTTCGACGTTGAGACCAACGCAAATGAAAAGGGGCACTTCTCGTCGATCTTCCCAACAGAGGCGCTGTTCCACTCGTTCTTGATCAGTTCAAAAGCCGAAGAAGACGTTGACGGGCGCCTATGGGCGCTCAAGAAGGACGGAATGGTCGTTGCCATCTTCGACACTCGTGGTTACGTCTATACGCGAGAGCAACGAGCATCGGTGAAACCTCTCTATGCCAGGTTAGGGCGTAGCTTGACGCTGACCGCAGTACACGCCTTGGGTGGCATCTTGCCTTAACGCCACCCCCACACCCGCCCATCGCGGAGCAAACTATCCCTATGAGCACCACGCTCAACACGGATTGCGCGATCGTCGGCGGTGGGCCTGCCGGACTCGTGCTGGCGCTCGCGCTTGTGCGCCGAGGCATCCGGGTCGTCGTTCTCGAGAAGCACGCCGACTTCCTGCGTGATTTTCGGGGCGACACCATCCACCCCTCCACACAAGACCTGCTCGTGCAGTTCGGGCTGCTCGACGAGTTCCTCACGAGGCCACACGATGACATGGCTCGCGCCACGTTCAGCTGGTACGGCACCGAACTGACGCTTGCGGACTTCACCCGCCTGCCCACCCGCCGCAAGGTCATGACCTTCATGCCACAGTGGGACTTTCTCGATCTGATCGCAGACGCTGCGTCGCGGCATCCGGGATTCACACTCCTCCGGGAGACCCGCGTCGACGGGCCGATCCGCGACGGCGACCGCATCGTCGGGGTCACCGGGACCGCGCCGGACGGCGAGGTCTCGGTGTACGCACGCCTCGTCGTCGATGCCTCCGGGCGCGACTCCGACATCCGAGCCGCAGCAGGACTCGCCCCCAAGGGTGTCGCCTCGGCGATGGATGTGCTCTGGTTCCGCATCGCCCAAACCGCAGGCGAGCGGTACCCGTTCATCCAGGCCGGCTCCGGACTCATCATCACGATTGACCGGGGCGACTTCTTTCAGATCGCCCACGTGATCCCCGCTGGCACCTGGCGCGGCACGGATGCTGACCTCGCCGCGATGAAAGATCGCATCGCGCGTATCTCGCCGAGCATGGCCTCCTCCGTCAGCAGGGTCGTCACATCTGATGTGCGCCTGCTTCGGGTGCGCCTCGAGCGGCTGCGCCGCTGGTTCACCGACGGGATGCTCTGCATGGGCGACTCCGCACACGCGATGTCGCCGGCGGGCGGGGTCGGTATCAACCTCGCGATTCAGGATGCCGTGGCCACAGCCCGCATCCTCGGACCCGTACTGCGTGAGGGCATCCCGACACCCGCCGACCTACGACGTGTGCAGCGACGCCGCAACTGGCCGACCAGGATCACCCAGTTCGTGCAGCGTCGGATGCAGGGGCCTCTGCTCGCGGAACGCGAGTCAGACGCGCCGCTACCGTTCGTGCTGCGGATGCTGCGCGACCACCCCCGACTCACCCACGTCACCGGCCGTTTTATCGGCCTCGGCGCGCGGCCGGAGAGGCTCTGACCTACTCGCCCCGACAGGGGCCGACTCCCTGAGTCCGTCGGCCCCTACTGTGGTGGCTGCGCCTTACGGCTGAACGAACACCTCGTCAGCCAGCATCCCGGGGCGAACCCGGATCAGCGCGGTCTCGCCGTCAGGCACGAGGAATGCCGCAGATCCGGTGGCGGATGCGCCGGTGTACAGCTCGTCCAATCCGATGGGGTCGGTGAGCAGCACCAGCGCGTCGTAGCTGTTGACGACGTTTCCAGCGCTGGTGACCAAAGCGATTCCGACCTCGGCGGACAGGCCAGACTCATCGCCCGTGTAGGTGACCGTGTAGTTGATGACTTCGTAGTGCGAACCTGCCGGAGCGGCTTCGTTGAACTCGTTCGCACCGCTCACAACGGGGTTGCCATCGGTCGTGTAGCTGTTCACCACGACAGTCCAGTCGTCGGAGCTGATCTGAGACGCCAGCGGGTAGGGGTTCTCGCGCGTGCCCTGATCGGCGGATGCCGCAGATCCTTCTTCGGTCGCGGTCTCAGCGTCTTCATCGGTCGTCTGCGTGACCGTGGTCTCGCCGCTGCTGATCTCATCCAGTGCTTCGCCCGCTGCCGTGAGCACGACGGCGAAGAACACGATGAATCCGACGATCGTTCCGATGATCGACACGATCAGACCGACGATGCCCATCCACTTGCGGTCGCCCTTGAGGAACAGCGACACGATGCTGAGCACGAAGGCGATCGGCAGCAGAATCCAACCGACGACCAGCGCGCCGGGGATGCACGCGAAGATGAAGCCCACAGCGGCGACGATGAGCGCGACCAGCGCGACGACGTTGTTCTTCTTCGGCTCGGCACCCTGCACGCCCGCGGGCGGCATGGGCGGAGGCATCTGCTGCGGCGAAGGCGCTGCGGGAGGGGTGGGAACGGACATGTGATTCTCCTCTTGGAGTGGGCATGGAGCGCCGGCCTGCCCCACGACGGATGCCGCGGAGCGCCAGAATCACAACGATATCGGTGGCAGCAGACATAGCGCGCGAGGCCGCTTTCCACCCTTCGACCTGCCAGTTCGCAGGCTGGCGGGAGGGCTGCACGCTCGCAGCATCAGGCATTTGCGATGATGGGTCTGCCCGGCGGCGATTCGCCGGGCAGAGCGGAGCCTGAAATTGAGCGGTGCACCTGAGCGCGTCTCGCGCGCAGAGCAGAAGAGGCGCACGCGCGACGCCCTGATCTTCGCGGCCCGCGGCCTGTTCGTCGCGCAGGGCTACTCAGCGACGACGGCAGACGCGATCGCGAAAGCCGCGAACGTCTCGCGAGCGACCTTCTATCTCTATTTCCGCTCGAAGGCCGAGATCATCATCGAGCAGATGCGCGCGGTCGAGCCCGAGATCCTCGCCGACTTCCGCAAGCTCGCCGAGATCCCCGCAGAGCAGGATGCGCTGGAAGCCTGGCTCCGCGAGCACGCGGCGACTTGGCGCCGCCACCAGATGGAGTTCAGCGCGATCGTGCAGGCCATGGCCGCCGAACCCGCGGTCGCTGACGAGTGGTTCGAGGAGTACGGACGCATCGTCGCCGAACTGCCAGAGCTCGTCACCCGCCTCATCGAATCGGGGCTCGACGAAGAACGCGCTCAGGCTCGACTGATCGCCGTCGCGATGACGATCGACCGCGCCTTCTACTTCGGCATCATCGGGGATCGGCCGGACTTCCTCGACGCGATCATCGCTGAGATCGCCTCGACACTCGCGTTCGGATTGACGGTGCGCGCATAGCTTTGGGTAGACACGTGTCTATCAAGTGAGCTACTCTCTCGGAGATGCACGGCGCCGACGCCGTGCCCGACAGAGAGTTGAGACGATGACGTCCTCCGACATCGCTCCACCGGCAGTGGCCGGCGGAAAGACCCGCGACACCACCCCCACCGCATTCCTCCCCTGGCGCCGTGCCGGCCTGGCAATGGCCCTCACCTTCTCGTTGCTGCAGCTGCTCAACGAGGTCGGCGCCATGATGGCCATCCCGCTCTACGGCTCGATGAGCAACGATCTCGCTCTGAGTCCAGGCCAGGCCACCTGGGCGCTGATGAGCACGACCATCTTCGGCGCAGCGACGATCGCCCTGCTGTCGAAGGCGGGCGACATCTACGGCCACCGCCGTCTGATGGTGATCTCGGTGCTCGGCATCGCGTTGGGCTTCGTGATCTCGGCCCTCGCGCCGAACTTCATCGTGCTCGTGATCGGCCGCGCCCTCACTGGCACGATGGCCGGTCAAGCGCTGTGCATCGGCATCCTCAACGCCCGACTGTCGGTGGGCGACCGCACCCGTGCGGTCGCGATCATCGCTGGCGGCCAGGCCATCGGCATCTTCGTCGCCTTTGCCTTCGGCGGCATGATCGTCGAGTTCGGCGGCACCTGGCGCGGTGCCTTCTGGATCGGCGGTCTGCTGACCGCCCTGAGCCTGGTCGCCTTCCTCATCTGGGGCAAGGACTCGGATGCTCGTGTGCGCAGCGCCGGCACTCGCCAGCGCATTGAGGTCGGCGGCGTGCTGCTGCTGGGCGTCGGGCTCACCCTGCTCTGCATCGGCATCGCTCAGTCCACGACGTGGGGTTTGGCCTCTCCCGCGACGCTGCTCACCGTGCTCGGTGGCGCTGCGGTGCTGGCCGGATCGTTCTTCGTCGAGTCGAAGGCGAAGAACCCGCTGCTCGACGTGCGCTCGCTGCTCGGACGCAACCTGACCCCCGCCTACCTCGTCTTCCTGACGCTCGGGGTGTGCGGGATGCTGCTCTACAACCTCACCCTCACGCTCCTTCAGGTGCCGGGCGACCCGGTGAGTGTCGGTTTTGGGCTCAGCCCGCTACAGGCCGCCTTCGTCTTCCTGCCGATGACGCTCGCAGGGCTCGTCGCGGCCAAGACTGTGCCGATCATCGTGCGCCGCACCTCTGCAGGCGTCACCCTCGTGATCGGCGGGCTGCTGCTCATGGCTGCCTTCACCGCACTGCGCTTCGGGCACGCCTCGCTCGCAGTGATCGTCGTCGCGATCCTGGTCTTCGGATACGGCTACACCGCGCTGCTGACGACGGCGCTGTCTGTCATCACGGCCGAGGCGCCGAAGGAGACCGCCGCAGGCACAGCGTCGCTGTACGTGTCGATGGCGCTCGCGGCATCCTCGTTGGGTGGGGCGATCTTCGCAGCCCTGCAGGCGACGAACTCGGTGCCGATCGAGGGTGGCGCGCTGCCCACGGCAGGGCTGTTCGACACCGGCTATCTCATTGCTGCTGGCGCGACGCTCGTCGCAATCGTCTGTGGTCTCGTGATCCGTCCGACCACGCTCGCAGACACCGTCGTCACGCACTGAGAATCTCGCCGGTCTGCCACATTCACTAGACACATGTCTAGTGAATGTGGCAGACTCATCTCACGGTCAGGTAGACCGTCACTATCGCTCGAGGAGGAGCACATGACATTCGAGGGCACCGTCGCACTTGTCACCGGGGCTGGCTCCGGGATGGGACTTGCCACTGTTCGCGCGCTGCACGCCGCGGGCGCCACCGTCTACGGACTGGACATCTCGCCGAGCGTCGCCGACGCTCTTGCCGACCTGGACCGTGCCACCGGCCTTGCCGTCGACATCTCTGACAGCGCCGCCGTGCAGGCTGCCTTCGAACGCGTAGAGTCCGAGCAGGGCCGCCTCGACGTCCTCGTCAACGCCGCAGGGGTCAACGCTCCGAACCGTGCAGCGCTCGATGCGCTCAACGACGAGAACCGCAAGATCTTCGATGCGATGAAGGCCGGCCGCAAGCACGACTCCGAGTTCTTCGAGTTCGTCACCGACGAGGACTTCGACCGCGTCATGCGCATCAACCTCTACGGCACCTTCTACACGATGCGTGCAGCGGTGCCGCTCATGAAGCGGGGCGGCGCAGGCTCCATCATCAACTTCTCCTCTGCCGCAGCCCTCATGGGGGTCACGATGCCCGCCTACTACCCGGCCTCCAAGGCCGCAGTGCTCGGTCTCACCCGCGAGGCCGCCGCAGAGCTCGCTCCCTTCGGCATCCGCGTCAACGCGCTGGCTCCCGGCGCGATCGACACCCCGCTTTTCCGCCAGAGCGACGAAGAGTTCGCCGATTTCCTCATCGGCATGCAGCCGATCCGCCGCGCCGCCCAGCCCGAGGAGATCGCCGAGATGGTGCTCTTCCTCGCCGGACCCTCGGCCTCATACCTGACCGGTCAGACGATCTCGCCCTCGGGCGGGCTCGTGATGGTCTGAGCGGAGCATCCGATGACCATTCCCGTCTCGCACACCAGTACCGCTGACGTCGTCACCCGCGACGACATCGACCCGCGCGCAATCGAACGCTTCACCGCCGAGATCACCTCCGACATCGAACACGGCGCCTACGACGGCGTGCACGTGATCCTCGCCCGCGGCGGCGAGAAGGTGCTCGACACCACGATCGGCTGGTCCGAGCGCGCGGCCGGACGTGAGATGCGCTCGGACGACGTGTTCCGCGTGCTCTCGCTGACGAAGGCGTTCACGAACCTCATGGCGCTGCGCGCCATCGGCGAGGGCAAGCTCTCGCTCTCGACCAGGGTCGTCGACCTGATCCCCGAGTTCCTCGGTACCGATCCATTTCGGATGCTGCGCAAAGACCGCATCAACCTCATCCACCTGCTCACGCACCGCTCCGGCCTCACCCCGACGCCGAACCCCGGCCTTGGCCCCGACGGCTTCGGCGTGCTCGCCGACGTCATTCAGGCGCTCGGCGGCGTGGACGTGCTGTTCGAGCCGGGGGAGAATCTCAACTACGCACCGGCCATCAACCACGCCCTGATGGGCGAGATGGTCCGCCGTGCCTATGGTGCGGAGTCGTTCGGCGCACTCGCGCAGGAGCTGATCTTCCGCCCGCTCGGCATGAGCGACACCTCGTTCGGGCTGCCTGAGGCACTCGCTGATCGCGCCGTGCCCCTGAAGGCCTATCTCCCCGAGGGCGGCTTCCTGCAGCCGAGCGACATCGAAGTCCTCAACGACGTGATCACCGCGGATGCCGAGATGCCCTGGGTGGGCTCGGTCTCCACCGCCGATGACGTGCACGCGTTCGCCGAGTGGCTGCGCCGCCGAGGAGAGCACAACGGCGAACACCTCGTCGCGCCCGCGATCCTCGATCAGGCCACCACGCTGCAGACCGGTGAGATGCCCAACGACCTCTACGCCGAGATGGCGAAGGCGCGCGGCTGGGAGATCCCGAAGGGCAACTTCGGCCTCGGATTCTCGCTCTCGGGCACCGGCACCGCGCCGAGCTTCTTCGGGCCCTTCACCTCTCCGCGCACGCACGGCAACTACGGTGCCGGCTCATCGCTGTTCTGGGTCGATCCAGAGCGCGACTTCACCTTCACCTTCCTCTCTGCCGGAGTCATGGAAGAGAGCGAGAACGTCGCCCGCTTCCAGAAGCTGTCGACGATGGCGATCGCCGCCGCCCTCTGACCGGCACCCGAAATCACCCGAGAACGACGGAGTTCGACATGACCGACATCCTCACCGCACCCGTAGCCACGGAACGCCCCGTGGCCGCCACCTTCGACGCCATGAGCGACGACTACTACCGCGACCCCGCCGCGCACTTCGCCGCTGTGCGCGACGAGAATCCGGTGTTCTGGTACGACTGGCTGAACGCCTGGATCGTCACGCGTCGCGACGACGTACTGACCGTCCTCGGCGACTGGACCGAGTTCTCGTCCGCCGGAAACACCGCGACGATCGATGTGCCGGAGCGCTTCCAGCACATCGTGCCGCCGGGCCTTATGGCACAGCTCATCGTCGGCATGGACCCCGACGAGCACACCCTGCACCGCAACATCGCCCTGCGCGGGTTCACGAAGGCGCGCATGGAAGAGCTGCGTCCGCAGATCGAGGAGCGCGCGCACCGCATCCTCGACAAGATCCAGCAGCAGGGCTCGGCGAACATCATGGCCGAGTACTGCCTCGACCTGACGACACAGACGCTGCTCGCGCACCTCGGCCTGGGCTGGGAGTACGACGACCTCATGCGCCGTCTTCGCGGCGACATGGGCCGGGTGCTCTCCTCTGCGCAGGAGGAGATGCCCGCCGACGTCATCGACGAGGTGTGGGAGGGCTTCTCGGGCGCGTTCGCCGAGATGAGCGCCGTGGTCGCCGAGCGCCGTGAGAACCCTGGCACCGACTTCATCAGCGAGATGGCTGTGCAGCGCGGCGCGGATGGCGACTACGCACTGACCGTGCCGCAGATCGCCATCAAGATCTGCGAGTTCGCGATGGCCGGCACCGACAGCACCGCCCAGGCGATGACCAACGCCATTCTCTTCCTCAGCCAGAAGCCGCAGTACATCGACGAGGCCATTGCCGAGCCGTCGCTGTGGGCCAATGTCTTCGAAGAGACCGTGCGCCGTCGCCCCTCGGCGCCGTTCGCCTCCCGCCAGGCCATGCGTGACATGGAGCTCTCGGGTGTGCAGATCGCCAAGGGCGACATGATCTGGGTCGCGCTCGCCAGCGCCAACACCGAGGCGGCGCACCACGACGCGCCCTTCGACTTCGACATCCACCGCGAGAATCCCACCGATCACCTCGCCTTCACGATGGGCCGCCACACCTGTCTCGGTCAGGAGCTCGCCCGCGTGCAGGGTGCGACAGGCCTCAAGGTGCTCTTCGAGCGCCTGCCGTCGTTGCGCCCCGAGCAGGACTTCCCGCTCGAGTTCATCAAGATGGCGCTCCTCCCAGTGCGCACGAGCCTGCCGGTCGTGTGGGATGTCGCCGACATCGAAAAGGCCAAGAAGAATGTCAAGCGCGACATGAGTCTCACGATCGCGAGCAAGACGGATGCCGCCGACAGTGTCGCAGCGCTCACGCTGCGGCATCCGGACGGCGACGTCCTTCCCGAGTGGCTGCCCGGCGCGCACGTCGACGTGGCTGTTCCCGTCGCGGGCGGTGGCGTGGTCGTGCGGCAGTACTCGCTGTCGTCGTCTCCGAACGAGCGCAACCAGTGGCGCCTCGGCATCCTGCGTGAGGTGAACGGCCGCGGAGGATCGCTGGCTGTGCACGACGCACTGGCTGCGGGTGACAGCATCCGGGTCGGATGGCCGCGCAACAACTTCCACTTCCTTCCTTCGAAGCGCTACGTGTTCGTCGCCGGCGGCATCGGCATCACGCCCATGCTGCCGATGATCGCGGCGGCAGAGGCCGCCGGCGCCGAGTGGGAGCTGCACTACGGCGGCCGCTCGCGCAGGTCGATGGCCTTCGTCGACGAGCTCGAATCCTACGGCGACCGGGCGCGCCTGGTTCCGCAGGATGAGTTCGGGCACCTCGATCTGGCGGGGATCTTCGCCGAGGTCGCCGCCGACACGCTGGTCTACGCGTGCGGACCCGAACCGCTGCTCAAGGCACTCGATGGAGCCCTCGCGCACTGGCCCGAGGACACCCTGCACACCGAGCGCTTCGCGCCCAAGAAGATCGAGCGCACCAGCCCCGACACCGAGTTCGAGGTCGAGTTCGCGACGTCGGGTCGAGTTGTGACCGTTCCGGTGGGGGTATCGATTCTGGATGCTGCCGAAAAGGCCGGCCTCACCACGATGTCGTCGTGCCGGGAGGGCACCTGCGGTACGTGCGAGACCCCGATCCTCAGCGGTGAGGCCGATCACCGCGACTCGATCCTCACTCCGAAGGAGCAGCAGCGCGGCGAGTCCATGATGATCTGCGTGTCGCGTGCCATGGGCAACTGCCCGCGGCTCGTGCTCGATGCCTGAGCGGCAGTCATGTACCTCGAGTGGAGCATCAAGCTCAGCCTTCTGCTGTACGTCACGTCATCGCCGGGCGGTGCTGTGCGCGCCGATGGCGTGACGTCGCAGAACGGGCAGTTCCGGTTTCCGCTGGACTCTTGCGCTGAGGGCGAGTACGTGACGACCGGATCGGTCGCGCTGTTCGCCCACCACGGGATGCCGATCACGTCACTCGAATCGCTGCGCGCGTATCGCTCGGCAGATGGCTCCTGGCTGCTCGCGACCTCGCCGGGTGGGCAGGCTGTGGATGCTTTCGCGCTCAGCGCCCCGCGGGAAGAGGGCGGAGACATTGTGTTCGATCAGGTGGCACTGACTCCAGCGGGCGCCGAGCTGTTCGGCGGCTATTACGCGGTGGGGGAAGTGTTCGACCCGATCACGGTGCACCGCTCGGCGTGAGCGGGGTGAGCGCCGGGGAACGCTGACACCGATACGGTCGTACACGTGTCTGGTTCCCCCACCCTCGACCCGGCCCTGCGCCGGGCCCGCGTCGGCGTCGCGCTGCTGTTCCTCACGAACGGGGCACTGTTCGCCAACATCCTGCCGCGCTACCCCGAGATCAAAGCATCCCTCGGTCTGGATGCCGCAGCCTACGGCCTCGCGATCGCAGCGTTTCCCGCTGGTGCGATCATCGCGGGTCTTGCGGCGGCGATGTTCATCCGCCGATTCGGCTCCGCGAAGGTCGCGGTCGCCGGAACCATCATCACCAGCCTCGGCATCCTCGCCGCAGGGCTCTCGCCGCACGTGCTGCTGTTCGCGCTCGGCCTGCTGATCGGGGGCGCAGCGGATGCCATCACTGACGTCGCGCAGAACGCCCACGGTCTGCGCGTGCAGCGCGGCTACGGCCGTTCGATCATCAACTCCTTCCACGCCACCTGGTCGATCGGTGCGGTGCTCGGCGGATCGATGGCGGCCGTCGCGATCGCGACGGGTCTGCCCATCGGCATCCATCTGATCATCTCCGCTGTGATCTTCTGCGTCGTCTCGCTCATCGCCCTGCGACTGTGCCTGCCGGGCCGCGATCGCGAGACCGACGAGGAAGCGATCGCCGGCGGCGAAGAGGTCGGAGGTGCGCTGCAGCGCATCACCGCGAAGACCGTCATCGTCATCACAGCGCTCGTGCTGATCTCGATCGCGGGCGCTCTCGTCGAAGATGCCGGGATGTCGTGGGCGACGCTCTATCTCGGCTCGTCGCTCGGCGCCCCCGCAGCCCTCGCCGCGACCGGATACATCGCCCTTGTCGGCGCGCAGTTCATCGGACGCATCGTCGGCGACTCGCTCACCGACCGCTTCGGTCAGCGTGCGGTCGCGATCTTCGGGGGGCTCATCGCCTCCGTCGGCATGGGGCTCGCTCTCGCGTTCCCCTCGATTCCGGGAACCATCATCGGATTCGCGGCCGCCGGATACGGGGTCGCCACCCTCATTCCGGCCGCCATGCAGGTCGCCGATGACCTGCCCGGTCTCAAACACGGCGCGGGCCTCACGATCGTGTCGTGGTTGCTGCGCCTCGGCTTCCTCTTCTCACCGCCCATCGTCGGACTCGTCGCCGACAACGCTGGATTGCGCGCGGGGCTGCTCGTCGTGCCGATCGCCGGAGTCGTCGCAGTGCTGTTCGCGTGGGCGCTGCAGGGGCGGGTGAAGCCGACCCGGTAACGCGATCGGCGGCCCCGTGCTGGGTAGGCTGACCGCATGCCCACCTCCGCACCACGCGTCATCCATACCGGGCAGGCCCTGGTCGATCTGACCATCGAGATTCCCGACCTGCCCGCGCGCGGACAGAACGT
This sequence comes from Microbacterium zouquanmingi, assembly GCF_052266675.1. Lineage (NCBI taxonomy): Bacteria > Bacillati > Actinomycetota > Actinomycetes > Micrococcales > Microbacteriaceae > Microbacterium > Microbacterium zouquanmingi. The sequence continues at coordinate 18,392 of NZ_JBQPRA010000002.1, forward strand.
GATGGCCTCCTCCGTTGCACAGTACGCGGGCGGAGCGGTCACCGTGCTGCTCGCCGCCGCTCGTCTCGGCGCAGAGTGCGTGCATGCCGGTTCGCTCGGCGCGGGTCCGCACGGAGATGCGATCCGTGCCGCGCTCGCCGCGGACGGCATCGAGGCATCGGCGCCGGTCGTCACCACTCAAGACACCGGGGTGTGCGTGGTGCTGGTCGAACCGAGTGCGGAGCGCACCTTCGTCACCACGCTCGGTGCCGAGCGTGAGATCACCGTCGATTCCCTCTCGACCGCTGATGTTCGCGCCGGAGATCTGGTGTGCGTCACCGGGTACTCGCTCGCTGTCGAGCAGACCCGAGCCCCGCTGCTGGAGTGGCTGACCTCCCTCCCGGAGGAGGCAGTCGTCGTGCTCGACCCCGGAGCCGCATTCGTCGCTCTCCCCGCCGAGGTGCGCGATGCGATGCTCGCCTGCACGCATATCTGGACGAGCAATGCCGAAGAAGCCACCGATCTTCTGGCCGTGCGTGGTGTGGCTGTCGAAGCATCCGACCGCGAGATCGTCGCGCAGGCGCGCGCCCTCGCGCCGGTGATGCGATCGGATGCTGTCGTGATCGTCCGCGACGGAGCCGAAGGCTGCGCGGTGTACGTTGCCGGCGAGACGACGTATGTGCCGGGCTTTCCGCAGACTCCGATCGACACCAACGGCGCCGGCGATACGCATACCGGTGCGCTGCTCGCCGGCATCGCAGAGGGGGCCGCGTGGGTCGAAGCGTGTCGCAGAGCCAACGCCACGGCGGCGATAAAGGTGACCAGGCGTGGGCCGACGACCGCCCCGACCGCTGCTGAGGTCGAGGAGTTCCTGCGGACGCAGTGACGAGCGCGGGAAACCCGGACTTCCTTAACGACACATAGCGATATATCGTTAACTCCAGGATTTCAGGAGGTCAACATGAACGGTTCATTCCCTGCCGGCGGTTTCGGATCCGGCTCGCCCTTCGGCGGATCGGGCTCGCCCTTCGGCGGCGCAGGCGGCCCGGGGGCCGCGATCTTCGATGCGCTCGATCAGCTCCGCAAATCCTTCGAGCCGCGTCCGGCCGGCTCCACGCGCATGGCGCGCGGCGACGTCCGCGCGGCGGTGCTCTCGCTGCTCGCCGAAGAGCCCATGCACGGCTACCAGATCATCCGCGAGATCGAGGATCGCTCTGGCGGATCGTGGAAGCCGAGCGCGGGCTCGGTCTACCCGACCCTGCAGCTGCTTGCCGACGAGGGGCTCGTCTCTGCGGATGAGCAGAACGGACGCAAGACGTACTCGCTGACCGAAGCGGGTCGCGCCGTGGCTGATGACGAGGCGGATGCTCCGGCACCGTGGAAGTCCAGCGGCCGCACAGGCGAGAGCGTGCACCGGCACACGGCGCTGGCGAAGGCCGGCGTTGATCTGGCCGGCGCGGCTGCGCAGCTCGGCCGAACGGGCAGCTCCGAGCAGCTCGATGCTGCTGTCGAGGTCCTCGACGACGCCCGTCGTAAGCTGTACGCGATCCTTGCCCAGGACTGATCAGCAGAGGGGCGCCATGGCCGTCGAGCAATCCGTGCGGCCCCATCGTGCTCGCTATCGACGCATCCTGAGGTTCGCGTCCGTCCAGCTGGTGCAGCTGTGGTGGTTCGAGCTCGTCCTGCCCCGTGTGGGGTTCGCCGGCATCAGTGAGCGCACCCGCACTGACCGGATGCGCCGACTCGCCGAGCGTTTCCATGTGCTCGCTGTCGACCTCGGCGGACTGATGATCAAGGTCGGCCAGTTTCTCTCCTCACGCATGGATGTGCTGCCTCCGGAGATCACCGAAGAGCTCGCCGGTCTGCAGGACGAGGTACCGCCGGTGCCGTTCGCCGACATCAAGGAGCGCGTCGAATCCGAGCTCGGTGTTCCTCTCGAGCGCGCATACGCGTGGTTCGACGAGGTGCCGCTGGCCGCGGCATCCCTCGGCCAGGCGCATCGCGCACGCCTCTCCGATCGCGACGCCGACGACGCAGGATTCGCCGACGTCGTCGTCAAGGTGCAGCGGCCCGGCATCGACGACATCATCGCCGTCGACCTCGCGGCCCTTCGCAAGGTGGGCGGGTGGTTGCGCCGGATCCGGATGGTGTCAGACCGAGTGGATGCTCCGGCCCTCGTCGAAGAATTCGCGCAGACCAGTCTCGAGGAGATCGACTACCTCCACGAGGCCGCCAATGCGGAGCGGTTCGCGGAGAACTTCGCCGACGACGATCGGGTTGCGGCGCCCGCCGTGGCATGGGAGCGCACCACGAGGCGGCTGCTCACGCTCTCGGATGTCACCGCGATCAAGATCAATGACATCGAGGCGCTGCGCGGCGCCGGCATCGACCCGGTCGAGGTGGCGCAGGCATTCGCTGCGGCCATGTTCGAGCAGGTGTTCACGCACAGCTTCTTCCACGCCGATCCGCACCCGGGCAACATCTTCGTCACACCCATGCCGGGCGGCGACTGGCGCCTCACGTTCATCGATTTCGGGATGATGGGTGAGGTGCCGGAGGGCTTGCGAAGCGGGCTGCGCGGACTCGTCATCGCGGTTGCGTCCCGCGACGGCACGCGTCTCGTCGAGGCAGTGCAGGAGGTCGGTGTGCTGCTGCCGTCCGCCGACACCAAGAGCTTCGAGCGCGCGGTGACTCAGCTGTTCGCGCGTTTCGGCGGGATGGGCTTCGCCGAGCTGAGCACGGTTGACCCGCGGGAGTTCCGGGACTTCGCGCATGAGTTCGGTGACACGATCCGCTCACTGCCGTTCCAGCTCCCAGAGGGCATGCTGCTGCTGTTTCGTGCAGTGTCGCTGACCTCGGGAATGTGCAGTGGCCTCGATCCGAGATTCAATGTCTGGGATGCGGTGGAGCCGTTCGCCGGCCAACTGCTGCGCGATGAGTCAGGCAACACGTTGAAGGGCTTCGCCCAGAGCGCCTGGGACTCGGTCGGTACGGCGGCTCGGCTGCCCGGGCGCATCGACGCCGTCATCACCGACATCGAAGCGGGCAGCGTCTCGTTCGACACCTCGCGGCTCGAGCACCGCATGGACGCGCTCATCCGGATCGGTCTGCGCGTGGTCTCAGGGGTGCTGTTCGCGGGGCTCGCGATCGGTGGAGCGCTACTGCTCGGTCCTGCGCCTCCGCTGGGAATCGTGCTGCTCTCGGTATCGATCGTCCCTCTTGCGCATGCTGTCCTCGCAGGGCTTTTCGGGGGTTCTCCGCGCAACTGAGCGCGGCATCACCGAGAGTCGTAGTCTGGCCCTATGGACCTGCAAGACCTTCTGGATGCCATGAACGCTGGTCAGACGATCACCGGAGATTCGCCCCTGCACGAGGTCATGCATCTCGCCAGTCAGCGGGCGCAGCGCATCACCGGTGAGCTCAACGGCGGCTATCACGAGCCCGCCCGAGTGCGCGAGCTGCTGTCGGAGCTGATCGGCGATCCTGTCGACGAGACAGTGACGCTCTTCCCGCCGTTCACTTCGGACTTCGGGCAGAACATCACACTCGGCAAGCGGATCTTCCTCAATTCTGGTTGCAGGTTCCAGGATCAGGGGGGCATCACTATCGGCGACGACTGCCTCGTCGGCCATAACGTCGTCATCGCCACGCTCAACCACGACCTCGCGCCGAGCCGTCGTGCCGATATGCATCCGGCACCGGTCGTCATCGGTCGAAACGTCTGGATCGGCGCGAATGCGACGATCCTCCCCGGTGTGACGATCGGCGAGGATGCGGTGGTCGGGGCAGCATCCGTCGTCACGAAGGATATGCCTGCCGGCGCGATCGTCGTCGGATCGCCGGCGCGGTTCGTGCGGTCGGTTCTGCACTGATAGTTGGTGGTTCTGCACTGACGATCTGCGGTTCTGCACTCACGACTTGTGGTTTTGCACTGACGATGTGTGGGAGCGCTCCCGTTGGGTTAGTTTCGTTCGTTGGGCGTTCCAGAGAAGTAACCTCCACGACATCAATTCTGGGTTTCTGGGAGGAACAGCCAATGCGGACGACGCTGCAATCGCGCACGTGGAAAAAGGGGATCTCGGGAGTCGGCGCCATCGCGCTCGTGACCGGTGCGCTGGCGGTGAGTGGTGCGACGGCCGCCACCGCAGCAGCGCCCACGTTCAACCCGTTCGAGATCAATCGCGGTTTCACGATCGTGTCGCAGGGCGACGTCGTTCTGGGTAACGGTGAGGTGGAGGGAGCCGTCGCAGCGTTCGGAAGCGTCTCCACCCCGAACCTCAACGGATTCCCGGTCATCCATACGGCGGCAGGCCTGCCGGACTACACGGTTCCTCTTATCGACGGCTCACCCGTGCGCATTCTTGCCGACCGATTCGTCGGCACAGGAGCTCTCGACGTTTCGAATCGCGACGACTCAGGCTCCATTGATTCGGGCTCCGCTGAAGCGAACGCGACGGTCAAGGTCGTCGATACGACGGGGCTCACGGGATCGCACCGCGGAGGCGGTTCGGGCAATGCGGCCGGTGTCGACTTCCTGCGCATCACGAATGCCGAGGGTGGCCTGATCGATCTGAAGTCCGTGCCCTTCGCCGGCTCCGATGTCGCCGACTACGAGACCGACGAGGCGTCGGTGGGAGCGTACTTCTCGGATGTCGCTGCACAGATCGCTCAGGCGGACCAGTGCTTCGCGTCGATGTACGACACCGACCTCGCACTGACGAACCGGGTCGTGGTGGAAGATCAGGGCGGACTCGTCTTCGCAGAAGGCTTCGCCACTGACAAGCCCAATGTCATCGACTACGCCGATGTCGCGGGGAAGACCGTGAAGCTCGATCGAGCTGACGGATACCGGCCGACTGCCGAGGCGCCCCTGGTGATCCGGGTCGCCGGCGATGTCACCACGCTCGGCCAGCTCCGGTTCGAAGGATGGTCGGCGGGCGCGGCCCAGCAGCAGTCGCTCGCCCGGCACATCGTGCTGGATCTCTCTGCAATCACCGGTCCGATCGCGATCGATGGTCTGGAACTAGGCGCGATCTGGGCGCCGCACGCGGACCTGCGCTTCAACTCGGGTGTCACGACGAACGGACAGTGGTTCGCCGCGAACGCATCGACCGCCGGTGGCGGCGAGATCCACCACCACGCCTTCTCCGGAAGCCTGCCCTGTGCGGAAACGCCGACGGAGCCGACCACTCCGACTGAGCCGACCACGCCGACCGAGCCGACCACGCCGACAACGCCGACCACGCCGACAACGCCGACCGAGCCGATAACGCCGATTGAGCCGACAATGCCGACGGAGCCGACGGAGCCGACAACGCCGATTGAGCCGACAACGCCGAGTGCAGGTGCCGGCGCGTCAGCATCCGACAGTTTGGCCACGACGGGTGCGGACGTCTCCGTGCCGCTGATCTCTGGTGCTGTGCTCGCTATGCTTTCCGGCATCGCGCTGCTGTTCGTGCGCCGAGCGCGTCGCGTCTGACGAAGCGTCCGCACAGCGACCGGCGGCCGGAGCGCCGCCGGTCGTGACGACACGCTTTTCTGAAGTCGTTTTCGCATCCGTGCCAGGATGACTGACATGGGTACCCCTGGTGATCAGTCCACATCCTCCGAGGCTCACCGCGACGGGCAGCCGAAGACCGGAAGCGTTCCGCAACGCGCGGTGGCGAAATCCACGGATGCTGCGCGAAAGATCGTGCACGACCTGTCGGTGGCGCCGCCTCGCGGTCTTCACCCGGCGCTGATCCCTGGTGTCTCGGTTGAGTCGACGGGGCGCACCTACCGGACTGATCCGCTCGTCTTCGGCATCGCGATCACGCTGATGCTCGCCTTCATCGCGTGGGGCGTGTTCGCCGGCGACAACCTCGCGGGCACCAGCGCCACCGTGCTCGACTGGGTCCTCGACTACTTCGGTGTCTTCTTCACCGTCATCGCCACCATCGTGCTCTTCTTCATGTTGTTCATCGGGTTCAGCAAGTTCGGGCGCATCCCACTCGGTCGCGATGACGAAGTTCCCGAGTACTCGATGTTCTCGTGGATCTCGATGCTCTTCGCTGCAGGCATGGGCATCGGTCTGGTGTTCTGGGGCGCTGCCGAGCCGCTCACGATGTTCGAGTCGCCGCCTCCGGGAACGGTCGAGGCGAGCACTCTCGACGCCATGCACACCGCGCAGGTGCAGGTGCTCTATCACTGGGGTCCGCAGGCATGGGCCTTCTACGCACTGGTCGGCGGCGCGATCGCATACGGCGCATACCGCCGCGGCCGCACCCCGCTCATCTCATCGATCTTCGCCCCGCTGCTGGGCGAGAACCGCACCACCGGTCCCATCGGTCGAACCATCGATATCTTCGCGATCATCGTGACGCTGTTCGGCACTGCGGCGTCTCTCGGCCTCGGTGCTCTGCAGATCGGTCACGGGATCGAGATCGTCACGGGCATCGGCGAAGTGGGCAACGGCATCCTCGTCGCCGTCATCGCGGTGCTCACCGCGTGCTTCATCGCATCCGCCGTGTCGGGTGTCTCCAAGGGCATTCGCGCGCTTTCGAACATCAACGGGATCGCCGCTCTCGTGCTGGCGATCTTCGTCTTCTTCGTCGGCCCGACGATGCTGATCCTCAACGTGCTGCCGGCAGTGGCGGTGCAGTTCATCGGCGATCTTCCGACGCTGATCGGACGCTCTGCATCGCAGGGCGTCGAGGCCGAGGACTTCCTCGCGGGCTGGACGATCTTCTACTGGGCGTGGTGGATTTCGTGGTCGCCCTTCGTCGGCATGTTCATCGCCAAGATCTCTCGCGGCCGCACGCTTCGCCAGTTCGTATCGGTCGTCATCCTGGTGCCGTCGGTCATCTCGCTGTTCTGGTTCGCGATCTTCGGCACGACGGCGATCGATCAGCAGATGAATGGGGCGGGTCTGGTCACTGATCCACCCGAGCAGGTGCTGTTCGACGTGCTCGGAAACCTACCCTTCCCGATGGTCACCAGCATCGGTCTCATCCTGCTCATCGCCATCTTCTTCATCACCGGCGCCGACTCCTCGTCGCTCGTGATGGGAACCCTCTCGCAGCAGGGTCGACCGGAACCGGCGCGGTGGGTCTCGGCTACCTGGGGAACCCTCGTCGGCGTCATCGCGGCTGTGCTGCTCGTCTCGGGCGCAGAGGGGAGCGGGTTGAAGTCTCTTCAGAACGTCACGATCGTGGCGGCGCTGCCGTTCGCGATCATCATGGCCTTCATGATGATCGCGCTCATGAAGGACCTGCGTCGAGATCCGCTCATTCTCCGCGACCGATACGCGCGCCTGGCGGTGCGGCACAGCGTGCGCACGGGGCTCGAGGAGTACGGCGATGACTTCGCGCTCGTGCCTGTGGAGTACGACCACTCCGAGGACGACATCGCGTGGGTTGCCGAGGACGACGTCGACGAGAGCCTTGCCGAGGTGTACGAGGCGGCGACGGAGGCGGTGGATATCATCCACGACGTCGATGGCGAGGCGGTCGCCGAGGTCGCGGAGATCGCGGAGACCGGTAAGGCCGACGATGAGTCCGAGGGCGGTACGAAAACCTCCTGACGCAGTATCCGCTCAGCCGCACAGAGCCGGACGAACTGAAACTCACCGATGTCACCGAGCGGACCTCGTCCCCAGCGGCCGGGCCGGTATGCACCCCGTGCCGGTCGCTATCGGCCGCAACGTCTGGGGCGGCGCGAACGTGACGATCCTGCCCGGGGTATCGATCAGCGACGATGCTGTGGTCGGTGCTGCATCCGTCGTCACCAGGCATGTGCCCGCAGGCGTGATCGAAATCCGCAAGGCGGGTTGCCGGTGATCCGACGCCCCACCTTGCGCAGTTCGCTCAACCTTGCAGATTCTCCCGCGAGGTCTCCTTGATCGTCAGCAACGTGATTGTGCTGACGATGCCCGCAAAGACGAGCAGCACGCCTGGCGAGACTGGGTTGCCAGTCCACGAGACGAGCGCCGTCGCGAGGTAGGGCATCACGCCGCCGCCGAGAATCGCGGCAATGTTGAAGGCAAGCGACATGCCCGTGTAGCGGACCTTCGTCGGGAACAGCTCCGCGTAGGCGGCGTAGGACGCGCCCTGCACGAACACGAACGGCAACGCGAGGATCGCGAGGGCGAGCCAGGCGATTGGGATGCTCTTGGTGCCCATCATCGTCATCGCAGGGATCACCAGGACCGCGTACCCGACGAAGCCGATGAGGAGCGTGCGCTTGCGCCCGATCTTGTCGGAGAGGCGTCCGCCGAACGGCGTCAGGATCGCGAGCATGACGTTAACGGCGGCGACCATCCAGAACACGATCTGCGGCTCGAAGCCCTGCACCTGCGTGAGGTAGATGTTCATGTAGACCAGGCCCACCCAGAAGCCGACGTTCAGCCCGAACGAGATTCCGAGCATGCGCAGGAGCGACGGCCAGTGGTAACGGAGGACCTCGCGCAGTGGCGACTTCGTCGTCGTGCCGTCCTCCTCGGCCGCCTCGAATGCGGGGGTCTCCTCCATCTTGCCGCGCAGCCACACGGACACGACGATGAGCGGGATCGCGGCGAGGAACGGCACGCGCCAGCCCCACTCCGCCATGGCTGCCGGACCCACAGTGAGCGTCGTGAGGCCTGCGACGGTGGCGGCGAGCGCGCCACCAAGGGCAGCCCCAGCGGGAACGAAGGCGGCAGCCAGGCCGCGCTTCTCGTTGGGCGCGGATTCGGTCACGAACGCTGCGGCACCGGTGATCTCGCCGCCTGCGAAGAAGCCCTGCGCGAGGCGTGCGGCCACGAGCAGGATCGGCGCGAGCGCACCGACGGCGCCGTAGCCGGGGAGGAGCCCGACTGCGGCGGTGGAGACACCCATGCCGATCACGGTGAGCATTAGGATCTTGCGGCGGCCGAGCTTGTCGCCCCAGCGTCCGAGGATAATGCCGCCGACAGGCCGCATGAGGAACGACGTCGCGAAGACAGCGAGGGTCGCGAGGAGCGACGCGATCGGGTCGTCGCCCGGGAAGAAGATCGGGCTGATAAGGACGGCCATGTAGGCGTAGACGCCGAACTCAAAGTACTCGATGACGGTGCCGGTGAAGCCGGCGGCGACCGCGCGAATGTTCATTTTCCGGGGCGCTGAGGAGAGGGTCGCGCGGTCATCGTCGACCACGCCGCGTGTAGTTGTCATTTCTGTTCCATTCACTCATGAAAAGGGGCCGAACAGGTGATTCCGGAGGAGCCGGCGCACCGGCTCCTCCGACGGGTGTGTCAGCGAACGAGCTGGCTCTGTGAACCGAGGTTGTCGATCGTCAGTTCCATGCGGTCACCGGGCTTGAGGTAGCGATCGGTGACGAGGCCGACGCCTTCGGGGGTGCCGGTGGAGATGATGTCGCCTGCATGCAGGCGCATACGGTGCGAAACGTGCTCGACTAAGCGCGCGACGTCGAAGATCATCTGGTCGGTATTGCTCTGCTGCATGACCTCACCGTTGACGGCGAGGCTGATCTCGAGCCCCGACGCGTCGCCGACCTCGTCGGTCGTCACGAGCCAGGGCCCGAGCGGACCGAACGTTGGGGCGCTCTTGCCGATCGTCCACTGGCCGGGTCCGTCGAACTGCCAGCCGCGGTCGCTCACGTCGTTGCAGATCGTGTAACCGGCGACGACGGACAGCGCGTCTGCCTGGCTCACCTGCCACGCGTCGGCTCCGATCACGATCGCGAGTTCGACCTCGTGGTCAAGCTTCGTCGACCCGGCGGGGGTGACGACATCGTCGAATGGGCCCGATATCGACGTCGTCGCCTTGTGGAAGACGAGTGGCGCGGTCGGTGCCGCCAGGTTCGTCTCCTCCGCGTGTGCGTGGTAGTTCAGTCCGACGCCGACGAAGACGCCCGTACCACTCACGGGCGGCAGTACCTGGTCCACGTTCGCGACCGGGAGCGCGGCGACGTTCACATCCCGCAGTGACACGAGCGCCGCCGGTGCGAGCGCATCGCCAGCGAGATCGTCCACGACGCCTTCCAGGCTACGGGCCACGGCGTCGTCGTCGACGACACCGACGCGGACCGCTCCGCCATCGAGATAGCGCATCAGACGCATTCGTGTGCCCCAATCTGTGCCGCGATGGCGCCGAGGTCGGCCGTCGCCGGGTCCACGCGCAGTTCGAGGCTGACATCGCGGCAGTCCATCTCGAACTCGAGCCCGACGACGGGCGGGTTGGCGTTGATCATGACCGAACCCGCCGCGATGCCGAGCTCGGGCTCGACGAGGTCGCGCACAATGTCGTGCACCTCGTGCACGGTGTAGACCTGCGCGGTCGCGACGGCGCGGTCGCCGACGCCGAGTGCGACCATGCGGCGCCGCATCTCGGCGACGACGAACTCCGCCTTCTGGCGGAGCGCCGCGGGCGACGTATCGCCTTGCGCGATGATATGGCCGTCGTAGCCGCCCTTGCCCTCGGGCGCTTCGGCGGATCCGGAGATCACGTAGTCGGGTGCACCGGCCGCCGCGTTCGGCACACTGAAGGTGAACGCGTGGATCGACGCTTCGCCGACCGTGACGCCCGCGGGACAGACGTTGCTGCGCGCGATTGGGTTGTCGGCGGTGTCGCCACGCATGTCGAGCTCGTTGAGCAGGGCGATGTAACGGGTGTTGAGATCAGTGAAGCCGCCGTCGCTGAAGGGTGCGGGCGAACGCATCTCGACGGCGCCGATCGCTGCGGCCGGGCGGCCCGCGGCGCGGACGATCGATGCAGCCAGGCGTAGACCCTCCTCGAACGGCGTGGGGCGGGTGAACTGCACGCGTGTGAGTCGGTGTTCGGGCGTGGCGACGATGCCGCCTGAGTACTGCACGACGCCCGGCATGAATGCGTAGCCTTCGGCCTGAATCATGGTGTCCATGTCGGTCCTTTCTCTGGATGCCGATAGTCTGGCACCTGATAAATCGACTGAAAAGCGCGAGGAATCGGGGTTTGGTATCGAAAAATTAGATGGCGCACACGCGCACGCACTGGAGACACGTGCGGTCGCGTACTTCCGCGAGATCGCGCGTGTCGGATCGATCGCCGGTGCCGCCGCGAATCTCTACGTCGCACCGTCGGCGATCAGCCGCCAGATCACATTGTTGGAGGCGGATCTCGGCGCGCGGGTGCTCGACCGTGGTAGGCACGGTGCGACCCTCACCGCCGCGGGGGAAGCGCTGCTCGAGCATGCGGATCAGACAGCGGTCGGGCTGGAACTCGTGCGCTCCCGCATGCTTGACGCGCGCAGTCAGGCACGCGGACTCGTGCGCATCGCGACTGTGGAGTCGGCGACCACGGTGGTCCTCCCGAACTTGATGCGACGTGTTCGCGAGGAGTACCCGCAGGCGGAGTTCCGCCTCGAGGTGCTCGGTTCGCACGCCGTCGCCGAGCAGGTCGCGGACGGGGAAGCGGACCTCGGTGTGACGTTCGGCCCACCGGCGCGAGCCGGGGTACAGGTGCTCGCGCACGCGCCGGCGCCGCTCGGCATCGTCTCGCGTGGGTCCAGTCGGTTCGCAGGCTCGAATCCGATCGCGCTTGAAGCTGTCGACGGCGCTTCGGTCGTCCTCCCGGTGAGCCGGTTCGGGATTCGTCAGGAGATCGATCGCGCGGCACACGAGGTTGGTGTCGCGTTCCACGTCGTGATGGAGGCGAATAGCCTCGCCGCGCTTTGCTCGCTCGTGGCACTGGACGACCTCGTCTCGTTCCTGCCGCGCATGGCGCTTGGCGTGACGCACGCGACCGACACGCTCTCCTTCCGACCTGTCAGTAACCGCCGCTTCGAGTCCACCGAGCTCACGGCGATCGCCCCGTCTTCGGTGCGAGGCGGTGTTATCGTGTCCGCGGCGCGGGAAGCGCTTGTCGCGCAGATCGGGCGGTTCGCCGACGAGGACTGATCTGCGCGGCTCCGGAGGTGCGCGATACTTCTCGGACCCGGTGGGCGCGGCAACTAGTGAATCTCGATATTGCGCGAGTAGCGGCGGCTCGTGATGCGCGCCTGCCTTCGCCGGCTGCGAGCATGCCAACGGGGCGTGACACCTCGACCGGGCGCTGCCATCGGCGTGTCACAGCGGTCGACCCGGAGAGAACCTGGACCGGTTCCGCAGCGAGGCCGCATTCGCGAAACTCACCGGCACCGCCCCCTGCCTGCATCCTCCGGCAAGAGCACACGGATGAGGCTGAACCGCGGAGGCGACCGACAAGCCAACCGCGCCCTCTACCTCATCGCCATCGGCAGACTCCAAAACGACCCCGAGGCACCTGCTCGAGCGCGCCGACGACACGTCAGCAGCACGCGCTGCGTACCGGCGGGCAGCGCGGCTCTGCGCGAATCTTGCAGAACAGCGCTACCTCGTCCAGCAAGCGGCTCGACTCGACTGACCGGCAAGCTTGGTCACAGCGGCATACTGCGGCGAGACTCCTCACGACGTCTTTCGAGCTATCACACGATCGCCTGAAGGCAGCCTCGCTGTCGAGCGCGGAAACCGACAAGAACTGGCCGAGATACGCGAGAAGTCATACGGCGTCGGCGAGTTCCGCCGCCGTTGGGCGGAGAAAGAGGAAGAAAAAACCCCTTGACGCAGCATCCGCTCAGGCGTAACGTGCAACCAAATGGTTGCACAACGAGAACTGAGCGGAGCGGAGATCGACCGTGTGTTCCATGCACTGGCGACGGCGACTCGGCGTGACATCCTGCGCCGCACGATCGGCGAAGAGCAATCCGTGTCGTCCCTCGCGGGCGACTACGACATGTCTTTCGCTGCCGTGCAGAAGCACGTCGCGGTGCTCGAGGTCGCCGGCCTCATCATCAAGCGCGCCGAGGGACGCGAGCGGCTCGTCCGCGCGAATCCCGAGATGATCGCACGCGCTCGGGCACTGCTCGCCCGCTATGAAGAATTGTGGCGGGACCGCGTCACTCGCCTCGATGATCTGCTCTCTGAAAACACCGAAGGAGACTGAAATGCCTGTCACCGATATCACCACGGATGCCGAGAATCTCACCGTGACCGTCGTCGCCGACTTCGCGGCTCCGATCGAACGGCTCTGGCACGCCTTTACCGACCCGGCCCAGCTCGAGCGGTTCTGGGGCCCTCCCGGGTGGCCCGCCACCTTCACCGAGTTCGATTTCGCGGTCGGTGGCAAGGCGCTCTATTACATGACGAGCCCGCAGGGTGAGCGCTCAGGTGGCTCGTGGGAATTCCTGAACATCCTCGAACCGCATGGCTTCGCGGTCATCGACGCCTTCGCGGACGCCGACGGCAACCCGCTCGAGGGTATGCCGGCGACGCGGATGACGTTCGGTTTCGAGTCGACGGATGCCGGCAGCCGCATGATCAACACCAGCCATTTCGACTCGGCCGAGGCTCTCGAGCAGGTCGTCGCGATGGGTACGATCGAGGGATCGCGCATGGCCATGGCGCAGCTGGATGCCGTGCTGCAGGATCTTCGCGAGTACGCGCAGGGCAAGGGCACGCGCGTCGAACTGCTCGACGACACGCACGTGCGGATCACGCGCTTCGTAAACGGTCCGCGTGAGCTGGTCTGGCGCGCGCATCACGACGCCGAGCTCGTGAAGAAGTGGATGCTGGGGCCGGACGGCTGGGAGATGACGGAGTCCGTTGTCGGCACCGTCGCCGGCGACACGTACCGCAACTCCTGGGCGCCGATTGGTGACACCGAGGGCGAGCCCTTCGGGTTCGAGGGTGAGGTGCTGCTCGTCGACGCGCCGCGTCGCGCCGTGACGACCGAGCGGATGCAGGGCACCGAAGGTCCGCAGATGCTCAACGATCTGAATCTCTACGAAGAGGACGGCGCCACCCTCGTCACGGTGCTCATCGAGTACCCAGACAAGGAGACGCGCGACATGATCCTCGCCACCGGCATGGCCGACGGCATGGAGGAGTCCTTCGCCCGACTCGAGCGCGAGGTGCTCGGGGCCTGACGCGCCTCAGATCAGACGGCGCAAGGCTTGCTCGAGAGAGATGCCCTGCGCCTGCGCACGGTCGCGCAGGCGCGCGTGCTCGTCGGGCGTGAGCGTCACGTGCAGATCGATTGCGGATGCCGCGGGCCCTTCGACAGGCTCAGGGACCTCGAAGACGTCGAGCAGTGAGGATGCTTCGGCCCACAGCGGCTGTGCAGGCCCTTCGACAGGCTCAGGGATCGGGATCGACTTCTGCGCGCTCGCTGAGCCTGTCGAAGCGTCGCTTCCGAGGGTGAAGCCGGGGCCGCGGCGCGGCTCCTGCTTCGCCTGGTACGCCTTTGCAGCCGCGTTCGCCCGCTCGTCAGCGGCTTCGTTCAGATCGTGCCCTGCGTGACCCTTCACCCAGGCGAACTTCACATCTCTTCCCTGCATGGCCTCATCCAGCGATTCCATGAGGTCGCGGTTCAGAACGGGGGCGCCGTCGGCTTTGCGCCAGCCGCGGCGCTTCCACCCCGGCATCCATTTGGTGATCGAGTCGATCACGTACTTGCTGTCGCACATGATCAGCAGCGATTCGCTGGAATCCGCCGTGGCCTGCAGCAGTTCGAGGACCGCCCGCAGCTCGCCCTGGTTGTTCGTTCCGTGCGGAGAACCGCCCGCCGCCCAGTTGTCATCGTCGATGTACCAGGCCCAGCCGTTCGGTCCTGGATTGCCGAGGGCGGAGCCGTCTGCGGCGGCGGTGATCGTCATCCTTCAACCGTAACCGGTTGGGTTAGGCGTGCTCTTCGGGCGCGTCGTGCTCTTCGGGTGCGGGAAGCGCGACCGGGACGCTGATCGACGAGACGCTCGTGCTGGCTTCGAGCCCCAGGCCGATCTCGAGCGGATCGACCGGTACCTCGGGAAGATCGTCGACCGAGCCGTTCCGATCGAGCGGTTCGCCGGGGAGGGCGGCCCAAGCATCCTTGTCTGCGGGGTTCTGCGAGAAAAGTCCCATGATCTCCTCGGATGATCTAGAAGTCGTCGATGATGAGCTTGCCCATCTCCATCATCCTCGCGTATGCACCCGGACGTTCCATGAGTTCGCCCATGTTCTCCGGAACGATCTGCCAGCTGAGTCCGTACTTGTCGGCGAGCCAGCCGCAGACTTCGGCTTCGGGGACGGCGGTCAGGGCATCCCAGTAGTGGTCGAGTTCTTCCTGATCGGCCACGCGCACCTCGAATGAGATGCCGCAGTCGAACGTGAAGTCGTGGACTGAGCCGCCATCCATCATCGAGAACCACTGATCCGCCAGGCGGAACTCGCCGAACATGATCGTCCCCGGCGAAGCATGCGCGGACGGCGCCTCTTGCGCCGTCTGCGGTGGATGCACGGCGATGTAGCCGACGCCCGCATCCGGGAACAGCGAGCAGTAGAACTGCGCCGCTTCACGCGCCTTGCCGTCGACGGACTCGGTGAACATCAGCTGCGGGATGAGGAACGGGCGCGACTCGCCATCGGGACTCGTGAGGATCAGCTGCCAGTTCACGCCGTAGCGGTCTTCCACCCACCCGTACCGCGGACTGAACGGGTACTCGCCGAGCTGCATGCGCACCTCTCCGCCCTCGACAAGACCAGCCCACACGGCGTCAAGACTGGCGCGCGCGGCATCCCCATCACCATCGAATCGCAGCGGGTCGAAGTTCAGCATGAACGACACCGAGGGGTTCGGGCGAAACTCCGCCCCCGCGTTGATCAGCGTCAGCTGATAGCCGTCCACATCGACGTCGACCGTGAGCGTCTTGCCGGCGAAGTCGGCCTGCCACTCTGCCACCTCATCGGGATAGCTCGCGCCGACCGTCGCTGTCGTGTCGGGCAGGATACCGGCGTAGAACTCGCCCGCCTCGTCGGCGTTCTGATCGAACCAGATGTTCGGAATGATCTTCTGAGACATCTCGACTCCTTTGTCGTGACGGCTATGACGCGGAATGCGACCACGCGATGATCGAGTGATCGTCGCGTGAATAAAGAGTGCATGCGCTTCGTGCGGGATGCAAGGGGTTGTGCGTCTTGTCGCCAATCTGTCTAGCCTGGACTGATGGCATCTGTCGCAGAGTTCGAGCTCGAATGGAACGCCTGGATCGGAACGCTCATCGCCGCGGTCGTGGCGATCGCGATCGTGGCGGCGATCGTGATCAGCGCGCGCTTCATCGCAGGCCGGGCACGTGGGCGCTCCGCGTGGATCGCCGATCTCGAACGTCGCATCCGCATACCGGGCATGGTGCTGGCGTTCGTGATCGCCGTATGGATCGTGTGCGCGGCGAATGCGCCTGCGACGCTGCCCTGGTGGCAGGTGCTGGAACGTGTGCTGCTCATCGCTGCGGTACTGGTGGGCGCTTGGCTGCTGTCGACGGTGGTGACTTTCGGCATGGAACGGCTCATGCAGTACGACAGCCGCAAAGACGCCACGAGTCCTGAGGCGCGCCGCCGCAAGACGCAGCTGACCATCATGAACCGACTCGTCGTCGTGCTGATCGCGGTCATCGCCGTCGGCGTGGTGCTGATCGCGGTCATCGCCGTCGGCGTGGTGCTGTTCTCGTTCCCCGAGGTGCGGGCGGTGGGCACGAGCATCCTGGCATCCGCCGGTGTCATCAGCGTCATCGCCGGTCTTGCCGCCCAGTCAACCCTGGGCAATCTCATCGCGGGAGTGCAGATTGCCTTCACGAACTCGATCCGCGTCGGCGACGTCGTCGTCATCGAGGGCGAGTGGGGCACGATCGGCGAGATCAACCTTTCGTACGTCGTCGTCTACATCTGGGACGAGAGGCGTCTGATCCTGCCCTGCACATACTTCACCACGACACCGGTCGAGACATGGACGAGGAGATCCGAGAAGATCATCGGCACCGTCTACATGGATCTGGACTGGCGAGTGCCGGTGGATGCCGTGCGTGAGAAGTTCATGGAGATCGTCACCGCCTCACCGCTCTGGGACCAGCGTTCGGCGAACGTGCTCGTCACCGGATCCGAAGGCGGCTATGTGACAGTGCGGTTCAAGATCTCGGCGGCGAACTCCGACGACCAGTGGGATCTGCGGTGCCTCGTGCGCGAGAAGATCGTGACCTGGCTGCAGCAGGAGCACCCCGAGGCGCTGCCGGTCACGCGCGTCGCGATGGAAGATCGCCCCGCCGGCTGAGCGCGCGACACGCGTCAGTGAATTTCACGGGCGTCGGCCCGGATCGGGCGCTCCGCGCTGACACGTGTGATCCGCACTGACAGGTGTGCGGTCAGGATGCCGCCGCGGCACGCACGGCCTCGACGAGCTGCCTCCAGGCGCCTTCGAGCGCTGACTCGGGTAGGGTCTGCTCGAGCCGAGCGCCGGGCGGGCGGGCCTGGATTCTCCAGACGTACCGGTCTGCTCCTGACTCCGTCGGCGCAGGATCCTGCCAGGGGCAGCGATAGATCAGCTCGATCCAATGCAGCTCTTCATCGCGGGGCGGCTCGACCTCCCACTGACGGCGGAGCCCCGCCAGGCCGCCGGTGCGCACGACCGTGACGATGAACCGGTCGTCATCATCCGGTGCGTCGGGTTCCTTCGGCATCCAGCACTCCCACGGTCATCCATGCGTCGCGTACGGCGGCGGTCACTTCTTCACCGTACTCGCGGCCGGCGGCCGACACTGTGGCATCCGCGAATTCACGGAACGTTGCGGTCGAAGAGAGTCCTCCTGTCAGCGCGCAATACCAGACGGTGCCCGCGCGCTCCCAGGCGTTCCGGCCGAGCGCACGGGCGGTGAGCGCGAAGGCGCGATTCGGGATGCCCGAGTTGATGTGCACGCCGCCGTTGTCTTCTGTGGTCTGCACGAATCCGCTCATGTGCGCTGGTTGCGGGTCCTTGCCGAGTTCATCGTCGTCGTATGCCGTGCCGGGTTCGAGCATCGATCGCAGCGCCTTCCCCTGCACCGCGTCGGTGAAGATGCCGGCGCCGATCAGCCAACTCGCATCCGCCGCCGTCTGCTCGAGTGCGTACTGCTCGGCGAGTGCCCCGAACACATCGGCGATCGACTCATTGAGCGCGCCGGGCTGCCCCTGGTATTCGAGGTTCGCGGTGTGCTGGATGACGCCGTGCGCCAGCTCATGACCGATCACGGTGAGCGAGCCGGTGAAGCCGCGGAACACCTCGCCGTCGCCGTCGCCGAACACCATGCGCTCGCCGTCCCAGAAGGCATTGTCGTAGTCGATGCCGTAGTGGACCGTGGCGTCGAGCGGCGCCCCTGCGCCATCGAATGAGTTGCGCCCGAAGGCGCCGAGCAGCATCTCGAATGTCGCCCCGAGCCCGTCGAACGCCTCATTCACCGCAGAGTCCGCAACCGGCCTTTCGTCTTCGGTGCGCACTACGATGCCGGGCAGCTTCTCGGTGCCGCCCGCATCGCTGATCGTGCGGTTCGGAGCATCCGTCAGCTCGGCGACGAGGTCGCCGTTCTCATCGATCGACAGGTTGATGCGCGCGCGGAACTGCGGACGACCCGCCAGCAGAGTCTGGCGCGCGGCATCTGCGGCCTTCGTGAAGCGACTCGACTGCGCGAGGCGGGCGAGCAGGTATGTCGGGATGATGCCGTGTACGCCGTCCATGCGCTCGACGATACGCCCGGCCGCTGACACTGTGGGGATGGCGTGCAGCACTTCGCTCAGCCTGAGATGGGCTGCAGCGTTCGTCCTGCGATAAAGCTCGCGGTGAACACTTCGCGCACGGGCTCGTTCGCGCGGGTGCCATCCAACTGGGCCGCCATCACCTCGACGCCGCGTGCGCTGACCGCCTCGACGGGGAGTCGCACCGAGCTCAGACCGAGCAGTGACAGGCCGGGGAGAACGCCGTCGATGCCGGTGACTGACAGATCCTCAGGGACGCGGATGCCAGTGCCGTCGATGGAGTCGAGGAAGGTGATCAATCGCTCATCTGAGGGGAACATCGCCGCGGTCACCCGCTTCTCCCTGACCATCGCCACAACGGCCGGCGTCACATCGCTTAGGCGTGCCCATGACCGCGTCTGTACGCGCACCGGACGGGCGCCCTTTTCCTGCAGTCGCGCGATCATTGCTTCGGAGCGGGCGTGCTCGACGAACGATGCGTCACGCGACGTCGCGATCACGGCGACGTCGCGGTGGCCACGGGCGAAGACCTCGTCGGCGGCGAGATGCCCGTTCGCATGCTCGTCGTACGCGATCGAGTGCACCCCGCCGAGGCTGGTAGGTCGACCGAGCACGACCATGGGAACGTACTCGGCGAAGGCCGCCGCACGCTCGAGCGGAATCGTCCCCGTCGCGATGAGAAGACCACGCACGCGCTGTTCGAGCAGATGATCGAGCCCGATGACCTCGTCGTGATAGTCCTGCGTGAAGGTCGGTGAGACGGTGAGCAGCCGAAGCCCGCGATCAGATATGCCGCGCTGCAGCTCCGAGTGCATGAGTCCGTAGTACGGGTTGCGGACATCGCGGATCAGCAGGCCGAGCACGTCCGAGCGGCTGCCGGCGAGCTGGCTGGCGGCGCCGTTGCGAATGTAGCCCGTCCTGCGCACAGCGTCCATCACCGCGGCCTTCGTCTCTTCGCTGACCGATGTGGATCCGTCCAGCACTCGCGAGACTGTGGCATCCGAGACCTTGGCCTCGTGCGCGACATCTTTCATCGTCACTCGGGGCCAGGCGCGCGGACGACGGGTCGCGTCGCTCATGTCTGCGCCGGGGTGCGCACGCCGCGCTGTACGAGATAGTCCTGCAACAGCGCAGGCCAGTCGGTCTGGATGACGTCGGCACCGATGTCGACCAGTGGCCCCCACCCGAGAGCTGGGCTCTGCAGGACGGCGACGGTATCGTCCCAGCCGCCCATCAGGGCATTCCCGTTCCCGAGGTCCAGGGCATTCATATACGAGAAGGTAGCGCGTGCGCGCAACCCGGCGGACCATTCCGGGGCACAGAACGGATGCTGCGGATCGGATGCGACAGCCTCGATGCCCACCACGTTCAGCTCGGGGTCATCGAGGGTGTGCTCAGCCTCGGCCACCGTCTTCGCGATGGGGAGAAGCGGGTACTTCACTTCGTGCCGTCGTGCCGCCTCGATCGCCCGCTCGTCGCGGGCGTCGACTTTCATGAGCAATCGATCGGCGATGCGGAAGTCATCCAGAAAGTGCAGCAGCCGTGGCCAGTAGCGCCACGATCGATCGATGTTCAGTGACACATCGGGCAGGCGCCGCAGGATCGTCTCAAGGCGTTCGACCCGCACGAGCGGTGTGGCGCGGCGCTGCGGGTAGGCGAGCTGCTCGATCTCGGCAGTCGACATCGTCTGCATGTTGCGGTCGATGCCGAAATACTGCTTCTCGTAGCCGTCGTGGAACGCGAAGAAGTCACCGTCGGTGGACTCGATGACGTCTATCTCGATGAGGTCGCCGCCGCAGCGCGCGGCCGCGGTCACCGCCGCTGCGGTGTTCTCGGCGATCATGCCGAGGCCGGTACCGCGGTGCACCGCGACGAGCGTGCCGCGCGTGCGGAATCGGCCGTTGAGGTAGGCGTTCACGGCAGCATGACGCCGCTGCCCGAAGGCAGGCTCGGCAAACCGGTCGGCGGATGCCGGGACGGCGGCCTGCGCGAGAGGAGAGGTGTTCACAGCGTGAGCTTTCGTTCGTAGGAGGGCGCCGTGGCGTCTGGTGTGGAGGATGCTGCGACGCCTGCGGCATCCGAAAGGGAAACGGCAGGGGCGACCCGACGACGACGGGGTCGGCGTCCGTACACAAGCCACAGCACGAGAGTGGAGATCACCATGATCAGCACCGTGTACACGTAGGTCAGCGCTGTGCCGTCACTCATCGTCTCTGAACTCGTCGCGTTCTTGATCACGACGCCCAGCGGCTGCAGCAGCGGGTGCGACAGGAAGATGGCGGAGTCGTAGTCATCGAGCAGGCTGGTGAAGTTCAGTGCAGTGATGGCTGCCGCTGTGGGCCCCACCAGCGGGAGCAGCACCCGTCGGAAGGTGTACAGCTGGCTGGCGCCGAGCATCGAGGCGGCCTCTTCGAGATTGTCGGGAATGCCCGAGAACGCGGCCTTGAGCAGGCGGAATGTGAAGGGGATCTTGCCGATGATGTACGCGATCGCAAGGATCCAGAATGTACCGGTCAGCACTGTGCCCAGCACAGACGGCTGCGGGACATTGAAGGTGACAAGCAGACCCAACGCGATCATGGTCGAGGGCAGGAACCACGGAATGTGCAGCAGATATTCCAGCGCGTTCGTGATCACGTTGCGGTTGCGCTGGACCATCCGTGCCGCGAACATCATCAGCACGATCACGGTGACCGACGCGACCAGTCCGTAGGCGACGCTGACGAGGAAGGGCTGCATGCCCTTCTGGGTCGTGAACACGGCGATGTAGTTGTCGAGGGTGAAGCTCGACAGCGTGAGCACACCCGAGTTGATCGCCCTGACATCGGTGAACGAGTAGAGCAGGACGAGGGCCGGCGGCAGCACATACACGACGAACAACGCGTAGGCGAGTACGTGCGTGAGGACGTTGACGACCGGATTGTGGATGCGCTGCTTCTCGAGCGGGGTCGGCACCTTCGACACCGAGAAGTACACGCCGCCGCGCTCCATGCGGTTCAGGACCGCCAGGAGCACGATCGTGACGAGCCCGAGCAGGATGGCCAGAGTTGCGGCGAGGTCGCGCGACGTCGACGTGGTCGCGAATGCGAGGATCATCGGGGAGATCGTCTGGAAGTCACGACCGCCGAGCACTTGAGGCGCGGCAAGAGCGCCGAGCCCGCCGAGGAACGTGAGGATCGTGATGGCGAAGATCATGGGCTTCAGCTGCGGAAGGATGATCCGGCGAAGGATTCGGAGGTCTCCGGCGCCCATCATTCGGGCCGCCTCGATCGTCTGCAGGTCGACTTTCGCGATGGATGCCGAGAGGAACAGCAGATGGTTGCCCGTCGATGCGAACGTCATCACCATGACGACGGCGAACATTCCAGAGAACCAGTTCGGATCAAGCTCGGGGAAGACATTCAGCAGCGTGCGGGTGACGGCGCCGTTCGGGCCGTAGACCTGCTTGTACCCGAAGACGAGCACGATTCCGCCGCAGACGAGCGTGCTGGCATAGCCCAGCCACAGGATGCGCGCACCTCGGATCGCGTACAGCCGGGTGACGAGCACGAGGAAGATGCCGATCACGTTCACCGTGACGGACAGGATCGCCGCGAGCAGCACACTGTTCCACAGCGACTTCACCGCGCGCTCAGACCCGAACAGCCGCTCCACGGCGCGCAGGGAGAAGCCGCCCTTACCGTCTGAGAACACTTGGCCTAGGAGGGTGACATTGGGCATGACGAGGAAGGTGCCGATGCCCCAGATGAGGATGACGGTGACGATCAGCCAGAGTGGGTTGCGCAGCATCCGGACCGTGGGGCTCATGCGGACACACTCTGCAGCGTGGCGGACGAAGCGTTCTGCGGCCTCCCGCTGCGGTACTGCAGCAGGTGTTCGGCGGGGATGGCGAGACGCACTGCGTGGCCGACCGGGTGCGCGGCGGCACCATCTTCGCGCACGATTGCGCGGACCTGGCCGAACCGGCCGCAATCGACCGTGTACGCGGAGTTCGTGCCGTGGTACACGCGGCTGGTCACGGTGCCATCGATGACGGGGTGAGCTGCCGTCTCACCGCCGTCGAGCAGAGTCGGTTTCTCGAGGCGGAGATACGTGGCGGCATCCGGATCGAGAAGATCGCGGGAGTTTCCGGCGCCGATGTCGCGCAAGTGGGCGACCAATGCGGGCTCGAGCCTGTTCGCCTCGCCGATGAACGTGCACACGAACTCGGTCATCGAGCGGGCGTAGACCTCTTCAGGAGTGCCGACCTGCTCGATGCGGCCGGCGTTCATGACGGCGATGCGGTCAGACATCGCCAGAGCTTCGTCCTGGTCGTGGGTCACGTAGACGGTGGTGATGCCGAAGTGCTGCTGCAGATCCTTCAGCTGGTGGCGCAATTGGTGGCGCAGCTTGGCGTCGAGGTTCGACAGCGGCTCATCCAGCAGCAGAATCTTCGGACGAAGGATCAGCGAACGGGCGATTGCCACGCGCTGCTGTTGGCCTCCGGACAGCTCCGAGACGTTCTTGGTGAGCTGCTCGGGACGCAGCTCGACTTCGGCGGCGATCTTGCGCACGCGCTCGGCAACCTCGTCAGCCTTGATGCGCTTCGTCTTGAGGCCGAAAGCGATGTTCTCTTCGACGCTCATGGAAGGAAACAGGGCGTAGTTCTGGAAGACCATGCCCAGGTCGCGCTGGTCGCTGCGCAACTGCGTGACGTTCTTGCCGGCGATGGTGATGGTGCCAGATGCAGGTCGGGTGAGTCCCGCGAGCGTGCGCAGTGCGGTGGTCTTTCCGCAGCCGGACGGGCCCAGGAGGGTGAAGAACTCACCCTCCTGAACCGTCAGGGAGAACTCCGGCAGGGCGGTGAAGTCCGCGAACGTCACAGTGACGTCAGAGAAGGTGATCATGAGTGTCTCTATCCAGCCGGAAGTCCGACTTGTCGTCTTGGTTGCTCAGCCGATGTGGTTGAGTTCGACTTCTTCGATCCACGAGGGGAGGTTCTCGGCGACGAACTCCCAGTCGATGTCCTGCGCCTCGAAGGAAGCGGTCATCTCGACGGCGTCCTGGGAAGCATCAGCCTGTGCGTCGGTGTTGGTCGGCGCGGTGAAGAACTCCTGTGACCAGGCGGCCTGCACTTCGGCGCTGCCGAACCAGTCGATGAACTCGCGTGCCTGCTCGCCGTTCTTGCTTTCCTTGACCAGGCCGATGGCCTGGTTGATGATCGGGACGCCCACCTTGGGGTAGATCGCCGCGGACTGGACCCCGTACTCGACCTCGCGGGCGGACTTGCCAGCCAGCCACATCTGTCCCAGGTCGACGTCGCCGCTCAGCATCCGGGCGTACAGGTCGGTGCCTTCAACAGCAGGGGAGCCGTTGGCGAAGAACTCGCCGATCGCGGTCCAGCCTTCATCGCTGATGCCGAGGTTGCCGCTGTCGTCGCGGTAGCGGCTGAGCAGGCTCGTCACGACGAGTTGAGTCGTGCCGCCGGTCAGAGTCGTCGGCGTCTCGTAACGCCCGTGGTACTGCTCGTCTTCGAAGAGGTCCGTCCAGTCCTCGGGTGCGCCCTCGCCGTCGGGGTAGGCAGCGGTGTTGTAGACGACCATGATGGGCTCTTCGATGATCGAGTGGTAGACGCCGTCCGGGTCGATCTCTTCGACCTTGTCAGCCCACTCCGGGGTGTACGCCTCGAGCACGTCGGCAGCCTTCATGCCCTCGAAATTGACGTTGTTCGGGCCGAACACGACGTCGGCGATCGGGTTGGCAGCTTCAGCGATGATGCGCTCAGTGATCGCTCCACCGCCGGCGTCGACGTACTCGACCTCGAACCCGGCCTCGGCGGCCTGCTCGACGAGCCATTCGCCACGACCGTCCGAGACGGAGTTCGAGTAGACCACCAGGGCCCCTCCTGCGTCTTCGGATGTGGGCTGTGCCGCGGGAGTTGCGCCGGTGCAGCCGGCCAGGAATACGCCCGTCACGGCGAGGCCCGCAGCGGCGGGGAGGAGACGACGAAGGTTCATCAGGGGTCCTATCTCGGTGGCAAATCGGAAGTGATGTATGCGCATACATGAGGTGTCTGTATGCGCATACATCACGGTGCACAAGTGCCGTGACGGGATCTTTGCCGCGACATGAACAGCGGGCGAACTCATCGTCAGGAGCTCTCAGCTCTCTCGCGTAAAATCGGCCTAATGACCGATGCACCCTTCGACAGGCTCAGGGACCGAGAAGGGAACGACCTCGGCGACGGCCTCGATCCTGATGACCTCGCCACCACTCTCCGGGTGCTCGGCTCGCTGGACTCGATGAGCGAGCAGCATCCGGACTACCTCGCCGTCCGCCGAGCGACCGCGCAGATGTTCAAGGCCGTCAAGCGCGCTCGCCGTCGGGAAATCCGCGATGCGATTGCTGAAGCGGACAGGGCCGTCGTCGCGAACACTGCGACGGGGGCGCCGGACCGCATCGACGATGAAACGCGCGGTATCGATCTCGCGACCAGCGTGGATGCTCCGATCGCCGGCGAGCTGCTCAAACCCCGCAACTGCTACATCTGCAAGCAGCCTTACACGCTCGTCGACGCGTTCTACCACCAGCTCTGCCCGGACTGCGCGCGCTTCAGTCACGGCAAGCGCAACGCCCGTACCGATCTCACCGGCCGGCGCGCACTGCTCACCGGCGGACGCGCGAAGATCGGCATGCACATCGCGCTGCGCCTGCTCCGCGACGGCGCGCACCTGACGATCACGACGCGCTTCCCCCGGGACGCCGTGCGCCGGTTCTCGTCCCTTCCGGATGCCGCGGACTGGATCGACCGCCTGCGGATCGTCGGCATCGATCTGCGTGATCCCGCTCAGGTGATCGCGCTCGCGGACTCGGTCGCCGCTCAAGGCCCGCTCGACATCCTTATCAACAACGCCGCCCAGACCGTGCGGCGCTCGCCGGGTGCGTACTCTTTGCTGGCGGATGCTGAGATGCAGCCGCTTCCGGACGGAAAGCTCCCCGAGATGGAGACGTTCGGGCACACGGCAGACCCGCATCCGCAGGCTCTGCAGGCCTCTGTCGCGGCGAACCCCCTGCTGTCTGTTGCCGCGCTGGGCGGAACCGTCGCCGAGCAGGGCGGGCAGGCGCTCACCGCCGAGGATCTCGCGCGGCTTGCAATGGCTCCGGGGTCGTCGTCGCTCGCCAAGCACGCCGACGGCTCAGCCATTGACGCAGGCGGGCTCGTGCCCGACATAGACCACGTCAACAGCTGGGTGCAGTCGGTCGAGCAGGTCGATCCGCTTGAGATGCTCGAGGTGCAGCTGGCGAACACGACAGCGCCGTTCCTGCTGATCAGCAGACTCCGCGCCTCGATGGCGTCGTCCACGGCGCATCGGAAGTACGTCGTGAACGTCTCGGCCATGGAGGGTCAGTTCTCGCGCCGCTACAAAGGCCCGGGGCATCCGCACACGAACATGGCCAAGGCTGCGCTCAATATGCTCACGCGCACCAGCGCGGGCGAGATGCTCGCCACCGACGGCATCCTCATGACCGCCGTCGACACCGGCTGGATCACCGATGAGCGCCCGCACCACACCAAGGTGCGCCTGGCGGAGGAGGGCTTCCATGCCCCGCTCGACCTTGTCGACGGTGCCGCGCGCGTGTACGACCCGATCGTGCAGGGTGAGGCCGGCATCGACATCAACGGCGTCTTCTTGAAGGACTACAAGCCGAACCCCTGGTGATTCTCGGCCGATGAATCGTTACGCCTATCGGAGGAAGTGACGCACGTCGGAGGCCTGTCCGAAGGTCCTCCGACAGGCGTAGCAGGCTCCGACGCCGGCACATCCGGGGCGTGAATGGTCTACTTGTGACATGCCCGATCTGCGGATCACCTGGCGACCGGTGACGAAGGACGATTTCGCGTTGCTCGCGGAGTGGCTATCGCGCCCGCACGTGCATCGCTACTGGCACCACGACTTCTCATCAGAGGGAGTGGCGCGCGACTTCGGCCCCGGCACACGCGGCGATGAAGCCGGCGAGGACCTGCTTGTGCATCTCGACGGGGTTCCTGTTGCGCTCGTACAGCGCTCCCGCATCCAGGATTACGCGGGAGACTTCGAAGAGCTCGCCGCGATCATCGCAGTGCCGGAGGGGGCGGTGACGATCGACTACCTGATTGCCGATGCCGAGCGCACCGGCGTGGGCTTGGGAACCGCGATCATTCGCGAGATCGTCGCCGACACGTGGTCGGCGTATCCCGAGGCGCCGGAGATCATCGTCGCCGTGGTCGCGGGGAATGTCGGTTCGTGGCGGGCGCTCGAGAAGGCCGGATTCCGGCAGGTCGCCGAGGGGGACATGCCCCCTGATAACCCGATCGATCCTCCGCTCCACCTGGTGCTGCGGCACGGCCGGCCGGACTGCTGTCGACATTCGTGATCGATCGTCAGCCGAACGATTCTGAACTTCCCGGTGGAGGACATCGACGCGGCGGTCGATGAGCTCATCGACCGCCGCGTGCAGGCGAAGATCTACAGCGACGAGGAGTTCCCCTCCGACTCGCCATCGGTCACGGATTCTCTGACCGATAGGACGACTGCCCGTCAGCCGACCGTCACCGTCGATGCGCTCACGGGGGTGATCGCTCAGATCAGCGTGATCACGAGTCGTATCGAGAGCAGCAGAACGGCGACCAGACCGATGATCCCGAACAGGTTCTGCCACCAGCGGTTGCGCATGTCTCCCATCAGTGTCACGCGGTTCGCCATGATGATGATGAGCGCGGCGAGCACCGGAGAGATGAGCACCGTCAGCGCCTGAGCGATGACGATCAGCTGTACCGGCGACGACTGGAACACGAGCGCGATGAGCAGTCCGAAGGCAAGGATGCCGCCGCTCACGAGCTTCGCCGTGCCCGAACTCGACGATGCGCCCTTGCTCAGGCCGTCCGCCAGCATGGTCCCGCCGGCCGTGGCATTCGCGATCATCGAGGAGAACGCGGCAGCGAAGAAGCCCAGCGCGAAGATCGTCGCGCCGAGCGGGCCCGCCAGGGGCTCGAAGATACCGGCGAGGGCGACGATCGTCGGCGCTGCTTCGCCGGTCTGGCCGAGCACTGCGGCAGCGACCACGATCACCAACGCCGTCATGATGCCGGGTGCCACGATTCCGGGGATCGTGTCCACCACGGTCACGTCGCGGTAGTCGGCCTCCGACCGGCCGCGCTCTTTCGTGCCGTATGACGTGTAGAAGGCCGCGTTCACCGAGAAGTTCGTTCCGACGAGTGCGACGATCAGTAGCCAGGCGCCTCCTGGAGCCGTGGGCAGAAGGCCGGCACCGGCCGCAGCCCAGTCCGGATTCGAGATGAAGGCGGACGCGATGAATGTGATGGCCATAAGCGCCACGGCGACAATCAGGATCTTCTCGATCACGCGGTAGACGTTGCGAAGCAGCAGGATGCCTGCGACGACGACGGTGCAGAGGATCGTCCACATGATCGGACTGCCGCCGAAGAGCATGGACAGGCCGAGCCCCGAACCAACTGCGTTGCCGACGGAGAAGCACAGTGTGATCAGGAAGACACCGATACCGGCGACGACGCCGACCCATCCTCCGAGATGATCCTTGATCGACGAGATGAGCGAGACAGGCGACTTGATGCCCAGGCGCACGCTCATGTCGGTGAGGAAGATCATCAGGATCGTCGAGACCACGATCACCCAGATCAGCGCATACTGATATCCGCTGCCTGCCTGGACAGCGGTGGTGAGGTTGCCCGGCCCGAACTGCCAGGCGCCGGCGACGAAAGCCGGTCCGATCAGTGTCAGCTGCTGCCAGAACGACCGTCGTGTCTTGTGAGTCTCGACGATGTTCCTCATCGTCTCAGTCGAGACCCTGCCATAGCCAGTGCCGGGGGTCGAGGTGCGCCGCGTGGTGGATTGGTCACTCATGGGTTCTCCTTCGTTGGAGGGCGACCCTGAGGTCGCGAAGTCGTCTTTGACTGGGTCAGCGCTGTGAAACGCTGTGGTGCTGATGGATGCTGCAGCAGAGGCGCCGCAGCATCCATCAGGGTCATGCAGGGACGGCTACTTTGCCGAGTCCGGCGAGTGTGAATGCCGCGGCGATCTCGGCGTCGGCGCCCTCAGGCAGCGGAAGGAGCGGAGTGCGGACAGTCGCATGATCCAGGATGCCGCGCTGCACGAGGCCCCACTTCAGAGCGACAGTACCCTCCATGTGTGATCCGCGGTGATACACGTTCTGGGTGACGGGGAGTAGCCGCTCGTGGATGGCGTGCGCCGCCTCATAGTCATGTGCTTTCCCGGCGGCGATGAGCTCGATGAGCGGCTCTGGCGCGATGTTCCCGTACCCCACGAGCAGTCCGTCGACATCGAACATCGTCGGCAGCAGATACTCGTCGTGGCAGGAGAGGATCTGCAGGTCGGGGTACGCGGCGCGGAGAGCGGGGATCTCGGTGTACCAGCGACGCATGTTGCGCACGCCGTTCTTCGTCGCGAACACTCCGTCGTGGCCAGCGATCTCCAGCTGAGTGTCGAGGTCGTAGGTCGCCTTGGTGTTATCCGGGTACTGGAACAGAATCAGGGGCAGTCCCGATTCCTCGTGGATCTCGCGGTATCGGGACTGCGGCGCGCCCTGCTGGTATCCGAACCGGAGCCAGCCGTGCGAGGGGTACACGAGCCCGGCTGCGGCGCCGGCGTCGACAGCGGCCTTCGCCTCAAGAGCCGCTGTCTTGTTTCCCTCCTTGGTGATTCCGGCGACAACGGGGATGCGCCCGTCGGTCGAGGACACGAACGCGCGGATCACATCGAGCTGTTCGCGCTCGGTGAGGAACGTGCCTTCTCCTGCGTGTCCCAGCACGACGAGGCTCTTGACGCCTTCGATCGAGCCGAGCCAGGATCCGAGTCGCTGGATCGCGTCGAAGTCGACGTCTCCGTCTTCGGTGAACGGGGTGACAGGTGCGGGGCTGAGGCCGCGGAGATCGAGAGTCATCATCGTTTCCTTCTCTGGTTGCTCTTCTTCGAGATCCTTGCGTGGGATCGTTGCCGGGAACGTTTGCAAGAACGATTGCAAGTATGCTGGGAGGTGCAGATCGTGTCAAGTGCCCGAAGCTAGACTCGCCAGGAGGGAGGGGCGCAATGGATGTTCACGCCGAACGACGTGTCGTGACGTTGAAGGACGTCGCAGCGGCATCCGGGGTCAGTGTGTCCACGGTGAGTCGCATCCTCGACGACCGAACCCCGTCCTCGCGCTCGGCGACAGCGCAGCGTGTGCGGAGCGTCGCCGACGAGCTGGGCTATCGCCGCAACGTCTTTGCATCCGGTCTTCGTCGGGGCGCGACGGGGACGATCGGAGTGCTCGTCCCGCGACTCACGGACAACGTGATGGCTCTGATGTTCGAGGCCATCGAGCGGGCTGCGCGTTCGAGGGGGGCTTTTGCCGTCGTCGCCACGTGCGGGGATGATCCGGACGACGAACGCCGCGCGACCGAGACGCTGCTCGGACGTAACGTCGACGGACTCATCCTCGCGACCGCACGACTGGATGACACGTTGCCCGCCTCTCTGCGTGAACGCGGAGTCCCGCACGCCCTTGTCCTGCGGACCGACGGCCAGAGTTCATCGGCACTCGGTGACGATGAGGCCGGCGGATACTTCGCGGTGCGCCACCTCATCGACCTGGGGCATCGGAACATCGCCGTGATCACGGGCCCGTGGTTCACATCGAGCGCGCGCGACAGGCTCGCCGGAGCGCGGCGAGCGTTGGACGAGGCCGGACTCGAGTTTCCAGAACAGCGCGTTGTGTCGACCGGCTACGGAATCGAATCCGGCAATGAAGCGGCAGCACGTCTTCTCGTCGATGAAGCCGAGCAGATCACGGCGATCTTCGCGGCCAACGACAACCTCGCCATCGGCGCGATGACGGCCGTGGGGGCGGCCGGCCTGGCCGTTGGCTCGGATGTGTCCATCGTCGGCTACAACGACATCCCGCTGGCGGGAATGCTGCCCGTTCCTCTGACCACTGTGCGCACGCCCTTCGACCAGATCGCCGCCAGCGCACTGGACCTGTTGGAGTCGGCGAACCCGGATGCCCAGACCACGCGCACCCTGCCGACTCTGATCCCGCGGTCGTCCACGGCGCCCCGAGGGGATCGATAGTTTCGGTGGTCAGTGAGTCTCGACTCCAGGTGACTGAGCTGCGCAGGATCGCACGTCATGTGCGCGGGCTGCTTCACGTGGGTCCGGACTCCGCGCACGGGCGGATGGTGCGGCAGGTGATCGGTCACGTCGACCGTTTACACGGATGAACCCGACGGTTCACTTGTCACGCTGGGCTGTCTGCGCCAGCACCCGTTGCAGCGGCTTGTAGTGATCGATCACCGCGTGGCGATAGGCCTCGACGTCGCCACTGCGCACCGCGTCGAGCATGTCGCCGTGCGCTTTGGCGGTCTGATGGATGTCTGCGGGAGGCGCGATCCCGAGCTGGGGCAGCACAGCGGTGTGCACATCCCAGAATGCGCCGACCAGCTGTCCGACCAGGCGATTGCCCGTGGAATCGAAGAGCCTGGTGTGAAAGGCTCGATCTGCCTCGAGGAAGTACTCGCCGCGGCCGGCCTTGTCGACCATCTCGTCGACGAGTTCATCGAGTTCGGGAAGCTCGTGCTCGGCGGCGCCCGCCGCCACGACGCGCTCGGCCATTGAAAGGTCGAGCGCGAGGCGCACCTCGACCACGTCGCGCAGCGCGTCGAGCGATTTCTCGGGCGAGAGCACCCCGCGGAAGACGAGCGTCTCGACCATGGGATCCAGTGACATGCCGCCGACGTAGGTGCCATGTCCATGCCGCACATCGACGATGTCGAGTGTCGACAGCGTACGGATCGCCTCGCGCACCGATGAGCGTGAGACATCGAGTGTCTCGCACAGCTCTGCCTCTGTGGGCATCGGGTCACCGGGCTTTAGGCCACGGGTCAGGATGAGCTGTTTGATCTGATCGGCGGTGGTCGAGCGGCGCATTCGCGACGCGCGGCTTGTGCTGGAGTTCATCTGGTCCCTCTCGTGCCTCGCGTCGATCGCGTCGATCATCTCACTCTTGTGTTCCGATGGAACATATGCTTACAGTACATCAGACATCAGATGTCCTCAAGATGTCTCCCACACCACACAGGAGTTCACACATGAACCGAAACATCACCCGCCGTCGCGGGGGTCGCTTGGCCATGGCGATTGCAGGCACGGCTGCCGCAGCGATCGCTCTGGCCGGTTGCGGTGCCGGTGCCGCAAACGATGCCAGCGGCACGGAAGCCGCCGGCGAGATCGACCCCGACGCCATCATTGAGGCCGGTATCTCGTACGCCCTGAGCGGGAGCTTCGATCCGATGATCGCCTCCGGAGCTGTCACGGTCGCCGCCAACTGGCACATCTTCGAGGGGCTCGTCGATCTAGACCCCGCCACTCGCGAGGCGTACCCGGCGCTCGCCGCGGATCTTCCGACCCAGGTCGACGACACCACCTACGAGATCGATATCCGCGAGGGCGCGACCTTCCAGAACGGCGACCCCGTCACCGTCGACGACGTCATCTACAGCTACGAGCGCGTGCTCGACCCTTCCAACAACTCGCTGTTCACCAGCTACGTCGACTTCATCGACACCGTCACCGCGGTCGACGACGACACGATCCAGATCACGACGGACTTCCCGTTCTCGCTGATCAACGACCGCCTCGGCATCGTCAAGATCGTGCCTAAGGCGCTCGTGGAAGCAGACCCCGAAGCATTCGGCGCGAACCCCGTCGGCACCGGCCCGTACTCGCTCGTCTCAGCGACCCCCGAAGACAAGGTCGTGTTCGAGCGCTACGACGACTACAACGGCCCGCGCCCCGCGCTCGCCGCAGGCATGAACTGGAACCTCCTGGCGGATGCATCCGCTCGAGTGACCGCCATGTCGACCGGCACCGTCCAGGCCATCGAAGACGTGCCCTACATCGACGTGGATACGCTCGCCGCAACCGCAGAGGTCGAGAGCGTGCAGTCCTTCGGTCTGCTGTTCGCGATGTTCAACACGTCGGCTGCGCCGTTCGATGACCCTCGGGTCCGTCAGGCGATGTTCTACGCGCTCGACATGGACAAGATCATCGAGACCGGAATGCTGGGCAACGCCGAGGCAGCGACGTCGTTCCTGCCGAAGGGCCACCCTGACTACCAGGAGGCCTCGACGGTCTACACCTACGACGCCGACAAGGCCAAGGAGCTCCTCGATGAGGCAGGCGTCAGCGACCTCTCGATCGATCTGCTGACCACCGACACCAGCTGGGTGAAGGAAGTCGCGCCGCTGATCAAGGAGTCGCTGGATGCTGTCGGCATCACGGTCAACCTCGAAATCCTGCAGTCCGCTGCAATGTACGAGCGCGTTGACTCCGGCGACTACACGATGGCCGTCGCCCCCGGTGACCCGTCGGTCTTCGGAAACGACGCCGACCTGCTCATGAACTGGTGGTTCGCGCCGGGTGTCTGGACCGAGAAGCGCACCCAGTGGGCCAGCACGCCGGAGTTCGCAGAGCTCGACGCACTCATCTCCGCCGGTGCGGAGCAGCAGGGCGACGAGCAGGCCGAGACGTGGGGCAAGGCATTCGACCTGATGTCTGAGCAGGTCAGCCTTTACCCGCTGTTCCACCGCCAGCTGCCCACCGCCTGGAACCCCGACGTCCTCGTCGACTTCAAGCCGGTACCCACCACCGGCCTGTCGTTCCTCGGCGTCGGTGTCGCAGCCAAGTAATCCGAATACCGCTGGTGGGTGGGGCGCGCCTGAGTGCGCCCCACCCACCAGCACCTCAACCCCCGGAAGGATCCGCTCGTGACTGGCACCCTCCGCCTCATCGGCATGCGGCTTCTACAGCTGCCGCTGATGATTCTCGGCATCACATTCCTGGTCTTCTTCGTGATGTCGTTCTCACCGGTAGACCCCGCGCGCAACGCCCTCGGTGAGACCGCCTCCGCAGCGCAGCTCGAGGACTACCGCGAGTCCAACGGACTGAATCTTCCGTTGCTCGTTCGGTACGTGAACTTCCTCTTCGGAATGGTGCAGGGAAACCTCGGCACCTACTCCGCCCGCAGCCTCCCTGTCGTCGATGAAGTCGCCCGCGCGTTCCCGATCACGCTGTCGCTGACCTTTCTCGGCCTCATCATCGCCGTCGTCTTCGCTTTCGCAATCGGCATCCTCGCCGCCGTTTACCGTGACCGGTGGCCTGATCAGGTCATCCGCCTCTTCGGCGTGGCAGCTCTGTCCACGCCCTCGTTCTGGCTCGCGATCCTGCTCATCCAAGCCTTCACGCTCGGACTCGGGGTGCTTCCGGCATCCGGTCCACTCCCCGACCCCTGGAGCGACCCGGGTGGATGGCTGGCCCGCATGCTGCTGCCAGCCCTCGCGCTCGCCGTCCCCGTGATCGGCCAGCTCTCGCGCGTCGTTCGTACCTCGATGGTCGAAGAACTCGACCGCGACTACGTTCGTACCGCTCTCGGCGCCGGCATTCCCCGCGGAGTCGTCGTCGGCCGCAACGTGCTGCGCAACGCTCTGATCACCCCCGTGACCGTGCTCGGCCTGCGCATCGGGTATCTCATCGGCGGTGCCGTCGTCATCGAGGTCATCTTCGCGATTCCCGGAATGGGAACCCTGATCCTCAACGGCGTGACCAACAACGAACCCAACCTCGTGCAGGGCGTGACGCTCGCCGTTGCGCTGGCGTTCGTGATCATCAACATCATCGTTGACCTGCTCTACGTCCTCATCAATCCGCGAATCCGGGCGGTGTGACCCTCATGCGACGCAAACTCACTCAGCGGCTCTCCGTACCCGGCCTCCGGTTCGGATCCCTCTCACTCGGCTCGATCATTTGCATGGTGATCCTCGCGATCATCGCTCTTGCCGCGATCTTCGCTCCGCTCGTCACCAGCTTCGACCCGCTCGCGTCCGGCCCGCCCGTGCAGGCGCCCGACGCTGAGCACTGGTTCGGCACCGACCGGCAGGGACGCGACATCTTCTCGCGTCTCGTCTACGGCGCACGCTACTCACTCGTGATCGGTCTCGGTGCAACGCTGGTCGCGCTCGCCGTCGCCTGCGTGCTGGGCACGATCGCTGCCACCGCGCCGAAGTGGATCTCAGAGACCCTGATGCGCATCATGGACGTCGTCATGTCGTTCCCCGGCATCGCGCTGGCCGCCGTCTTCGTGGCCGTGTTCGGCAAGTCGTTGCCGGTGCTCGTGCTGACGATCGCGTTCCTCTACGTGCCGCAGCTGACGCGCATCGTACGGGCGAACATCCTCGATCAGTACGGCGAGGACTACGTCTCCTCCGCCCGCGTCATGGGCGCGCGCACAGGACGCATCATCATCAAGCATGTCGCCCGCAACGCCATGGCACCCGTGCTGGTGTTCGCCACGATCCTCGTCGCAGACGCCATCGTGTTCGAAGCATCCCTGTCGTTCCTGCAGGCAGGTATCCCCGACCCAGAGCCCAGCTGGGGCAACGTGATCGCCGCCGGCCGCAACCTGCTCATGTCCGGAGCGTGGTGGGCGACGTTCTTCCCCGGCATCCTGATCATGATCACCGTGCTGTGCCTGAACATCCTCTCCGAGGGCATGACGGACGCGATGGTCTCGCCTCGCGCTCGCAAGCTGACGGCGGATGCCGCGAACACCGAAGAATCCACGTCGGATCTCGAGAACGCCGCTGTCACTCCGATGGATGACACCCACGTGATCAGGACGATCGATACGGCATCGAACCTCACCGTGCCAGGGCAGGTGGGGGATGCTGTGCCAGAGACGCTCGTGCCGCAGACCTCGGCCGTGCCGCTCGCCGAGCGCCTCGCGCAGCTGCGCGAAGTCGAGCTGGATCGCACCGACCGGCTGGTCTACACCGGCGATGCCGCGCCTCTGCTAGAAGTGCAGGACCTGTGCATCTCGTTCCCGCGTCACGGAGTTGTCGACGTGGTCGATCACGTCAGCTTCACCGTGCGCCCAGGCGAGACGATGTCGCTGGTCGGCGAGTCCGGCTGCGGCAAGTCGATCACGTCACTTGCGATCATGGGGCTGCTCGATGCCAAGGCCGACGTACGAGGAAAGATCATTTTCGACGGCGAAGATCTTCTGCAGATGGCGCCGAAGCAGCGTGCCGCGATGCGCGGCCACGACATCGCGATGATCTATCAGGATGCCCTGAGCTCGCTGAACCCGGCGATGCTCATCCGTTCGCAGATGAAGCAACTCACTTCCCGCGGCGGCACGCGCACCGCGGAAGACCTGCTCGAACTCGTCGGCCTCGACCCGCAGCGCACGCTCGCGTCGTACCCGCACGAGCTCTCTGGCGGACAGCGCCAGCGCGTGCTGATCGCCATGGCCCTCACCAGGGACCCGCGCCTGATCATCGCCGACGAGCCCACAACGGCGCTCGATGTGACCGTGCAGAAGCAGGTCGTCGATCTGCTCATGCGCCTGCAGAAGGAGCTCGGCTTCGCGATGGTGTTCGTCTCGCACGACCTCGCCCTTGTCGCAGAGCTCACCCACAGCATCACCGTGATGTACGCCGGGCAGGTCGTCGAGCAGGGCACGACCCGCGAGGTGCTCACTCAACCGGTGCATGAGTACACGCAGGGTCTTCTCGGTGCAGTGCTCTCGATCGAGGCGGGCTCTGACCGCCTGCACCAGGTCACCGGTGTCGTGCCGTCGCCGCGGGACTTCCCTGCAGGCGATCGCTTCGCACCGCGCTCCTCCGACCCAGCCCGCTACGTCGGTGTGGAACCGGAGCGGCGGAGCATCCCAGGGACGACGCACAGTTACTCCGCGCATCCGGACGATGCGCCTGTCGAAGCGATCGGAGCAGGACGATGAGCGACGCCGTCATTGAACTCGAAGACGTGCACGTGCGTTACAAGACGCGCACCTCGACGATCTTCCACCGCAACTACGTCGATGCCCTCGACGGCGTCTCGTTCACGGTCAAGCGCGGACAGACTCTCGGCATCGTCGGCGAGTCCGGCTCTGGCAAGTCGACCTCGGCCAAGGTGCTGATCGGGCTCGAGAAACCCACCAGCGGAGACGTGATCTTCGACGGTGAACGGGTGCGATCGTTCAACGCGGCGATGCGCATGCGCATCGGCCGCATCCTGTCGGTCGTCTTCCAGGACCCGGCCACGGCGCTGAACGCCAGGATGCAGGTGCGCGATGCGCTGCTGGATCCGCTGCAGGTGCACCGGATGGGCACCCCCGCGCAGCGCGAGCGCAAAGTCCGCGATCTCATCGGACTCGTCGGTCTCCCGGCATCCGCACTGGACGCTCTGCCTGGCCAGCTCTCCGGCGGCCAGCGGCAGCGCGTGGCGATCGCTCGTGCCCTCGTGCTCGACCCTCAGGTGATCGTGGCCGACGAGCCGACCAGCGCGCTGGACGTCTCGGTGCGCGCGCAGATCCTCAACCTGCTCACCGATCTGAAGGACCAACTGGGCCTCGGCATGGTGTTCATCTCGCACGACATCCAGACCGTGCGCTATCTGTCCGACGAGATCGCGGTGATGAACCAGGGGCGCATCGTGGAGTTCGGCGATGCGGCGCAGGTCTTCGACCACCCCACCAACGACTACACCCGCACTCTGCTCGGTGCGGCCCCCTCGCTGCTCGAGCTCAGTCGCTGACCTCTCTATTCACTGAAACGACCGGAATCCCATGTCTGCATCCGTCGCCTTCACAGGCGTTGTCCCCCCTGTTGCCACCCCGCTTCTGCCGGATCACTCCGTCGATCACGCATCGCTGGAGCGCCACGTCGATCACCTGATCTCCGAGGGCGTCTCAGGGCTCTTCGCCCTCGGGTCGACGGGCGAGACCGCGTACTTCACCGATGACGAGCGCGTCGAGATCCTGCGCACTGTCGCGAGCGCGACCGCCGGTCGCGTGCCGATCATCGCCGGGGCGATCGAGCTGACCGCGCCGCGCATTTCCGCGGTGGGCGCTCGCCTTGTGGATGCTGGCGCACAGGCGGTCGTCACCACCGCTCCGCTTTACACGCTGAACTCCGCGGGCGAGATCGCCGATCACTTCCGCCGGGTCGCGGCCGGAATCGACGCACCGCTGTGGGCCTACGACGTTCCGGTGCGGGTGCACTCGAAACTCGGCATCGATCTTCTGCTTCGATTGGGCGCCGAAGGCGTCGTGCACGGGGTGAAGGATTCCTCCGGTGACGACGTCGGATTCCGCCGACTGCTCGCCGCGAACGGCGCCGCCGGCCGCCCGCTGCAGGTGCTGACCGGTCACGAGGTCGTCGTCGACGCCATGCTCCTCGCCGGAGCCGATGGCGTCGTGCCAGGGCTGGCGAACGTCGAGGCCTCCGGCTACGTGCGGCTCTGCGACGCGGCTGCGCGCGGCGATTGGGATGCTGCGCGCCTCGAGCAGGAGCGGATCAACCGACTGTTCGAGATCGTGTTCCAGCC
Organism: Microbacterium zouquanmingi; assembly: GCF_052266675.1. Lineage (NCBI taxonomy): Bacteria > Bacillati > Actinomycetota > Actinomycetes > Micrococcales > Microbacteriaceae > Microbacterium > Microbacterium zouquanmingi. The sequence goes on from NZ_JBQPRA010000002.1 coordinate 56,351, forward strand.
CATCGGCCTTGCCGGGGATGCGACGGGTGTCGGCGCGTTCAAGGCCGCGATGCACGCACGTGGACTGATCGATCACCCGACGATGGCGGCTGGCGTGCAGAGCCTCGATGCGGATGCCGTGCAGAAGGTCCGCGGCATCCTCGCCGAGATGGATCTGCTCCCTACCCAGGCGGCGTGATGGAAGAGCTCGTCCTCGCTGTTGACATCGGCGGCACGAAGACGGCCGCGGCGCTCGTGACGCGCGATGACGTGCTGCTGCAGACCGAGCTGATGCCGACTCCGGCGTCTTCGGGACCGGCAGCGGTTATCGCGGGTGCGGTCACGCTCGCGGAGCGGTTGCTCGCCGGGCGCGACCCCGACTTGCGTCTCGCGGGCATCGGCGTCGGAACAGCGGGCGTCGTCGATCACACCACCGGGACCATCGTCTCGGCGACAGATACTTTCGCTGATTGGGCGGGGACGCCTCTGGCCGCCGGCCTCCGGTCTGCGCTCGCCCACCGGCTCGCTCCCGATGCGCTCGTGAGCGTGCGGAACGACGTCGACGCACACGCGCTGGGCGAGTTCCTGCAGGGAGCTGCGGCCGGAGCATCCGCGGCCCTCATCGTCGCCGTCGGCACCGGAGTCGGCTCCGGCATCATCGTCTCCGGTTCCCCGCTGTTCGGTGCGCATCACGTCGGCGGCGAGATCGCTCACATGCCCGTGCCCGGCGCCGAGCACCTGCGCTGCCCCTGCGGACGGATGGGGCACCTCGAAGCGCTCGGTTCTGGAACCGGGATGCACCGGCACTACCTTTCGCTCGGTGGCGACCCGCGGGTTCCGGATGCCAGGGGGATCGCCGCCGCGGCAGCGACCGACCCCGTGGCTGCACGTGCGCTCGCCGAATCGGCGGCCTGCGTCGGTCGCGCTCTCGCCGGCGCTGCCACCCTGCTCGACCCCGAGCGCATCGTCCTCACCGGCGGCGTGCCGCAGATCGGAGAGGCATGGTGGATGCCGATGCGCGACGCCTACCGCGCCGAAGTCATCGACGTGCTCCAGAACATTCCGATCGTCGCCGGCAGTCTCGGCGCTGACGCACCGCTGCGCGGCGCCGCAGCCACAGCCTGGAGGAACTGATGCGATCCACCGACACACTTGCGCGTCTTCGCGGCGGCCTGATCGTCTCGTGCCAGGCGTATCCGGGTGAAGCGATGCGCGATGCGCGCACCATGGCGCAGGTCGCCTCCGCCGCGATCGTCGGGGGAGCCTCGGCGATCCGCGTGCAGGGCATCGCCGATATTCGCGCCGTGGCCGAGCTTCCTGTTCCGCTCATCGGGCTATGGAAGGACGGCGACGACGACGTGTTCATCACGCCGACCCTCGAGCACGCGATCGCCGTCGCCGATGCGGGGGCCGACATCATCGCGATCGACGGCACCCGCAGGCCCCGGCCGGACGGGCTCACTCTTGCTGAGACTGTGGCAGGTCTGCGCGCACACCTCGCCGACACCGGTAGAGGCGCTCTGATCATGGCTGACTGCGGCTCGCTCGATGACGCGGTCACCGCAGAGGAAGCCGGTGCTGACATCCTCGGCACCACGCTGTCGGGGTACACCGGCGAGCGGCCCAAGACAGCAGGTCCCGATCTGGAACTCATCGGGCAGATCGCCGCACGCTGCTCCGCGCCCATCTGCGCCGAGGGGCGGGTGCATTCCCCCGCGCAGGCGGCGGCGGCGCTCGCCGCCGGGGCTTTCACGGTCTGCGTGGGCACTGCGATCACGCATCCGTCGACCATCACGTCATGGTTCGTCGAGGCGATCCGGGGCTGACCCTCGCGGTGGGCGGGTGATCGGACTAGCGTTGCGATTACCCTTCCCCGCCCCCAAGGAGGCGCAATGGCCCGTGTCCGTGTTGACCTGTTCGCTTCGCTCGATGGCTTCACCGCAGCGCCGGACCCGGCATCTGACAATCCGATGGGGGATGACTGGGCGCCGCTGACCGCCGCCTACTCCGCCACCCGCACCTTCCGTGCCAAGGTCTTCGGTGACACCACCGGTGCCGGCACAACCGGAATCGACGAGAAGTACGCCCAGGCGCTCTCGTCCGGGGTGGGCGCCGAGATCATGGGCGCCGCCATGTTCGGCCTGCACGTGAACCCCGACGATCCGGACTGGAAGGGATGGTGGGGAGACGAGCCGCCCTTCGGATACCCCGTCTTCGTGCTCACGCATACTGCGCCGCGTCCGTCGATCCCGATGAGCGGCGGCACTACGTTCCACTTCCGCACCGGTGACCTCGTTGGCATCCTCGACGAGGCGAAAGAGGCCGCAGACGGCCTGGATGTGTTGATCGGCGGAGGTATCCGGACCGCGCGCGAGTTCTTGCGCGCCGGTCTCGTCGACGACCTGCACGTCGGAATCGCACCGATCGTGCTCGGCCGCGGCAACCGAGTGTGGGAAGACATGCGAGGGATCGAATCGACCCACGCTGTCACTAGTGAGGTCGCCGAGAGCGGCACCATCCACGTGACGTTCCGCAGGTAATCGACTCAGAGTTCGTCGTCGAGCAGGCGCAGCAGCCAGCGCTTGCGGGCGCGGTGCACATCGCGCGAGACGGCGGCGTCTTCGATCACGCTCTCGGAGGCATGGAACGCGCCCGACCACACGTGCAGCTCGGCCTGGTTTCCCGCAGCCCACAGGGCCCCGGCGAAGGTCGCGACCGAGTCGCGGAACACCTCGGCGGATCCCACATCGAGGTAGGTGGGCGGAAGGTCTTCGAGATCGGTGCGATCGCCAGGAGCGATGGATGCTGCGCCTTCCAGGGCGGCATCCCAGCAGGCGCGGTTGGAGGTGCGGCTCCACGCCGGGTCGGTGGCGAACTGCACGGCCGAGGCGGTGTCGTGGCGGTCGAGCATGGGACACATCAGTAGGGTTCCTAGCACGGGGATGCTCTGATCGCGGCATTCGAAGGCTACGGATGCGGCAAGCCCTCCGCCTGCGCTGTATCCGGCGAGGACGACGGGAACGCCATCTGCTGCGGCCTGTCGTGTGAGCTCGACGAGATGCGCGACGATTCGATCGTGCGGTGTCTCGGGGGTGAGCGGGTAGTCAGCGGACCACAGTTCGAGCTGCGCGTCCGCGGAGTGCCGGGCGAGCACGTCCGCGCCGTCCAGGCGATTGCCGGCGATCAGGCCGCCGCCGTGGAAGAAGAGCACGCGCACGCGAGGAGTGATGCCGGGAGAGCAGAAGGCGGTGATGCCTGGGGCGACGTCGCGTGCTTCCAAGCCGTGCGTAGTGCAGATCGCGTCGACCGTCGTGCCGCGACCGGCGGCGATCGCCCGGTAGCGGTGCATCGCCGCGACATCGGCTACCTCGGCGAGCACCGCGGCGGAGAGTTCGCGCAGACCTGGTGCGAGGGGAACTGCGACGTTCGGGCGCCGGAACGGCGTCACTGTGCATTCATCAGACATCAGATGTCCTATCGTGGCACGAAAGGACAGAGCTGTCCATAGTGGACGTTCTCGTTAGAGCCGGTCGAATCCGGTGATGGTGACGACGGCTTCGCCGGCCTCGTCGGATGCCGCGAGATCGATGGTCGCGCTGATGCCCCAGTCGTGGTCGCCCGTGGGGTCATCGATGATCTGCCTGGCCGTCCATTCGGTCTGGCCCTCGGTGAGGAGTAGCAGCTTCGAACTGCGGGCATCCGGGCCTGTGAGGATCTCATCATGCTCGGCGAAGTAGGCGTCGAGCGCGTCATCCCACGCATCCGCACCGAAATCAGGGTCGAGTGCGGCCAGTGCATCGACGTCTTCGAGGGCTGCCAGCTGCACCCGGCGGAACAGCTCATTGCGCACGAGGGTGCGGAACGCGCGCACGTTGCTGGTGAGGCGCTTCGGAGCCGGCGGGACGATCGGCTCTTCGTCTGGGCGATGCAGATCGACGACACCGTTGTCGGTGCCTGCGCGCAGCTCCTCCCACTCATCCAGAAGTGAAGAGTCGACCTGGCGCACGAGCTCGCCGAGCCATTCGATGAGGTCGCGCAGGTCTTCGTTCTTCAGCTCTTCAGGGATGGTCTGGGATGCTGCGCGATACGCATCCGACAGATAGCGAAGCACCACTCCCTCAGAGCGTGCGATCTTGTAATAGGCGACATATTCCCCGAACGACATGGCCTGCTCGTACATGTCGCGGACGACGGCCTTCGGGTGCAATTCGAAGTCGCGAATCCAGGGCTGCGCAGCGCTGTACGTCTCGAACGCCGCGCCGAGCAACTCCCCCAGCGGCTTCGGGTACGTGATCTGCTCGAGCAGCTCCATCCGCTCGTCGTACTCGATGCCCTCGCGCTTCATCTCTGCCACGGCATCGCCACGCGCGAGGAACTCCTGCTGGCTCAGCACCGCACGGGGATCGTCCAGCGTCGATTCGACGATCGAGATCATATCGAGGGCGTAGGTCGCGGCATCCGGATCGAGAAGCTCGAACGCGGCCAGCGCGAACGGTGAGAGCGGCTGGTTCAGCGCGAAGTTCGGCTGCAGGTCGACGGTGAGACGGATCTCGCCAGACGGCGTCTGCTCGACGATCCCCGATTCGCGCAGCGTCCGGTAGATTCCGAGCGCCCGCAGCGCCAGCAGGCGCTGGCGAGCGCGGGGCTCGTGGTTGTCATATACCAGTGCGCGTATATTCCCGAACGCGTCACCGCCGCGACCGATGACGTTGAGCATCATCGCGCTGGTGATCTGCATGTGCGAGGTGAGCGTCTCGGGCTCAGCATCCACGAGTTTGCGGAATGAGGGCTCGCCCCATGACACGAATCCGTCGGGTGCTTTTTTGCGGATCAGCTTGCGCTTCTTTTTCGGGTCGTCGCCAGCCTTCTTGATCGCCGCAGCGTTCTCGGACTCGTGCTCGGGAGCCTGGCAGACCACGGTGCCCGCCGTGTCGTATCCCGCGCGGCCTGCACGGCCGGCGATCTGATGGAACTCGCGGGCGTTCAGCTGCCGCATCCGCGTGCCGTCGAACTTCGTCAGGGCGGTGAGCAACACCGTGCGGATCGGCACGTTGATACCGACGCCGAGCGTGTCGGTGCCGCAGATGACGCGCAGCATCCCGCGTTGGGCGAGCTGCTCGACGAGCCTGCGGTACTTCGGCAGCATCCCGGCGTGATGCACGCCGATGCCTGCGCGCAGGAACTTCGACAGCGTCTTTCCGAACGCCGTCGTGAACCGGAACTCTCCGATGAGAGCGGCGATCTCGTCGCGCTGCTCACGCGTGGCGATCTTCGTGCTCGACAGCGCCTGCGCCCGCTCCATCGCGGCCGCCTGCGAGAAGTGCACGACGTAGATCGGCGACTGGCTGGTACCCAGCAGGTCTTCGACGGTCTCGTGGATCGGCGTGAGCTCGTAGAAGAAGTGCAGCGGGACGGGACGCTCGACCCCGGTCACCACTGCGGTCTCGCGGCGAGTGCGCCGAGTGAGGTCTTCGGCGAGTGAGGTGACATCGCCGAGCGTCGCCGACATCAGTACGAACTGCGCTTGTGGAAGCGTCAGTAGCGGAACTTGCCATGCCCACCCGCGATCGGGGTCGGCGTAGAAGTGGAATTCGTCCATCACGACCTGACCGACGTCGGCCGTAGGCCCCTGGCGCAGCGCGAGATTCGCGAGGATCTCAGCCGTGCAGCAGATGATTGGAGCATCCGCATTCACCGATGAATCTCCGGTGATCATGCCGACGTTGTCGGGGCCGAAGATGTCGACGAGCGCGAAGAACTTCTCGCTGACCAGCGCCTTGATCGGCGCGGTGTAATAGCTGCGTCGGCCTTCGACGAGCGCCGCGAAATGGGCGCCGATCGCGACGAGTGACTTGCCGGTGCCCGTCGGCGTCGACAGGATCAGGTTGTTGCCGGAGACGATCTCGATGACCGCTTCGTCCTGCGCGGGATAGAGCTGAATGCCGGTGGACTCTGCCCATTCCACAAACGCCATGTAAACGGCATCCGCATCGGAGCCGTCGGGAAGAGTCGTGGGATCGAGAAGAGAAGACATGAGAAACGGCCGGGTCAGGCCTTCTTGACGACGCTTGACTTGAGCAGCATCGCGCCGAATCCATCGATCTTGCAGTCGATGTCGTGACCGTTGACGGGGGCGATGAGGCGGATGCCGCGCACTTTGGTTCCCGCCTTGATGCCCGTCGAGCCCTTGACCTTGACGCTCGTGACGAGGGTGACGGTGTCACCGTCGGAGAGGACGTTGCCGACGGCATCCTTCACGACCTTCTCCGCCGGCTCGTCTGCCGAGTCGGAGGATGCTTCGCTCGGCGACCATTCGTGACCACACATCGGGCACACCAGCAGGGCGCCCATTTCGTAGGCGTGCTCACTGGAGCACTCGGGGCACAGAGGAAGCGAATCAGCCATGGGATCAGCGTATCTCGGCGGCGAGCTCACGCCCGCGGTGCATTCCGGAGCACGTCGGCTTTGAGTAGCTCGCCGACCGGGCACTCCCATCTCGAAGTAGTCGGGTGCGGCGACGGCGAGGCCCGCGTCGAACAGCGCCCGTGGTCGGATGCCCCCACGGCGCGGTGCTGACCCGCCGTGCCGGGCAGCACCACGGGCGTGGCATAGCTCCTGAGAAACAGCGCAATTCGGCGGGTAGCGAGCCGGAATCACGCCGATCGGCGAAAAACTTCAGGAGTTATGCGCGGGATCAGGCCGCGCCCTCGCGTCTCCGCACGTTTTCGCTGATCCAGAGGGGGAGCCGACCTAACCGTCGCCGACGAGCTCACCGCGGATGCGGCGCAGATCCTCCATGAGTGAGCCGATCAGGACCCAATGACCGGATGCCGGGGGCGTCAGATGCAGCGGGGCGGTCAAAGCCGGAATGGCTGACGTCTCCGTCGACGCCTCTGGAGCCACGTCAGCGACCTGCACTGCCAGGCGCACGTCGTGTCCTGCCCGTCGCAGCTGCTCGGCGATGGCATGCACGGAAGGCTCATCGGCGAGAGTCTCGTCATAGTGGTCGAAGTACGCGCGCGTCATGCCGATCACCTGGGTCACGATCGGGGAGAGCGTGTCGAGGAGCGTCCGCATCTCGGCGACTTCGCCGCGTGAGCGGCGACGCGGGTTGAGGGTCAGGGATTCCTCGCCGGCGGTGACGGATGCCGCGGCTGCGACCTGCATAGGACGAAGCAGGCGCGCCTTGACCATGAGCGCCTGAAGATCGGCAGGACTCTGCACCGCCATGAGGGCGGCCGCGAGTCGGTCCATGCTCGCGGCGATCTCGGTTCCGAGCAGCCCCAGGTCACGTCGGGCCGGAGCGGTGAGAACAGGCGGCACGATCAGCGCATTGACGATGATGCCGATCACGACACCGATCAGGGTCTCGATGATCCGATCGAGCGCGTACTGCGGACTCGACGACCCCAGTGCGAGCACGAGCATCGCCGAGATCGCCACCTGGTTACCCATGCCGGGTGTAGCTCGGAACGCCCAGGCCACGAGCATGGCGACGACGATCGCGAGCAGCACCACCCAGCTCTGCGGGCCGAGCAGCAGGCTCAGGCCGGTCGCGATCAGCACCCCGCCGATCACGCCGGCGCTGCGCTCGATCGCTTTGGTGAAGGACTGGTTCACGCTGGGCAGTACGACCAGAAGCGCCGCGATGGCGGCGAACACCGGCAGGGGCCCGGGAACGAGCCAGCCGGCGATCAGCCACGCACCGATGGTCGCGACGGCCGATTTCACGACCTGCAGCAGAGGGCTGCGCTTCGCACTTCGCATCGCCGCCGTCACCCGCATGTGACCACGCTATCGCCGTACCGATCGGGTAACGGCGAACTGAGGGCACCCTAACCTCGTGTTACGTTAGGGGAGGCTTACCAAAGCTACTCGGCTCACGCCTCACCCATCCCGATCTGAAGGAACGCCTGTGCGCATCTCCCGCATCCTCGGCCTCGGCACTGCCGTGCTTCTCGCCGCAAGCCTCACCGCCTGCTCCACCGCTCCCGCAAGCACCGACGACGGCGCAGCGGGCGCGAACCCGGCATCCGACGGTGCTTTCCCCGTCACGATCGAGCACGTCTACGGCGAGACCACCATCACCGAGAAGCCCGAACGCGTCGCCACCGTCGCGTGGGCGAACCACGAGGTTCCGCTGGCGCTCGGCATCGTTCCGGTCGGCATGAGCAAGGCCACGTGGGGCGACGATGACGACAACGGCGTGCTGCCGTGGGTCGAGGACAAGCTCGACGAGCTCGGCGCCGAGACCCCCGTGCTCTTCGATGAGTCGGATGGCATCGACTTCGAGGCCGTTGCCGACACCGAACCCGACGTGATCCTCGCTTCTTACTCCGGGCTCACGCAGGAAGAGTACGACACGCTCTCCAAGATCGCCCCCGTCGTCGCGTACCCCGAGGTCGCCTGGGGCACGCCCGTCGAGACAATGATCGAGATGAACTCCGCAGCGCTCGGTCTCGCCGACGAGGGCGACGCTCTCATCGATGAGATCCATGCCCAGACGGATGCTGCGCTCGAAAAGCACGCGGCACTCAAAGACGCGAAGCTCCTGTTCGCCTACCTCGACCCGAGCGACCTCAGCCAGATCATGTACTACACGCCGGTCGACACCCGTCCCGGGTTCCTCACTGAGCTCGGGCTTCCGGAGCCGGCCGTTCTCGCCGACACCGACAGCACCGAGTTCTACCTCACCGTGAGTGCTGAGAACGCTGATGTCTTCGACGACGTCGACGTCTTCATCACCTACGGCGACGATTCGCTGATCGAGACTCTGCAGGCCGATCCGCTGCTGTCGAAGATCCCGGCGATCGCCGAGGGCCGCATCGCCATCCTCCCCGATGCCACACCGCTGGCAGCATCGGCGAACCCTTCGCCGCTGTCGATCGGCTGGGGAATCGACGACTACTTCGCGCTGCTCGAGGCGCCGCTCCTCGCGCAGTGACCGGCGCGTGACCTCGACCGCCACCGCATCGAAGCCGGGCACCGCGAACCTGCGGCGCCCGGCTTCGGCGCGCACCATGTGGCTGCTCGTCGGGGTCGGGGTGCTCGTCGTGCTCAGCATCCTCTCGGTGTCTTTCGGTGTCCGCGCGGTCTCGCTGCATGACATCATCACGGCCCTGGGCGGTCAGGACGACACCATCGCCCAGGCGGCGATCATCAAGCGCATCCCTCGCACCGTGCTCGCGCTTCTCGTCGGCGCGGCGCTCGCCCTGTCGGGCGCCGCGATGCAGGCGGTGACCCGCAACCCGATCGCCGACCCCGGCATCCTGGGCATCAACAACGGCGCGTCGTTCGCCGTCGTGATCGTGCTCGCCGCGTTCGGCGCGACCGGAGCCTTCACGCAGATGCTCGTCGCCATCGTCGGCGCCGCCGTGACCGCCGTCTTCGTCTATACGGTGGGATCGCTCGGGCGCGGCGGGGCCACTCCGCTCAAACTCGCGCTCGCCGGCGCCGCGACGAGCGCGGCACTCGCCTCGCTCATCAGCGCGATCCTGCTGCCGCGCGTCGACCTGCTGCAGGCGTTCCAGGCATGGCAGATCGGCGGCGTGGGAGGAGCCGAATGGCCGCGCATCGCGGTCACCGCTCCGGTGCTCGCCGTCGGCGCGCTCGTCTGTTTCGCGTGTGCGCGCGGAATGAACTCCCTCGCCCTCGGCGATGATGTGGCAACCGGCCTCGGTGAGAACGTGTTCCGCACGCGGCTGATCTCCGCGCTCGGTGCCGTCATCCTCGCGGGCGCCGCCACGGCGATCGCGGGACCGATCGGATTCGTCGGTCTCGTCATCCCGCATTTCTGTCGGATGCTGGTGGGCACAGACCATCGCTGGCTGCTGCCGTTCTCGGCGCTCGCCGGAGCCGCGCTGCTGCTGGCCAGCGACATCGTCGGACGGGTGATCTCGCCGTCGGGCGAAGAGATCCAGGTCGGCATCATCACCGCCGTCATCGGTGCCCCGTTCTTCATCTGGATCGTCCGCCGCCAGAAGGTGAGAGAGCTGTGACCCTTCGACAGGCTCAGGGACCGAGTCCGCGACAAGCGCCGGCGATGATCGCAGCAGGACGCCGTGCCCGCCACCGCCGCCACGCGACCGCGAGCGTGATCCTGGGCATCCTGCTTCTCGCGCTCGCCGCTGTCGCCCTCATGGTGGGCAACACCTTCTACACGCCGGGCGAAGTCATCCGCGTCATCCTCGGCGAGAGTGTGCCCGGGGCGTCCTTCACGGTGGGGGAGCTGCGTCTGCCCCGCACCGCTCTCGCGATTCTCGCGGGCTTCGCGTTCGGCATCGCCGGCGTCTCGTTCCAGACGCTGCTGCGCAACCCGCTCGCCTCCCCCGACATCATCGGCATCACGCAGGGCGCGAGCGCGGCGGCTGTCGTCGCCATCGTCACGCTCGGGCTCAGCGGCCTGGCCGTGTCAGGGTTCGCCGTCGCAGGTGCGCTGATCACGGCGATCGCGATCTACTTCCTCTCGAACAAGGGCGGGTTCTCCGGCATCCGGCTGATCCTCATCGGAATCGGCGTCGCGGCCATGCTGCAGAGCGTCGTCTCGTACGTGCTGTCGCGCGCCGCGCAGTGGGACATCCAGACCGCGATGCGCTGGATCACCGGCAGCCTGAACAACGCCTCGTGGGACGACATCGCACCTCTCGCGCTCGCGAGCCTCATCATCTGGCCGTTCCTGTTCTCGCAGGCGAAAGCGCTCGGGATGCTGCAGCTCGGCGACGATTCGGCCGCAGGCCTGGGCGTTCGAGTGAACCGGACGCGGTTGGTGTTCATCGTCGGCGCGGTGATCCTGCTCGCCTTCGCCACCGCCGCCACAGGGCCCATCGCGTTCGTCGCGTTCATGGCGGGTCCCATCGCCGCCCGCATCACCGGGCCGGGTGCGAATCTGCTGCTGCCCTCTGCCTGCGTCGGTGCCGTGCTCGTGCTCGGTGGCGACCTGATCGGCCAGTTCGCCTTCTCGGGCCGCTACCCGGTCGGCGTCATCACCGGCGTGCTCGGTGCGCCGTACCTGATCTACCTGCTCATCCGCACGAACCGCTCGGGAGGATCGCTGTGACCGAAGCGCACACCCTGACCGCCGAGGCCGTCACCCTCGGCTACGGCGATCGCACCGTGGTCGAAGGGCTCGACCTCGCCATCGCGCCGGGGAAGATCACGGCGATCGTGGGGGCCAACGGATGCGGCAAGTCGACGCTGCTTCGAGCTCTCGCACGCCTTCTGTCTCCGGCATCCGGACAGGTCGTCCTCGACGGCAAGTCGGTGCATTCCCGACCAACGAAAGAGGTCGCGCGGGTGCTCGGCCTGCTGCCGCAGTCGCCGATCGCTCCCGAGGGCATCGTCGTCGCCGACCTGGTCGGCCGGGGGCGTCACCCGCATCAGAAAGCCCTCGCGCGCTGGACCGCGCACGACTACGAGGTCGTCGCCGACGCTCTCGCGGCGACTGGAATCACCGATCTCCAAGACCGCAGCGTCGATGAGCTCTCCGGGGGTCAGCGCCAGCGGGTCTGGATCGCGATGGCGCTCGCGCAGGAGACCGACATCCTGCTGCTCGACGAGCCGACGACCTTCCTCGACGTCGCCCACCAGGTCGAGGTGCTCGACCTGCTCACCGACCTCAGCGTCTCGCGCGGCACGACCATCGTGATGGTGCTGCACGACCTCAACCTCGCGGCCCGTTACAGCGACGAGCTCGTCGCGATGCGCGGCGGAAAAGTGCACGCCATCGGCGCTCCCGAAGACGTGCTCACCAACAGCCTTGTCGAAGAGGTCTTCGGCATGGCGAATCAGATCACCACGGATCCGGTCTCCGGAAAGCCGATGGTCACCCCGATCGGAAGGCATCATGTCCGCTGAGACCCGCACTCGTCCCTCCTACGTCCTCGCGCGTGCCGTCGTGCGTGCGGTGGAACGGGTGTCGCCGAACTTCGTGCGAGTCACCTTCGGGGGATCAGACCTGGACGACTTCGGTACCCCCGGCGACGTGTTCGACGCGCGGATCAAGCTCGTCTTCCCGCCGGCATCCGGCATTCTTCCCGACATCGATCGCGATACCGACGACTGGTGGGGTGCGTACCTCGCGGTTCCAGAGGACGAGCGCGGATCGATGCGCACCTATTCGGTGCGCTCTCTCAACGTGGCGGATGCCGCGACCGAGGTCGTCGTCGACTTCGTGCTGCACCTGGCGCCAGGGCTCACCGGTCCCGCTTCGCTCTGGGCGAGCAACGCCGCCGTCGGCGACGAGTTGTGGATCGTGGGTCCGCGGCGCGGTCGTGAGGATCGCAGCGGGATCGAGTTCGCGCCGGGCGCGGCATCCGCTGTCGTCCTGGTCGGCGACGAAACGGCAGCGCCCGCTATCGCGCGCATTCTCGAGGATTCCCCGCGCGATGCGCGCGGGATCGCGTTCATCGAGGTGCCCTCTGCCGACGACGTCCTGCCGATCAACGCTCCCGCGGGGGTCACGGTGCACTGGCTGCCGCGCGGCGATGCGGTGCACGGACTGCGCGTGATCCCGACCGTGCTCGACTATCTCGGTGACACCGGTCACTCCGAGATCACCGTGCAGGATGCCGAGGGCGAAGACCTCGTGTGGGAGACGCCGGTCCATTCAGGCAGCGGCGAATCGATCGGTGTGGCAGCGGCGGGCGTCGACCGCTACTTCTGGATCGCAGGCGAGAGCGGCGTGGTCACGACGCTCCGCCGCCACCTCGTCAAGGACCTGGGCATCGACCGCGCGCAGGTGGCCTTCATGGGCTACTGGCGCCGCGGCGTCGCCATGCGCGGCTGAGGCTTCATGCTGACGTCGGTCCCGCGTGGTTCGATGAGTCTATGAACGCAGAAGAGCGAATGCAGCGGGAGGTCAGGGCGATCTGGGCCACTGTCATCAGCTTCTGCGTGGGCGCGATCCTCGGCACATGGGTGCTGTGGGGGAGCCCCAGACCGGTTGCCGGCGATGGATCGGTCGGGATGCCGATGGCGATGGTCGCCGGAGCGATCGCCGCGGCATCCTTCGTCGTCAGCACGCAGCTGTATCGCCGCGGAGACCACACGGGCATGCCCTGGTGGCAGGTGGTGATCTCGTCGCTCTCAGCCGTCGCGCTCACTCTCGCGTTGTCCGGGGTCACCGCGCTCGGCGTGCTGCTGGCCACCGAGGTGCTCGGGGTCGGACTTCAGGGGCTCGAAGTGCCGCCGATCGGCGGGGGCGTCTTCACCGGGGTCGCAAGTGCCGTGGCCGGGCGTCTGGCCTTCGGCGCGGGCGTGGGCCTGCGCACCTCCGATATCGCAGATCTGCTGTTCGGCTACCTGGCCATCGGCACGCTGTTCGCGATGCTCACTGCCGCCGACCCGCGGTGGTGGGAGCAGAACTTCTCACAGCTCGGTCTGGGAGCCGGCGCCTGGGCGTTCAACGGCACGCTCGTTGTCGCAGGTCTCCTCATCGCGACTGTCGGCTCATATATCGGGCGTGATCTGCACCGCGTTCTCGGAGACGCAGCGCTTCGGAGGATCGCCTGGGTGGTCGTGCTGTGGGCTGCCACCGGTGTCGCGCTCGCCGCAGTGGGGCTCTTTCCGCTGTCGGGGGTCGTACTCGTGCACGACATCGCGGCGCTGGCGACACTCGTTCTGTTCGTCGCCGCTGGCGCTGTGACGGCGGCGGCGATGCCCGGGCCGCCGCATCCGCTCGTGCTGATCACGATCGGTGCCGTGCTGCTGATCGTGATCGCTTTCGTTCTCGCCAACGTGCTCGATCTGTTCTCCGTCACCGTGCTCGAGGCGATCGTGATCGGCATCGGCCTGCTCTGGCTCACGACTCTCGTGCGCATCCTCGCGGTGCTCACCCCCGTCGGCACTCGGCCGTCCGCACGGCAGACGCTCGTGCACGCCTGACGCGCGCCGCCATTGATACCGGGGTGGTCTCGGCGGGCGCCGACTGACAGGATCGAAGGACGACGCTGCACCGATCTACAAGGAGAGGACGACGATGTCCGACCAAGTATTCATCTTCATCGCGCTGGGGCTCTACTTCGCCGCCATGCTCCTCATTGGTTATCTGGCATTTCGCCGGACGAAAGACCACGAGGATTACATGCTCGGGGGGAGGGATCTGCCGCCGTGGGTCGCGGCGCTGAGCGCCGGAGCATCCGACATGTCCGGCTGGCTCGTGATGGGTCTTCCTGGCGCGATCTATCTCTCCGGACTCATCGAGGCATGGATTGCCATCGGCCTGACGATCGGCGCCTACCTGAACTGGCTGCTGGTCGCTCCGCGGCTTCGCGCCTACACGCAGGTGTCGCGCAACTCGATCACCATTCCGAGCTTCTTCGAGAACCGGTTGCGTGACTCGTCGCGGATGCTGCGCATCCTCGCCGGCGTCGTGATCCTGGTGTTCTTCACGCTGTATATCTCTTCCGGCATGGTCGCCGGTGGCTTCTTCTTCGAGAGCTCGTTCAACTCCGACTATCTGCTCGGCATGGTGTTGGTTGCCGGAGTCACTCTTCTGTACACGCTGTTCGGCGGGTTCCTCGGGGCGTCGTTCACGGACGTCGTGCAAGGACTGATGATGGTGATCGCGCTGATCGTCGTCCCGGTCGCTGCGATCATCGCCGTCGGCGGCTTCGGCGAGGTTGCCACGTACGTCGAAGACCTTGCCCCGAACCACATCTCGCTCATCGGTGGAACTGCTCTGACCGGTGGAACGGTGTTGGCTATCATCGGGTCGCTCGCTTGGGGACTGGGCTACTTCGGCCAGCCGCACATCATCGTGCGGTTCATGGCACTACGTAACCCCGGCGAGGCGAAGGCTGCCCGCCGCATCGGGATGAGCTGGATGATCATCTCGCTGATCGGCGCAGTGTTCTCTGGCTTCGTCGGCATCGCCTACATGGCACACCAGGGCATCGATCTCGGTAACCCCGAGACGGTGGTGCTGGTGATGGCGCAGACACTGCTGCACCCGTTCGTCGCAGGCCTCGTGCTGGCGGCGGTGCTCGCGGCGATCATGAGCACGATCTCCAGCCAGCTGATCGTCGCCTCGTCGGCTCTCGTCGAGGACCTCTTCAAAGTGGTCAAGAAAGAGCCGTCGCCCAAGCTGCTGGTGATGCTCGGACGACTGACTGTGCTCGGCGTCGGCATCATTGCCGCGCTGCTCGCGATCATTCCCAACGATACGATCCTCGGGCTGGTCTCGTTCGCATGGGCCGGTTTCGGTGCGGCCTTCGGCCCACTGATCTTGCTCAGCCTGTTCTGGCGCAAGCTCACCAACTGGGGTGCCCTGGCTGGCATGTTCGTCGGTGCCGCCGGCGTCTTCATCTGGAAGGCCGTGTGGCCCGAGATGTACGAACTGCTGCCCGGCTTCATCTGCGCGATGATCGTCGCGGTGGTGGTCAGCCTCATCACCCACAAGGACGGGACGGAGCGTCAGAACGAGATCCTGCAGGAGTTCACTGACACCGGCACGCTGCTGACGGTCAACGGCGTGGGGCGCGGAGCGCGTACCGACCGGATGACGCCCTGACCCGACGCCGCCGGCATCCCGATTTCAGGAGGAGCCCCCGAGATCAGGACGTTTCGTCAGAAATCTCCTGATCCGGGGCGCAAGTCCTGAATCCGGATGCCGCTACCGCGATATGATGAATTGATCAGATCATCATGTCAGGGGGCGCCGTGCTGACGGAACCGAATCGTCCGCTCTACGAGGTCAAGGCCGGCCTGTTCAAAGGACTCGCCCATCCGCTGCGCATCCGCATCCTCGAGGTGCTCTCGGCTGCGCCGGAAGCATCCGTTTCCGAGATCCTCGCCGTCACCGATCTCGAGGCCTCGCATCTGTCGCAGCATCTCGCTGTGCTGCGCCGCAACCGGCTGGTGATCTCTGAGCGCCGAGGGAGCCTCGTCTATTACCGCCTCGCCTACCCGCAGGTCGCCGATCTGCTGCGGGTGGCGCGAGCGCTGCTCGGCGAGATCCTTCAGTCCACGCAGCAGCAGCTGATCGAGCGTGACGGGCTGCCGCAGATACCGGAAACCTCACAGTGACTGCCTCCTCGCACGCACGGGCGGCTGGCCTCGCTCTGCGCCAACTCCTTCCGTCCGCGAACGACTACCGCGGCGCCAGCCGCACCTGGCGCGGCGACCTGCTCGCCGGAGTCACGGTCGGCATCGTCGCGCTGCCTCTCGCACTCGCCTTCGGAGTGAGCTCGGGGGCCGGTGCCGAGAGCGGCCTGGTCACGGCGATCATCGCGGGAATCGTCGCGGCGATCTTCGGCGGTTCGCATGTGCAGGTCTCCGGACCCACCGGAGCCATGGTCGTCGTGCTCGCACCGATCATCGCCGTTCACGGACTCGGCGCACTCGCCGCCGTGTGCCTGCTTGCAGGGCTCATCGTGCTCCTCGCCGGCGTGCTGCGACTTGGCCGCACCATCTCGTACATTCCGTGGCCGGTGATCGAGGGCTTCACGCTCGGCATCGCGGTGATCATCTTCCTGCAGCAGGTGCCCACGGCCACCGGCACCGAGGTGGGCGAGAGCACGAACGCGGTGCTCGCCGCGCTGCAATCACTGCAGACGATCACGTGGCCGAAGCTCGGCTGGTCGCTGATGCTCGTGGCTCTCGTCGTGATCGTGATGCTCGTCTCTCCCCGCATCCACCCGCGGTTCCCCGGCTCGCTCGTCGCCATCGTCATCGCAGCCGTGGCGACGTGGGCGTTCGACCTTCCCGTCGACGCGATCGGTGAACTGCCAGCGGGCCTCCCCGCCCCGACAATCCCGATCCTCGATGCGCAGGTTCTGCTGGCGCTCGCCGGACCCGCTGTCGCAGTGGCGGCGCTCGCCGCGATCGAGTCGCTCCTGTCGGCCCGCGTGGCAGCATCCATGGCCGACACCGGGCCCTACGACGCCGACCGTGAGCTCGTAGGGCAAGGACTCGCCTCGATCGCGGCCGGACTTTTCGGCGGCATGCCGGCCACCGGTGCGATCGCGCGCACCGCGGTGAATGTGCGGGCGGGTGGACGCTCGCGGATCGCAGCCATCTCCCACGGCGTGCTGTTGTTCGTGATCGTTCTGGTCGGAGCATCCGTCGTCGCACGGATTCCGCTGGCAGCGCTCGCAGGTGTGCTGATGGTGACCGCGTGCCGGATGATCTCGATCGCGACCGTGCGCACCGTCGTCGGATCGACCAGAGCCGATGCGATCGTCTTCGTCATCACCGCGATCGTGACGATCAGCATCGACCTGATCTACGCCGTGCTGATCGGCATCGCCGTGGCTGCGTTCTTCGCGCTGCGCCAGCTGGCGCGCGCGAGCGGAGTGCACCGGGAGGAGCTGCCGGGAGCGGCCGTTCCCGGAGACGAGCGCATCGCCGTGTTCCGCCTGGAAGGTGCGCTCTTCTTCGGGGTCGCAGAGCGGATGCTGGAACGCATCAGCGAGCTGCGGGACGTCGAAGTGGTCGTGATCCGGATGTCGCAGCTGCAGATCCTGGATGCGACCGGGGCGCAGGTCATCACCGATCTCATCACGAGCCTCGAGCGGCGAGGGATCACGGTGCTGGTGAAGGGTGTGCAGGCCCGCCACCTCGCACTGGCGACGAAAGTCGGGGTGCTCGCCTCGCTGCGGCACCAGAATCACCTCTTCGATGATCTAGGCGCGGCCGTCGCTCACGCCCGCAGTCACGTGCAGCGATCAGCGGCGTCCTGACTGAGAGCGACGCGAGATCAGGCCCGCTGCGAGGGCGCGAGGAGTATCCTGAAGCCAGTGGAGGTTGCCGGTTCTCAGGCATCCCGCTCAGCGGAGAGATCCGCTCCCCGGCCCTGCAGCCCCGGTGACGTTTCGACGAATCGGATGGTGGTCATCATGTCTCCCGCACAATCGGATCAGGGGCGGTACACGCCGACGACGACGCACGCGGAATGGGGTGCCGGTCATCCTCGGCTGCTCGTCACCAATGACGACGACAGGTACGTGCACGAGCTCGTCGGGGTGCGCACCCGGATCGGATCCTCGACGGATGCAGAGCTCGTACTCACCGGCGCAGATGCCCTGCACGCCGAGATCATGCACGACGAGGACGACGAATACGTCCTGACGATGTTCGGCGGCGGCGAGATGAACGCGGTGTCAAGGCACAGCGTCGCCGGTGAGTCGGGCCGAGAGGAGACGCTGCGCACCGGGGCGCGATTCACGATCGGATCGTGGCGGCTCGTCTTCATGCGCGATGAGTTCGCAGATCACGGCAGGCCGTACGGCGGGCGCCAGGGCGGCGAGTTCGCTCACCAGCCGAGGCAGTCCCCGCGGCCTGACTACACAGGCGGCGGATCTGAGCATTCACCGTCATAAAGATAGGGCAGGTGTCCGAAAGTCACGGGGTCACAACACCAGCCGATATCCCATTCCCGCCTCGGTCATCAGATGCACCGGTTCACCAGGCGAGGGCTCGAGCTTCTTGCGCAGCTGAGACATGTACAGCCGAAGGTACCCGGAGTCGGTCACCTGATCGCTTCCCCAGATCTCCTTCAGCAGCTCCTGCCGAGTGACGAGCGCCCCGGGGTGCCGGCACAGGTGCTCCAGCATCCGCCACTCGGTCGGAGTCAGGTGCACTCGTGTGCCGTCGCGCATGACGGCCTTCGCGACGAGGTCCACCACGACCCCGTCGAACGACACTGTCGCTTCGACGGCGACCGTCTGCGCGCGACGCGACAGTGCGCGCAGCCGCGCGAGCAGCTCGTCGATCTGGAACGGCTTGGTGACGAAGTCGTCGGCGCCCGCATCCAGGGCCTCGACCTTGTCCGCGGAGCCGGTACGTCCGGAGACGACGATGATCGGCGCCTCCGTCCAGCCGCGCAGCGCCTGGATGACCTGGATGCCGTCGAGCTGTGGCATCCCGAGATCGAGCAGGATGATGTCGGGCTTCTCCTGTGCGGCGGCCGTGACCGCTGCCGCACCGTCGGAGGTGGCGACCACGTCGTAGCCGTGCGCGGCCAGTGTGATGCGCAGCGCGCGCACGAGCTGCGGGTCATCATCCGCGATGAGGAGTTTCATGACCCTGGCCCGTCCGCCGCGACCGGCAGCGAGATGACCATCGTGAGACCGCCGCCCGGCGTCTCCTCGGCCGTCAGCGCGCCCCGCATACCCTCGGTGAACCCCCGCGAGAGAGCGAGACCCAGACCGAGTCCGGCGCTGTTGTCCGTGTCGCCGGCACGCTGAAACGGTTGGAATATGCGATCGCGGCGCTCGGCAGGCACCCCGACGCCGCGGTCGATGACGCGGATCTCGAGGTTCCCACCGCGTCGGATCGCCGACACGACGATCTTCTGACCGTGCGTCACGTACCGGTGTGCGTTGGCCAGGACGTTCACGAGCACCCTCTGCAGCAGCACAGGATCCGCCGACAGCGGCGGCAGCTGCGGGTCGAGATCGAGCTCCACGTCCGCGGGCCCGAGCGACAGCTCATCCAGAGCCGATACGACGCTGCCGACAGCATCCACCGGCGTCAGCGACACGGCGAGCACGCCGGCCTGCACGCGACTCACATCGAGCAGATCGGTGACAAGAGTGGTGAGTGTCGAGAGGCTCTCATCCGCGGTGACGAGCAGCTCGCGGCGGTCGGGCTCGGAGAGCTCCTGCGCGCTGCGCAGCCCGCCGACCGCGGCGACCGCTGCCGCGAGCGGTCGTCGAAGGTCGTGGCTCACCGCTGAGAGCAGAGCGCTGCGCACCTGGTCGGTCTCGGCGAGAGCTTCGGCCTCGCGAGCTGTCGCGGTGAGCTCGGTCCGCTCGAGCGCGGCTGCCAACTGCGCGACGATCACATCGAGCAGGCGGCGCGACGGGGCATCCAATGGGCCACCGTGCAGCTCGAGCACGGCGACCGGACGCCCACCGACCGCTCCGACGGGCACGGCCGTCGCCCGTCCGTCCGGCACCGGCTCTCCATCACGCGCGAGCACCTCACCGGCGGGTGTCACGAGCCGCACCCCGCTCAGCCCGAACGCCTCTCGGGTTCGACTCACCAGCGCGAGCACTGCACTGTCACCGCGCAGCACATGTCCGGCTACGGATGCCAGCAGCTCCGCCTCGGCGGTGGCGCGCTGGGCGATGCGCGCGCGCCGGGCCGCCTGCGCGACGATCAGGCCGACGAGCACCGCGATGATCACGTAGAGCACGAGCGCGATGATGTGCAGCGGATGCTCGACGGCGATCGAGAAGGCCGGTGCGACGAAGAGCAGATCCAGCGTGATGCCCGAGAGCACTGCGGCGGTCACGGCTGGACGCACCCCGCCGATGAGCGCGACGATCACGACCAGCAGCTGGTACGAGAGCACCTCGTAGGTGATGGACTGCGGGCTGCTCAGGGTGAAGAGCAGCCATGTCAGTACGGGTCCTGCCACGAACGTCACGGCGAAACCCCAGACCTCGCGCCGCCATCCCAGGGCGCCGCCTGCAACGGGCGGCAGGGCTGGGCCGGCGGCGGGTTCTGCGAGCGGGGAGGTGCTCATGATGACTGAATCCTAGACTCCGACATGACCGGCGCGCTCCTGGCCGGGGAGCGGACGCGAACGCCGCCCGTAGATGAGCTCGGACGAGTCCAGCAGCCACGGCACGAGCGTGATCGAGACGCCGTGCACGAGCATGAGCTGGTTCGCGATGCGCCGCGCTCGCCGGTTGTGCAGCAAGCGCTCCCACCAGTGCCCGACGATGTACTGCGGCAGGTACACGGTCACCACGGACGCCCCGTGCCGTTCGCGGTAGCGCTCGATGAACTTCGCGATCGGTTGCGCGTAGGTGCGGTAGGGGGAATCGAGGATGATCAGCGGTATCGGGATGCCGTGCGCGCGCCACTCCTGGTGCAGCTGCTCGCCATCCTCGGCGGCGAACGCGATGTGCACGGCGAGTGTCTTATCGTGGTCGGCGGCGATCGCGTAGTCGATCGCCTTCAGTACGGGCTTCTGCAGGCGGTTGACGAGCACGATCGCGACGTCGCCGGATGCCCCGAAGCGAGTCTCGTCGTCCATTGCCACCTCGTGTTCGACGTCGCGGTAGTACCGTTTCACGCCGATCATGAGAAGGGCGAGCACGGGGATCGCGAAGAAGACCAGGTATGCCCCGTGCGTGAATTTGGTGACGGTCACGATGACCAGCACCAGGACGGTGAACACCGCACCGATCGTGTTGATGGTCAGCCCGGTGTGCGCGGAGCGCCGTTCGGATGCCGTGGCTGCTGTTTTCACGCGGAGCGGGCCGCGCAGCATCCGCCGCCAATGCCGCACCATGCCGATCTGGCCGAGCGAGAACGAGACGAACACACCGATGATGTACAGCTGGATCAGCGTGGTCAGGCGGGCCTGGAAGACGATGAGGACGGCGATCGCAGCCAGTCCCAGCAGGATCATGCCGTTGGAGAAGACCAGGCGGTCGCCGCGGGTGTTCAGCGCCTTCGGCGCGTAACCGTCGCGGGCCAGCACCGAGCCCAGCAGCGGGAAGCCGTTGAAGGCGGTGTTGGCGGCGAGCAGCAGGACGCATGCGGTCGCCGCCTGCACGATGAAGAACAGGATGCTGCCGCCGCCGAAGGTCGCCGAAGCGATCTGTGCCATCAGGCTCGGCTGCGGGTTCGCGCAGTCGAAACCGACGAGGTCGCAGGGATTCTCGGCGTAGTGCACGCCGGTGATGAGTGCGAGCGCGGTGAGGCCGGCGAACAGGCAGATTGCGACGGAGCCCATCAGCACGAGCGTGGATTGGGCGTTGCGCACCTTAGGGGCGCGGAAGGCGGGGACGCCGTTGGAGACGGCTTCGACGCCGGTCAGTGCGGAGCATCCGCTCGAGAAAGCGCGCAGGATCAGCAGGATGACGGCGGCCTGGCTCAGACTCTCGGCATGCACGGTGAAGTCGGCGCTCGAGGCGGCGGGAGCGTCGCCGAGCAGGGTGCGGACGAGACCGGTGACGATCATGATGCCGACCGAGGCGATGAAGATATAGGTGGGTATCGCGAACACCGTGGATGCTTCGCGGACACCGCGCAGGTTCACAAGGATGATCAGCACCACGAATCCGACCGCGAGTTCCACGCGCCAGGCGTTCAGCCAGGGGAGGGCCGAGATGATGTTGTCGACCCCGGATGCCACCGACACGGCGACCGTGAGGATGTAATCCACCAGGAGCGCTGCGGCGACGATGACGCCGGGGATCTCGCCGAGGTTGGTGCGCGCGACTTCGTAGTCGCCGCCCCCGGAGGGATAGGCCTTGATCAGCTGCCGATAGCTGAGCACCACGACGATCAGCAGCACGATGACGGCGACCGCGACCATCGGGCTGAACGCGAGGAAGGCGGTCCCTCCGATCAGCAGGATCATCACCAGCTCCTGCGGCGCGTACGCGACCGAGCTCAGCGCGTCGGAGGCGAAGATCGGCAGAGCCCGCCGCTTCGGGAGCAGCTGGTCGTTGACCTGTTCGCTGGTCAGCGGGTCGCCGATGAGCAGTCGCTTGGCGAGCTGCGGGGCATCTGGTTCCTGGTCTGTCACGAATGACGACCGTACGCCCGCTGCGGCGGCGATGGCGGCATCCTTACGGAATCCCTACGGGCGTCTTTGCGTGCCCTTACGGAATCCTCACTTGCCGGAGCGTTCGTGCGGGCCCGCTTCGTTCGTCGGCCATTCCTCGGCGAGCAGGCCGTAGTTCATCCCGTCCATCCACTCGCCAGAGCGGTGCAGCGCGGTCTTGCGACTGAACTCCTCGCGCCGCATCCCGAGGCGCTCCATCAGTCTCCAGGATGGCTCATTGTCGGCGAAGCATCCGGCATGGACGCGGCGCAACCCGAGCGGGCCGAAGCATGCATCGATCACGGAGTGCACAGCCTCTGAGGCGTAGCCCTGACCGGTGTGCTCGGGGGCGAGAGACCAGCCGAGTTCGGCTTCGACGTCTCGCGCCCGTTCGATCACCTCGCGCTGCGCCCAGCCATCCTCGACTTTCAGCATGATGTCGCCGATCACGGCATCGTCGGTGAG
The DNA here is from genome assembly GCF_052266675.1 of Microbacterium zouquanmingi. Taxonomy (NCBI): domain Bacteria; kingdom Bacillati; phylum Actinomycetota; class Actinomycetes; order Micrococcales; family Microbacteriaceae; genus Microbacterium; species Microbacterium zouquanmingi. The sequence goes on from NZ_JBQPRA010000002.1 coordinate 79,302, forward strand.
GCGGCGGATGACGAGCGTCGTCGCCAGTCGGCGAGGTTCGAGGTACAGCTCATCGAACGCCTCGCGCGTTTCGGGCGCAGGGCCCAGCCATCGGCTCACCTCCGGCAATCGCCGATACTCCCATATCGCGCCGAGATCGTCGGCCGTGGCGGGCCTGATCTCCAGGCGCTCGGTGCGGAGAGGCCAGAAGTCGCGTCGCGGCGAGTCGCTCATTCCTCGATTTTAGAGCGCGCCTGCGACGCGTGATGTCCGCTCGTGACGAACGCACAGCCTGCTCTTACCACCCACGCGTAGCGTCGATGTCATGAGGACCATCGAGGTCAACGACGAAACGATCCGCCAGACACGAGAACTCCGCGACGAGTTCCAGAGGTTCCTCCGCGAATACGAGTTCGGAATGCGCGAGGTCGAGACGAAGATCTCGATCCTCCGCGACGAGTTCCTGCACGACCACTCGTACAACCCGATCGAGCACGTCAAGAGCAGGCTGAAGACGCCGGACAGCATCGTCGAGAAGATCGCTCGCAAGGGGATCGAGGAGCCGGATTTCGAACAGATCCGTCAGCAGATCACCGACATCGCCGGCGTTCGCGTCACCTGCAGCTTCGTCGCCGACGTCTACCTGCTGTTCGATCTGCTCACGCAGCAGGACGACATCACCGTGCGCGCCGTCAAGGACTACATCGCCCACCCCAAGGCCAACGGATACAAGAGCCTGCACGTGATCATCGATGTGCCGGTGTTCCTCTCGACCGGACCGCTGCTCGTGCCGGTCGAGGTGCAGTTCCGCACCATCGCGATGGACTTCTGGGCGAGCCTGGAGCACAAGATCTATTACAAGTTCGCCAATCAGGTGCCCTCGCACATCGTCGAGAGCCTGACGGATGCCGCCGAGGCCGCGTCAGAGCTCGACATCCGCATGGAGCGGTTGCACCGTGAAGCTCACGGCGTGCCGCGGCGTCAGCTCGACCCACCGCCCCCACCTCCCCGCATCGTGCAGGTGTAGCGGCGTCAGACGCTGCGAAGAGCGTCGGCGGCGGCCTCGAGCGCGCCGTCGTTCAGCGTGAAGTAGGCCCATCTGCCGCGCTGTTCGCGGGTGATGAGTCCTGCCTCGGTGAGGAGCTTCATGTGGTGAGAGACCGTGCCCTGTGACAGGCCGACCGGCTCGGTGAGGTCGCAGATGCAGGCCTCGCCGCCCTCGCTGCGTGAGATGAGTGAGAGCAGCATGACGCGAGTCGGGTCACCGATCGCCTTGAAGACGCGCGCCGTCTTCTCGGCGTCGTCGGCCGAGAGCGAGGAGGTCACCCGCGGCGTGCAGCACGCGGTCTCATCGATGGTCAGAGGCAGGCTCACATCGACAGTCTCGCACGTATTGACATTCTTCGATAGGTGCGAGACTGTTTTCATATTGAAGTTCTTCGATTTGAGGAGACGTGATGAGTGAGCTTCCCGTTGCCGTGATCGGTGCAGGCCCGCAAGGTCTTGCCGCTGCGGCTCATCTGGCTGAGCGGGGTATCGACTTCGTCGTCGTCGAGCAGGGCTCAGGTGCGGGCTCGGCGGTTGCCGAATGGCAGCACGTTCGGTTGTTCTCGGCATGGCCGGAACTGATCGATGCCGCCGCACGCCGTCTTCTCGACGCGCTCGGATGGGTGGCTCCTGTCAACGGGTACCCGAAGGGTGCGCAGTGGGTGAGCGAGTACCTTGAACCGCTCGCCGAGTCATTCGGGGAGCGGGTGCGCTACGAAACGACAGTCACCGGTATCAGCCGTCAGGGGCGCGACAAGGTCGTCAGCACCGGACGAACGCAGCAGCCTTTCGTCGTGCACACGCAGGATGCGAGTGGCCGTGACGGCCGCATCCTGGCGCGCGCGGTGATCGATGCCAGCGGCACCTGGAACCTGCCGAACCCGGCCGGGGCCGACGGCTTCCCCGCCGTCGGTGAGCGGGCTGCGGCCGGCCACATCTCATACCGCATCCCGGGAGACGTCACCGAGCTCGCAGGCGTCCACGCCGTGGTCGTCGGCGCAGGGCACTCCGCCGTTCACGCCGTTCTTCAGCTGGCAGCGCTTGCCCGGCGCTTCCCCGAGACCCGCATCACCTGGCTTCTGCGCCGCGGCGATGCCGCCCGCATCGCGGGTGGCGGACCAGCGGACGAACTGCCCGAGCGCGCGGCGCTGGGGCAACGCGTGCAGAAGGCCATCGATGAAGGAACGGTCGAGGTGGTGACCGGCTTCCGCGTGGCCGAGATGTCGGATGCAGCCGGGGGCCTGGTGCTCCGAGCCGAAGACGGGCGCGAGGTGAGCGAGGTCGCGCGGGTGTTCGCGCTCACTGGTTTCCGCCCTGACACCGAGATCCTGCGCGAGCTGCGCATCGACCTCGACCCGCTGCTTGACGCCGTCGCCGGCATCGCCGACGAGATCGACCCCAACATTCACTCATGTGGATCCGTGGAGGCAACCGGCGCACGCCAGCTCGCTCAGCCTGAGAAGGACTTCTTCATCGTGGGTGCGAAGTCGTACGGTCGGGCACCGACCTTCCTGGCCCTCACGGGGTACGAGCAGGTGCGCAGCGTGGTCGCCCACCTCGCGGGAGACCACGAGGCCGCCGCGCGCAACGAGCTCATCCTCCCCGATACGGGTGTGTGCGGTGGAGCAGGCGAGTTCGACACGGCAGGCGGGTCAGGCGCGGGCGCATGCTGCGCGCCGCAGCCCGTGCTGCAGCTCGGCTCGCGACCGGTTACCGTCGGCTGATGGCCCAGACCGCTGCCCCCGCCCACGCCGCGCCGCGTCTGTCGCCGCTCGATCGCTGGCTGCCGCTGTGGATCGGGCTGGCCATGGTCGCCGGGCTCGTGGTCGGGGCACTCATCCCCGGGGTCTCCGACGTGCTCGCCCGGCTCGAAGTCGGTGGCATCTCGGTGCCGATCGCGCTCGGGCTGCTGGTGATGATGTATCCCGTCCTCGCCAAGGTCCGCTACGACCGGGTCGCCGCAGTCACCAGTGACAAGAAGCTCCTGATCTCCTCCCTGGTACTGAACTGGCTGGTGGGCCCCGCGCTGATGTTCACGCTTGCCTGGGTGTTCCTCGCCGACCTCCCCGAATACCGCACCGGACTGATCATCGTCGGGCTCGCCCGGTGCATCGCGATGGTGGTCATCTGGAACGACCTCGCCTGCGGGGATCGCGAGGCCGCTGCCGTACTCGTGGCGATCAACTCCGTCTTCCAGATCGTGGCGTTCTCGCTACTGGGATGGTTCTACCTCACGGTGCTCCCCGCCTGGCTGGGGCTCGACACCCAGGGGATCGAGATCTCGGTCTGGCAGATCGCGCTGAACGTGCTGATCTTCCTCGGCATCCCTCTGCTTGCGGGCTTCGCGTCTCGCTACCTCGGTGAGCGCCGCAAGGGGCGCGAATGGTACGAAGAGAGGTTCCTGCCGCGAGTGGGCCCTTGGGCGCTCTACGGACTGCTGTTCACCATCGTTCTGCTGTTCGCGCTGCAGGGGGAGCAGGTGGTCTCGCGCCCGTGGGACATCGCTCGCATCGCCGTGCCGCTGCTCGTCTACTTTGTGATCATGTGGTTCGTTGGCATCTGCACCGGCCGCATGCTCGGGCTCGACTACGCCCGCTCATCCACACTCGCCTTCACAGCCGCAGGCAACAACTTCGAGCTTGCCATCGCTGTCACGATCGCCACCTTCGGGGCAGCATCCGGTCAGGCGCTCGCCGGCGTCGTCGGCCCGCTCATCGAAGTTCCCGTGCTCGTCGGGCTCGTGTACGTCTCACTGTGGCTTGCCCGGTCCTGGTTCCGCATCGATCCGTTCGCCTCTGAAAGGTCAAACTTGTGACTGACACCACCATTCCCGCTGTGCTCTTCGTCTGCGTGCACAATGCGGGCCGCTCGCAGATGGCGGCCGGGTTCCTGCGAGAGATCGCCGGAGACCGCATCGAGGTCCGCTCCGCGGGCTCGATGCCCGCCGATCAGATCAACCCCACGGCCGTCGAAGCCATGGGAGAGCTGGGAATCGACATCACGGCCGAGCGTCCCAAGGTGCTCACCACCGATGCCGTGCAGACATCGGATGTGGTGATCACGATGGGGTGCGGTGATGCCTGCCCCATCTTCCCTGGCAAGCGCTACGAGGACTGGGAGCTCGAAGACCCCGCAGGGCAGGGTCTCGACGCGGTGCGGCCGATCCGCGACGACATCCGCACGCGCATCGAGCAGCTGGTCGCCGAGCTCCTCTGAGTGGCGCTGCGCGCCATTCGCGTTTCATAACTCCTGAACTTTTCCCCCGATCCCTGCGTTTCTGGTCGGGGTAGAGCGGTTGCGGCCAATTCCTCAGGAGTTGTGCCCGCGCTCAGGCCATGAACTCACGCACGGCGGTCGTCATCGCGGTCACGCCGATCTCGATTCCCGGATTCATCACGGGGGCGAACAGTGCAGAGTGCGTCGTCGGAATCACATCTGACACCGTGCCGTCGGCGACGGCCGTGGCGTAGGCATCCGCGTCGATCACACCCCAGAACCAGAACACGAGTGGCGCGCCGGAGTCCCTGGCGAACCACGACACGTCCTCGCTGCCCGTGAAGAACCCCGGGTCCATCACCGTGCCCTCGCCGAGTGCACGGTCGATGGCCGCGGAGACGCGGGCTGTGGCATCCGGGTCATTGATCGTCGGCGGCAGTCGGTGCTCCGTGCGGAACTCGGGCTCGCGCTCTGCGCCGGATGCCGTCGCCTCTGCCCGCACGATCCGCTCGACACTCGCGATGATGCGCTCACGCGATGCGTCATCGGGGTAGCGCAGGCTGAGCTCGAGCGTCGCCTCCGACGAGATGATGTTGTTCTTCGTGCCGGCGTGGATCGATCCGACCGTGATGACGCCGACGCCGCGGGGGTCGACTTCGCGCGACGCGATCGTCTGCAGCCGCATCACGGTGGCCGCGGCCATGACCACCGGGTCGATGGTCGTGTGCGGGCGTGAGCCGTGTCCGCCGCGGCCGTGCATAGTGACGGTGATGCCATCGGCCGCAGCCATCTGCGGACCGGGGCGCATGCCCACCACGCCGGCGGGCAACGGGGTGACGTGCTGACCGAGAACGACGTCGGGTTTCGGATAGCGATCGAGGATGCCGTCATCCAGCATCGCCCGCGACCCCGCACCGTACTCCTCGGCGGGCTGGATCAGCACGACGAGAGTCCCTGACCACTCGTCCCGCGTGTTCACGAGCCGCTCGACGGCACCGATCATCGCCGTGACATGCATATCGTGGCCGCACGCGTGCATGATCGGCACGGTGTTTCCTGCCGGATCGATGCCGATCATGGTGCTCGCGTACGGCAGGCCGGTGGTTTCTTGAACAGGCAGCGCGTCCATGTCGGCGCGCGCCCAGACGACGGGGCCGTCACCATTGCGCAGCACGCCGACGACACCGGTGATGCCGACGCCCTCTTCGACCTCGAGGCCGAGAGCGCGCAGATGACCGGCGGCGATGCCGGCTGTGCGCGTCTCTTGGAACGAGAGTTCCGGATGCCGGTGCAGATCGGTGTACAGGTGCTCGAGGTCGATGGGCATGGGGCCGACTCTAGCGTCAGCCGCCGCCGACTAAAGTTGACGTGCCCACTCGGGCACACATCCCAGGAGCACTGCATGACAACGGTCGACGATCGGGCCCGCTACCGGCCGAATCCTTCTGTCCTCGATGCGCTGAAATCGCCCCGACTGCTGACCCGCGAAGTTCTCGCGGGGTTGGTGGTGGGTCTCGCATTGATCCCCGAGGCCATTGCCTTCTCGATCATTGCCGGGGTCGACCCCAAGGTCGGGCTGTTCTCCGCTTTCGTGATGGCGGTCTCGATCGCGTTCGTCGGCGGTCGCCCCGCGATGATCAGCGCGGCGACGGGAGCGGTCGCACTCGTGATCGCGCCGGTGATGCGCGAACACGGCATGGACTACTTCATCGCCACGGTCATCCTCGCGGGAATCTTCCAGATCCTCCTCGCCCTCTTCGGCGTCGCGAAGCTCATGCGTTTCATCCCGCGCAGCGTCATGGTCGGGTTCGTCAACGCGCTCGCGATCCTCGTCTTCATCGCACAGCTGCCGCATCTGATCGGTGTGCCCTGGCTCGTGTACCCGCTGGTGGCCGGCGGCATCCTGATCATGGTGGTGATGCCCCGGATCACGAAGGTGATCCCGGCACCTCTCGTCTCGATCGTCCTGATCACGGCGGTCGTCGTCGTCTTCGCGCTCAACGTGCCCACGGTCGGAGATGAGGGGGAGCTGCCGAAGAGCCTTCCAGAGCTCTTCTTCCCGAGTGTTCCGATCACCTGGGAGACGTTCACGATCATCGCTCCCTTCTCTCTCGGGATGGCGCTGGTGGGTCTTCTCGAATCTCTGATGACGGCGAAGCTCGTCGATGAGATCACCGACACGCACTCGCGCAAGACCCGTGAGGCCTGGGGGCAGGGCGTCGCGAACATCCTCTCCGGATTCCTCGGCGGCATGGGCGGCTGCGCCATGATCGGGCAGACCATGATCAATGTGAAGGTCTCTGGCGCCCGCACACGGATCTCCACGTTCTGCGCCGGTGTCTTCCTGCTGATCCTCGTCGTCGTCCTCGGAGACGTCGTCGCGATCATCCCGATGGCAGCGCTCGTCGCGGTCATGATCATGGTGTGCGTGGCGACCTTCGACTGGCACAGCATCCGTCCGTCGACCCTGAAGCGGATGCCGAAGAGCGAGACCCTCGTCATGCTCTCGACGGTCGTGCTCGTGGTGATCACCTCGAACCTGGCCATCGGGGTGGTGGCCGGTGTGGTCGTGGCATCCGTGCTCTTCGTCCGTCGCGTCGCGCATTTCGCGACCGTCACCCGGACGGTGACGGCGGATGCCGCGTACTACGTCGTCGACGGCGAGCTGTTCTTCGCTTCGAGTAACGACCTCACCACGCAGTTCGAGTACGCCGACGATCCGCCGCGCGTCGTCATCGACCTGTCGCGTTCGCACATCTGGGATGCCTCGACTGTCGCGGCACTCGACGCGATCCAGACGAAGTATCTCGCTCATGAGAAGACGGTCGAACTCGTCGGGCTGAACGTCGCCAGCGGAGTGTTCCACGGGCGACTGAGCGGGGGCTTTCCGCCGGCGTGATCTCTCGCCGTCGCGGTCACGGTCGGGTGGCTATGGCGCGTGCGTACCGCGGTATCGGCGATTCCGAATCCCCAGCAGAACCGATGCCACGACCGCCGCGACGATCGACGCCGTGAGGATCGCGACCTTGGCGTGGTCATGAGCCTCGCTGCCAGCGGCGAAGCTGAGCTCGGCGACCAGTAACGAGACTGTGAAGCCGATCCCGGCGAGGATGCCGACTCCGACGATATCCAGCCACCGCAGGTCCGGGTCCAGGTCGATCCGACGGATACGCGTGACCGCCCATGTGGCCGCCGTGATGCCGATCGGCTTGCCGAGGACGAGCGCGAGCATGATTCCGAGGACCACAGGGTCGGCGAACGCCGCGATGGCCCCCTCTGCGCCGCCGATTGCGACGCCGGCGGAGAAGAACGCGAAGACCGGCACCGCGATTCCCGCGGAAAGCGGCCGGAACCGGTGCTCGAACACCTCGGCGAGGCCTGGCTCGGCATCCGTGCCCCGATCGGCTTTCCGGTGCAGCACGGGGATCGTGAAGCCGAGGAGGACGCCGGCGATCGTGGCGTGGATGCCGGATGCGTGCAGTAGTGCCCACGCGATCACTCCGATGGGCAGCAGCACGAGCCATGCCGCGGTCGGCCGCAGGTGGAAGAACCGTCGGTACAGCTGCGCGATCAGTCCGTAGCCGGCGATCACGACGAGCGCGAGCACGAGTGGCACGATCTCGACCGTCTCCGTGTAGAACAGCGCGATGATGCCGATGGCGATCAAGTCGTCGACGACGGCGAGCGTGAGCAGGAAGATGCGCAGTGCGCTCGGCAGATGCGAGCCGATCACCGCCAGCACGGCGACCGCGAAAGCGATGTCGGTCGCTGTGGGGATCGCCCAGCCGCGCGACGCTTCGGCCGAGCCCGCGGTGACGGCGAGGTAGATGACGGCGGGCACGATTACTCCGCCGATGGCGGCGAAGATCGGCACTATGGCGGTGCTGAACTTCCGTAGATCGCCGCTGACGAACTCGCGCTTCAGTTCGAGGCCCACCAGGAAGAAGAAGATCGCCAGCAGCCCGTCGGCCGCCCACGCGCCGATGCTGAGGCGTAGGTGCCACGGCTCGTACCCGATCTCGAAGTCGCGGATCGCGAAGTAGGACTCGGCCCAGGGCGAATTGGCCCACCCCAGCGCGACGATGGCGAGTGCGACGAGCAGGATGCCGCCGACGGTCTCTTTGCGGAGGAGGTCTCCTATGCGGAGCGATTCCGCGGTGGAGGCGGAGGGGAACTTCCGACGGATGCCGAGGATGCGTGCGGGGGAGGGCGACATGAGCGCCTTTCGGGTCGACAGCAGAACATGTCGACCAGGCTTCCCGACTCTCCTGCATCCAGTCTAGATGTCATCGTCAGCCACGGTCATCACCGCACTCGCCGGGTCTCGAACGCCCACATCGCCGCTTCGACGCGGTTGCGCGCCCCGATCTTCGTGAGGATCGCGCCGATGTGCGTCTTGACGGTTCCGAGCGAGAGGAACAGTCGCCCGCCGATCTCCGTGTTGGTGAGTCCCTCGGCGAGCAGCACGACGACCTCTTCCTCACGCGCTGTCAGCGGATCCGGGAGAGCTCGCGTGCCGGCAGCCGCGGGCGAGAACTCGGCCAGGAGTCGGGTGGTGATCCGCGGCGAGATCAACGCATCGCCGGCCGCCGCGGCCCGTACCGCCTCGGCGATGAGCGTGGGGCCTGCGTCCTTCAGCAGGAACCCCTTCGCCCCCGCGCGCAACGCCCCGTACACGTACTCGTCGAGATCGAATGTGGTGATGATCACCACGGCGATCGGATCTTCGACATCACGGCCGGCAAGCAGAGCCGTGGCCCGGATGCCGTCGAGTTCCGGCATCCGGATGTCGAGGAGTGCGACGTCGGGGTGCGTGCGACGCGCGAGCGCGACGGCCTCCGCGCCGTTCTCGGCCTCGGCGACCACCTCGATATCGGAGGCGGCATCCAGCAGCATCCGGAGACCGGTGCGCACCGGCTCCTGATCGTCGGCGATGAGGACGCGGATCATCGGGCTCCTCGCAGGGGGATCGTGGCGCGCAGCATCCATCCGCCGCCGGGACGCGGGCCGGTTTTGACCGTTCCGCCGAGCAGCGCCGCACGCTCGTCCATCCCCTGCAGGCCGTGACCGGTGCCGACGCCGCCTGACGGCGCGGCTCGGCCGTCGTCGATGACCGTGAGCTGTGCGGTTCCGTGCGCGGTGGTCAGCGAGAGGTCGATCGATGTGGCACCCGTGGCGTGCCGTCGCGCGTTCGTCACGGCCTCCTGGGCGATGCGGAACAGCGTCGCGGAGACGATGTCGGGCGTCGCGGTGAGGGAGGCGATCTCGACCGTGACGCGAGGCGGCCCCGACGTCGCGAGTGCCCGGAGATCGGAGAGCCCAGGAGGCGGCGCGTACTCGGCCCGCAGCACCCCGACGAGCGCACGCATGTCCTCCATCACCGCGGACGCCTCGCGCTCGATGATCTCGAGCGACTCGGTGACTCTGGCGGAGTCCGACGGTGCGAGGCGGGCCACCTGTGCGCGGATCACGATCGCGGACGCGTGATGGGCGACCGTGTCGTGCAGATCCCGTGCGAGCGCCTCGCGCTCCTGCGCCCGGACGGCGGCGAGTTCACGCGCGCGGGAGGTCACGCGCTCGCGGCGCAGCGCACCGATCAGGCAGGCACCGCCGACGAACGCGACCCCCGCGACTGCGCCGGCGATGCTCTCGGCCTCGAACAGTCGTGCTCCGCTGAGCGCGATCGAGATGACCACGCCGGCGGCGAGGATCGGTCCGCCGATCGCGCGGGCGCGCGTCGACCCCCACCGGAACAGCGCGTAGGGCACCGCGAGGAGCGCGAACATCGTCACGACCCCGCCGGTCGGCACTCCGCTGAGCTCCTGCGCGATCTCGAACGCGATCGACAGTGCCGTCGTCGCGGCGACGACCGGCAGCGGATGGGTCCGTCGCCAGGGCAGTGCGGACAGCGCGACGACCGTCACGGCGACGGTGGCGACCGGCCACGCGAGGTCGCGGCGGAGCGACGCTTCGAGGATTGTGACCACGGCGAGCACGACGACGAGCACGACGTCTAGACGCTGAGGGCCCGCCGCGCGCACGCTAAGCCGCGACAGGCGCTCCGCTTCGCGTGGGCTCTGCACATTTGGCATGTTACTCAGGCCGGATGCTGTGCGGGGTGCGTACTCACGCGGCGACCGCGACAGCCGCGGACCGACGCCGCAGAATCGTGCTGCGGATGACGACCTCGGCGATGACGATGTTGATCAGCCACCCGGCATCCATCTGAATCAGTCGCCAGAACTCGCTAGGGGTGCCGAACATGATCGCGAACGGGGCTGAGGTGAACACCTGCGTACCCGCGCCCGATGCGAGCGCATACGCACGGATCATCCATGCGCCATGACGGGGGATGTCGCGTCGCGCGATCGCCCGGAGAGCGAGCACGATGAACGCGATCATCAGCCCGCCGACGACGTAGCGCGATATCTGCAGCGCGAGTCCATCGATGGGCGGGACGTCGTAGAACGCCGTCATCCACAGCCCGCTCAGCGCGACCGCCAGCCCGGCGGGCACGAGCAGGTATCGTCCGGCGAACCGGTGCCATTCGGGGTGGCGTCGCCGCAGCCCGGGCAGGAACTGGAACGCGCCGACCAGCGAGTACACGAGGGCGCCGACGATGTGCAGCACCACGGGCAGCGGCATCTGCAGGAATCGGGCGTTCGCCTCGGTCTGTGGAGCGTCCGCGGCGATCTCGCCGATGCGCATCGCGCCTGCGAGCGAGGGGACCAGGGCCAGGGCGATGAGCCCTGCGGCGATGAGCCATTCACGACGTGGCGATTTCATGCTTCGATGCTCGCGCGCCGGCGCGGTCGCGCACATCGGCCACATGGCCGGTTCTGCTCACCGCGGAGGGCGGGATCAGGAGAGCGTGGCGGGGCGGACTTCGCGTCGCGCGGTCGTGCCGCGCACGATCAACTCGAACGGCAGCGCCGCGTGCGCGGCAGGCTCGTCCGTCGCCTCGAGCTTCGCGAGCACAGCCTCGGCCGCGCGCTCGCCCTGTGCGAGCGGGAACTGATCGACGGTCGTGAGCTGGAAGAACTCGCCGAGTTCGTGGCCGTCGATGCCGATCACGGAGATGTCCTCCGGCACCCGGTAACCGAGATCACGCGCCGCCATGACGGCGCCGATCGCCATCTCATCGGATGCCGCGAAGACAGCCGTCGGGCGCGGATCTGGACGACCGAGGAGTTGTTTCGCTGCCCGATAGCCGCCTTCGACCGTGAAGTCCGAAGACGCCAGGAACGCCGGATTCGGAGTGATCCCCGCGCCAGCCAGCGCCGTCTCGAAACCGAGCCGGCGATTGGTCGGGATGTGGAAGTCCAGATCGAACTCGGAGCTTGCGCCGATGTGCGCGATCTCGGTGTGGCCGAGGGTCAGCAGATGCTCTGTGGCGAGCTGCGCGAGCGCACCATCATCGGCGGTGAGCGTGTCGAGCCGGGGGTTCGGGCCACCGATGGCGATCACCGGCAGGCCGAGCGCGAGCAGTCGTGCTGTCTCGTGCTCGTCGAGCTCGATGGAGACAGCGATCACAGCATCCACACGCTGTCGTCGCAGAGCCGTCTCGAACACGTCCTTTCGAACGTCCTGATCGGCCGTGATGTTGTAGAGCGTGATGTCGTAACCGTGGCGCATCAGCGCACTCGACACTCCAGAGAGCACCGTACTGAAGAACCATCGGTCGAGGAACGGCACCACGACGCCGATGTTCCTCGTGCGCCCTGACGCCAGGCTCGAAGCCCGCGAAGAGACGACGTAGCCGAGCTCCTGCGCGGCCAGGTGAACCTTCTCGCGAGACGAGGCAGAGACGTAGCCGCGACCGCTGAGGGCGCGCGAGACCGTGGCTGTTGACAGCCCGGCCTTTCGCGCGACCTCATCGATGCTGACCACGGTGTCTCAGTTCTTCGTGTACCAGGCTGCGTGATCAGTCGGCACGGCAGTGCCCTCGAACCGCTGGCTCTGCGTGATGAAGGTCACGTCGTCGCCGAGCTCCAACGGCTCCGCGCCGAGGTTCGCGACCACATGCACGTCTCCGCGACGGAAGGCGATGGCGCTCTCGCCGAGGTCCTCCCACACCAGCGAGCCGTTGCCGAGCTCGAACTCGCGGCGCATGCCCAGCAGCGTCTTGTACATGTGCAGGGTGGAGGTGGGGTCTGCCTCCTCGACATCGCGAGCGAAACGCGACCACTCCTCGGGCTGCGGCAGCCAGGAGTCTCCGGTCGTGTTGAAGCCGTACGCCGCCGCCTCCGCTTCCCACGGGATCGGCACGCGGCAGCCATCGCGGCCGTAGCGCTCGCCGCTCGTGCGGAACCACGTCGGGTCCTGACGGAACTCGTCGGGGATCTCCATCGCCTCAGGAAGTCCGAGCTCTTCGCCCTGGTACAGGTACGAGGAACCGGGCAGAGCGAGCATGATGGTGGTCGCCGCGCGAGCGCGTGCGAGACCGGTCGCCTCGTCGGGCTTGCCAGCGGACTTCGGTCCGATTCCGTCGCCCTGAGGGCTGTCGGCGGTGAGGGCCAGACGAGAAGCGTGCCGGATCACGTCGTGATTCGACAGCACCCAGGTGCTGGGAGCGCCGACCTTGCCGAACTCGTCGAGGGAGTCGCGGATGACGCCGCGAACCTTCTGCGCGTCCCAGTCGGTCATCATGTACGGGAAGTTGAAGGTCTGGTGCATCTCATCGGGACGAACCCAGAGCGCCGTCTTCTTCAGCGTGGGCAGCCAGGCCTCACCGCACAGTGCGCGATCGCCGTCGTACTCCGCGAGAACCTTGTGCCAGTCGCGGTAGATGTCGTGGACACCCTCCTGGCCCCAGTAGGGCACGTCGTCCTCGCCGCCGCCCATCGAGTCAGACTCGGACGGGGGCGTGTAGTCGGGGAGGCCGTCGGCCTTGATCATGCCGTGGGCGACATCCACGCGGAATCCGTCGACGCCGCGGTCGAGCCAGAAGCGCAGGACGCCGCGGAACTCCTCGCGAACCTCTTCATTGGTCCAGTCGAAGTCGGGCTGCGAGGGGTCGAAGATGTGCAGGTACCACTGGCCGGGGGTCCCGTCGGGCTCGGTGATGCGAGTCCACTGACCGCCGCCGAAGACGCTCTCCCAGTTGTTCGGGGGAATCTCGCCGTTCTCGCCCTTGCCGTCACGGAAGATGTAACGAGCGCGCTCGGGGCTGCCAGGGGCCGCCTTCAGTGCCTGCTGGAACCACACGTGCTGATCGCTGGAGTGGTTCGGAACGAGGTCGACAATCACCCGGATGCCGCGGGCGTGGGCCGCGGCGAGCATCGTGTCGAAATCGGCGAGCGTGCCGAACAGCGGGTCGACATCGCGGTAGTCGGCGACGTCGTAACCAGCGTCCTTCTGGGGGCTCGTCATGAACGGGCTCAGCCAGATCGCATCGATGCCGAGATCCTGGAGAGAATCGAGTCTGCTGGTCACGCCGGGCAGATCGCCGATTCCATCACCAGAGGCGTCAGCGAAGGAACGCGGGTAGATCTGGTAGATAACGGCGCTTCGCCACCACTCGGAACCGGGCGCTGCGAACTGCTCAAGCTCTGTCATGGCAACAGCATAGTGCAAACGCTTACAGACCCGCTAGGGCGCGGATCGAAACGGTTCGAAGGCTAGTCGTCGATGACGACGTTCACTGGGTTTTCACCGCGCAGCATCCGGTCGATCTGCTTACGGATCAGACGTGAGATCCGCGGGTTCATCGCGGTGGACGCTCCGCCGATGTGCGGTGAGAGAAGCACTCCCGGCGTCTTCCACAAGTCATGCTCGGTGGGCAGGGGCTCGGGGTCGACGACATCGAGTGCCGCGCGGATGCGTCCCTGCTGGCGCACGAGCGCGTCGCTGTCGATCAGGGTTCCGCGACCGACGTTGACCAGCAGTGCGCCGTCGGCCATCCGGCCCAGCAGCTCGTCGTCGAAGAGGTGGTGCGTGGCGTCGCCCCCGGGGAGCGCGAGGATGACGATCTCGGCATCCGGCAGCAGAGCAGGGAGCTCGTCGATCGCATGCACCTGCACGCGTCCGAGCCGCTCATGCCAGACCGGGCGGGCGGTGCGCGCGACGACGGTGAGGTCGATCTCGAAGGGCTCCAGACGCAGGGCGATCGCTTCGCCCACTCCGCCGAAGCCGACCAGCAGCACCCTGCGATCAGCGAGACTCTCGGCGAACACCGGCGACCACTGGCTGTCCTGCTGAGCGAGGACGAACCGAGGGAGCTGGCGCTGTGCGGCAAGCGTCAGCGCGAGGGCGATCTCGGCCGTGGAGGCCTCGTGCACGCTCGCGGCATTCGCGTAGCGGAGACCTTCGGGGAGCTGGTCGGCGACCCCGTCGTACCCGATCGACTGGCCCTGCACGAGGCCGATGTCGAGCCCTTGGAGTGCACCGAGCACCGTGCTGTCGCTCAAGTAGGGCGCAACCACCAGGTCGATCTTCTCGCGCGGGTGTGGAGACTGAAGGTCCCAGACGTCCAGCTCCACTCCCTCGGGCAGCGCGCCGAGGTTCTCGGCCAGTCGAGCGGTGGGAACGGTGACGAAGAGACTCACGCCTCGAGCCTAGCGACGGTGCGGAAGCCGGCGTTACCCATTGACGAGTCAGGGGTGTTCTGCGAGCGCGCCGCATTCCGGTAGCGATTGCAGTACGAGATGTGGCAGAGGTAGCTCCCCCCGCGCAGCACGCGCGAGGTGCCTGTTTCGGGTCCGGTCGGGCTCTGGGCAGGTGAGTACTCGTAATAGTTCGGGTCGAACCAATCGGAGCACCACTCCCATACATTTCCGACGGGCTGCCACAGGCCGTATCCGTTCGGGGCGAAGCTGTGCACGGGAGCCGTCGTCAAGAAGCCATCAGCGAGCGTGTTCTCGCGAGGGAACGTTCCCTGCCAGATATTCGCGCGCCACCCGTCCTCATCGACCTCGGCGTCGCCCCACGGGTACTTCGCCGCATGCAGCCCGCCCCTGGCGGCGCACTCCCATTCCGCTTCGGTGGGAAGGCGACGCCCCGCCCAGTCGCAGTACGCCTGGGCGTCGTTCCAACTCACATGGACGACGGGGTGATCGTCGAGGCCGTCCAGATCTGAATCTCGTCCGCCGGGGTGCGCCCAGTCGGCGCCTCGCACGCCGAACCACCACGGCGTCCGCGGGGGCTGGCCGAGATTGTCATTCTTCGGGGCCGCGAGCGCGAGGTGGAACACCGCAGAGAACCCGAACTGCTCGGCCTCGGTGCGGTATCCGGTCGCGTTGACGAACGCCGCGAACGCGTCGTTCGTCACGGACGTCGCATCGATCGAGAACTCGGGGAGCATCACCTCGTGAAGAGGGGCCTCGCCATCTCCCGCATTCCGGTCGCCGGAGGAATCGCCCATCAGGAAGGTTCCCGCCGGGATCACGGACTGCTCGATCGCGTGGGCGGATGCTGCTGGCGTAGCATCCGAACTGCCCGCATCCGGCCCTGGCTGAATCGTCAGAAACTGATCGCGGGCCGGTGCTCCGCACGTGCAGGACGGACCGCACGTCCCATCAGTCTCCGCGCCGGTCATCGCTACGCGGCGACGCGAGCGATCGCAGCGACGGCGCTCGCGAAGAAGCCAAGGCCGTCGATACCCGACCGCATGGCGGCGTCGGTGTCTGGGCCGAAGCCCGCCTCTGTCGCGTGCTCGGGGTGCGGCATGAGGCCCACGACGTTTCCGGCCTCGTTCGTCACACCGGCGATGTCGCGCAGTGATCCGTTCGGGTTGACGCCTGCGTAGCGGAAGGTCACCAGGCCCTCGCCCTCCAGACGATCGAGAGTGTCATCGGAGGCGATGTAGCCGCCTTCGCCGTTCTTGAGCGGGATGACGATCTCCTGGCCCCGGCGGAACGTGTTGGTCCAGGCGGTGTCGGAGTTCTCGACCGTGAGCTTCTGGTCGCGGCGAACGAAGTGCTGGTGATCGTTGCGGATGAGCCCGCCTGGCAGCAGGTGCGCCTCGACGAGCATCTGGAAACCGTTGCAGATTCCGAGCACCGGCATTCCGGATGCCGCGGCATCCTTCACCTCGGACATGATCGGCGACAGCGCGGCGATCGCGCCGCTTCTCAGATAGTCGCCGTAGCTGAAGCCACCAGGAAGGACGAGCGCGTCGACGCCTTCGAGGTCGTGCGATCCGTGCCAGAGGGCGACGGGCTCGGCGCCGGCAAGGCGGACAGCGCGCTGCGCGTCGCGGTCGTCGAGTGACCCAGGCCAGGTGATGACGCCGATGCGGACGCTCACTCGACCACCTCGATGCCGACGACATCCTCGATCACGGAGTTCGACAGCACGTCTTCGGCGATCTTCTTCGCCTCTGCCAGCACGGCGTCGGTGACCTCGCCGTCGACAGTGAGCTCGAAGCGTTTGCCGATGCGCACATCGCTGAAGCTCGTCACACCCTGGCGTGAGAATGCGCCGGAGACGGCCTTCCCCTGCGGGTCGAGCAGTTCGGACTTGGGCATGACGTCGACGACGATGGTGGGCATGAACGGCTCCGGAAGTCGCGGGAAGGCGGGCACGCCCAGTCTAGTGTGCGTGCGAGTGCGCGTCAGGAGTGGAAGACGGTGTGCAGATCGCCGACGGCCTGGCGGCCGCCCAGTCCGTCGATCTCGAACAGCACAGAGATGCCTGCGACGTGCGATCCCAATCGTTCGATGAGCTGACGGCCGGCGGCGAGCGTGCCGCCAGTGGCGAGGACGTCGTCGATGAGCAGGACGCGTGAGCCCTGGGGCAGGTCGTCGTGCATCTCGATCGTCGCGGTGCCGTATTCGAGTGAGTAGTCGACGGATGCCGCGGGGCGAGGAAGCTTGCCGGCCTTGCGGATCGGGATGAGGCCGACTCCTGCTGCGATCGCCGCGGTTCCGGCGATCAGGAACCCGCGTGCTTCGATTCCGGCCACGTAGTCGAAGGATCCCGCGAAGGGCTCGATCAGTGCCTCTGTGGTCGCGCGGAGCGCATCGCGGTCGGCGAGCAGTGGCGTGATGTCGCGGAAGAGGATCCCCGGCTCCGGGTAGTCCGGGATGCTGCGGATCAGCGACTCGGCGTGGGCGAGGGCAGGAGAAAGTTCTCGGGAGGGCACTGATCAAGGGTACCGGCCTCTCCTGTGGTGGCACTTGACAAGCTTGGGAGCGCTCCCATATCGTTACTCAACGATCGTGGGAGCGCTCCCACATCACAGAGTCAAGCAGTGAAACCCCACCCGCACAAAGGAGTGAATCGTGAACACATCCATCCGTCGACGCGTGCTGACAGCAGCGTCCATTGCGTCGGTAGCAGCTCTCGCCCTGGCCGGTTGCGCCTCAGGCGCCAGCGACTCCGGCGCTGAGGGAGATGCCGATGCAGACGTCACGCTGACCGTGACGACCTTCGGCACCTTCGGCTACGACGACCTGTACAAGGAGTACGAGGACCTGCACCCGAACGTCACCATCGAGGCGACGAACATCGACACGGGTGGAAACGCTCGTACCGACGCTTTCACCAAGATCGCCGCAGGCTCTGGCCTCAGCGACATCGTCGCCGTCGAAGAGGGCTGGCTCGGAGCCATCATGGACGTCTCCGACACCTTCGTCGACCTGAGCGACTACGGTATCGAGGACCGCAAGGGCGACTGGGTCGACTGGAAGTACGCTCAGGGCACCGACGCCGACGGCCGCGTGATCGGCTACGGCACCGACATCGGCCCTTCGGGCATCTGCTACAATGGCGCGGCCTTCGAGGCTGCCGGCCTCCCGAGCGACCGCGAGTCGGTTGCCACGCTGCTCGACGGCGACTGGGCGAACTTCTTCAAGGTCGGCCAGGAGTACACCGACAAGACCGGCAAGGCCTGGTACGACCACTCCGGCTTCGTCTGGAACTCGATGGTCAACCAGCTCGACGAGGGCTACTACACCGCTGACGGTGAGCTGAATGTCGAGGGCAACAAGGAGCTCAAGGAGCGCTTCGAACTCCTGGGCGCTGCAACCGAGGGCGGCCAGTCGGCTGCTCAGGCTGCATGGGACTGGAACGGCGGAAAGTCGTTCGTCGACGGCACGTTCGCAACCTTCGTCTGCCCCGGCTGGATGCTGGGTGTCGTTCAGGGTCAGGTCGAGGCAGGCGGCGGCGACGCATCGACCGGCTGGGACTTCGCAGACGTCTTCCCCGGCGGAGCTGTCAACTGGGGTGGAGCATGGCTCACGATCCCGGAGACCTCGAAGCACAAGGAAGCAGCCGCTGAGCTGGCTGACTGGCTGACGCAGCCCGAGCAGCAGGTGAAGCAGTCGGTTGCCGCCGGCAACTTCCCCTCGACCATCAAGGCGCAGGAGACCCTCGCGGCGGATGCCACCCCGAACGCGTTCTTCAACGACGCACCCACCGGTGCGATCCTGGCCGAGCGTGCCAAGGGCGTCGTCGCGCAGTTCAAGGGCGCGGATGACTCGATCATCCAGGAGAACGTCTTCGGACCGGCGCTCAGCAAGCTCGACCGTGGCGAGCTGAACACTCAGCAGTCGTGGGATGAGGCCATCTCGCTGCTGAACGAACTCGTCGGCTGATACCGAAGAATCCACTGTTCGTGATCTCGTCTCGGCCCCGGCTCGCCCGGCGACCGGGGCCGAGACGAATCACATCTTCGACGTCAAGGACACAATCATGACTCTCACTGCCCCACCCAAGGATCGTGTGGTCGCCACCGCCGATCCGGTGGTTGCCGGTAAACGACGTTCTTGGCGTCATCGAGTATCCCGGTTCGACCAGAACGCCTCGCCCTACTTCTACATCTCGCCGTTCTTCCTGCTGTTCGGCCTCGTCGGGCTGTTCCCGCTGCTGTACACGGTGTATGTCGCAGTCTTCGACTGGGACCTGCTCAAGGGCCAGGGCGACTTCGTCGGGGCAGGGAACTTCATCGAGGTGCTCGGCGATGCGATGTTCTGGAACTCGATCCTCAACACGCTGAGCATCTTCCTGCTCTCGGCCATCCCGCAGCTCGCGGTCGCACTGATCGTGGCCTACCTGCTCGACCGCGGCCTTCGCGCCCCCACGTTCTGGCGGATGAGCATCCTCATCCCCTTCGTCGTCACCCCTGTCGCCGTGGCGATCATCTTCTCGAGCATCTTCAACGAGGCCGACGGCCTCGCCAACAATCTTCTGAACCTCATCGGCATCGTCGACCAGGAGTGGAAGCACAACACCTTCCTCTCGCACATCGCGATCGCCACGATGGTCAACTTCCGCTGGACCGGATACAACGCGCTCATCCTGCTCGCCGCGATGCAGGCCGTGCCGCGCGATCTCTACGAGTCCGCCGCGATCGACGGCGCCGGCCCCATCCGCCGCTTCTTCTCGATCACCATTCCCACCATCCGCCCGACCCTCATCTTCGTGATCATCACCGCGACGATCGGTGGTCTGCAGGTCTTCGCCGAGCCTCGATTGTTCGACGTGTCCACCGCCGGCGGCATCGGCGGCAGCGACCGGCAGTTCCAGACCACGGTGCTGTTCCTGTGGGAGATGGCATTCTTCCGCCGCAATCTCGGCGAAGCATCCGCCGTTGCGATCCTGTTGTTCGTGCTCATCGTGGCGATCGGCGTGATCAACTTCCTGCTCACGCGCGGGATCTCCACCGGTGACGCACCGAAGAACCGCGCGGCCAGACGCCGCGCCCGAAAGAGCCAGGCCAAGACAGGAGCACAGCGATGAGCGCGACGCAGGCCCTCAGCGTGCCGGAGAAGATCCGTCGCCGCAGGAGCAGCGGTGGTGTCGCAGGTGTCGGAAGCCGTCCCGGCTTCCTCACCTACGGGCTGCTGGCAGCCTTCATCATCGGCAGCGTGTACCCGCTGTGGTGGTCGGTGGTCGTCGCCAGCGGCACCAACTCCACCCGCGGCGAGACGCTGCCGCTGATCCCCGGCGGTAACTTCTTCGCGAACGCCGCCAAGGTCTTCGACGCGATCCCGTTCTGGCTGGCCCTGGGCAACTCGGTGATCATCTCCACGGTGATCACGCTCTCGGTCGTGACCTTCTCCACTCTCGCCGGATACGCCTTCGCGAAGCTGCGCTTCCGCGGACGCGAGGGACTGATGATCTTCGTCGTCGCCACGATGGCCATCCCCACTCAGCTCGGTATCATCCCCTTGTTCATGGTGATGCGCGAGATGGGCTGGACCGGATCGATCGGCGCCGTGATCGTGCCGACGCTGGTCACCGCCTTCGGGGTGTTCTTCATGCGCCAGTACCTCGTCGATGTCATCCCTGACGAGCTCATCGAGGCCGCGCGCATGGACGGCGCGAACCAGTTCCGCACCTTCCTCACGGTCGGAATCCCCGCCGCACGCCCCGCCATGGCGATCCTCGGCCTGTTCACCTTCATGACGGCGTGGACCGATTACCTCTGGCCGCTCATCGTGCTCTCTCCCCAGAACCCGACCCTGCAGACGGCGCTCAGCCAGCTGCAGTCCGGCTACTACATCGACTACTCAATCGTGCTCACCGGTGCGGTGCTCGCAACCCTGCCCCTGCTGATCCTCTTCGTGGTCGCAGGCAAGCAGCTGGTCAGCGGCATCATGGCGGGCGCGGTGAAAGGATGACATCTATGACCAGGCATTTCCCCGAGAACTTCCTCTTCGGTGCGGCGACTGCCGCCTACCAGATCGAGGGTGCGGCGTTCGAAGATGGGCGCACCGCCTCAATCTGGGATGAGTTCTCCCGTGTGCCGGGAACGGTCATCGGCGGCGACAACGGCGACGTGGCGTGCGATCACTACCACCGCTACGAGAGCGACGTCGCGATGATGAAGGAGCTGGGGCTTCAGACCTACCGTTTCTCGACGTCGTGGGCACGAGTGCGTCCCGACGGTGGCGCCGTCAACGAGAAGGGCGTCGATTTCTACAAGCGCCTCGTCGACGAGCTGCTCGGCGCGGACATCATGCCGTGGCTGACGCTGTACCACTGGGACATGCCCCAGGCTCTGCAGGAGAACGGCGGCTGGACGAACCGCGACGTCGTCTCGCGCTTCCTCGACTATGCCGGAACCATGCACGATACGCTCGGCGACCGCGTGAAGGTGTGGACGACGCTGAACGAGCCGTGGTGCTCGTCGTTCCTCTCTTATACGGGTGGCGAGCACGCCCCCGGTCACACCAGCATCAGTGAGGGCCTGCTGGCAGCGCACCACCAGCTGCTCGCGCACGGTGAGACGGTCCGCGAGCTGCGCTCGCGCGACGCATCGCTCAATCTGGGCATCACCCTGAACCACACGGTCGCCGACCCCGCCGACCCGAACAACGCCGGTGACGTGGATGCTGCGCGCCGAGTCGACGGACAGTTCAACCGCTGGTTCCTCGACCCGATCTATCGCGGAGAGTATCCCGCGGACATCGTCGAGGATTTCCGTGCGGTCGATTCGGCTGCCGTCGCGCAGTTCGAGGCAGCGATCCACGACGGTGACCTCGAGACGATCTCTCAGCCGATCGATACGCAGGGCGTCAACTACTACCACGGTGATTTTCTCTCGGGCACCGCGCAGGAGAACCCGCCTCTGCCCGGCGGCCCGGCCACCGAGCGCAAGGGACGCAGCCCGTACCCCTCTGATGCCGGCATCCATGCCGTTGAGCGGGGGCTTGAGCGCACGGCGCAGAACTGGGAGATCCAGCCGGAGGGTCTCACTCGCCTGCTACACCGTCTCTCGGACGAGTACACCGCCGAGCGCGACGTGACGCTCTACGTCACCGAGAACGGTGCGGCCTTCAACGACGTCGTCGCCGAAGACGGTCAGGTCCACGATGCCGATCGTGTCGCGTACGTGCGCGCGCACCTGTCGGCAGTGCTGGATGCCGCCGAGGCCGGCGTCGACGTGCGAGGGTTCTTCTACTGGTCACTCATGGACAACTACGAGTGGGCCTGGGGTTATGACAAGCGCTTCGGGATCGTGCGCGTGGACTACGACACTCAGAAGCGCACGGTGAAAGACAGCGGTCGCGAGTACGCTCGGATTATCGCCGCACGCTCGCTCTGACTGTCGGAGAAGCGGCAGAAGGGAGAGCCGTGGTCTCGCGCGCGACGATTGAAGAGGTGGCGACCGCCGCTGGGGTGTCCCGGTCGACGGTATCCCGTGTCGTGAACGGGTCGACGTCGGTGAGCCCTACGGCGCTCCAGGCCGTGCAGTCGGCGATCGCCGAGCTCAGCTACGTGCCCAATCGGGCTGCCCGTTCGCTGGCCTCGCGGCAGACGAACGCGATTGCGCTGATTGTCCCTGAAGACACCACGCGCTTCTTCGGAGACCCGTTCTTCGCGTCCATCGTCGCGGGGATCACTGCGACGCTGGGCGGTTCGGACTATGTGCTGAACCTGCTCATCGCCAGCGACGACCCCGGCGACAAGATGACGAGCTTCGTGCGCAACGGCGGCGTCGACGGCGCACTGATCGTCTCGCACCACACGAGTGACGCGTTCGTGGAGCGCATGTCGGATGCGCTGCCGGTGGTCTGGGGTGGTCGGCCGCAGCGTCAGCGGGCGAGCGAGTACGTCGTGGACGTCGACAACATCGCCGCAGGACGCATCGCGACCCAGTATCTGATCGACCTCGGCCGCACGCGGATCGCGACGATCGCGGGTCCGGCGACGATGCTCGCCTCCGTCGATCGAAGTGAGGGTTTTCGTGCGGCGCTCGCGGATGCCGGGCTCGCTCCCTTCGCTGAGGTCGCGGGCGACTACAGCGAAGGCAGCGGCGCGCAGGCTGCTCGTCTGATCCTCGCAGACGGTCAGCCGGATGCGATCTTCGTCGCCAGCGACCTCATGGCGCGGGGAGCCATCGCTGCCCTGCGCGGGGCGGGCCTGCGGGTTCCGGAAGATGTGGCCGTGGTGGGCTTCGACGACTCGCCCGTCGCTCTGAGCGCAGACCCGCCGCTGACGACCGTGCGGCAGCCGATGTACGCCATGGGCGAGAAGATGGCGGCCGTACTGCTGTCGAGGCTGCGCGGCGAAGAGCCACCACCCGTAACGATTCTGCCGACCGAGCTGGTGGTGCGCGCCTCGGCGTAAGAGGGCAGGTGCGCAGTCACGCGACCAACTGCGCCTTGAGGGTGTTGTTCCACGGGTCACTGAACGTCAGCGTGCGTCCGTCGTCGGCGACCTGGGTACCGAAGTGCTTCAGTCGTTCGCCGAGTTCTCCGAGGCTGTCGGCATCCGGCAGGGCGAGGTCGACCTGACCGAGGCCGAGCGCCGGCATCCGGGGCCCCGCGCCCCGTGAGTTCCACACGTTCATCGCCATGTGGTGGTGGTAGCCGCCGGCGCTGACGAACAGGGCCTGCTCTCCCATGGAGAGGGTCGAGTCGAATCCCAGTCGCTGCACGTAGAAGTCGCGTGCGGTGGCGACGTCGCCGACCGAGAGGTGTACGTGGCCGACTCGAGCGGGCGCCATGTCGGCGGGCTCCTCGCCGAGGTGCTCCTGGAGGAAGGTGTTCGGGTCGAGGTACAGCGTGGCCATCTCGACCTGCCCGTGCGTCCACGACCACTCCGAGCGGTCGCGGTCCCAGTACAGCTCGATTCCGTTGCCCTCGGGATCGGTGAGGTAGAACGCCTGGCTTACGAGGTGGTCGGCGCTGCCGGTGAAGGTCTGCGGCGCGCGCTGGGCGACAGAGAGAAGGGCGGATGCCAGTGCCGCCTGTGACTCGAAGACGATCGCGGTGTGGAAGAGGCCGGCCGACCCGCGGGCAGCATGCTTCAGGCCCGGCGAGTGCTGCAGGATCACGATCGGCACACCGGCGCGCCCGAGCGTGACGGTGTCGCCCTCGGCGCCCAGCACCTGAAGAGTGATGATGTCACGGTAGAAGGCCGTCATCGCGTCGAAGTCGGCGACGAACAGGGTGACAGCGCCCATTGTTGTTGCCTCGGCAAGTGTTTTCGTCATGACAGGTGAAACGGCGACAGGCGCGAAAGTATTCCGAGTATCGTCTGGATCATGCCCATGATCGACCTGAACTCGGATCTCGGTGAGAACGTTCCGAGTCGTATCATCAGCGACGACGCCGCGATGCTCGAGATCGTCAGCAGCGCGAACGTGTCGTGCGGCTTTCACGCCGGGAGCTCTGCGGGCATCCGCGAGACGCTCGCGACCGCCGTCCGACACAGCGTCGTGATCGGCGCTCACCCCGGGTATCGCGACTACGAGAACTTCGGTCGCACCGAGATGGATGTGGACTCGGAAACCCTGCAGGCCGATGTCGAGTATCAGCTCGGCGCGCTGATGGGGCTCGCGTCTGCAGTCGGCGGCAGGGTGCAATACGTCAAGCCGCACGGTGCGCTGTACAACACCATCGCTCACGATCCGCGACAGGCGGCCGACGTCGTCGCCGCGATCCGCGCGATCGACCCGAATCTCGTCCTGCTGGGGATCTCAGGCGGCGTTGTCCTCGGCATCGCGTCGAGGGCGGGGCTTGCCGTGGCATCCGAAGCATTCGCTGACCGCGCCTATCGCCCGGACGGGCAGCTCGTCCCGCGCGCGCACGAGGGCGCCGTGCTGCACGACCCTGCGGTGGTGGCACAGCGCATGGCGCGGTTGGCGGACGAAGGAGTGATCCGCGCGATCGACGGCACCGACGTGCGCGTCGACGCGCAGTCGATCTGCGTGCATGGCGACAGCCCGGGGTCGGTCGCCATGGCTGCAGAGACGAAGCGGATGCTGCAGCAGAACGGCATCACGATCGCAGCCTTCGCCGGCGGGTGATCGATGCGCATTCTCACCGCATCCGATCGCGCCCTCCTCGTCGAAGCAGCCGACCTCGACGAGGCGATGCGATTGAACCTCGCCTGGCGTGGGCTGCCTGGCATCATCGAGCGGGTTCCCGGCGCGCGGACCGTGCTCGTGTACTTCGATCCGCTACGAACGTCGGCGGCCGCGCTGGCAGAACTCCTCTCAGCGGCCGAGCCGCAGGACGAGCACATGCCGCCCGCGGGCGAGGTGACGATCCCCGTGCAGTACGACGGGGACGATCTCGCCGAGACCGCTTCGCTTCTGGGCGTATCGACGGACGAGCTGGTGAGCCGACATCTCGCTGCGGACTGGCGGGTGGCGTTCTCCGGGTTCGCGCCGGGGTTCGGGTACATCGTCGGCGATGATCCGCTGTTCGATGTGCCGCGAAGGTCGTCGCCGCGCACGCGCGTACCGGCAGGAGCGGTGGCGCTCGCAGGGGCCTTCACGGGCGTGTATCCGCGAGAGAGCCCTGGCGGTTGGCAGCTCATCGGACGCACGGATGCCGTGATGTGGGACCTCGATCGTGAGCCGCCTGCTCCGCTCGTGCCGGGGGTTGTGGTGAGGTTCGAACGTTCTGAGCGACCCGTGCTCCCGGTTCCCGCCGCTCCCGCCGCTCCTGCCGTGAGCGTCAGGGGCGAGAAGCCTTCGCCTCGCACCAGTGTGGAGGTCATCCGCACATCCATGCAGCTGCTGGTCCAGGATGCCGGCCGTCCTGGACGCGCGAGCCTCGGGGTCTCGGCATCCGGCGTGGCGGATCGCACGGCCATGCGCGATGCGAACCGCGCGGTCGGCAACGATCGAGACGCCGCGGTGCTGGAGAGCGTCGGGGGAGCAGCACTGCGTTTTCACGGCGCGGGCGTCGGCGTGGTGACGGGAGCCGTGGGCGATCTGACAGTGACGAATCACGCGGGTGAGGTGCGTGACATCGTGCACGGCAGCCCCTTCGCCACAGACGACGGGGATGAGCTCGAGCTGGGGTATCCGACGCAGGGTCTGCGCTGCGTCATCGGAATCCGCGGCGGGGTGCGGGCGGCATCCGTTCTGGGCAGCCGCTCGAGCGACACCCTTTCCGGGCTCGGCCCCCCGCCGCTCGCAGCCGGCGATGTCGTCGGTGTGGGGGCGGCGCCAAGGCGGGCCGTCGATCCCACCGTGGTGACGCGCGAGCTGCCGGCGCCGGGCGATCTCGTCGAGCTCAGCATCACTCTGGGTCCGCGTGATGAGTGGTTCACAGCATCCGCTCTTCACACACTGACGACGCAGGAATGGCTTGTCACGTCACGGGCTGACCGGGTCGGGGTCCGTCTGCAGGGTGAGGTGCCGCTCGCGCGCGCCGTCGAGGGAGAGCTGCCGAGTGAGGGTGCGGTGAGCGGTGCGATACAGGTGCCCGGTGACGGGCAGCCGGTGCTGTTCCTGCCCGATCACCCGCTCACCGGCGGATATCCGATCATCGGTGCGCTCACCGATTCCTGCCTCGACCTCGCGGCACAGCTGCCGCCGGGCGCGCGGGTGCGATTCTGCGTCGGCTGAGCCACGGCATCCGGTGGCCGGCGCTGGCTTCGGTGCTGAGGGCCCCTACTCCGGGTCGCCGCCGAGCGGGCCGACCGCCGGGATCGGGCCACCATCGTCAGCGCCCGAGCGGCGCCAGCGGGCGATCGCGTTGCCCAGGTGGTAGATGAGCAGGGCCGCGACCGTGCCGATGACGATCGCGCCGAGCTGGAACGCACCCCATGACATCGCGAAGCCACCGACGGCGATCACGAACGACACCGCCACCGTGTACTGGTTGACGGGACGCGAGAAGTCCACGCGGTTATCGACCCAGATCTTGATGCCGATGACGCCGATGAGGCCGTACAGCGCAGTGGTCACGCCGCCGAGCACTCCTGCGGGGATCGTGTTGAAGATCACGCCGATCTTTGGTGAGAACGCCAGCAGGATTGCGGCAAAACCTGCCACCCAGTACGCGGCCGTCGAGTAGACGCGGGTCGCGGCCATGACGCCGATGTTCTCGCCGTAGGTGGTGGTCGCCGATCCGCCGAAACCGCCGGCGAGCGTCGTGGCGACACCGTCTGCGATGAGGGCGCGCCCGGTGTGCTTGTTGATCGACGGGTCGTTGGTCATCGTCGCGACACCGCGGACGTGGCCGACGTTCTCGGCGATGAGCACGAGGACGACCGGGAGGAACATCGGCGCGAACGCCCAGGCTCCGGGGTCGGTGACCGCGGCGAGGTGGAAGTCGGGCAGTCCGATCCAGGCCGCTTCTGCGACGCCGTCGAATGTGACCTGTCCGGTGAAGATCGCGACGATGTAGCCGACGATCACGCCGAGGAAGATCGAGATGCGACCGAGGAATCCGCGGAAGAACACGCTGAACAGCACGACGGCGATCAGAGTGACCGAGGCGAGCTCAGGCTGCAGCGTGAAGTTGTTCCACGCCGCGGGGGCGAGGTTGAAGCCGATCAGCGCGACGATCGATCCCGCCACGACCGGCGGCATGAAGCGGTCGACGAAGGCGATGCCCACTGCCTGCACGAGGAACCCGACTCCTGCGAGCAGGACTCCCACCACGAGCACGCCGACCAGGGCCTGGCCGATCTGCTGCGGGGTCTCGAGTGCACCGCCGCCGTTGATCGCCGTGATCGGGGCGAGGAAGGCGAACGATGAGCCCAGATAGCTGGGGAGGCGGTTGCGCGTGATGATCAGGAAGAGCAGCGTGCCGATTCCCGAGAACAGCAGCGTCGTCGAGACCGGAAAGCCGGTGATGATCGGAACCAGGAACGTCGCACCGAACATCGCGACGATGTGCTGTGCGCCGATGGCGAAGGTCGCGGGCCAGTTCAGGCGCTCTTCGGGCTTGACGACCTGGTCGGGGGCGACGTTGCGACCATCGCCATGAATCTTCCACACGGGCATGCGTGCTCCTCAGTTTTCGGGCTAGGAGCAACATTATCGATTGCTGCGCGTTCGCCGTGCATGGCGCGATCCGGGCGTGACAGAAAGGGGGCCGCAACGACAGATATAGGACCGTTCGGCCGTTCGCGTCCGACATCCGTGCAGACGGCCCCCGAAGTGTCGGACGGCGCCTACGCGGTCAGGCGCTCGATGAGCTCGCGGTATCGTGCGGCGGTGCGCTCGACGATCTCCTCGGGGAGTGCGGGCGGCTCACCCTGCTTGTCCCAGTTCGCCGCCAGCCAGTTGCGGACGATCTGCTTGTCGAAGCTCGCCATCCGCTCGGACGGGGTCTGTCCGGATTCCCAGGCCGCGGCATCCCAATATCTCGATGAGTCGCTCGTGAGCACCTCATCGGCCAAGCGCAGTGTGCCTTCAGCATCCGTCCCGAACTCGAACTTGGTGTCGGCGAGGATGAGGCTGTGCTCCTCGGCGATCGACGCGGCGCGCGCGTAGATCGCGAGCGATGCGTCGCGCAGCTCTACCGCGCGTTCCACGCCCACCAGCTCGACCGCGCGCTCGAAGGTGATGTTCTCGTCGTGTTCGCCCATCGGCGCCTTGTAGGCCGGGGTGAAGATCGGCTCGGGCAGGCGGTCGCCGTTGCGGAGCCCTGCCGGAAGCGGGATGCCGCAGACCGTGCCGCTCTCCTGGTACTCGATCCAGCCGCTGCCGGTGATGTACCCGCGCACGACGCACTCGATCGGCAGCATCTCCAGCGATTGTGCGAGCATCGCCCGGTCGGAGACCTCGGCGGGGATCTCACCCTGTGCGAGATGGTTCGGGAAGTCGAGCTGCTCGAACCACCAGCGGCTGAGCTGTGTGAGCAGAGCTCCCTTCTGCGGGATACCGGGAGAGAGCACGAAGTCGAATGCACTGACCCGATCGGATGCCACGACGAGGATGCGAGTGTCGGCGGGATCCGCTGAGGCGTACAGATCACGGACTTTGCCGGAGTAGAGATGACGCCAGCCGGGGATGCTGTTCGCTTCGCTCGTGGGGATGCTCATGCGCCCATTATCCCCGTCCCGACGGCGGTGTCGGTTCTCGGGTGTACCGTTGCCGGGTGAGCGACGCCACCGCATCTCGAACGGGATCCGACCAGGCGCCCGAGCGCAGCCCCTGGCCGGCGCTGTGGGCGCTGGTGATCGGGTTCTTCATGATCCTCGTCGACACCACCATCGTCGGTGTCGCGAATCCGGCGATCAAAGAGGCACTCGACCCGAACTCCAACAATCTCGACCGCGTCGTGTGGGTCACCAGCGCCTATCTGCTGGCCTATGCCGTACCTCTCCTGGTCACCGGTCGCCTCGGAGACCGGTTCGGACCGAAGAACATCTACCTCACAGGCCTTGCGATCTTCACTCTCGCCTCGCTGTGGTGCGGACTGTCGACCACGCTCGACGGGCTCATCTGGGCGCGCGCCGCGCAGGGCATCGGCGCCGCGCTGCTGACGCCGCAGACCATGGCCGTCATCACGCGCACCTTCCCGCCCGAGCGTCGAGGCGCGGCGATGGGGCTGTGGGGCGGGGCATCCGGTGTCGCGATGCTCGTCGGTCCGCTCGCCGGCGGATTCCTCGTCGACGCTCTCGGCTGGGAGTGGATCTTCTTCATCAACCTGCCGGTCGGCGTGGTCGGTTTCGTGCTGGCGTGCATCCTCGTGCCGAAGCTCGAGACACACAAGCACCGCTTCGACATCCCTGGTGTCTTCCTCAGCGCCATCGCGATGTTCCTCATCGTGTTCGGGCTGCAAGAGGCCGAAGCCTACGACTGGGGTGTCATCTGGGGTCCGATCTCGGTGTGGGGCCTGATCATCGCCGGTGTCGTGGTACTGGGGCTGTTCCTCTGGCACCAGGCGCGCACCAAGAACGAGCCGCTCGTGCCGATGGAGCTGTTCCGCAATCGCAACTTCGCCTGGTCGAACATCACGATCGTCACGGTCGGGTTCACGGTGACCGCGCAGGGTCTGCCGTTGATGTTCTTCCTGCAGACCGCCCGTGGGCTGAGCCCGACCGAGTCCGCCCTGCTGCTGATCCCGATGGCGATCGCCGCGGGCGTCGTCTCGCCGTTCGCCGGCCAGCTGCTCGACCGCATCGATCCGCGCGCCATGCTCGTGCCCGGGCTGCTGCTCGTGTCGCTCTCGCTGTTCATGTTCGCGGCGATGATGAACGTCGATACCCCGATCGGCTGGCTGCTGATCCCCTCTGCGATCCTCGGTCTCGGAAACGCCGGCATGTGGGGTCCGCTGGCGACCACGGCGACCCGTGACCTTCCGATGCATCAGGCCGGTGCCGGTGCAGGCATCTACAACACGATGCGCACGATCGGGTCTGTGCTGGGCTCGGCCGCGATCGCCGTGTTCATGCAGAGCAGGCTCGTCGCGAATCTGCCCGGCGCAGAGGATGCGTCGGGCGGGTTCGGCGAGGGCAAGATGCCAGATGCTGTCGCAGGACCCTTCGCCGAGGCGATGGCGCAGACCATGCTGATGCCGGCCGCGGTCATTCTTCTCGGCGTTGCCGCTGTGCTGTTCCTGCGCCGGCCTGCGCACCTGGGTGTGCGCAACAAGTAGGCATCAGTTTGCGGGCATCTCACCGGTCATGATGGGCTATTGCGATGACGATCGAACTCACCCGCCCCACGACCGCCCTCTTCGACTCCTGGGCGGCGGCCGTCGCAGAGTTCGGTGGCGAGCACATCGATGGTTCGGGAATGACTGCGCCGACCAGCGGCGATCATGAGACGCTCGACGCGCTGATCGCCAAGGCCGAGGTCATCTCCGACACGAGCGTCCCCGCGCCCGATGGGCGGGTGCACAACGATCTGTACTGGATCACCGATGCCGGTGAGGTCGTCGGCTTCGTATCGCTCCGACATGAGTTGAACGACTGGCTTCGTCGGTTCGGCGGACACATCGGCTATGCCGTGCGCCCGACGCGTCGACGCCAGGGGTATGCCCGCACCGGGCTCGCCCTTGCGCTGGAACGATCGCGGGAACTCGGCCTCGACCAGGTCATGCTGACCTGTGACGACGACAACGCCGGATCGTTCCGCACGATCGAGGGCGCGGGTGGCGAGCTCGAAGACGTGATCGATGCCGCCGAGCAGGGTCACCCGAGCGTACGCCGCTACTGGATCGCGCTGTAGCTGCAGCTACAGCCCACTCCTTCGCGCTGCTGAAAACTGTTCGCGCTGCAGAAACAACTGCAGCCCGAACAGGAAACAGCAGCGCGAACAGGCGAATCTGAGAAGAGCACCGCAGGCGGTGCGTCAGGCCGGGCGCGATCTCGGCGAGGTGCTCACGGCATCGGTCAGTCTGCTCAATCCGTCGGTGATCGTGATCGGCGGGGCGATGGCACGGGTCGGCGAGCGCCTCATCGCCGGAGTCCGCGACAGGTGGAGCGCGGCTACGCGCTACTCAAACCTGCTCGCGCTGCAGAAGTAGTAGCAGCGCGAACAGCGAAGAGCCGCGCGAACCAGGAATCAGCCGCGCGAACCAGGCGCAGCCTCAGCGGGCCGAGTCACTCGCTGACGCTGGCGGCGATGTCACGGCGGTAGTGCGAGCCGTCGAGGCCGATACGCCCGATGGCGTCGTACGCGCGCGTCCTGGCGTCAGTGAAGTTCGAACCGACCGCGACGACGTTGAGCACGCGGCCTCCCGTGGCGACGAGGTCGCCGCCGGGAGCATCCGGCCCTGCCGTGGCAGCATGCACGATCCCGACGCCCTCGATGCCTGCGGCATCCGCAAGACCCGAGATCTGGCGGCCGGTCTGCGGAGCTTCGGGGTACCCCTCGCTTGCGAGCACGACTGTGATCGCAACGTCGTCCGAGAAGACGGGAGCGGGCTGGTCTTCAAGGGTGCCGGATGCCGCAGCCAGCAGCAGCTGCGACAGCGGAGTACGCAGGCGCGGCAGCACGACCTGGGTTTCCGGGTCGCCGAAGCGCGCGTTGAACTCGATGACCTTTACGCCGGCCGTGGTCAGGATGAGACCGGCATAGAGAAGACCGATGAACGGGGTGCCCTCGGCATCCATCTGGCGGATCACGGGAAGTGCGACCTGTTCGGTGACGAGATCGACGAAGGCCGCTTCGCTGCCGAACTGTTCGTCGAGCCAGGGGAGGGGAGAGTACGCACCCATGCCGCCCGTGTTCGGGCCCGCGTCGCCGTCGAAGGCGCGCTTGAAGTCTTGAGCGGGGCTGAGCGCCCGCACAGTGTCGCCGTCAGAGAGGAAGAAGAGCGAGACCTCGGGGCCGGCGAGAAACTCCTCGACGAGCACGGGGCCTGCCGGCAGGTAGTGCTCGGCGTGCGCGAGGGCCTCGGCGCGATCGGAAGTGACGATGACGCCCTTGCCGGCCGCGAGACCATCGGCCTTGACGACGTAGGGAGCGCCGAGATCATCGAAGGCCTGCTCGACGTCGGTGATGGATGCTGCGCGGACCGCGCGTCCGGTGGGCACTCCTGCGGCATCCATGATGCGCTTCGCGAAAGCCTTCGAGCCCTCGAGCTGCGCGGCGGCCTTGCCGGGCCCGAACACCGGGATGCCGCGCTCGCGGAGCGTGTCTGCGACACCGGCGACGAGGGGGGCTTCCGGACCGATGACGACGAGGTCGATCGAGTGCTCGTTCGCGAAGGAAGCAACGGCACCGCCATCGAGCTGATCGAGGGTGACGAGGTTCGCATCTGCGGCGATGCCGGCGTTACCGGGCGAGACGAAAAGCTCGTGCCCTGCGCTTTCGGACTTCAGCGCGAGGATGATCGCGTGCTCACGGGCACCGGAACCGAGGACGAGGATCTTCACCTCACCAGACTATCGAGGCCCGCGCGGCAATAGACCACGGATGTGGTGTTCGCCCCTTGCTAAGCTCACCAGCCGAGGGGAGCGTCAGTCGGATGCTTCATCGGAGGGAGCATCATGACTGACCAGCAGCCGCAGGAACCCACGTGGCAGACCCCGCAGCAGCCCGCACCGCCGCAGCCGCCGGCACCGTATCCGGGTGCTCCCGCTGCTCCACAGAATTATCCCGCCCCTCCGGCGCAGCCGGGTTACGCCCCGCCAGCCCAGCCCGGCTACGCCGCACCCGCGCAGCCCGGTTACGCTCAGCCCGGCTATCCGGCGCAGCCCGGATACCCGGCACCCGCCTACGGTGCAGCGGCGCTCCCGGTGTACCCGGCCGTGCCGCGCGGTGCGAGCAGCCCCGATGACCTGACGCTGCCCCTGTACGGCGCAACCTTCGGTCAGGCCATCACCCGCTTCTTCAAGAGCTACGCGACCTTCACCGGACGCGCATCGCGCAGCGAGTACTGGTGGGTGCAGCTGTTCATCTCTCTGGTCGCGCTCGTCGCCATCGTGCTGATCGCTGTGAGCGCCGGAATCAGTGCCGCGCAGTCGTATGAAACGGGAGATGCCGGCTGGGCCGTTGCCATCACCGCTGTCGTGGGCGTCGCTTTGGCGATCTTCGGCCTCGGCATCATCGTCCCGACGCTCGCGATCAGCTGGCGCCGCCTGCACGATGCGAACTTCGCAGGGCCCTTCTGGTTCCTGTCGTTCACCTACATCGGCTCGCTCGTCGTGCTGGTCTTCACGATCCTGCCGTCGAACCCGCAGGGACAGCGTTTCGACCAGCGCTGACTCGCACTGACCTGAGCCGCCGGCGTCCGCGCTGGCGGCTCTCGTCGTCTCAGAGCAAGGCGGGCTGTTCAGAGAGTGACGGGGCGTTCGTCCGTAGTATCCCAGGGCACGGTCCACCCGCAGTTGTCGAAGAGTCGATCGAGCACCATCGCGGTGAATCCCCACACGATCGTGCCGTCGATGTCGAACGCCGGACCCTTGAACACGTCCGACCCGCGAGCGATCGTCGACGTGTAGCGCGTCGCAGGATCGAGCAGCTGTGCGACCGGAACCCGGAACACCTCGACCGTCTCGGCATGGTCGACAGCGGCGACCTTCGAGGGCTTCGTCCACCAGCCGAGCACCGGTGTGACGTTGTGGTTGCTGGCGGCCAGCGGCAGTTCGGGCAGAGCGGCGAGCACCTCGACCCCGGCCGGATCCAGCCCCGTCTCCTCTTCGGCCTCACGCAGAGCGGTGTCGATGAAGTCACGGTCCTCCGGGTCGCGCCCGCCTCCCGGGAAAGACACCTGCCCCGGGTGAGATGACAGCGTGGACGCCCGCCGCTGCAGCAGGACGTCGAGGTCTCTCGCAACGGCGGCATCCGTTGTGCGGGCGGGGATGCTGTCAAGTACGCCGAACAGGATCAGCACGGCCGAGGCGCGGGCCTTGGCACCCTCGGGCAGCGGCGGAAGCACACGGCGGTCCCAGCCGTTGCCGTGCGCAGCGGCGAGAAGCTGGGCACGCGCGCCTTCCGGTCGCTGGCTGTCGGTCACCATTCGAGCCTAACCCCGCCATAGGCTGAGGGGATGGCTCGCAAGATCGACACCGCTGAAGGGCGCGCGGCTCTGGATGCTGTGCGCACAGCGATGGCTACAGGGGAGAAGCCGGCGCGCACGTCGTCGGCCACCGCGGTCCGGTATCTGCTGCAGCTGCTCGACGAGAAGGCGCCGGGGAACAGTGTCGAAGTGCGGGTGCCGCCCTTCGGGGCAGTACAGGTCGTGCAGGGCCCCCGCCACACGCGCGGCACTCCTCCGAATGTGATCGAGATGGATGCCGCGACCTGGGTCGCGCTCGCGACCGGAGCAGAACCATGGGCGGATGCTGTCGCACAAGGCCGCGTGCATGCCTCCGGCACACGCGCTGACCTGAACGGGCTGCTGCCGCTGCGCCCATAGGGTGATCTCTCGCGCAGACAGTGGGACAATGGATGCATGTCTTCCACCGATTCCAGCGAGACCGTCGAAGCCACCGTGCGGCGAGTGCCTCGCTACGGCGTCTTCATGGCGATCGGCGTGGTGCTCGGCATCATCGCCGCCGGCATCTTGACGATGGTGGGCAGCTACGAGCCGTCCGAGACGCTCGATGTCATCTACACGCCGAACCAGGTCTTCGGGTTCACCCTGCTGTGGACGGTCCCGATCGGACTCGCACTCGGCGGTCTCGTCGCGATCCTGCTCGAGCGGATCGCTCGCCGTCACGACCGCGTCGTGCGCGTCGACCGTGAGACGATCGTCGCCTCCGACTGAGTGCTACGCCAGTTCGCCGATCACCGGGCGAATAGCCGCATCGAAGGCCACGACGTCACGTCGGAGTCCGTCGGTGACCGCGACAGTGAGTGCGCCGATCCACCAGACTCCGCGCTGTGAGAACGGCAGCACCTGCACGTTGAGTTCGAAGGAGTGGGCTCGCCGGCCGATTTCCCGCTCGAACTCGGCGATTGCGCTGGCGTACGCCCGATAGGCGTTTCCGCCCGATGCGGTCTTCATCGTCTGGAAATAGCGGTTGCGCGCGTCCTTCGCATACTGCAGCGCGGCGGCCTTGAGCGGCTC
Organism: Microbacterium zouquanmingi; assembly: GCF_052266675.1. Lineage (NCBI taxonomy): Bacteria > Bacillati > Actinomycetota > Actinomycetes > Micrococcales > Microbacteriaceae > Microbacterium > Microbacterium zouquanmingi. Next base: position 114,653 of record NZ_JBQPRA010000002.1, read on the forward strand.
GATCGCCGCGCGAAGCGCTTCTGCTCCCGTGGCGGGCAGCGCGACGAGAGTGTCGAATCCTTCCACGAGTTCGAGCGGAACCTCGGATGTGTGGGCGCGCGGTTCGATGGTCATGTTCCAGTACTCGCGCCACTGCTTCTCGAGTTCCGGCGTTGCTTCGACGGCATCCGGTGCGCGAACCTGCAGGTCGCGCAGCGACGGCAGGTCGTCGGGTTCGCGGATACCGAGCATTTGTCGCAGGGCCAGCGCGATGAGCACCGGAACACCGGCGTCCTCACGAATCAACCACTGCGGCTTGTCGGCCATGGCCCCATCCTAGGGAGATCGCCGGGCAGAAGCTGGCTTCTCGGAATTCAGACCCGTCGCGCGACTGTAGTCTTGTGTCGTGGCTGCCTCCTCCACCAATCCCTATTCCGAAGCCGGCGTCGACACTGCTGCGGGTGACCGCGCGGTAGAGCTGATGAAGACTTCCGTGCGCGCGACGCACGGACCTGAAGTGCTCGGCGGTGTCGGCGGATTCGCCGGCCTGTTCGATGCCTCGGCTCTTCTCAGCTACACCAAGCCGCTGCTGGCGACCAGCACCGATGGTGTCGGCACGAAGGTCGCGATCGCGCAGGCGATCGACAAGCACGACACGATCGGGCAGGACCTGGTCGGCATGGTCGTCGATGACATCGTCGTGGTGGGCGCGAAGCCGCTGTTCATGACCGACTACATCGCCTGCGGCAAGGTCATCCCCGAGCGCATCGCCGACATCGTACGTGGAATCGCCGACGCGTGCACCGCAACCGGCACCGCGCTCGTTGGAGGCGAGACCGCTGAGCACCCGGGCCTTCTTGGCCCGGACGACTACGACGTCGCGGGTGCGGCCACGGGCATCGTCGAGGCCGACGCCGTGCTGGGCGCTGACCGCGTGCAGGACGGCGATGTCGTTCTGGCTCTGGCATCGAGCGGCCTGCACTCCAACGGATACTCGCTCGTTCGGCACATCATCACCGGCGCGGGCATCGGCTACAGCGACCAGGCAGCAGAGTTCGGCAAGACCTGGGGAGAGACGCTACTCGAGCCGACCCGCCTGTACACGCTGCCGCTGCTGCGCCTGCTCGAGACCCTTCGACAGGCTCAGGGGCCGAATGAACCGAGCGCGGTTCACTCGCTCAGCCACGTCACCGGCGGCGGCATCGCAGCCAACCTCGCTCGCGTGCTGCCGGTCGGCAGCTGGGCCGAGGTCGATCGCTCGACGTGGTCGCCGAGTCCCGTGTTCCGGGTTCTCAGCGAGATCTCCGGCACCAGCCTCGAATCGACCGAGGGCACCTGGAACCTCGGCATCGGCTTCCTCGCGGTCATCGACCAGCGTCAGAAGGATGCCGCGATCGCAGCGCTCGCCGCAGAGGGCATCGATGCCTGGCAGGTCGCCACAGTCGGCACGGGTCAGCGCCCGGCCGGAGAGTTCGAAGAAGGCGCCAAGGGCGTCGACGGCGGAGCAGTGCGCCTGGTGGGCGCATACGCGGACGGAGCGAAATAACACCCCATGTGCGGAATCGTCGGAGTGGTCGCAGGCGGCCAGGTCAACCAGGACATCTACGACGCTCTGCTGCTTCTGCAGCACCGCGGTCAGGATGCCACCGGCATCGCTACGGCTGAGCCCAGCGGCATCATGCACATGGCCAAGGCCGAGGGGATGGTTCGCGAGGCGTTCCGCACCCGCGACATGCGCTCGCTCCTCGGCAACGTCGGGCTCGGTCACGTCCGGTACGCCACCAAGGGCACAGCATCCAGCGAAGAAGAGATGCAGCCGTTCTACGTGAACGCGCCCTACGGCATCGTCCTCATCCACAACGGCAACCTCACCAACACCCGTGAGCTCACCGCCGACATGGCCAAGCGCGACCGCCGCCACCTGAACTCCTCCAGCGACACCGAGCTGCTGCTGAACGTGCTCGCCGGTGAGCTGCAGGCCACGACATCCGATGTCGATCTCGACCCGGAGCGCATCTTCGAAGCAGTCGCCCGCACGCATGAGCGGATCGAGGGTGCGTACGCAGTGATCGCGGTGATCGCCGGCTACGGTCTGCTGGCATTCCGTGATCCCTTCGGCATCCGTCCGCTGATCCTCGGGCGCCGCGAGGGCAGGAAGCACGACGAGTGGATCGTCGCGAGCGAGTCGCTGGTGCTCGAGAACGGCGACTACGAGGTCGTCCGCGAGGTCGCACCCGGTGAGGCCATCTTCATCACCGACGAGGGCGAGCTGCACTCGCAGCAGTGCGTTGCCGATCCCAAGCTCTTCCCGTGTGCCTTCGAGTACGTCTACCTCGCCCGGCCCGACTCGACGATGAACGGCATCGCCGTGTACGAGTCGCGTCTGCGCATGGGCGAGCGCCTTGCCGACACGATCGCCAAGCACGTACCGCGCGAGAAGATCGACGTCGTCATGCCGATCCCGGATTCGGCGCGTCCCTCTGCGATGGAGGTCGCCCGCAAGCTGGGCATCGAGTACCGCGAGGGCTTCTACAAGAACCGCTACGTCGGCCGCACCTTCATCATGCCGGGGCAGGCGGTGCGCAAGAAGAGCGTGCGCCAGAAACTCAACGCGATGTCCACCGAGTTCCAGGGCAAGAACGTGCTGCTGATCGATGACTCGATCGTGCGCGGCACGACGAGCAAGCAGATCATCCAGATGGCACGGGATGCCGGGGCGCTCTCGGTCACGTTCGCCTCTGCCGCTCCCCCCGTGCGCTATCCGCACGTTTACGGAATCAACATGCCGTCGAAGCACGAGCTCATCGCGCATGGCCGCACGATCCCAGAGATTGCCGAAGAGCTGGGCGTCGATCACCTCGTGTTCCAGGAGGTCGAAGACCTCAAGGCGGCCATCATCGACGGTTCCGAGCTGACCGATCTCGATATGAGTTGCTTCGACGGGCGCTATGTCACCGGCACCGTCACCGAGGAGTATCTCGACTGGGTGGAGAGCTCGCAGAGTTCGTGACGGCGACCTCTCGGCCGCTGTGGCGGGGGCGGGCCCTTGCAGTCCTCGGCATCCTGTTGTGCGCGTTCTCGTTGCGCTCAGCGGTCGCGTCGCTCTCGCCCCTGCTCGACTACATCTCCGCAGACTTCACCCTGCCGGCCGCGATCGTGGGGCTGATCGGCACGGCGCCCCCAGTGTGCTTCGCCATCTTCGGCCTGAGCACTCCGCTGCTCGAGCGGCGCTTCGGTCTCGAACGCGTCACCGTGTTCGCGCTCATCGTGATCGCCGCAGGTCTGGTGCTGCGCGGGCTGTCCTTCGGCGCTCTGCCGCTGCTCGGCACCTCTGCGCTGATCTTCGCCGGAGTCGGCATGGGCAACATTCTCGTGCCGCCGTTGGTGAAGAAATACTTCCCGGATCGCATCGGCATGATGCTGACGCTCTACACGACCGCGATATCGGTGTCGACGTTCCTGCCGCCGCTGGTCGCGGTACCGCTGGCGGATGCCGCCGGCTGGCGGACCTCGCTGGGGATCTGGGGCGTCTTCGCCCTCGCTGGAGCGGTGCCGTGGGTCATCATGCTCGTCACAGGACGAACGGATGCGGTGCGCCCCGTGGCCGCGGCCGAGCCGGCTGCGCCTCGAGACGCTTCGGACTTCGACCCTGCTGAACTGTCGACCGGGCCGGTGATGGTGGCACCGGCGAGCTCACGGGCGTTCGCGCGACTGGCCAGGCTGCCGCTGGCCTGGTCGATCGCCGTCGTCTTTGCCACGTCATCGATCATGGCGTACGTGTCGTTCACCTGGCTCCCGGCGATCGTCACAGATCTCACCGGTGTCTCGGCAAGCGTGGCTGGGCTCCTGATGTCGCTGTTCGCGCTCATGAGCCTGCCGGCATCGCTGCTGGTGCCCGTTCTGGTCGTGCGCTTCCAAGCGACGCGGACGCTGTTCTTCGTCGGCATCGTGTGCGGCCTCGTGGGTATTGCCGGCCTGCTGTTCTGGGCGAATGCGGTCACGGTGTGGCTGTGGGTGCCGATCTTCGGAGTGGTCGGTGTGCTTTTCCCGCTGGCACTGGTGCTCATCAGCATCCGCGCCCGCACGCCGGAGAGCGCAGTGGCGCTGAGCAGCTTCGTGCAGGGCGCCGGTTACATCTTCGCCGCCGTCTTCCCGCTTCTGGTGGGCGTGCTGCACGAGATGACGTCGGGATGGACAGTGCCGCTGCTCGTCATGGCCGCGGTGCTCGTCGTCGCAGCCCCCTTCGGCTACATCGCCGGCAGGCGGCGCACCGTCGAAGACGAGTGGGAACGGCGCCACGGCCGCTGGTGACGCAGAGCTCAGTCGGCGACGACTTCGTCGCCGACGCGGATGACGCCGCCGTGCCCTGAGCGATCGTCGACGTCGCCGCTCACGCCGGAGAGCAGCAGCAGGCGGCCGAGTGCGGGCTCTGCGAGCCCCAACGCGCCGGTGAGTGTGGTCAGCACCGGAGCATCCCGAACGCCGGTGTCAGGATTCGCGTGGGTCGCCAGACACCGGATGATGGGACCCGCGGCCTCGAACGTCACCTCGCCGATCCGGATGCTGCCGGTCCACTCGAGCTCTTCACTGGCTCCGATTCCGTCGATCACGACGTTCGAGCGGAATCGTCGATCATCGATCGGAAGCTGAAGCGCGCCGCCGAGGGCGCTGACGCTGGCCGTGCTGTGCACGGTGACGTAGCCGCGCGATCGGTCCTGAAAGCGCGAGCGCTCGCCGTCACCGACCAGACGCAGCGGCAGCCTCCCCGCGCGCTGCAGGCGGCGCGCATCGGCGGTGCCTTGCACGTACTCCGTGACCACTGCCTCGAGCTGCGCGCGACCGTCGGCATCGAGGGCGGCATCGACCAGGAGCGTCTCGTCGTGGAACAGACTCACCTGCAGGGTCGACTGATCGTATTGGAGGCGGAGCGCGGCGAGAGCGGGGAAGTCCTGCAGCGCCAGGCCCTTGGACTTCGGCCAGTAGTCGAGGCCATCGCGCAGCTCGGGAGTCGCGGCATCGGCGAATCGGAATGCCAGCACGCGATCGCCCGCCACGCGCCCGTCCGGCTGGATCGTCAGCTCGTCGAGGCGCTCGGGAGTGAAGCCCTTGATCGGGTGGCGGAAGAGAGCGACGACGCGAGGCATGATCGTCATTCTCGCAGGTGCGGGCGACGACAGACCCCGCCACGCGCGCCGGATACCGGCGGCGTGCGGGTCAGTGTCCTGCGATCAGCACGGTGCGAACTCGGGCTCAGGCCTTTTCGAGTTCGTCTTCGTCTTCGTCCGCGTACTCATCGGCCCACTTGTCGACGTAGGCGTTCTCGTCGTCCGACGGGTGAGCAAGCTCACGCTCAAGCGCGGAAGTGTTCAAAGACGGACTGTACGCCTTGAGTTCGCGGGCGATCTTGGTGTGTTTCGCTTTTTGACGGCCACGGCCCATGCGCGAGACCCCCTTACGAGTTAGGCTGTGGGCTTTTGGAGGCCCACAGCATTTCACGACACCGGCGTGCGGCCGGTAAGAGTAGCATTCAGGATAGCACGAGGGCCAGGGCATCTGGCCTTCGCCGGCAGGTGAAGGGAACGATCCATATGACTGACCAGACCTCCTCCCCGTCCGACGAAGCAAGCCAGAATGCCGCGCTGCAGAAGGCTGTGATCGTCGGCATGCAGCCGGGCCAATCACCGCACGTTCTCGAAGAGGCTGCGCGATACGCGAAGGTGTTCGGTGTGCCCCTCGTGGTCGCCCACGTCGACGTCACGCGCTTCGTGACCTATGAGGACCCGGACGGCTACGTGCACTCCGCCCCCATCGATCTGAACGCCGACGCAGGCGCTGCCGAGTTCGAAGATGTGCAGGCTGAGGCCGGATCCGTGCTCGAGGACACCGGCATCACGTGGACCGCTCGTCAACTGGTCGGCGACCCGGCACTCGCGATGAAGCAGCTCGCGAACAAGATCGATGCCCAGCTGATCGTCGTCGGCACCCGCAACCGCGGACTCGGCGAATCGATCCGCGAATTCTTCACCGGCTCTGTGGCCGCGCGTCTTGCTCACCGTCAGCACCGACCCATCCTCGTTGTTCCGCTTGAGGAAGAGGTCCCCGACGATCAGCCCGAGATCTGGTCTGAGTAGACCGGCTCAGCGCCCGGCAGATCCCAATGACTGGGTGAGGGTGCGTGCCGCGGCATCCAATGCGTTCTCGAGGTCAGTCACGACCGACTCGGCGAGCACGCCGCCGCGGGCGACATGCGTGCGCAGATCGGTGCGCACGCGAGCGCGGAAGGCGTTGATGGATGCATCGGCGCGGTGCAGCTGCTCACGGCTGATGATCCGCTCATCGCTCATCGGCGTTGCCGTGGATGGGCGCGCCTTGGCGGCTGTTCGCTCATCGTTCGCCGCAGCCGCCAGGTCCGCGCGCAGGCTCTTCATTGCCTGCTGCACGCTCTGGCGCACCTCGTTTGCGATGAGGCGCACGGAGTCGGCGAGACCGGACTCGATCCCGGCGAGGTCGCCTTCGCGATCCGCGAGTTCGGTGCGGCCAGCATCCGTGATCGCATAGATCGTCGTGCGTCCCTCGACCGTCTTGGTGACGAGTCCCTCTTCTTCGAGCTTCGCGAGCCTGGGATAGATGGTTCCCGCGCTCGGCGTGTAGGTGCCGCCGGTGCGGTCGGTGAGCGCCTGGATGATGCCGTAGCCGTGCTGCGGGGCCTCGGCGAGGAGCGAGAGCAGATACAGCCTCAGGTCGCCGTGCGAGAAGACGGGGGGAGTCATGAGTCCCACTCCTCGTCGTCGGCCACGGTGGTCAGGGGGCGGCGGAGCACTGTCGTATCGCCCGAGACGGAGTTGCTGCGGATGTCGACGAACGATCCTGCGAGCTCCCCAGTGGAGCCCGTGTAGCTGCGGGGGCCGGAGCTCGCGCGGTCGACGCCGTCGATCAGCATGCCGCCGCTCATCGAGCGCACGACGTAGTTGGCGGGGAGCGTCTCTTCGAGGCGGATCGTGCTGTTGCCCGAGACGGTGTTCAGGGTGATCGTGTTGACGGCCCCGGTGGCATCCACCCAGATGGAGCCGGAGACCGTGTCGACGGTCGCCTTGCGGACGGAGCCAGTCAGGGCGACATCTCCCGAGACGCTGTTCGCGTTCGCAGCTCCGGTGAGACCGCGCACCTGCACGTCACCCGAGACGGAGTTGAGCGTCAGATCACCGGTGTGCGTGTCGACGATGATGTCGCCGGAGACGGTGTTCAGGCGTGCATCGTTGGTGAGTCCGGAGACCAGAGCGCCGGCGCTCACGACGCCGAGGTTCAGGGCGATGCTGCGGGGGACGGCGACGCTCACCTCTGCGCGAGGGCCGCCGGAGCCGAAGTTGCGGAACACCTCGAGGAAGTTGTCCCACCCCAGCTGCGGGTGGTCGATCTCGATCTGTGTTCCGTCGGATTCGATGCGGAGGTCTTTTACGGTCACGCCGCTCACCTCGACGCGGATGCCTGGTTCGTCGTGGGCGATGACGTCGACCTGCCCGCCGATCAGGCCGACCTTGAGCCGGGAGGCGTGAGCGATGTCGATGACGCGTTCTTCGCCGGGGGCGATGAGCCACTTCTCGGTCATGGGATTCTCCTCGATGGTAGATCGCGATATATCGCGTTCGAGAACGATAACACGATATATCGTGAGTTTGTCAAGAGGGTTCGGGTGTTCTTCTTGACATTGACGCGACGTCAACTTTTACAGTGGCGTATCGAGAGGAGGTCGCTGTGAGCACACAGGATTGGTCGATCCAGGAGATCGCACGGCTGGCGGGAACCACGAGTCGAACGCTGCGTCACTACGACGACATCGGACTGCTCGCCCCATCGCGCATCGCCCGCAACGGCTACCGGCACTACGACCAGACGGCCCTCGTGCGGCTGCAGCGCATCCTGCTGCTGCGGGAGCTGGGGCTCGGCTTACCGCAGATCAGGGAGCTGCTCGATGCAGCCCATACGGATGCCGGTGAGGCATCCGCTCTTGAAGCGCATCTCGCGTATCTGCGCGAGGAGCAGAACCGGCTGTCGCGGCAGATCGCGTCGGTCGAGATGACCATCAATGCAATGAAAGCAGGTGAATCTCTCATGGCAGAGAACATGTTCGACGGCTTCGATCACACCCGATACAGGGACGAAGTGCAACACCGGTGGGGCGAGAAAGCCTACGCCGACGGCGATCGCTGGTGGATGGGGATGGCGGAGGTCGAGCGCGCTGAGCGGCAGCGACGGGTGTCCTCCCTCGCACGCGACTGGATTGCCGCAGCCGAGACGGGAGCCGCGCCGGATTCAGACGAGGCACAGGCGCTCGCGAAGCGTCACGTGGACTGGTTGCGCGACGTACCGGGCACACCGGCATCCGTGGACGGTGGGGACGGGAAGGCCTATGTCACCGGCCTCGGCGAGATGTACGTCGCTGACCCGCGCTTCGGTGCGAACTATGCCACCGCCGACGGCGGGACCCGCGGGGCAGAGTTCGTCCGTGACGCGCTGCGCGTCTACGCGGAGGCGAATCTCTAGGCGCCCGATCGGGACTTCGGCGGCCACCGGGACGTAGGGTCGTGACATGAGCTGTCGCTCGGAGTCGACTGCGCCGCCGCTGTTCGCAGCAGCGGCGGTCAGCTATGCGGCGAACTGCGCTCTGGGAGCCGTGGTCGCCGCACGGCTCGTCGACAGCAGCGGCTTTCGCTGGCTGCATCACGCGCTGTACATCGCCACGTGCGCCTCGGTCGTCGCAGCGATCGGCGCGGGCTTGGTCGGTATGGGCGCGTGGGGTGACCGGCGGGAGGCAGGTCGCCGAGCGGCCCTGGCGCTGATGCCCGCTGCCGTGCCGCTGACGGTGATCGCCTTCGTGGGAGCACGCACCCGGTGGCATCCTCTCATCGCGCTGTCGGCCGCCCCCTTCATCGCCGCGGGCCTCGTCTGCTCTCGGGCGGACTCTCATCGAAAGTGAACGCATGGAACTGCTCGATGCCATTCGCCGTCGCAAGACCACCAACGGGGCCTTCCTGCCAGACCCGGTCTCTGAGGAGCACCAGCGCGTGCTGCTGGAAGCGGCCGGGCGCGCTCCCTCTCAGCTGAACAGTCAGCCGTGGCGTTTCGTCGTGATCGAGAACCGCGAGACGATCGACGAGATCGCTCGGATCTCCGGCGAGAGCATGACCGAGGCGATGTCGAATGGCACGTTCTTCGAACGGTACAAGCCCTACTTCCGTTTCAGCCAGGCCGAGATGGACGCCACACGCAGCGGGATGCTGTTTGACAGGCTGCCCGCGGCGCTTCGACCCTTCACCAGCCAGGTGTTCACGAAGCGCGGGCAGGCGCTCATGAACGCCTTCGGTGTGCCCAAGACGCTCGGCGCCGACAACCGCAAACTCGTGGCGGGCTCGCCGCTGCTGCTCGGGGTCATGCTCGACCGCAGCGAGAATCGTCCGGGACAACTGTCGTCGTTCTACTCGGTGTTCAGCATGGGGGCCGCGATGGAGAACGTGTGGCTCACGACCCTCGAGCTCGGCATGGGGATCCAGTTCGTCTCGTTTCCGATGGAGGTCCCCGGCCGCTGGGACGAGATCGTCCGGCTGCTGCACGTTCCCGACGATCTTGAGCTGATGGCCGTGTACCGCCTCGGCTACCTGCCGCCCGAGCAGCGCCGTCCGTCGATCGACTGGTCCAGCAGCCAGCGCAAGCGCGTCTCGCAGTACGTCTTCCGAGAGGACTGCGAGACGCCGCAACAGGGATGGGACTCGCCGCCCACCGCGTGACTGCGGCGTCAGTGCTGCTGCGTCAGATCGCGCAGCGCGGGCCCCTCGATGCGCGTGCCGTCGGGGCCGAAGCGCGAGGCGTGCAGCGGACAATCCCACGTGTGCTCGGCGTCATTCCAGTTCAGGACGCCGCCGAGATGCGTGCACACCGCGCGGACAGCCCGAGTGACGCCATCGACCGTCGAGACTCCGACCGGGCAGCCGGCTCGGTTGGCGACGACTCCGGTGCCCTCCGCAGGACGCGGTACCGGGACAGCGTGCTTCTCGGCGTCGGTCCATCCACGCGCCAGGAATCCCGCGACCCGGCCGCCTTCCGCCACCCCTCGACCGATATCGGCCGGCACGGTCAGGCGGGTTCCGATCGTGGTCATCCATTTCGGACGGTCGGATCTGGGGGTGCCGGTGATCTCGCTCGTCAGGCGCAGGGCCGCAGCCGGAGCGTTCGACAGCCCCCACTTCGCGTAACCGGTGGCGAAGCGGATGCGTCCGAGACCTCGGGGCATCGCACCGACGAACGGAATGAGGTTGTGCGATTCGTAGTCCTGCGCTGACCAGCGGTGGGTCTCCTCGGCATCCGGGAAGTGCTGCTGGGTCCATTCGATGAGATCCTCGACTGCTGCCCCCTCGTCGTCGTGGCGGCCGACCGGGTGACCGTTGCCGCTGACGACGAGCTGCGCGGCCTCCGCCGGGCCATCCGCCTCGGACACCGGACGAATCGATCGGGTGGGTCCGTCCACGGAGATGAAGGTTCCAGCGGGCAGTTGTCCTGGAACCCGGAACGAGACGCAGGAGGAGCGCATCCCTCGCACCTTGGCGAAGTAGAGACCGCGGTCGATGACCGGGGTGCCGGTCGCGAGCACGATGTGGTCGGCGAACAGGGGGCCAGCGGCGGTGTCGATGTGCGGATGGGGCAACGCGTGCGCACCGGTTGCTCGGATGCCGGAGTGCAGCGTCCCGCCCGCGACAATGAAGCTCTCCGCCAGAGCCCGGGCCACCCGCACGGGATCGATCGTGACCTGATCGTCGAGTGCAACGCCGCCGGCTGCGGGGAAGGGCAGCGTCGAGAAGTCTCCCGCTGCCAGCATCCGAACGCGCAGGCCCGTCTCTCGGGCGGCGGCATGGACGGACGCCGCAGAGTCGAGTCCATCGGGACCGGTCGCATAGGAATGATCGGTACGGCGCCGATAGGAGACGCCCACCTCGTCGGCGAAATCTGTCAGCCACTGCATTCCGGCCCGGTTCGCGTCCACGTAGGCCTTCACGAGCGATGCGGGATGGTGTCGCCGGATCTTCGCCAGGGTCTGCCCCTGCAAGAGGGAGAGCTTGCCGGTGTTGCCGCCGGAGGCGAGCTCCGCGACACCGCCGGAATCGACCACGGTGACGTCGAGTCCCCTGCGGGTGAGCATCAGCGCGGTCGAGAGGCCGGTGAGCCCGGCGCCGACGATGACCACGTCGTGCCGTGCTCCCGGCTCGAACGGAGAGCCAGTGGGAAATGCCGGGGTGATCTTCCACAGGGATGTCATGGCGTCAGTCAACGTCTTCTGCGGCGTCGTTCCCACAGCCTTGACATCTGCCGCGTGCGCTGGCAGGAGTCATGAAGCGCGGATGCCGCGACTAGAGTTGCCGACGTGAACCTGCGCCGGCTTCTCCTCGTCATCCTCGGCGGGATGCTCGGCACGGCGGGCAGGCTCGGAATCGAGCTTCTGCTTCCGAACTCGGGGGGCTTCCCCTTCGCGACGCTCATCGCCAACGGGCTCGGGGCGCTGCTGATCGGAATTCTCGCCTCGCGGCCCTTCGGCGAGCTCAGGGACCGAGGGCGGGATGCGAGGCTGTTCCTCGGCACCGGCATCCTGGGCGGGTTCACCACCTACAGCGCGTTCGCGGTCGGCTCTGTGGGGCTGTGGGTGGACTCTCCGTTCGCCGCTGTCGTCTACGTCGTGCTGACGCTGGGACTCGGAATCGGCGCGGCCGCACTCGGTCTCAATCGGCGTCGGTCGCGGGCGGGGGGCGCCGAATGACGCCGCTGCTCTTCCTCCTGGCATCCGTCGCCGGCGGCGTGGGCGCGGGCCTTCGCTACCTCGTTGACCTCGGCGTCATGTCTCTCACGCGAGGGCGGTTTCCCTGGGGGATCGTCGTGGTGAACGTCACCGGCGCCTTCGCGCTCGGCGTGGTCACCGCGGCCATCCCCGATACGGCGTTCATCGTCGGGGCAGGCCTACTCGGCGGCTACACGACGTTCAGTACAGCAATGCTCGACACTCTTGCGCTGTGGCGCGACGGTGAGCGCCCCGCATCCGTTCTGCATCTTCTGGGAACCTTCGCGGCATCTGTTCTTGCGGCGCTCGCCGGACTCTGGATCGGATTCGCGCTCTGACACAGGTGATAGCCCGATCCCTGTGAAAGACTGGCCGCACACCCTCGCGCTAACTTCACAACCGAGAGACACACGCCTTGTCGAACCTCGCCGTTCTCAGCCTGCGCAATCGCGCGCTGATCGCCCTCATCACGATCGTCGCCGCCGTCTTCGGCGGGCTTGCACTGACGAACCTGAAGCAGGAGCTCATTCCTTCCCTCGAGCTGCCAGCGCTCATCGTCATGACGACGTACCCCGGCGCCTCTCCCGAGGTCGTCGAGAATGACGTGTCGACGCCGATCGAGACCGCCATCCAGGGGGTCCCTGGGCTCGAATCGACGAGCGCGACGAGCACGACCAACGCCTCCATCATCCAGGCGACGTTCACGTACGGTGAGAATCTCGCCACGGCAGAGCAGAAGATGCAGCAGGCGATCAACCGCATCTCTAATCAGCTTCCGGCAGACGTAGAGCCCCAAGTGCTGTCGCTCTCGCTCGATGACTTCCCCGTCATTCAGGTCGCTGTGACCGGCTTCGACAACGCCGAGACCGCGCAGGCAGATCTCGAAAACGTCGCGATCCCGGCTCTGGAGGATGTCGATGGCGTCAACGCGGCGCAGATCGTCGGTGGGCTCGGACAGCAGATCACGATCACCCCTGATCAGGCGGCGCTCGCAGCGGCCGGCCTCAGCACACAGGCGATCCGCGATGCGCTGGAGCAGAACGGCACCCTGTTCCCCGGTGGAGACATCACCGAAGACGGTCAGACGCTCACGGTGCAGACCGGAGCGAAGATCACCTCAGTCGAGGAGATCGCCGCTCTCCCGCTCGTCGGTTCGGATGCCACGATCGCCGACGTCGCGACCGTCGCACTCGAGACGGAGCCGGTTTCGTCGATGTCGCGCGTGAACGGCGAGGACGCGCTGTCGATCTCGATCACCAAGCTTCCCGCCGCGAACACCGTCGAGGTGTCACACGGCGTGATCGCCGCGATCGATGACTTGAAGAAGACATTCCCCGACGCCGAGTTCACGATCGTGTTCGACCAGGCGCCGTTCATCGTGCAGTCCATCGAGACGCTCGCCACCGAGGGCCTGCTCGGACTCGTCTTCGCGGTGCTCGTCATCCTGGTGTTCCTGATGTCGATCCGCTCGACGCTGGTCACCGCGATCTCGATCCCGACGAGCGTGCTCATCACGTTCATCGGTCTGCAGGCATTCGGCTACTCGCTGAACATCCTCACCCTCGGCGCGCTCACGATCGCGATCGGCCGCGTGGTCGACGACTCCATCGTCGTGATCGAGAACATCAAGCGGCACTACGTCGGTGATGCGAACAAGGGCGATGCGATCCGACTCGCGGTGCGCGAGGTCGCCGCGGCGATCACCGCATCGACCATCACGACCGTCGCGGTGTTCCTGCCGATCGTGTTCGTCGGCGACATGGTCGGCGAGCTGTTCCGTCCGTTCGCGATGACCGTGACGATCGCGATGGTGGCATCCCTCCTGGTCTCGCTCACGATCGTTCCGGTGCTTGCGTACTGGTTCCTGAGGCCCGGCAAGGAGCTCACCGACGAGAACGGTCAGGTCATCGACCCCGAGCACCAGGATGCTCCGCCCACCAAGCTGCAGCGCGCATACCGTCCGATCCTGCACTGGACGCTCAAGCACTCCGGTCTCACCGTGATCCTCGCGATCGTCGTGCTCGGCGGAACGCTGGCTGCCGCCCCGCTGATGAAGATCAACTTCCTCAGCGACTCCGGCCAGAACACCATGACCGTCACTCAGGACCTAGGTCCCACCGCGAGCCTCCAGGCGAAGAATGACGCCTCGCTCGTCGTCGAAGAAGCGCTGGACGGCATCGACGGAATCCAGAACGTGCAGGTCTCGGTCGGCTCCAGCGGTTCGCCGCTGATGGATGCCTTCTCGGGCGGCGCCGGTGTGACGTACTCAATCATGACTGAATCGGGTGCTGACCAGGAGAAGCTCCGCGCCGATGTGCTGGATGCCGTCGACGGGCTCGAGGGCGTCGGCGAGATAAGCGTCAACGCCGCGGCCAGTTTCGGATCCAGCGATATCGAGGTCAACATCACCGCGCCGAGCGGCGAGGTGCTCGCCGAGGCGACGGATGCGGTGACCGAAGAGCTCAGCGGGCGTGACGGCATCGGCCAGGTCACGAACAACCTCGCAGCATCCCTGCCGTACATCGCAGTCGTCGTCGATCGGGATGCTGCAGCCCAGCGCGGCCTCTCGGAGGTCGCGGTCGGCGCGCTCGTCTCGAACACGATGCGGCCGCAGCAGATCGGCTCGGTCGAGATCGACGACAGCGCTCTCACGGTGTACCTCGCCGCGGCAGAGCCTCCCGCGACCATCGAGGACCTCCGCGCACTGACGATTCCGACGATGACCGGCTTCGTGCGCCTCGATGAGATCGCGAGCGTCGACGAGGCCGAAGGCCCGACGTCGATCACGACTCAGCAGGGACGCCGGACTGCCACGATCACTGTGCCCCCGGCATCCGACAACCTCGCGACCGCGACTGCGTCTGTCACTGCGGCCCTCGAGGCTGTGGAGCTGCCCGACGGTGCCTCCGCAGAGGTCGGCGGCGTCGCATCGCAGCAGGCTGATTCATTCTCGCAGCTGGGGCTCGCGATGCTCGCGGCGATCCTGATCGTCTACGTCGTGATGGTGGCGACCTTCAAGTCGCTGCGCCAGCCGCTGCTGCTGCTGATCTCGGTGCCGTTCGCGGCGACCGGCGCGATCCTGCTGCAGATCGCGACGGGTGTGCCGCTGGGGGTGGCATCCCTCATCGGAGTGCTGATGCTGATCGGCATCGTGGTGACGAACGCGATCGTGCTCGTCGACCTCGTGAACCAGTATCGCGAGAAGGGCCTGTCCGCGCATGATGCGGTGATGGCCGGTGGCGAGAAGCGTCTGCGTCCGATCCTGATGACGGCTCTCGCGACGATCTTCGCGCTCACGCCGATGGCGCTGGGAATCACCGGTCACGGCGGCTTCATCTCGCAGCCGCTCGCGATCGTCGTGATCGGCGGACTCATATCGTCGACCGTGCTGACGCTGGTCGTTCTACCTACGCTCTACAACCTCGTCGAGGGCGCGCGCGAGCGTCGCGCTGCCCGCAAGACCGGGCCGAACGAGGGCGGGGCAGGGCCTGACGAGGGCGGCGCCGGGGACGGGCCCGCGCCCGAGGGCCCGGATGCTCCGGAGGATGCTGCCGAGCACCCGCTCACGCGTCGCGAACTGCGTGGGCAGCGAGCGTAGCGCTCGCCGCAGGCGGGAGGATCTCGCGGGCGTTAGCTGAACTCGATACCCCAGCTGAGCGTCCAGGTCTCACCGGATGCGAGCCGGCGGATGCCGAGACCGCTGTTGAGTCCGTCGACCGGCGCCGTCATCGGCTCGATCGCGACGGCGAGGTCGTGGCCGGGATAGTTCGTGGTCGTGAACACCTGGACGAACTCGAAATCCTGTTCCTGCCACACCGTGACGCGCCGGCCATCGGGCGCGGTCAGCGAATGCCGGATCAGGCCGTCCTTGTCGGGGATCAGATCGGCGAAGCCTGTGTCGAGGGTGATGCCGCCGAGGCGCACTCCGGTGCGCAACTCGTCTGACGCCGGAGTGGCTTTGAGTGGAAGCATCCGCTCGTCAGTCTCGAGCTGGGTCTTCGCCGGCACGCGCAGCACGAGGTTGCGGGGATCGACGTCGCCGATCGTCACGAAGGGATGCGTGCCGAGTGCGACAGGGGCTTTCTCGGCCGAGCGGTTCATCAGCGTGTGGGTGACCTTGATGCCGGCCTCGGTCAGCGCGTACGTGACCGAAGTCGCGATCTCGTACGGGTAGCCGGTCTGCGGGTGAATCGTCGCCCGAAGAGTGGTGGCAGCATCCGTCTGCTCGATCCCGTACGCGGTGTAGCGGAGCAGTCCGTGGATGGCGTTGTTCAGCTTCGGCTCTGAGATCGAGAGCTGCCGGACGGTCCCGGCGTCCTTCCACACACCATCGCGCACGCGGTTCGGCCACGGGGTGAGGACGACGCCCGAGCACGAGGGGGTCGGGATGTCTTCGGGGTAGCGCGAGACGAGATCGACACCTCCGACGGTCAGTCCACGAAGGGATGCTCCGACCTGGGCGATCTGCGCAGTGACTGCACCGCGCGTGAGGTGGATCTGAGTGCCGGTGGGAGAAAGGGAGTTCACTCCGACTATCGTAGGGGCACCTTCACAGGTGGGTCGGGTAATCTTGTGCGGTCGGCTTCGGGCACCCGCGACTGCGCGGGAGAATTCTGAATCAAGTGTGAGCCCAGGGGCCGATGGTTACTAACCATCACATGAATGGCCCCGGCCGATGGATGCTCGGGTATGTCCGCTCTGCGCTGATCTCTGTGCGCTGTCCGCGGATGCTGTTCTCGTGTCAGAGACAGTCAGGAAACACCATGCCCAAGAATGGCAAGCCCAAGGGCGGCCGCCCGTCCCGTAACTTCGAGCCCCGGTACGCGAAGAAGACGTCGTTCCACGACCGTCACGCCGGTGGCCAGCCCGCCGCTCGCGATTCACGCGACTCCTACGAGTCGCGTGACTCTCGTGATTCGCGTGACTCTCGTGATTCTCGCGACTTCCGCGGTGCGCGGCCGGATGCTTCGGACCGTCGTTCGTCGGCCCCGCGCGCAACCGGCGGCGACCGCTTCGAGCGTCGGCCAGGAAGCAAGAGCCCCAGCCACCGCGGCTACCGTCCTGCGGAAGCAGAGGGAGGCGCCCCGAAGCGTCGCTGGAGCGACCAGGATCGTGCCGGTCGTGATGAGGTCCGTGGCATCCGCGGCCGAGCCGAGTCCGGGCGTCGCGAATCGCCGAACCACCAGGGCGAGCGCCCGCGTTACAACAGTGAGCGCCCGCGATTCCACGGTGAGCGCCCGCGTTTCAACAATGAGCGTCCCGGCTACAACAGCGAGCGTCCTTCGGGGGAGCGTCGTTACAACGACCGTCCGAATCGCGATGACCGCGGATCTGAGCGTCCTCGTTTCAACCACGACCGCGGATCTGAGCGTCCTCGTTTCAACCGTGACGAGCGTCCGAACCGCGACGACCGTCCGCGCTTCAACAACGATCGCAACGATCGCAACGATCGCGGTGGCGAGCGTCCTCGCTACGACCGTGGCGAGCGTCCGCGCTACAACAACGATCGCGGTTCCGAGCGCCCTCGCTTCAATAACGAGCGCAATGAGCGTCCGAGCCGTGACGAGCGTCCCCGTTTCAACAACGACCGCAATGAGCGTCCGAGCCGCGATGAGCGTCCGAGCCGTGACGAGCGCCCCCGTTTCAACAACGACCGCAATGAGCGTCCGCGCTACAACGACGATCGCCGCAGCGAGCGTCCGCGTCGCGATGACCGCGAGCAGCGTCCGACCCGTGACAACTGGAACGGTTCCGCCCCGGCGAAGAACGCGAAGTTCGAGCCGACTGAGGATGTCGTCCACGAGCGCCTCGAGGCCAAGGTCGTCGCCGCTCCCGAGGTCGAAGGCACGACGTTCGCTGATCTCGGGCTCGGCTCGAACATCGTCGAGACGCTGAGCGGAATGGGGGCGGCAGCGCCGTTCCCGATCCAGGCCGCGACGATCCCTGCGATCCTGCAGGGCCGCGACGTACTCGGCCGAGGACGCACTGGCTCCGGCAAGACGATCGCCTTCGGTGCTCCGCTTGTCGAAAGCATCCTGAAGGGCCAGGCCGGAAAGCGACGCGAATTCGGTCGCAACCCGCAGGCGATCATCCTCGCTCCGACGCGTGAACTCGCGCTGCAGATCGACCGCACTGTGCAGCCGATCGCTCGCAGCGTCGGCCTGTTCACCACCCAGATCTACGGCGGTGTGCCGCAGGGGCGCCAGGTCGGTGCGCTGAAGAAGGGCGTCGACATCGTGATCGGCACTCCGGGCCGCATCGAAGACCTCATCAACCAGGGCAAGCTCGACCTGTCGGACTGCCGCATCGCGGTGCTCGATGAGGCCGACCACATGTGCGAGCTCGGTTTCGTCGAGCCTGTGCAGCGCATCCTGCGTCACACGGCAGAGGGCAGCCAGAAGCTGCTGTTCTCGGCGACGCTTGACCGTGAGGTTGCGGCGCTCGTCGAAGAGTTCCTCGTAGACCCCGCCGTGTACGAGGTCGCCGGCGAGGACCAGGACTCCGGCACCATCGACCACCGCGTGCTCGTCATCGACCACCGGGACAAGGCTGAGATCCTGACCTCGATGGTCGACCGTGCGGGCAAGACCCTCGTGTTCGCCCGCACTCGCGCCTATGCCGAGATGCTCGCCGAGCAGTTCGACGATGCCGGCATCCCTGCGGTGTCGCTGCACGGTGACCTCAACCAAGCCAAGCGCACGCGCAACCTGCAGCGCATGACCTCTGGGCGTGTGAGCGTGCTGGTTGCGACGGACGTCGCGGCTCGCGGCATCCACGTCGATGACATCGATCTGGTGATCCAGGCCGATGCGCCCGACGAGTACAAGACGTACATGCACCGTTCTGGTCGCACTGGCCGTGCCGGAAACTCCGGTCGCGTCGTTACGCTGATCACACGTCAGCGCGAGCGACGGATGAGCGAGCTGCTCGGACGCGCAGAGATCGATGCGCCGTTCGAGAAGGCGCGCGCCGGCGACGACGTCATCGAAGAGATCGCGGGGCGCATGCCCACTGAGGCCGAACTGACGGCCTGATCACTCGATCTCCGCAGTCAGCTGCGGGAGGGGGCTCGGAATCTGATTCCGGGCCCCTTCTGCGTCCTTCAGGCTTTATAAGGGTGCAGCGGCGTACGGATGAAGCCTCAGACGGCGGAGTGCGCGTGCACGGTGCTGCTCAGCGTCGTGCCGTTCAGGTCGAGATACAGCTGGCCTTCGGTGACAGTGAGAGTCACGGTGCTTCGACGCTCGAGCAGCTCGACGGCGGCGGTGATGAAGTCGGATTCGAAGCTGAAGACCTCGAGCGCTTCGACGTTGTGGATGCGCTTGCCCGACCACGTGGCGATGACCTTCGCCGGGTCGCGATGCGTGTAGACGGCGGCGCGTTCGGCGATCCGGCTGCCGTGGTGCAGGCGCTCGGCATCGGGCGCGCCGACCTCGATCCAGGCCATCACGGCGCCGGTGAGGTCGCGCACGATGACCGTCGGCTCATCGGCCGACGAGATTCCTTCACCGAAGGCGATTCCTTCGGTGTATTCCAGGCAGTACGCGAGCAGCCTGGTCACCATGTACGCATCGGTCTCGGACGGATGCCTGGCCACCCGCAGCGTGAAGTCGTCGTACACACCCCGGTCCATGTCTGCCAGTTGCACAGTGAACGTGTAGATCGTCGAGCCGATTGCCATAACTCTCGAGCCTACGGGGCGCGGCAGATCGGTCAGAACAGCATCGGCTGCGGGGCTGGTGCCGGGATGGTCGGTGTGAGCACCGACGGGCGGATGAGCCGGCGGGCGGGGTACGCGTCGTCGGAGTACCGCGCCTCGAGACCGTGCGCGCGGATGAGCGGTCTGATCCGCTTCGCCAGCCACTGCCGGTATGCCCCCGGAGCATCGGCTGCGGCGCCAGGGTACAGCCCGTGATACGAGGCCATCAACTCCGGATGCTCGCGCTGAAGCCACTGCATGAACCAGGGCTTCACCCCGGCGCGCAGATGCAACGCGCCGTAAATAGCGTGGTCGGCACCGGACTCCGTGATCCGGCGCAGCGCGTGGTCGATGTGCTCCACGGAATCAGTCAGATGCGGCATCACCGGCATGAGGAACACGCCAACCCGGAACCCGGCATCTGCGAGTGCACGCACTGTGTCGAGGCGCGCTTGCGTCGAGGGCGTCCCGGGCTCGATCGAGTGCTGCAGCGCGTCGTCGTACATTGCAATCGACATCGAGATGTCGACCGGAACGGATGCCGCGGCCTCGACGAGCACCCCGATATCGCGCCTGATGAGCGTGCCCTTGGTGAGGATCGACATCGGAGTGCCGGATTCCGCCAACGTGCGAATGATCTCTGGCATCAGCCGGTACCGCCCCTCGGCCCGCTGATACGGATCGGTGTTGGTTCCGAGAGCCACCGTCTCGTGCTGCCAGTTGCCGCGTCTCAGTTCGTTCCGCAGCACCTCGGCGATGTTCGTCTTCACGACGATCTGCGAATCGAAATCTGCGCCGCCGTCGAGGTCGAGGTACTGGTGGGTGCCGCGGGCGAAGCAGTAGAGACAGGCGTGGCTGCATCCGCGGTACGGATTGATCGTCCAGCTGAACGGCATCCTCGACCCGCCGGGAACGTGGTTGAGCGCGGACTTCGCGAGCACCTCATGGAACGTCATTCCCGCGAACTCGGGTGTGGTGACCGAGCGCACGATTCCGCTGCGATTCTCGAGACCGGGGAGGGCCGCGGAGTCGACGTCGGTGATCGATTGTCCCTGCCAGCGCATGATGAAAGTAGAACATATGAACGAGTAGCTATCAAGTAGTGACCCGCTTCATTCGTGCATAAGAGTCAATACGGCCGTGATGCGCATCGCGATATCGTCGATGCGGACGCTGAGCGCGCGGCCAGCGCGGACGTGCTGCGAACGATGCTCGGCAGAGAGGAGTCCGCATGAGCGTCGTCATCGTCGGCAGCGTCAACCAGGATGTCGTAGCCCAAGTCGAGCGGATCCCCGGCCCGGGCGAGACAGTGCTGGGAACGACGCTAACGCGCTCGGGCGGCGGCAAGGGGGCCAACCAGGCTGTCGCAGCACGCCGAGCAGGAGGGGTAGAAGTCGCCTTCGTCGGAGCCGTCGGCAAGGATGCCGATGGGGTGACGCTTCGCGCTGCGCTGGAGAGCGACGGGATCGACGTCTCGGGGCTCGCCGACGTTGACGGTCCGAGCGGAACGGCTCTCATCTCGGTCGATCGCAATGCAGAGAACACGATCGTCGTCGTACCCGGCGCGAACGCTGTCCTTCCGCAGCTGACCGAAGCCCAGCGCGAGGTCGTGGCGCGATCGCGGGTTCTGCTCACACAGCTCGAGGTTCCTGTTTCGCTCGTCGAGGATGCCGCAGCGCGCCGCCCCGACGGCACCTGGCATGTGCACAACGCTGCGCCTTCTGGTCCGTTCGTCGCAGCGGCCGAGCGACTGCTGCCCGGAATTGACGTGCTGATCGTCAACGAGCATGAGGCGCTGGAGGTTGCAGGTCGCTCCGACCTCGACGCCGCGGCATCCGCTCTTGCGGCGCAGGTGCGCGCGCTCGTCGTGACTCTGGGTGAGCGCGGTTCGCTCATCGTCGTCGGTGATGAGCGAACCGAAGTGCCGGCATTCACCGCGCGGGCGATTGATACGACTGGCGCGGGCGATACGTTCTGCGGTGTGTTCGCGGCCCGTCTCGCCGCATCCGACAGACTTCCGGTCGATGTCGACATCGATCTTCTGGCCGACGCCGCGATGTGGGGCGCTGCCGCATCGGCGATCTCCGTGAGTCGTCCCGGCGCGCAGGATGCCGTTCCCGATGTCGCCGAAGTTGCGAATCTGCGCCAAGACAGGGAGTAACGTGCGCCCATCGTTCAGCAATAATGGAAGCGATGAGACACGCTATGCACTCCCGGTACGCGTCGCCTCGGTCTCGGGTGCTGACGATCGCACTTCCCATCGGTCTTGCCGTAACGGCCCTCGGGGCATTGTGGGCGCTCGCCGAGGTGCCTTCGGTCGCTGACGAAGTGGCACTGCCTGCTCCCGCGGTGGTCGCTCATCTGCCGGGTATCGAGCTCGCATCCGTCGATGCCGCCGACCCCTGCGCCACACCGGAAGTGATCGGTGCGCTCGCCGCTGGTGATGATGAGGCCGTCGTCGCCGGGTTCGGCGGGGGCGTGGCATTCAGAGACGCCGTCTTGGCCGGGAACGCGCCGTGCATCTCGTTGACCGACCCTGTGCATCATTGGACGGTCGTGAACAAGACGCATGCGCTGGCCCCTGTCGACTACGAGCCGGCCGCGATGACCGAGGCACCGATCGAGATGACGACTGCGTCGCGTTTGATCGATCCGGATGCCGCCGCCGCGCTGGGCAACATGGCTGCCGCCCTCCAGATTTCTGGTGCGGGAAAGCTCGGCATGAACAACGCCTATCGCTCCTACCGGCTACAGGTGTCGAACTACTCCGGTCAGGTGAGCGCGGCGGGGCAGGCCGAGGCAGACCTCAGTTCCGCCAGACCCGGCTTCAGCGAGCACCAGACCGGCTTTGCCGTCGATGTCGTCGCGTGCAGCAGCGGGTGCGGAGAGATCGGTGCATTCGGGGGGACTGCCGAGAGTGACTGGATCGCCGCCCACGCGTGGGAGTACGGATTCATCGTCCGTTACGAAGCAGGAGCGACTCCGGTGACCGGGTACGAGCCCGAGCCCTGGCATCTGCGCTATATCGGTCCTGGGCTCGCGAGCGCCTATCACGAGGGTGGCTACCACGCCCTCGAGGAGTTCTTCGGTCTGCCGGCCGCTCCCGACTACGCGCACTGAGCTGCCCGACTCGTCAGGGTCCGAGAAGGGCGCGTTCTGTAGCTTTCCGCAAACGCGATACCCGGTCTCACACATGGTGGGATGCATTCTCACAATCCCCTCCCGCAGCATCCGGTCTCCGACATAGACTCGGCGGTGCAAGGACGCCAATACGTTCGGGAGGACGGCATGGAACGCGATATCTACGATGAAGACCACGAGGCATTCCGGGACCTGGTGAAGGACTTCGTCAAGCGACACGTGAGCACCGAGAGCATCGACAGGTGGGATGCTGCCGGTGAGGTCGACCGTGAGACGCTGCTCGCTGCGGGCGAAGCAGGGATCATCGGTCTCTCCGTCCCCGAGGAATTCGGCGGCGCGGGCATGCTGCAGGACTACCGCTTCCGCGCGATCGTCAACGAAGAGGTCATCGGCTCCGGAGCAGGTTCGCTCGCCGGTGCTTTGGGCATCCAGGACGACCTCGCCGTCCCTTACCTCGTGCACATGGGCACGCAGGAGCAGAAGGAGAAGTGGCTTCCGCGCATGGCGACCGGCGAGGTGCTCGGCGCTCTCGCGATGACCGACCCCGGTGCGGGCTCTGACCTGCGCGGTATCAAGACCAACGCCAAGAAGGTCGACGGCGGCTACATCCTCAACGGCGCGAAGACGTTCATCTCGTCGGGCACGACTGCGGACATCGTCGTGACTTTCGTGAAGACCGGCGAGGGCAATCGCCCCGACGCGTTCAGCCTGCTGATCGTCGAAAAGGGCATGGAAGGCTTCGACCAGGGCAAGAAGCTCAAGAAGATGGGTTTCCACGGCTGGGACACCGCCGAGCTCAGCTTCACCGATGTCTTCGTTCCCGACGAGAACCTGATCAGCGGCAAGGAGGGTCAGGGCTTCATCCAGCTGATGATGAACCTGCCTCTCGAGCGCCTGTCGATCGGTGTGGCCGCTGCCGCTGCAGCGGAGGCCGCCGTCGAGTGGACCGTCGCTTACACGAAGGACCGCGAGGCGTTCGGTGAGCGCATCGCCGACTTCCAGAACACGCGATTCCGTCTGGCCGATATGGTCACCACGACCGAGGTCATGTGGGCGTACGTCGACCGCGCGATGCTCGCGTACAAGGATAAGAAGCTGACGGCGGAAGACGCCGCGAAGGTGAAGTTCTGGGCGACCGAGCGCGAGTGGGAGGTGCTCGACATGGGCGTGCAGCTGCACGGCGGCTACGGCTACATCATGGAGTACCCGATCGCGCGTGCCTTCACGGATGCTCGTGTGCACCGCATCTACGGCGGCACCAACGAGATCATGCGCGACCTCGTCGGTCGCCAGATCGTCGGAAAGCGCTAAGCGCTCAATTCAGGTCGCAGTTTCTGCCGCTTTGGGACTCCCAGAGCGGCAGAAATTGCGACCTGAACGTGTTTACGGGGCTTTAGACCGCGAGCCACGGATACGTGAGCGCGAAGATCACCGCGGATGCTGCGATGAAGGCGACGATGAACACGACGTCGCGCGTGCGGAACGGGACGATATGCCGTTCCGTGCGCGTGGGGTAGGCGCCGAAAGCGCGAGCATCCATCGCGAGGGCGACGCGTTCGGCGTGCCGGATGGCGCTGGCGAGCAGAGGCACGATGTAGCCCCACCCGCGTGCCATCGCCGCGAACGGACCGCGTCCGCGATGGTGCCCCCGCACGCGATGAGCTGCGCGGATCACGCTGAGCTCGTAGCTGAATCGTGGAACGAATCGGTATGCCGCCAGTGCGGTGTACCCGATTCGGTAGGGGATGTGCAGCTGCTGGATGCCCGCACGGGCAAGGTCGGGCCCTGTCGTGGTGAGTCCGCCGATCAATGCAAGAGCGAGGATCGCCGCGATCCTCAGCGCGCTTGCACAGCCGACCTGTAGCGCCCCGGTGAAGAGCGTCCAGCCGCCGATCTGCAGGAAGGGCGCGGTGGCGTCGACGCTCGCGGCATCCACCCAGAGCGAGAAGCCGAAACCGACCGCGACGATGCCGAGCGGAACGGCGAGGAAGAGCAGCGCCGCGATTTTTCCAGTGATGCGCGTGCCGGTGAGGATCAGCACGTAGGCGAGCGCGATGAAGATGAGCGGCGTCATCATGTCGCGCACGAAGACCAGCAGGACGATGGCAGGCATGACGGCTGCGATCTTCGTCAGCGGATTGAGGTGGTTCAGGAATTGCCAAGCGGATGCCGGGACTCCCGGTGCGAACGGATCGATCGTGGCAGTGGGCGAAGTGATTGTCGTCATAGTGCGGTCTCCGCGAGGATGCCGCGCAGCTCGGGGCTGAGCGCACGATGAAGCGCAGGCAGCCGAAGCCCTGCAGCTTCGAAAAGTCCGGGCGTCGCGAACAGTTCGGCAGTGCGCCCCGAGGCATGCACGCGACCGTCGTCGAGGATCACCGTGTGCGTGGCGTGATCCGCGACCAGCTGCAGGTCGTGGGTGACGATCATGATCGTGGTTCCTGCGGCACGAAGGTCAGCGAGCAGATGCAGGAGCTCATCGGCGCGGCTGCGATCCTGGCCGAAGGTCGGTTCGTCCAGAGCGAGCACTTCGGGCCTGGTGATGAGGGCGGTGCCGACGGAAAGACGCCGCTTCTCGCCGCCGGAGAGCAGGAACGGGTGCACGTCTGCCTTGTGCTCGAGCCCGAACCGGCGGAGCATCTCGTCGACGCGGTCGGTGATCTCTGAGACGCTGGTCTTGCGCAGACGCAGTCCGTAGGCGAGCTCGTCGAAGACGGTGTGCGTGATGAACTGGTGCTCGGGGTTCTGGAACACGAACCCGATGCGCGCGGCGAGATCACTGGGCGATGCCCGCCCCGGATCCAGTCCGTCGATCGAGACCTGGTGCCTGGGCGGGGGAACAACGCCAGCGAGTGACTGGATGAGAGTGGTCTTGCCCGCGCCATTGGCGCCGACGATCGCCGTCAGCGATCCAGCCGAGATGTCGAGATCGATGCCGTGCAGGATCCCGGCACGTCCGCGCTTCACGGTGAGGCCACGCGCGCGGACGATCGGTGGGAGTGGCGGTTCCGACAGCTCAAAGCGTTTCGTCTCGCTTCGCGCGCTCAACGAGCCGTGATCGCTCAACGAGCCGTGATCGCTCAGCAAGCCGGGGGAGGGATCCCGCTCCAACGCGCTCGCGAGCGCTTCCGGAGTGAGGGGGAGCGGCACGTCGGCGGGCAGGATGCCGCGTTTGCGCAGCATCCGCCCCGCCAGAGCTGCGGCAGGAAGCCACACTCCCATCTCGATGAGCTCGTCCGTGTGCGTGCGCATGATCTCTTCAGCGGGGCCGTCGAACGCGAGATGGCCCCGTTTGTCGAGGACCAGAACGCGGGTCGCGAAGCGCATCGCGGCGTCGAGATTGTGCTCGACGAGGATCACCGCCCGATCGCCGGCATCGATGAGGGTCAACAGCGCGTCGTAGACATCGTCGATGCCCTGCGGATCGAGGTTCGCCGTCGGCTCATCGAGCACGATCAGTGGCGAACCCATCGCCAGGGCACAGGCGATCGCAAGGCGCTGGCGCCCACCGCCGGAGAGGCGATCAGGGTTCCGATTCCGACGCTCCCACAGCCCGACCTGCCGCAGTGCGCGCTCTGATCTCGAGAGCACTTCGTTGACCGGCAGCAGCAGGTTCTCGAGCGCGAACGCGACCTCGTCGAGCAGCGTGCCGGTGACCAGCTGGGCATCCGGGTCTTGGAAGACCATCGCGACTTTAGCGCTGAGCTCGGCGACAGGAGTGCTGACGGTGTCGCGTCCGTTCACCTCGACGGAGCCGGTGATCGTGGCGGGAACCGACTGCGGGATCAGGCCGTTCAGCGCGAGAGTGAGCGTGGATTTTCCCGATCCGCTCGGTCCGAGAAGGAGCACGACTTCCCCGGGGTGCACCTCGAAGCTCACCTCGACCGGCGACGGCCTGGTCGAGCCCGCATGGGTGAGTGAGAGCCCGCGCACACGGAGGAGAGGCGCGGAAGGGGGCATGCCTCCAGGTTAGCTGAGCCTTACCTCTTGTGAAACTGCGGAATCAGTCCCGGATGACGCCCGCTCGACGAAGGGCGCTGCCGATGGCCAGACCCACTAGAGTCCAGGCCACGGGACCTGCGATGAAGAGCACGGCGAAGCCGATCGCGCCCCAGGTCGGGAGGCTCGAGACGTGGAAGGCGAACCACAGCGGCACGGCGATCACGATGCCGGTGATCGCTGCCGAGAGCAGGAAGCGCCAGGGCTCCCAGTGCCGGTAGCGGGTGAGCGCTGAGACTCCTTCTTGCACGCCGCCGAAGACGACAGCGGCGAGAATGTAGCGTCCTGCCATGGCGGGGACGAACGCCAGCCCGATGAGAGCGGCGATCGCGTGCGTGATGAGGGCGACCCACGGGGCGCGGAGAACCTGCTGAGCGATCACGCCGGGGAGGGCGTGGAATCCGAGCACCAGCCCGTAGAGGGGCACCGCGCCTGCCGCGGCGATGATGTGGAGCCCTGCCCAACCGGCCGAGACGAGACCTGTGGCCACGCCGATCGCCGCGCAGATCAGCAGCACGCGGGTCGAGAGCACACGGGTCTTCTGCACGAGATCAGCTTATCTCCGGGCCTGGAGCTCGGTGCTCTGGAGCCAGGCGCGCACTTCGCGGGCGATCTCATCTGGCGTCGCGCGAAGGTCGACTTCGAGATGAGGCTCGTCGCTTTCCAGGTCTTCGAGGGTCTCGTACTGAGAGGCGAGCAGCGAGTCGGGCATGAACTCATGACCGCGGCCCGCCATGCGCTGGGCGACGAGTTCTCGGGGCCCTGCCAGGTGCACGAAGATCACCGAGGGGTCGCTCGCGCGCAGCGCATCGCGGTAGCTGCGACGCAGTGCGGAACAGGCGACGACCATGCCAGCGGGAGCTGTGGCAAGGTGCTCGCCCACCGTGCGCAACCATGGCCAGCGATCGCTGTCGCGCAGCGGCAGGCCGGCAGCCATACGCTCCTTGTTCTCGCGTGGGTGCAGATCGTCGGCATCGACGAAGTCCGCCCCGAGTTCGAGGGCGATCCGCTTGCCGACTGTCGACTTTCCGCTCCCGGATACGCCCATCACCACGAGGTGCGGTTGCATCGACACATCTGACATGGATCCTCCATAGCTATGACGTCTCCGAGGATACGCGGGCTCACGTAAACATCACGCGCAGTGGAGGCTCATCGGTGTAGGTGCGCCCGAGTGGGCTGGTCCACAAAACCACCCCGTCATCGAGTTGCTTCGCCGTCCACCGATCGCGGTCGTCGACATCCGGATGCTTCAGCGGATGATGACTCGTGCAGAACAGACTGAGATTGCTCAGAGCCGTCGGCCCGCCTTTCGCGTGGTCATGATTGTGGTCGATCTGGCACCGGTGGGCGGGCGCGCGGCATCCGGGGAATCGACAGTGTTGATCGCGTGCGCGCAGATAACGTTTCATTCCGGCAGTGGGGACGTAGTTATCTGTTTCGACGACCATTCCGCGGGTATCGAGGAACGCTCGGTCCCAGCTGCCGGCCTGTCCTGCGAGGATCCGCGCCGCGTCAGGGGTGATCGGCCCGTGGTCGTTGAGTTCGCCCATCGCATCGTCTGCGCCCATGAGCGTGGACATGCCGATCGTGACCTGCACGGTGGCCTTCACCGATTCGAGAGACGTCGACGTGATGCTGGTCGGCGATGTGGTCAGCAACAGGTCAGCGAAGATGTCCGCACGCAGCTGATCCTTGGTGCGGGTGTCGTGCCCACGGGCGCCGTAGCCGTCATGCATCGGTGTGGAATCGACGGAGCCCGCCTCGCCGAGGAGGTCTGATTCATCGAGGAGGTCTGATTCATCGATGAAGGGTGCGGGGGTGAAGGACTCTGCGGCAGCGTGCGCGGCGCGCTCAAGCTCCGCCGTCCATTCCGCGGCTTCTGTTTCTCGCACACCGCGGGCTGCGGAGGCGTCTTCCCACGGCGCGGGTTCGTCGAGCGCATCGAGGAATGCCGCCCCGGGGTGAGCGGGAGGCGCGGGATCGTGCGGCGTCTGCATGCCGAGGGCAGCCTCGCGCTCGGCGCGGATCTTCGCGAGCGTGGACTGTCGGGGCCGACGCTGCCCCTCTGGTCGGGCTCGAGTGACTTCATCTGCCATCGACGTGATCCGATCATGGATCGCATAGGCGAGAAGCTCGGGAAGGATTGCCGTCAGTACGGCCATTCCGTCTCCGTCGGGCTTCACCGTGACAGTGCGCTCGGAGCGGCCACGGCGATGCTGCTCTGCCATCCCCTCGGGGTGCACTCTGGCGGCAATGCCGCGGGCGTGCGTGCGCGTGCGGGCGGCGGTGTCGTTCTCGGCGAACGGCAGGATCTGCTGCTCGTACTCGGCGCGAAACAGATCGGCGTCAGCCTGACAGCTGACGTTCGGAGCTTCTCTGACGATGACCTCGGCGTGCCGTCTGCTGATCGTGCCGGCCGCAAGTGATTCAAGGGTCCGCGGGAACTGGCGTACGAGCACCCATGCATTGGTGATGTGCGCGCCGGCTGTGCTCGGCGGAATGTGCGCGGCGGCGGCGTACTCGGCGCACATCGAACGGAACGCCATCTCGTCGGAGCCCGGGTCGAGTGAGCGCTCCTGTGCGAGCAGATCGAGCCGCGTGGCGAGAAGCTCGGCCCGCCGAGCCTCGAGCGCGGCCATCTGTTGCCCCAGAGTGACCCATTCATCGAGCAGTGCACCGCGCAGAACGAGCGATTCCTCGAGTTTCTGGAGCGTGGGGCTGAGTGGGGCCATGCCTCCAGAATAGAACAAAGTTTCGAACAACGCAATGAAAAGTGGGAGGAATCGATCGGCTGTCGACCGCGTAGCGATGATTACTTCTCGTCGTCCCCGGCGGGGTCGTCCGGCAGCTGGGGCCAGCGGATTTCTGCCCCCTCGACCTGATTGCGCTTGAGGTAGCGGGCGATGTACGGGCAGTAGGGGACGAGCGTCTTGCCGGTTGCCGCGGCATCCGCCAGCGCTTCGCGGGCGAGAACCGGTGCCAGGCCCATGCCCTGGAAGGCCGGGTCGACCTCGGTATGCGTGAACAGGATCTCGTCGTCGCGTTCCTTGTACTCGGCGAATCCCGCGAGGACGTCGCCGGTACGGATCTCATAGCGCGAAAGTTCCGCGTTGCGCGTGACGGTGGTTTCGTCAGTCATGGCTGCTCCCTTGCGTGCGTTTACCCCACCCTAGGACGGCTCGTGTCGCCACGGGTCGTTACGCTGAAGGGATGCCGCAGAATCCTGGAGCCACGTTCCCCGGTGACCCCTATGCGGATCTGCCGTGGGACGACACTCCGCCACCGGAGGACATGGACTGGGAGCCGCAGGGCGACGGGTTTGAACCGCCGCTCGACTGGGGCGATAGTCCTTTCACTCCCGTCGTGGATGTCGTACCGGACCGTTCGACGGGCTCAGAGATCGGACGGCGGGCGACACCATCGCGTTTCCCGACCGCGGGCGAGGCGCTGCATACCGTCTTCGGATATGACGCCTTCCGCGGAGACCAAGCGGCGATCGTCGATCAGGTGATCGCCGGTGGGGATGCTGTCGTGCTGATGCCGACCGGCGCAGGCAAGAGCGTCACCTACCAGGTTCCGGCGCTCGTGCGCGAAGGAACAGGGCTGGTGATCAGCCCGCTCATCGCCCTCATGCACGACCAGGTCGATGCGCTGCGCGCCAACGGTGTCAACGCTGCGTACCTGAACTCCACGCAGTCGGCGTCCGAGCGTGCCGAGGTCGAGCGCGCGTACGTCGCGGGTGAGCTCGACCTCATCTATGTTGCGCCAGAGCGCCTGTCGTCCGCGGCGACGACGCGCCTTCTGCAGCGCGGCATCCTCAGCGTCATCGCGATCGACGAGGCGCACTGCGTGTCGCAGTGGGGCCACGATTTCCGCCCCGACTACCTCGCACTCGGCGATCTCGGCGAGCGGTTCCCCGGCGTCCCGCGCATGGCGCTCACGGCGACCGCCACCCGTGCGACGCACAAGGAGCTCACCGAACGGCTTCAGCTCGACGCTGCCAAGCACTTCGTGGCGAGCTTCGACCGACCGAACATCCAGTACCGGATCGTGCCGAAGGTCGACCCGCGCAAGCAGCTCGTGTCTTTCGTGCGCTCGATGCCGGAGGGAGCTGCGGGCATCGTCTACGCGCTCAGCCGCAAGTCGGTCGAGCAGACCGCGACGTACCTCGCAGCCCAGGGTCTCGACGCGCTGCCGTATCACGCAGGCCTTCCCGCCGAGGTTCGCGCGGCGAACCAGTCGCGGTTTCTCCGCGAAGACGGGGTGATCATGGTCGCGACGATCGCGTTCGGCATGGGAATCGACAAGCCCGACGTGCGCTTCGTCGCACATATCGACCTGCCGAAATCGGTTGAGGGCTACTACCAGGAGACCGGCCGTGCCGGACGCGACGGCGAGCCAGCGGTGGCGTGGATGGCCTACGGCCTCGGCGACGTCGTGCAGCAGCGCCGCATGATCGACCAGAGCCCGGGCGACCGCACCTTCAAGATGCGCATGGGGCAGCATCTCGACGCCATGCTCGGTCTGTGCGAGACGGTCGAGTGCCGCAGACAGAATCTGCTGGGCTACTTCGGTCAAGCATCCGAACCCTGCGGAAACTGCGACACGTGTCTCGAGAGGCCTGAGACCTTCGACGGACTGATCCCCGCGCAGAAGCTGCTTTCGACGATCGTAAGGCTCAAGCGCGAGCGCAATCAGGCGTTCGGCGCCGGTCACCTCATCGACATCCTGCGCGGATCGTCGAACGACCGCATCCGTCAGCAGAAGCACGACGGGCTCGCGACCTATGGCATCGGCGCCGACCTGTCCGATCAGGACTGGCGCAGTGTCGTCCGGCAGTTACTCGCCCGCGGCATCCTCGTCGCGCAGGGCGACTACGGCACCCTCGCGCCGGGCGATGCCGCCGCGGGTGTCCTCAAAGGCGAAACGCCCGTCCCGCTTCGCAAAGACACGATGGGGCGGGTGAGTGCCAGTCGCGCCCGCAAGACATCTGCCGCATCGGATGCTGTCGCAGAAGGCGACCGCTCGCTCTTCGAAGCTCTGCGGGTCTGGCGTGCGGCGACGGCGAAGGAGATCGGCAAACCGGCGTACATCGTTTTCGGTGATGCGACCCTTCGGGCGCTCGCCGAAGTGCGTCCGGCATCCTTGGGCGACCTCGAAGGAATCACCGGAATCGGTGAGAAGAAGCGCGAGGCGTACGGCGATGCCGTCCTCGCGGTCGTCGAGGCGAACTGAGTCTGCGTCGTCAGCCGACGGCGTACGGTTCGCCGTGCACGGCGACCGTCGTCGCGCTGCGAAGCAGCCGCGACACGGGGCAGCGCGCGTGCGCCTGCTCGAGCACGCGCTCGGTCTCCTCAAGAGATGCGCCCTCGACCGAAAGATACGCGTCGACCCGGAACTCGTAACCCGAGCCCTCCGAGGCATCGCGCAACGCGACCTCGACGCGCACGGCGGTCCGGTGTCGTCGCACGGTGACTGCTTGAGCGGTCGAGTTCAAGCAGGTCGCCCAGGCGAGTGCGAGCAGCTGTTCGGGGTTGGTGGCATCCAGATCCCGGTCGGGGGTCAGCGGCGACGAGACGCGGACGGTCATGCCGTCTTCGACACGGCTGACGCCGGGCTCACTGGTGCTGTTGCTCGCTGCGGTCCGATACTTCTCGCTCATCCCTCCACCGTACGCCGGTGTCCAGTCACGGGGCCCGGTGGCCGAACCTGTCGCCTCACAACAACCGCGGGATGCACGGCCCCCCACACTCATTGGAGAGATCGCACAGGAGGCTTTCTTCAGGGTTGGAGGAGTCCTACGGTTGGAGAATCTTGACTTCTCCTTGAGAGGACCACCATGGTTGACGCCGCCGTCCGCAGTACGAAGCCCAGCAGCACACGCAACGCAGAAGACAACGCTCCGCGCGTAGATGTCGACCGTGTCAATGACCTTCTGCTCGGCACCTGGGCCGACATTCGTCGTGAAGCACGCGAGATGATCAAGGATCCCGCGTTCTGGCGCGACGATTCCCTCAACAAGGATGAGCACCGCGAGCGCGTTCTCGCCCAACTGCACCTACTCGTGCAGAACGGAGCGGTTCACCGGGCCTTCCCGAAGAAGTTCGGCGGCGCAGAAGACAACGGCGCGAACATCTCAGGCTTCGAGGAACTCGTCGTGGCAGACCCCAGCCTGCAGATCAAGGCCGGTGTGCAGTGGGGGCTCTTCGGCTCCGCCGTGCTGCAGCTGGGCACGGACGAGCACCACGAGAAGTGGCTGCCGGGCATCATGGATCTCTCCATCCCCGGCGCCTTCGCGATGACCGAGATCGGTCACGGCTCTGACGTCGCAGCGGCTGCGACGACGGCAACCTACGACCCAGAGACCGAAGAGTTCGTCATCAACACTCCGTTCCGGGCGGCGACCAAGGAGTTCCTCGGCAACGCGGCGCTGCACGGCGTCGCCGCAACCGTGTTCGCCCAGCTCATCACGAACGGTGTGAACCACGGTGTGCACTGCTTCTATGTGCCGCTGCGCGACGAGGACGGCAACGACCTGGCGGGAATCACCCGTGAGGACGACGGACTCAAGGGCGGTCTCAACGGCATCGACAACGGCCGCCTCTCGTTCGACCACGTGCGCATTCCGCGCACGAACCTGTTGAACAAGTACGGTGACGTCGCATCCGACGGCACGTACACGAGCCCGATCGACAGCCCAGGCCGCCGCTTCTTCACGATGCTCGGCACCCTTGTGCAGGGGCGCGTCTCTCTCGATGGCGCAGCCTGCTGGGCATCGGCCCTCGGCCTCCATATCGCGATCACGTACGCGACTCAGCGCCGGCAGTTCGACGGTGCTGACGGACAGGAAGTCGTACTGCTCGACTACGGCAAGCACCAGCGCCGCCTGCTGCCGCGCCTTGCCACGACCTACGCACAGATCTTCGCGCACGACGAGTTCGCGCAGAAGTTCGACGGCGTCTTCTCCGGACGCACCGACACCCCCGATGACCGCGAAGATCTCGAGACTCTGGCCGCTGCTCTCAAGCCCTTGTCGACCTGGCACGCGCTCGACACGCTGCAGGAAGCACGCGAGGCCTGCGGCGGCGCGGGGTACATGTTCGAGAACCGCCTGGTCGGGCTCCGGGCCGACCTCGATGTCTACGTCACCTTCGAGGGAGACAACAACGTCCTGCTGCAGCTGGTCGGAAAGCGCCTGCTCACCGACTTCGCGAAGCAGTTCAAGGACAAGGATGCCGCCGCTCTCGCCAAGTTCGCTGTCGGACAGACAGCGGGCAAGGTGTTCCATGGCGCTGGCCTCCGCCGATTCGGGCAGAACATCGCCGACTTCGGCTCCACTGCGCGCTCTGTCGAGAACGGTCTGCGCGCCGATCAGCAGCACGAGCTGCTCGCCGATCGCGTGCAGCAGATGGTGGCCGACATCGCAGGCCGCCTGCGTCCCGCGGGCAAGGACAGGGTGCTCGGTGAGAAGCTGTTCAACGAGAACCAGGCGGAACTCATCGAGGCCGCTCGCGCGCACGGCGAGCTGCTGCAGTGGGAGGCGTTCACCGATGCAGTCAACAGCGTTCCGGATGAAGACACGAAGCAGGTCCTCACCTGGCTGCGCGACCTGTTCGGGCTGCAGCTGATCGAGAAGCATCTCGCCTGGCACATCATCAACGGTCGCCTGTCGACGCAGCGCGCCGCCGCAGTGTCGAGCTACATCGACCGGCTCTGCCTGCGACTTCGCCCGCACGCCCTCGACCTGGTGGGCGCCTTTGGCTACGAGCCCGAGCACGTGCGTGCGCCGATCGCGAGCGGGATCGAGCAGCAGCGTCAGGACGATGCGCGTGCGTATTACGCCGAGCTCGAAGCGTCCGGAAAGGCGCCGATCTCGGAGAAGGCGCTCAAGCGAGCCGCGAAGAAGTGATCCGCCGGCGGTGCGTACGCTGAATCCATGACCTCTCTTCTCGCCGGACCCGATGGGCGCGCCCGCTGCGCATGGACCGGAGAAGATGCCGAGTACCGGCGCTACCACGACGAGGAGTGGGGCGTTCCGCTGCACGGCGACCGAGCACTGTTCGAGAAGATGGCGCTCGAGGGGTTCCAGGCCGGGCTCAGCTGGATCACCATTCTGCGCAAGAGACCGAGGTTCCGCGAGGTCTTCGACGGTTTCGATCCAGAGCGCGTCGCAGCCTTCGGCGATGATGATGTCGAGCGTCTGATGGCGGATGCCGGGATCATCCGCAACCGCGCCAAGATCCTCGCCACGATCGGCAACGCGCGTCTGGTCGTGGAGATGTCTGATGGCGAGCTCGACGCGCTGATGTGGTCGTTCGCTCCGGCCCGTGGCATTCGCCCGCGCTCTTTCGACGACGTGCCGGCAGTGACAGCTGAGTCGACCGCGATGAGCAAGGAATTGCGCAAGCTGGGGTTCCGTTTCGTGGGTGCGACGACGATGTACGCGCTCATGCAGTCGACGGGGATGATCGATGATCATGTCGAAGGATGCTGGCGCGCGCTCTGACCGCATGGGCATCTCTGCCCGTCGAGGGTTTCAGATCGGGCAGTTAGTATGTACCGGTGTGCCCCGCCCGTGAAGGGTCGGACCGCAAGTGACGAACCACCCGGGGGGGAAACGGAAGATGAAGGCGCTGTCCTGGTTGCGCGCGAAACCGAAGACAGCGGCATCCGTTGCAGCTGTGACTGCAGCGGTTCTCACCGTTGGCACGCTCGCGTTCGCGTATGAGGGAAATCCCACGACGAAAGTCGATCTGAACGACGGCGGCGTGTGGATCACGAAGTCCTCGGCGCTCATGGTCGGCCACTTCAACAACGAATCGACTCTTCTCGACGGCGGTCTGCGCACGACGGGTGAGAGCTTCGACGTCCTGCAGGACAAGTCGACGGTCCTCGTTACGGACCGCTCGAATTCGACGCTCACCGCCGTCGATCCTGCTCGAGTCTCACTCGGCGACAGCGCTTCTATCCCCGGGTCGGCGAAGGTCGCGCTCGGCGCTCAGACGACGGCGATCCTCGATGGCGATTCCGGACAGCTGTGGGTCGTCCCGGTCAAGGCGATCTCCAACTTCGAGCACCAGGGTACGGATCCGGTCGCCAAACTCGGCAAGAACTCCGATGTCGTCGTCGGTCAGGATGGCACGGTCTACGCCGTCTCCGGCGACAACGGCGAAGTCATCACGATTCCCGTAGACAATGAGGGCGAAGCCCTCGACCCCTCGACCGCATCGCTGGGTGAGATCGACACCTCGGTTGCGCCGACCATCACCGTCGTCGGGTCGACGCCCGTCGTTCTGTCTCCGGCAGACAGCGCCCTCATGACTCCCGGCGGCTTCCGCACTGAGATCGCCGAAGCAGACACGGCGGTCCTGCAGTACGCATCCGCTGCGACGGACGAGGTCGCTGTGGCGACGGCATCCCATCTGATCGATGTGCCGCTCGACGGTGGCGAACCGCAGATGACGAACGTCGGCGGCGGCGGCACGCCCGCGGTGCCGGTGTCATTGCTCGGTTGCAGCTACGGCGCCTGGGCGGGTGCGGGAACCTTCGTGCGAGAGTGCCCCGGCGAAGACAACGATGTGAACGCCGACGTGCCAGGTGTCGAGAACTCCTCGTCGCTGACCTTCCGCGTGAACCGTGACGTCATCATCCTCAACGACACAGTCGGGGGAGCGGCCTGGCTGGCAGATGAGAGCCTGCAGCAGGTCGACAACTGGAACGACCTGACCCCGCCCGAGGGCGAGACCGAGGACGAAGAGGACACCACCGAAGAGACCGTCGAGACGACGCTGCCGGTGCGCACCGACGCCAACACCCCGCCCGTCGCGGAGAACGATGAGTACGGTGTGCGTCCCGGCCAGACCACGGCTCTGCCCGTGCTCGACAACGACAACGACGCTGATGGAGACGTTCTTGTCGCGGCGCTCGCCGAACAGCAGCCCCCTGTCGGCACGGTGCAGCCCATCTACGACGGCGGGTCGCTGCAGATAGCCGTTGATGAAGAAGCATCCGGCGCTGCTTCCTTCAGCTACGAGGTGAACGACGGTCGCGGAGGCAAGGACACCGCGACGGTCAGCCTTTCCGTCAAGGGCTGGGACACCAACACCGCCCCCAAGCCGAAGCGCTCGACGACTCTCGCGATCGAGACCGGCGGCACCGTCTCGTACAACGTGCTGCCTGACTGGATCGACCCGGAGGGGGATGACATCTACCTCCGCGAGGTGATCGCAGCTCCAGGTGATGAGGTCGAGTTCACCACCGACGGACAGGTCACCTACCGCGCCACCGCGAGCGTGCAGGGCCGCAAGGAGGTGCAGGTCTCAGTTTCCGACGCGCTCGGCGAGATCGCGCGAGGAGTGCTCATCCTCGATGTGCGGCCTTCGGGCACGACGCTGCCGAAGACGAACGCGGACCACGTGATGACCCGCGTCGGCGAACAGGTCACCGTGTCGCCGCTCGCGAACGACTCCAGCTCCGGTCGTGAGCAGCTGCGTCTGACCCGTGTGAACGGCGATGAGACGCCGGGCGCGACGATCACCCCGGACTATCCGAACAAGACATTCACGTTCAGCGCGCCGACAAAGGGCGTCTATTACGTGCTCTACGAGGTGGCTGCAGGACCGAACGGCGTGCAGGGCATCGTGCGCATCGACGTCGCCGACGCGAGTGAACAGGACCTGCCTCCCGTCGCCGTGCGCGATGTCGCGCTGCTGCCCTCCGGCGGCGAAGTGCTGCTGGGAGTGCTCAACAATGACTCTGACCCCTCTGGGGGCATCCTGGTCATCCAGTCGGTCAGCGTCGAGCCCGGCAGCGGCATCTCGGTGTCAGTCCTCAACCACGAGTCCCTTCGCATCGGCGATCAGGGCGCACTCGATGAGCAGGTGCGCATCACCTATCGCATCTCGAACGGATCGAAGACGGCCGAGGGCGAGGTCGTCGTCATTCCCATCCCCGCGCCGGAGAAGATCCTTCCGCCGGTCGCGAGCCCTGATACGGCCGTCGTCCGTGTCAACGACGTCGTCACGATCCCCGTTCTCGACAACGACACCAGTCCGACTGGTGACGCCCTCACGCTCGAACCCGAGCTCATCGAACCGTTCGTCGCTCCCGAGGACGGCGAGATCTTCGTCTCGCAGGATGTGGTGCGGTTCAAGGCGGGCCCCGAGGCGAAGACCGTCTACGCGACGTACGAGGTCTCTGATACCCGCGGCAACAAGGTCGGCGGATACATCACGATCCAGATCCTTCCCGAGCAGGAAGAGAACGCGGCTCCGCGTCCACGCGACATCACTACGCGTGTGCTCAGCGGCAGCGTGGCGAACATCGCCATCCCGCTTGACGGCCTGGATGCCGACGGCGATTCGGTCGAGCTGATCGGACCGGCGTCGAACCCGGCCAAGGGACGCATCACCGAGGTGGCGCAGAACTACTTCGTCTACGAGGCGTACGCCGACTCCACTGGAGTCGACAACTTCACCTACCGGGTGCGCGACCGCCTCGGCAAGGAAGGGCTGGCAACCGTCCGCATCGGCATCGCGCCGGCAGAAGACGTCAACCAGGCGCCGTTCGCGGTGAAGGATGCTGTCGTTGTGCGACCTGGGCGCGAGATCGCCGTTCCGGTGATGTTGAACGACTCCGATCCCGAGGGCGATGAGATCGCTCTGGTCGAGGACGGGCTCGTCCTGCCCGAGATCGAGGGGATGACCGCCCGGGTCTCCGGTGATCGCGTGCTCGTCGAGGCCCCGAATCGTGCGGCAGAGACCTCGCTCCAGTACACGATTCGTGACGCGCGCGGTGCGTCGGCACAGGCCGTGCTCCAGATCACCGTCGACGAAGATGTGCCGCTGTTGGCGCCCATCGCTCGAGACGACCGGATCCTCCCCACCGATCTCACCGACGGAGAGCTGGACGTCGATGTCGAGATCCTCGCCAATGACGAGGACCCTGACGGCACCACTGACGGACTCCGCGTAGAGGTCGGCGAAGGCGGCACTCTGCAGGACGACGGCAAGGTCAGCGTCACCATCGGCGAAGAGATGCAGCTGATCCGGTACACACTCACCGACCGCGACGACCTGCAGACCTCGGCGTTCATCTTCGTCCCCGCGGTGCAGGAGCTCCGCCCGACGCTGACGTCGACGAAGCCGCTCACGGTCAAGAGCGGTGAGACCAAGGCGCTGCCGCTCTCCGAGTACGTCACGGTCGCCGGCGGCGGAAGCGTGACGATCACCGAGCACGCGAAGGTCAGTGCAGCGCACGCCGACGGATCCGACCTCGTCAAGGACGGCAGTACGCTCGTCTACACCTCCGCTCCCGGGTACTTCGGAGAAGACGGCCTCTCCTTCGAGGTCACCGATGGCACGGGTCCCGACGACCCGGAGGGACGCAAGGCGACCCTGACCATCCCGATCACCGTGCTGCCGCCGGAGAACCAGTCGCCGAGCTTCACCCGAGGAGAGGTGAACGTCGCGCCCGGTGAGGATGCGACCACACTCGACCTCGAGGCGCTGACGAAGGATCCGGATCCGGAGGACGCCGGAAAGCACAGCTACTCGCTCCAGGGCAATGCCGGGCAGGGCGTCACCGCGCGGATCGCCGATGGCGAGCTGTCGGTGGAAGCGGCTTCCAACGCGAAGAAGGGTACGACGCAGACCCTCACGATTCGCATCTCCGACGGAGAGAGCGAGGCCATCGAGGGTACGGTCACCGTGCGTGTGACCGCGTCCACGCGCGCGCTCGCCACAGCGAACACCGACACCATCGATGAAGCAGACCAGGGCAAGACGATCACGGTCCCGGTGCTCGAGAACGACTTCAACCCGTTCCCCGATGCGCCGCTGAAGCTCGTCTCCGCGTCGCCCGAGACGGGCGCGGGAACCGCGAAGCTCGACGGTACCGGAGTGCAGGTGACCCCCAGCAAGGACTTCGTCGGAACCCTCGTGGTCCGCTACACGGTCGAGGATGCGACAGAAGACACCGACCGCCGCGTCGACGGTCGCATCGTCGTGACCGTGCAGGGCGTTCCCGAGGCGCCGGGCCGACCGCAGGTGACGAGCGTGCAGGATCGCACGGTCGTCGTGTCGTTCTCGGCCCCGTCGAACAACGGTGCGGAGATCACCCACTACACGGTCAAGAGCACCAGCGGCAGCGCGTACACCAAGAAGTGCCAGACGACCACGTGCACGCTGGATGGCCTCACCAACAACGTCGAGTACACCTTCGAGGTCGTGGCGACCAACCGTGTCGGTGACTCCGAGCCCTCCGGGGCATCGGCGATCGCGCGTCCGGATGCGCGCCCCGACACCCCGGTCGCCCCGACTCTGGTCTTCGGCGACAAGTCACTCAAGGTCGCGTGGAAGACGCCTTCCACCCCTGGCTCGCCCGTCGAATCGTTCAACCTGCAGATATCGCCGGCGCCGCCATCGGGCATTACCGAGAAGAGTGTCACCGGCAACTCGATGACCTGGGAGGGGCTCGAGAACGGCTCCTCATATCAGGTGCGCGTGCAGGCGGTGAACAGGGCTCCTGAGCCATCGACGTGGAGTGGATGGTCGCTGGATGAGATTCCGGCAGGGCCCCCTCTGCAGCAGAAGGCGCCGACGACCGCCGAGCTGTCGCCGGTGGGCGACCAAGCGCAGATGAATGTCATCTGGGCGGCACCAGACAACAACGGCGCGGCGATCGACAGCTACGAGATCCAGGTGCTCAAGGGCGGATCGACGTGGAAGACGACCACGGCAGCCGCCGGCCAGACGAGTCAAGCTCTCGTCGTCCCCACGTCGGAAGACGGTTACACCTACATTGTCCGGGCGCACAACAAGGCCGGCTGGGGCCAGTGGAGCCCGCCGTCGGCGGAGCGCCGGGGGGCGATCAGGCCGGATGCTCCGGCTACGCCGAAGATCGTCGCGCGTGACCGCGCGATCGAGATCACGTCGTCGTACACGCTCTCAGCCGACCAGCGAAACGGTGCCAAGGTGAGCGAGATCTCATACCAGTACCGCCTCAACAGCGGCGGCACGTGGACGGCGCTTTCGGGCACGACGATCTCTGGCCTCGCGAACGGCTCGTTCTACACGCTCCAGATCCGTGCGCTGTCGAACACCGGAACCGGCAGCTACACCGGCGTGGAATCTGCAGCATCCGTCGCGGCGATCCCGTTCGGCAAACCGCATACGCCGACCGCGAGCGCGTCCGGGCTCACCACCCAGGTGCGTCTGGGGTGGAATGCCACGGGATCAGATAACGGCCGATCGATCCAGGTCGTGCAGATCAGCATCGACGGCGGATCCTGGCAGAACGTGGGCCTTCAGGGAACGCGAGACGTCGGAACCGACTACGAGCAGAGCCACAACATCAGAGTGCGGGCGATGGATACCGAGCAGCAGTGGTCGGATGTCAGCGCCCAGAAGTCAGCCAGATCCAGCGATCGTCCGCAGCCGCGGGTCTGGGTGACCCAGGGTGATGCCGCCGGAAACTGCGTCAACGGATGCCGCCAGTTCGTCGTGCACTGGGAGAACCTGAACATCGGCACGTACGACGTGCAGTGCATGGTCGAGGGTAAGGGCGCGATCGGCAACTTCCGGTACAGCGTCAACTTCAACGGCGCCGGACAGCAGCAGCTCGCCTGCTACCAGGGCCGTGATGGCGTCAACGTCTGGGCCGACATCGTCGGCTGGGGTGACGGGGTTGACACGGAGCAGGCGTTCTGGCCACGGCCGTAGTCGCCCCACACACGCGAATTTTCAGAACGAAGAGAAACGAAGCGAAATGACAATGACTCCTGAACAGGCGACCTGGTTCCAGGGGACCTTCACTCGGCTCGTCGAGAACATCGATAAGGCTGTGCAGGGCAAGCACGAGGTGATCAGCCTGGTGCTGGCATCCATGCTGGCCGAGGGTCACGTGCTGCTCGAAGATGCGCCGGGTACGGGTAAGACGAGCCTCGCCAAGGCGCTCGCCGCAACAGTGCAGGGTACGAGCTCGCGCATCCAGTTCACCCCCGACCTGCTGCCGTCCGACGTCACCGGTGTGACGATCTACGACCAGAAGGACCACCGGTTCGAGTTTCACAAGGGCCCGATCTTCGCGTCGATCGTGTTGGCCGACGAGATCAACCGCGCGTCTCCCAAGACGCAGTCGGCACTTCTCGAGGTCATGGAGGAGTCCAAGGTCACCGTCGACGGTGTCACGCATGAGGCGGGTCGCCCGTTCCTTGTGATCGCGACGCAGAACCCGGTGGAGCAGGCGGGAACGTACAAGCTTCCCGAGGCCCAGCTCGACCGCTTCCTGATCAAGACTTCGATCGGCTATCCCGACCTCGCGGTCACCGAGAGCATTCTTGCCGGAGCATCCGACCGCAACCCCTCCGCGAAACTGTCTGCGATCATCACGACCGGTGCCGTTGCCGACATGGCAGACCTCGGCGCCAGCGTGCACGTCGAACCGGCCGTGCTGCGCTACGTGGCCGAGCTCGCCGAGGCGACGCGCAACGACGCCGGAGTGCGTCTGGGCGTTTCGGTGCGCGGCGCGATCGCCATGGTGCGTCTCGCCAAGGTGTGGGCCGCAGCCCGCGGGCGCCACT
Source organism: Microbacterium zouquanmingi (assembly GCF_052266675.1). NCBI lineage: Bacteria > Bacillati > Actinomycetota > Actinomycetes > Micrococcales > Microbacteriaceae > Microbacterium > Microbacterium zouquanmingi. The sequence continues at coordinate 156,872 of NZ_JBQPRA010000002.1, forward strand.
ATGTGCTCCCCGACGACATCAAGACGCTCATCGCTCCGGCCTGGCAGCACCGCCTCATGCTCGACGCAGAGGCCGAGTTCGCCGGTACGACTGCCGATGTCGTGATCGCCCGCGTGCTCGAGCGCATCGCGGCGCCGCAGGCCCGTACGGCGGCGTGATGACGTCGCAGACGCTGCCCGTCGCATCCGACAACGCTCGCGACGCCGGATGGCGTGACGTCGCGGCGCTGCTCGGCGCGCGTGCGGGTGAGCGTCTGCGCAAGATCGTGTCCGTCATTCGCCCGCTCGCGTGGGTGCTCATGGCGTTCGCCGTCGTGTTCTGGATCGTCGGCGCCTCGCTGGGGTGGAAGGAGCTGACCGTCACAGCGGCGATCGTCACGATCACCCTGATGCTGTGTGCGCTGTTCCTCATCGGTCGCACCGAATACGACGTCGATCTCGATCTCGCTCGCACGCGCGTCATCGTCGGTGAACGCGCGGTCGGTGCGCTCACGCTGTCGAACCCGAGCACCAGGGCGATCCTGCCATCGCGCATCGTGCTGCCGGTCGGCGGCGGTCGCGGTGAGTTCGGCATCCAGCGTCTCGCCCCCGGCGAGAAGGCCGAAGAGCTGTTCGCGATTCCCACGCAGCGACGAGGCGTCGTCAAGGTCGGGCCGGTCAGCGTCGTCCGTGGCGACCCGCTCGGGTTGTTCGAGCGCGCACATCGGCGCGATGACCCCGTCGATCTCTTCGTGCACCCGCAGACGGTGCTCTTCGACGGGCAGTCCCTCGGCTTCCTTCGTGACCTCGAGGGTCTCCCCGCGACGGATCTCTCTCGTGACGACGTGTCGTTCCACGCCCTCAACGAGTACCAGCCGGGGGACGACCTGCGGCACGTGCACTGGCGCTCCACCGCTCGGACCGGCGTGATGATGGTGCGTCAGTACGAAGAGACGCGCCGCTCGCATTTCGTCATCGCGCTCTCCCGCTCCAGCGGAGACTACGCAAGCGTGGCCGACTTCGAACTCGGGATCTCGATCGCCGGCTCCATCGGTCTGCGCGCGCTGCGTGACTCGCAGCGCGTCGATGTGCGCGTACAGGGGGGAGAGCTGCGCGCCGGCACGGGCAAGCAGCTGCTCGACTCGCTCTCCGCCGTCGAGAACAGCAAGCCGCGAGACGGCGGCATCTCAGAGCTCAGCGGTGTGATCGCCGCCACCATGCCCTTGGCCAGCGTCGTCGTCCTCGTCTGCGGCTCGAAGGTCGCGAATGACGATCTGCGCGTGGCCTGCGCGCGGCTCCCGTTCGGCGCGAAGGTCATCGTCGTCATCGCCGACACCACGGTGGAGACTCCCGCCCTGCGGCGCATCACCGACGCCGATGTCGTCAGCGTCGGTGCGCTGGCGCAGATTCCGCTTGCACTGCAGAAGGTCCTCGCATGACATCCGACGCATCCACTGAGGTGCCCGTCATCCCCGTGCGCCGCTGGGCATTCGACATCGTCATGGTGCTCGTGCTGATCGGCGCGTCGATCGCGGGATTCTGGCCGAGCTTCGCCGGTCCCAGCTACCTGACAGCCGCGGTGGGGGGTGTCGTGCTCGGGGCCGGGATCGCTGCGGTGTCGGCATGGCGCCGATGGGGAATCCTCGTCGTCGCCGGACTCACGATCGTCGCCTACTTCCTCTTCGGCGGCGCGTTGGCGCTGCCGAAAACGACGATCGCCGGGTTCGTCCCGACCCTCGACACTCTGCGAGAGCTTGCGGTCGGCACTGTCACCTCGTGGAAGCAGCTGCTCACGACCGTCGCACCGGTCTCGGGTGCCGACGGGCACTTCATCGTGCCGTTCCTTCTGACGCTGGTGACCTCGGTGCTCACAGCATCCCTCGCCCTGCGTCTGACGCAGCCGGCCTGGGCGCTGATTCCTGCCGGGGTGCTGCTGGGCCTCGTGATCGCCTTCGGAACCCCGCAGCCCGCTGTGCCCGTCATTCAGGGGGCGATCTTCGCGATCGCGAGCGTCGCCTGGCTCGCCGTTCGTCAGATCTGGGCGCCACAGAGCGCCGCAGTCTCGGTGGAGGCCGGTGACTCCGCGCGCGCCAATCACATGCGTATGCGCCGCCTCATCGCAGGCACCGTCGTGCTCGTCGTCGCTGTGGGCGCCGGTATCGCGACGAGCGCATTCACTGCGCCGACGGAGGCGCGGCATGTGCTGCGCGACACGATCATCCCGCCCTTCAACGTGCGCGACTACCCGAGCGCACTGCAGTCGTTCCGCGGCCACGTGCGCGATGACGCGGAGAACACGCTGTTCACGGTGCGCGGTCTGCCCAAGGGCGCTCGCGTCCGGCTCGCGACCATGGACGAGTTCGACGGCCAGGTCATCAACGTCGTCGACGGCGGGCCGGGAACGTCGAGTGCGTTCTCGCCGATCCGATCCAATATGTCGCCCGATGCCGAGGGCATTCCTGTCACCCTCCAAGTCGACATCGACACGTACTCCGACGTGTGGGTTCCGCAGGCGGGTCTCGCCTCCGAGATTCGATTCGAGGGCGAGGATGCTGACGCGTTCCGCCGCAGCACCTACTACAGCAGCGGCGCTGAGACCGCCGTCACCACGAGCGGCCTCCACAAGGGAGACAGCTACACCGTGCAGACGGTGATCCCCGCCACGGTGACCGATGAGCAGATCGGCGATGCCGAATTCGGCAAGGTGCGTCCGGCGAAGAACGAGAACGTGCCGGAAGAGCTCACCACTCTCGCCGCCGACGTCGTCACTGAGGCGAAGACGCCGGTCGAGCAGGCGAGGGCGCTTTCGACCTTCCTCTCCGAGGACGGTTTCTTCAGTCACGGGCTCGAGGGGGAGGTCCTCTCGCGGGCCGGTCACACCTCTGAGCGCATCTCGACGCTCATTGGTGGAGACCAGATGATCGGCGACGACGAGCAGTACGCGGTCGCGATGACTCTGCTCGCGGGAGAGCTGGGCATGCCCGCACGAGTGGTCATGGGCTTCTACCCCGACGAGAAGGATGCCGGAGCGGCCGACTTCGCGGCCAACGGCGAGAACATCCACGCGTGGGTCGAGGTCAACTTCGACGGGTTCGGGTGGGTGCCCTTCGACCCGACGCCGCCTGAGGACCAGGTGCCCAACGACCAGAACACGAAGCCGCGCGCTGATCCCAAGCCGCAGGTGCTGCAGCCGCCGCCCCCGCCGCAGGAGCCGGTCGATCTTCCCCCGACGCTGCCGGACGACCGCGAGTCCGAGGACGAGTCGCTGAACATCCTCGGTGTCATCGGAGCGATCCTCCTCATCGGCGGCATCTCGCTGGCGGTGCTCTTGCTGCTGGCTTCTCCGTTCATCATCATCGGAGCTTGGAAGGCCTCACGGCGCCGGGCACGTCGCTCGGCAGAGCGGACGGCTGACCGGATCGCCGGTGGATGGGATGAGCTCACCGACCGCGCTGTGGACTACGGCGCGCGGGTCATCCCCGGTGCCACCAGAGGCGAAGAAGCGGTCCTTCTCGCCGACTCGATGGCAGTTCCCGCGGTCACCGCTCTTGCTGACCGTGCCGACGCCGAGGTCTTCGGACCGAACGACCCGAGCGCTGAGGATGTGGACGCATTCTGGAAGGAAGTCGACGGCATCGTCGTCGGCCTCGGCAGTGAGGCGGGCTTCTGGAAGCGGATCAAGGCCAGGCTGAGTCTGCGGTCGCTGCTGGGCGGGTCGGCATTGCAGACCGGCTTCCAGGGGCTGAAAACGGCTGCGACCGCGCGCATCCGTCGAGAACCTGGCACCATCGAGAACAGCCCGACTGACGCACCCGAGAGCGAGACACCATGACGCAACTGTCGTTCGGCACCGTTGCCCCGACATCCCGACGTGCCGTGGCCTACATCATCGACGCCCTGATCGCTGCAGCCATCGGCATCGTCCTGATGATCGTCCTCGTGGTGATCGGCTTCGCGGCGGGTCCAGATGGCCTGCTGGCCGTCGTCAGCCTCGGTGCGCCAGTGGTGTGGCTGCTGATGCTCGGCTGGTTCGTCGTCTACACCTGGATGCAGGGCGGCAAGGGTTCCATCGGCATGCGCGCGCAGGGACTGCGCCTTGCCCGCGAGGCGGACGGTGCTCCCCTCGGCTTCGGGAAGTCGCTGCTGCGCAACATCATCTTCGGTCTTTCAGCCAGCATCGTCGTCGGCTACTTCACCCCGCTGTTCGACGGCACGGGCCGTTTCCAGGGCTGGCACGACAAAGTCGCGCATTCCCTGATGCTGGATGCTCGTGGCGGCGCAGCCGCGGCGTCGTCCGCGCCGGCGACTCAGGCGATGCCCGTCCCGCCGCGCCCAGCTCTGCCGGACGGCGCCCCGCCGGTCCCGGACGGGCGACCAGCACAGTTCGCCCCTGGCTTCGCTGGCACGCTGGCAACGCCGCAGAGCGCGCCGCAGTTCGCGGCGCCCGCCCAGAGCACCCAGGCTCCGACGTTCCCACCGGCTCCGTACTCGAATCCCGCGGCCCCAACGGAACAGGCCCCAGCGCTTGACGAGACCGTGCGCTCGGTAGATGCGCTGCGGCAGCAGCCCGCCGCTTCGCAGACGTCGGCGTTCCCGCCCGCAGCGGCGGCCCCGCCCGCGCCGATCGCGCACCCCGCCGCACCCGCACCGAGTGAAGAGTCGCTCATCGCGTTCGTGCCTGGCATCACGCAGGACGGACCGCCCGCGCGCAGCACACCGGCGCCTCCGGCACCGGCTCCTGCCGAGCCGGCCGCTGCTGAACCCGTCACGCAGTCCTCTGACGACATCGAGGACACGCGTATCAGCATCCCGGGCCATCGACTCGTGTTCACCTGGGATGACGGCACCAGGGTCACCGTGTCGCAGCGCACGGTGTTCGGTCGCAACCCCGCCCCAGAAGTCGGCGTAGCGACGGTCTCCGTACGCGACGAGACGCTGTCGCTGTCGAAGACGCACTTCGAAGCGGCCGCAGAGGCATCCGGCGGATGGGTCATGGACCGGCACTCGACCAACGGCACGGCGATCGTGCGCGATGGTCACCGCATCGTCTGTCCTCCGGGGGAGCAGGTGCGCGTGCGCCTGGGAGATGCGATCGAGATCGGCGACCGCATCGTCACCATCGGAGGATACGCATGACGGCGCCGTTGATCGTCTCGGCCGGCTCATCGACTCATGCGGGTCTGCGCCGCGCGCTGAATGAGGATTCGATGCTCGCCAGTGCACCGGTCTTCATCGTCGCCGACGGGATGGGCGGCCACGAGGCGGGCGAGCGGGCAAGCGCCGCAGTCGTCGCCGAGTTCTCGCCCTACATCGGCCGACAGAGCCTCGAACTCGACGACGTGCTCGATGCGCTCAGCCGCGCTCGCGAGTCGGTCGAAGCGCTCTCGGTATCGGCGAACGGACGGGCAGGGACGACGCTCAGCGGTGCCGTGCTCGCAGACGTCGACGGCATGGGCTACTGGCTGACCTTCAACATCGGCGACTCCCGCACCTACCGGCTCTCCGAAGGGGAACTGGAGCAGATCAGCGTCGATCACTCGGTCGTGCAGGAACTCATCGAGTCCGGCGAGCTCACCGCTCTCGAAGCGGCGACTGACCATCGACGCAACATCATCACCAGGGCCATCGGCGCAGGCAGCACAGGCGACGCCGACTTCTGGATGTTCCCCGCCGAACTCGGCGACCGCATTCTGATCTGCTCTGACGGGCTCTCTTCAGAGGTTGCAGATGCGCAGATCGGTGCGATCCTGAGGATGGAGTCCGATCCGCAGACCGCGGCATCCGTGCTCGTGGGTGAAGCAGTGAACGCTGGCGGACGAGACAACATCACCGTCGTCGTGGTCGATGCAGTGTCGGTGGCATCCCGCCCCGGCGTGCTCATGCGGGCAGATGAGGATATCGACCAGGACACCCGGCCGCGCGCGGCCGCCGTAGGAGGGATGAGCTGATGCAGACGACCTACCGACCCGGAGACTGGTACATGCTGGTGACCCCCCGCGCATTGATCGCGGTGGCACCGGATGCTCCGGAAGAACTCGTCTCACGCCTCTGGGAGCGTGAGAGCGCAGCGGGTGATCTTGGCAGCGTGATCGACCTGCTCACAGACCAGGCCGCCGGCTCTTTCGCGGCGATGCTCCCGTTCGCCGCGGTCGTGCTCGATGGCGAGAACGCCCGGATCGCGGTGCGCGGAGATGCGACCGTCCAAGTGACGGGACCCGAGGGGCAGGATGCCTTCACCGGAGCGAACGTCACGACGTGGAGCGAACGCTTCGTCGCGAATGCGAGCCGTATCGCCATCGCCATCGGCGACGCTGAGGATGGTTTCTCGCTCCCGATCGCGGGCGGCGTCGTGCGGGCAGCCCGCGTCAGCGCGGACGTCGAGCCCGGTGATGTCGAACCAGCGGATGCCGCCGATGGCGTGGATGTCGTGGTGGACGCGCCGGCTGTCCAGGCGGAGCCCACGCCCGAGCCGGAGCCCACGCCCGAGCCGGAGCCCACGCCGGAGCCCACGCCGGAGCCGGAGCCCACGCCGGAGCCGGAGCCCGAACCCGTCGACGATGCTGTTGAAGGCATCACGCTGTTGCCCACAGACGTGACGTACTCTTCGGACACCGACGAGTTCGACCAGCTGTTCGGTGCGACGGTCGTCGCGCCTGGCGCCCCGCCCGCACCGCCTGCGCCTCCGGCACCGATCGCTGCGGTCGAAGGTGACCACGACGGCGCGACGATCTCGGTCGCCGAAGCGCGTGCTCTGCGGCAGAACATCCCCACCGCGGCTCCGGATGCCCCGACCGCGGTTCTTCCCGTGGTCTCAGGCAACACCACCGGACGAGTGCGCGTATCCACGGGGCAGATGGTCACGCTCGACCGCACCGTGATCATCGGCCGCCGGCCCCGCTCGACGCGCGCGTCCGGAGCGGATCTGCCGCACCTGATCGCCGTCGAAAGCCCCCAGCACGACATCTCGCGCAGCCACCTCGAGATCCGTCCGGAGGGCGACACTGTTGTCGTCGTCGACCTGCGCACCACGAACGGATCGACGTTGTTGCGTCCGGGATCGGATCCGCTGCGTCTGCACCCGGGAGAGCCCACCCTCGTGCTCTCCGGCGACGTGGTCGACCTCGGCGACGGGGTGACGGTCACGTTCGAGGACCTGCCGTGAGCAGACCTCCGTCCGCGCCACCGGAGCTTCCCGGCTTCACCTATCTGCAGGCGCTGGGGACGGGCGGTTTCGCCGACGTCTTCCTCTACGAACAGCAGATGCCCAAGCGCCGCGTCGCGGTCAAGGTGCTGCTCGCTGACCGCATCTCCAGCGGTGCCGCGAAGGAGTTCGCCGATGAGGCGAATGTGATGGCGATGCTCTCGACGCATCCCGCGATCGTCACGATCTATCAGGCGGGGGTTGCCGGCGACGGCCGTCCCTACCTGGTGATGGAGTACTGCCCGAGGCCGAACCTGCAGACACGCGCCCGCAAGGAGCCGTTCTCGGTCGCAGAGGCTCTGCGCGTCGGCATCCAGGTTGCAGGCGCCGTTGAGACCGCACATCGCGCAGGCGTGCTGCATCGCGACATCAAGCCGGCCAACATTCTCGTCACGGAATACAACAGGCCGGCCCTCACTGACTTCGGTATCGCCTCGACGACGGGATCGGTGGGCGAGGCGACCGGAATGTCGATTCCATGGTCACCGCCGGAGTTCTTCGCCGAGAACCCGCAGAGCGGTGCGCGCTCTGACGTGTTCGCACTCGGCGCGACCCTGTACACGCTCCTTGCGGGGCGGTCGCCGTTCGAGCGGCCAGGAGAGCGCAACACGAGCGTCGATCTGATCGAGCGCATCGAGCGGATGCCGCTGCCTGCGCTGTCGAGGCCCGACTCTCCTGGCAGCCTGCAGCAGGTGCTCGAGCGCGCGATGGCCAAGAACCCGGACGCGCGCTACCCCAGCGCGGTTGCGTTCGCGCGGGCGCTGCAGAAGGTGCAGATCGAGCTCTCCCACTCGGTCACGTCGATCGATATCGTCGACGATCACCCCATGCCGGAGGACTTCAACGACGATGGCGAAGGCCTGACTCGCGTCCGCGACATCGTCAACATCGAACCGGATGCCGGAAGCACCCGCCCCTCCGCGACGACGCGCCAGTTCGGCAAGCCGATGCCTGAGCCGGTTGCTGATCCTGGACCGCGCTTCGCGCCGGCTGTCGCGGATCAGGCATCTGACGACACGGTGATGCGGGTGGCTCCGGCTGCCGCTGCGCCGTCTGCTGACGACGACGAGCGCACTGTCCGCGGTCCGCGCACCGTTTCGCCGAACGCTCCGCTGACTCCCGCTCCCGCTGCGCCTGCCAGCGCGCCGGCTCAGGAGTCTCCGCGCAAGCCGCGTGTCGGTATCTGGATCACAATCGCCGCGGCCGCTGTGGTTCTCGTCGGCGGTGTGATCGTCGGGGTGAACCTGATGAACACCGGCGAGGAACCAGCGCCGGTCGCCACGCAGGATGAAGTGATCCCACAGGACCCGGTGTCGGACGCTGTTCCCATTGTCGGAGATCTCACCGGTGTCAGGAACGGCGCGGCCGTCACTTTCAGCTGGACGAACCCGTCGCCGGAAGACGGTGACATGTACCTGTGGCACACGGTAGATCTTGCCGGGGCGGGAAAGACCGAGACGACCGAGGACACCTCTGTGACGGTCGAAAGCGGTGCCGCCGGACAGGTCTGCATCGACGTCATGCTTCGCCGCGGTGACGGCCGTGCGTCGGAGCCGGCACGGGGCTGCGCGGAGTGACATCCCTGCGTCCGATGACGTTCTGAGGGCCTCAGAAAGCCGCAGATCACACGCTGAACGCTCCCACGTGGCAGGATATTCGCCAGGGGGTCGATACGTGACTGAGGTGAATCCTGCTGAGCTCGTTCAGAACGCGGAATCGGACGGGGCGAGTGCTGTAGCGCCGCTTCGCCTGGAGTTCGCCGGTGAATGGCATGACCTATCCCCGGGGAAGCCGTTCATCATCGGCCGCGAGGGCGATCTCGAGGTCGATGACAATCCCTACCTGCACCGGCACTTCCTTGAGCTGCAGCATCGCGACGGACTCTGGTGGCTGGCCAACGTGGGGGTGCGTCTCGCTGCCACGATCTCGAGCGCCGGAGGCGCGGTGCAATCCTGGCTGTCGCCAGGTGCGCGGATGCCGCTCGTCTTCGAGCGCAACGTCATCGTCTTCACTGCGGGACCGGTCACGTACGAGGTGAATCTGCTCACGGATGAGGCTCCCTACGAGGTCTCTCGCGCTGTCGATGCCGCAATGAGCGGTGAGACGACGGTTATGCCGGTCAGCTTCACCACCTTGCAGAAGCAGCTCATCGTCGCGCTCGCCGAGCCGATGCTGCGCCGCGAGGGTGTGAGTATGAATGAGCTTCCGTCATCCAGTGCCGCGGCCGAACGCCTCGGATGGACCATGAGCAAGTTCAACCGCAAGCTCGACAACGTCTGCGACAAGCTCGACCGCATGGGTGTGCAGGGGCTGCGCGGCGGTCCGGGAAAGCTCGCCACGAACCGTCGAGCCCGACTAGTGGAGTATGCGGTCACCTCGCAGGTCGTCACCCGCGCGGATCTGTCGCTCATCGACGACGAAGCGCTGCGGAACCAGAGCGACTCCGACGATTGAGGTCAGCGCGCGGCGTCGGTGAGATGCCGCGCGTGGTGTCCGAGCACCTTCACCATGATCCCGCGGCTGCGCAGGGCGCTCGCCGTGCGCGTCTCTTCGTCGCGGTCACGGCCGAGTGCATGCACGTTGGCGACGACGAGCACGTCGCCGCGCTGGAGAGTATCGAGAAGACGAGTGACGCGATCCTCCCAGCTCTCGAGGATGTCGGGAGCCGGATGCCGGAACCCCGAGATCGGCACGCCGAACCGGGTGAGGTCCTCTCGCTGCTGGGTGACCGACGGCATTCCCTCGCGAGAGACGACCAGCCCGACCAGTCGTGCGTCCGCTGGACGCGCCGACCACCAGTCGTGATCGTCGTCGGCAAGGCACTTCGGGCACTCGGCCGCAGCATGCGGCAGATGCAGTGGGCTCGTGAGAGCAGCATCCGCGGTGTTATTCATGTCACTCATCTGAGACCTCCCGCATCCATTCTGCCCTGTCGCGGCTGAACCTACCCAGCGAATCAGAGCGCGCCGAGCGCGCGCACCGCGTCGCGCTCGGAGACGAGCTCCGCCACCGTTACGTCGATGCGCTCTCGCGCCCACTCATTCAGCTCGAGTTCTTCGACAATCTGCCACCGGCCATCGACCGATCTGACCGGGAAGGACGACACGAGACCTGCCGGAACCCCGTACTCGCCGCGTGAGACGACGCCAGCGCTGGTCCAGTCGTCCGTTCCCTGGACCCAGTCGCGGGTGTGTTCGATCGCCGCGTTCGCGGCGGATGCCACCGATGACGATCCTCGCACCTCGATGATCTCGGCTCCGCGCTTCGCCACCCGAGGAATGAAGGTGTCTTCGAGCCAGCCCTGCACATCATCCACGCGCCCCGCGAGAGCGTCGCGCAGCGGCCGTCCATCAATGGTCGCGTGGGTGATGTCGGGGAACTGCGTCGCGGAATGGTTCCCCCAGATCGACACCCGACGGATGCTCGAGACCGGGGCATCCAGCGCGGCAGCGAGCTGCGCTCTGGCGCGGTTCTCGTCGAGGCGCGTGAGCGCGGTGAAGCGGTCAGCCGGCACGCCATCAGCGGTTGCCGCGGCGATCAGAGCGTTCGTGTTGGCGGGGTTGCCGACGACGGTGACGCGCACATCCGCGGCGGCACGGTCCGCGATCGCCGCGCCCTGGGGTCCGAAGATTCCCGCATTGGCTGCGAGCAGATCGCCACGCTCCATGCCAGGTCCACGCGGGCGGGCGCCCACGAGCAGGGCGATGTTGGATCCGTCGAACCCGGTCTTGGCATCGTCGGTGACCTCCACGCTCTCCAGCAGGTCGAATGCGCCGTCGTGCAGTTCGAGCGCTGCGCCTTCTGCGGCTCGCATCCCCTGCGGAATCTCGAGGAGCCGCAACCGCACCTTCTCGTCCGGGCCGAGCATGTCGCCGGCCGCGATGCGGAACAGAAGTGCGTATCCGATTTGTCCGCCAGCACCTGTGATCGTGATCGTCGTCGCCATGGGATGAGCCTACGTGCGCGCGACGTGCAGCGGGGTAATCTCAACTCATGACGTTCAATCCGGATGCTGACATCTCGGGTCACCGCACGCGACGGCCAGGGCGAACAGCCGCAATCGCCGGCGGCGGCGTCGGTCTGCTCGCCATCATCGCGCTGATCGCAGGTCCCCTGCTCGGCATCGATCTGTCGGGCCTGGTCGGCATGGGGCAGCAGCAGAGCGGCAGTTCCGACTCCGGCAGCTCCGTGCTGGCCTGCGAGACCGGTGAAGACGCCAACACCCAGGACGATTGCCGAATGGCTGGTGCCCAGGTGTTGCTCGACGAATACTGGGGTCAGCACGTCGAGGGGTATACGCCGCCGCAATTGTACGTCTTCCAGGGGCAGACGTCTACGCAGTGCGGCACAGCATCCAACTCGGTTGGCCCGTTCTACTGCCCGCCGGAGCAGGGCGTCTACATCGATCCCGCGTTCTTCCAGATCATGCGTCAGCAGTTCGATGCATCCGCCGGTGAGCTCGCGCAGCTCTACATCGTCGGGCACGAGTGGGGCCACCACATCCAGAACATCACCGGCACGATGGACGCATATCCCCACAACGGAACGGGCCCCGACAGCAACAGCGTGCGCACCGAACTACAGGCGGACTGCTACGCGGGCGCATGGCTCGCGTCGGCCGCGGACGAGACGGATGAGAACGGCGTCCACTACCTCGAGAAGCCGACGGACGCGCAGATCACCGATGCGCTGAACGCGGCATTCGCCGTCGGTGACGATCACATCCAGGAGCAGTCCGGATTCAGCAACCCGGAATCCTGGACGCATGGATCCAGCGAGCAGCGTCAGTTCTGGTTCGCGAACGGTTATCAGAACGGTCTTGGCAGCTGCGACACCTTCGCGGTCGCAGGCGACCAGCTCTGACTCGATCAGGACGAGCTGATCGCGGTCGGTGCGCCGTGGTTCCGCGGGAGAACATGGGTCGCGCGATACGGTGAGAAAGTTGCCGATGGCGACCGATATCGATTCACCGGGGGAAGACCATGAACACGGATGCCCTGTATCCGCCGATCGAACCGTATGAGAGCGGCATGCTGCTCGTCGGAGACGGACACCGCATCGCCTGGGAGGTCAGCGGCAACCCGGAGGGCAAGCCCGTCGTCTTCCTGCACGGCGGACCTGGCGGAGGAACAGCTCCGTGGCACCGGCAGTTCTTCGATCCCGAGAAGTACCGGATCGTGCTGTTCGACCAGCGCGGGTGCGGACGGAGCACGCCGCACGCGAGCGCCCCTGATGCCGATCTGCGGTTCAACACCTCGGCCCATCTGGTCGCCGATATAGAGCTGCTGCGCAAGAACCTCGGCATCGAGAAGTGGCAGGTGTTCGGGGGATCGTGGGGGAGTGCGCTGGCCCTCGCGTACGCGCAGGCGCACCCCGAGGCAGTCACCGAGCTCATTCTGCGCGGCATCTTCACCCTGCGCCGGGTAGAGATCGAATGGTTCTACGAGGGCGGGGCAGCGGCGCTGTTCCCCGATCTGTGGGAGGGATTCATCGCGCAGATCCCTGTGCTCGAGCGCAACCGAATGATCGAGGCGTATCACCGACGCCTGTTCGATCCCGACCCCCAGGTGCACATTCCGGCCGCGCGGGCCTGGTCGAAGTGGGAGGGGTCGACGATCTCGCTGAAGCCGGATGCCGACACCGTCGAGAGAATGACGGAGGATGCCACGGCAGTGGCGTTCGCGCGGATCGAGAACCACTTCTTCATCAACCGCGGCTGGTGGACGGAGGGTCAGCTCATCGCCGGGGTGGACGCGATCCGGCACATCCCCGCGGTGATCGTTCAAGGGCGCTACGACGTCTGCACTCCGATGATGACCGCGTGGGACCTGCACCGGGCATGGCCGGAGGCGGAGTTCGTCGTGATCGACGACGCGGGCCACTCGGCGTCCGAGCCCGGCATCCAGCAGGCGCTCCGGGACGCCGCCGACCTCTTCTCCGACGACTGATCCCCACACCCACTCCAGACAGCGCTGCTCCAGCTCAGGCGCGCAGCGCCTGCAGCAGCGTCTTCGCGAGTCCGAGGACGCCACCGTTCGCGCGGAAGCGCGTGAGCCCTTCGCTCACCACAGCGCCGGTGCGTGCGGTGACGAACCACGGCGGCTTCGGCAAGATCGTGAAACGGCCCCCGCCGTTCGCGACCGGAAGCGACCGGGGGAACGGGCGGAACGGACCACGAAGCACCGAGCGCTCGACCCGGTCGAGCAGCAGCGCGTTGTGGACGACGCCGAGGCCGCTGCCGACGTCCTGCAGCGTGTTCCCCGGGAATGCGCCCCAGGTGAGCGTCGGGGTGATGAAGCCGAAAGCCGTCCAGGCGTTGATGGCGATCGAGCCGTAACGGAGCTCGGTGATGGACCGCTCGAACCCGGTGCCGAGTGAGCGCTGCGTCGCCGGATCTATCAGCAGGTTCGCACCGAGAGTTCCCTGCAGCTTGTCATTGGCGTGCGCGACCGCGGCATCCAAAAACTCCTGTCCCTGACCCGGCAGCGAGACGACTCCGAGCACTGGCGCGAAGTACTCGGTGTTCTCGAGTGCTGTGGCATCGTCATCTGCGCCGATTTCCACGAGGAGTCGGTCGCCGAGCACGAGGGCATCCGGATAGTCATCGTTCGCCTGCTGCATCCGGCTCGTCGAACCCGGATACCAGATCGGGCGCTCTGGAGCCTTGGCGTACGCGCGGCGCAGCGCGGCGCGGAACGCATCCGCCTGTGCCCAATCGGAGGACATGATCACGATCTGCCCCGCGATGCAGTTGTGTCCGCAGTTCTGCAGACGCATCGTCGCGATGTGCTCGGCATGGAAGCGCAGGTCAGCTTGGGTCCATTCGCCCGGCACGACGATGATCGGTGAGACGCCGCCGAGCTCAGCGGTGATCGGCTTCTTCAGAAGCGGACGGTCCTCGCGCCGCCGGCGTGCGGTCGCTGCCGCATCTCGTGGGCCCCAGGTGATCGCGTCGAACGTCGCCGCGGACCCCGTGATGTGCACGTGACCCAGCCGCTTATGCCCGGTGAGGTACGCGCCGACGTCGCCGCCGCCGCGGACGATTCGCAGGAACCCTGGCTCGATCAGCGCCGCGAAGGCATGCTCGAACACCGGCACGAGTGCGTCTTGAGTGGGGTTGACCTTGAGCAGTGCCGTGCGGTTGTGGGCGAGGAGCTCGTAGAGAACATCCAGCACGGGGATCGAGGTGACGTTGCCGGCTCCGAGCACGAGACCCGCACCCCCGGATTCCTGCGGGCTGCGCTGGGCGAGACCGGCAGCAGCGCGCGCTGTGCGAGGAGTCGTGCCCGGCTCGAGCCAGACCTCGCCGGTGAAGCCGGAGAGCAGAATCTTGTCGAGCCCGGTGAGTGGGAAGGCATGCACCCGCGCCCGCCCGCCGGGGGCGCGATCGATGCGGATGCCTTCGAGCGGGTTGCGTCCATCCGCTAACCGCGAGAGCGTCTCGGCGTACGCATCGAGCGCACCGAGCACACTGTAGGGGCCGGAGAGCCATTCTTCACCGCGCAGCGGGTGGCTGCCGCTGAGTCCCTTGGAAGCGGCCGCCGTGTGCGCCCACTCTTCCGCGGATGCCGCGACTGCGGTGCGCACGGCTCGAAGCAGTGTCGCACGCTGGCCGACACTCAGCGCTGACCACGTGCGGGCCCCTGCCTCGAGGTCGTCGATCGCGGCATCCAATCGTGCGCGTTCGTCCTCGTCGATCCCACGAGTGGCGGGAACGGACGTGACATCGGTCGAAGTGGTTGCTGACGACATCGGCATCTCCTTCGTGCATGAAGCACAATTTCGGGTGTATCCAGCTTATGCGGGCACGTGCTCTCGGTCACCAGCCATTGGCGCTGGGTTGCCCTGCGTCGTGCTGTCGTTCGCTGCTTCGCGCTGTCTATCGCTGTTCGCGCGGTGGAAACTTCGGCCACGTGGACAGGGAACAGCCGCGCGAGTCAGGGAAGAGCCGCGTGAGGCGCCTCGATGTCGCTCCGACGCAGGCGGTAGCGCGAGAGCGGAATGAGGCTGAGCGCCATGAGCGCGGCGGGCAGGATGCTGAAGCTGACCACGATGCCCATCACCGCGGCATCCGGTTGCGTGGTCTGGGCCCCGGCGACGCTCGAGATGTAGCCGGTTGCAGCCAGCATGAGCGAGACAGCCGTCGCGCCGAGCGCGAAGCCGATGGTCTCGCCAGCGGTCCAGATTCCGGTGAAGGTTCCCGCCTGCCCCGGACCGCTCGTGCGCTCATCGTGCGAGATGACGTCGGGGAGCATCGCCATCGGCAGCGACTGGAGTCCCGCGTACGCAACGCCCGCCACAGCGACCGAGGCGTAGAGCCAGGCGCCAGGAGTCCAGATGGCGATGACGATGGACAAGGAGGCGAGCAGGAACAGGATGCTGGCGGCGAAGAACGCCCGTTCCTTGCCGATGCGGTTCGCCACCGCGGTCCATCCCGGGGTCGCGATCAGTGCTGGCCCCACGAGGGCGATGAACAGGATCTCGACCGCCGCCTCATCACCGAGCACCCATCGGGCGACATACTGCGCTCCGGCGAGCATCGTGCCGGTCGCGAGGGCCTGCAGCAGGAAGGTGCTGAGGAGCGCACGGAAAGGGATGCTGCGCCGCAGCGCGCGGAAACCGGAGAGGTACTCCTCCCGGAGGTTCACACGCGCGGGCGCGGGTGCGGATGCTGGTGAGACTGCGGCGGCATCCCGTGCGGCGCGGGTCGCGATGAGCATCCCGATGCCGAGAACGACACCGGCGACGATGCCCATCAGCAGGTACCCGGTCACAGGGTCGCCGGTGGCGCGACGGAGCATCGGCCCGCCCGCGCCGAACAGCAGAATCGCTGCGGTGAGGACGACCACGCGCCAGCCCAGCAGGCGCGTGCGCTCGTCGTAGGACTTCGTGAGCTCGGCAGGGAGGGCGACATACGGCACCTGGAACAGGCTGAACGCCGTCGCCGTGCCCAGGAACGCGAGCAGCACGCAGGCCGCGCTCGCCGCAGGCCCCCACGATGGCGGCACCGCGAACGTCAGTGCGAAGAACATCGGCAGCATCAGCGCGCCGGTCAGCATGAACCCGCGGCGTGAACCGGTGCGGGCCAGCTGACGGTCCGATGCCGCACCGATGAGCGGATCGATGATGACGTCCCAGATCTTCGCCGCAGTGACGATGAGGCCGGCGGCGAGGGCTGCGACACCGAGGTTGTCGGTGAGGAAGTAGGTCAGGACGAGCCCTGGCAGGGTCGCGTAGCCGCCTGTGCCGAGCGATCCGATCGCGTACGTGACGATCGTGCGTGCGGGCAGGCGAGAGGGTGCTCGTTCGGGTCGAGCCTCGTTGCTCATCGCGCCAGTGTATCGGCGCGAGCGCGTCAGATCAGCGAGAGCTCGCGGAGCTTGGCTGCGACGTCGTCGTTGGACGGCTCGACGTGGTGCGAAGCATCCGGGTACACGACGACGGGGATGTTCATGCGTCCGGAGATGTCCTTGGCGACGTCTGCTGCGGCAGGGTCCGCCTCGAGGTCGATGTAGGTGTACTCGACACCGAGCTCGTCGAGTTGCTTCTTGGTGCGACGGCAGTCGCCGCACCACTCGGCGCCGAACATGGTGATGGTGTCTGGGCTGATCGAAGTCATATCTCCAGGATATTCGTCCACACCTGAACGAGCCCCGTTCCTGCGCGCAGCGCGCGCGTGGGACGATGGATGCCGTCATATCAGCGAGCACGAAGGGGCAAGGCGTGGACATCGACATCACCGTCATCGTCCCCACGTTCAACGAACGCGACAACGTCGCCGAGCTCGTCGAGCGGACTACGGCTGCGCTGGCCGGTCGCAATGGCGAGATTCTCTTCGTTGACGACAGCACGGACGACACTGCGTCAGAGATCGAACGGGTCGCACATGATGCGTCGATTCCGGTGCGCGTCATCCACCGGGCGGCGAACACGGGTGGCCTCGGTGGTGCGGTCGTCGTCGGTCTTCGCGAAGCATCCGGTGACATCTGCATCGTGATGGACGGCGATCTGCAGCATCCGCCCGAGCTCATCTCGACACTGCTCGCCCGGTTCGAGAAGGGCGACGCGGACGTCGTCGCGGCATCGCGGTACGTCGGCGGCGGCGACTCGGCGGGCCTCGGCACCGCGCTGCGACTCGGCGTCTCTCGGGCCTCGACGTGGCTCACCAAGGCGATGTTCCCACGGCGGCTGGCGGACAGCACAGACCCGATGACGGGCTTCTTCCTCGTCGACCGGACTCGGATCGATCTGCAGGTTCTGCGCCCGCATGGATTCAAGATCCTGCTGGAGATCCTCGCCCGCAGCGATGTGCGCGTTGCTGAGGTGCCGATGGAGTTCTCCGCGCGGCACAGCGGCACCTCGAAGGCATCCTTTCGCCAGGGCGCGACGTTCATCGCCCATCTGACCAGGCTGCGCTTCGGCAAGATGTCGCTGTTCGCGCTCATTGGAGCAATCGGCGCGGTCGCGAACCTCGGCATCATGTGGCTGCTGACAACCGCCGGCATGCCCTATGTATGGGCGGCGATCATCGGCGCAGAGGTCACGATCGTCGGCAACTTCCTGCTGCAGGAGCGGTTCGTCTTCGGCGACATGCGGCGGGATGCTCGCGGCGTCTGGGCGCGGTTCGGAGCATCCTTCACGTTCAACAACATCGAGGCGGCGCTGCGCATCCCGATCATGGTGCTCATGGTCGAGACCTGGCACATCTCGAGTGTGCTCGCGACCGCCATCTCGCTCGTTGCGGCGTTCTTCGCGCGTTTCCTGTTCCACGCGCTGTTCGTCTACGCGCCGCGTCGCGAGCGCGCGCGGGGGGCGGATGCCGCGGTGAAGACCGATACGGCCGCCACGCGGATCATGTCGGCGATCGACGCCGAGGCGATGCGGCCAGGCGAATTGTGACGTTATCCGGGCTTCCCAGGTCGTGATCGGTTAGACTGGTTCTGCAACACCGAGTTTTCGCCGCAATTCGGCGCTCGTGCTGCCACTGATCAGGGCCGTAAAGGACCGCTCGCACCGACGCGCGCGGCATCCGCTCTCGATCACAATAATTTCGGGTGCGCCTGCGCGCGCCTGTCCACAGCAATGAGTATCACCATGAGTAACACCACCACCCATCCGCCCGAACCCCTGTTCTGGAAGCAGGCCGACGAGGACGTGTACGTCGCAACGCGCGACGGCGAATTCGCCGGCTTCGTCGAGAACGACGGCTCCGCGCACGTCGTGCACGACAGCCGGGGCGCCGACCTCGGATCCTTCGAGACGCTCGAAGACGCACGGCGCGCGCTTGAGGGCGCTGCCAAGCTTCGCGGGCGTTCGGTCCGGCAGACTCTGCGGCGCCATCTGAGCAAGGCGCGCTCCTGAGAGTCGGCCAGGAGGATCCAACGTATGCGCAGTGACGTATACGGGCAGGGTTAGCCTGGCACCAGCGATCGGCAACTGCCCTTGGCTTTCACAGCTCAAGGGCTCCGATCGGCAGGAGAAGATCATTTCCACTTCCACCGTCACCGAATCGACCAGCACTCTCGGACGGGTACGCCAGACGTACTCCGGGAACGCGGACTTCCCTCCAATGGCCAAGGCGTACCGGAGCGTCTCAGAGGTAGTGAAGGAGATGGGTCTTCTGCAGAGGACTCCGCGTTTCTACAGTTTCGTCGCCGCGGGCATCGCGCTCGCACTCGGTGGCGCGGTCACCGGATTCATTCTGCTCGGAGACAGCTGGTTCCAGCTCCTCATCGCCGCGGCCCTCGGCATCATCTTCACGCAGATCGGGTTCCTCGGCCATGAGGCCGCGCACCGTCAGATCCTGTCTTCGGGACCGGCGAACTTTCGGCTTGCCCGGATCCTGATCGGCTCCATCGGAATGAGCTATTCCTGGTGGGACAACAAGCACACCAAGCATCACGGGAACCCGAACCAGGTCGGCAAAGACCCGGACATCGCGGTCGATACCATCTCATTCGTTGAAGAGGACGCCGCGAAGTCGCGCGGCCTCATCCGTCTGATCACCCGCAAGCAGGGGTGGCTGTTCTTCCCACTGCTCACGCTGCTAGGGCTGAACCTTCACCTCCAGGGACTCAAGTACCTCGTCACGAAGAAGGGCGTCAAGGGTCGCTGGCTCGAGCTGGCACTCATCGTGGGGCGTCTTGCGCTCGTGCTGGTGCCGGTCTTCCTGCTGCTGCCGTTGGGCATGGCGTTTGCGTTCGCCGGTGTGCAGTTCGCGGTCTTCGGCGTGTACATGGGCATCGCGTTCGCTCCGAACCACAAGGGCATGCCGATCATCGAGCCGGGTGCTCGTCTGGACTTCTTCACCAAGCAGGTCCGCACGTCGCGCAACGTCTCTGGCGGCTGGTGGGTCACGTGGCTGCTGGGCGGGCTCAACTACCAGGTCGAGCACCACCTGTTTCCCAGCATGTCGCGTCTGCACCTGGCCAAGGCCCGTGGCATCGTGCGCGACTACTGCAAATCGAACGACGTGCCGTACACCGAGACGACTCTGATCCGCTCGTACGTGATCGTCGTGCAGTACCTGAACCGCGTGGGCCTCGCAGCGAGTGACCCGTTCGACTGCCCGGCAGTGACGCAGTTCCAGCGGGCGTAGTCCGTGCCGCTGGAGTCATGCAGTGGGCCATAGGCTCGAAGCATGGCCGAGCTGCACGAACTGACCGCGATCGAGCAGCTGGCGGCGCTCCGCACTCGAGAGATCAGCCCGTTCGAGCTGACCCAGCACTATCTCGATCGCATCGCACGGTTCGATGACGGACTCGGCGCCTTTGTCGAGGTGACAGCGCATGCCGCACTCGAGCGCGCCGCCGCGCTCGGCGACACAGAACCGACAGGAGCCCTGTGGGGCTTGCCGTTCGGCGACAAGGACCTTGTTCCGCGCGCCGGTGTTCCGACGCGATTCGGCTCGCGCCTGCATCGTGACTACATTCCGGATGCCACAGGAGATCAGGCCGCGGTGCTCGACGAGGCCGGCGGCATCAGCCTCGGCAAGACCAATACGCCGGAGTTCGGGCTCACCGGTTATACCGAGACGCAGATCGCCCCGCCTGCGCGTGACCCGTGGAATTCCGCCAACGGTGCAGGAGGCTCGAGCGGAGGCGCGGCGACCGCAGTCGCTGCGGGCCTGCTCCCGCTGGCTCCCGCATCCGACGGCGGAGGGTCGATCCGCATTCCTGCGGCGACCGTCGGCGTGGTCGGCATCAAGCCATCGCGCGGACGAGTGCCGTTCGCATCCGGCCTGGACAGCCCCGGGGGCCTGCCGGTCGCCGGACCCATCGCCGGCACCGTTGCCGATGCCGCGCTGCTGCTCGATGTGCAGGTCGCCGGCCGTCCCCACCCGTATGCGACGGCCGCGCCCGGTTCTGGCTCTTTCCTCGCCGCGGCCAGAGCGCTCGGAGTATCTGCTCGCGTCGGCGTGACGACCGTCTCGCCGTGGGATGACGCTGATGACATTCGGCTCGACCCTGATGCGGCGCGTGCGGTGACGCTCGCCGCCGCCCTGCTCTCGGATGCGGGCGGCAACGTCGACGCGTTCGATTGGCGCCCGCACGGGTACGCCGAGATGTTCACGACGATCTGGCGCACGAGCGCCGCGCGCATGACGCTCTCGGATGCTGAGCTCGAACTCGTCGAGCCGATCACCGCCTGGCTGGTGCGCGAGGGGCGCAAGCTCACCGGCGCGCAGGTGCTGGAAGCGCTCGCTGCGGCGACGGTCTTCGAGCGCCAGACGATCACGGCTTTCGCGCCCTTCGATGCGGTGCTCACCCCCGCGCTCGCGCTGCCGCCGCAGCCGGTCGGGTGGTTCGACGCATCCGATGCCGCGCACAATTTCTCACAGCAGGTGCGCTACGCGCCGTACTCGAGCTTCGTCAATGTGGCAGGGCTCCCGGCGATCGTCGTGCCCGTGACGCGTGATGCCTCGGGGCACCCGGTGAGTGTGCAGTTGATCGGACGCCCCGGCGGCGAGGCCGCGATCATCGCACTGGCCGCGACGTTGGAGCGTCGCGTGGGCGTGCTACCGCACCCGCCGGTAAGGGAGCTCAGCGCCTGAGGCGAGCGCGCGACTTCGAGACACTGGCGAGCGTGGCTCGCAGCGGCGTTCCGAGATACAGGCCGAGGGATGCGCCGGCGGCGAGTCCGATTCCGATCGATGCGGCGAGCACGAGGGGGCCGACGCCATCCAGCATCCCTTCGGCGGTTCCATCGGAGTCGACGAGCCCGAGAAGGCCTCGGAAGACGGCGGTTCCGGGGACGAGCGGCACGATCGCCGCTGTCGTCACGGCGACCGATGGCACGTGCACTCCGCGGGCGGTGAGGATGCCGATGAAGCTGGCCAGCAGCGCGCCGATGGCGCTCGCGCCGGCAGGCTGCACGCCGAGGGAGAGGGTGGCGCTGTAGCCGAGGATCGCGATGGTGCTGAGGAAGGCGCTGACGAGGATGATGCGCAGCCCCGCGCCATTGAACAGCGCGACCGCGACCGCGATGATGACCGCGCCGCCGATCTGCGCGACCAACGACCCGAAGGGGATCGCATCGGTCGGCAGCGGGATGCTGACGCCGAAGAATCGGGCCCCCTCGAGGCCGATCAGGATGCCGAGAACCACCCCGAGGGTCTGCATCGTCAGATCCAGGATCCGCCCGCCCGCCGTGAGGGCGAATCCGTCGATCGCGTCCTGTGCGGCGCCGACGACGGTGAGTCCGGAGAGCATGAGCACGATTCCCGAGGCGACGATGATCGATGGCTGCACATCGACGAAGGGGGCGACCTCGGCATGGCCCAGAGCCGCGACCACGGCCGTGACTGCGGTGATGACGAATCCGCCGGCGATCTGGCTGAAGAACAGCGGAACCTGGAGGCGGGCCAGACCCGCTTGAGTGAATGCTGCGGCGAGGGCGGCGAGGAAGCTCAGCCCGATGATGATCGGAGAGGCGCCGTAGAGGATCGCGACGCCGACGGCGAGCAGGGCGCGGGCGAAGAGGACGACGATGGGGCGGTAGAGGAAGGGCGTCCGACGGATGATGCGGAACGCGAGGCGCGCCTCATCGAGGTCCATCCCGTCAGTGATGTCGACGAGGAGCGCCTGCAGGCGCTGGAGCTTCGCATGGTCGGGGGAGGCGGCGCGTACGACCCGGATCAGCGTCGTCGGCCAGTCGTCCTCGCCGCGGTGGTATGAGACGCTGACCGCGCTGAATGTGACATCGACGTGCACCCCGGTGAGTCCGTAGACGCGGGCGACGCGGATGATCGCGAATGTCACGTCGTGCGCCGATGCCCCGACCGCGAACATCGATTCGCCGATCCGCATCGCGAGATCGAGGATCTTCACGACGATGGTGTCGGTCAAGACCGCATACGCTTCGGTCAGAGCGACCTTGTCGGGGTCGGTGCGGATGACTCGGCCCACCGAGTTCAGGATGCGGAAGCGTCGTTCAGTGGCCATGTGTCCATTGTCTCGAGTCGCGGCGGGCAGGAGGAGATCCGGTCGCGGACGTCAGCCGTACAATTTCTCGATCAGCGCGTTGATCTCATCGAGATCTGCGGTCGGTACGGCGACGAGGGGATGGGCGTCTTCGTCATCGGGGTCTGCGAGGTAGAGGAGAGTGAGCCCATGCGCGGCGAGAAGCTCGTTCGCGCTCGTGATCGCACGGTCGAGCTCGTTGATGTCGCCCACCTCGTCAAGCTCGATGCCGGTGCGGATGATGCGGGGGAGAGCGGGCAGCGCATCAGCGAGTTCGGCGCCGGTGTCGCTCTTGTCGAGATACGCGAGTGCGCCTGAATCGTCGAGGCCCTCGATCAGAGCATCCCAGGGGGATTCGCCCGCTTCGACGGAATCGAGAGTGGCAGGAGTGAGTTCAGGGTCGTCGTCGAGCAGCCTGCAGAGACGAGTCCAGTCGTCGAACGTGTTGGTCATGGTCGCTAGGGGATCACATGTGGAGGGCGCGCACAAGCCGCGGGGTCTCGCGCGCTATGCGAGAGGGACCGGATGCAGTCGCGTCACGTCGCGTGTCGCAAGATCGATGACGACGGCGGCGTCTTCGGGAACGCGGGTCCATCCTTCCGCGTCGACGCCGCTGGAGATGACATGCACGGCCTCGTCGGTGATGCGGTAGTCCATGGCGTAATACTCGGTTGCGTGGCTGGCCGGCATCGCCTCCACCGATTCGAAGAGCTCGCGCAGGGCTTCGACGGGCGAATCCACTCGACTGTTGATGTGGATGGCGAAGAGCTTCGCCGGGGTCAGAAGAAGAGCATTGAGGCTCGAGTTCGGAAACTCCCGTACGAGAATCTCGAGCGCACGAGTGACGCCTGCCACCTCGTCTCCGTCGGCCTCCCCGATGCACTGCATGATCAGGCGGAAGTAGCGCTCGCTGTCCGTATCGCCGAGGAGCTTCGTTCGGGAGTCGGCGCTGAGCTGTGCTTCGAGGTGGTCGATCGGTGCGATATGACCGTTGTGCGCGAAGGCGTATCCGTCATCGGTGAAGGGATGGGTGTTCGCAGGCGACACGGGAAGACCGCCGGTCGCCCAGCGCAGGTGCACGAGTCCGCAGCATCCGAGGGCCTGATTCGCGAGCGCGTCGTACTGGGGATCGATCGACGCGTTACGCACCGACGAGATCGCTTCCGTCTCGTCGCCGAGCGAGCGGTGCCATGCCATTCCCCAGCCGTCGCTGTGTACTTCGGTGAGTGCCGTGAAGGTATCGAAGTCGTCGCGTCCGAGAACGTCGACGACGGGGGTCGGTCGGTCAGTGACGTAGCCAAGCAAGCGGCACACAGTGGGTTCTCCCTTCCGGTCATGGTCGAGCCTTCTCCTTTCTGCGCGTGCTGGCAACCTCCTTATGCTGTCGTGCGTCCTGCGCGCAATCCCCTTCTGCACCTCGTGGTCGGCTGGCACACTGAGGCCATGCGTACCGTCGGTGTGGAAGAAGAACTGTTGCTCGTCGATGCCGCAAGCGGACGGCCGCGGTCCGTCGCCGCGCGCACCCTGCGGTACGCGGCTGAGGCCGCGAAGCCTGCTGAGGATGCCAGAGCTGCGGATGCCGCGTCCATTGAGGCATCCGGCGAATTCACCCCCGATGAGGTGCCGGGAGGGTCGATCGAGCACGAACTCCAGCAGCAGCAGATCGAGACCGACACGGTTCCGCACACGGATATGGCCGCCCTCGGTGCTGGTGTGCGCGCATGGCGCGACCAGGCGATCACCGCGGCGCGACGTGCGGGGGCGCGGGTGATCGCGTCTGGGACTTCGCCGCTGCCGGTCGGAGCGGCGATCGTCGGCAAGCCGCGATACCTGCAGATGGTCGAGCACTTCGGGCTGACGACGACCGAGCAGCTCACCGGAGCGTGCCACGTGCACGTGTCTGTGGAATCCGACGATGAGGGCGTCGGTGTACTCGATCGCATTCGAGGTTGGCTACCAGCGCTGTTGGCGTTGAGTGCGAACTCCCCGTTCTGGCAGGGCGAAGACACGAAGTACGCGAGTTTTCGCTCGCAGGCGATCATGCGCTGGCCCACGGCTGGGCCCACCGAGCGGTTCGACACGGCCGAAAATTACCACTCGCTCGTCTCGGCGATGATCGCTTCCGGGGCGATCTTCGACAAAGGAATGATCTACTTCGACGCACGCCTGTCACACCACTACCCGACTGTGGAGATCCGTGTCGCCGACGTCTGCGCGGACGCCGCCGACACCGTGCTGATTGCCGCGCTGTGCCGTGGCCTCGTGGACACCGCCGCCGCTGAATGGCGGGCGGGGGAGGAGCCCCTGCCCCTTTCGGTCGCCATGCTTCGGGTGATGAGCTGGCAGGCAGGAAGATTCGGTATCGAGGGTGATCTGATCGACCCGCGAACGCTCGCGGCGCGTCCGGTGCGTGAGATCGTCGCCGACCTCGTCGACCACGTCCGACCAGCCCTACGCGAGAACGGCGACGAAGAACTCGTCGAACAGCAGATCACGCAGATCTTCGAGCGCGGGAACGGCGCCCTGCGCCAGCGGGCTGTCCTCGAGAAGACCGGGCAGCTCAGCGACGTCGTCGCAGACCTCGCCACGGCCACCGCCGGGCTCGAGGGGTGAGCTACTCCGCGTCCTCCGTGCTCGGTCGCGCCACCGCATCAGCAATGCGTGCCCAGATTCGCTATCCCAGTTCTCGGTCGCATGGATCGAGAGCTGCCCACGAAACGTGACGAGGGTCGGTGACGAAAGGGGGCACACGAGCTTTCGCCGCAGCCGGGGCATCAACGATCGGCGAGCTCGGGCCGGAGAATCTTCGCACTGCAACGAATCCACAGACGACCCTCACCGAGGTCATTGATGCTGCCTGACCCGCTCCAGAGGATCCCCGCCGTCGAGCTGTATCCGTACGCGAGGTATGCCCAAACACTGCGAGTGCGAGACGTGCTGAGCGATGGAGTGTGAGTCGAGCGAAGGTTTGTTGAAGGCGTCAGGACTCCCTCGCTCAATGACCGGCGAGCGTGCCAGGGAGAAATCTCAACCTGACCGGGACTTAACTGAAAAGTCCCCCACGAGTAGAAGCCTCGTGAGGGACAGTGGCTCCGACGGGCGTCGATCCCGTGACCTCACGATTTTCAGTCGTGCGCTCTACCAACTGAGCTACAGAGCCATGCGGCACATCATAAATCTGCCGCATCCTAGACGAAAGGCCCTTTTCGAAAAAAGGGCCCGTCGCTTAGAGCGACCCTGACGGGACTTGAACCCGCGACCTCCGCCGTGACAGGGCGGCACGCTAACCAACTGCGCTACAGGGCCATACTTTTTAAATTGTATCGGATGGAGTGACCCCAACGGGATTCGAACCCGTGCTACCGCCGTGAAAGGGCGGCGTCCTAGGCCGCTAAACGATGGGGCCGAAAGTCTGTCCCGGGGGACTTCCTTGCCGACGCTCAAGCATAAAGGATGTTTCGCCGAAAACGCCAATCGAGGGCGAGTCTGCGGAACGCCCGGGCGTTTCTACGCGACGATGGAGCGTTCGCAACGTCTCTGGATACAAGAAATCACCTGTTGCGGATGTGAAAGATGTTGTTACTGTTGCATGAGTGATTCCTGTGAAAGGGGCCGTGTGAACGTCGAGCAGTCCGCAATGGATGCTGCGCTAGAGGCCGGCGACTCGTGCAACTGCGCGCCCAGTGCTGAAGAACGCAAGGCGTTCTGGCAGAAGGGATCGCTGACCCGCCGCAATGCGCTGGGTCTTGGAGCTCTCAGCGTCGCAACCCTCAGCGCATTCGGGATCGGTGCCGGCGTCAACGCCGCCCACGCTGCCTCCTACCCGAGCTGGGATGATGTCCAGCGGGCGAAGAACAATGAAGCCGCGAAGGCTTCGGAAGTCTCACGCATCGAGGGACTGATCCAGTCGCTCACCCAGCGCGTCGCCGAGACCAAGGCCGCGGCGGAAGCAGCCGGCAACGAGTTCTACGAAGCACAGCAGGCGTACTTCGCCGCGATCGCCGAAGCGGAATCGCTTCAGGCTCAGGCCGATGAACAGTCGACGATCGCAGTCGAATCTGCTCGCAAGGCCGGCCAGGTAGCAGCCCAGCTCTATCGCAACGGTGGCGATGACACCGCACTTGAGCTCTTCTTCGCCGGTTCCGCAGCCAGCGCCGACGACCTTCTATCGCGCCTGGGCACGATGGACAAGATGCTGGGCTTCAACCAGTCCGTCTACGACAAGGCCGTGGCAGCCCGAAACTCCGCACAGGCGCTGAGCGATCAGGCTGTCGTCGCCCGCACTGAGCGCGACCGCCTGCAGAAGATCGCCGAAGAGAAGATGATCGCCGCGCAGAACGCTGCCACGGCAGCCGAGGCGGCTCTCGCCGAGCAGACCGAGTACCTCGGGACGCTCGAAGCTCAGCTCGCAGCCCTCAAGGACGACACGGCAAAGACCGTCGCTGACTACCAAGAAGGCGTTCGCGTTCGCGAGGCCGAGCGCAAGGCGGCTGAAGAAGCCGAGCGCAAGCGCCGCGAGGAAGAAGCCGCCAAGAACAACCAAGGCGGCGGCGGTGGCGGCGGCGGGGGCGGTGGCGGAGGCGGCGGAAACGTCGGCTCCGGTGGCTGGGCCCGCCCGCATGGCGGATGGCGCAGCTCAGGGTACGGACCGCGCATGGTGCAGTGCGGCACAGGCTACTGCTCGAGCGGCTACCACTATGGCGTCGACCTCGCCAACGGCTGCGGCGCCCCCATCTACGCCGCGAACTCCGGCACCGTCGACTACGCCGGTTGGAATGGCGGCTACGGCAACTACGTCCGCATCCAGCACGGCGACGGTGTGGGCACAGGCTACGCTCACATCAACTCATTCGCCGTCCGCAGCGGACAGTGGGTCAACTCCGGACAGGTCATCGCGTACGCCGGCAACACCGGCAACTCCTTCGGATGCCACCTGCACTTCGAGGTGTACATCTGGGGCGGATACACGAACCCCATCAACTTCATGGCGGCACGCGGGGTCTCGGTCTGAGCCCGCAGCACCTATGAAGAAGCCCTCGGCCGCATCTGCGCTGCCGAGGGCTTCTTCGTGGAATTCTGAGGTCAGTGCGTCTCGCCCGCGCGAACGATGGCCTCATCGAGGATGCGCTGTGCTTCGGCGGCGTTGCCCCACTCATCGACCTTGACCCACTTGTTGGGCTCGAGGTCCTTGTAGTGTTCGAAGAAGTGCGCGATCTCCTTCTTCGTGTACTCAGCGATGTCGTCGATGTCCTGGATGTGCGCCCAGCGCGGATCCTTGGCGAGCACAGCGACGAGCTTGTCGTCGCCGCCGGCTTCGTCGCTCATCTTGAGCACGGCGACCGGACGCACCTCGACGACGACGCCGGGGAAGATGGCGTGATCGAGCAGCACCAGCACATCAAGCGGGTCGCCGTCTTCGCCGAGAGTGTTGTCGAAGTATCCGTAGTCGGCGGGGTAACCGAAGGTCGTGTAGAGCACGCGGTCGAGGTGGACTCGTCCGGTCTCGTGGTCGACTTCGTACTTCACGCGGCTGCCGCGCGGGATCTCGATGACGGCGTCGTGTGCGCCCATGCGTGTGCTCCTCAGGAAAAACGGGTGGATGCCGCGGACTAGCCTACCCGCGCGTTCGGAAGAGCTTGTTCAGCGCTCTTGCGAGAGTGCCGGTGAGCGCCAGGAGGAAGAGGGCGAAGTACCCGACCGACCCGAACGCGATGACGATGATCAGCGCGATGCCGAACAGGATCGCCGAGGCGATGTCCGCCACCGCCCCCAGGCGTATCCGCTGCGGGTCAGCCCGCGTGTACGTCGGATGCCGCAGAAGGTAGATGCGCCCCGCGAAGGTGGTGAACTGCGTGAGGATCAGCGTGCCGATGTACAGCACAGCCTGCAGCGGATCCGAGTCCATCTGGCCGATCATCGCGGTCGGCACCGGCAGCCAGACGATGGTCGCCATCCAGGCCACGTTGATCCACAGCAGCGGACGGGTGATCACCTCGACATCGTTGTACTGGCGGTGATGCCCGATCCAGGAGTTCGCGATGAGCACGAAACTGAGCACGAAGCTCGTCAGCTGACCGCTGTGCTCGTTCAGGAAATCGGCGGTGCTGAGCTTGTCGGAGGCTGCCTCTGAGACGGACTCCATCAGCGGCAGGATCAGCAGCGTCATCGCGATTGCGACCACTGCGTCGACGAACGCCTTGAATCGCTCTGTGGAGAACGACTGCGTCATCTGCTCGTGCTCTGTCACTCGCCCAGAATATGACCGGGATGCTTCCCGCGATAGATGCGCGTCGGTGTCGTACCGTGGAGGGATGCCTTCGCTCCCGCCTGCTGTCGCCGAGATCCGCCTTGCCGTGCGCGTCGCGCTCGCCGATCTGCCCGACGGTGCGACGGTGATCGTCGCGCTGTCCGGGGGCGCAGATTCGCTCGCGCTCGCCGCGGCGACCGTTTTCGAAGCTCGCTCTCGCGGGATGCGCGTGCTCAGCGCCACGATCGATCACGACCTGCAGGAGGGCTCAGACGAGGTCGCGGCCTCGGCCGCGGTGCAGGCTGAGAGCCTCGGCATCCGCTCTCTTGTTGCGAGAGTCGACGTCTCGTTCACTGAGGGCGGACTCGAGGCCGCTGCGCGCGACGCGCGCTACGCGGTGCTGCGCGGCATTGCCGCGAGCGAACGAGCGGATGCTGTCCTGCTCGGACACACTCTCGATGACCAGGCCGAGACCGTCCTCCTCGGGCTTGCCCGCGGAGCCGGAGCGACCAGCCTGCAGGGCATGGCACCGCGCCGCGAGGACGAGGACGGCACCGTCTGGCTGCGCCCAATGTTGGGGGTGCGCCGCGCGACGACAGAGGCGTTCTGCGCAGCATCCGATCTGGACCCGTGGCACGATCCGCACAACCGCGAGCACCGTTTCGCGCGGGTCAGGGTGCGCGAGAACGTGCTGCCGGTGCTTGAATCAGAGCTCGGGCCTGGGATCGCTGAAGCGCTCGCTCGCACTGCCGAACAGCTCCGGGAGGATGCCGAGGCGTTCGACGAGATGATCCACGAGACTATCGAGGACATCGTCGAGCACGCCGAAGCCGGCATCTCGGTCAGCGTCGCGGCACTCGCGGCGAATCCCGCAGCCCTGCGCAACCGCATCATCCGGCTTGTCGCGCACAGCGAGTTCGGTGCGAGCCTGTCGCGCACGCAGACGCTTGAGGTCGCGCGCCTCATCACCGACTGGTCGGGTCAGGGGCCGATTGATCTTCCGGGGTGCGCCGCCTACCGGGAGGGCGCGCGGATCTTCTTCCGCGCACGGTAGAGGCGAAGCCTCGGCCGCGTCGCGGCTACTTCTTGCCGCCGAAGAGGCCGCCGAGCAGGTCGCCGATTCCGCCGCCACCCGAAGACGAGCCGCCGCCGAGCAGGCCGCCGATGATGTCGCCGAGCCCGCCACCGGATTCACCGGACGCGGCACCCGAGTCAGACTTGCCCTTGGTCGCGTTGGCGATGAGGCCCATGACGATGGGTGCGAGGATCGGCAGAAGCTTGCCGAAGTCGATGCCAGGCGTCTTCTCAGAGGCGTTCAGCTTCGCGGCAACCTCGCCGGCGTCGCTTCCGAGCACGTGCTGCACGATCTTGCCGCCGTCGGCCTGATCGATGTCGTCGACCTTGCTCACGCCGGGCTTTCCCTCGTGGCGCTTGAGAGCATTCTGAATTGCGGCCCCGCCCTCAGCGGTCTGAGCGTTCTTCGCGAGGCCGCTCAGCAGCACGGCACCGCCCTGTTCAACGGCCTTCGATGCCTCGGCAGGTGAGACCCCGAGTTTCGCGGCGATGTCTTCGATCGGAACCTGCTTGAGAATGTCGTCAAGAGCCATGGGAGATCCTTCCGTCTGGGGCATCCGCCCGCTCAGTCCCCACAGTATTACCGAACCCACAGCATCCGTCACCTAAAATCAATTCATGCGCGCGGCTGAGATTCAAGATGACCTTGCAGAGATCCTCGTTACCGAGGAGCAGATTCTGGCGAAGCTTCAAGAGCTCGCCGACCGAGTCGCGAAGGACTACGAGGGCAAGGATCTCCTCCTCGTCGGCGTGCTCAAGGGTGCTGTCATGGTGATGGCGGACTTCGCCCGCGCACTGCCCTTCCACGCGCCGATGGACTGGATGGCTGTCTCGAGCTACGGCTCCAGCACGAAGTCCAGCGGTGTCGTCCAGATCCGCAAGGACCTCGACACCGACCTGCACGGCAAGCACGTGCTCATCGTCGAAGACATCATCGACTCGGGCCTGACCCTCAGCTGGCTGCTCGAGAACTTCGAGTCCCGCGGCCCCGAGTCGATCGAGGTCCTGGCGCTGCTGCGCAAGCCAGAAGCTGCGAAGGTCGAGATCGACTGCAAGTACGTCGGCTTCGACATCCCGGTCGAGTTCGTCGTCGGCTACGGCCTCGACTACGACGAGCGCTACCGCAACCTGCGCGATGTCGCGGTGCTTGCGCCGCATGTGTACTCCTGACCCCCCGCTACGCCAGGGGCGAATCACAGCGAGGCCCAAGGACACGCGCGATACGCTGAACGGACCATGGACGTGAAGAAGATCACCCGAAACCCGCTGCTGTATGTAGTGCTGATCGGTGTCCTGCTGTTCGGCGGATTCTTGCTGATCTCGAATCTCGGCGCCCCGAAGCAGATCACCACGCAGCAGGGACTCGACCTGCTCGCGGGCGAGACAGTCACCGAGGTGACGACCACCGACGGTGATCAGCGCGTCGACATGACCCTGTCGAAGGCCTTCGAAGACTCGAAGGAAGTCCAGTTCTACTACGTAGAGGCGCGCGCCGACGAGGTCGTCACGGCGATCAGCTCCGCTGATCCGAAGGACGGCTTCAACGACGTCGTCCCGCGGGCCACCTGGTTCGACGGCATCCTCTCGCTTCTTCTTCCGCTCGTACTGCTGGGTCTGCTGTTCTGGTGGCTGCTCTCCTCCATGCAGGGTGGCGGCGGCAAGGTCATGCAGTTCGGCAAGTCCAAGGCGAAGCTCGTCAGCAAGGAGACCCCGACGGTCACCTTCGCCGACGTCGCCGGTGCCGATGAGGCCATCGAAGAGCTCGAAGAGATCAAGGAGTTCCTCCAGGATCCTGCGAAGTTCCAGGCGGTCGGCGCCCGCATCCCGAAGGGCGTGCTGCTGTACGGCCCTCCCGGAACAGGTAAGACCCTCCTCGCCCGCGCTGTCGCCGGCGAAGCGGGGGCTCCGTTCTACTCGATCTCCGGTTCAGACTTCGTCGAGATGTTCGTCGGCGTCGGAGCATCCCGCGTTCGCGACCTGTTCACCCAGGCCAAAGAAAACGCGCCAGCGATCATCTTCATCGATGAGATCGACGCCGTCGGTCGCCACCGCGGCGCCGGCATGGGCGGCGGTAACGATGAGCGCGAGCAGACGCTGAACCAGATGCTCGTCGAGATGGATGGCTTCGACCCGAACGCGAATGTCAT
Source organism: Microbacterium zouquanmingi (assembly GCF_052266675.1). Classification (NCBI taxonomy): domain Bacteria; kingdom Bacillati; phylum Actinomycetota; class Actinomycetes; order Micrococcales; family Microbacteriaceae; genus Microbacterium; species Microbacterium zouquanmingi. The sequence goes on from NZ_JBQPRA010000002.1 coordinate 188,980, forward strand.
CGTGATCGCGGCGACCAACCGTCCCGACATCCTCGACCCCGCGCTGCTCCGTCCTGGCCGCTTCGATCGTCAGATCGGTGTGGATGCTCCAGGGCTCAAGGGCCGCCTGCACATCCTGCAGGTGCATGCCAAGGGCAAGCCGCTCGCGAAGAGCGTCGACCTCGAGGTCGTCGCGCGCAAGACTCCCGGCTTCACCGGTGCAGACCTGGCCAACGTCCTCAACGAGGCAGCGCTCCTCACCGCGCGCTCCAACGCGCAGCTCGTCGACAACCGCGCGCTCGATGAGGCCATCGATCGTGTGATCGCTGGGCCCCAGCGACGCACGCGCGTCATGAAGGACCGCGAGAAGCTCATCACCGCGTATCACGAGGGCGGTCACGCACTCGCCGCTGCAGCGATGAACTACACCGACCCGGTGACCAAGATCACGATCCTGCCTCGAGGCAAGGCCCTCGGCTACACGATGGTGATGCCGCTGGATGACAAGTACTCGGTCACCCGCAACGAACTGCAGGATCAGCTCACCTACGCGATGGGTGGACGCGTCGCAGAAGAGCTCATCTTCCACGACCCGACCACCGGCGCATCGAACGACATCGAGAAGGCGACGAGCATCGCCCGCAAGATGGTCATCGAGTACGGAATGACGACCAAGCTCGGACCGGTCAAGCTCGGCTCTGAGGGCGGAGAGCCCTTCGCCGGTCGCGACATGGGCCGCGGAAGAGAGTACTCCGAGTCGGTCGCCGAGCGCGTCGATACCGAGGTGCGCGCACTCATCGAGCAGGCGCACGACGAGGCGTACCAGGTGATCAGCGACAACCGCGACATCCTCGACCGTCTCGCGCTCGCGCTGCTCGAGGAGGAGACCCTCGACCACAACGAGATCGCCGAGATCTTCTCCGACGTGCGCAAGCTTCCCGAGCGTCCGCTGTGGCTCTCGAGCAGCGAGCGCCCGGTGTCGGACCGACCGCCGATCGAGATGCCGAAGCGCGTCATCCCTGCGGATGCCGCGGCCTCTGTCGATGCGTCAGCGGATGCTGCGGCATCCCGTGGCGCAACCGGCGGCGCCCCGGCATCGGGGCAGGCGCGCCCGGCGACGGCCTGATCATGGCCGTCGACCGGGAAAGGGTCGAACGGCTGACCCGCGAGCTGCTCGAGGCGATCGGTGAGGACCCGGATCGACCGGGACTGAAGCAGACCCCGAGCCGAATGGCAGATCTGTACTCCGAGTTCTTCGCCGGAGTCGGCCACGACGCGGCAGAACCCCTTTCTCGCACGATCAGCGTCTCGCGCGGCCCCGCCCCCGAGACGCTGGCGTCGGGGGCCGTGCTGCTGCGTGACATCCGCTTCCGCTCGGTCTGTGAGCATCACCTGCTGCCGTTCGCCGGTCACGCGCACATCGCATACCTGCCCGGCGAGCAGGTGGTCGGTCTCGGTGCGCTCGTGAAGGTCGTCGAGGTCCTCTCCGCTCGTCCGCAGGTGCAGGAGCGCCTCGGCGAGCAGATCGCCGACACGATCGACGAGCACCTCGACACCCGTGGTGTCCTCGTCGTTCTGGATGCGGTGCACGGCTGCGTGACGATGCGCGGAGGACGTCAGACGGATGCCTCGACGCTCACGATCGCGGCACGCGGCGAGTACCGCGAACCGGTGGCGCGTGCGGAGCTGATCGCGTTGATCGGCGGGACCCTTCGACTGGCTCAGGGGCCGAATCAATGACCGGGATCTGGGGAATCGTCAACGTCACCACTGACTCGTTCAGCGATGGCGGACGCTACATCGATCGCGATCACGCGATCGCGCACGGCCTGATGCTGCACGCTGCCGGGGCAACCGTGCTCGACATCGGCGGTGAGTCCACTCGACCCGGTTCCGAGCGCGTGGACCCTGCCATCGAGCTGCAGCGGGTCCTCCCGGTGATCGAGGCTCTCGCGGAGCGCGGGGTCGCGGTGAGTGTCGACACGCTCAACGCATCGACCGCGGCTGCTGCGGTGCGTGCGGGCGCGCGCATCGTCAATGACGTATCCGGCGGACTCGCCGACCCGGACATGCGCGCGGCGGTCGCCGAGTCCGGCGCCGACTTCGCGATCGGGCACTGGCGCGGACCGTCCTCTGACATGTACGCCCGCGCCGAGTACCGACGCGCCTCGCGTGAGGTGGCCGCAGAGCTGCGCGAACGCATCGGGGAAGCAGCCCAGGCCGGCATCGCTCCGGCGCGCATCCTCGTCGATCCAGGAATCGGCTTCGCCAAGACCGGTGACCAGAACTGGGATGTGCTGCGCGGACTGGCCGATGTCACGGCCCTCGGCTACCGCGTGCTCATCGGCACGTCGCGCAAGCGTTTCCTGAGCGCCCAGCTGGCCACGGTCGGGGACGTCGAGGTGTCGGAGGATCGTCTCGATCTCGCAACCGCGGTCACCAGCGCTCTCGCTGTTCGCCACGACGTCTGGGCAGTCCGTGTGCACGACGTCGGCGCGACGCGCGACGCGATCGCGATCGCGCGGGCATGGGAAGGATGAGCATGTCGACCACGGATGAGATCCGCCTCACCGGCCTGACGGTGTTCGGTCGGCACGGCGTCTTCGAGCACGAACGCGAAGACGGGCAGGACTTCACGATCGACCTGCGTCTTCTGGTCGATCTGTCGGATGCCGCGGCATCCGATGACGTGACCGACACCGTGCACTACGGGGAGCTGGCAGAGAAAGTGGCCGCGGTCGTCGCCGGCGATCCGGTGAACCTCATCGAGAAGCTCGCGCAGCGCATCGCGGATGCCGCCCTCGATGACGATCGGGTGCACGAGGTCGAGGTCACGGTCCACAAGCCCCATGCACCGATCCCGCTGACCTTCGCGGATGTCTCGGTCACCATCCGCCGCACCCGGACGGCGGCCCGCTGATGGTCCGGATGCCTCCGATCCCGACGCTCGATCCTCGCCCTGGCCGCGACGCTGTTCGCGCGGTCGTCGCCTTCGGCGCCAATCTCGGAGATCGTGCCGAGACGATCCGTCAAGCGGCCGAGCGCATCGCGCGGCTGCCGCTCGTTGAAGATCTGCGGCTGTCCGAGCTTCACGAGAGCGTTGCCGTCCGCCTCGACGGGCCGGACCCCGACGCCCCGGCGTATGTGAACGCCGTTGCTGTGCTGACGACGCGGCTCGCGCCTCAGGTGCTGCTGGGTCTCCTGCACGCGATCGAAGACGAGCACGGCAGAGTGCGCACGGAGCGCTGGGGTGACCGCACTCTCGACCTGGATCTGATCGTCTACGGCGATACGGTCTCCGACGATCCGCACGCACTGCTGCCGCATCCCCGGGCAGCCGAGCGGATGTTCGTTCTCGAGCCGTGGCTGAGTCTCGATCCGGATGCTGCGATTCCGGGCGCAGGCCGGGTCGCCGACCTCGTCGAGGCGCTGCGAAGATGAAGCGCACCTCTCCGCTCGTCCTGATCCTGCTCGCCATTGTGGGTGGAGGCATCGGCTATCTCGTTGATCATCTGCTCACGATCGGCGGCCGGGCGACCTTCTCGCCGTCGCCTCTTCTGCCCGTGCTGCTTCTGCTGCTCGCCGCGGCAGTGCTCGCGCTCGCCTGGCCGGTGCGGCGCAGCGTGCGCGGGCGCGTACGCATCGATCCCTTCCGCGCGATGCGAGCAGCGACACTGGCGCGCGCATCCAGCCTGCTCGGTGCGATCGTCACCGGTTTCGGAGCAGGGCTGTCGGTGTTCCTCCTGTCGCGCCCCGTGGGTCCCCAGGTAGGGTCGATTGTGGCCATGACGGTGCTGGTCGCGAGTTCGCTTGTTCTCGTAGTCGCGGCTCTCGTCGCCGAACAGTTCTGCACTCTTCCAAAGGATCCTGATGACCGACAGCCAGATGACCCCGCCGGAGCCGCAGGGGACTGAGCTTCCACGCCCCGCCGACTCGGTGCTGGATCAAGGCTCCTACGACCAGCTTCGGCAGCCCCGTGGAGCGGGCCGTCTCGAACTCGATGGCCGGTGGCATCAGATCTCTCCGCGCTATGTCGCATCGCAGTTCGTGCAGAATGGCATCCTTCTCGTTCTCCTGATCGCCGTCGTGCTGGTGGTCGCACTCGTGCTGCACCAGAAGTGGGTGTGGATTCCTGGCGGTATCGTCGCAGTCCTGATCGTGGGGACTCTCGTGATCCTGCCGCGGCAGGCGAAGGCGATCGGCTACATGCTGCGTGAGGACGACATCGTCTTCCGCCGCGGCATTCTGTGGCAGCGCATCATCGCGGTCCCCTACGGACGCATGCAGCTCGTCGACATCACCCACGGGCCGCTCGATCGTGCCTTCGGCGTCTCTCAACTGAAGATGGTCACGGCAGCCACTGCCACCGGCGTGCAGATCCCCGGTCTCACGCAATCCGCGGCCGAGTCGCTCCGCGACACGCTCATCGACGTCGCCGAGACCCGCCGGACCGGCCTGTGAGCACCCCGGAACAGCACGACCCGAACCTCCGACCGGCGACTTCGGTCGCGGAGACCAGCGAACTCGCCGACGGCGAATGGCACCGGCTGCACCCGCTGACACCGCTGTTTAAGGGCGGCCTGGTGCTCATCATCGTCGCGGGCATCGTTCTGAACAACTTCCGCGAGCGGATTATCTTCTGGCTGGTCAGCCTCTTCGCGCCGGAAGAAGCGCACATCGAAGACTTCGGGGGCGGCGACCCCGTCGACTGGGTACTGGAGAACAACCTCATCCTGATCGCGATGCTCATCGTGCTCGGGGTGCTGGTGATCCTCATCGTGGGGTTCTGGCTGGTGTGGCGGTTCCAGCAGTTCCGCATCTCTGACGAGTACGTCGAAGTGCGCAAGGGCATCATCTTCCGCTCTCAGCGCCGCGCACCGCTCGACCGTGTGCAGGGCGTCAACCTGACCAGGCCCTTCCCCGCCCGTCTGATCGGGATGGCCAAGCTCGAGGTCGTCGGCGCAGGAACCGATGCCAACGTGCCGCTGGAGTACCTCTCGACCCCGAAGGCTGAGACCGTGCGCACGGACATCCTCCGCCTGGCATCCGGCGCTCGTGCCGCGCGTGAAATCCGGCAGAGCGGTCGCGCGGACCAGAGCGGCCATCACGAGAGCGGTGCTCCGCAGACCATGCGCTCGCAACTCGTCGGGTCGGTGAACGACGGCGTCAGCGGCATCATCGGTGGGGTGGACCTCGACGACGTCGAGCCCGAGAGCGTCGTGAAGATCCCGACCGGCAGGCTCGTCGGATCTCAACTGCTCTCCGGTGTGCTGTGGTTCGGATTCTTCTTAATCCTCTTCGCGATCGTGCTGGCCTTCACAGTTCCGGCGATCCTCGCCGATGTATCGGGGCCGGAGGCCACTTTCGCGATTCTCGGAGTGACGCTCGGTGTCGGTATTCCGCTGGTGATCGCCACCGTCGCGATCACCTGGGCGCAGATCTCGAAGTCGCTGCGCTACTCGATCGCGTCGACCGCCGACGGCATCCGGATCACTTACGGACTGTTCACGACGATCACCGAGACGATCCCCCCGGGGCGGATCTTCGCGGCCGAGGTCACGCAGTCGCTGCTGTGGCGCCCGTTCGGATGGTGGACGATCAAGATCAACCGGATGAGCGGCAAGAGCCTCTCCGCGCAGCAGTCCAGCACCGCGCAGCAGTTCAACATCGTGCTGCCGGTCGGCGTCGCAGCCGACGTGCGGCGGGTGCTCGAGCTCATCGTGCCAGATCTTCCGGCAGATGACCTGCCGCTGGTGTGGGAGCACGGAATCCAGGGACCGCAGCAGGACGCAGACCCGTACCGGGTGATGGCCCGTCGCGCATGGTGGCGACGTCCCTTCTCGTGGAAGCGGCACGGCTTCGCCGTCACTGACTTCGCGCTGCTGCTGCGCCGAGGGGTGTTCTGGCGGAAGCTTGCGATCTTCCCGCTCGTGCGGCTGCAGGGCATCTCTGCGGAGCAGGGACCGATCGATCGGGCGCAGCGCGTCGGAGCCCTCAAGGCGCACAGCGTCACCGGTCCCGTGCTCGGAGACGTCGTCGGCATCGAGAGCGCGCACGTGAACGAGTCGCTCGATGGCATCGCGCATCGTGCCGCGTCTGCCGTGCAGCGCGATCACGGTCACCGGTGGGCGGAAGGCGCACCTCCCGAGGCGCCGCATGAATCGTGATGGCCGGCTCGGGGTCGGCATCATCGGCGCAGGCCGAGTCGGCCCCGTGATCGGTGCGGCTCTCGGCGGCGCAGGTCACGCGGTGGTCGGAATCACGAGCGGCTCCGACGACGATCGGGTCGCCGGTGTTCTCCCCGATGTGCCGGTGCTCGATGCCGAAGAGGTGCTCCGGCGCAGCGAGCTGGTGATTCTGGCGGTTCCCCACGACGAGTTGCCTGGCCTCGTGCGGGGCCTCGCCGAAGTCGGCGCCTGGCAGCCGGGACAGATCGTGCTGCACACCGATCCCGCCTATGGCATCAGCGTGCTCGAGCCCGCTCAGCGATCGGGCGCCATCCCGCTCGCCGTGCATCCTGCCATTTCGTTCACCGGCACCTCGATCGACCTGCGCCAGCTGCAGGCGAGCTTTGCCGCGGTCACCGCTCCCGGCCCGGTGCTGCCGATCGCTCAGGCGCTCGCCGTCGAGCTCGGTTGCGAACCGGTCGTCATCAGTGAAGACGACCGGGCAGCCTACGCGGAGGCGATCGCCACGGCATCCGAATTCTCACGCGCGATCATCGGCCAGTCGACCTCGCTGCTGCGCGGCATCGGCATCGAGAACCCGGGCGGCTACCTGTCGGCACTCGTGCAGTCGACGGTTGAGACGGCTCTGCGCGAAGCATCCGACTGAGCGCGTTCGGCGACAGGGAGGGGGCTCAGCGCCCGCCGGAGAATCCTCCACCGCCTCCTCCGCCGGAAAATCCTCCGCCGGAGGAACCGCCGAAGCCTGACGAACTGGCGGTCGAGGGGGCCGAATAGGCCGACGAGGAGTGCACGGACGACGAGAACGCTCCCAGTGCGTACCACTGGAAGCCCACGTTCGAACTGTCCATCCAGGTGGCCTGCTGATTCGCCTGGCGGTAGCTGTGTTCGAGCACCTCGCCCCACTCGCGCTCCTGCCCGAACACGATCGCGTAGGGGAGCAGCTTCTCGTAGACGTGGATGACGTCGACGCTGCCGTCGCTTCGGCGATCGGCGCCGCTGTAGGACTGCAGCATCCGCAGACGATCCTCTTCGGCGACGCGGATGAACTCGCGCACACCGTCGAGATACTCCAGCTGCAGTGCGCCCTCTTTCGTCAGCACGGTGTGCGTGCGGAAGGCCGAAACGGTCGTGATCACGAGGAGTATTCCGCTGGCGAGCGTTACGAAGAAGACCGGCCCGGCGGACTCGCGACCGGTGAACATGCTCCACAGCAGCAGCACGGCAAGGGCTGCGAACACCGCGATCGCGATGATCTGGATGACCCGTGCCACGGTGCTCGAGGCTTTCGTCGTGAGTCCGCGCTCTGCGGCGGCCGCAGGGCCGCTCGCGATCATGCTCTGCATGCGCGCGGCGAATGGCTCATCGTTCTTGGGCAGCTCGAGCACTGTGCCGCTCGGGGCCGAGCCGAAGAGCAGCTGCAGCGCGTTTGCGTCGAGGGGGTCGGGGGTCGGGGCATCAACGCGACGCAGCCGGGGCTGCTTGTCGGCGCTCCCGTCTGGGAGTTCTTCGATCCGCAGCGATCCGCGCACCGCGAGGTGGATGATCTCGGCGGAGACAGGGTTCCTCGCATCGGGGTGGATCGCGCCTGCGAGCAGCGGCGGCATGTCATCGGGTACGTCGTACTGCGCGATCACGATGCCGGTGGCACGCCGACGTCGGCGGATCATGTTCTTCGTCGCGAGCCATCCGCCGAGGGAGAGCAGGAGGACTCCGCCGCCCAAGGGGTACGGGGCGATGTCGGTAGCGGCGTTGGGAAGGCGTGCGGGCGGCTGTGTGATGGTGCCGGCTTCCAGGGCGATCGCCACGCTGATCCCTGAAGCCGCTCGAAGATCGTGCCGTTCGACGGTGAAGGTGCCGTCTCCGTCGTCCTGCAGTTCGCACGTCGTGTGGGAGCCGAAGCCGCCCTCATAACAGGCCGTGTCGCCGGTGAGGTGAGACGTCAGCTCGTCATCGAAGATGATCTCGGCGTGGAAGACATCGACGTCTTGCGTGCTGTCGAGGGGCAGCAGGTCCCAGTAGAACTCATCGACCTTCGTCTCTGTCGCGTCGAGGATGATGTCACGCATCTCGTACTCGATCACGTAGGTGTTCGCGCCGTGCACGAACTCATCGCCTCCGGTGAGGACGTAAAGGATGCCGTCGTCCTCTTCGGTCTCGTACTCGATGTCGTTGCCGCTCTCATCGCGAACGGCGAGGATCGTCGGCTCGGTGCTGGCACCTCGGTAGGACAGTGGATAGCCCACGACGATCCCGCGGCTCTGGTCGAACTCGGGGAACTCGGCAACACGCGTCTCCTGGACGCGCAGGGTTGCACGTCCGTCGTCGTCGATTCCGACTTCGAAGGTCGCGTCCCACGAGGAGAAGTTGAAATCGTCCACGTCGGTGGGCTGCGAGGCTGCGGACGCCGCGGCGGTGGGCCCCGCGAGCAGGACTCCTGCAGCGATGAGCGCGAGTGCAAGTGACCGGAGGTGCATGCTCCGAGGTTAGCCGCAAGCAGGCCCGGTAAACTCGAAGTTGACTTGCAAGGAGCCCTGATGACTGACGCGTCCACCGCGCCCGCTGACAACACCCCGGACAACGCCGAAGGCGATGACGTTCATGAGCAGAAGGCTGTTCGTCTTGCCAAGCGCGAGCGCCTGATCGCGCAGCGATCGGATGCCGCCGGCGGAGCCTTTCCGGTCGGAGTTCCGGTCACGCACTCGATCCCCGCGCTGCGCGCGGAGTACGCCGAGCTCGAAGCAGGTGAAGAGACCGGAGCGATGGTCGGCATCGCCGGCCGCGTCGTCTTCAGCCGCAACACCGGCAAGCTGTGCTTCGCATCGCTGCAGGCCGGCGATGGTTCTCGCATCCAGGCGATGATCTCTCTCGCCGAGGTGGGCGAGGAGTCGCTCGCCCGGTGGAAGGAATACGTCGACCTCGGCGACCACGTGTTCGTGCACGGACAGGTGATCTCCAGCCGCCGGGGTGAGCTGTCGATCATGGCCGATGACTGGACGATCGCATCCAAGGCGATCCTGCCGCTGCCGAACGCGTACGGCGATCTGAGTGAGGAGAGCCGGGTCCGCAGCCGCTACCTCGACTTGATCGTCCGCGAACAGGCTCGTACGACGGTGCGCGCACGTGCAGCCGTCAATGCCAGCCTTCGTGCGACCTTCACTTCGCACGAGTACCTCGAGGTCGAGACTCCGATGCTGCAGGTGCAGCACGGCGGAGCATCCGCTCGTCCGTTCATCACGCACTCGAACGCCTTCGACACCGAGCTCTACCTGCGTATCGCACCTGAGCTCTATCTGAAGCGCGCCGTCGTCGGTGGTATCGAGCGCGTGTTCGAGATCAACCGCAACTTCCGCAATGAGGGCGCCGACTCCACTCACAGCCCCGAATTCGCGATGCTCGAGGCCTACCAGGCCTACGGCGACTACAACCAGATGGCAGAGCTCACTCAGGAGCTCGTGCAGCAGGCTGCGATCGCTGTCAGCGGCTCCACGACAGTCACCTGGGCCGATGGCACCGAGTACGATCTGGGCGGCGAGTGGGATCGCGTCTCGATGTACGACTCGCTCTCTGCGGCGGTCGGGCGCGAGTTCACGATCGATGACTCGGTGGCAGAGCTCACCGCATTCGCCGAGAAGAATGGCGTCGACGTACCCCCGCATGCAACGCACGGAAAGCTGATCGAAGAACTCTGGGAGCACTTCGTCAAGGTCGATCTGACCCGCCCCACGTTCGTCATGGACTTCCCGGTCGACACATCGCCGCTCGTGCGCGAACACCGCTCCCGCGCTGGCGTCGTCGAGAAGTGGGACTTGTACATTCGCGGGTTCGAGCTGGCGACAGGGTATTCCGAGCTCGTCGACCCCGTCATCCAGCGCGAGCGCTTCGTCGAGCAGGCGAAGCTCGCAGCCCGCGGCGATGTCGAGGCGATGCGCGTCGACGAAGAGTTCCTGCGTGCGCTCGAGCACGGCATGCCGCCGACAGGCGGCATGGGGATGGGCATCGACCGTCTGATCATGGCGATCACGGGTCTCGGCATTCGCGAGACGATTCTCTTCCCCCTCGTCAAGTAGCACTCAGCCCCGGCGGAACGTCCACTCGGGGAGGACCGCTGCGCTGATGAGCGTGCTGAGCAGCTGCGCCAAGGAGTACTCCGGGTCGATCTCGGACGCGGCCTCGAGGTAGTGCGCAGCGTGCGTCGAGCGTCCGAGCGCCCACGACAGCCACGCTGCCACCGTCAACGGGGCGGCCCGGTAAGCGCGCGGGGCGCGTGCGGCCACATTGCGCGCGAGGGTCAGCGCTAGCCGGAGACGGTCGGCATCGGGTGCATCGCCCTGCCCGATGAAGATCTGACCCAGTTCGGGGGGAACCGCCGTGCCGTGGTGCGTGAAGGCGAGCTGCGCGTCGAGGATCCCGACGCCGGTGGGCAGATCCGTTGCCCACTGCACCAGGGCGGCATCGCGGAAGGTCGGTCGGTTCATGCACCACAGCAGTGCTGCCGACGCGAACGGCGGCAGGTTCTCCGGCCGCTCGAGCACCGTCTCGAAGAACAGCGGCAGATCATCGAGCAGGAGCGAAGCGTTGATCGCCTGCGGATTCTCACGCGCGCTTCGCGGGGCGCGTTCGTGGTCGAGGACCTCCGTGAGGTCGTGCAGAGCCCGGCCCACCCTTTCTTTCTCAGCGAGGTCGACCTGGGGCAGCTCCGCACCGTCGGCCTGGTCGCCGGAGACGTCTGCGATGCCGGGCACTGGCGGCGCGCCGGGGATGTCGTCGAGGGAGCCCAGGGCCGGCTCGTCATCCAGGTAGCTCGACCATCCGGATGCCATGACGCAGAGCGCAGCGACGATGCGGAGCCCCGAGTCCATCGCGACAGCGAGCAGATCCTCGACGACGACGGTGTGGGGGAGCACCATTCCGTCTCTCGTGTACTGCGGTGGCTCGTCGGTGTAGATCACGACAGCAACGGCATCTGTCTTGCTCACTTGTGAGACCAGCCCGACTGCGGCGTCGACGAACTCCTCGACCTCGACGGCGTCTCGTGGGAGGTCGATCCGCATCGCTCCGCGCGCGCGGGAGCTCGCGAACGGCACGAGCATGATGCTCTGCCGCGGTGTGAAGCCGGCAAGAGCCGGGACGAGGCCGAGGAACTCGGCGGAATCTGCTGCTTTAAGGACTGTGGTCATGCAGAGAGTGTGCTCGAAGGGGCGCCCGCACAACGATGATCCACAGCCGCGACTGGTACTTGGTGATTGTGCAGAAGGAGTGGGCTTCGCTCAGCGTCGACCGCGTACGATAGAGGCATGGACACTTTCTGGGCGGCAGCGGCATGGTCGATTCTGCCGACCCTGGGAGTCGGCGTCGTCTTTTTCTTCGTGCTGCGGGGGATCCTCCGATTCGACCGCACCGAACGCAAAGTGCACTCGCAGATCGAGGCAGAAGAGCGCGCGGCGCGCGGCCTGCCGCCGCGCAGCTGATTGCAACGTCCCCGGCACGCAGTACGCTGATGGGGTGCGTCTGATCCGGCGCCCGTTGACGTTGGCCAGGGGTGCGCATGAATCTGAATCTGAACCCGATTCAGTGGCCGTGGTGGGTTCTCGCGTTCGCCGTGGTGGTTGACATCTCGGTCCGCGTCACAGCGATCATCGTGATCCCGCGCAACCGGCGTCCCACGTCGGCGATGGCCTGGCTGCTCGCCGTCTTCTTCATCCCGTACCTGGGTGTGCTGCTGTTTCTGGTCATCGGCAACCCGCGCCTGCCTCGTGCGCGCCGTCGCAAGCAGGATCAGATCAACGAGTACATCGCCGAGACCAGCGACCATCTGCGCTTCGGCACCCTGCGACCCCACGCGCCCGACTGGCTGCGGTCCGTCGTCTCGATGAACGAGCGTCTGGGCGCGCTGCCGATCTCGGGCGATAACGGTGCGCACCTGATCAGCGACTACCAGGAGTCGCTCGACGCCATGGCAGAGGCGATCCGCGGCGCCAAGCAGTACGTGCACGTGGAGTTCTACATTCTGCAGTCCGATGCGTCGACCGATAATTTCTTCCGTGCGATGGAAGAAGTGGCAGCGCGCGGCATCCCGGTGCGGGTGCTTCTCGATCACTGGGCCAACCGGTGGAAGCCCAACTATCGCAAGACCATCAAGCGGCTGGATGCGATGGGGGCGAATTGGCATCTGCTGCTGCCGATGCAGCCGCTCAAGGGACGCATGCAGCGCCCTGATCTGCGCAATCACCGCAAACTCCTCGTCGTCGATGGCACCGTCGGGTACCTCGGTTCGCAGAACGTCACCGATTCGTCCTACAACCTGCCGAAGAACATCAAACGCGGCCTGCACTGGGTCGATCTGATGGTCCGCGTCGACGGCCCGATCGTGCTGAGCCTGAACGCGATGTTCCTCTCTGATTGGTACAGCGAGACCGACGAGATCCTCAGCGAGATCGACATCACTCATCCCGCATCGGGCTCGGGAGATCTGGACTGCCAGATCGTGCCGTCCGGTCCCGGATTCGAAGTCGAGAACAACCTGCGTCTGTTCCTCGCGCTGCTGTACGGCGCGCAGAAGAAGATCATGATCGTCAGTCCGTACTTCGTGCCGGACGAGGCGATGCTGCTCGCGGTGAGCGCAGCATGCGACCGCGGCGTGCAGGTCGAGCTCTTCGTCTCCGAAGAGGGGGATCAGGCGGTCGTCTACCACGCCCAGCGCAGCTACTACGAGGCGCTGCTGCGGGCCGGTGTGCGCATCTGGATGTATCGCAAGCCCTACATTCTGCACACCAAGAGCCTCACCATCGATGACGAGATCGCGGTGATCGGGTCAAGCAACATGGACATGCGCTCTTTCGGTCTCAACCTCGAGGTATCGATGCTCGTACGCGGTGCGGAGTTCGTCGACGAGCTGCGCGCGGTCGAAGACCAGTACCGTGCGCTGAGTCGCGAGCTCACTCTTGAGGAGTGGCTGAAGCAGCCGCTGCGCTCCACAGTGCTCGACAACCTCGCACGGTTGACCTCGGCGCTTCAGTAGCGCTCTGTCAGGACTTGCACGCTAATCTGAAGCCATGATCACGCCATCGCGTCTGGTTCTGTCAGTTTCCGCTGCGCTCGCCGCGGCACTGCTCCTGGTCGGTTGCACCGGATCGGCTGGCGAGCAGCCGCCGACGAGCAGCGCGGCGCCAGACGATTCGAGCAGCACGGACGAACTCGGCGACGACTTCGAAGCGGCCTGGCTCGACAACGGCCGGATGTTCTCTCTCGTGACGTGGGGTTCTTCGTCCTGCGTTCCGATCGTCGATGAGATCTCCGCCGAGGGGCAGAAGGTCGCGGTCTCGCTCGTCGATGCGCCGAACGCCGACGGCAGCGAGAAGGTGTGCACGGCAGATTTCGCCCCGCGCGCGAGCATCGGCGGACTCCCCGAAGGCGTCGATCCGACGAAGGATGTCGAGTTCGTCGTGACACTCGGTGACATCACCGAAGACGTCGACCTCGACGGGAACGCGGCGCTCACCGGAACCGGCGGCGAGGCCACCGACTACGAGCCCAGTGCCGGATGGTTCGACGACGAGGGCATCGTGCTGCTCACGTGGGGCTCGTCGACGTGCCCGCCGATCGTAGAGAACGTCGAAGTGCAGGGTGCTGGCGCCACCGTCACCTTCAAGACCGAAGACGGCATGTGCACGATGGATATGGCACCGCGGGCAACTCTGCTGGGAATGAGCGACGACGTCGACGACGACGAGGACTTCACGCTCACGCTCGTCGGAGGCAACCTCGACGGAACCGTGCACGTTCTGCGCGGCTGAGTCCGCTCAGAGCTGGTCGACGCGATGCCCCTCGGGCAGTGCGAGCAGCAGTGCGCCAGGCGCCACACGGCAACGGATGCGAACGGCCAGACCGAACTCATCGCCGTCGAGCTCGATGGCGGTCGGGGCGATCGGAGCGACCTCAGCGGTCTGCCCGTGCAGATACCGCACGGAGGCGCTTCTTCCTCGGCGCTGCAGCACAAGACGACCGGCGCGGAATCGGCGCAGCACGGAGTTGTCCCACCAGATCTTGCGCCAGACCCCCAGCCAGCCGAACGGGCCTGCGGGCTGGATGACAGCGATGTCCATTGCTCCGTCGGTGATGGATGCGGAGGGGATCAGCGCGATGCCGGCAGGCAGCGTGCCGCAGTTGGCGAACAGCACGCTGTGCACCTTGGTCGAGTGCAGCCGTGACTCGTCGACCTGGTAGACGACGCGGAACGGCTTCGCATTCGGCAGCGACCGTGCGGCTCCGTCGACGTAGGCGACCCAACCGACGGACTTCTTGAGGTCGGGTCGGGTGTTCGCGATCATCGCGGCATCCAGGCCCATGCCGGCGAGCACGACGAACGCGTGCTCGTCGCTTTCGCCGTTCTCTCGCGTGAGTACTGCCCATCCGATATCGATCGGATGCCGGAAATCGCCGAGCGCGGCACGGATCATCCGGTGGGGGTCGAGCAAGGGGAGTCCGAGGTTGCGCGCGAGAAGGTTGCCGGTGCCGCTGGGCACGATGGCCAGGGGCACGTCGGTGCCGGCCATGGCCTCGGCGACTGCGCGCACAGTGCCGTCGCCGCCGGCGACGAGCACGACATCGACACCGGCGGCGAGTGCCTCGCGGGCCGCCTGCTGCCCGGCATCCTCGATCGTCGTCGGGTAGAACGAGGGGGCTTCCCAGCCGGCCTCGCTCGAGAGATCGTGCAGCGCACTGCGTAAGCGCTTCTCGTCGACCTTGATGGGGTTGTAGACGAGGGCAGCATGGCGGGGAAGTGCCGTGCTCTTCGTCATGGGGTTCACTCTACGGCCACGGCCTAGACTTGGAGGATGATCGACCTCGCCCTTCTTCGCGACCAGCCCGAGATCGTCCGCCGCTCACAGATTGCGCGCGGCCACGACTCCTCCACTGTCGATGCGGCGATCGAGGCCGACCGATCGCGCCGCGCGGCGCTGACCGCCTTCGAAGACCTCCGCGCCGAGCAGAACGCCTTCGGCAAGCAGGTCGCGAAGGCACCCAAGGAAGAGAAGCAGGCGCTCGTCGCGCAGGTCAAAGAGCTTGCCGAGCGCGTCAAGCGCGCGCAGCAGGTGGCGAATGAAGCGGGGGATGCCGCGGCATCCGCTCTCGCCCTCATCGAGAACATCGTGATCGACGGCGTTCCCGCCGGTGGTGAGGCCAACTTCATCGAGCTGCGCCGCGTCGGAGAGACGCCGGCATTCGGGTTCGAGCCGCGCGATCACCTCGAGATCGGCGAGATGCTCGACGCGATCGACATGGAGCGCGGCGCGAAGGTGTCTGGCGCACGCTTCTACTTCCTCAAGGGAATCGGCGCGCGACTCGAGATCGCGCTGATGAACCTCGCGCTCGACAAGGCGCTCCAGAACGGTTTCACCCCGATGATCGTGCCGACGCTCGTGCGCCCGGAGATCATGCAGGGCACGGGCTTCCTCGGCGAGCACGCCGATGAGGTCTACCACCTCGACAAGGACGACGACCTGTATCTCGTCGGCACGAGCGAGGTGGCGCTCGCCGGCTACCACAAGGACGAGATCGTCGATCTGACAGACGGCGCACTCCGTTACGCCGGATGGTCCACGTGCTATCGCCGCGAGGCGGGGTCGTACGGCAAGGACACCCGCGGAATCATCCGCGTGCACCAGTTCAACAAGCTCGAGATGTTCGTCTACACGACCCCGGAAGACGCCGAGACGGAGCACCTGCGCCTGGTCGCGTTGCAGGAGGAGATGCTCACCGCCCTCGGCCTGTCGTACCGTGTGATCGATGTGGCTGCCGGAGACCTGGGATCCAGCGCTGCGCGCAAGTACGACATCGAGGCGTGGGTGCCGACGCAGGGCGCGTTCCGCGAGCTCACGTCTACCTCGAACTGCACGACGTTCCAGGCGCGTCGCCTCGATGTGCGGCACCGACCCGCGGCTGAGGAGGGCCAGGCCTCGAAGACGCAGCACGTCGCAACGCTGAACGGAACCCTCGCGACCACGCGATGGATCGTCGCGCTGCTCGAGACGCACCAGCAGGAGGACGGATCTGTCCTCGTTCCCGAGGTGCTGCGGCCCTACCTCGGTGGGCTGGAAGTTCTGGAGCCGGTCGGCGCCTCGAAGACGAAGGATTCCCAGTGATCTCGCCCTGGCTCGTCGGGCTCGACGTCGACGGCACGATCATCCTGCAGGACGAGACCATGAGCCCCGGCGTGCCCGAGGCCATCGCCCGTGTCCGCGATGCCGGGCACGTCGTGACGATCGCGACCGGTCGCAGCTGGCCGGCCACCGAGCGCTGGGTCGACGAGCTCGAGATCACTGCCGACTACGTGGTGTGCTCGAACGGTGCGGTCACGATGCGTCGCGTTGACGGCGGGTGGGAGCGCTGGAGCGTCGAGACGTTCGATCCGAGCGAGGTTCTCGCGCTGCTCACCGAGCGGCTGCCTGAAGCGCACTACATGGTCGAGTTGGGTGACGGCTTGCGGCTGTTCACCGGTGAAGTCGGGGACTGGACGCTCGAGGGCGGACGTCAGGTCGACCTCGCAGAGCTCGGCGCGCTGCCCGTCTCGCGTGTGGTCGTTGTGTCGCCAGGGCACGATGAAGAGGATTTCCACCGCCTCGTTGCAGAGACTGGACTCAACGAGGTCTCGTATGCGATCGGCTGGACGGCCTGGCTCGACATCGCACCGCAAGGTGTCGACAAGGGGAGCGCCCTGGCGAAGGTCCATTCCGAACTGGGCATAGACGGCGGGCGAGTCATGGTCGTCGGCGACGGACGCAACGACATCGGCATGTTCGAGTGGGCGCGTGAACTCGGTGGACGAGCGGTAGCCATGGGGCAGGCGCCCGATGAGGTGAAGGATGCCGCGGGCTCTGTCACCGCTGACGTCGAAGAGGGCGGGCTGGCCGACGCGCTCGACGCGCTTCTCGCGCATCCAGGGGTCGCCCAGGTCAAGGCAGCAGAATGAAACCAGCTAGACTCGACGACTGATCACCGGATTCTTCCGGCGATGGAGGGCTGTCCGAGCGGCCGATGGAGCTGGTCTTGAAAACCAGTGGGCAGAAATGTCTCGTGGGTTCGAATCCCACGCCCTCCGCAGAAGCGCTGAAGGGCTCCGCAGATGAAAGGCACTGAGTGAGCGCGAAGATTCGCCGTCGTAAGACCGTGGCCCGCCACGGCCAGTTGCGCACCCCGGGCCCGATCGGCCAGTTCTTCAAGATTCTCGGCATCGCACTCGCTGTCGTTCTCGTGAGCGGTGTCAGCGTCGGCGCCTTCGTCGTCAGTGATCTGTATGGCACGGCCACCGCGGATGCGGTCGAGCTCGAGGGGCAGAAGCCGATCCCGCCGGACATCAGCGAGTTCAAGGGCGGGTTCGATCTGCTGCTGGTCGGCACCGACACCTGCGAGGACGCGTACGCGCAGTACTTCGGCGACCGTTGCGACGGGCCAGATGCTGAGGGCAACCTCAACGACGTGAACATCCTGGTCCACGTCTCAGAAGAGCCGCGTCGCATCACTGCGGTGAGCTTCCCCCGTGACCTCATGCTCCCCATTCCGGAGTGCACGCGCGAAGACGGCAGCACGACTTCGGGGATGCGCAAACAGCCGCTCAACAGCGCCTACATGGACGCTGGGCTTAATTGTGTGGTCCAGACCGTGAGCCAGCTCACCGGGCAGGACATCGAGTTCGCGGCAGCGGTCACGTTCGGCGGCGTGATCGAGATCACCAATGCCATCGGCGGCGTCGATGTGTGTCTGGCGACCCCGATCAAGGATAAGCACACCGGCCTTGACCTGGCGGCTGGTACGCATACCGTGGCAGGAATTGAAGCGCTGCAGTTCCTGCGCACCCGTCACGGCGTCGGCGACGGCAGCGACCTCGGCCGCATCGGCAACCAGCAGCAGTACATGTCGAGCCTTGCTCGCAAGCTCATCAGCGGCGAAGTGCTCGGCAACGTGCCGACGATGCTCAGACTCGCGAACACCGCGCTGAGCAACCTCGAGGCCAGCACGTCGCTGACGAACCCCATGACGATCGTGCAGGTCGCACTCGCGGTCAAGGATGTGCCGTTCGAGGACATCGTCTTCCTGCAGTACCCGACGTACACCGACTCGGACGATCCCAACAAGGTCGTGCCGAACACTCAGGCCGCGCAGGCGATGTGGGACGCGATCAACGCCAACCAGCAGCTGCAGGTGACGCACCAGAACACCGACAACGACGGCGTCGTGGTTCAGGAGCCGGTGCCTCCGGCACCTGACCAGTCGGCGACCGAGGCTCCCGCGACGCCTCCGGAGAACGTGGTGGCGCTTCCCGACACCATCAAGGGCAACTCGGCTGCACAGCAGACGTGCTCGAACGGCAACGTTCGGTAGGGTCGCGCCTGGTCGCGCTGTCGTTTCCTGGTTCGCGCTGCTTATCCGTGGTTCGCGCGGCTAGTTCCTGTTCACGCGGCTGAAACTTCTGCAGCGCGAACGGCTTAGAGCCGCGCGAAGTGCTGGGCACCGAGCACGATGCGCCGGCGGTCAGCGCGGTGCGTAGCGGATCGGCGCGTGCGTGCGGGCTACGAGCGCCCGCAGCTCCTCGAGCGTCGCGGGGGCGGCGCCCAATGCTCGGGCTTGCACCAGCACATTGCCGAGCGCCGTCGCTTCGACGGGCCCCGCGAGCACGGGAAGACCCGAGCGGTCGGCCGTCGCTTGGCAGAGAAGTCGGTTGAGTGACCCGCCGCCGACCAGATGGATGCTGTCGATTTCGCGCCCGGAAAGGTCAGCAGCGGTCTGCACGGCGGTTGTGAAGGCTGCGGCGATCGATTCGACGATCGTCCGCGTGAAGGCGGCGCGACTGTCGGGAACGGGCGAACTGTTCGCGCGCAGCACCGCCGCGATACGGGTCGACATATCGCCCGGAGCGCTCAACGACACATCATTCGCGTCGAACAATGCGATGTCGCCGGTTACGGCGGACGCGGCATCCAGGAGCCCCGGGAGGTCGATCGTTGCGCCGTCATCTTCTTCCCAGGCTCGGATCGTTTCGCTGAGCAGCCAGAGGCCTGTGACGTTGTGGAGGAAGCGGTAGCGTCCGTCGACCCCGAGCTCGTGGGTGAAGTTCGCACCACGCGCGGCATCCGTCAGCACGGGCTCGGTGAGCTCGACGCCGACAAGACCCCAGGTGCCGCAGGAGATGTACGCCGCATTCGGGGAGGAGAGCGGCACGGCGACGACGGCGGATGCCGTGTCATGCGAGCCGACCGCGATCACCGGGAGGTCCTTCCCGATCTGCGCCGCGAGTTCGGGGCGCAGCATCCCGATCACTGATCCGGGGTCGACCAGGGCGGGGAGCGCCGCGGTCCGGATGCTGAGGCGATCGGCCAGTTCCGCATCCCACTCACCGGAGCGCACTCCCAGGAGACCGGTCGTCGACGCGTTCGTGCGCTCGGCGACACTGGCGCCCGTCAGAAGGTACGCGATCAGATCGGGAATGAGCAGGGCGGTATCGGCATCCGCAAGCAGCTCGTCGACGCGGTACTGGTACAGCGTGTTGAACGGCAGGAACTGCAGTCCGTTGCGGGCGTACATCTCCGCGAATGGAACGACTTCGTGCACCTCGGCAACGCCCCGCTCGGTGCGAGCGTCACGGTAGTGGAACGGCTCGGCGAGCAGTTCTCCGTCCCGCAGTAGGCCGTAGTCGACAGCCCAGGAATCGATGCCGATACTCTCGATCGCGGGTTCACGCCGAACCGCCTCCGCCAGGCCGTCCACGATGTGGTCGTAGAGCGCGTCGAAGTCCCAGTGCAGGCCGTCTTCGCGCTCGACAGGTCTGTTCGGGAATCGCGAGACGAGTTCGAGCTCCAGGGAGTCGACGCCGATGCGCCCGATCACGACGCGCCCGCTGGTCGCCCCGAGATCGACGGCCGCGACCGCGCGCACGCCCATCACCAACCCTCCCTCATCGAGACCGCAAAACCACGCCGAAACAGCCGCGATAAGGTGCAGTCTCGGCGTGGTTTTGCAGGTTCGCGAGGAGTCATCGCAGGAACGCGGCCGCGACGCCGGAGTCGACGGGAATGTGCAGGCCCGTCGTGCGGCTGAGCTCCGGGCCGGTCAGGACGTACACGGCGTCCGCAACGTTCTCGGGCACGACTTCGCGCTTGAGGATCGTACGGTTCGCGTAGAACTGTCCGAGATCCTTCTCCTCCACACCATAGGTCGCGGCGCGGTTCGCGCCCCAGCCGGAAGCGAAGATGCCCGAGCCGCGCACGACGCCGTCGGGATTGATGCCGTTGACGCGGATGCCGTGCTCCCCGAGTTCCACGGCCAGCAGCCGCACCTGGTGCGCCTGATCGGCCTTGGTCGCCGAGTAGGCGATGTTGTTCGGGCCTGCGAAGACGGAGTTCTTCGACGAGATGTAGATGATGTCACCGCCGAGCTTCTGATCGATGAGCACGCGGGCCGCAGCCTGCGACACGAGGAACGAACCCTTTGCCATGACGTCGTGCTGCAGATCCCAGTCCTTCTCTGTGGTCTCCAGTAGCGGCTTCGAAAGGGAGAGCCCCGCGTTGTTGACGACGAGGTCGACACCGCCGAAGGCCAGGACGGCGTCGTTCAGCGCAGCCTGCACGGCGTCAGCATCCGCGACGTTGGCGGCGACGCCGATCGCGACATCCGTGTTCCCGAGTTCGGCGGCGGCAGCCTGCGCCTTCTCGAGATCGAGGTCGGCGATGACGACGCAGGCGCCTTCGGCGGCGAGACGGGTGGCGATGGCCTTGCCGATTCCGGATGCTGCGCCGGTGACGAACGCGATGCGACCCTGGTGCGACTTCGGCTTCGGCATCCGCTGCAGCTTCGCCTCCTCCAGTGCCCAGTACTCGATGTTGAACTTCTCGGCATCCGAGATGGGGGAGTACGTCGACAGTGCCTCGGCGCCGCGCATCACGTTGATCGCGTTGACGTAGAACTCGCCGGCCACGCGGGCGGTCTGCTTATTGGCACCGTACGAGAACATACCGACGCCCGGGATCAGCACGATGAGCGGGTCGGCGCCGCGGATGGCCGGACTGGCCGCGGCCCCCGCTGAGGCTGTCGACGCGTGCGCGTCGTAGTATGCCTGGTAGTCGGCGCGGTACTCGGTGTGCAGTTCGTGCAGGCGCGCGATCTGCTCGTCGACGGACGCCGTGGTCGGCAGGTCGAGGATGAGCGGCTTGACCTTGGTGCGCAGGAAGTGGTCGGGGCAGCTGGTGCCGAGGGCGGCGAGGGCGGGCGCGTTCTCGGATGCCAGGAAGTCGAGCACGACGTCGGAGTCGGTGAAGTGGCCGACCATCGGCTTGTCCGTCGACGCGAGGCCGCGGACCGTGCCTGCGAGAGCGGCCGCGCGCTCGCGACGCTCGGCCTCTGGCAGCGCCTCGAACCCGGCACGTACGCCGCCGAACGGTTCAGCCTTGCCGTTCGCCTCGATGTAGGCGGCTGCGGTGTCGATGATCCACAGCGAATTCGCCTCGGACTCCTCCGAGGTGTCGCCCCAGGCAGTGATGCCGTGCCCGCCGAGGATGCAGCCGATCGCGGCAGGGTTCTGCTTCTTGATCTCGGCGATGTCGAGCCCGAGTTGGAAACCCGGGCGGCGCCACGGCACCCACACGACCTTCTCGCCGAAGATCTTCGTGGTCAGCGCCTCGCCGTCGGCGGCCGTCGCGATCGCGATGCCCGAGTCGGGATGCAGGTGGTCGACGTGGGCGGCATCCACCAGGCCGTGCATGGCCGTGTCAATCGAAGGCGCGGCGCCGCCCTTGCCATGCAAGCAGTAGTCCAACGCGGCAACCATCTCGTCTTCACGGTCGATGCCCGGGTAGACATCGACGAGAGCGCGGAAGCGGTCGAGGCGGAGCACGGCCAGGCCCTGCTCCTTCAAGGTGCCGAGGTCTCCGCCGGAGCCCTTGACCCACAGCAGCTCCACCGGCTGGCCGGTGACGGGGTCGGTCGCGGTGCCCTTGGCCGAGGTGTTACCACCGGCGTAGTTCGTGTTCTTCGGATCCGCGCCGAGGCGGTTCGACCGGGCGATGAGCGCGGCTGCGGTGGGGTTCGTCATGCTGTGTCCTTAGGTGGGGAGTCTCGAGGCGGACGCGCTTACGCGCCCCAGCCGGCCTGCGTGCCGCCGACGCGGTCCGCCGCGATCTTCTGCTGGTAGCCGGATGCCGCGTACGCTGCCATCGGGTCGCCGGCGAGGCCGCGCGACTCGCGCCATTCGGCGAGAGCGGGACGGACGTCGGTGTAGAAGGCGTCCATGAAGACGGCATTCGCCGCGAGAACGTCGCCCGACTTCTGGGCCGCGGTCAGAGCATCCCGATCGATGAGCAGCGCGCGAGCTGTCATCTCCTGGACGTTCAGCACCGAGCGGATCTGACCGGGGATCTTGTCCTCGACGTTGTGGCACTGATCGAGCATGAACGCCACATCGGGGTTGTTCAGGCCTCCGCCGCGGATGACCTCGAAGAGGATGCGGAACAGCTGGAACGGGTCTGCCGCGCCCACGATGAGGTCGTCGTCGGCGTAGAAGCGCGAGTTGAAGTCGAACGAGCCGAGCTTTCCGAGCCGGAGCAGCTGCATGACGATGAACTCGATGTTCGTGCCTGGAGCGTGGTGGCCGGTGTCCAGGCACACCATCGCCTTGTCCCCGAGCGAGGACACCTGCGCGTAGGAGGTGCCCCAGTCCGGAACGTCGGTGTGGTAGAAAGCGGGCTCGAAGAACTTGTACTCCAGCACCAAGCGCTGGTCGTCGCCGAGCCGCGCATAGATCTTCTGAAGCGACTCCTGCAGACGGTCCTGCCGGCCGCGGAGGTCGGCCTGGCCGGGGTAGTTCGAGCCCTCGGCGAGCCAGATCTTGAGGTCACGACTGCCGGTGGCATCCATGACGTCGATGCATGCGAGGTGGTGGTCGATCGCCTTGTTGCGAACCGCGGCATCCTCGTGGGTGAGAGCGCCGAACTTGTACTCGTCGTCCTGGAAGGTGTTGGAGTTGACCGTGCCGAGCGAGACGCCGAGGTCTTCCGCGTGCGTGCGCAGGTCACCGAAGTCGCACATGTCCCATGGGATGTGCAGCGCGACGACCGGAGCGAGCGCGGTGTACTTGTGCACCTGCGCGGCATCCGCGATCTTCTCGAACGGGTCGCGGGGTGTGCCGGGCGTGCCGAATACCTTGAAGCGGGTGCCGGAGTTGCCGAAGGCCCACGAGGGGAGCTCGATCGACTGTTTCTCGAGTTCGGCGAGAATGTCTGCGTTGAGGATGCTCATGATGCGTGCTCTCTGACTACGGATGAATCGTTTCAAGCAGGGTACGGCACGAGTCGTCACGTGTCAAAGAACTAGCCGTCGGTGGGTCGCAGGTGGGTAGTGTTGTGGGCCGAGAGGATCGAGGATCTGCAAATGGGCGTGAGTGTGCGAGACGTGGCGCAGCAGGCGGGCGTGTCTGTGGGCACCGTCTCGAACGTGCTCAATCATCCTGAACGAGTGACTCCGCAGACCGTCGAACGCGTGCAGCAGGTGATCGCCGAACTGGGGTTCGTGCGCAACGACGCCGCGCGCCAGCTGCGCGCGGGTCGCAGCCGTTCCATCGGACTCGTCGTGCTCGACATCGGCAACCCGTTCTTCGCCGACGTCGCCCGCGGAGCCGAAGATCGCGCTGCGAAGGCCGGGATGACGGTGCTCGTCGGCAACAGCGACGAGTCGCCCGATCGTGAGCGCCTGCACCTCGACTTGTTTCGTGAGCAGCGGGTGAATGGCGTGCTGGTCACTCCCACGACCGACAACCTGTCGCTGCTGCACGGTCTGCGCGACAGCGGCGTTCCGGTGATCCTCGTCGACCGACAGATCGACGAGGGCGGATTCACCTCGGTGGCGATGGATGACATCGAGGGCGGACGGATGGCGGCGGCGCACCTGCTGGAGATCGGCCGGCGCAAGCTCGCCTTCGTGGGTGGTCCTCGCTCGATCGGCCAGGTGGCTGATCGTCTGCAGGGTGCTCGCGCGGCCGTGGATGCTGTTCCCGGCGCCACGCTCGAGGTCATCGAGCGCCCCGCTCTCGCGGTGCTGCATGGTCGTACGGCGGGGGAGTCGCTGCTCGCTCGCGCGGCGGCGGATCGGCCGGATGCCGTCTTCGCGGCCAACGACCTGCTCGCTGTCGGACTGCTGCAGTCGTTCGCGCTGATGGCCGAGGTGCGGGTGCCAGACGACATCGCCCTCATCGGCTACGACGACATCGACTTCGCCACGGCGACGGTGGTGCCGCTCAGCTCGGTGCGTCAGCCCGCACGGCTGATCGGCGAGACCGCAGTCGAGCTGCTGCTCGGCGAGAACTCGGGTCAGCCGCGCGGACGCGCGGTCAGGTTTCAGCCGGAACTCGTGGTGCGGCAGTCCACGATCGGCTGATCAGGGTTTCAGGCGTCAACGGCGGCGAGCTGGTCACCGAGGTTGAAGACCTCGGGGATGAGGGTCGCGACCTGATCGACGCGGCCCTCCACGCCCACGAAGAACGGCGCCATCGAGGCTTCCCACTTCGCGGCGACCTCGGAGGCTGCGAGGTGCGCCCGAGAGGCTTCCTCGTCGTCGGTCTCGTAGTAGCCGAAGAGGTTTCCGCCGGCGCCGAGGAAGATCGAGTAGTTGCGGCGGCCGGAGGCCGCGATCTCGGCGAGCATCTCGGGCCAGACCGGGCTGTGTCGGGCGATGTACTCGTCGATCATCTCGGGGTGGACGGTGATCTGGAAGGCGATACGGGTCATGATGCTCCTGATTTGCGGGATTTTCGGGATCGATCTCGCGGTGTGTCCAATCTGTGATTTGACCGACCGTCGATGCGATGCCTACAGTATCCATGAACGAAAATGAATCGATTCATTTACCCGCCAGAATCTTTCATACCCTCAACGAGGAGGTGCCCATGCAGACCGAAGACGCAGCAGTGGTCCTTGAACTGTCCAAGGTCGTCAAGTCGTTCGGCGCCGTCATAGCGCTCCGATCCGGGAGCCTGAGCCTGCGTGCTGGATCCATCCATGCACTGATCGGTGAGAACGGCGCAGGCAAGTCGACGCTCGTCAAGATCGTCGCAGGCCTTTACCGCCGCGACGCCGGAGACTTCCGACTCGACGGCGAAGAGGTCGACTTCACCTCTACCGCCCAGTCGAAGGCCGCGGGCATCGCGGTCATCTACCAAGAGCCGACTCTGTTCCCCGATCTGTCGGTGACAGAGAACATCTTCATGGGGCGCCAGATCGTCGGCCGCTTCGGCCGGATCGACCGCAAGGCGATGCGCCACGAGGTCGAGCGCCTGTTCACCCGCCTCGGTGTCTCGATCGATCCAGACCGACCCGCAGAAGGACTGTCGATCGCCGACCAGCAGGTCATCGAGATCGCCAAGGCCGTGTCTCTCGATGCCAAGGTCCTGATTATGGACGAGCCCACCGCCGCGCTTTCGGGCGTGGAGGTCGAGCGGCTCTTCACCATCGCGCGGAGCCTGCGCGATGAGGGCCGCGGACTCATCTTCATCTCGCACCGCTTCGACGAGGTGTTCGCGCTGTGCGACACCGTCACGGTCATGCGCGACGGTTCGTACATCTCGACGGTACCGATCGTCGAGACCAACCCGGCTGACCTCGTGCGCCAGATGGTCGGCCGCGATGTCACCGAGCTCTTCCCCAAGCAGGAAGCCGTCATCGGCGAGCCGATCCTCGAGGTCAAGGACCTCACCTCTCCCGGCATTTTCCACGACATCAGCTTCGTCGTGCGCTCGGGTGAGATCGTGGGGCTCGCAGGCCTCGTGGGCGCTGGCCGCAGCGAGGTGGCCCGCGCCATCTTCGGCGTGGACGACTACCGCGAAGGCGCCGTGACGATGAAGGACCAGAGCGTTCAGCGCGGTCGCCCGACCGCCGCGATGCGTGCGGGTCTCGCGCTCGTCCCCGAGGATCGCCGCAAGCAGGGCCTCGTCATCGAATCCGGCGTCGGCCGCAACATCACCATGGCGATCCAAGACAAGCTTTTACAGCTCGGCCTGATTACCACGGGCCGCGAGAATGCGGCAGCGCGCGTGTGGGCGAGCCGCCTCGAGGTCAAGGCGCACTCGCTCGACACCGTCGCGTCGACCCTCTCCGGCGGAAATCAGCAGAAGGTCGTGCTGGCCAAGTGGCTGGCGACAAACCCCGACGTCCTCATCATCGACGAGCCCACTCGCGGAATCGATATCGGCACCAAGTCAGAGGTGCACCGTCTGCTGTCGGAACTCGCGGGGGAAGGCATGGGCATCCTCATGATCTCCTCCGAGCTTCCCGAGGTCCTCGGCATGGCAGATCGAGTTCTCGTCATGCGCGAGGGGCGCATCACGGCTGAGCTCGACCGCGCAGACGCCACCAGCGAGAACGTCATGTTCGCCGCCACGCACGCATCGGAGCAGCACTCGTGAGTTTCACCTCCACCACGAAGATCCCCGTGTCGGGGATCACGAAGAAGATCGGCGTGTTCAGCAAGGCGCGTGAGGTTGGCATCCTTCTGGTGCTCGCGCTCGTCATGATCGCCACCATCACGACGAACCCGTCGTTCCTGTTCAGCTCCGACGGCTGGCGCGACCTGCTGCTGACGCCGTCGATCCTGGCGCTGGTAGCCGTCGGACAGGCGATCGTTCTCGTCACGCGCAACGTCGACCTGTCGGTCGGCTCGGTCATGGGCCTTTCCGCCTACCTCACCGGCCGACTGTTCATCGACCTCCCGATGCTGCCGATCCCCGTGGTCGTGCTTCTCGCCGTGCTGTTCGGAAGCTTGCTCGGCCTCGTCAACGGCGCGCTCGTGGCCTACGCCAAGGTACCCGCCATGGTGATCACGCTCGGCACGCTGTACGCCTACCGCGGCATCAATGTGATGTGGGCAGGCAGCACCCGGGTGAACGCCTCCGATATGCCCAAGGATTTCCTGGCCATCGGCACGGGGCAGCTCGCCGGCATCCCGATCCTCGCGATCGTCGCGATCATCGTGCTGGCGATCGCCGCCTGGTACATGCGCAACACCCGCGGCGGACGCGAGTACTACGCGATCGGATCGGACCCCGCAGCCGCAGAGCTCTACGGACTCAAGGTCACCCGCCGCGTCATCTCCGCCTTCGTGCTCTCGGGTGCGCTGGCAGGTCTCGCCGGCGTCTTCTACGCATCGCGCTACGGCTCGGTCAGCTCGCAGGCCGGGGCCGGCTGGGAGCTGGATGCTGTCGGTGCGGCCGTCATCGGCGGAGTCGCGATCACGGGAGGCGTAGGCACAGTTTGGGGTGCCGCCATTGGCGCGATGCTGCTGATGACCATCAACCGCGCCCTGCCCATCCTCGGAATTCCCGACTTCTGGCAGCGGGCCGTCGTCGGCGTGCTCATCATCGGTGCCATCGTGCTCGACCGCTGGCTCGCGGTCAGACAGAAGCAGCGACTCATCGAATCGAGGGACGAGTCATGACGACCGCCACGACCACCAGCACGAATCGCGTCGCCCGCGACTTCGAGAAGCCGCTCTGGCGCCGCCTCCTGCTGACACGCGAGACCGCGATCGTCGGGCTACTGATCGTCGTCGTCGCCTTCTCGATGATCACGGTGCGCGGCTTCGCGCAGCCGATCACGCTCAACTACCTGCTGCTCGACATCGCACCGATTCTGCTGATCGCTCTGCCGATGGCGCTGATCATGATCACCGGCGAGATCGACCTGTCGGTCGGAAGCATGGTGGGTCTTGCCAGCGTCGTCACCGGCGGTGCGGTGCACATCGGTCTGCCCTTCGAGGTCGCCGCCCTCCTCGCGCTCACGGTCGGCATCGTCGGCGGAGCTTTCAACGGCTTCCTCGTCACTGTCGTGGGGCTCCCGTCGCTGGCCGTCACGATCGGCACCCTGGCGCTCTTTCGCGGCCTCGCGGTCGGGATCCTCGGCACGACCGCTGTGACCGACTTCCCCGAGGCATGGACGGCACTCGCCAAAGCGAAGGTCGCCGGAACCACGATCCCGTACATCATGGTGCCGTTCCTGATCCTGCTCGTGATCTTCGTGGTCGTGCTGCACTTCACTCCGTTCGGTCGCGGCATCTTCGCGATCGGCCTGTCGAAGGATGCCGCACGGTTCTCGGGAGTGAACGTCGAGCGCACCAAGTTCACCCTGTTCGTGCTCGCCGGCGTCATCTCGGCCTTCGCCGGCATCTACTACACGCTCCGCTTCGGCAGCGCGCGCGGTGACAATGCCACCGGGCTTGAACTGCAGGTGATCGCGGCCGTCGTGCTCGGCGGCGTCTCGGTCTTCGGCGGTCGAGGTCAGATCTACGGCGTCGTCGCCGCTGTGCTTCTGATCGGTGTGCTTTCCAGCTCGCTGCGCCTTGCCAACATCACGTCCGACGTGATCATGGTGATCACCGGCGTGCTCCTCATCCTGTCCGTCGTCGGTGCGAGCGCACTGAACTCGCTTCAGTCTCGACGGCGACGAACCGGACCACCACTCGTCGCAGCATCCACAGCGTAGTAACAAGGCTGCGTCATCGGCCCGCGGCATCCGTCGTGGTCGATCGTATGAAAGGAAAAACAATGAAGTTTGCACGCAAGCGTGTTGGAGCATTCGCCGCTGTCGCGGTTGCCGCAGCACTGGTCATGACCGGCTGCGCCGACACCGGCGCGTCCGGTGGTGGCGCAGCACCTGAAGAGGGTGGCGGAGACGCGAACCTCGCGATCACGTTCCTGCCCAAGAGTATCGGAAACCCCTACTTCGACACGTCGAGCAAGGGTGGACAGGCAGCAGTCGCCGAGATCGGCGGAACCT
The DNA here is from genome assembly GCF_052266675.1 of Microbacterium zouquanmingi. Lineage (NCBI taxonomy): Bacteria > Bacillati > Actinomycetota > Actinomycetes > Micrococcales > Microbacteriaceae > Microbacterium > Microbacterium zouquanmingi. The sequence continues at coordinate 217,952 of NZ_JBQPRA010000002.1, forward strand.
TCGCCGAGGTCGGCCCCGCAGAGTCTGGCCCCGAGGCTCAGGTGAGCTACATCAACACCGCGACGCAGCAGGGCGTCGGCGCACTGGTCGTCTCGGCCAATGACCCGAAGGCCATCTGCGACGCGCTCGATGAGGCACGCGCGGCCGGCGTCAAGGTCGTTACCTTCGACTCCGACACCAACCCCGAGTGTCGCGACCTGTTCGTCAACCAGGCGACCGCCGACGGCATCGCGAAGGTGCAGGTCGACCTGATCGCCGAGCAGATCGGTGGAGCCGGCGAGATTGCGATCGTGTCCTCCACGGCCAACGCGACCAACCAGAACGTCTGGATCGAGAAGATGGAGGCGCTGCTCGCCTCTGACCACCCCGACATCAAGATCGTCGAGATCGTCTACGGTGACGACGACGAGCAGATCTCGTTCGACAAGACCGCAGCCGTGCTGCAGTCGCACCCGAACCTGAAGGGCATCATCTCGCCGACCACCATCGGCATCTCGGCTGCTGCTCGCTACCTGTCTACCTCGGACTACAAGGGCAAGGTCGCGCTGACCGGTCTCGGCACGCCGAACCAGATGCGCGAGTACATCGCTGACGGCACCGTCACCGCCTTCGCGCTGTGGAACCCGGAAGACCTCGGCTACCTCTCGGCCTTCGCTGCTGATGCTCTGATCCAGGGTGACATCACGGGCGCTGAGGGCGACACGTTCGAGGCCGGCAATCTCGGCAAGTTCACGGTCGGCGCTGACGCCACGGTGCTGCTGGGTGCCCCCTACGTCTTCGACAAGGAGAACATCGGAGACTTCGACTTCTGAGTCGACGCCTCAGGTAACTGAGAAGCGCCCGATCGGTGAAACCGACCGGGCGCTTCTTCTTTGTACTGCGCGGAGGTTCAGGCCGTTTCCGCCAGGCCAGCGATCCAGCTGACGTAGTGCGCCATCAGCCCCGCCGCGCTGTCGACATCGAGCCTGCGCGGGTCGGCGCCGAAGACGCCGTGCAGCGGGTGCTCGGCGCTGTGACGCTGCTGGCCGTAGGGGTCCTCGTCCGCGGGCGCGGGGAAGGACGCGGCATCCGGAAGCAGCCCGACGTTGACCAGCGTGGGGTCGATCGCGTGAAGCATGAGCGACTCGAATCGCCCTGCGTGGTCAGGGGCCACTGGTAGCTCGGGAGCCTGCGCCAGCGTGCGCGCGATGGCGACCATCGACGAGCCGGTCGCGTTCCAGCGGTCGGCGACAGACATGACCAGGTCGCGTTGCTCGTCGGCGAAGTGACCACTCAGGATGACCGCGCGGCGCACGCCCATCTCGTCGAGCCGCGAGAGTGTCTCGGCGAGCAGCGTCGCGATGCTCTCGGGGGAGGAGCTCATGATCGTCCACGGGTAGCGCATGTGCTCTCCGCCGACAGCCTGATAGTACGCAGGCAGCACGACGCCGCCGTGCTGCTCGGCGGCTCCGAGGCAGATGCCGTAGGCGGTGAGCGCGTCGAGTCCGATGGGCAGGTGCGGACCATGGAACTCCAGCGAACCGAGCGGCAGATAGGCGACGGATACCGCCGCGAGGCGCTCCTCGATCTGTTCGGGGCTCAGACGTTCGATAGCTGCGGGTGACGTGCTCATACGTAGAAGTTCCTCTCCCATTCGAAGCTGGCGAGACGCTCGCGCAGTCCGTCAACGAGGCCCTCTCCGTCTGCGAACGCCAGGTTGCTCGCGATGCGCTTCTGCGAGGTCATGCCCACGATCGTGGTCGACACCTCTGGGCGGTCGAGCACGAAGCGCACAGCCGCCTCGGCGAGCGAGTCGTAGTGCGGGGAGGTCACGGCCTTGATCGCCTCGATACGCGCGAGGGTCTCGGCGAAGCGCTCGTCGCGGAACATGCCCTTCAGCACGGAGTCATCCGCCCACTCGTCGTAAGACGAGGCGGTCCAAGTGCCGCTGAGCGAACCGGAGTCCAGTGCGACGCGCGCGATGATCGCGGTGCCGGTGGATGCTGCGGCCGCGAAGAGCGCCTGCTCCGGCTTCTGCTCGAAGATGTTGTAGATGACCTGGATCGAGTCGATCAGACCCGATTCGGCGATCGCAACGCCCTCGTCTGCGCGGTAGTCGCGCAGCGAGACGCCGATCCTGTCGATCTTGCCCTCGGCCTTCAGATCGCGCAGCACCTCGAGCCATGTCTGATCGTGCATGCCTCCCGGCATCCAGCAGTGCAGCTGCAGCAGATCCAGTCGTTCCACGCCCAGCCGGCGCAGCGACTGGTCGACCTGGGTGCGGATGTAGTCGGTCGGATAGCCTGCGGCGATGTCGGGGTCGTTCACTGAGGGGTGGGGCCACTTGACGGGCTGAACCTTCGTTGCGACATAGATGCGCTCGCCAGACCACTCGCGAAGTGAGCGGCCGACGACCTCTTCGCTGTGCCCGGAGCCGTACATCTCCGCCGTGTCGACGAAGTTGATGCCCTGCTCGTAGGCGTCGATCAGAGTGCGAACAGACGCGTCGTCATCGACCGGTCCCCACTGTCCACCCAGCTGCCATGCGCCGAAGGAGACTTCGCTGATATTCCAACCGGTGCGCCCGAACGGGCGACGGTGTGCGGCCATGTGTGGCTCCTCACATCTGAGCGCAGAGTCTGCGCGATCCTATCTGTCGAATCTACGGATCTGAGCGGGAGAAAGAAGGATGCGTGAACGCCGAAACATGGACTGGACGAGCGGAGAGTTGTGTTCGTCTTCCGGCCAGCGGATGCCGGGCGGGCCGCTGGGCAAGGCCGGCCCCTCGCGGAAGCCGTCTAGAGCAGGCCGAGGCGGGTGAGGAGGGTATCAGCCGTGCTCGACAGGCCGGAGGCCTGCCACGCAATGATGACGACGGCGATGAGTCCGAACCATGCGGTGTCGCGGAGCGGGCTGCGTCGGACGATGCGCTGGACGACGAGTCCCACGGCGGTGCCGATCGTGATCGTTGCACCGGCGACCTGCGCGAAGGCCATGCGCACATACGCGTCGGCGTCGGGCGTTGCTTGGCTGTTGAAGGTGACAGCGAGCGCGAGGGGACGACCAGGACGCCCAGCGCCAGGATGATGCCGGAGGAGAAGCCACGCAGACGCGTGCCGGGTGCGGGACGAGTCGTCACCTGGGGCATGCCCCCGATCTTAGGGGCTCAGGCGATCGCGGCGGCAGGCCGGAGCCTTGCGCTCCCACCCCGATCGTAGAGCGGTCGCCAGCGAGACGAAACCCGGCGGCATCCGCACTCAGGGCCGCAGCGTCGCGCGGGCGAACTGACTGGGCGCGACGCCGTAGGCGCGGCGGAAGGCGCGTGAGAAGTAGAGGGGATCCTGATAGCCGACGAGATGCGCGACCTCGCCGACGCGGAGGCCTGTACTGCGCAGCAGGCTCGCCGCTTCGCGCAGGCGCACGTGACGGATCCACGCCTGCATGGATTCACCGAGGTGGCGGGTGAACAGGCGCTGAGCGGTGGTCTCACTGCAGCGGGCGGCATCAGCCACCTGTGCGACCGTGAGCCGCTCGGCGATGTGATGACGCACGTACGTCATCATCAGTTCGAGTGAGCCCGGCAGCGTCGCCTGCTGCGCGTGGGTGTCGGCCCACGCGGAATTCTCCATGAGGATGAGCCGCCCGAGGTAACGGAAGTAGGTCTCATCGAACCCGCCCTCGCTGAGCTTCTCGATCGCCATCGTGCCGAACTCGGTGATACGCCGGGCCGAACTGTTCTGCATCGACGTCACCCCCGGCCGAAACGCCGCTGGATTGCCGCTGCGTGCCGGGTCTTCGAGCAGCGGGTCGCCCGGCAGATGCGCGACGCGCGGGATCACCGGGGTCGTTCTGGCGTGGCGGGGAACGACGTGGATCGTTCCGATGTGGAACGGACCGCGCCGATTCGCCCGGTACTCGACGTGGTGGTGCCACGGCATGCGCAACACGTGCTGAGCGTCGACCGTGAACTGTTGGCCGCCTACGCGGATCTCGCCCCCGCCACTGACGATCCACACGAACGATGTGCTCATCACGTGCGGGTTGACGATGCGCTCGCCCGATGAGAACCGGTACCAGTTCGCGCTCACCAGCACGGCGTTATCGTCGTCGGTCATCAGCACTCCGCCTGTCGTGGTGTTCAACGGCAATGCTAGTTCGACGGGGGCGAGCACCGTGCGTTCTCAGTCCTCCCCGAGTCGCACGAGAACGTGGCCGGCCTCGTAGACGGCGACGGGGTGCGCGAACGGCTGAGGCGTGAGCTGCTCTGCATCGACGAGTGCGAGATTCGGGAACGAGGCCAGGAGATCCGTGAGCGCCTCACGGATCTCGACGCGTGCGACCTGCTGTCCGATGCATCCGTGGATGCCGTGACCGAAGCCGAGGTGACCGAAGGCGTCACGCTCCACGTCGAATTCCTCGGGCTGCTCCCAGTGCTCGGGGTCGCGGTTCGCGGCCACCGGCGAGACCGACACGGACGTGCCTGCAGGGATCGTGGTGCCGTCGATCTCGACGTCTTCGAGTGCGGTGCGCGCGAAGAGGGTGACGAACATCGCGCCGACGCGCATGAACTCCTCGACCGCGGGGCGGATCTTCTCGGCGTCCGCCCGTAGGGTCCCCAGCTGCTCGGGGTTGGTGAGCAGGGCGACGGATGCTGTGGCGATGAGGTACGCCACGGAGTCGCGCCCGGCGCCCATCAGCAGACGCAGCAGGCCCTCGACCTCGATGCGGTCCAGGTCGGGGTTGTTCAGGAGGTCGGTGATGACGTCTTCGCCCGGATTGTTCTTGCGCTCTTCGAGCAGTGCCCGAATGAAGTCGTACTTCTGCTGTGCCGTCGACTCCTCCACGAACAGCGCCACGAAGGTCTCGTAGTGGTGCTCGGGGATGCCGATGACGTGGCAGTGCGTGCGTGCGGAGATTGGCTGGGCGTAGTCGCGCCACACGTCGATGTCGCGGTCGAGTGTGCGCAGGCGCTCGATCTCGCGGGCGATCATCGCCTGGATCCACGGTTCGCGTGAGCGTGCCTGACGCACAGAGAAGCGGGCGGTGACGGCGCGGCGCAGCTTCGAGTGCACCTCGCCGTCGAGGTTCAGAAGGTTCAGAGCGTCAGAGCGCTGGCCCGCCTCGTCGAGATCTCCGGCGGCCTCGAGTGGCACCGCGGCGCTGTCGCCGGAACCAGCGCCATCGGGGCCGACGGGCATGCGGCCGGGGCGCATGCTGAAGCGCGGGTCCTCGAGCACGCTGCGCACCGCGTCATAGCGGGTGGCGACGAGCCCCTCGTGCCCGTCCTGGAAGTCGAGGGGCACGAACGCGGCCTCGTCGCGCCACGCGGCGAGAGTGGGCGAAGGGGTGAGCGGGGTGCCGTCGCCGGGAAGCGAGCGGGCAACGAACGGGCATTGAGTGGCGGTCGTCATCGATCCATCTCTTTTCAGTGGTGAGGGGCGAGGTCGGGGGTGGGTAGTACGACAGAGGCGCGGGCGGTGCGGAACTCCCGCGGGGAGGCGTTCCAGCCGATCGCGCCGCGCACCTGGTCAGCGCCGTCGCGGCTCAGCAGCACGATGCCGCGAGCATCGGACGCGGCTGGTGCCGTGACGAGCGGGTGCTGCGGGCTGAACCAGCCGTAGGCGTTGATGCGGGTGCCGTGGATCTCCGACCAGAACAGGGGCACAGGCGACGGGCTCGTGGTGCCGTGCACGAGTCGGGTCGCGACGCTGATCGCCTGCTCGATCGCGTAGCTCTGGTGCTCGGCGCGCTGGTGCTGCCCGGTCGAGGGGTCCTGCCATGCGGCGACGTCGCCGATGGCCGAGATGCCGTGAGCTGCGACGCCGTCGATATCGCAGGCGACGCCTTGGGCGATATCGAGACCGGATGACGCGAGCCACTGGGTGCGGGGAATGCCGCCGATCATGGTGACGACCAGGTCGAACATGCGGGTCTCGCCGGTGTCGAAGGCGATCTCGGTCTCGTCACCGTCCGTGGTCGAGCTGATGACGTAGGCGTTGAGCATGAGTTCGACGCCGTTGTCGCGGTGGAGTTCGGCCAAGCGGTCGCTGAGCAGGGTGCCGACGCTGCCGAAGCTGAGGGCGCCGGACCGGCCGACGAGCAGCACCTCGGCGCCCTGCTTACGGGCGGCGCTGGCGATCTCAGAACCGAGGATCCCCGAGCCGATGACCGCGACGCGCGCCGAGCACGTGGCGGCGTCGCGAAGGCGCACCGCATCATCGAGAGTGCGCAGAGTCTGCGCGTCGGGCACCAGCGGGTGGCTGCGTGGGGCGGTGCCGGTGGCGATGATCAGCTCATCGAACGCAAGTGGGCCCTGCGTCGTCTGGACGATGCGGGCATCGATGTCGAGGGCTGTCGCCTCGCATCCGGTGCGCAGGTCGATATCGAGCGAGGCGAGCTCTTCCACCGTGCGGATCATCGCCTGGTCGGGCTCCCACGCGCCGTTGAGGATCTGCTTCGACAGCGGCGGGCGGTTGTACGGGGAGTGCGGCTCGTCGCCGACGAGCACGATCTCACCAGTGAAGCCCTCCTGGCGCAACGTCTCGGCTGCGGTCAGCCCGGCGATCGAGGCGCCGACGATGACGACGCGCGAAGCGGTCACTGCTCAGTGAGGGTGATGGCGCGTGCGGGGCACAGGCGAACGGCACGCTTCGCGGCATCGAGATCTGCACCCTGAGGATCGCTCTCGAGGAGGATCACTATGCCGTCGTCGTCCTGGTCGAACACGTCGGGTGCGACGAGAGCGCACTGTCCTGCACCAACGCAGGCGTCTGCCTGAACCGCAATGCTCATCGTTACTCCTTGAAGCTCATGTCACCCGTACCTTGTGCTGCTGGGTGCAATACGGTCAATTCAAACCGCTAAAGGCATGAAATTCCATGTTCAACGCACCCAGAACATGGACTAGACAGCCATCGATGTGTTCTGCCGTACGGGCTCACACGCTTCATGGAGGCCGTCGGATGCTGTGCGGTTCGTGACGACCGCTGAGACCGGTTATGATGGTATGACGCGTCCGCGCTTCGGCCGGATGCCTGGAGACGTCGCATAGTCAGGCCTAGTGCACCACCCTGCTAAGGTGGAGTCCTCTTACGGGGACCAGGGGTTCGAATCCCCTCGTCTCCGCCACGAAACCCCTGGTAAACAGGGGTTTTTGTTTTGTCTCCATTCGCATGCCAGAGCGTGCGTGGAGTGTGTGGAGAGTACTGAGTGCGAACCACGTGAATAGTCGGTTCGCGTACAACTTGCGAGTTGCGTGTGACCACCGGAAAATACCTCGTAGTACGGGGTGAATCGCCCCAGGTTTAGTGGAGGGCGAGTTCTCCCAGCGCCGGCTGGCTCTGGGAGTTCATCTCACGGTAGTACTCGTTCTCCTTCTCAACGGGCGTGAGGTATCCGACCGATGAGTGCAGCCGGTTCTCGTTGAACCAGTGCACCCAGGAGAGCGTGGCGAGTTCGAGTTCGAGGTCGCAGGCGCTGCGGAATGGGCCGTCGATCTTCACGCACTCGGTCTTGTAGAGGCCGACGACGCTCTCTGCGAGAGCATTGTCGTAACTGTCACCGACGGTCCCGATCGATGCGATCGCGCCGGCTTCCGCGAGCCGCTCGGTGTAGCGCAGAGCCGTGTATTGCGTCCCCGCATCGGAATGTTGAATGACTCCCGTGACGTCCTCGCCAGCCCGGTCCCGAACCCACAGCGACATCTCGAGCGCGTCCAGCGGCAGATCGGTGGCATAGGTCTCATCCTCTCGGGAATTCAGACCCTCCACGAGACCCGGGGCGATTCACCTGCTGATCGCATCCGCAGTCAGAGACGCAGACTGCGTTCGCTATGACGCGTACCGCGTCCTTTGATGAAGACTGCTCATCGGCGGATATCAGTACCGCGATCGAGCAGCCGGGCCGGCCTCACCCCGGTTCACCGTAGACTCGGCGCCATGCAACATCGCTCCCTGGGTCGCACTGGCCGCGACGTCTCCACCATCGGTCTCGGAACCTGGCAGCTCGGTGCTGATTGGGGTGAAGTGAGCGAAGCCGACGCCCGCGCAGTGCTCGATGCGAGTGCGGAAGCCGGAGTCACCTTCTTCGACACGGCCGACGTCTACGGTGACGGACGCAGCGAATCGATCATCGGACAGTGGCGACGCGATAACCCGGATGTCGAGTTGACCGTCGCCACCAAGATGGGGCGCCGCGAGGAGCAGATCCCGGCCAACTATGTGTACGAGAAGTTCCGTGGGTGGACCGATCGCAGTCGCCGCAACCTTGGCATCGACACGCTCGACCTCGTGCAGCTGCACTGCCCGCCGACCGCGGTGTACGCGGACGATGCTGTGTTCGACGCACTCGATCGCCTCGTCGAGGAGGGCGCCATCGCGAACTACGGCGTGAGCGTCGAGACGACTGCCGAAGCGCTCGCCGCGATCGCACGTCCCCGCGTCGCGACGGTGCAGATCATCCTCAATGCGTTCCGGTTGAAGCCGCTCGACGAGGTCCTTCCGGCAGCGCGCGAAGCCGGCGTCGGCATCATCACGCGAGTGCCGCTCGCGAGCGGACTTCTCTCTGGCCGCTACTCCCGCGACACGGTCTTCGCCGCGAACGATCACCGCACCTTCAACAGGCAGGGTGAGGCATTCGACCAGGGCGAGACCTTCTCCGGCGTCGACTACGACGAGGGCGTGGAAGCGGCGCACGAGTTCTCCACACTCGCCCGAGACGTCGGGCTCGAGCCGGCCACGGCCGCCCTCGCGTGGGTCGCGCAGCTCCCAGGCGTCTCGTCTGTGATTCCCGGTGCCCGCAGTGTCGCGCAGGCTCGATCGAACGCGGCGGCGGGCTCGGCACCGGACCTGGGCGAAGCCTTCACCGCGTCTGTGTGGGAGCTCTACGACCGCCGCTTCCGCGCCGCCGTCCACCCGCGCTGGTGACGGGGCAACCCCGTGAGTGCTGTCAGAGGGCCGCGATGATCGCGGCCCGGTTTAGCCGGTTGCGGTCGTCAGCCCGAATGCGTCACGCAGGCTCCGGTTGACGAGAGCCGGGACGTCCAGTTCGCCTGGGTGCAGCGCGTCATACAGTTGCAGACCGTCCCAGGTGGCGATGACGAGTGCCGCGCGCTCTTCGGCACGCAGACCGTCGTCGGGGAGTCCGAGCCGAGACCGCTGGCGTCGGATCATCAGGGTCAACACCGTGCGGATCCGATTGTGGCGGCGCTGCAGCGCGGCACGCGCCGGATGCCCTGGAGCTCCGGCTTCTGCGGTCAGGATCGAGAGCAGCTGCGTCAGGCCGGGCGTCGCCTGGTTGCTGGCCGCAGTCTGCGTGAACGCGTCGACAAGTGCATCCGCGGTGAGCTTGCGCGGCACAGCAGCGCGCAGCTGCTGTTGATCGTGCAATTCGATCACGGCGAGCAGTAGTGCCGTCTTGTTGCCGAAGTGGTGCAGCAGCGTTGAATGATCGACACCGGCCTCGCGGGCGATGCTGCGCAACGACGTTCCGTAGAAGCCGCGCTCGGCGAACGCGGTGGTGGCGCTCGCCACGATGGTCTTCTTCGTCGCACGGCCTGTCGCATAGCCGGCGGGAGAGGGCTCTGGATCCTCGAGGTCGGGCACGTCGTCCATAGTATTCGACGGCCAGGCGGAGCCTGTCGAACAAGTTCCACCAGGTGGTGGAACTTCGAGTAGACTCTCGTATCGTGTCCACACCTGACAGCATCCGAGGGCTACGCTCAGCGATGACGCTCGCCGAGAAGGCATCGCTGATGTCTGGCGCGAACTTCTGGAACACCAAGCCAGTTCCTCGCCTCGGCATCCCGTCGATCATGCTGACCGACGGCCCTCACGGACTGCGCAAGCAGGGCGGCGCTGCCGACCACCTGGGTCTCAACGACAGCCTTCCCGCGACCTGCTTCCCCCCGGCGGTCGCGCTGGCGACCAGTTGGGATGCATCGCTGCTCGCTCGTGTCGGTGCGGCGCTCGGCTCCGAGGCCGCGGCAGAGCGCGTGAGCGTTCTGCTCGGCCCGGGGCTGAACATCAAGCGCAATCCGCTGGCTGGTCGCAATTTCGAGTACTTCTCCGAGGATCCGCTGGTCGCAGGCAGGTTGGCTGCGGCACTCATCCGCGGCATCCAGTCGCGCGGCGTTGCGGCGAGTGCCAAGCACTTCGCGGTCAACAGTCAGGAGACGCATCGCATGAGCATCGACGAGATCGTCGATGAGCGGGCGCTGCACGAGATATACCTCGAAGGCTTCCGGATCGCTGTCGCCGAGGGCGACCCCTGGACGGTGATGAGCTCGTACAACCGGGTCAACGGCACCTACGCGAACGAGAATGTCAGCCTACTGCGCGATGTACTGCGCACGTCCTGGGGTTTCGACGGTCTTGTCGTGACGGACTGGGGCGGCAACAACGACCGGGTGGCGGGGCTGGTCGCCGGCAACGCGCTCGAGATGCCCTCGACCGACGGCGTGACCGACCGGGTGATCATCGCCGCTGTCGAGTCCGGAACCATCGATGAGAGCGTGCTCGATGACCGCGTCGAGGAGATGCTCCGACTGATCGAGCGCACCGCGCCCTCACCGGATGCGCCGGCAGCGGACTTGGACGCCCACCACGATCTCGCCGTCGAAGCAGCCGAGAACTCGCTCGTCCTGTTGCGCAACGAGAACGGCATCCTCCCGCTCGCGCCCGAGAGCGGGCGGATCGCGGTCATCGGCGACTTCGCCGCAGTGCCGCGGTATCAAGGATCCGGCAGTTCGCTCGTGAACCCGACGCGCGCCGAGACCGCACTCGACGCGCTGCGCGCGAGCGCTCTCGACGTCATCGGCTATGAACCCGGCTTCGCCCGACGAGACCGGCCTTCCGCGCGACGTCTTCGTCGGGCACTGCGGCTGGCTGCGCGTGCGGACCGAGTGCTGCTCTTTCTGGGACTGGATGAATCGGCCGAGGCCGAGGCCGTGGATCGCACCCACATGCGTCTCGCCGCGAATCAGCTGCAGCTGACGAGAGAGCTCATCGCGCTGAATGTACCCATCGTGGTGGTCCTTGCCGGCGGTGCTCCTGTCGAACTGCCGTTCGCGGACGAGGTCGACGCGATCCTGAACAGCTCTCTCGCCGGGCAAGGGGGCGGGCGTGCAGTGGTGCGCGTGCTCACCGGGCAGGTGAATCCCAGCGGCAAGCTCGCCGAGTCGTACCCGCTGCGGTACGCGGACGTTCCGTCTTCGGCAACGTTCGGGCGCACCGAAGCGACGAGTGAGCATCGCGAGAGCATCTACGTGGGCTATCGATACTTCGACAAGGCCGGGGTGTCCGTACGGTACCCATTCGGCCACGGGCTCAGCTACACGACGTTCGCCTATTCCGATCTCATCGTCGGCCCTGCAGCGGCCGACATCACCGTCACCAACACCGGAGAGGTGGCCGGTTCCGAGGTCGTGCAGCTGTACATCGAGGCCCCGGATGCTGCCGATGAGCGGTTCCGAGCGATACGCGAACTGCGCGGCTTCGCGAAGGTGGCGCTGCAGCCTGGAGAGATCAAGACGGTGCACATCGAGTATGCCGATCACGCGTTCGACATCTACGACCCCGTATCAGGCGCATGGCGCACAATCGGGGGCGAGTACACCGTGCTCGCGGCGGCATCGTCGAGGGACATCCGGTTGCGCGCATCGATCAGGGTGGAAGGCCAGGGTGATCTCGACCTCGCATCCGGACTCGAGCATTACCGCAGCGGTCACGTGGATCGGGTGACGGATGACGAGTTCCAGACCCTGCTGGGGCGTGAACTGCCACCGGCGACGTGGCAGTCGAACCGTCCGCTGACGCGCGACGACATCGTCGCGCAGACGAAGGGGCGCGGCGGGTTCGCGAGCGTCCTTTACAGCGTGATCGACCGCAGCAGCGATGTGCTGATGCTGCTGGGGAGGCCGCATGCCGCCAATAACACGCGGTTCGCTCTGGATCTGCCGTTTCGTTCCATAGCGCGGATGTCGGGCGGCGCAGTGAACGACGCGATGCTCGACGCATTGCTGGTGATGGTGAACGGACGATTCTGGCGCGGGGCGCGTCAGCTCTTCGCGGCGTGGCGAGCGCACCGGCGTGCGCGCCTGAGCGAATAGCAGCAGGACTTGCAGAGATTGTTGAAAGGGAAGCAACGTGGCAACTCGGAAAGAGATCAAGCAGGACGCGCTCGCGCGCGTGGCGGTCGAGCGGACCGAGCGGCGCGCCCGCCGCGCTGAGCTGGGAGCAATGTCTCCCGCCGACCGGAAGGCGGCGAAGGCGGCAGATCGTGCGGAAGCACGCGCGGCGAAGACGCAGGCGAAGATCGATCGCAAGGCGCACCGCGACGGGATGACGCGCGCCGAGCGACGGGAGGACAGACGTCGCGAGCGCGTCTACCGAAAGGTCGCGCACCGCCCACGACGCATCGTCGGGTGGAGCATCTTCGCTGTCGTCATCGTGGTGATCGGCGTGCTTGTGGCCCCGGTCATCAACGACGTCCAGCGGCTGACCTCGCTGCAGATCGACTCGTCCACACCGGAAGGGGTCGAGTCGCGCGAGTACGGCACCGAACTGGCGGGGCGCATCTCGGATGAAGGCATCGTGCTGCTCGAGAACGAGGGCGCACTGCCGCTCACCGATGCGAAGCTCAACGTGTTCAGTTTCGCATCCTTCAACCTGCGTTACGGCGGAGGCGGTTCCGGTGGCGCCGACCAGTCATCGGCCGTCACCCTCTACGACGCGCTCGAAGGGCAGGGGATCGAGTACAACTCCGAACTGTATGCCGCGATGGAAGATGCCGGCGCTGAGACCGAACAGGGCTCGCAGGGCTTCATCGAGCAGATGGTCGGTCTGTTCACCGGCAGCGGCAAGAAGACGGAGCCAGACCCCGATTACCTCACCGAGCCGGTGCTGGCCCAGGCGAAGGAATTCTCCGACACCGCGCTCGTCGTGATCGGGAACGATGGGGTCGAGGGGGCGGACTTCGCAGCCGATGAGCTGCGCGTGTCGGGTGGTCAAGAGGCACTGCTCGATGTCGTGACCGAGAGTTTCGACGACGTCATCGTCGTGATCAACTCCGGCAACCAGATGGAGCTCGGCTTCCTCGAGGAGTACCCGCAGATCACCGCGGCACTGTGGATCGGCACCCCCGGCCCGCAGGGCGCCGTGTCTCTCGCGATGGTCCTCGCGGGTGACGTGAATCCGTCTGGACATCTCACCGATACCTACGCCTATGACGTCGATAGTGCACCGGCGTCAGAGAACTTCGGCAACTTCCAATACGAGAACGCGTCCCGTGGACTGTACGAGTACGAGGAGGGCATCTACATCGGGTACCGCTACTACGAGACGCGGTACCAGGACGATGAGGCCGGATATCAGGCCGCCGTGCAGTATCCCTTCGGCTATGGACTCAGCTACACCGACTTCACTTGGCAGACCGCGGCGCCGGTCGTTGACGATGGCACGATCAGCGTCGATGTGACCGTGACGAACACCGGTGAGGTGGCGGGCAAAGACGTCGTCCAGGTCTACTACTCCGCCCCGTACACGCCAGGAGGCGTTGAGAAGTCCTCGATCGAGCTTGCGGGCTTCGCCAAGACGTCGATGCTCGAACCGGGTGCCTCGGAGGATGTGACGGTCACCTTCGCCGTGCGGGACATGGCTTCGTGGGATGCTGCGGACCGGGAGGCCTATGTCCTGGAGGCAGGCACCTACGAGATCACGGTGGGCACCGACGTGCACACTCCCGTGGGCACGTTCCCGATCGAGATCGCCGACACGGTGGTGTACGACACGGATGCTGCCACGGGAGCCGCTCTCGAGAATCGCTTCGAGTACGCCGACGGTGACCTGACCTACCTGTCGCGCAACGACTGGGAGGGCACGTATCCGGACGCCTCCGATGTCGAGACCACGGCATCCGACGAGCTGCTCGCATTCATGAACCCGACTTTCGAGGCGACCTCGGGCGAGGAGCCGACCTACGGCGCCGACAACGGACTGCAACTAGAAGACCTCGCAGGTCTCGACTACGACGATCCGACGTGGGAGTCGTTCCTCGACCAGTTCACCCGCGACGAGCTCACCGCGGTGTTCTCCAAGGGCGCGTACAAGACCGAGCCGGTCGAGCGCCTCGGGGTGCCGTCCGCGATCCTGCTGGACGGCCCTGCCGGCCTGAATTCGCTGTTCAGCTCATTGACCGCGGCGTCCTTCCCGACGGAGGTGGTCATCGCCTCGACGTGGAACGAGCAGCTGGCGCGCGAGATGGGTGAAGCGGTCGGTGCCGAAGCCAATGCCTACGGGGTACAGGGGTGGTACGCCCCGGGCATGAACCTGCACCGCACGCCATTCGGCGGTCGCAACTTCGAGTACTTCTCCGAGGACCCGCTGGTGTCCGGCAAGATGAGCGCGGCGATGGTCGCAGGTGCGCAGAGCAAGGACGTTCTCACGTTCATGAAGCACTTCGCGCTGAATGAGCAGGAGACCAACGCCCGCACCGGTGTGAACATCTTCGCTGACGAGCAGGCGATGCGCGAGCTCTACTTGCGACCGTTCGAGATCACCGTCAAGGAGGCAGATGCCTGGGGCGCGATGAGCTCATTCATCAACATCGGTGGACGATGGGCGGGTGGCAGCGAGCCGCTTCTGCAGGACGTCCTGCGCGGCGAATGGGGTTTTGATGGTGTCGTGTCATCGGACGCTGTGCTCGGCGGGTTCATGGACCCCGCGCTCGGCGTCCGGTACGGCAACGACCTGATGCTGGCGATGCTCGGCAACTCGACGGCAACGCAGGTGAACGCGGCCTACGACGATGACCCCGTCGGCGTCGGCAATGGGCTGCGCGACCGTGTGCATGCCGTGATGTTCGCACTGCTGCGAACCGATCTGTTCAACTGACGCGGCGTCGCGTCTGAAAAGGAGAATCCCATGGTCGACAATGTTGTCCCATCCATCGCCGAAACACAGCCGAAGGCGGCGCATGGACTTGTGGAGAAACGCCCGATCGCACTGCTGTGGTGGGCGGTCGGGCTGACTGCGGTGTTCATCGCGATGGGTATCATCGTGGCGCAAGACCCGCAGAATCCGCTCATGCAGCCCATCGATGACGCATGGCGGGCGGCGGTCGGAGTGTCGCCTGATGCGGCGATCTACCAGCAGCCGCTGGCGATGTTCTTCCAGTTGCTCGGCGAGGCCCCCGGCGCTGTGGCGATGGGGATTCTCCTGCCGCTCGGCCTCGTGATCTTTGGGCGCTGGCGGTCCGCGCTGTTCGTATTCGTCGCATGCCTCATGGGAATGGGCGTGTACTCGCAGGTGACGAAGAATCTCGTCAACCGACCGCGCCCCGCTGCCGACGAGGCAGCCGGACTGTTCGGGCCGCTGTTCGCCGTCGACCACGGTTCGTTCCCCTCCGGTCATGCGACCGCCGCCGGGGTGCTCGTCATCATCGTGTTGGCGCTGATCCCGCCGCGTCTTCGTCGCGTGCGCATCGGCTGGATCGTCATCAGTGCGTTGGTCATGATCGGCATGGCCTGGCAGCGCACACTAATCAACGCGCATTGGCTCTCTGACGCGGTCACCGGACTCCTCGCCGGTTCTGCTGCGGCACTCCTTGTGTGGTGGCTGTTCTGGCCATGGCTGCAGCGCGACTACGGCCGTGCGACGTGGCTGCGCCGCCCTCGAACGGCCGCGAGCATAGCTCCGACTACTCCCGCGGCTTCAGCCGCACCGTAGGCAGCGCGGGCGCGGGCAGCGGATCGCGCTGACCGGTGGGGAACTCTCCGAACAGCCTCGGTTTTCCGGCATCCATCGGATCCTCTGGTTCGAACCCCAGCTCGGACTGGTACCGGCGCCGGAACTCCACGATCTCCTCGTGCGAGCGTCCGATGAAGTTCCACCACATCACGATGCGCTCGCCGAGGGGCACACCGCCCAGAAGAATCACGCGCGCGCCTTCGGGGCCGGCGGTGAGCTGGAGCGTATCCGATCCGGTCGGCACGTAGGCGAGCGCGCGATGCACGAGCACCGTTCCGTTCACCGACACTGCACCTGACTCGGCCAATACGCCGTGTTCGAAATCCGTGCGCACGGTGAGAGCGACCTCCGTGCCAGGGGTGAGCACGAGCTCCGCGCCGAGAAGATCGGGCGTCCGCGTATCGACGGGAGCCGCGGCCCCCAGCAGCTCGCCGATGAAGACGCGCGCCGAGAGACCCGCTCGCGTGACGGCATCCGGTACGTAGTGGATGAACTCGTTGTCGCCGAACCTCGTCGATTCCGGCATCGCGTACCAGAGCTGCACGCCGCGGAGCGCGCGCGTCTCCGGCGTGCTGATCTCCGAGTGCGTGATCCCGCGCCCCGAGATCATCAGATTCAGCTCGCCGGGGCGCACTTCGGCGGCGTTGCCGCCGGAATCGAGATGGTCGATGCTTCCGGTGAACAGCCACGAGACCGTCGCCAGTCCAGTATGCGGATGCCGCGGTACCTCCATCCCGCCCGTGTCCGCGACATCGTCCGGACCGTAATGATCGAGGAAGCACCACGCACCGACGAACGAGCGCCCCTTCGACGGAAGCGTCCGGTACACGGTCATCGCCCGCGGCCCACCGAGCGGCACTTCGCGCGGCCCGAGGACCTCCACACCGACGCACGGTTCGCCGGAGGCGAGGATCTCCTCTTCGGGCTTCTTCTCGAGATTCGTCATCCGTACGCTCCGTTCTCGGCGTCAAGCCGACGGTGACACTCCCTAGTATCGCCGCGCGGGATGGATTTCGCCGCTCCTGCGCGCCGCTCAGACGCGAGAAGCATCCCGCGCGGCTGAATAGACGGGCGGCGGGACCGGGAAGCGCGGCTACGGGCGCACGAGCTCCGCGTGCGGGATCGTGTACTGGCGCAACAGCCACGCCCCGAAGAGCCTCACATTGGCGCAGGTGTCAGCCGTTGAGCAGCGGATCACCGGGTCATGTATCGCATAGGCGGCGAATGCGTCGAGCTTGCGCTGCAGGACATCACCGTCGAGGTTCTGGGGCCGGTCCGCGCTGGGGTAGCCCTGTGCGTAGATCACCCTCGCGGGGTCGATCTGTCCGGAATCCGCTGTTCCCATGACGATATCCCCGGTGACCTGATGATCGGGGTGGTCGCCGCTCGTGCCCTCGGCGCTGCCGGGCAGATGCGCCATCACCGTCACCGGCTGGTACGCGTTGTACAGCTCCACGACGGTGGAACTGATGCCGTCGATCGACACCGGGGTGCCGGCGTCGATCATGTGCAGTTCGCTGAGAGTGCCTGCGAGTAGCTTCGGCAGGCTCTCCCATCCGGTGGCTTCAAAGCCGCTGGCACCAAGACCACCGTCGGGGAGCCTGAGGAAGAACAGGGTGACGCGGGGATCGCCGATCGGACGGCTCATCGCCAGTGTGAGTCCGTTGACGAGCGTGACCGTGCGCTCCTCCCACTCCAGCGGTGCCCCGAGCAGAACGTCGTAGGAATCGCGGAGTCCGTCTTCGCGTCCGTACGCGTAATCCAGACCCTTGCCGGCATCCGACCCCGTCAGATACAGGTTGCGCACGCACTGACCAGCGTCGAGCGCCTGCGGAATCGTCGGGCTGCCGAAGATCAGGTCATCGTCGTAGTGCGCCCAGACGGTGAACAGCGTCCCCGCAGGGCACGGCGCATCGATGTACTGCATCGGCGACACGAAAGCGGGCGCGCCCTCACCGACAGCCACCACCGCTGCGATGTCACCGCACTGCAGGGTAGTCGCGAAGAACTCGACGGCATCCGCCTGCGGCTGCACGAGTGCGCGAAGGGTGTCTTCGGTGATCGCATCCGGACACTGCACGGTGGTGATCTGCGCCACCTGCTCGTCACTCAGATCATTGGGAGGGGGCGGCGGGGTGAGGACCGCGGTCGAGATCACTCTGCCGCCGGTGGCATCTGCTTCCGACGCAGAACTGCAGCCGCTCAAGGCGAGTGCGCCGAGCAGCGCAACTGCGCTCAATACCGCTGCGTATCGACGCATCTGGCCGTCCCTCGGATTAAAAGCCCAGTATATTGCGCACTTCGTGCTTCGCGGTAAGGTCGGCGCATGACATCCGCTCGACCACAGACCGCGAAGCGCGAAGCCTTCGGCTCGCGCAATGTCTTCATCCTCTCAGCGATCGGCTCAGCCGTCGGCCTGGGAAACATCTGGCGTTTCCCGTACGTCGCCTACGAGGGCGGCGGTGGAGCGTTCCTCATCCCCTATCTGTGCGCGCTGCTGACCGCCGGCATCCCGCTGCTGTTCTTCGACTACGCGATCGGCCACCGCTTCCGCGGCTCCGCGCCCCTCGCTTTCCGTCGCCTCCACCGCGCCGCCGAACCCCTCGGCTGGTGGCAGGTGCTCATCTGCGTCGTGATCTCGGTCTACTACGCCGTGATCATCGCCTGGGCGGCGATGTACACGTGGTTCTCGGTCCAGCTTTCTTGGGGCGAGGGCAACGAGAACGACTTCTTCTTCGGCGAGTTCCTGAACATGGGCGACGTCTCCACCGGCATCTCGATGGAGTTCGTTCCGCAGGTCGGCATTCCGCTGCTGATCGTATGGTTGGTCACCATCGTGATCATGGGTCTCGGCGTCAAGCGCGGCATCGGTGCCGCCAACACCGTGCTCCTGCCACTGCTGACGGTCATGTTCATCGTGCTCGTGGTCCAGGCGCTGTTCCTCCCCGGAGCGATGGACGGCCTGAACGCCTTCTTCACCCCGAACTGGGAAGCACTCGGTGACCCGGCAGTGTGGGCGAGCGCATACGGACACATCTTCTTCTCGCTGTCGGTGGCGTTCGGCATCATGGTCACCTACTCGTCCTACCTGAAGCGCAAGACCGACCTCACCGGCTCCGGCCTCGTCGTCGGCTTTGCGAACTCGGGCTTCGAGATCCTCGCCGGCATCGGCGTGTTCGCCGCCCTCGGGTTCATGGCCCAGGCGCAGTCGGCCGAGGTGTCCGATGTCGCGTCCGCTGGCATCGGCCTCGCCTTCGTCGCGTTCCCGACGATCGTCTCGCAGGCGGCCGGCGGACCCATCATCGGCGTGCTGTTCTTCGGTGCATTGACGTTCGCCGGGCTTACTTCGATGATCTCCATCCTCGAGGTCATCGTCGCGGCCATCCAGGACAAGCTCGGCTGGGGTCGCGTGCGCGCCACACTCACGGTGACGATTCCGCTCGCGGTGATCTCGATGGCGTTCTTCTCTACAACGACGGCGCTCGCCGTTCTCGACACGACGGATGCCTTCGTCAACGCCTTCGGCATCATGGCAGTAGCCCTCGTCGCGGTCATCGTCGTGGCATGGGTGCTCCACAAGCTGCCGGTTCTGCAGGAGCACCTCAACCGCCGCTCCAGCTTCCGTGTCGGGCTGATCTGGAAGCTGCTCGTGGGACTGCTCGCACCCATCGTGCTCGGCTACCTGTTCATCAGTGAGCTGATCGCGAAGAGCCAGGACCCGTACGGAGGCTATCCGGAGTGGTTCCTGGGGATCTTCGGCTGGGGCATGGTCATCGCCCTCGTGGTCCTCGCCGTGCTGCTCTCGCTCATCCCTTGGAGCGGACGCTCGCATGCCAAGGACGATGCGGAGTACGACGAGTTCCTCGTCGAGGAGAGCTACGAACCGGATGCTGAGACCGGAACGATCCGGACGACGAAGGGAACGGGCGCATGACAACCGCGGCCATCATCTTCATGATCATCGCGATGGTCACTGTGTGGGGCGGGCTCGTCGCCGCGATCGTGAATCTCGTGCTGCATCCGGAAGAATCCGGGACGGAGCCGGCACCGCCGATCGAACTGTGACTCAGGGATTCAGCACGACCTTGATGCAGCCGTCCTCCTTGCGCTGGAACGTCGCGTAGAGCTCCGGTGTGTCCGCGAGCGGTGCATGATGTGTCGCGAGGTCGAGCACGCCGAGCGGATCGGCCGGATCCTCCACCAGCGGCAGGATCTCGTCCACCCAGCGCTTGACGTTGCACTGGCCCATCCGCAGGGTCAGCTGCTTGTCGAAGATAATTCGTACAGTGACATTCGCAGAGCGAGGTGTCGTCGCCAACAGGGTTGACAAGAGCGAAAGCCACCGAAGCAGACATCGTCGCGGTGTCAAGGCCCTCGCCGGGGCAACTTGCCCTTCGTAGCGTGGGAACTCGAGATCGAGCATCATGTCGAAGCCGGGAGGTAGGGGACTTGTCGCATCTGGATGTTGTCACCAGGGATAAGCAGGGTCAGTGGGTCAATGAGGTGGAGGGAGCGAATGAGCTCTCTCTCAGTTTCAGCAGTCGAGAGGAAGCCGTCGAGGCTGGTCGGGACTTCGCTTTGCGCAATGGATCAAGTCACACGATCGAGGATGCGGTTCCGAGCGGAGGCATCACCGACGGAGGCGCCCCTGAGGACGACGTCGCCGTGGTCGGCGAGCGTCTGCCGAGATCAGATGGGCTCCCCGAGACCACCGACGAAAACGGGATGCCGCTCGACAACCCGTCTGGTGGGTGACGATGAACCCTGATCGAGAAGTGCGCCGGGCGATCGTCACCGGCTCGGACTCGGGTATCGGCCGCGCGGCCGCGGTCGCGCTCGCAGCCGCAGGCCTGGATGTCGGCGTCACCTGGCACACCGACCGGGACGGGGCGGAGAAGACCGCCGAAGAGGTGCGCAGCCACGGCGCCAGGGCGGTCGTCGCGCAACTCGATGTGACCGACATGCCGGCCTGTGGCGACGTCATCGACGGCATGATCGATGAGCTCGGCGGCATCGACGTCTTCGTGAACAATTCGGGTATCGGCACGCAGACGCCATTCCTGGAGATGACACTCGAAGAGTGGAACCACGTCTTCGACACCGACCTGACCGGAGCCTTCGTCTGCCTGCAGCGCGCCGCACGCGCCATGGTCGCCGCCGGACGCGGTGGACGTCTGATAGCGGTGACGAGTGTGCACGCGCATCAGCCCATGGTGCGCTTCAGCGCGTACGATGCCGCGAAGCACGGTCTCAGCGGACTCATGAAGAACCTGGCGCTGGAGCTCGGTCAATACGGGATCAGCGCCGTCAGTGTGGCGCCGGGAGATATCTCGATAGCGAAGGCCGGCGGCGTCGACATCGACCCGAAGACGGTGGACCGGCCGGGCATCCCTCTGGGGCGTCCGGGAGATGCCCGCGAGGTCGGAGCGCTCATCGCTTTTCTCGCCTCGCCGGAGGCCGCCTATATCTCGGGCACCTCACTCGTGATCGACGGCGGCATGCTCCAGATGGGACCACAGGCCGGTGCGGCCATCACAGGGCATGAGTGGCGAACGGTTTGAGTCGCTGAAGGCGGCGTTAGGGCCTGCGCGCCTGCTGCTCGCGGCGAAAGCGGCGCTCGCTGTCGGCATCGCGTGGGCCGTCGCGCTGCACATGCCCGGCGTGACGGATGAATATCCGTACTACGCACCGCTCGGCGCGTTGCTGAGCATGTATCCGACTCTGATGGAGTCAATGAAGTCGGGTCTGCAGACGCTGTTGGGTCTGGTGACGGGCATCGCACTCGCGCTCATCGTGGTCGTGACCGTCGGGCCGAACTGGTGGACCATTCCCCTCGTCGCAGGCTTCGGAGTGCTGCTGTCAGGGACCGGGTGGTTCGGAGCGGGGCGTGAGTACGTCCCGATCGCGGCACTGTTCGTGCTGGTCATCGGCGGCCAGAACTCAGATGACTACTCGCTGGGGTACGTCAGCCAGATGGCGGTCGGGGTTGTGGTCGGGCTTGCCGTGAACCTGCTCATTGCCCCCGGCACTCTCACCGCGGTAGCTTCAGCCAGGATCAGCGGCTTTCGCGAACAGCTCGCCGCGCACCTGCACGAGATCGGCGAAGCGGTGTCCGATTCGTGGCCACCGGAACGCGACGGGTGGGTCCGGGATGCTGCGGCGCTGGCAGATACGTCACGCCAGGTACGGCAGGCGCTCGACGAGGCCGACACCAGCCGCAAGGGCAATCCGAGGGCGATGCGGGGTCGGCATGACACGTCCGAAGCGCACGCTCGGCTGGAGGCCCTCGAGCTGATCGCCGTGCGTATCCGTGACATCTCCGAGGTGCTCGCCGATGCCATCTGGGATCGGCCGGGCGGGCTGGGCCTCAACCCGACGCTCGCGGAACCGTTGAGTGCGGCATGCCTGCGCGTCGCCGACTGCATCGCACTCGACGAGGACGACAGCACGGCCGCGCACGAGGCGCGCGAAAGCGCAGCACGAGCGGTTCGAGTGCTCCTCGAGTCCGTGAATCAGGCTGCTGTCGACTCGCACCAGGCGATGGGGCCGGGGGTGCTCATGTGCATGCACCTGCGGCGGATTCTCCTTCTGCTGAAAGCACGGGAGTAAATGGTGATTGCCATGCGCTACGGTCAGCGTATGGGTTCGATTCAGTACGGTGGGTCTGAAGACCCGATTCACATCGACGATCGCGCGTTGGCGCACCTCAAGGTCGTCATCGCCACGAAGCTGCGACGCCAGGAATCGTTCACTCTGTCGTGGAAGCATGCAGACGGCGATCCGGTCGGTCGCTCGACGATCTGGGTGCATCCGTCCATTCCGCTGCGCTTCGTCTTCGATGAGCCGGATGCTGCGCCGCTCAACGCTCGCTGGGTCGAAGAGCTGATGCACTCGGCGAACTCGACAGGCGGCATCTTGCTTGTCGACGAGGTGCTCGAAACGCAGAGCTGAGGCGACACGCAGAACTGAGAGCCGGAGGCCTGGGGGCGAGGCCGTGTCAAGGGGCATGGCATCGCGCCGGGGAGCGACGAGTGTGGGTCTATGACCCGGCCATGGACTTTTGCGATCAGACGGATCTTTCGAGCGTTTGCTGCGGACGGGTGCGCAGACATCGGCGCGAGCCTCGCGTTCTACGCGATCCTCGCCCTGCTACCTGCGTCGATGGTCGGATTCTCCATCCTCAGCGTGCTCGGACGGGATGAGGAGACCGCGCAGATCTCTCTCGACATCGTGCGCGCCGTCGCACCCGAGGAAGCGGCCGACGGGGTGGCGGACTTCTTGAAAGAGCTCGCCGACCTACGGATGTCTGGCCTTCTGCTGGCGAGCGGGGTGCTGCTGTCGATCTGGGCGGTGGCGCGCTACGTCGGGGTCTTCGCGCGCGGAATGAACCGGATACATCGCGTGGAGGAGGGACGTCGCATCTGGGCGCTCAAGCTCAGCCAGCTGGCTATCGCCGTGGTCATCATCGTCTGTGCCGTGATCGCCGCGTTGTTCCTCGCCGGCTCGGACCCTGTTGCGCAGGCGGTGGGCGAGGTTTTCGGTCTCGGCGACGTCGTGCTCTTCGTCTGGCGCATCGTGCGGTGGCCGCTGCTCGTGCTCCTCGTCGTGTTCGTCGTGGCGCTGCTGTATTACTTCGCACCGAACATTCGACCGTCGCGATTTCGCTGGATGAGCCTCGGGGCCGCCGTCGCCATCCTCGTACTGGCGATCGCCTCCATCGCGTTCGGCTTCTACATCGTCAACCTCTCGGGCTATGACCGGGTCTACGGGCCGCTGGCGGGGGTCATCATCTTCGCGCTGTGGATGTGGATCGCGAACATGTCCCTTCTTGTCGGGGTCGAGTTTGACCGGGAGCTGGAGCGCGTCCGCGAGCTCCGCGACGGAGTGCCTGCCGAGAGGCAGGTGCAGCTGCCGTTGCGCGACGCGACCCGGATCGCGAAGACCGTCCGCAAAGACAGCGCCGACGTGGCCGAGGCTCACCGTATCCGTCGCGAGGCGCAGGCCGAGTCAGACGACGCGCACACATGAACAGGCTCCCACTGTCAAGGGTCGTGAGCGTTGCTCGCGCGATCTCTAGGTTGGAGCAATGACGAAAGAGACAGAAGCGCCCTCGCGGCTGCGTCGTGCCATCACAGGCCCGATGCTCTTCGCGTTCATCCTCGGCGATGTCCTCGGCGCCGGGATCTACGCACTGATGGGCGTCCTCTCTGAGGAAGTCGGCGGGATGCTGTGGGCTCCGTTGTTGCTCGCCCTTCTGCTCGCGCTGCTCACGGCGGGATCGTACGCGGAGCTCGTCACGAAGTACCCGCGAGCCGGCGGTGCCGCCGTCTTCGCGGAGCGCGCTTTCCGCAGCCCGATCGTGTCGTTCCTGATCGGCTTCAGCATGCTCGCCGCGGGAGTGGTGAGCGCTGCGGGCCTCGCGATCGCGTTCGCAGGGGATTATCTGCAGACGTTCCTTCCCGTGCCGCCGATCCCGGCCGCGATGGTCTTCCTCGTCATCGTCGCCGCGCTCAACGCCCGCGGCATCCGCGAATCCATGGGAGCGAACCTGGTGATGACGGCGATCGAGCTGAGCGGACTCGTGATCGTCATCGCCGTCGTCGGCTTCTTCTTCGCAGGTGGCGGAGGTGACGCATCACGATTGCTGGAAGCACCGGAAGGCACCACGGTGGGGATGGCGGTGCTGGGAGGCGCGATCATCGCCTACTACTCGTTCGTGGGCTTCGAGACCTCCGCGAACGTGATCGAAGAGGTCAAGGAGCCATCGAAGACATATCCCAGAGCGCTGTTCGGCGCTCTTGCGACAGCGGGCGTCGTGTACGTGCTGGTCGGACTCGCCAGCGCGGTTGCCCTGCCCGCTGAGGAGCTCCAGGAATCCAGCGGACCGCTTCTCGCCGTCGTCGAGGCGACCGGCATCGGCGTGCCGTCGTGGCTGTTCAGCCTGATCGCGCTGATCGCGGTCGCCAACGGCGCGCTTCTCACGATGATCATGGCGAGCCGGCTCGCCTACGGGATGGCCGAACAGGGCCTCCTGCCGAGCGGACTCGCGCGTGTGCTGCCGCGCCGCAAGACACCATGGGTGGCGATCATCGCGACGACGCTCGTGGCCATGCTGCTGACGCTCATCGGTGATCTTGCGACGTTGGCCGAGACCGTCGTTCTCCTACTGCTGTTCGTCTTCCTCAGCGCCAACGTCTCGGTGCTCGTACTTCGACGTGACCGCGTCGAACATGATCATTTCCGGGTCTGGACTTTCGTCCCTGTGCTCGGCATCGCGTCCTGCATCCTGCTGCTGACTCAGCAGCGGGGGCTCGTATGGCTCTTCGGGGGCGTGCTCATCGTCGTCGGGCTCGGCCTTTATGCGCTCGCACAGTGGTTGCGCCGACGAGAGAGCACGTCGCCTGGTCGGTGATGCGAGACCGCGGAGCCGGAAGAAGAGTGATGACAGTACTGGCGCGGCAGACCTAGCCGGCGTTCTCGTAGTTCAGCCCGCTGTCGGCTTCATCAGGCAGGCGGGTACAGGGAATCACCACGACATCCTGCACCTTCCAGTCCATCGCCGAGATGGACTCGGAGAGCGCGTCGATCTGAGCGACCGCCACCCGCGTCTTTCGAGGGAGGATGAACGCCTCGACGTGGAACACCTGGCCCTGATCGCGCATGCGTACCGCCGCATCCTTGATCCACAGCTGTGCGCGAAGATGCTCGACGATCTCACGCGCGAGTGGATGCGGATGCCTGTCATCGTAGGTGCGCGCACGATGGTCCATGAGATCGACGACAGCGCCCTTGGTGTTGCGAAAACCGTCCCAGATGATGCTCAGTGAGATGAAGAGCGCGGCGGCACCGTCGAGCCACCACGCGCCGATTCCGACGCCGAGAACACCGACGATCGAGGCGGCATTGGTCTGCCAGTCCGCTTTGGCCATGTCGGCATCGGCGTAGAGGATCTTGTTGTGCAGCAGTGGTGCGAGCTTCGACTTCGCACGGCCGTACACGAATGGTCCGATCACGATGATCGTCATGACGCCGACCATCAGCCAGCCGAGCCAGATCGTGTGTCCGAAGAGGTTGACCGTCCCGATCGTCGGATGCTCCGCTGCGGCAAGTCCCGAGATCGCTTCGTAGGCGAGGTTCAGACCGACGGCGAGAAGGGCGACACCGGCGACGAGGTGACCGACGCCCATTGCCCGATGCATCCCGTAGGGATGGTCCACGGTCGGTCCACGTCGGACGAAGATCAGCGCGATGAGAAACGAGATCTGCGGAATGAGGGAGAGCATGTCCTCGATCCACGCTGTTCGCATCGCCTGAGAGTTTCCGACGACGAACGCGACCAGGATGATCGTGCAGATGGTGTAGCCGATCGTGGCGTATTCCCACCGCACGGCCTTCTTCAGCGCGCGCTGCTGCTCAGGTGGAAGATCCGTGCGTCCGAACTGGTGATGCGTGCTCATCGGCCGACCTCCGCATCGAGGAACTCTTCCAAGCTGGACAAGAAGGCGTTCTCGCCGAGCGGGACGAACATCACAGTGGAACGACCTCCCGAGCCCTCGATGCCGGTGTACCCGCGCGTGACACCTACTCGATTGACCCACGGCGTCTGGTCGGTGAATCCGCCGACCACGAGGTCCAGGTCTCCTTCCTCCGCCTTCACCACGAGCTCTTCCTCGCTGCCAATGGTCCATCGCACGTCGGCATCCAGGGAGGCGGCGAACTCGTCGATGAGATCGACGAGTGGGCCGGTCGGTGCCGCTGTGGAGACATCCACCAGTCCCTCGTCCGGAGCAACTCCGACGCGGAGCTCACCGCCGGAGACTGTCTGCAGCGTGCCGTCGGGATCTGTCGGCACAGTGATGCCGCATCCTGTGAGAGCTGCGGTCATCGCCAATGCCAGCAGAATTCCGTGCAGTCGACTGCGCATTTTCACTCCGAGTGTTCAGGCCGGCGGAACTCTTCGGTGCGCGCACGCACCAGGCGACAGGCCGCGGCGATTGTGGCCGTCAGCACGGTGTCGGGATCACCCTCGAGCTGGAGGCGAAGGTGTCCGACGCCGTCGCCTGTCGCCCAGCCCAGATACACCGTTCCCGGCTCGTGCCCTCCTTCGGGGTCGGGCCCGCCGACACCGGTCGTGACGACGCAGACGTCGGCATCGAAAAGGGCGAGGCCGCCGGCTGTGAGCGACTCGACCACAGCGATGCGCAGACCGTGAACGCGTGCCAGTTCGCTGATCCGATTGACGTCGGCAGACGGAGGCGTGCTCATCCCGTCTCCTACCGAGAGATGCTCTCGACGGTGACGCCGGTTGTCTCGGGGGCCAGGGAACGCGCGACATCGGCCTGGCTGATGATTCCCACGAGCAGGTGATCATCCATCACCGGCAACCGGCGGATCTGATGCTCCTGCATCTTCTGCAGTGCGACCTGGATGTCATCCGACGCCTCGACGGTCACCGGTCGCCCCTGAGCGAGCGCTCGCGCCGGCGTGCTCTCGGTATCGAGGCCCTCGGCGACCGCACCGACGACGATGTCGCGGTCGGTGAGCATGCCCTTCAGCTTCCGGTCTTCGCCGCAGATCGGCAATGCCCCGACATCCAGTTCGGACATGACGGCTGCCGCGATACTGAGCGAGTCGTTCTCTCCGATGCACCGTGGTGCGGAAGTCATGATGTCCCTCGCGAGCGTCATTCTCCTTCTCCTTCTCCGTCGACGTGCATAGCGGTGACTCAGCCGTCCTTGACTTCGAGGTTGGAAGCCGGCTCCTCATCGACGCGATCGGTGTAGTCCGGTCGCGCCGGCTGCGGCGGCTGGTCGTCCAGTTCGCCGCCCTCTCGCCCGCCGTATGGGCGGCCATGATCGGCGAACTCATCCCGGCTGAAGACGAGGGTCCACGGGCCCGCGGTGAAGCGCGCTCCCGTGCGCAGAATCTCTGAACGGTCACCGCCGTCTGCCTCGGCAGCGAGCGGACTCGCGTTCATCTCGCCCTCGCCATGCAGAGTGAGCACGTACTCATCTCGATCGTCGTGAGCAATCGTCGCGTGGACGGGGTCGGTGTCGGTGAGCTGGAGCTCGTTCCCGTCCGCCGAGCCGATGCGCACCGCGTCGATCGTGATGTGGTGCACGAACCGGTCGTCCTCACGCGAGACGAGCAACCTCGGATCGCCCGCTCCCCACTCGGCATGGGTTGTCGTCGGTTTGTACCCGGGGGCAGTCTGGTCGGTCATTGTCCGGTCCCTTCCTTCTCTCACTGGGTGGCAACGTTAGGCCGACCGGAGGGCGGAGGAGAGGGGCTTGACCTCGAGACGGTGCGCGGCTAGCTGTAGCTCCCCGAGGGCCGCACATCCTCGGGGATCAGGGTGATGCCCCCGCTCGTATTGGCGGAGTTGGCCATCGCAGTGATCCACTCCGCACTCAGCGCAGGCGGTTCAGGGGTATCGAATACGAAGCGCAGCGGGATCGACGGATGCAGCCAGACAGTCGACCGGCCAGGCTTCTCTCCCTCGGGGTGCCTCCACGAGAGGGTGAAGCTCTCGTTGCGGCGCAGCTTGGTCGCGATGACGACTTTGAGGTGTGCGAGGGCGCGGTCTTCGACCGAGATCGGATCTGAGCCGCCACCATAGAAGATCGTTCCCATGGCATTACGCTAGCCACGGGGAAGCGGGCGCGAAAGTACTTCACGCTTCGATCCCGAAGCGACGTCATGAAAGTAAGGCAACTATGGGCAAGTTCATCTACGAGGGTGGTGTCAAGGTAGAAATCGAAGATCGCGCGCTGACTCATCTGCAGCTCGTGATCAGCGCAAAGCTGCGGCGGGGTGAACCGTTCGCTTTCAGTTGGCGCGAGGACGCCAGCGTGGGCGGTGGTCGCACCACGGTGTGGGTGCATCCCGGCAGTTCGATCGTGTACAAGTACTACGGTGGGCGTCAGCCATCAGT
Organism: Microbacterium zouquanmingi; assembly: GCF_052266675.1. Lineage (NCBI taxonomy): Bacteria > Bacillati > Actinomycetota > Actinomycetes > Micrococcales > Microbacteriaceae > Microbacterium > Microbacterium zouquanmingi. The sequence continues at coordinate 246,608 of NZ_JBQPRA010000002.1, forward strand.
GAACCGTGCATGGGTCGACGCCCTCGCATACACCGCGAACTCCCCATCCGGCCTCTACCTCGTTCCTGAGCCGGCAGACAACGGTGAAGCCGGCACCGCAGAGATGTCGACGGTGCCACCCGTCAGCTGACCTGTCGAACGTGTGCTCATTCGCACCGGTCGATCATCGTGTCAACCCCCTGGTCGGGGAGGCTGGATAGAAGGAGAGTGTGACTACACCCATTGCGAGGAGGTCACACATGAACGCGGAAGATCCCCGCCATGCGCATTCAGATGCGGGATTCCCCGCGCAGACGCAGAACCAGCCCGGTCTGACGGATCAGATGCGCCCCGAGCCCGACCACGGCGAGACGAGCTACGTCGGTCATGGTCGTCTCGAAGGCCGTAAGGCGCTCATTACCGGTGGTGATTCCGGCATTGGGCGGGCAGTGTCGGTCGCGTTCGCCCGCGAGGGGGCGGACGTGTCCATCGTTCACATGCCCGAAGAGCAGGCGGATGCTGACGCCACCCTCGACCTCGTGAGAGAGGCAGGACGCACCGGGCTCAGCCTCGCGGGCGATCTGCGTAACGAGGACTTCGCCACTGAAGTCGTGCGCAAAACGCGGGAGGGACTCGGCGGGCTGGACGTCCTCGTTCTCAACGCCGGCTATCAGCACGACATCGACGGTTTCGCGAATCTGCGCACCGACGAGATGCGCCGCGTCTTCCAGACCAACCTCGAAGGTCTGCTCTTCTCCGCTCGGGCCGCGTTCGAAGGGCTGGAAGCCGGAGCGAGCATCATCGTCACGGCATCCATCCAGTCGTTCAACCCGTCTTCGGGACTCATCGACTACGCAATGACCAAGGCGGCTCAGGTGGCATTCGTGCGAGCGCTCGCCGAAGAGGCGGGCCCACGCGGCATCCGTGTCAACGCGGTGGCACCCGGCCCGATCTGGACGCCGCTGATTCCCGGCACGGGATGGGATGAAGAGAAGATCCGCACCTTCGGCAGTGACACACCTCTCGGGCGCGCGGGACAGCCTGCCGAGCTCGCCGGCGCTTACGTGTACCTCGCGTCCGCGGAGTCGTCGTACACGTCCGGTGCGATCCTTCCCGTCACCGGGGGAAAGCCATTATGACCATGACAGCCCCAGAGCCCCCGCGACCGGCGTCCGTCTGGGAAGTGATCCCGCTCACCCACAACTCGTGGCGGATCTGCGATGCTGCGCTTACTGAAGCAGATGCGTCCCGCCTGGTCGCCTATATCGACCGCAACGAGAGCGGGCACTTCGACGTACTCTGGTTGCGCAGTCCGTGCCCCACGCGTTCCCGCTACCGCAGCATCGACGAGATGCTCGACGAACTTGATGCCGCGCAGGTAGCCGACATGCCTTCGCGTTCCACCCGCCCGACGCACATCCCGCACTTCCCGCCCACGCACTGAACGCGAATGCGCGAAGATGGAGCTATGGCTTCTCCTTCCCCACAGCTGCAGCGCAATGCTCTGGTCCCCGGCATCCTCGCGGCGATCGCGCTGATCATCTCTCCGCTGCCGCTGTTCGCAGAGGGGCTGGGGAGGACCATCGTCCTCTTCGTCGTCACGATCCTCGCGCTGATCGTCGCGTGGTTCGCGCTGCAGGCAGCGCAATGGTGGTGGACGATCGCGCTCGTCGTCATCGCGGTGGTCTGGAACCCGGTCTTTCCGCTCACACTCGACCCGTGGATCTGGGTGACCGGCAGCATTGTGGGTGCGCTGGTGTTCGTGACTGCAGGTGCGGTGGTCAAGAACGAGCGCACGACTCCCTGAGCGCGACTTCGACCAGACGATGCCGCTCAGCCGGCGAGGCCGAGGCGGTGGGCGAGGATCACTGCCTGGATGCGGTCGCGCACTTCGAGCTTCATCAGCACCCGCCCGACGTGCGTCTTCACGGTTGATTCGCTCAGGAACAGCTTCTGCGCGATCTCGGCGTTCGTCAGGCCCTCGCCGATCGCGATGAACACGTCCCGCTCGCGCTCGGTCAGTGACCCGGTGGGATCATCCACGGCGGGCGCTGTGCGCAGCTGCGGGCTGAGGTGCTCGAGGAATCGCCGCGTCACCCGGGGCGAGAGCACGGCGTCGCCGCGGTGCACAGCGCGCACGGCCGAGATCAGCTCGTTCCGTTGCGCATCTTTCAGGAGGAACCCGCCCGCACCGGCGGCGATCGCGCCGAATGCGTATTCGTCGAGATCGAAGGTGGTGAGGACGAGCACGCGGCTCTCCGGGAGCTCTTTCGCGATGGTCTGTGTTGCGGTGATGCCGTCGGTTCCCGGCATCCGCACGTCCATCAGCACCACGTCGGGGCGCAGCGTGCGAGCGGCCGCGATAGCGGCATCCCCGTCGGCGGCCTCGCCGACGACGTCGATATCGGACTCGGCCTCGAGGACGAGTCGGAAGCCGACCCTGATCAGCTCCTGATCGTCGACGAGCAGCACGCGGATGCTGTCACTCATGGTGTTCCTCGGTCTCTGATGCGTCTGCGTGCAGTTCGGCGTGCAGGAGCCAGCGGTTCTCGCTCACCGGCGCGGAGGTCAGCGTGCCGCCGACATGGGCGGCGCGTTCCTGAAGACCGCGGATGCCGAATCCGGACGTGCCGGCGGTGCCGGAGACCCCGTCGTTCTCGATGTCGATCGTGACGAGCTCTGGTTCGTACGCGATGCGCACCGAGATGGTGCGGGCGCCGCGCGCGTGTCTCATCGCGTTCGTCATGCCTTCCTGCACGATGCGTCCGATCGCGAACTCGACGGCAGGCGAGGCCGCAGGTGATCCCGCGCCCGCCCCCTTCACCGTCAGCGTCGCCGGATACCCTGCGCGCTGCGCGGCCGCGACCGTGTCCTGCGGGCTCACGGGAGCGGAGGGAGCGAGCGGAGCATCCGCATCTCCATCGCGCAGCACCCCGAGCATGGCGCGCATCTCGGTCAGCGCGCCGCGCGCGGTCGCAGCAGCGGCCGCCGATGCATCCCGTGCGCGCTCGTGGTCGTCCGTGGCGGCGGCGCCTTCGGACAGGGCGACGACCACAGTGAGCGAATGCGAGACGATGTCGTGCATCTCGCGGGCGATGCGCGCCCGCTCTGTCGCGGCGGCGATCCGGCCCTGCTGATCGCGCTCGATGAGCAACTGACGGGAGCGGGCGATGATCGCTTCGACGTAGCGCTTTCGGCCGCCGATGTTGACGCCGATGAGGGTTCCGATCAGAGCCATGGTGAGCTCGCCCGCCACACCGTTCAGAGTGCTCTGAAGGGTCAGTACCCCGGTCAGCCACATCACCAGCGCGATCAGCGCATAGCCGCCCATCCCGTATGCCAGGCCGGTCCAGGCGGCGCGCGTCGAGCGGTAGACGGCGAGCGAGTAGCTCGCGACGAGCAGTAGGACACCGCCAGCGGGCGACAATGAGAAAAGGTACGCGATCGATACTGCGTACGCTGCGATGAAGACGATCACCGGCCAGCGTCGTCGACGAAGCATGAGGCCGCAGGCGATCAGGATCATGGCGCCGATGATGATTGGCACGGGCACGGGTGGAACCGGTTCGTCCATGTGGTCCGACGCCGAGTAGAAGCCGATGAAAGTGAGCGGACCGGTGTTCATCAAGAAGCAGATCAGTGCGATCAGAACGTCGGCGAGCAGCGGATGCCGCGCCCAGAACCTGCGGATCACCCCGGGGGTGCGCGGCAGCCGCAGCTCCGTGTCCATGAGGACAGAGGAGCTGCGGCCGGTGTTCACGTGGTCGACTCTACGCGTCACGTGTGCGCAGAATCGCCCAGGCACCGAGCATGCCTGCGGCAACCCATGCCGCGAGGGTCGTGTAAGCCTCGGCGACCGGCAGGCCCCAGTCGTCCTGCGGGAGGATCGCACTCTGCGCAGCCGACATCGGCAGGTGGTTCACGACGGTTGCGATCCATTCCCATCCAGGGCCAGCACCTGCGAACAGGCCCGCGATCAGCGGCAGCACGAACAGCAGACCGACGGTCGCGGCGATCGCCCCCGCACCGGAGCGCAGGAGGAAGCCGAAGGCGAGACCGATCACCGCGAACACGGCCATCGAGATCGACGCGGCCAGGATCGGCAGGGTCGACTTCGAGGCATCGTCCCATGCGAACGAGATGTCGCCGTCCGCGAAGAACGGGGTGACGGCGAGAGCTGCGGTGCAGAAGATGATCAGCGATGAGACGAAGAGCACGATCGCGATGACGACAGCCTTCGCCGCCAGCACCGCACCGCGGACGGGCTGCGCGGTGAAGGTCGACCGGATCATTCCCGTGGAGTACTCACCGGTGACCGAGATCACGCCGAGGATTCCCGCGAGCAGCATCGTGAACTGCATCGGCGAGACCACGGCCTGGATCGGCTCGAAGCCCACGACGTCTTTGAGCGATGCTGCCGCGATCAGGGCGATTCCGATCGTGAGCGCAGCGGAGATGCCGATCGCCCACCAGGTCGAGCGGAGGGTTGAGAGCTTGATCCACTCGCTGCGCAGCAGGCGCGGGAAGGTCAATCGAGAAGGCGATGCGACGTGGGTGGCTCGCCGCGGGGCGGTCGTGGTGGTCATGAGATCTCCTCGGGGTTCTCGACGGAGCTGCGGTACTCGACGGACTCGCCGGTCAGGGCGAGATAGGCGTCTTCGAGCGAGCCGGTTGTAGGGGTGAGTTCGTGCAGCGCAATGCGCTCGGCCGCGGCGACATCACCGATGCGGAATGCCGGGATGCCATTGACCTCGAGTGTCTCGGGCCCTGTGGTCACGATCTCCACTTCGGGTCCTTCCAGTGCGGAGGCGAGCTCAGTGGAGCGTGGTGTGCGCACGAGCACGGAGTTCGTCGTCCATGAGCGCACGAGCTCAGGGAGCGGAGCATCCGCCAGCACCCGACCGCGCCCCATGACGATCACGTGATCGGCGGTCTGCGCCATCTCGCTCATGAGATGGCTGGAGAGCAGCACCGTGCGGCCCTCGGATGCTGCGTGGCGCACGAACTGGCGCACCCAGCGCACACCCTCGGGGTCGAGTCCGTTGACCGGCTCATCGAGGATGAGCGTGTGCGGGTCGCCCAGGAGCGCCGACGCGATGCCGAGGCGCTGCCCCATGCCGAGCGAGAACTTGCCAGCACGCTTGCGGGCAACAGGACCGATGCCGGCGAGGTCGATGACCTCATCGACGCGGGAGGCGGGGATGCCGTGCGTCGCTGCCATCGCGCGCAGATGGTTGCGGGCAGTGCGGCCGGTGTGCACGGCCTTCGCGTCGAGGAGCACGCCCACTTCGCTCAGTGGGGCGCGCAGTTTGCGGTACTCCTGGCCGTTGACCGTGGTGCGCCCGGACGTTGGACGGTCAAGGCCCACGATCATGCGCATTGTGGTCGATTTTCCGGCGCCGTTCGGGCCGAGGAAGCCCGTGACCGTGCCAGGGCGGATCGTGAACGACACATCTTGGACGGCGGTCTTGTCTCCGAACCTCTTCGTGAGGCCTTCTGCAGTGATCATGCTTTGACGCTACGGATGGCGGGCATGGTCCCGCGTCCTCCTGCGGTACCGACCTGGTGGCACTGCGGAATGACCCCGCGTCGCACCGCCGCGCCGCCGCGGCGAGAGATACCTTTTGCCGGTTGTCCGGCCTCAGAACCGACACGAAGTATCCCGCATGCGTCAGAGGGGCGGGGGACACGTACTGCACAGCGAGCGGATGCCGCGGGTTGTCCACATTCGTGCGGATGGGAGTCTGCGATGCTTCACGGACCGCTCAAGCTGTGTGCATGCGCATCCGGAAGAAGCTCCCCTCGCGGCTGGGCGACCACTTCAGCATCCGCTCTGCGAATTCTGCCGGTGTTGGGCGGTCGCGTCGGGATGCCGACGACCTGCACCGTCCGTTCCACGGCACACGTTCGAAAAGCGCGCCCGAGACGTTTCGTCAAACGGTTGACTGCTATCGGCCGCGCATGCGGCCCGCCGATGACTTCGCCGGACGCACCGCCGCAAGACTGTGGGGTCTTCCCCTCCCGTGGTTCTGGATGCCGGACGAGCCTCTCGACGTGGCTGTGCCCCTGCACGTGAACCCGCCGAGGATCGCGGGGGCCAGGGGGCGACGTCTTGCCGACCGCAAGGTGAACAGGTGGCGGATATCGGGTGTGCCGGTCGTCGATGCCGTGAGCGCACTCTTTACCTGCGCGCCGGGACTCACCGTCAACGAGGCAGTCACGATCATCGATGCCCTCATCACCGACGCCGACGGCTACCCGGGTCTGGGGCCGGGGAGACCTCTCGCGACGATCGATGAGATCGAGGAGCGTTTGTCGGTCTGGGGCAGGTTCCCGGGGTGCGGGACGGTGCGCGGGGCGCTATCGCTCGCGCGTCCGAAGGTCGAGTCGCCGAAGGAGACCGAGACGCGCCTGCTGATCACGGATGCGGGATTCGGGGAACCAGTCGTCCAGCACAAAGTGTGTGACGGCGGACGCTTTATCGCTCGCGTCGATCTCGCGTACCCCAAGCTCAAGATCGCTATCGAGTACGAAGGCGACGGTCATCGTCGCGACCCGAAACAGTGGCGCACCGACATCCGACGCCAGCGAGATCTGGAGGACCATGGCTGGATTGTGATCCGCTTGACGCAGGAAGACCTCGCCAACGGCGGCGCAGCCCTATTCTCGCGCCTGCGACGTGCGATCGCGAGCGCGACGGCTTCAGATGCGAGATGAGTTTCGTCGATTCTGAGCCCGCGTGGCGAACAAAAATGATCAGCGTTCGCCCGGCCGAAGCGGTCGCCTGATGGCGTTCGGCCGGGTTGGGGCGTACGGTGCGGATATGGATGAGCATCGACACGACCCTGCTGACGAAAGCCGCCCCGAAGAGAGCGCCGCAGATGTCGCACGCACCGACGACGCACCTCTCGGCGGTGACAAGACGACTGAGGAGCAGTTGCATGCTGACAACGAGGTCGAAGAGGACGCGCTGAAGGCGCTGAACCCGGACGATTCACCCGCCTGAGTCCCGCCCGTCGCCCTGCCCCTCGGCGCAGGTGAGAAGCTTGAACAATGACTTCGTCTCTGCCCGTGACCGATGCACTGACGGATGCTGAGATTCGCGGCATCCGCGCGGACTTCCCGATCCTGCAGACCGAGGTGAACGGGCATCCGCTGGTCTATCTCGACTCCGGTGCCACAGCCCAGCGACCGCTCGCGGTGCTGGACGCAGAGCGCGAGTTCCTCACGACGCTGAACTCCGCTGTGCACCGGGGCGCGCACACTCTCGCCGCGGAGGCGACCGAGGTGTTCGAAGACGCTCGCAGCACGCTCGCCCGCTTCGTCGGAGCCGATGACGACGAGGTCGTCTGGACGTCGAACGCGACCGAGGCGATCAACCTCGTCGCGTACGCGTTCTCCAATGCGTCGGCTGGGCGCGGGGGAGCGGTGGCTGAACGATTCCGCCTCGGCGAGGGCGACGAGATCGTGACGACCGAGATGGAGCACCACGCCAACCTCATCCCGTGGCAAGAGCTCGCCGCGCGCACCGGGGCGACCCTGCGCGTCATCCCGCTCGACGATGACGGCGCACTCCGGCTCGACCAGACCTCGAATCTGATCACCGAGCGCACGAAGATCGTCGCGATCACTCACGTGTCCAATGTGCTCGGGGTCATCAACCCGGTTGAACAGGTGATCGCCCGAGCGCACGAGGTCGGCGCGCTGGTGCTGCTCGACGTGTGCCAGTCGGCCCCGCACCTGCCGATCGACGTGAAGCAGCTCGAGGTCGATTTCGCCGTTCTCTCCGGTCACAAGATGCTCGGCCCCACCGGTATTGGCGCGCTCTACGGGCGCCGCGAGCTGCTCGAGGTAATGCCGCCGTTCCTCACCGGCGGCTCCATGATCACAACGGTCACCACCACCGCGGCCGAGTATCTGCCCCCGCCTCAGCGGTTCGAAGCGGGCACCCAGCGGGTCTCGCAGGCGGTCGCGCTCGCCGCCGCCATTCGCTATCTTGATGGCGTCGGGATGCCGCGCATCGCCGCCCATGAGGCGCAACTGGGGGCAAGGCTCGTCGATGGACTCACTGCAATCGATGGCGTCCGCGTGCTCGGAGCGGGCATCGAGCTGCCGCGAGTGGGGCTGGCGAGCTTCGACATCCCCGGCATCCATTCGCACGACGTCGGACAGTTCCTCGACGACCGGGGAATTGCCGTGCGGGTCGGGCATCACTGTGCGCAGCCGCTGCACCGCAGGCTCGGCGTGACAGCATCCACCCGCGCCAGCACGTACCTGTACTCGACCGACGACGAGATCGACGCCTTCCTCGACGGCGTCGCTGCCACCATCGACTTCTTCGGAGTGCGCTCATGACCTCCAGCGACCTGCAGAACCTCTACCAGGAGCTGATCCTCGACCATTCGCGCACCCCACACGGCTTCGGGCTGCGCGACGAGGTCAAGGCGCAATCCCACCAGTTGAACCCCACGTGCGGCGACGAGATCACCCTGCAGGTGCACCTCGCCGACGACCAGACGATCGAGGCCATCGCGTGGGAGGGGCACGGCTGCGCGATCTCTCAGGCCTCGGCATCCCTGTTCGCCGACCTCGTCGAGGGCATGACCGTTCCCGAGGCGCAGAAGAGGATCGACGTGTTCCGCGAGGCGATGCGTTCCCGCGGCAAGATCGAGCCCGATGAAGAGCTACTCGGAGACGCGGCCGTGCTCGGCAGCGTGTCCAAGTATGTGGCGCGGGTGAAGTGCGCCATGCTCGGCTGGGTCGCCGCAGAAGACGCGATGCGCAAGCTCGACTGACGGAATATCCGGGCGCAGTGCACGTTGTCCCCACCATGACAACTTTCGGAATCATCGGCGCAGGACACATCGGCAGCCAGGTCGCGCGCGCGGCTCTCGCACACGGGCACCAGGTCGTGATCTCGAACTCGCGGGGTCCAGAGACCCTGAGCGGCCTCATCGCAGAGCTCGGACCGAATGCGCGTGCGGCGACCGCCGCTGAAGCGGGCGCAGCGGGCGACGTGGTCGTGGTGACCGTGCCGTTGCACGCGCTCAACCAGGTTCCGGTCGAGCCGCTCGCCGGCAAGATCGTGCTCGACACGAACAACTACTATTTCGAGCGCGATGGACACATCTCAGCTCTCGATGAGGGCGAGACGACGACCTCGCAGATGCTGCAGAAGCACCTGCCCGCATCCAAGGTCGCCAAGGCCTTCAACCACATCACATCTGGCGACATCACCACCGATGGTCTGCCTGCGGGCACCGAGAACCGTCGCGCTCTCGCGACGGCGAGCGACTTCGATGACGCTGCGGCATTCGTCACCTCGTTCTACGACGAGATCGGATTCGACACGGTGAACATCGGTCCGCTCAGCCAGTCTTGGCGTGTGGAGCGCGACCGTCCTGCGTATGTGGTGCGTCAGAACGCCGCTGAGCTGACCGAGAACCTCGCCAAGGCGAACCGCCTGCCCTGATCTCGCGCGACCGAGGCGAGCGGGTCGCGCGTTACCTTGCATGTCGCTCCGTTAACGCGCGTGTCGTATGTGCGTGACGGGACGCCGCAACGGCCCGGATGCTGGGGTGCATGAGCCATCTGGTCAGCGCGGTGCAGCTGCAGCAGCTGCGGATCGACGCTGAACATGGCGCTGGCGCTCCGGTGCGGTTGCTGGATGTGCGCTGGCGACTCGACCGTCCGGAGGGGCGACCCGAGTACCTTCGTGCTCACCTGCCGGGTGCGGTCTATGTGGATCTCGAACACGAGCTCTCCCGCCGCGGGCAGCCACAGGACGGTCAGCATCCGCTTCCCGCGCTCGAGGACCTGCAGCACGCGGCCCGCAGTTGGGGGATCGATGACGGCGACATCGTCGTCGCGTACGACGACAACAGCAGTGTGCCGGCGGCGCGGCTGTGGTGGCTCCTCAGCGGCAACGGCGTCGATGCCAGGGTGCTCGATGGTGGCATCCGGGCGTGGGCGGCGGAAGGGCTTCCCATCGAACAGGGCGACGTGCTGCCTGCATTCGGCAGAGTAACGCTCGTCCCCGACAACCAGGCCGCGCTCACCATCGATGACGTGGAAGACTTCGCACGTCGCGGAGTGCTGCTGGACGTGCGCACGCCTGAGCAGTACAGCGGAGCACGCACGGTCGGCGCACCGGTCGGCGGGCACATTCCGGGGGCCGTGAATCTGCCTGCGCTGGCGACGCTCGACGGAGCGGGACGCTTCCGATCCCCTGTCGCGATGCAGCGCATCTTCGCCGCGGTGGGAGTGCACGCGCAGTCCGACGTCGCCGTGTACTGCGGGTCAGGAGTTGCGGCCATGCACATGGCCCTCGCCCTCGCGCATGCCGGTATCCGCGCGCGGGTGTATCCGGGTTCGTGGAGTCAGTGGTCCAACACCAGAGGACGCTCCGTCGCCGAGGGGATTCTTCCTTCGGGCAGGGTCAGCAGGATCTGAACGCGTCGCTCTAGCTGATCGGCGTGGTCGTATCCGTGGCCTGGCGGAGCGTCGCGCGCATCGTGCGCCAGTACCGCGCGGGAGCGATCCGCACGATGGCGTCGACGAGCCGTGCTTCACGGCCGACGAAGGTGCGCGAGCGGCGTCGCTCGGTAGCGCGAATGATCTGCGCCGCCGCGTCTTCGGGCTCGGTGTGGTACATCGCTGCCTGCGCGGACGCGGCTCGCGCCGCGACCGCCGGGTCGATCGAGGCGGCATAGCGACCGTGCAGAACGATACCGGTGCGGACGCCGGCCGGGTGGATGATGCCGACGCTGACGGAAGTGCCTTCCAGCTCGTGCCGGAGAGCTTCGGAGAAACCGCGCACAGCGAACTTGCTCATCGAATAGGGGATGCGCCCCGCAGGGGCAGCGATCGCGTAGAGGCTGCCGAGATGGCTGACGTGTGCGGCGGGTGCTTGCCGGAGCGCAGGCATCAGAGCCTTGGTGATCGAGACGGTTCCCCAGAGGTTCACGTCGACCAGCCAGCGCATCTCTTCCATGGTGAGCTGATCGAGAGTGCCGAGCATCGACGACCCGGCGCACGTGATCAGCGCGTTGACGCTCGGGTGGGCCGCAGTGATCTCGGCGGCCGCTGCGACGACAGCGTCATCATCGCGGAGATCCACGACGTGCGTGCTGATCGTGCCGGCAAGCTCATCCGTGAGGGAGCTCAGCGCTTCGGCGTTGCGATCGATCAGGGCGAGATGCGCACCCTGAGCGGCGAGCTGGCGGGCAATTGATGCGCCCATGCCGCTGGCGGCACCGGTGATCACGGTGGTGTGGCCGGCAAGGGTGAGCCGTCGCATCCATCCTCCTTGCGGCGTTCGTGCAGCACTGCACGTATCAGACAGGCCGGGATACCTGTCGGACTCTATTGTGACCGACAATGGTGTCGTTGGGGAACGATACGATCTGGGAAGGAGGTTCTGGTGGGACGAACTGCGGATGCCATCGCTGAAGGTGTCGCGATCGCCACTGCTGCCGCGCGCCTGGCAGTGAAGAACCAGATCCTCGTCGGTACGATCGCCAAGGGCGGGGTCTTCGACGCGGCGAAGTATCGTGATGTGGCCCGTGAGGCACTGCTCGCGATGTCCGCAGAATCCGAGCAGGCCGCAGAGAACGTCATCCGCCTGCGCAAGCGTGCGCGGGGCCGTCACTCCGATCCCGCCGGTACCCACGATTACCGTGATCGAGACGTACGGAACCTGCGTCGTCGTGCCAAGCAGTCCGCCGGTGTCGCCGAGCGACTGAAGGCCATGGCAGATGATCCCGCGCAATTGGAGCCCCTGGTGGAGGATGCCCGTGCCGCTGCATGGGGAGACGTGCGAGGAAACCTCGATCGACGCCTCGTCGTCGAAGGCATGCGTCCGGACCAGGACCCCGATTACGCCACGATGCGAGAGGCCAGGATGCAGGCTCTTCGCCTGGTCGATCTGCAGGCGCTTTCGTCGCAGCAGCGGGCGAAGCGCAAGCGCGAAACGGCCTCCTGACGCTCGTTTCGCGTTCCGGTCCTTCGTCATGTATTCTTGCTGAGGCCCGTTTGAACGAAGCAGGCCGAGAGAATGCGCCACTAGCTCAATGGATAGAGCATCTGACTACGGATCAGAAGGTTAGGGGTTCGAGTCCCTTGTGGCGCACACTGTGTTGAGACAGTACAGAAACGGCTCCCGCTTCGGCGGGGGCCGTTTCTGCGTTAACGCCCTCTGCGAACCATTCGATGCGCTGACCTGTAACACGCGCAATAGCAAACAGCTTCGAGGCTGACGGCTCCGTCTCGCCCTTCTCCCAAAGACCGACAGCAGAGCGCGAGACGCCCACCTTCTGACCGAGGTCATCCTGCTTCATATCGGCGGCGATGCGCGCGATCTTGATCTTCCGTCCAAGGCGCAGCAGGACTAGCGCGTTTGCCTGCTTCGAGTCGTCAATGAGTGTCATGCGACGATTCTAGCTCGTCTCTTGCGAGAAAACACGACACGCCGCAATCAATACCAATGCCGCGTGTCTTGCGCTCAGTGCCGTATCGTCTCGTGTCATGCGAGAAAACACGACATTAAGTAAGGCTCGACCACCACCATCGCCCCAGTGAGGGGCGACACCAACTAATACGAACCCACGGCGGGCGCAGCCGAGACACGCGGAGGGCAACCGCGCACCACAATGCCATCCCGATTCGAAGCGGGGCGATGGTCACAGGGCAGGTCCGGGCATCGCACCTCGCCCCTCGACTAATCCCGCTTCGGAGGACACCCCGACGGCTGGCCTCTCTCCATGTGAGAGGCGCTATGTGCATGGCTCCGATTCCCATCGGTGTACGGCAGATAGCTCCCGCATTTCAACACCTCACGGTGCTGAGCGGGGGCTTTTACCGACCCCTCAAACCCTCGATCCCGGCAGGAGAAAGACATGGAACACCGCTACCTCGACTCCGGCTGGTGCACCTGTGGACACCACCGCGACGACGGACGAAACGAACGCGACCGAATCACCCAACCCACAGTTGCCGAGATACGCGCGATCCTCACCGCCTACGAACCGAAAGACCTCACGACATGCTGACCCAAGCCCAGACCACCAAGCCAGCGACCGACGCACTCACCGACCTCGTCCTCACCGCCCGCATCCGACGCAACGCAGCGATCAACCAGGGGCACGCCAAGCGAGCCCAGGAATTCGACAACGTCGCCCAAACCCTCGACCGCGTCCGAACCCGCCTCGTGCAAGACGGACCCGAATACCTCGACGCGGCCTGGGCATTCATCGACGGCGGCCGAAAGATCATCGCGAAGCTCACACCGAACCAGGTGCACTCATGATCGACAACATCGAGCCCAGCACATTCCTCATCGCCATGATCACCATCTTCGTCGTGCTGCTCGTCGTCGCCACGCTCGACCAGATGCGACTCGACCGGAACCGCCGAGCCCTCGACACCGCAGACCAGCGACTCATGCCCCTCATCTACAAGGGCGCGTGCGCACACACCTGGCACGAGCACCGCGACATCCACGTCTGCACCAGACCATACGAACACGAGGGACCGCACTTCGACAGCGAGCACGAAGCACTACTCCGATGACTGCCAAGCACCGCGACCCCGAGTACTACCGCAGCGCCAAGATCATCCGGCAGCAGGTAGCAGCTCAACGACGAGCAGGAGAAGACGTCATCTGTCGTCGGTGCTTCCAGATCATCGACATCGAACAACGCTTCGACGTCGGACACATCGACCCTGACGGCGGGCCATCGCTATCCAACCTCCGGCCTGAACATCGACGGTGCAACAGATCGGCCGGCGGTAAGTACGGCGCAGCACGTCGAGCAGCACGCCGGGGCGGGCGCAGGCCCGAGCCCGCCCGCCTCGGCGGCATCATCTCATCCGGCTCGCTCAACTGGTAAACACCTGATCAGGACGGCTTTCTTTTGACCATCACAGCTACCCCCGCCTCTGGCTCTACAGGCGTGTTTTTCCCCGACATCGAGGATCACTGGCTCATGGACGAGTCGGCGTGGCTCGCGCAGCGCGCGCTCGCGCTCACACCTGACGGCGTCACCGAGCTCGTCACCACGGCCCGCGATCGTCGCGAGTTCCTGACCGGGATGCGGATCATGGGCCAGGACATCGGGCGAGACGGCGCCGCACAAGACCCGCTCCCGCAACAGCTGCTCGTCGTCGACATGCTCGCCGCCGGCCACACGATCAACGGGATCATGATGCCGCGCCGGTCGACGAAGACGACGACCATCCTCGCAATCATCCTCGGACGGTGCGCGTGCCGACCCCGCCGAAACTCTGCATTCACGCTCGCGACGACAGGCCTCAAAGCACGCGAGAAGTTCGGACACGAGGTGCTCGACGTGATCGAGGCGAGCTACCCCGACCCGAAGAACCGGCCGGTCAAGGTAGTCCGACAAGCTGGCTCCGAAGCGCTCCGCTTCCCGAACCGCTCCGTGTTCGCCGTGCACGCACCGATCGGCGACAACTTCCGAGGGTCAGCGTATGACGAGGTCCTCATCGACGAGTCTGGCCGCGCGAAGCCCGAGATGACCGAAGACCTGCTCGCCGCGATCCCGCCGACCTTCGACACGACCGGCGGCCAGTTCATCATCACCGGAACCGCCGACGCCATCCGCACAGGGAACCTCCTGCACGAGGTGCTGTTCACCAAGGCCGAGCAGCTCGGCAGCGGCATCATCCGATACCACGCACCCGATACGACCTCAGACGAAGAGTGCGCCGACTGGGAACCCACACCTGAGCACCCCGAAGCCCGCGTGCGTGACCTCGTAGAACGGCATCACCCCGGCATAGGCAACCTCACCACCCTCGACGCCGTCCGACAGAACTACCACCTACAGCCGCGGGAGAAGTTCAAGTTCGAGTACCTCGGCATCTTCGGCGTCGAGGGCGACGCGTCGTCGCTGATCATCCAGAAGGAATGGCAGCACACCACGATCCCCGGCTCGCTCCCTGCACCGCCGCCCCACTTCACGCTCGCAATCGCAGTCCACCCGGACGGCCTCTGGTCATCCGTCGGCGTCGCCTGGCATCACACGATGGAACCTCAAGACCTCGTCGCGGTCGCGCTCGACCAGGAGACCGGCGAACGCGAGACCAAGATCGCAGTCGGACTGCTCCACCACCAGCAAGGAACCAAGGGGTTCTGGAAGACCGCCCTCAGCTTCGCCAGGAAATACAACGTGCCGATCATCTACGACACCGCGTCCCAGTCGGTCAAGCCCGAGATCGAGGAACTCGAACGCGCCTACCCCCGGCCGGCATTCACACCCGCCAAGACCCTGGACGTGCGCACCGGCACGACAAAGATGCTCACGTACCTCACGCAAGACGGGCTCGTCCACTGGCAGCAGGAACGCCTCGACAACGCCGCTCGCATCGCGGTCAAGCGTGCGATCGGCACGTACGGCGGCTTCGGTGTCGGTCGACCGAAAGACCAACCAGACGCCGACATCACACCGATCGAAGCGATCACCCTGGCGCTCCAGTTCCTTGCCGAAGCGCCCACCATCGTCAAGCCCGCCGACATCTTCGACTTCTAGGAGACCCCTCATGCTTCATCTCGACGTGTGCCGATCCAGCGTTGTCATCGTGTGCACCGACTGCGGTCACTGGCGCGGCATGGCCTTCACCAGACTCGGCGCATGGGAGCGTGCCGCCGCCCACGAGAAGCTCTGTCACCCCGGCCAGACACAGGCGCAAGACGCGCTCTCCGAAGCCCGCCGCAAGCTCCGACACGCCGTCAGTTCTTCGGCTGTGGGATAACGGGTAGAGCCTCGTGCACATGGGACTTTGGAGCTTCCTCACCGGCGGGCCGGCATACGCACCGCTACCCGTGACCCCGTTCTCGCCCCAAGACTCCTTGCAAGAGATCACCGTCGCGCAGCTCTGGCCCGAGCACGACACCACCAAGACACTCACGGACCAGACCGTCCTCCGCATCGGACCGGTCAAGCGATCCTACGAGATCGTGTGCGGTGTGCTCGCCCGGATGCCGTGGCGACAGTACGACGCCAACGGCGAGACGGCCACGCAACCTCAGTGGCTCGTCAACACCCAGACCGGCATCGCACCCCGCAACCTCCGATACGGCGTCGTCGGTGACCTGTTCCTCCACGGCTGGGCGGTCATCGGCTTCGAGCTCGGCGCAGACAGATACCCGATCGACGCCCTCCACATTCCCTTCGGCTGGTGGACGATGGAACAAGACGGACGCATCACCGTCGACAAGTCCATCGCCACCAAGTACCAGCAGCGCGTCGTCGCGATCAACCTCGGCTACGGCTCGAACGGACTGATGGTCGACGGGGTCGATGCACTCCGAGATGCACGGGCGATCGGTGCCGCGTACCGCGACCGCATCGACAACCCGATCGCACAGACCATCCTCAGCGTCTCATCCGAAGAATGGCGTGGCTGGTCGAAGGTTGAACGGGAACAGTTCCGACAGGCATGGATCAAAGGCCGCGCGTCATCCAACGGTGCCACAGCGATGAAACCCGACTTTGTCACCGTCGATATGCCCGGTGCCATCCCCAGCGATCTCTTCGAGTCTGGCCGCAACGCGAACCGCCTCGACATCGCCAACCACGCCGGCGTGCCCGCCGACCTGCTCGAAGGCTCCAAGCAGTCCGGCGGCGGAGACATCCACTACTCCACCGAGGCCGGCGGTGAGCAGCGCAACGAACTCTGGGACTTCGGACTCGCGAAGTTCGCCGACGCAATCGAGGCACGCCTCTCGCTCGACGACATCTGCCCTCCGGGACTGTCCCTCCGTCTCGACACCTCGCACTATCTGACCGCCCCGAACCCGACCACACCACTCACGAGTGAGGACTGACATGGATGCTGTAATCATCGACGCCGGAACGCTGGCGTTCAGCGAAGAGGACATGACCGCGACCGGCCTACTCGTCCCGTACGGCGTGAAATGCCGATCCAACCTCGGCGAGTTCGAGGTATCGAGCGGCGTGTTCACGTTCCCCGAGGACACCACCGGCATCGGGCTGAATGTGGAGCACAAACGCGAGGACGTCGTCGGTGCGATCACGAAGGCATGGGAGCAGCCCGAGGGCATCATGTCCACCTTCAAGTTCTCACAGACCGACGAGGGCCGCGCCGCGTTCAGCGAGGCCAAGTCTGGCAAGCGGAAGCACCTCTCAGCGGAGGTCGCGAAGGTCACCATCAGCGATGGCAAGGCGACCGGTGGTGTGCTGTTCGGCTCCGCGGTCGTTGAGCGTCCCGCGTTCGCCGGTGCCACTCTGCTCGCCGCCGAAGACACCGAGACCATCGCTGTCGATCAGAACGTCGCAGCAGAGGGTGACCCCGAGCACCTCGTGATCGCCGCCGAAGTCCTGCCCACCGATGTCACCGTGACCGCTGAGGGCGAGTCGCGCACGTATACCCCCGAAGCCGAAGCACCGGCCGAGGACAACCCCAAGGAGAACATCATGACCGCATCCGCAGTCGAAGCAGTCGCCGGGGCATCCGTCCCCGCCACGCTGCTCGCCAACGCACCCGTCACTCAGTCCGCCGAGGTCGACCTCGGTTCGGTCTTCGCGAACATGGCGCTCGTGAAGAACGGCGCACCCGAGACGCCCGACGCACTCACGCTGCTCGCCGAACTGTCTGACATCAAGGCCGAAGCGGCCGGCGGGCTCACCGTCGCGAACTCCGGTGTCATCCAGCCTGCATGGGTCGGCAAGCTCTGGCAGGGACGTCGCTACCAGCGCAAGTACCTCGACCTGCTCACACACCTCTACGGCGGCATCTCGCTCGGCGGGCGCAAGGGATTCAAGCTCGACCAGGGCACCGCGCTCGTCACCAAGTGGAGCGGCAACAAGACCGAGATCGGTTCGGGAACCGCGACCACCTCCGTCACGTCCGCAACACGCCAGGCATACGGCTACGCCGCCGACGTCGCCCGTGAGTGGTGGGACCTCGACGGCGGCGCCGACATCATCGCCGCATTCTTCGAGGGCGTCGTCGATTCGTACGCGAAGGTCACCGACCTCGACGCGCTCACCGCAGTGTTCAACGCCGCAGCCCGCACCTCTACAGCACTCGACCGCCTCGTCGCCCCCGGCACCTTCCCGAGCGTGGACGGCCACGACTACGAGTCGGCGATGGGAATGATCATCCAGGGCATCGAGGCGATCTCGGACGCCGACGACGACGCATCGTTCGCGATCGTCAACCCGGTCGCCTGGTCGCAGATCCTCTACACGCCCAAGGACCTCGTCCCCGAGTACGTGTCATTCAACGTCGGCGCGGGCACGGGCGAAGGAAGCGCAGACGGCAAGGTCAAGATTCAGAAGGCACCGGCCGCCGCGTTCGTCGGCCTCGACCCCGCGAAGCCGCAGGTCATTGTCGGCGCGAAGGCCGCTGTCGAGTTCCGTGAGCAGGGACAGACGCCGATCCAGGTCGACGCACTCGACATCGCCAAGGGCGGCGTCGACAAGGCAGTCATCGGCTACCTGGAGACGTTCGTCGTCCGCCCCGAGTCGCTCGCCCTCATCGGCACGAAGACCGCGTAAGCGGCCGGGAGCGTAGAACGATGGCTGACTGGTACACCGTCGACAACGGCGGACCTGCTGACGACCGACTGATCGCGGCCTGGAGAGACGCGCCCGTCGAGAACCAGGAAGTGTGTGGCTTCATCCTCGAAGCAGCACAAGACCAAGTCATCGCCTACGCTCCCGAACTCACCGAGACGACAACCGTCGTCGACGGCTACCTCACGAACACCGTCACGATCCCGACCCGCTACGTATACGCGCAGCTCCAGCAGGCTAAGAACCTGCTCATGGCCGGGTCAGTCGCTCGTGGCGGGGACTACGGAGACGGCGAGTTCAGCTATGAGCCGCGCCCACTCGACAAGGCGATCAAGAACCTGATCCGCCCCGTCGACGGGAAACCTCATGTCCTCTGACCGCGCCCTCCGTGCCTGGTTCTCCAGCCAGATCAAACCGCTGCTCCCCGCGGGCTGGCGTTACATCCCGAACCAAGACACCCCGGCGCAGATCACCGTCGTCACCGTCGTCTACAAGCTGCTCGAAATTGAGCCGCTCGCCGAAGCCCCCATCGGCTCGAACCGGAACACCATCGTCCTCACCGTGCTCTCACCCCACGAGGACGATGTCAAGGCCGAGGATGCCCTCGACAACGACGTCATCGACATGGTCACCGCCCTCGACGGCCACGCCAAAATCGCGTGGTCCCGGGCGCAGAAAGTCCGCGACCCGAAGACCGACCGACTCGCCTGGGACATCACCGTCTCCGTCATCACCACACGAAGCACAAGGAGTTAGATCATGGCCGACATCGCCATCGCACCATTCATCATGCGCGACTGCCTCTTCCAGGTCGCCGCCGACAACTACGAGGGCCACGTCTCACAGGTCGAGTTCGTACCGTCCCCGGTGCTCGCATCGTGGAAGGGACTCAAGGCCGGTGCCGTACATCAGTTCGCTGGTCTCGCCACATGGGTTGCCAACCTCGCTCTAGCGCAGGACTGGGAAACAGCGGACTCCCTCGCCCGATACCTTCACGAGCACGAGGGCGAAGAGGTCACTGTGACGTTCGAGCCGGTCAAGGGCGGACCCGGCGTCACCGCGACACTGATCCTCGTCCCCGGTTCCATCGGCGGACAGGTCGACAGTGTGGCCGTGTCGGCTGTGTCCTGCCCGGTCAACGGCAAGCCCGCTGTCACCGCCATCGTCTGAACGATCATGGCTCGCATCTCCCTGCTCGTCTCCCGCGACCTGGCCGTACTGGTCCAGGCCGCGAGGACGCTCCCGCGTGAGGTCGCATCGCAGATGCGCTCGCACACGCGACGCGTCGTCGAGCCCGCGTTCCAGGAAGAGATGCGCAGCCGTGCCGGCACGAGGCTGGAGACGCGGGTGCTGCTCGACACCGCCCGCGTCTCCGTGTCCGACTCAAACGTGACACTCAAGTCCGCCGGCATCGGGAAGGTGCACGGCACGCCCGCCGCGGCCTTGAAGACCGCGACAGAGTTCGGCGCGAACCCCGACCGGATGATCTCGACCCGCTCCCGTAAGGGCAAGCCCTACAAGCGACGTCTCGGCAACGCGTTCCGGTCACGCAACCCGCGCGGGTACGTGTTCTTCCCGTCCGTACAAGCCTTCATCCCCCGCGCGGGCGCACTCTGGTTCCAGACCGCCTACCGCACCGTCGCGGAGACCTTCGAGAAAGCGAGCCGATAATGGCCGGCGGATACACGGTCGGCATCGCCTCCGAAACCAAAGCATTCAAGCAGGGCATCGAGTCCGGCGTCATCGACCCGCTCGAAGACGCGCAGAAGGAACTTGTCGAGCTCGGCAAGAGCAAAGGTCCCGACCAGCTGGAACGCTCTCTGAAAGACGCCGGGAAAGCGACAGATCGACTCAAGGACGAGACGAAGGACGCGGCCCGCGCGATCGAGCAGGAGTATCGCGACAGCTACCGGAAAGCGAAGCAGTCCGCCGACGACGGCCTCGACGGGATGAAACGCCACACCGAAGAGACGACCGGCGAACTCAAGCAGAATATCGGTGAGACGTTCTCGTCATTCCGTGGCGACCTCGAAGATCTACCTCAGATCGCACAGGACGTGTTCGGAGGGCTCGCCGGATCAGTCGGCACGCTGGGCGCATCCCTCGGACTCGGCGCCGCAGCAGCTGGAGTAGGCCTGATCATTCAGGCATTCAACCAATCCGAGGAAGCAGCACAGCAAGCAGCTGAGGCATCATCCGCGTGGGCAGATAAGTTCGTCGAATCGGGACAGCGTGCAGCCACGGCATCACAGCAAGCCGCCGAAGTGATCGCGATCTCTACCGACCCCGAACGATACAAGGAAGCCTCCGAAGCCGCGAGGCTCTGGGGAGTCGAGAACGAGATCGCGATCAACGCTCTCGCCGGCAACCCCGCAGCCATGAAAGCCGTAGAAGACGCCCTCGACCGTAAGCGGGAAGCTACGGAGAAAGACACGCAAGCTGCTCAAGAAGCCGCGGAAGCAGCGGGCGGCAGCCTCGTCTCTCTCACGCATCTCGAAGTTGAACTGAACAACGCCGAAGCAGCATGGAAGAAGCACACCGATGCGATGGCCGGCGGCGTCCAGCAGGCAGACGACGCATCCGCCTCACTTCTCAATCTCATCGCACAAGAGGAAGGGCTCGCCCGCGCGGTCGACGACCTCGGCAACTCCGTCATCACGCTCCCCGATGGAACTGAAATATTCATCGACGCGAAGACCGGTCAAGCCACCCTCGACGTCACACGATTCAAAGACGACACCGACGGCGTCATCGACCACCTGAACGGTCGAGATGTCCTCCTAAAAGCCAAGGCCGACGTCTGGGCAGCGCAGAACGAGATCAACAGATTCATCTCCCAGAACGACGGTAAGAGCTTCAAGCTCCACGGTCGTGTGACTGTGGATTCGGGGTGGCAGTGATGACCACGATCACGCATTCGGCGGGAGTCATCACCCCGACGGTCGCGGACGGATACCAGGCGTCTCGTACGCCGGGGACGATCATGCATCCGATCCTCGGTCGTGAAGGCGATGATGTGACCTTCCGGCCGGCAGCGCTCCGCAAGGGCACGCTCACGCTCGTGTTTGCCGTCGAAGCGGATGCGCACGCGGCCGTGACGGTTCTCGTCACTCCGCAGGTGTTCATCCTTGACGATCCCGACGTGTCGATCAGTATGCTGTTCGTGGTCGCGGACGGTGACATCGTCGTGTCGCTGGACGATGAGACTCGCATCGTGTGGATCGTTGAGGCCCCGTTCCGTGAGGTGTCACCGTGACGGGCTCCACACACGTCTACACGGCGACCCTGGCACCGGGTACGCCACTGTCGCTCGCGGGCGGGTCCATCACGTTGGACGCGAGCCGCCGCCCTCACGTGTCCGGCTCACTCACAATCGCGCTTCCGTTGCTACCCGTGCTGGAGGCGCTCGATCCGCGCATGTCACCCGCACCGCGCATCATCGTCGAAGTGGATGCCACGTTCCCCTGGGGCGTGCAGTCGCGCACGTTTGATCTTGCGTTGCGTGACCGGACGGTGAACCTGGAAGCCGCAACGGTCACTCTTGACATCGCGTCGGATGAGGCGCTGCTCGGAGACTTCGCCCCGCTCGCCGATGACCCGGCACCGCTGGAGCATCAGGACTCGCTTCAGGGTCTCGTCGGGTACGTGCTCGGTACGGTGATCCCCGGTGCGGTGCTGGAGGCGGGGCCGGATGCCGCGGTGCCGGCGCTGGCAGATTCGGCGAACCTGATCCGCAACCCGCGCGCCGGTTTCAACACGACGGACTGGCACGCGACATGGGCGACAGGTGGGCTCACGCCACTACGGCAGGCGTCGGGCGGTCCCGCGTACGCGCCGACCTATATGGCGTACCTGTCGAACGCGGGCGTGATTACCAACGGTGCGGAAGTCTTCATCGGTGAAGATGCTGTTTCGCTAACCTCTGGAAAGAAGTACGTCCTGTCAGTCGGGCTCAACGGCTCGCCCGGTCGCGAAATGATCCTGGACGCAGTGTGCTTCGACGGAACCGGGAACATCACTGGCTTCATCCCCGCAGTGACGACGATGATGCTCGGTGGCAGTGGCGTCTGGCAGCGCGCCGTGACCGAACCTTTCGAGGCGTACTCGAACACCGCCCGCATCCGTGTCAGGGTCCGCGCCGCGCAGCTCGGCGGGTCCGAGTACATCAACGTCACCGGCTGGCGGCTCTCCGAAGCGACCGGCGACATCACTGCAGACGGCCTCTACTTCGACGGCGACACGGCCGACACGGCCAAGTACGAGTACACGTGGCAGCAGGCCGCGCACGCAACGATCTCGAACCGCAAGACGCTGATCGACGCGGCGACCCCGGATGCGCTGATCTGGGACGCCGGACAGGACGCCATGTCATTCCTGGCCCCGCTCGTGCAGGCCGCAGGACTCCGGCTCGTATGCGACGAACAGCGGGTGTGGACCCTCCGCGACGAGCACTACGACGCCGGCGGCGCGCTGGAGGTCCGCCACGCGGTCAACCTCATCGGCGGGTCTGAGAAGATCGCGCGCGGTGACGGGGACTGGTTCGACGCCGCCGCCGCCGTCTACACGTGGATGGATCGCTCTGGCACGCGCCACGAGCAGGTAGACACCTTTGCCCTGACCCCCGACTACACGCTGCTGAGACGCTTCGAATTCGCGACCCCATACCCTGGCCCCGGTTTCGCCGAGTACGCCGTGAGGCGGTCGCAGGGGCGCGGTCGTGAGGTCACTGTGAGCACCGTCTCGGATTGGGTCGCGAAGGCCGAACAAGGCTTCACCGCGATCCTCTCCGGCACGCCGACACAGACCGGGCAGACCAACGTCGTCCGCTTCGATCTCGACACCGACGAAATGACGATCACAAGCCGCACGATCGACACGCTCCCTGGCGCGTGGATTCTGCTCAGCATCGACGAGGAATGGCTCGACTCCCCGGTAGGGGCGTCCTGGATAGGAGAGGCAGTCTGATGGCTATTGGAGATGACGCACTCGCAGACGGCATGGACATCGTTCCGGGAACGGCCGACCGCCGCAACGGGTATGAGGAGATCAACAAGACCCGCGACTACATCGTGCAGCGCATCGCGTCGAAGATCGCCGCACTGTGGCCGCTCCCGATCAACAAGGGCGGCACCGGGAAGACTACCGCGGCGGACGCTCGCGTCGCGCTCGGCGTCTGGGCGAACTCCGGCGCGACCGCGCCGAACACGACACCCTCACTCGGCTGGAACGGTGCACGGCTCCAGTACGAGATCCCCGGATACGCCGGTCCCGTGAATCTCGCGAACCTCTCCGACGTCGGCAGCGGATATCTTCCTTTGGCTGGCGGCACGCTCTCCGGTCACTTGTACCTGCCCGCCGCGTCTCCCGCTGATAGCGGCTACACGGTCGCGTACATCAACAGTGACGGCCGCGTTTCCCGCGGTGCATCCTCCGAACGCTACAAGAAGTACATCTCCGAGGTTGCGCCCGAGACCCTGGGCGATGTGTGGCCCGATCTCGTGCGCTTCCAGATGCGCAGCGGCGACGGCTCGTGGAAGTACGGCTACATCGCCGAACGGCTCGACGAGTCAGACGACCTGAAACCGTTTGTCGTATATGACACCGAAGGACGACCCGACAGCATCGACTTCATCGCCCTACTCATGGTTCAGAACGCGCAGCTCAACGAGCGCGTGAAGGCACTAGAAGCGAGGGCGTCATGAGTCTGATCCTTCCCGTCGAGTCATACATCGGCATCGCATCCTGGCAGGCGCACATCGATCGTGGCGTGCCGTCCAAAGAGCCCGGGACCGACTTCTACGTACCGATCGGCACGCCGATCGTCGCCCCGGCAGACGGGTACATCTACGGCGCCGGGAACAGCATCGACCCGGACACGGGCCGATGGGTCGGCATCAACTTCGACAACGGCATGTCATTCCGCACCATGCACCACTCACAGAACCTCCTCACCTCCGGCCGCGTCGAACAAGGCCGAGTGTTCGCCCTCTCCGGTGCATCGGGGTACGGCGAGGAGGACTGGTCGTGGAACGTCGCCGAGACGGGCGGCGCGCACGTCCACGCCACTCTCTGGCCCACACACGACCACCTGTACGGGTACGGCAAGGGCGGCACCCCGTTCACGATCGATCTCATGCAGCACGCCTCACCCCGCACCATCGACCTGTTAGGAGACCTCATGTCACTCCGAATCATCGACAGCCCGTTCTATCGCGCCGCCGGCTACCGCGTCATCCACAACGGCCAAGCCGCGACATCCGTCCCCGCAGGATGGGTGCAAGACATGATCACGCGCGGTCAGATCCCATACGCCGCGTACGACGACGACAACCTTCTGACGACCGAAGTCAACCTCGTCTGGCAGCTCGGCGGACTCTCCACCAGCGACGCCGCAAACAAGACCGCCGAGATGATCAAGGCGCTCGAATGAACGCACCCGACTCGCCCGCTGTCATCACCCTGCGTGAGGTCTATGACCTCGTGCAGGAAGTGCGCAGTGAGGTCGCACTACTCAAGACCACCGAACTTACCAAAGACGTGGACGACCACGAGCAGCGCATCCGAGGACTCGAACGCTGGATCTGGCGGGCGTCGGGTATCGCGGCCGCTCTCGGCGCGCTCGGCGGCACCGCCGTCAGTCAGATCATCCAACGATAGAAAGGGCACACCATGACCACTCCACGCACCCGCGCCGAAGCGCGCGCGACCGAGACTCCCAACCGGTGGGTCCCGTCCCCGGCCGTCCGCGCATGGCTGTACGGCATCATCGCCGCCGCAGTCCCGCTGCTCGTGCTGCTCGGGGTCTTCACCGTCGATGTCGGTGGTCATGTGCTGAACATCGCCGCCGCGCTGCTCGCGATCGGTGGGCTGTCGCTCGCCGCTCGCAACACCCCGAAGGAGTAATCATGCCCGACCTTCCCGAGCTCGTGCCGCCGTGGTCGCGGATGCCGCTCGTGCACGACGAAACGAACCTGTTTCCCGAGCCGACGCTCGGCGCGCTGTCCGATGAGATCACGTCTCGCGTGGTCGCCTCACCTGAACTAAGCGCCACGATAGGGGCACTCGTCCAGCTCGTCGCGGATGAGGTTGTAGGCAACGCGATCACCGAAGCGGACATACCCGGCCAAGCGACGACGGCAGTCGGTAGCGCGATCACCGACGCTGACGTTCCGGCGCTCGTGGGTGCCGCCGCTGGCCCTGCCGTAGCGTCTGAGGCGAATGCGCAACTGCCCCCCTTGGTGGCGGCTGAGGTCGCGCTTCGCGTCCCGCCCGCCGTGGATGTCGCAATCGCCACGGCCAACATCCCCGGACAGGTCGCCATCGCTCTCGCCGCACAGTCCGGGAAGATCGTCCAGGGTGCCGGTTCACCGCTCGGCGTCGTCACCGCCGCACCCGGCACGCTGTACGTCGATACGGCATCCACGCTCGGGGCGTCGGTCTGGCGGAAAGCCAGCGGGACGGGTACGAGCGGATGGGTGATCCTCTACGGCGACACCGCATGGCGCGAACTCGTCCTGGGTAACGAATGGACAGGATCAGTGCGCGTCCGTCGCATCGGCTCAGCCGTCGATCTGGTGGCAACAGGCCTCGTTGCCGGAACCAGCACCCTCGTCGTGTCCGCTGGTACAGGTTTCCGCCCTCAACAGAACGTTCCCGTAATGGGCCGACCGGCGAACCTCACCCTGCCGCCCCAGTATGGTCAGGTCACTTGGCAGTCGGCCTACCTCTCCCTGCCGAGAGATGTTGCGTTCAATGCGCAGACGTTGCAGGCGTCGTACTCGACCCTTGACGCCTGGCCGACCACGCTTCCCGGAACACCCGCATAAGGAGAATCATGGACCTCACCGAACTCACAGACGAAGACCTCGACCAGCACCGCCTCGACGTGCTCAACGAACTGGAGCGGCGGGCGAACCTTGCGGCGATCCCCTCACAGGTCGCCCAGCTCGCGCAGACGTACACGGCGGCGGGCGGCAACCCTGCCGACCTCGAAGCCGCGCTCACGACCTGAACTAATCCCCACACTTAGTTCAGCGTTGTGAATCGCGCCGATGGCGTTCGAGGGCAACCTCGTAACTGCCATCGGCGCGCCAGAGCGCGTGTCGTTCGAGGGCGCTGATGATCGCGGCGCGGACCACGAAGTACAGCACGACAGCGCCGACGATGAACCCGCCGAGCAGGATGAGAAGCGACAGCATGTCAGGCGTAGCGGACATCAGATTCCTCCAGTTCCTCGACGAGGGATCGCATCCGCCGTCGGTCAAGCTCAACATAGCGCCTCGTCGTCGACGGTGAGGCGTGCCCGAGTAACTCCTGCACGAGCAGCAGGTCGGACTTGAGCGCGTAGGCGCGCGTGCCGAAACGATGACGCAGGGTGTGCATGGTCCACTGGTCCGGCAGCAGATCGCGGATGCGTTTACCGACGTACGCCGGCGATAGATGCCCCGGACCCCAATCGCCCGGGAACAGGTACCCGTCCGGCATCGACTGGATCACGCGAGCGAGCGATCCTGGGACCGGCACCACGCGCTCCTTGTCGCCCTTGCCGTGCACGACGAGAGACCATCCTACGAGATCGTCCAGCATGTCCCGTGTGTGCGCACACGCGACCTCCGAGCGCCTCAGACCCATCTCCGCAGCCATGCGCAGCATTAGCGTCTCCCGCATCGGTGCACGCAGCAGCGCTTCGCGGTAAGCAGCATCCGGCGTTGGTCGCGGGCGCGGCGGGGTGGCCTTCACCATCGGGAGGACGTCGGCGACGACGCGCTCGCACCGCTCGGTCGCGACACCCCATCGCCAGAACGCGAGGAACGTCGTCCGACGCGACCGGCGCGTCTCCTTCGCCCACTCCTGCCCTCCCGCGTACTCCAGCAGCGCGGCGCCGCTGACCTCCCACGGCGACGCGGCGCTGATCCTCCGCGCCAGATGGTACAGGTGATCACGACGCGCACGCCGTGTCGTCTCCGGTTTGCCACCGGCCTTCTGGTGAGCCAAGAAAGCATCTACTTCATCGATCCATGCCTGAGACAGCATATGAAACCCCTCCGATTAACTGACCGAAGGTCGGGCACCATCGCCCGACCTTCGCACCGACTATGGCCTGTCTAGGGCTGTCTCCGAATCTCGACGTTCACCACAGCGCACCGTCCATGCCGGCGTACTCGTATCGGGTTGCCGGGATCAGATCGCCGCCGGCGGTTTTCATCTGCGTCCTGATCAGCCGGACGCTCGCGCCACAGTTCGGGCACACGAGCCACTCGCCCAGTTGGGCATAGTGACTCGTCGGCAGATGTGCGTAGCAATAGCACTCGCACGCTACTGAGGTGCACATCACGCATCACGACTCCCAACCTCGACATCCGGACGGAACGGCACCGCGCACGTCGGCGTGTGCATCGGCACGGGTGCATCGCACGTAGGGCAGAAGTCGTCGTAACGATCGCGCTTGTAGTGCTCCCGAACCTCAGCGATCGTCCCGACGCCGAGCACCTCGGCGCGCAGCAGGTCGAGCACCTGGAGCGTCCGGACAGTGAAGCAGTCCGAGCGCACGAGGCGATCCATCGCGAGATCGACGCCTCGCAAGACGGGATCGAGGGCGATCGGGTCAGACTCGCCGGGGAATCGGAAGTCCGGGTTCATCCTGACCGCGGGGTCGTCATACTCAGGCATCGTGACTCCGAATCTCATGATCTACCGGAGTTGCGACGTGGTCGCGTATGACGCCGTACCGCTTGTGCCGCCACCGCCAGATATCGTCTAGTGGGCTCTCAAGCCGGAAGATCGGCTCTCCACACGTGCAAGTGGCGTAGATGCTCGGCAACTGCGTCTGCTCTTCCCTGCTCATGGTTGTCTCCTAATCTCGACGTTCACCACAGCGCACCGTCCATGCCGGCGTACTCGTATCGTGTTGCCGGGATCAGGTCGCCGCCGGCGGTTTTCATCTGCGTTGCGATCAGCCGCACGCTCGCTCCACAGTTCGGGCACACGAGCCACTCGCCCAGTTGGGCATAGTGACTCGTCGGCAGATGGGCGTAGCAATGGCACTCGCACGCTGCGGAGGTGCACATCACGCATCACGACTCCCAACCTCGACATTCGCCGCGTGCTTCGTGTGGGTCTTCCGCCACTCGGCGAGCATGACCTTCCCGAACTCACTCTCCGAGACGGCGATGCTCTCGCCGCAGGGGCAGTCGTGCCACTTCTTCTCGTAGGTCATGACTGACTCCCAATCTCGTGCTCGGTGGTGACGACGAGATCGATCAACTCGACCTTCGACAGTCGGGCCAACTCGCGTCGGCGGGTGAGGTCGCTCTGGCGCTGCTCATCTTCGAGCATCGCCTCCCAGGAGCCGCTCACAGGACGACCGCCTCAGTGGCCAGCAGCAGTGCTAGTTCGAGGTCGCTGTCTCCCAACCAGAAGGTTAGGGGTTCGAGTCCCTTGTGGCGCACACTGTGTTGAGACAGTAGTGAACCCCCGTCGCGAAAGCGGCGGGGGTTTTTCGTTCGATATGCTTCTCAGGTGACTGACACCGAACAACTGTCGGCCCAACGGGTCAGCCATGTGGTCGCCTTGGTGGCCGGATTAGTCGCGATACTGGCGTTCTACGTCATTCCCAGCGGTGTCGTCGGCTACCTTGTGGTGATCGCGGTGAGCGTCGTTGCCATCGTCATCGGCCATCGCTCTGTCAGCCGCCGCGGCCCCCTCCTCTGGATGGCGATCCTCGGCCTCATCCTGGCGTACCTCGGACTGGTCGTGTCCGTGGGTGTGCTCGTCGTCAGACTCATGCGGATGTTCGTCGGCTGACGTCGGCTGCCTCTCAGACGACAGCGTTAGCCTGGTGGTGTGACTGCGTACGTCTCGGCCTTCGACCTGTTCTCCATCGGGGTGGGGCCGTCGAGCTCGCACACAGTCGGTCCGATGCGGGCAGCTCTCGATTTCTCACGCCGGCTGGCCGGTGAAGCAGCACTCGAGGACATCACCCGGGTGACCTGCACGCTGTACGGATCGCTCGGCGCCACCGGCATCGGCCACGGCACGCCGGATGCTGTGGTCGCTGGCCTGCGCGGACTCGAACCCGAGTCGTGCGACCCCGCCGACGTGAGCCGTGCGTGGACGTCGTATCCCGAGGGGGAGAGCCTGCTCGTGGCTGGTGCTCATGCCGTGCCCTTCGCCAAGGGCGATATCGAGTTCGCTCCGCGCACACGGCTACCGGGGCATCCGAATGCCATGACCTTGCGCGCGCATGCGGCTGACGGCTTGTCGCTTGTCGAGCATACTTACTACTCGATCGGCGGAGGATTCATCCGCCGCGACGGCGAAGAGGCGCAGATCGCCGCCGGCGGGTTCCCGCTCAACTATCCCGACGCGGCGTCTCTGATCACGATCTGCGATGAGCGCGGCATCACGATCGCCGACGTCGCTCGGGAGAACGAGATGTCACTGCGATCGGAGGCCGAGGTCGCCGCAGGCCTCGATGCGATCTGGGACGCGATGGCCAGCTGTGTGGATGCGGGTCTGCACGCCGACGGCGTGCTCCCCGGCATCCTCAAGGTCAAGCGCCGCGCCGGCGCGCTCCGTGAGCAGCTCGACGGGATCGAAGCCCACGGGTCCGCTGCGATCCCCGGAGAGTGGCTCGGCGCGTTCGCGCTCGCGGTCAATGAGGAGAACGCGGCCGGCGGCCGGGTCGTCACGGCGCCCACCAACGGCGCGGCCGGCATCCTCCCCGCGGTCGCGATGTACTGGTGGCGGTTCCTGGCCGACTCCGGACTCGGGTCAGGAAACGCCGTCACCCCGTATGGCGAGCTCGTCGGCAGCGCCCTGCTCGGATTCTCCGGCGCTTCACGCAGGGAAGCTGACTCTTCGACAGAGATCGATTCCGTCGCCGTTGCCGAAGCGAACAGACGCCGCGGCATCCGCAGGTTCTTGCTCACCGCAACTGCACTCGGGTCGTTGTTCAAAGCGAACGCGTCGATCTCGGGTGCCGAAGGCGGATGCCAGGCGGAGGTCGGCTCGGCCTGCGCGATGGCTGCCGGCGGGCTCACCGCGGTGATGGGCGGCACGACCCGGCAGATCGAGAATGCCGCTGAGATCGCGATGGAGCACCATCTCGGCCTCACCTGCGACCCGATCGGTGGGCTCGTGCAGATTCCCTGTATCGAGCGCAATGCGATCGCGGCATCCACCGCTGTGACTGCCGCGCGTCTCGCGCTGCGCGGCGACGGCGAGCACTATGTGTCGCTGGATGCTGTCGTGGAGACGATGCGGCAGACCGGCGCAGACATGTCGACCAAGTACAAAGAGACCAGCGAGGGCGGTCTCGCGGTCAACGTCATCGAGTGCTGAGCGCCTACTCGCGCGTGGCGCGCTTAGTGGTATGCCGCGTCGGTGCCGCCTGCCACGGGTCTTCAGGCCACGGATGCTTGGGGTAGCGGCCGCGCATCTCGGCGCGCACCTGCGAGTAGGGGCCCGACCAGAACGAGGCGAGGTCATCCGTCACCGCGAGCGGGCGCCCGGCGGGGGAGAGCAGGTGGAACAGCACCGGAACGCGTCCACCGACGAGCCGCGGGGTCTCTGCCCATCCGAAGCACTCCTGCAGTTTGACGGCGACGAAGGGTCGTGCTGTCGGGTCATCCAGCGGCGGGTAGGTGATGCGGGCGCGCGATCCGCTGGGCACCTCGAGTCGCTCAGGGGCGAGAGAATCGAAGGCGGATGCTGCTGGCCAGGGCAGCAGGCGCCGCAGAGCGCTGGCGAGATCGACGCGGGCCGCAGGCTGACCGCTGGCGAGAGCATCGAGTTCTGGGCGGAGCCAGGTCTCGAGGTCATCGAGGAGTGCTGAGTCTGAGACATTCGGCCAGGGCGATCCGAGTATGCGGTGCAGCAGGGCAAGGCGGCGTCGCAACTCATCAGCGGCACCCGACCAGGCGAAGACGTCCAGGCCATGGCGTGTGAGGGCTCGGCGCACGGCGGCCCGCCCGCCCATATCGGCCTGCGCGCGCACCGGAACCGACGCCTGGACGATCGCTCCGATGCGGCGCTCGCGACGTGCGACGACGCGTCCACCGGTGAATTCTGCCTCGACACGGTCGGTGCGAAGGTGACTTGCCGCGAACTCGGCCTGCTCTTCGGAAATCGCTGCGGTGGCGCGGATGACCGCCCCGGTGCCTGCTGCCGCGCGTCCCTGCGCTCGAGTGACATCGGCGACCGCGAGCCATTTCGCGTCGGCGAGGGGGCCCGTGATCCCCGCGCGGGTTCCCGAGGCCAGCAGAAAAGTTGCTCCGCTCGCCGTGCGCTCCACTCGCCGTGCGATCCGTTCGGGAAAAGCGAGCGCGACGATCAGGCCGACGTCGTCCGTGCTTGCTCCGGTGCGGTCATCGTTCGCGAACGACGCGTTGCGCAGCAAACGCGCGACCTCCTGCGTCCAGCGGCGCGATTCCGGTGCCCTGCGTTTGCGCAGATCGACGAGAGCCGAGGCGATATCGCCACCTGTGACGCGGATGTCTCCGCCGATCAGCGCGACGACCTCGGCGGCGAATCGGGCGCCGACGAGCGGTGTGCCGTCGCGCAGTGCGCGAGCGAGCCGGGGATCGGTCGGGATGCGGGCGAGCTCTCGCCCCTCGTCGGTCGCGCGCCCTTCGTCGTCGATCGCCCCGATGCTGTACAGCACGGCGGTGGCATCGCTCAGGCTGTCGGCGGGGAGCGGATCGAGCATCCGCAGTCCTGCGCCGCCGGGCGACCCCCAGCATGCCAGCAGCAGGGCCGCATCGGTGAGATCTGCGGTCGCGATCTCGGGAGCGGGACGCGCGGGAGCTGCCGCGAAAGTGCGCTCGTCGACGCAGCGGATGACGGTTCCTGGGCCCTGTCGCGTCGCGCGTCCGGATCGCTGGATCGCTGAGGCCCGTGAGGTGGGCACGGTGACCAGTCCGGTCATGCCGCGGGCGGCATCGCGCTGCGGAGCGCGAGAGAGGCAGGTGTCGACGACCATCCGGACGCCGGGCACGGTCAGAGACGATTCGGCCAGGGAGGTCGTGACGATGATGCGTGGCGGTTCGGTCGGCGCACGCCCGCTGATGACAGCATCCTGGTCGCGCGCAGGCATCTGCCCGTGCAATTCGCGGACGTCGAAGTCGCGGCCAGCCGTGCGGATACGCTGCGCGATCTCGGCGACCTCACGCGCACCGGGTGCGAACACGAGGACGTCGGCCTCAGGATCTGCGCCGGTCAGTTCTCGCGCAGCGGATGCCGCGACGCCAGCGACATGATCAAGGAAGCCCCAGGTGACGCCGCGCTCATCGAGACGCGGAATCGGGCTGGGTGCCCAACGCTCGTGGAGCGGATGCTGCGGCACGGTCTGCGTGACGATTGGAGCGGGCTCATCGGTGCCCAAGACAGCGGCGATCCTCTCGGCGTCCAGCGTCGCGGACATCGCGACGAGCGTGAGGTCATCACGGAGTTCGCGCACCTCGGTGAGCAGCCCGATCAGCAGGTCGGTCTCGAGGGCGCGCTCGTGCACCTCGTCGATGACGACTGCGTCGACTCCGTCGAGCCCAGGGTCGCTGAGCAGGCGCCGCAGCAGCACTCCGGCGGTAACGAACTCGATCTGCGTCTCTTGGCTGACGGAGCGCTCGCCGCGGACGGTGAAGCCGACCCGGGTGCCGAGCCCGGAGCCATCGAGTTGTGCGAGCCGGCGTGCGGCGGCGCGGGCGGCAACCCGTCGGGGCTGGGTGACGATCACCCGACCGTGCACGCGGTTCGCGAGCAGCGGGGGTACGAGCGTGGTCTTTCCGGTGCCGGGCGGCGCGCTGATGACCGCGGCCCGGCTTCGCCCGAGCGCAGAGTCGAGGTCGCCGACCGCGGCGGCGAAGACCAGGCCTGCGCCGATCTCGGCGATGTCGAACGGGATGCTGCTCACGTGTCTATCTTCGCCTCTCGCCGCGTCGGGGCGGCACCTTCGGCGTGTGGTGTGGGCGGTGTGGGGCGCCAGACGAGATGAAAATGGACGGCTATGCGCGCTCATATCCGGCGCAAAGCATCTGGCATGAGTGGCGACCGGGCACGAAGAAGGCGTCGACGCGGACGAATCCGAGTCGACGCCTTCTGGGGATCACTCCGAGGCGGCCTGCGTCGAGGTAGGAGCAGATGCCGATGCTGCGGTCTTGGTCTTCGGCGCCTTCGCAGGCTTCGACGCTGCGGTCTGGGCATTGGTGATGGTCTGGGCGCCCGCGATGCCGTCGCCGATGCCGCGGCCGACTGCCTGGCCCTGGATGATGGCGGCGAGGTCGAGGCCCGTCGCGGAGCTCACGCTGTCGAAGACCGACTTCAACGCCTTCGCGTTGTCGGCGCCGACGACGTTCGATGCGCCGTCTTCGCCGGAGCTGCCGATGATCGACACGTTGCCGATCGTGGCATAGCCCTTGGCGAACTCGCTCATGATCGACGGCAGCACATCGAGTACGCGCTGCGAGAGGAAGGCTTCCTGGTTCGAGGCGATGGCCTTCGCCTCTGCTTCGGTCGCGGCAGCGCGAGCTTCACCCTCGGCGCGAATGGCATCGGCTTCGGCGTTCGCGCGCAGGCGGCGGGCTTCTGCCTCGGCGTCGGCGAGAGCACGCAGGGCGTTGGCCTCACCGGTGGCCTTGGACTCGGCTGCGGCGGCCTCACCGGCGGCGCGGGCGCGGTCGGCCTCTGCCTGCTGCTCGGCAATGCGGGTGCGTGCCTCGGCCTGCTTGACCTGCTCGATCGCGGCGGCCTCAGCAGCACGCTCACGCGTATAGAGATCTGCCTGGGCGCGGGTCTCGGCTTCGTACCGCTGTGCGTCGGCGACGCGCTTGACGTCGGCATCCAACTGGGCCTGGCGATTCTCGGCGTTCTGCTGCAGAACGGCCTGCTCTGCCTGGGCGCGGGCGAGGTGTTCGGCCTGCTCAGCCTCGGCGCGGGCGCGGCCGATGCCGGCGTTCGCGTTCGCGGTGTTCGTGTCGAGAGCCGTCTGCTCGACCAGGTTCGACTCCTGGTTGGCGATGATCTTCTGGTTGATCGCGCGGTCGGCGTTGGTCTGCGAGATCTCTGCCGACTGACGCTTCGACTGGATCTCCGGCGCACCGAGTGACTGGATGTACCCGACCGCGTCGGTGATGCCCTTGATCTGGAAGGAGTCGAGGATCAGCCCCTGCTCGGCGAGCTCGTGAGAGACGTCGGCGGCGATCTGGTCGGAGAACTTCTTGCGCTCGCGCATGAGCTCGACGACCGAGAGCGTCGCGACGATGCCGCGGAGTGCACCCTCGAGCTGTTCGGTGGTGAACTGTTCGATCGCGGCATCCTGCGAGGCGAAGCGCTCTGCGGCGCGGCGGACGTACAGCGGGTCGGAGCCGATCTTCACGATTGCAACACCATCAACGTTGAGCGTCACGCTGTCGAGTGACTGCGCTTCGGCGTTCAGCGACACCTGACGTGATCGCAGCGAGATGATCTCGTGGCGCTGGGTGATCGGGTTGACGAGCGACTTGCCGTTGACGATGACGGTCACAGGCGAGTCGACGCTCTCAGAACTGCTCGTGCCATCGGCGTTGATGATCGCGCGCTGCACTCGCTGCTTGCGTCCCGAGATGACCAGCGCTTCGTCGGCGCGGGCGACCTTGATCCAGCTGCGTGCGAACAACAGCACGATCAGCCCGACCACGATCAGGACGACGACAGCGATGCCGACGAGAACCAGAATGCCGATAGCTCCGGCGATCTCCATGTAAGTTTCCCCCTCCGGTAGTCCGCTCGTGCGCGGACTGCACACACGACTATGCCAGAGATGGTGTCGCAGCCGTTGGGCCTCGGGGAATCTGTGGGATCAGCGTCCGCGGAGCTTGTCTGTCAGCTTTCGCAGCTCGCAGAGCTCTTCATCGCTGAGAGGGGACATGCGTTCGGCGATGGAGCGACTGTGGGCGGTGGCTACCTCGCGAAAGCTTCGCGCTCCGGCATCCGTCGCGGTCAGCACGGCCCCGCGACCGTCTTCGGGGTCGGAGGTTTTCGTGATCAGGCCGCGGCCGACCATGCGGTCGACGAGGCGCGAGACGCTCGGCTGACTGATGAGCATGTTCGTCGTGACGTTGCGCAGTCGCGCGGTCATGTTCGGTGCACGAGTGACGGTGAGGAGCACGTCGTACTCGGCTTGGCTGATCGGCGTGTTCTCGAAGTCCGCAGCCATCGCCATGAACAGTTCATGTTGCGCGCGGAACAGGCCTTCCCACGCCTCGAGCGCGAGTTTACGGTCCGTCATGACACTAAGAGTAACGGAATGGTGAAGGGCCGGTCGGAGAGGCTCCCGACCGGCCCTTGTCCCTTGCACCAAGAGTGTCCTGCAATCACATGCGGTGAATGCCACAGCAAACATTCACCGTGTGATCACTGTATAACGGCGCGGTAACGAATGCAACGGTTTGGTTACGGAATCTTTTCGGATGCTCTGTATCCGATCTCACGAAAAGTGTCGGATTCTCAGGAAGGGTGTCGGAGCGTCTCACGAAGGTGGCGCGTCTGTATTCGTGGTTCCGCTCGTCGGCATCGCTTGGTAAGCGATGTTCGGTTGGCGGATGGTGCGGCGCGCCAACGAAGTGCGAGGCGACCGGGGTCACGACCGATAACGATCAGTTTCGGGCGTTTGCGCGAATCTCCGAATGCTCGCGGGGTCGTCTAATAAGCTGGCGCGATGGCCGCCGCTTCCGAAGAGATCACTTCTTCGTTGGTTCGCTCCCTTGTGTCGGAGCAGTTCCCTCAGTGGTCGGAGTTGCCGATCCGCCCGGTGGAAGTTCAGGGGTGGGACAACCGCACCTTCCGGCTTGGTGACCGAATGACGGTCCGCCTCCCGAGTGCTGACGGCTACGTCGCCGGCCTAGTTCGGGAGGAGAAAACCCTCGCGATCCTCGGCTCCAGCTTTCGCGTCGCGACCCCCCGCGTAGTAGCGACCGGGGCCCCCTCGGCGGCATTCAACCGACCTTGGTCCGTTCGCGAGTGGATTGAGGGGCACACTTTAACCGCGGTTGAAACGCGCGAGCGAGCGAGCGCCATCAGTAGCTTGGGCGACGCCCTGAGGGAGTTGCAGGCCTGCGACACGGTCCACGGCCCATGGGCGGGAAGCGCATCTGCTTACCGCGGCTGTCACATCAGCGCGGTTGGCGAGGAGATACAGGGCCGGCTCCCGCTCCTGGCCAGACGCCACGCTGAGGGATGTCGGGAACTCTGGGAAGCGGCCGTGGCCACAGTGTGGACCGAGCCGCCGGTGTGGGTCCATGGCGATGTCGCGCCAGGCAACATGTTGTTCGACAGCAGCGGCCAGTTGGCGGCGCTTATCGACTTCGGACAGACGTGCGTTGGAGACCCCGCCTGCGACCTGGCCTTCGCATGGTTGAGTTGCAGCTCTCGCGAACGTGATCGACTGCACGACCGGCTAGAGCTACCGGAGGATGCATGGTTGCGAGGAGCGGCATGGGCGCTGTGGAAGGCCCTCATTAGTTCCCCCGAAGAGATGCTTACCAAGTACGGGCGCTCACGTGATGCCGTGCTGAGCGATGTGGCCGACCTGACGACGGTATAAGAACGATGCTCTTTTCCCGTGCCTCCCACTAACGATCGTTTACGGCGTAATCCAGAGCCAGGGCTCGGAATGCTTGCCACAACCGTTCGTCATAACCACCAAACGGCAAGGTTTCCGGCTGATCTCGCGGAGACGCACCAGTCTGTTCCGCAAACGGCGTGGGGGATGGCACCTGTCGCGAAACCTATGGGTTCGAGACACATCGAAACCCGTAGGTTCAGTTTCGCGGCAGTTCGACCTCGAGGTTCTTTACAGCCCATATCGCGAGGTCGTCCAGAACGGGTTGAACATTCTCGCCTCGCTGTGAGAGGCAGTAGGCGATGTGGACAGGGCGTGCTTGCGTTTCCGCTCGCTCGATGAGTCCCGCGTTGGTGAGGTCGACGAGGCGATCGGAAAGAACAGAGTCCGTGATCGCTCCAACCGCTCGTCTCAAATCTGTGAACTTCATGGGACCCCCGCGGAGGGCGGCAAGGATTCGACCGTTCCACTTCTTGCCCAGAATGCCAAAGGCTGTCTGCAATCCGGCGTCACGTTCAGTGCTCACGAGGCGCGATCGGATTGCCATGGCTTGAGCGTAACTGAATTTGACACGATCTGCTACGAGATACCTAGTACTAGGTTT
Organism: Microbacterium zouquanmingi; assembly: GCF_052266675.1. Lineage (NCBI taxonomy): Bacteria > Bacillati > Actinomycetota > Actinomycetes > Micrococcales > Microbacteriaceae > Microbacterium > Microbacterium zouquanmingi. The sequence continues at coordinate 284,346 of NZ_JBQPRA010000002.1, forward strand.
TTCCAAGTGGTGCTGATTTACTAGTGATCTTGCCCAATTGGCGGTTCCGACTTCCGCCATGTTTCCGCCGTTTAGCGGGCGTTGCTGGGGCAAGAGCATTGAAGGAGACCCTGTGCTGAACGAGACTGTTTCGCCTCTCGATACACGCGAAGCTGCGATCACCGAAGAGCAGGACTACCTTGACGCCACCCTCGCGCGGCGAGCAGAGATACTTCACTATTTGAACACCGAGCTGTCCACCTCCGTGCATGACGCAGTCGGCCACGTCCGCCGCCAAGGAATGGTTCGCCAGCGCACCGAGCTGACACATGCCGAGAACGGTTTGATCTTCGGTCGTCTTGACGCTCTTGATGGCACCACCCTACGCATCGGTCGTGTCGGAGTTTCGTCAGCAGCGGACGACGCTGATCCAATGGTCATCGACTGGCGCGCACCAGCGGCAAGACCCTTCTACATGGCGACACCTGTCGAGCCCCTTGGACAGGCGCATCGCCGACACATCCGCATTGAAGGCACCACCGTCGCAGGGGTGGACGACGAACCGCTAGACGGTGAGAGCAGCAGCGGGCTGGTCGGTGAGGGCGCGCTGTTCAGCGCCCTGTCCGAGCGACGCACGGGACAGATGACCAGCGCCGCAGCCACACTCCAACGCGAGCAGGACGAGATCGTGCGCGCGGGGGTTCGGGGACCGCTGGTGGTGCAGGGCGGCCCAGGCACGGGCAAGACGGTTGTCGCGCTCCACCGGGCCGCGTATTTGCTGTTCGCAAGCCCGCAGCTCGCCGCACGCGGCGTGCTGACGCTCGGACCATCACGACGCTTCCTGGACTACATTGCCCAGGTGCTCCCTGCTCTTGGCGAGACGGCCATCGTCGCGGCAACGCCGGATACACTCATCCCCGGAGTGGCAGTCACTGCAGATGAGCCGCGCATCGTCGAGGGCATCAAGGGGCGCGCCCTCTGGCAACCCGCCCTCGAGCGATACGTGGCTGCGCGCACACCCGAGGGAACGCTTGTCATGCTTGGCTGGGAAGGCGAACAATACGAAATCCCCGCGGACCTGGTGGAACGCCTCATCACGACCGCTACGTCCGGGCGCAGCTACCATGCCGCCCAGAGGTGGTTCTACGAGCAAATGCACGATCGACTTACTCACGCGATCGCCGAGCGCTTTGAGGACATTTTCGCGAGAATTGACGAGGGCCTCGAAGGCGTCGTACACGCTAGGACCAGTTTCCAGAAGGTGGACCGCGACGACGAAGGTAGCGAGGTCGACGGCGTACTCACCGAGCAGGAGCTCGACAAGCTCCGCGATGAAATCGCCGACAACCCCCGCGTAGCCGCGGCCCTCGCGGACATCTGGCCGACCCTGGATCCCGCAGCGGAACTCCGCCGCCTGCTGGACGATGAAGAACTGCTCCAACAGTTCGTCCCCGAGCTAAGCGATGACGAGCGACGGGCCGTCGTCGCCACGAAGACCGGATGGGCAAGCAGCGACATTCCCTTGCTCGACGCCATGTCGGACCTGATCGGAGAGACCGTGGTTCACCCGACGTCTGACACGTTCCTTTCAGAACGGGCCGCAGCGCGCCGCGACTGGATCTACGGACATGTCATCGTCGATGAAGCGCAAGAACTGTCCGAGATGCAATGGCACATGGTTGCCCGGCGAGCCCCACAGCTTTCCATCACCGCGGTGGGTGACATCGACCAGGCCGAAACGCCCCACGAGCACACAACATGGGCGCAAGCGGTCACCGCCGTCTTTGGCGAACGCTGGACCCAAGCGAAACTCACCATCGGCTACCGGACGCCAGCCGAAGTCATGGCGCTCACCGGCCCCATCCTCAAAAAGGCCGGCAGCGTCAACGAGCCACCAAACGCTGTGCGCTTCTCCGGTGTCGACCCCTGGGCACGAGACGTCGCCGAGTCTGAACTGGTCGCCGAGATCACCCAAACCTACGAAGAACTCACCGAACGCTGGGCAGGCGGCACGATCGGCGTCATTGCCGCTGCCCCGAGAGTACTTGAGCTGCAGGCCGCGCTGCCAGGAATCCCGGTCATCACTGCCACCCAATCCAAAGGTCTGGAATGGGACGCCACCCTCGTCATCGATCCCGACGGCATCGCCGCCGAACCACGCGGCTGGAACCGTCTCTATGTGGCACTCACTCGTGCAACCCAGGAACTTGGCCAGATCAAGGTCCGCTAAGAATCGAGCTCCCCCCATTCGCCATGAGGAGGCTGGAGAAGCGCCCGGAAGCGATCGTTTTCGGTGGAATGACGATCTTGGTCCAGGTGCGGGCAGACACGCCGATCAGGTAGCTGCCGATCCCCCCTGCCGGAACCTGTTGCACCGAAATGGTCCGCCGGATGTTTGCGGCAGGTTGGCGGAGACGTCAGGGCAAAACGGGACTACCGACATGCTTCGTGAGAAAAACTGGCGGCCTCGGCGTCACAGCACTCACCCGTTTTTCAGGGGTGTCGCGTCTCACCGACTGACAACTTTCATGAGATCGGACATCAAGTGTCCGATCTCACGAAAAGTATCGGAAGGTGCGGCCCGGCGAGTTTCGGTCTCCCGCGGATCGGTGGTTTCGAGACTCAGAACGTTGCTGGTTCTGGTGCTCGTTCGTCGGCAATCGCCGCTCCATCGGCCACCTCTGTTGAGGGGAGAATCAGCTTCTCGTCTGTCGCTGGGACTGCAGGCGTGGGCAGAGCTGTGGCCGATGGTATCGCGAGGCCACCGAAGTCGTGCTCGGTGCGGACCGGCTTGAGCGAGTCGATGACGAACACCAGTGCGAGCGAGATCAGGCCCCAGAGGCTCAGCACCTGGAGATGGTGCGTGACGACGTCTCCGTTGAAATACAGGATCGAGCGTACGGTCTCTGCGGCGGCTGGCATCGGAAGGAAGTCGTACAGTGTGCGGAACCACTCCGGTGCCATGTATATGGAGAGGGCGGCGTTCGAGGAAGGGACGCCTAGGAGCATGAGTATGCCGACCACGGGAATGGTGGCGAGCATGCCGATGAGGCGCTCCAGAACCAGTGCGAACATCGCCACGCTGAAGATCGCAACGATGCCCGCACCCCAGAGGGCCAGGAAGTGACCCTCGACGGCCCCGGTAATGGGGCCAGCGATGAGCCATAGGACCGCTGACATGAAGACCGCGTAGATCCCAGTCAGTGGCAGCATCCTGCGCAGTGGACGTGTGGCCGGTGCCGCGTTGGCGCCGACGACGACGACCATGAATCCCGCGAGAATCCATCCCATCGCGATGTACATGGTGACGATGCCTTGACTGTCAACGTCGGGGAGGGGCGCGACGTCGTCGATCTTCAGCGGCATCTGTTGTGCCGCGGCTACCTGGTTGAACGTGGCAGCGACGACCTGATATGCGCTGGTGCTGCCGGCTTCGTTCGCGATCAGTGTGAACTCGGGTGAATTCTGGGAAGGCAGCACGAGTCCGGCGACGAGGTCACGGTTCTCAACGAGGGTGGTCACCTCTTCCTCATCGATGGCCGCGTATGGGGCGAACGCGAAGAGACCGCTCATGTTCTCCTCGAGTCCCGCGATCGTCTCTTCCGCCTGCTCGACTGTGGCGCCAACGACGGCGACAGGCATGTCGCGCGGGGTCGGTTGATGCATGGCGCCGAGCATTGTCACGATCATCATGATGACCATAGCCAGAGGGAAGAACAGCAGGGAGAGGTAACGCCAGATCTTGTTCTTGGGGCGCGGCCCGCCATGTAGAGAAGGCATGCTGACGTCGGTCGGCACGCCTTCCGGGTGTCGGCGACCTCGGAACTTGTCCCATGCGGCCGTGGCCAATAGGCCGGCGACGGCTCCGATGGCCAGTACGAGCAGGTACGCGGCCACGCCGACGCCGTCGAAGTAAAGGACCGAACGCATGGCTTCACCGATGGCGGCCATGGGCAAAATATCGTGCAGGAACCCGAAGAACGACGGCAGCATGTGAACCGAGATGCTCATGTTCGATGCCGGCATCCCGAGCACCATCAGCAAGAACATGCCTGCGATGACACCGAGTGGGCCGAACACACGCGTGATGAACAACTGCACGCAACTGACAGCAAACACGCCCAGCCACGCCACGCCCAATACTCCGACGTAGTGATCGCTCGTCACGACACCGAGCGCCGGGCCGGTGACAACCCACACGAGGCCTGCGATCAGCGCGGCCCAACCGGCCAATAGCGGGACGATCCGGCGGAACTTCAAAAGCTCGGGCGAGTTCGAACGCAGCACGCTGAACGGGAGGTATCCCGCCATGATCAGCGCAGTGGCCAGGAACATCGCACCCAGCCCTGCCATATCGTTGTCGGGCAGTGGTACGAGGTCCTCGGCGGTGACGGTCAGGCCTTCGGCGAGAAGTGCCGGTGTGACCAATGACGTGACTACCGTGGCCTGGGTTGCTCCGGATGCGTTGGCAGTGTAAACAGTCGCAGCGGAGCCGTCGATCACGATGGCGCCGGCGACGTCTCGGGAGATGACCTGTTCGCGAGCGTCAAGTGCAGTATCGGCACTCTGAACCGCGACAGCACCCTCCTCCGCCTTTTCCAGCGCCTGCGTGAGCGATTCGGTCGCAGAGCTGGACCCGACGACGGCGATCGGCATGTCGTGCGGCGCAGGGGAGTGCATCGTGGCGAGGTACCCCGTGATCATCATGCCCACGATGATCAGCGGCATGATGAAGATCATTGCCGTGCGCACGATCCCCTCTGCCTTCGCGCGCTGGGCCGCCTTCGCATCCGTGCCGTCTTGGATCTGAGGATCCGGCGTATGTTCGGAGTCCTCTCGGGCTTCCTTGCGGGACAGAGGTGGTGTTGTCATAGGTTGCGCTCCTGGGGTGATGTCGGTCGTCGGCGTGATCATCATCGACCAGGACCACGCAATTCTAAGTCACGTGACTTAGAGTTGTATGATGAATCATGCACACACTCAGTGCATTCATAGAGATCGGGGTGGCATGGCGCGAAGCAGCCTGGCGCGCGAGGCTCTTATGAACGCCGCGGAAGAGCTGTTCGCAGCGTTCGGTGTCGACGCCGTCTCGAGCCGCCGTGTCGCAGAGCGCGCAGGCGCGTCGAACCACTCCGCGGTTGCCTATCATTTCGGAACCCGCGAGGACCTTCTCCGCGCTCTGTTGCGCCGCCACGCGGAGGCTACGTCCCGCGGGCGCGATGCGCTTATCGCCGAGCTCGGCGCGGAACCGAGCGCCCATGACATCCTGCGTTGTCGGCTAGTGCCCTACATCGACCTGCTGTCATCGTTGCCACGCCCTAGCTGGCATGCACAGTTTCTCGCGCAGATGGGGACGACTCCTTCGACGACGGAGATGGTCAGGGTGCACGTCGAGGAAACGGGTGACAACAGCAATCTCGCTGTCAGGGTATTTCCTGCGGAGGGGATATCGGACGAGGTGAAGCGCGCGCGATCAGCCGTCGTCGGACAATTGGTGCTCCGAGCGTGTGCTGACTATGAAAGACAGCTGAACTCTAGCGCGGAGCCCGCCGATTGGGCGGGTATGGCGAACTTCCTCATAGATGCATGCGCAGGAATGCTCACCGCACCTGTCACCCACCCGCAGGAGGGCTTCCTTCCGACAAGTTCCGCGCTCGTCTGATCTTGCCTGGCTCACCGCGACGAAAACTCTACGACTCCGAGGCGCTGCATGACAAAGTCCCGATCCGCGTCCGGGGGAAGAGGGTCGGCCAGGCCCCAGATGAGCGCGCTGCACGGTTGAAGGAGTGCGTGTACATCACAATCACCGCGCTCGCTGTTGTTCTGGCGATGTTGTCGCACGCCACAGGGCTCGCCGCCATGTCGGCCATCACGACGCTGTTGATTGTTGTGGCTGCGGTCGATAGGACGCCGGTCACCCAGCGTGCTCCACGAACTGATCACGAGCGGGATTTCGACATCGCTTCGGGGAGCGATCTCCACGGTACCTTCCGCGGTTTGTATTTGAGGGGCGCCCTCAAGCACGTAGAAGAACTGCGTCGCTGTGTCTTGGCGCCCAGGGGGACATTCCGGACGGCGCCTCACCATGCCCTCTTCCATCGTCAGATGCGATGGCTACTCCACGGCCGCTATCCGACGACGGCCTCCCGAGCGTATGGACGAGTGAAGGTCCCCACCGTGCGGGTGGGGACCTTCAAATCTGGCTCGCCGATGCTCTGTCAGATCACTCGGCTCCTGCGGCCGCGTTTACTTCACCCACGAGTACTTCGAGCACGTCTTCAAGGAAGAGCAGACCCGTGACCTGACCTTCCGCGTCGAGTGTCTTGGCGACGTGTGCTCCTCGGCGCCGCAAGACAGCCATGGCGTCTTCGAGCTCCGCATCCCTCGACACTGAGAGGAGGCGTCGAAGCCGCTTCTCCGGAATGGGGGCGGTGAACAATTCCGGACTCATGAGATCCATGACGTCCTTCATATGGATGTAGCTTGAAGGGTCACCCGACTCGTCGGAGATGACGTAGCGCGAGAAGCCATGCTTGATTACAGCCTCCTGCACATCAGTCGGTCGAGCGTTCACTGGTAGCAACACCATGCCCTCGAGCGGCACGTCCACGTCGAAGACGCGCTTCTCCGTGAACTCGAATGCCCCGGCAAGAGTGCCTGATGCGTCACTTAGCGTTCCCTCACGGGTCGACTGCTCGACGATGCCCGCCACCTCATCGAGCGTGTAGGTGCTCGTCGCTTCGTTCTTCGGCTCGACTTTGAAGAGCCGGAGGATGCCGTTCGCGATGCCGTTGAGGCTCCAGATCACCGGGTTGAAGATCTTCGAGACCACGACAAGGGGTGGTGCGAGCAGCAGCGAAGCGCGATCCGGGACCGAGAACGCGAGGTTCTTCGGGATCATCTCGCCGAACACGACGTGCAAGAACGTCACCAGGACCAGCGCCACCACGAATGCGATCACGCTGATCGCCTCTGGGGTCAGTGGTGTCAGCCCGAGCGGGATCTCCAGCAGGTGGTGAATCGCGGGCTCCGACACGTTCAGGATGAGCAGCGAGCACACGGTGATGCCCAGCTGGCTGGTCGCCAGCATGAGCGTCGCGTGCTCCATCGCCCACAGCGTGGTCTTCGCAGCCCTGCTGCCGCGCTCTGCGAGGGGCTCGATTTGCGAGCGCTTCGCCGAGATCACCGCGAACTCAGCGCCGACGAAGAACGCGTTGCCGATCAGGAGAACGAACAGCCACAGGATTCCGGGCAGGTACTCACTCATGAGTCATCTCCTCCTTCAGCTGTTCGACGGTTCGGTCGTGACGGCTCATCGTGCTCGCATCCCTGTCGGGGTCATTCGGGAGATACCGCACACGCAAGATGCGCGTACCGTCGATGTGCTCGACACGAAGAGTCCCCGTCGCGATCGTGATCTCGTCGCCGAGCTCCGGTAGTCGTTCGAGAGTGTCGGTGATGAAACCGCCGATCGTGTCGTAGTCGCCGTGTTCCGGCACCTCGATCGACAGGCGATCGAGGAGCTCGTCCGGCCGCCACGAGGCATCGAACGTGACCGAGCGACCGCGTCGAGTGAATCCGGTACGGTGCCGGTCATGCTCGTCCTCGAGTTCACCCACGATTTCTTCCACAAGGTCTTCGAGCGTCACGACACCGGCGGTGCCGCCATGCTCATCCACGACGACAGCAACCTGGTGCCGCTCGGCGCGCAGAAGCGTCAACAATGCGGATGCGCCCATCGACTCCGGCACCCGGAGGGCTTCGGTCTGCAGGGCTCGAGCAGTGATGGATGCCTGCTCCGGGATCGGAACCGCGAACGCCTGCTTGGCGTGCACGAAACCGGTGACACTGTCGGGCGTCCCGTCGATGACCGGGAACCGCGAGAACCCAGTCGCAAGCGAGAGCGCGACAACCGCGGCAGCGGTATCGTCTATGCCGACACTCGCCATGCGCACGCGGGGCGTCATGACATCCGAGGCGTCGTGCTCAGCAAACCGGAGAGTCCTGCGCAACAACACCGCATCGTCCGCTTCGAGCAAGCCGGAGAGCGCGGAGTGCCGGATCAGATACGAAAGCTCGTCAGCGCTGCGCGCGCCGGAGAGCTCCTCCTTGGGCTCGATACCCATGGCCCGGATGATGGCGTTTGCGGTGTTGTTCAGCATCAGAATCAAGGGCTTGAAGACCATCGTGAACGCCGCCTGGAACGGAATGACGACCTTCGCCGTGGCGCGCGGTAGCGCGAGCGCGAAGTTCTTCGGCACAAGCTCGCCGATGATCATCGAGAACAGCGTGGCAAGCACGACCCCGACGATCGTGCCGACAACCGGCACCAGTCCCGGGGCGAGGCCCGCAGAGCTCAGAGGCCCCGAAAGGAGCGAGCTCACCGCTGGTTCGAATGTGTATCCCGTGAGCAGCGTAGTGAGCGTGATACCGAGCTGCGCACTGGAGAGGTGCGTCGATGTGATTCTCAGGGCCTTGATGGTGGGCCGGAGTCGCTTCTCTCCGCGGCTTTGCCGGTTTTCCAAATCGTTTCGGTCAAGGTTGACGAGTGCGAACTCGCTCGCGACGAACAACCCGGTTCCGACTGTCAGAACGAGGCCGATGCCGAGCATCACCCATTCGTTCATGCGTGGCGCCTCCCGACTGTGGCGGACGCGTACGCGGCCGGAACATCAAGAGGCTTGGGACTATGACTAGGGGGGTCTTCCATAAGGCGAAATTCTAGACGTTGAAAATTTGAGTGAGCATCCGTCTGGTCGATGTCTCGGGTTTCGTGCCGTGGACGACCGCTGCGGCTCGGACCGCGGTGAGAATGAGGATGATGTCGTGAACCGTGAAGTCGGATCTGACTGATCCATCGGCGCGGAGCCTGCGGGCGAGCTGCTCGAGGCCTCGCGCCGTGTGAATCCGGAAGCCGGTCAGCGCTTCGAAGGAGGTGTTGCGGGAACTGGCCGCCACTATCGGGGTCACCCACGCAGCCCCGCGCCGGTACTTCGCCGGCAGGCTGGAACTTCTCGACGCGCTGGCTGTCGAGGGCTTCGTTCGACTCGGGGCAGGCTTGAGGGAAGCTGCGGAGGCGCCGTCCGAGCTGATGTTCGCCCACAAGCACGGAGCAGACGGCGAAGCTGTGGGTGTTAGCGCCGCGGCCGCATTTGCGCCGATATCGCAGGTGTTTCACCGATGTGCGGCTGAGGATCTGCTCCTAGGGCGAAAGCCTGAGCGCATTGCTGTGACATTCCTCGCCACTCTCCGGGGACTCGCGGGTCTCGTCAACTGCGGCGTCATCCCCACAGGTCACTTTGACGACCTGATCGAGGAGGCAGTTGCGCAGACGAATCTTCAGAAGCGGGCGGAGAAGCCGCCATCTGCGTGAAGCAGCTGCCCGCTGATCCAGCGGCCTTCTTCTGAGATGAGGAAAGACGTCACGCTCGCGATGTCACTGGGCGTTCCCCTGATTCGAGGTCGCTGGTCACGACCTCCCTGCGGCGATGCTGTTGGCGCGAGCGGCTCCGGTGACAAGCACGAGTGGCATGAGTCGAGGCTAGCCGAGGATGATGGAGGCATGACGATCGCTCGCTCCTACATCCGGGTGAAAGCCATGCTCATCGTCCCGAGCGCTGATGGCGCCAGGCATCTCGTCAGCGTCAATGCTCCCAGCCTCGAGAATCCGGTGGGGTTCCACCGACTGATCGGGGGCAGCGTCGAGCTGGGCGAAACGCATCGGGAAGCGATCGTCCGCGAAGTGGACGAGGAACTCGGCGCGCGCATCCTCGACCTCACCCACCTTGGCATCGTCGAGAATATCTTCCGGTTCAATGGCGAACTCGGCCACGAGATCGTCGCCCTGTACTCGGGGCGCCTGGATCCGGTGATAGCCGGCGAGGGCGGCACGCTCACTGAGTCCGACGGCTCGGTCGTCCCTGTCGTCTGGCGGCCATTCGATGACGCCGACGTGACGATGCCGCTGTATCCCTCCGGCGCGAACGACTGGATCAGCACATGGGAAGAGCTCTACGCCCCCACGACGCCGAGTTCATAGGCGCGGATCACGGCTTCCACGCGATTGCGCAGATCCAGTTTGAAGAGCACTCGTCCGACGTGCGCCTTCACCGTCGAGTCGCTCAGATGAAGATTCGCGGCGATCTCGCTGTTGGTCAGTCCGCGACCGATGAGCGCGAAGATCTCGCGCTCGCGTGCGGTCAGCGCTGACAGGGCGTCATCGGCGTCTTCCTCACGAGGGCTGCCCAGATGGGGAGCGGCGGCCTCGATGAGCTTCGCGGTGATGCGGGGCGAGACGACCGCGTCGCCGGCATGGACCGCGCGAATCGCCGCGACAAGACCGTCCGGCCGGGTGTCTTTGAGAAGGAAGCCTGCGGCCCCTGCATGCAGCGCACCGAAGGCGTACTCATCGAGGTCGTAGGTGGTGAGCACCAGGACACGCGTATCGGGATGCCGGCTCGTGATCTGCCTGGTCGCCTCGATGCCGCCGATACCTGGCATCCGCACGTCCATCACGACGACATCAGGCTGCAGTCGCTCGGCCGCCCCGATCGCTCTTGCTCCGTCATCCGCTTCGCCGACGACGACCATGCCGTCGGTCGCCTCGAGCATCAGTCGGAAGCCGTAACGCACGAGTTCCTGGTCATCGACGAGAAGCACCCGGATATCGTCTGTCATGGTTACCGATCCTCCCATCGCAGACGCGCGAAGACGCACCATCCGCGGTCATATGGCCCTGCGCTGACCTCACCGTCGTACAGCGCAACCCGTTCCTGCATCCCGAGCACTCCGCGCCCGGCATCCGATGGCGTGGACGGAATCGACGACACATCCTGAACGAGGATCGTCACCTCTTCCCTCTGCCAGACCACCGAGATCGTCACCGCCTCGACGTCGCGCGCATGGCGCAGCACGTTGGTCAGCGACTCCTGAACGATCCGGTAGACCGTCAGGCCCAGGGCCGGGTCTGGCACAGCCTGGCCGGTGATGGTGAGTCGTGCAGGGAGCCCCGCTGTGACGAACTCCTGCACGAGGGACGCGAGCTGGGAAGCATCCGGCTGGGGAGCATGCTCATTTCCGGAACCATCGGCGCGCACCGAACCGAGCAACCGGCGGACTTCGCCGAGCGTCTTCCTGCCGGTCTCGGCGACGCGACCGATCGCTTCCTTCGCCTCTGCTGGGCGGGTGTCGGCGGCCAGGTACGCGCCGTCGGAGATCGCGATCATCACCGAGAGGCTGTGTGCGATGACATCGTGCATCTCTCTCGCGATGCGCTCGCGCTCTCGTGCCCGTGCTGTCTCGGCCTGCTGGTCGCGCTCGCGCGCCAGCTGATCCGCACGGTGCACCAGCTCCCTGATGTACCGCCGTCGGTGGCCCACACTGGTGCCGAGCAGCGTCGCGATCAAGAGCACCACGATGATGATCAGAAAGAAGTTCGCCCAGTCCTGCAGGCTGTCACGAGGCGCGATCGGCGGCTGCAACCCGAGGATCGGCGGGCCGACAGTGCCGCGCATGGTCAGCGCGAGCGCTCCGAGCGCACCGCACAGCGCCGCGACTCCGAACAGCATCCACGTGACCGCGGCGCGCCACTTCACACCTGCGGAGTACATCGCGATCAGCGCGATGAGCGTCTCCGCCCCCGATCCCACTGCAAGCGAGAGGACGGCGAGCGCCATCGCCGCGGTGAAGGCCACATACGGGCGACGATGACGGAGAGCCAGCGTTGTGAAACCGCCGGCTGCCAACAGGATCATCACCCATAGGGGCGTGGCGTACGGCGGCTCAAGGGAGAGAACAGTCAGGCCCAGCGCAACGACCCCGTATGCCACCAGGACGATGGCATCTGCGAGCCGGGCGTTCAGACGTCCCCCCGACGCATCCTGACCGCACCGAGTGCGAGGAAGATCGCAGCCCAGACGATCGCGACGACCCAGCCTGCCCCTGAACTGACATATCCGTTCACGAGGTCCACCTGCACCGCCGCGCCGTCACTCGGGTTGCTCATCGCGTCTCCAGCCTTCGACATAGACAGCAGCTGAAGGTTGCGCACCGCCTGAGATGCGGGCAGAACCGACAGCACAATGGGCAGCAGCAGCATGACCGAGATCGCGGTGGCGACGCTTGCGGCGACACCGCGCAACAGAGTCCCGATGCCCAACCCGAGAATAGCCGAGAGGCCGACGTAGACAGACCCGCCGACGAACGACATCACGACGCCCGGTTCCGTCAGCCCGATCTCGAGACCGAACGCGCCGAACATCGGATAAGTGACGGCCCATGATCCGAAAGTCGCGACAAGTGCGGATGCTGTCGCCATGGCGAACACGACGAGCGTCTTCGCCCAGAGCACAGGCAAGCGCGCGGGGACGGCGATCATCGTCGGTTGGATCGTGCCGCTTGAGTACTCGCCACTGATGACGAGCACGCCGAGGATGGCCGCGACGAGCTGACCGAACAGCACGGTGCCGAGCGTGACCTGGTCGAGCATGAAACCTGCCGACGGCTGGTCGGGCAGCCCCGCACCCTCCATCGTCAGACCCAGCGCAGCACTCACCCCGATCCCGAAGACGATGATTGCGAGCAGCAGGCCAACGGTGGAGCGAAGGCTGGTGATCTTGATGAACTCGGATCGCATGATCCCACCGAACGTGAGGCGCTCCGCGCGCGGAACGAAGGTCGCACGCTTCTTCTCGAGAGTGGTCATCGGTGTGCTCCTGTTCCTGCGGCGATAGACGATCGGTACTCGACCTCACCGGCGGTGAGGGCGATATATGCCTCTTCGAGCGAACCGGAGAGCGTGACCACCTCATGCAGGACGACACCTGCGCCAGCGGCAGCGATGGCGACCTGTTCTGCGGTCAGTCCGGAGATCTCGACCGCGCCGTCTGCCAGGACAGACACGGTGGCATCAGGGTCGGTGATCGCCGCCATCAGGCGCGCCGCCTCCCGCGTTCTGACGCGGATCACCGATGCGGTCGCGCGCGAGATGATCTCGTCGATCGGCCCGTCCGCCAGAATCCTGCCGCGTCCGATCACGATCAGTTGATCAGCGGTCTGTGCCATTTCGCTCATGAGGTGGGAAGAGAGGAGCACGGTGCGTCCCTCCGCGGCAAGACTCTTCATGAGGTTCCGCACCCAGCGCACGCCCTCGGGGTCAAGCCCATTGACCGGCTCGTCGAGGATGATCGTCTCGGGATCGCCGAGGAGCGCGGCGGCGATGCCCAGCCGCTGGCCCATTCCGAGGGAGAACCCGCCGATGCGCTTGCCCGCGACAGAGTCGAGACCGGCGAGGCGCAGGACCTCACGCACGCGGGATGCTCCGATGCGGTGGGTGGCCGCGATGGAGAGCAGGTGCTTGTAGGCCGAGCGCCCTGGGTGGGCAGCCTTCGCATCGAGCAGAACGCCGACCTCGTGAAGCGGGGCCGGATGCTCCCGATACACGCGACCATTCACCTCGACCGTCCCCGAGGTGGGCCGGTCGAGCCCCACGATCATTCGCATCGTCGTGGACTTTCCCGCGCCGTTGGGCCCCAGGAACCCCGTCACCTGGCCGGGCTTCACGGTGAAGTCGATCGCATCGACGGCGACCTTGGTGCCGTAGCGCTTCACGAGCGCTTCGGCGGCAATCAATTCAGTACCTTTCGCATGCTCAGTAGCGTAGGAACGGCGCCCTCAGGGCGGCATCGGAGCGGGGTGCGGGTTCTGCTGAGTGACCAGTACCTGGGTACTGGTTGTCACCAGCTCAAGAGCGGTTCGGGTCCTTCCCATCGAGTTCGGCAGCCCGCGCGTGCAGCGACTTGCGGTCGATCTTGCCCACGTTGTTCTTGGGCAGATTGTCGACGAAGGTCCAGCGATCTGGCACCTTATAGGCGGCCAGTCGGTCAGACGCGAACGCGATGAGATCCTGCTCAGACGGGGGAGCGTCAAGACCCGGATGCGGCTGAACGAACGCATGCACGAGCGAGCCGAGTCGCTCATCGGGCGAACCGACGACCCCGCTCAACTCGACATCTGGATGCGCGTTGAGCACATCCTCCACCTCGCCGGGCGCGATGTTCGAGCCGCCCTTGATGATGACCTCTTTGATACGACCGGCGAAATGCAGATAGCCCTCTTCATCGCGGCTGCCGAGATCGCCAGTGCGCAGCCAGCCGTCGACCATCACCGCCGCCGTGTTGTCAGGGTCGTTCCAATATCCGGCCATCACCGACCTGCTCCGCACAAGGAATTCACCGACCTCGCCATCGGGCAGGTCCTTCCCGCTGAGCACCACGCGGAACTCCACGCCTTCGCGGGGCAGTCCGATCGAACCGCGCTTGATGAGACCGAACGGCGGGTTCATGCTGCATCCCTCGCACTCGGTCATGCCGTACGCCTGATTCAGCTCGAGACTCTCGACCTCTGAGAAGTGCGTGTAAAGGTCGGGGGAGATCTGGTCGCCGCCGCACTGCACTTCGCGCAGGCTGCTGAAGTCCACGTCGGAAGCCTCGGGAGATTCGACCGCGTCGAGCAGCTGCGCGGGAAGCAGAAGTGTGCGCGTTGGACGATGCTTCGCGAGCGCCTCCAGGAACAGGCCCGGTTCGCTCTCCTCCAAAATCACGACGCTGCCACCGGCGTACAGCGTCGGGAATGTGACCCCGATCGATCCGCCGCCGTGGCAGATGGCGGTGGCGGCCAGAGATATGTCCTCGGCTGAGAGCTGTTGCGTCGCCGCACGACCCTTTGCAGTGTCGAGGATCGACCCGTGCGTATGCACGACGCCTTTCGGTTTGCCCGTGCTGCCCGAGGTGTAGAGGATCATGGCCGGATCGTCGTCGGTGATGGTCGGCCACTCTGCGGCATCCGTGGTGTCGACAGCGTCCCATCTCGAATCGGTCACCTCCGGTGGCACGTCGCCGTAGAGATAGATCGCCTTGAGGGTCGGGATCTCGGCCTGCACACCCTGGATGCGTGGATACAGCGGTCCGTCGGTGATGAGCAGCGCCGCGGTGCAGTGATTGCAGGCGAACGCGACCTCATCGGCTTGGAAGCGGTGATTGAGCGGGACGGCGATGGCTCCGATGCGGAAGCACGCGAGATACAGCTCGATGAACTCGGATCGGTTGCGCATGAAGATCGCGACGCGATCGCCGTGCCCGATCCCGAGGTGGATGAGTCGCCTGGCTGATCGGTAGACGGCATCCGAGAGCTCGCGAAAGGACAGCGACGTATCTCGAAAGGTGAGTGCCGTCTTGTCTGGTGTGTCTGCACGTGCCTGCTGGTAGAGCTCACTGAGCGACATGATTCAGATATACCACTGGGCGTCCGCCTGTCACAGGGGGAGATGCCGCGACCCGATCGCCGCCGCATGTAAGAGGGGGCGATCGGGTCGCGTGTCAGATCTCAGGCGGGTTTCGGGTAGCCGGCTTCCGTAAGCAGCCCTGCCAGGTGGATGGCATTGGTCAGCGCAGTGGACATCGCGGTGATGACCACCTCGGGCGTCTCCTGCAGATCTTTGTAGTCGGTGCCGTGCATCGCTTCACCGTTCCAATACACGCAACCTTGAGCCGGGACAGTGAAGCCGACATCGTTCAGTGCCTGATAGAACACGCCGACGATGTGGTGAGCACCATCCTCGTTGCCGACCACGCCAGCGACCGCGACCTTGTCGAACAGGGTCGGCCGGCCATCTGGTCTGGTCTCGCTCAACTCGGCATCGAGACGTTCGAGCACGCGTTGGGCGACGCTGGAGTGCTGGCCCAGCCACGTCGGCGTCACAAGGACGATGATGTCGGCGGCCAGAACCTTCTCGCGCAGAGCCGGCCATTCGTCGCCGCCGCCCATGTCCTTCTCGACACCAGGAAGAATCTGGTGGTCGACGGCTCGGATAGTCGTCGTTTCCACCTCCTGCTGATGAAGGAAGGCGGAGATCTGCTGTGCGAGCACCTCCGAGCTGGACTCGGCGGGAGACGGTTTCAGCGTGCAGGTGATGATCAGTGCAGTCAGCTTCGAAGACAAAGCAGCACTCCTTCCGCTAGCAGGTCACACGCGGTTCCGACCGCCGATGACTCGGAACAGGAACGCGATGAGCGCGATCACTCCGACGATCAGCGCTACCCAGAGCAACCAGTTGAGAGCGGCGTTCAGTCCACCGACGATTGCCAGGATGACGGCAACGACGATGATGATGATGAGAGCGATATTCATGGTTGTTCTCCTTGCAGTGTGTGTCGGACGAGCAAGAGCTCATCCTTTCGACATTCCTGAGCGTGGCAGGGCGACAACCGTCCCGTCGTGGGGCTTGACGCCATCCTGAGACGGTGATAGCTGACGCGCGCGACCGCAGCTGTCAGTGGTTGCGCAGCATCTTGATGATCTCGGCCTTGCGCTTGTCGGAGTACCCGGTGATCCCGAGTTCTTTGGCGCGCTTGCGCAACTCGTCGACCGTCCAGTCGTCGTAGTCGCCCGCTTCTCCACCGCGTCGGCCGACCTCGGAGCGACCCTTCTTCGTACCGCCGGTCGCGTTGGAGATGCGCGCGGCCTTCTCTTTGGACGCGCCGTCATCCCGCAGCTCCTCATAGAGCTCTGGATCCTTCAGCCGTGAATCGGCATCGCGAGGCATCGTCTTCTCCCTTGCAGGTCTAGGGCACCGCCTTGGCTGGCGACGGCACCGTCGTAGATCGCGACGATAGGCGCACGGTGCGAAGAGCGAAGGGGCCTTGACAGAAAGAGGGGTCTGCCTCAGTACCAGTTCATCGACTGCGAGTGGCCCCAGGCCGAGCACGGCGTGCCGTAAACGCTGGCGATGTAGCCCAGGCCCCAGCGGATCTGGGTCGTGGCGTTGCTCTGCCAGTCGGCGCCTGCGCTGGACATCTTGTCGCCGGGGAGTGCCTGTGGGATGCCGGTCGCGCCGGACGGGTTGTACGCCTGGTAGTCCCAGCCGGATTCTTTGTTCCACAGCGAGTTGAGGCAAGAGAACTGGTCGGCTCCCCAGCCGTATTCGCTTGCGGCGATGGTCGCCGCGACCGAACGGGCACCGTCGGGAGTGTTCGCTGTGGCAAGCGCCGCGGCCTGTGCGGCAGCTTCTACGGCCGCGGCCTCTTCGGCCTGCTTCTGCGCGATCGCGGCATCCAGCCGTCCGCGCAGCTCGGCGACATTGGCGGTGGCGATTTCCGTCTCGACCAGCGTGTTGGCCGTCAGGACGGCGCGGGTGGGCCCGACCGCCTCATCGCTGGAGAGGGCGCCCAGGACATTGGCCAGCCCGGTGGTGTCGATCGTGATGGTGCCGAGATCGAAACCGGATGCTTTCGCCTCAGCCACGGCCGCCGATGCCGCGGCCACGGCATCGCGCCCACGCTCGACGGTTGCGGCAGCACTGGCCAGTTCGGCGCGCAGTTCGCTGCGATCCGTGACCGCTGTGCGCCCGGATACGTCGGCGGCAACCGGCACTGCCGTTGTGAGGCCAGCGGTCGCGAGGACGCCGAGGGCCGCGCCGGCGACGAGAGTGAGTGCGACGAGGCGACGGCGGGCCGAAGGGGTCAAAGAAGTTTCAGACATGACGAACGTAACGATCCTTAAACGTGGTGGGGGCCGCTCTCGAAGCGGCATGTGTGCGCTCTCGGGGCGAGCGCACAAGGTAACGATTCTGCATCATCGATGCTGTGCGCGACCTCCGTGACCGCTGGATGCCGGGTGTGAGCGCTACTCCAGTACTCACTCTTGCTAAGTACTGGTACTTAGTGTTACTTTCTACAGGTAGTCAACATCACTGAGTAGAGGGGGCGTAGTGGGTAACCAGATGACCGAGATGCTCAAGGGCACGCTCGAGGGCATCGTGCTTGCGATCCTGTCCTCGAGTCCTGCATACGGGTATGAGATCACCGCGCGACTTCGCGACGAGGGTTTCACCGAGATCGCAGAGGGCACGATCTACGCATTGCTTGTGCGAATCGAGCAGCGCGGGCTCGTGGACGTGGAGAAGGTTCCGTCTGAGAAAGGGCCGCCCCGGAAGGTCTATTCGATCAATGCCAAGGGCCGCGAACAGCTCGACGACTTCTGGGAGACCTGGAGTTTTCTCGTCGGACGGATCGATCACCTCCACCACAACATCACCGACACGCAGCTCGAAGAGGAGAAGCAATCATGACCGCGAAATGGATCGAAACACTCACTGGTTCGCTCGAGCAGAAGAAGCAGTACAAGCAGAGCATGGCGCGCATCGACGCTCTGCCTGAGCCCTATCGCGCCTCTGCGAAGGCGCTGCATCGGTACCTTCTCGCATCAGGTGGCGTCACCGATGGCGAGACCATGATTCGCATGTTCGACGACTTCGCCGACCTGTGGGAGCAGGCCGCAGTCGACGGCACACCGGTCCGCGAGATCGTGGGGGAGAACCCCTCGGAGTTCGCGGACACCTTCGCCCAGGCGTATGCGGGCACGCACTGGGCAGACAAGGAGCGCCAGCGCCTCGCCGACGCGATCGACGATGCTGCCGGCCGAGACCGATCGGAGCGCGAGCAATGATGATCCAGGTCGACGGCCTCACCAAGTCGTTCGGGGATCTCGATGTCCTCAAAGGTGTTGATTTCACGGTCGAGGCTGGATCGATCTTCGCCCTGCTCGGCTCGAATGGAGCAGGAAAGACGACGCTCATCCGCATCCTCTCCACGCTGCTGAAGGCTGACGAGGGTCGGGCGGTGATCAACGGCCACGACGTCGCGACCGAGCCAGGGCGAGTGCGCGAGTCGATCAGCCTCACCGGGCAGTTCGCTGCTGTCGACAAGGTGCTCACCGGGCGCGAGAACCTCATTCTCGTCGCCAAGCTGCGCCACCTCTCGGGCACCGGCAAGATCGCGGACGACATGCTCGCCCGATTCTCGCTGACGGATGCCGGCGCTCGACGCGTCGGCACCTACTCGGGCGGCATGTGCCGCCGTCTCGATATCGCCATGAGCCTGGTCGGTGAACCGCCCGTGGTCTTCCTCGATGAGCCGACCACAGGCCTTGACCCTCAGTCGCGCATCGAGGTCTGGCAGACCGTGCGAAATCTCGCCGATGGCGGCGCCACCGTGCTGCTGACCACGCAGTATCTCGATGAGGCAGAACAGCTCGCGGATCGAATCGCGATCCTGCATCAGGGCACCATCATTCAGAACGGCACGCTCGCAGAGCTCAAGAGCCTGCTTCCCGCAGCCGAAGTCGAGTACGTCGAGAAGAAGCCTTCGTTGGAAGAGGTCTTCCTCGCACTCGTGGGGCCGCCGTCCTCGGAAAGGAACTGACATGACCGGTCACGTCCTCAGCGACACTCGTGTTCTCACCGGGCGCTCGTTGCGTCACATTCTGCGCAGCCCCGACACGATCATCACCACCGCGATCACGCCGATTGCTCTGCTCATGCTCTTCGTCTGGGTGTTCGGCGGCGCGATCGACACTGGCGGAGACATGCCGTACATCGAGTACATGCTCCCCGGCATCCTGCTGATCACAATCGCGTCGGGCATCTCGTATACCGCGTACCGGCTCTTCCTCGACATGCAGGGCGGGGTCTTCGAGCGGTTCCAGTCGATGCCGATCGCGCGCTCAAGCGTGCTGTGGGCGCATGTGATCACCTCCGCCGTGGCAAACGTCCTCTCGGTCGCGATCGTCACGGCCGTCGCGTTCGCCATGGGCTTCCGCACGGAAGCATCCTTGGGCGCATGGCTCGGCATCGCCGGCATCCTCATCCTGTTCACTCTCGCGCTGACCTGGCTCGCGGTGATCGCGGGACTCTCGGCCAAAACCGTCGATGGGGCGAGCGCCTTCAGCTACCCGCTGATCTTCCTGCCATTCATCAGCTCTGCGTTCGTTCCGACCGACACCATGCCCGCGCCGGTCGCCTGGTTCGCGCAGTATCAGCCGGTGACCTCGATCGTGAACTCGATCCGCGCGCTCTTCGGCGGGCAGTCGGTTGGCGCAGACCTCTGGGTCGCGCTGGCGTGGCTCATCGGCATCCTGATCGTCGCCTACGGCATCGCCGTGATGGTGTATCGGCGCAAGCTGCGCTGAGCACCCGGCGATCACTCCAGCGCATTGCAAAGTCCGCGACGATACGCTGAGAGTATGAATCTGGAACAGCTCAAAGGATTCGTCACCGTCGCCGAACTCGGTCATTTCACCCGCGCATCCGAGAGACTGCACCTCGCGCAGCCGTCGCTGAGTCGGCAGATCTCGACGCTGGAGCAGGAACTCGGAGCAGAGCTGTTTCACCGCGCCCGCGGCAACATCTCGCTGACCGCGGCTGGCGAGACGCTGCTTCCGCGGGCGCGTCGAATGCTGGCGGATGCCGATGCGATTCGCACTGAGATGGCCGAACTCGCCGGGCTCCAGCGCGGACGCGTGCGCCTCGGTGCGGCGCCGACGCTGTGCATCAGCCTCGTGCCCGAAGTGCTTCGCACCTTCCGCGCCGCACACCCCGGCATCGAGATCCAACTGGTCGAGGGCGGCACGAATCTGCTCATCGAACAGTTGGCGACCGGCAACGTCGATATGGCATTGATCACCCTCTCGGAGCGCTCACCGATCACCGGTCCAGTGCTCGTGACCGAGCCGTTGATCAGTGAGGACCTCGTCGTGGTGTCATCGGCAGACGTCCCTCCGGTCGCCGAGCGTGAGGTCTCGCTCGCTGATCTCGCCGACCTGCCGTTCATCGCTCTGGCAGAGAGCTACGACCTGCGCGTTGTGACCGACGCGGCATTCCGCGCGGCGGGGCTCAGCCCGCATGTGGTGGTCGAGGGCGGCGAGATGGATGCTGTGCTCCGCTTCGCCGAGCGGGGGATCGGGGTCGCGGTCGTGCCGGCGACAGTGCTGGTCGATCGCCCTGCGCTGCGCTCGGTGCGGCTGATCGACCCGGTGCTCACTCGCACGATCGGCATCGCGCACAGGTCGGATGTGACGCCAACGGTCGCCGCGCGTGCCATGCGGCGGGTCGTTCTCTCCACCGCAGCAGAGCTGGCCGCCCGCGCTCCGGACACGCTGCATCCGGTGCCAGGCATCCCCTCAGTCTGATGAGGCGGACGCGGCACCGGTTCTGGCGCTACCGCACCGTGGCCCTGCGTCGCTCACGACGCGAGGGCTGCGCACGCGAGAGCGGATACCTCTCATCCAGGCGCGGCTCGAGATAGATGCGTCGGATCGCCACGAGGATGATGTACCCGCCCACCCAGTAGCTGAGGAACAGCACGAGGCCGTACGGGAAAGTGAAGCTGACCAGCGTGAGTACGACGCCCACGCCGATATAGAGCCAGCGCCACGCGCCGCTGATCCGGTCGCGAGCTGCCTGCTGCTCGTCGGTGCGGTCCTGCAGCAAATCGACCTTGCTGCTCATCGCGGCATCGTCGATCGACGTGAAGAGCTCCTTCACTGGTACGTGCAGTGCTTCGGCGACGAGTGAGAGCGTCTCCAGGCTGGCGTCCTGCCCGGCCTCGAGCCGCTGGATGGTGCGCAGCCCGACGCCGCTCTCGTTGGCGAGTCGTTCCTGCGTCCAGCCCTGCGACTGGCGGAGCTCCATGATTCGTGTGTTGTTCATGGATTTCATGCTTCCCGTACCCCTTACGTCAGCACCACGTCACGGTGACGCCGATGACCCGCCAGCAGGCCGTCAGGATGCCGCCACCTATTCTTTCGCGTTCGCGCGCGGATGCAGAACCCCGGGTACTGCGCCCAAAGCCGCGCCGACGATGGCGTCGATGATGCGTTCCACTGCGACATCCATGGAGCCGATGTCGCCTGTCGCAGCTCCCGTGAGCAGCAACACCAGCGGGGTGATGATGGTCAGGGCGAGCGCGTAGTGACGCACGACGACCAGCTCGACCGAGAACTGCATGATGCCCAGCAGAAGGGCGATCCACAGTCCTGCCGGGTGCAGCAGAACCAGCAGCGCGTACACGCCGACGCCGAGCACGGTGACCAGCACCCGATGCAGCCCGAGCTGCCACCGGGGCCCGCGCGAGGGGCGAAGCGGAACAGGCTCACCGCACAGTTCGCGACCTGAGCGTCAGGCTGACCGCGCGGCGAGCCAGTCGGCGAAGGTCTGGCTGCCGAGATCCGCATCCGGGCCCGGCAAGGCGAGACCTTCGCGCATTCCCTTCAGCTGCGCGGTGGGGATGCTGACGGACGGCACCCATCCGCGATATCCGGTGCTCTCTTGGGCCAGCTTGCCGGCGTAGTAGCCGACCGGGATCCGGTCGATGCCGACGATCGACAGCACTACGACGTGCGTGACGCCGGCGCGCTCGGATGCCGCGATGAGGTTGCCGGTGGCCCTCGTGAAGAACTCGACGGCTGCGTCTGCGCTCAACGTGGTCACGTTCAGGGTGTCGATCACCGCATCGACGCCGTCGAGCGCGGCATCCACCCCGGCGCCGGTGAGCAGATCTATGCCCCGTGAACGCGCCAGGACAATGGTTTCATGCCCGGCTGACTGCACCGCCTCGACCGTCGGTGTGCCGACGACTCCTGTTCCACCTGCGATGGCTATCCGCATGGACTCGACTGTACTGCGGGTGCGTTTTCGGCGTCAGCGAGACCGATGCGCACAGATAGCATGAACAAATGGACGCAGTCGTCGCCCGCTCTGGCATCGCCGAGCGGCTCTCCCGCATGATCCAGTTGCCGACTGTGTCCGCCGAACTCGAAGAGCGCGGCATGGGTCCGTTCGACGATTTCGTCGCCCTGATCGCCGAACTGTACCCGCTCACCCACGCGCATCTCGCACTCGAACGGCACACCGATCTCGGTCTGCTGTTCCACTGGAAGGGCGCTTCCGACGCCGCACCGCTCGTGCTCATGGCGCACTACGACGTCGTGCCCGTCGACGAGTCCGACCCGTGGACCCACCCGCCCTTCGCCGGCGTCATCGCCGACGGTCGGGTGTTCGGCCGCGGCACCCTCGACGACAAGGGCCCGCTCATCGTCGTGCTCGAAGCGGTCGAGAACCTGCTCGCAACAGGCTTCACGCCCGCCCGCGATGTCTATCTCTCGTTCGGCGGCAACGAGGAGACCTTCGGCGCCGCTGCCGCCGAGATCTCGCGTGCGTTCGAGAAGCGCGGAATCGTGCCATGGCTCGTCCTCGATGAGGGCGGCGCCGTCGTCGACGCGCCGTTGGCATTCGTGCAGGGACGGGCCGCGATGATCGGCGTCGGTGAGAAGGGCGTGCTGACCCTGAAGCTCAGCGCGCGCGGCGACGGCGGACACGCATCCGCGCCGCCCACGCTGACCGCGGTGCGTCGCATCGCGCGTGCGGTCAATCGTCTCGGTCCCGGAACGTTCCGTCCGCGCACGCCGAAGGCGATCCCTCGGATGCTGTCGCTGTTCTCCGAGCAGACCTCTGGGCCATCGCGGTTGCTGTTGAAGGTGCTCGCGGCCGTGCCGCCGCTCACTGGCCGGGTGTTCGCGACGCTCGGCGGCGAGCCTGCCGCCATGGTGCGCACCACGATCGCGCCCACTATGCAGTCCGGGGGAACAGCGGCGAATGTCATCCCCTCACAGGCATCCGCCACGGTGAATCTGCGCATCGCGCTCGGCGGGAGCGTCGAGGGCGCCCTCACGCGCGTGCGCCGCCGGATCCGCGACCCGCTCGTCTCGATCGAGGTCCTCGAAGGCAGCGAGCCATCTCCGGAATCGCCCACCGACAACGCGCAGTTCGCGCTGCTGGGGCGTGCGCTCGAGGACGCCTTCCCGGGTGTGCGGCCGGTGCCGTACGTGATGATGGCGGCGACCGATTCGCGCCACTTCCACCGGTTCACCCCGACGGTCTACCGCTTCGCGCCTCTGGAGATGTCCAACGCGCAGCGCGCTGCGATCCACGGCGTCGACGAGAGCGTCGAGATCGCTACGCTCGAGCGGGGCGAGAAGTTCCACCGAGCGCTGCTCGAAAAACTGAACTAGGACACAGATGTCGCACAAAGTCACTCTCGGCGCGCTCGCAGCCGTCGTCGGATTCCTCGCGTTCGTCGAGTTCACCAGCGGCGTGCTGCAGGGCTATTACACTCCGATGCTGTCGGACATCGCGCGGCACCTGCAGATCCACGATGCTGATGTGAACTGGTTCGAGGGCACCCAGCTCATGCTGTCTGCACTCGTCGTTCCGGCCTTCGCGAAGCTCGGTGACATGATCGGTCACAAGCGGATGCTACTGATTTCCACAGCGCTCACGGCTGCCGCTGCTCTCGCCCTGCCGTTCACAGATTCATTCTGGGTCTTCCTTATCGCGTGGACTCTGATGGGCTTCTACGTCGTGTGGCTGCCGCTGGAGATTGCAC
This sequence comes from Microbacterium zouquanmingi, assembly GCF_052266675.1. NCBI lineage: Bacteria > Bacillati > Actinomycetota > Actinomycetes > Micrococcales > Microbacteriaceae > Microbacterium > Microbacterium zouquanmingi. The sequence continues at coordinate 308,600 of NZ_JBQPRA010000002.1, forward strand.
TGATCTGGTCACGGTCGCGCCGGATGGAAGGGCGGTCCGTCATCACCGCGCGGGCAGCGGGAATGCTGGTCGCAGCTCTCGAAGGCGGAGCCATCATCGGCGCGCTTGTCGGCGGCGCACTCATCGATGTGCTGCCGCTGACGACCGTGCTGCTGATCCCGGCGCTGCTGGTCGTGGTGTGCTTCTTCGTCATCCTGTTCGGAGTGAAGGAATCGCCCGATTCCACCGGCGGTGTGCTCGACACGGTCGGACTCGTGCTGATCTCGATGGCGCTGATCTGCTTCACCGGGGGCCTCAGCCTGCTGCGGCTCGATGGGGGACTGGCGAACCTGTGGTCCTGGGCCGTCGTCGTGCTCGGGCTGGTGCTGGTCGTGCCGTTCGTGCTGTGGGAGCTGCGTCACGACGATCCGTTGATCGATGTGCGGATGTTCCGCTCGCCCGCACTCGGGCCGGTGTTCCTCACCGCCGGTCTCTTCGGCGTCAGCGTGCTCGGTGCGCAGGCGCCGCTGTCGACGTTCGCGCGCACCGATCCGTCCGTCTACGGATACGGGCTCGGCACGAGCGGCTTCGCCACCTCGCTCATCATCGGCATCTACCTGATCGGCATGATCACCGGAGCGTTGCTCTTCCCCGTGATCGCCCGTCTCGCGACTCCCCGCATCACGCTGCTCGGAGCGTCCATCCTCGTCGGTGTCGGATTCCTGCTCTTCCTGCCGCTCCACGACACGTACCTGCAGGTCGTCACCAACATGGTGATCGTCGGGCTCGGCTCCGGTGCCCTGGTGGCTGCGCTGCCGGCGGCCGCAGCGTCCGCCGCGCCCGACACGCAGACCGGCGTCGCCACGGGCCTCACCAACTCGGTCAAGACCGTCGGTGGGGCGATCGCATCCTGCGTGTTCGGCATCGCGCTGCTGAACGGCGTGGCCGCGACAGCCGGGGGAACCGCAGGCACCGCCGGGTCTCTTGAGGGTTACTTCACCGTGTGGATCGTCTGCGGCGTCACTGCGCTCGCTGCGGCGGTGCTCCTGCTGTTCGTGCCGAAGCAGGCCTTCACCGATCGCGCCCCGGACCTCGAGGCCGCGCCGCTCGTGTGAATCGGTCGGTCCCGCGCGCGATCAGTGCGGAGCGTGGTACTCGCTCTCGTCGCGCTTCCAATATCCCTTGACGATGGCGTGATCGGTGTCGACGCCCCAACGGGTGAGCAGGGCGCGGCCGGGTTTGACGACCGACTGCTCGGCGGCGACGAAGACGAACGGGTCCTCGCCGACGGCATCCGATTCCTCGAGGCCTTCGAGGAACGAGATCAGCGCGGAACCTGCGGGTGCATCGCCGCGGTGCAGCCACTCGACCTGCACCGGAGCATCGATCGCGATCTCGTCTTCTGAGCCGCGAACCTCGATGACGATGCGCGCGGGCTGATCACCGATCAGTGCGGCGAAGCGGCGCATTGCGGGAATCGCCGTCTCGTCGCCCGCCAAGAACCACGAGCCGGGCGTCCCGGTGAGCACCGCAGAGCCGCGCGGCCCGCCGACACCGATCGGCGATCCGACCGGGGCGGTCGCCGCCCACCGGGCCGCGATGCCTTCGTCGCCGTGGATCGCGAACTCGACTTCGAGCCAGTTCTCGTCCCACACCAGCGGCGTGTACTCGCGGTTGGGAGCCGCTCGCATCTCCTCGACTGAATTCGGAACCTCATCAGGGAAGAAGAGGCGCATATGATCGTCGCTGCCCAGCGACGTGAAGCCGTACAGGTCGTCGCCTTCGAGCCGCACACGCACATAGTTCGGGGCGAGGGTGTCGCGCGCTGTAAGAGTCGCCGTGCGGAACTGGAGGTCGAGACGCTGACGCTCGAGCGAGAAAGACGATTTCGAAGTGGTCATGAACTTAGGTTAGCCTGACTAAGTCCCGGTAAAGGTAAGGCTTACCTTAACCAGCTCGACCATCTGCCCCACAGCAAGAGGAGCTTTTCTATGTCATCGCGACGCGTGTACGCCGCAGCATCCGCCGTTCTCGTCTCTGCACTTGCTCTTGCGAGCTGCGCTTCGACACCTGCCGCAGAACCTGAGCAGCCCACCTCCGCGGCAGAAGCCACCTCGATCACGATCGAAGACAACAACGGCACGCACACGCTCGACCTCCCGCTGACCTCCGTCGTCGCGACTGACAACCGTACTTTCGAGACGCTCGATTCCTGGGGCATCGAGCTGACGGCGGGTGCCGTGGCTCTCATGCCGAGCACGATCTCGTACACCGAGGACTCGTCGATCATCGACCTCGGCAACCACCGCGAACCCAACCTCGAGGCGATCGTCGCCGTCGCACCCGACCTCATCATCAACGGCCAGCGCTTCGCCCAGTTCCACGACGACTTCGTCACGTACGCGCCGGATGCCACGGTTCTCGAACTCGACCCCCGCGAGGGTGAGCCCTTCGATGAGGAGCTCAAGCGCCAGACCACCGTCCTCGGCGAGATCTTCGGAAAGCAGACCGAGGCGAAGGAGCTCACGGACGCGCTCGACGACGCGATCGCTCGCGTCAAGGAGGCCTACGACGGAGAGAGCGTGATGGCCGTCACCACCTCCGGCGGAGAGATCGGCTATCTCGCACCGCACGTCGGCCGCACGCTCGGACCGGTATTCGATTTCCTCGAGCTCACTCCCGCTCTTGAGGTCGCCGACGCCAGCGACGACCATCAGGGCGACGACATCGCGGTCGAGGCGATCGCTGATTCGAACCCCGACTGGATCCTGGTGATGGATCGCGACGCCGCTGTCGCCTCCGATGACCCGAACTACTCGCCGGCATCCGACATTCTCGAGCGCTCGGAGGCGCTCGCGAACGTCACCGCGGTGAGCGAGGGGCACATCGTCTACATGCCCGCCGACACGTACACGAACGAGGGCATCCAGACGTACACGGAGTTCCTGAACAGCTTCGCGGACGCACTCGAGGCGCGCTGAGCGTCCCTGAGATGAGTCGCACGACACCGGACAGCCTCTCGCGTACGCGCGGGAGGCTGTTCGACCCCGCATTGCTGATCGGCATCGCCGTTGTGGCGCTCCTGCTGGTCGCCTCGCTGTTCATCGGCGTCTACGACGTCTTCGGCGCCGAAGACGGGGCGGAGATGTTCGCGATCACGCGCATCCCGCGCACCATCGCACTGATGCTCGCGGGCGCCGCGATGGCAATGTCGGGCCTGGTGATGCAGCTGCTGACCCAGAACCGCTTCGTCGAGCCGACCACGACCGGAACCACCGAGTGGGCAGGCCTCGGACTGCTCGCGGTGATGATCCTCGCGCCGACAGCGGGCATCGCGGCGAAGATGACCGGCGCTGTCATCGCGGCGTTCATCGGCACGATGGTGTTCTTCCTCTTTCTGCGGCGGGTGTCGCTGCGGTCTTCGCTGATCGTGCCGATCGTCGGCATCATGCTCGGCGCAGTCGTCGGCTCGATCTCGACCTACATCGCGCTGCAGACCGACACGCTCCAGAGTCTCGGCGTGTGGTTCGCCGGCAGTTTCACCTCGGTGCTGCGCGGACAGTATGAGGCGCTGTGGATCGTCGCCATCGTGGGTGTGGTGATCTTCATCGTCGCCGACCGGTTCACTGTCGCAGGTCTCGGCGAGGAGATCTCGACCAACGTGGGCCTGAACTACAACCGGGTCGTGCTGCTGGGCACCGCGCTCATCGCTGTGGCCACGGGCGTCGTCACCGTGATCGTCGGGAATCTGCCGTTCCTCGGGCTGATCGTGCCCAACATCGTCTCGATGGTCCGCGGCGATGACCTGCGCAGCAACCTGCCGTGGGTGTGCCTGCTCGGCATCGCGATCGTGACGGTCTGCGACATCATCGGGCGCACGATCATCATGCCGTTCGAGGTGCCGGTGTCGCTGATCCTCGGCGTCGTCGGTGCGATCGTCTTCATCGCCCTCCTGTTGAAGCAGCGTCGTCGTGCTTAGGGCCGCACCGGCCCTCGCGCAGGCCGCGCCACGACATGCGGGCGCCCTGCCGAACGGACGTGCCCGTCGCAAGTACTTCGTGATCCTCGGCATCCTGATCGTGATGGCCGTCGGCTTCGCGTTCGGGCTCCTCGCCTGGGAGAACCCGATGCCGGTCGGCACCGAGGGCTTCTGGCGCATCGCCCAGATGCGCGGCACCAGCATCGTCGTCATGGCGGTCGTCGCGTTCTGCCAGGCGGTGGCGACGGTGAGCTTCCAGACGGTGACCGAGAACCGCATCATCACGCCGTCGATCATGGGGTTCGAGGCGCTCTACATCTCTGTGCAGACCGCGGGTGTGTACTTCTTCGGCATCGCAGGCCTCGTCGCGCTTCAGGGCAACGTGCAGTTCGTGCTGCAGATCGCCATCATGGTCGGGCTGTCGGTGCTGCTGTACGGCTGGCTGCTGTCCGGGCGCTACGCGAACCTGCAGGTCATGCTGCTGATCGGCATCATCATCGGAGGCGGTCTCGGGTCGGTCTCTGCGTTCATGCAGCGCCTGTTGACCCCGAGCGAGTTCGATGTGCTCACGGCACAGATGTTCGGCAGCGTCTCGAACGCTGACCCGGAGCAGCTGCCGATTGCGATTCCGCTGGCTCTGGCCGCCGGCATTCTGCTCTGGTCCGGCTCGCGCCGGTTGAACCTGCTCGCACTCGGCAAAGACATCACGATGGGACTCGGAATCAATCACCGCCGGGAGCTGATCCGCACGCTCGTGCTGGTGTCGGTGCTGATGGCCGTGTCGACCGCGATGGTCGGCCCGATGACCTTCCTCGGGTTCCTCGTAGCGACTCTCGCATATCAATTCGCCGACACGTACGACCACCGCTACGTCTTCCCGATCGCCGTGCTGACCGGATTCGTCGTGCTCTCGGGCGCCTACTTCGTCATGAAGAACCTCTTCTATGCGCAGGGCGTCGTCTCGATCATCATCGAACTCGTCGGCGGCACCCTCTTCCTCATCGTCATTCTCAGAAAGGGTCGACTGTGATCTCTCTCACCTCAGTCAGCAAGGCATACAGCGACGAGGTTTCGATCGGTCCGGTCGACCTGCAGATCCCGGCCGGGGGAGTGACCGCGCTGGTGGGACCGAACGGTGCCGGAAAGTCGACGCTGCTCACGATGATCGGTCGCCTTCTCGGGCTGGATGCCGGAACGATCGAGATCGGCGGATACGACGTCGTCCGCACGCCGTCGAAGGACCTCGCCAAGATCGTGTCGGTCCTGCGCCAGGAGAACCACTTCATCACGCGGCTCACCGTGCGCCAGCTGGTCGGGTTCGGGCGCTTCCCGCACTCCAAGGGGCGGCTGAACGTCGAGGACGAGCGGGTGATCAGCGAGGCGATCGACTTCCTCGGACTCTCAGACCTCGAGGGGCGGTACCTCGACGAGCTGTCCGGAGGGCAGCGACAGCGAGCATACGTCGCGATGGTGCTCGCGCAGGACACTGACTACGTGCTGCTCGACGAACCGCTCAACAACCTCGACATGCGCCACTCCGTGCAGATGATGCAGCATCTGCGTCGTGCGGCCGCGGAGCTCGGGCGCACGATCGTGATCGTGCTGCACGACATCAACTTCGCGGGCCACTACGCGGACCACATCTGCGCGGTCAAGGACGGTCGCGTCGTGCGCTTCGGCACCCCCGACGAGATCATGACGGATGCTGTGCTCAGCGACGTCTTCGATACCCCTGTAGAAGTGATCAATGGTCCGCGCGGGCGATTGGCCGTGTATTACTGAGGCCCTGGCAGCGTGGCTCTGCCGGGCTAGAGCTCGATGCCGCGTGACTCGTCGTTGACGCCGACGTTGCCGCCCTTGCGCGACTCGACGGCGAGCAGCCAGCCCACCGAGATGATGGCCGCGAGCAGAAGCCCCAGCCAGACGTTCTGCAGAATGAGCCCGATCACGATTCCGAGCACGACGAGCACGACTGTGCCGCCGAGCCAGGTCCAGCGCTGTTTCTTCGTTCCTGCCATGCTGTCAGCCTAGCGGCGGCGATGATCCTCGGGGGCGAGGCGCGGTCCACGGCGGGGCTCGACGATGCCGCTGGCGAGAATGAGGCGGATGACCCGCTGACGGTTTCCTCGCCAGGGTTCGAGGAGTTCCAGCATCCCGTCGTCATCGACGCGTGATCCGGTGAGTGCGAAGCCGACCTGGTGTGCGAGATGGTAGTCGCCGACGCTGACGGCATCCGGGTCTCCGAGCGCGCGGACGCGCGTCTCGGCGGACGTCCATGCGCCGATGCCGGGGAGGCTCGTGAGGATGCGGTCGCGATCGTCGCCGGTCGCGGCCGCGATCACGGCATCCGCGATGCGCTGCCCGCGCTCCGCAGCCCGGACGATCGCACGCGACTGCGGAGGCTCGACACCGGCGCGATGCCACGCCCACGAGGGGATGCGGCGCCACTCGTCGATCGTCGGGGGAGCGAACATCGCCCGCGGAGTGGGGCCTGGTGCGCGGCCGCCGAAACGCGTGACGAGTACTCGCCACGCGCCGAACGCCTGGTAAGAGGTGACCTTCTGCTCGAGCGCCGCACTCGCGAACGCATCGAAGACGAGGTCGGTGCGGGTGAGCCGCGTGCTGGCGGTGCGCCGAGCGACGCTGGCGAGAACCGGGTGGGCAGAGACGTCGAATCCGGTCGCATCATCGTCTGCGCCGCAGAGTCGGGGGAGCTGCGTGAGCGCCCAGTCTGATCCTGGTCCCCAGGCGGTGGCCTGGATCCCTTCGGGCGACTGGCGCAGCGCGAGGGTCGCGATGCCATCAGGAGTGCGGGCCGCGCGCCAGAGCGTCCCTCCGTCGACGAGCATCGTCGGATCCTTCGGCCCGCGCATCAGGACGCCCGCAGTGCGGAAGAGGTGCATCGGGTGCACGGGGCGGTAGATCGTGGTCAGCGGGGTGGCGCGGGCGGATGAGGTCGCCGGTGCGGGTGCTGTGGCATCCGCTGTCGTCGTCATGCGAACACCCTACGCGGCGGCACTGACAGCGGCTGTGCGGCGTCCTCAGAAGCGGTCGGGGGAGGGGGTGCCGTGGCCGTAGCGGATGACGACGTCGGCGTGGCGATCGAAGCGGTAGCCGACTCCACGCACAGTGCGAACGATGTCCTCATAGCGGCCGAGCTTGGCGCGCAGGCGACGCACGTGCACATCGATCGTGCGCTCGCCCGGGGTCTCGTCGTCGGGAGACTGCCACAGCGCTTCGACCAGTTCGGAGCGCTCGATCGTGCGTCCCTCACGCAGCACGAGGTACTGCAGAAGTTCGAATTCCTTGTACGTGAATGCGGCGGAGTCGCCGTCGATCAGCACGCGCTTGCGGGAGATGTCGACAGTGACGCCGTAGTCCTCGTCTTGTTCTTCGGACTCGGTGGCTGCCTTGGCACGGGCGACGGCGCCGGGCTCCTGCAGTGCGAGGCGCACGACGTCGAGGTCGCGACCGCCGGAGCCGTGAGGTGCCAGGGCGACGGTGGCGTGGGTCTCGGCGCCGGGTGCGAGTTCAGCGAGAGTGCGGCGCAGTGCATCGACGAGAAGCGGCAGGCTCACTCCGGCTTCGGCAGCCTTGATCTCGTCGAGACCGACATAGAGGGCGAAACCGCGCGGCGAACGGGTAGCGGGAAGATCAGCGGGGCTCGTCGGTGTCGCGGCGGCTGCAGCGGTGATCGGCGGAACGGCGCGAAGGTGAGGGGCGCGGGTTGCGGGACGCTCGAGGAGGGCAATGTTCGACATGATGATGAGTCCTTGGGAGGGTGAGCCGATGCGGCTCGGATGCGTTGCAGGAATGACCCGGAGGGCCGAGAACGAGCACGCAGGTGGGTGCTCGGTGGCTCAGGCGTCGCAGATGGCGAAGGGCCGAGCCGGTCGGTATGGCTGAAGGTTCAGCGACACATTCGGCAACACATGCCAACGCGACCGGGCATCATCATCCCGGCAGTCCTGTTCGCCTCCTGGGCGGACAAAGGGCGTGCGTTGGTGGTCATGGGTTGGATTATGTCTGAGAATGTCCCACGGTGTCAAAACGAGTCCCGATGTGACGGGGTGGCCTAGCGTGGAGTCATGACGAATTCCACGATGGTCGACGGGTTCCTCCTCACAGATGAGAAGGATGCTTCGCGCTACACGCTCATGCGTGACGGACAGCTCGTCAGCGTTCTGGATTATCGCGATGACGGCAAGACGATCGCCATGACCAGAGCCTTCACTGTGCCGACTTTCCGCGGCCACGGCTATGCGGCGCGCGTTGTCGAGGGCGCGGTCGCCGACCTCGAGGGCCGTGGCGATCGAAAGGTCGATCCGGTCTGCTGGTACGTCGCAGAGTGGTTCACGCAGCATCCGGAGCGCGCTGGCATTCTGCGTCGTCACTGACCGCAGAAAATGTGACCTTCTGTTACGCGGCCCCGTCCGTCGCGCAGCGGTCCGTCAGCATCTGCCCAGCACCAGGCGATATAATTTAGGTCTGCTCAGCGCCGTCAGCTGAGGTGGTCAGCGGCTCCTTCGGGAGCGCTGGTCCGAGGCTTGAAACCTCCGGCATCCTCACCAGACACCGGAGGTTTTTCCATGTCGTCATCCCTGCGCTCCCATCCCCTGCGCTCTCATCCCCTGCGCTCTCATCCCAAAGCCAAGTGGTGGGCACTGTTCGTCATCTCGCTGACGCAGCTCGTCGTCGTCCTCGACGGCACGATCGTCAACATCGCCCTGCCCCAGGCGCAGATCGCCCTGAACATGGACGATCATCTGCGTCAGTGGGTGGTCACGGCGTACGCTCTCGCGTTCGGAGCACTCCTGCTGCTCGGCGGTCGCATCGCCGACTTCTGGGGACGCAAGCGCACTTTCATGGTCGGCATGATCGGGTTCGGCCTGGCATCGCTGTACGCGGGCATGGCCGCTGCCGGGTGGGAGCTGATCCTCGGGCGCGCACTGCAGGGCGTCTTCGCCGCCATGCTCGCGCCCGCTGCCCTTGCGCTGCTCACCACGCTGTTCCCCTCCGGCAAGGAGCGCAATGTGGCCTTCGCCGTGTTCGGCACGGTCGCGGGTGCGGGAGCCGCAGTGGGCATGGTGCTCGGCGGGTTGCTCACCGAGTTCTTCGACTGGCGCTGGTGCCTGCTGGTCAACCTCTTCTTCGTCGTGGTCGGTCTCATCGGCGGTGGGCTGTTCCTCACCGAGAGCAGAGCGGGCGGAGACAACCGCTACGACCTCTGGGGTGCGCTGTTCGTGACCGCGGGCCTCGGCTCGCTCGTCTACGGCTTCAGCCTCGCCGAAACCGGCTGGACGAGTCCGCTCACGATCACGTTCATCGTGCTCGGGGTCGTGCTGCTCGCCGTGTTCGTATGGGTGGAGACGCGCGTCAGCAATCCGCTGCTGCCGTTGCGCGTGGTGACGCACAGGGTGCGCGGTGGGGCCTTCCTCATCCAGGCCGTCGCCGGGAGCGTCATGATCGGCGCGACGCTGTATCTCACCTTCTACCTGCAGATCGTGCTCGGCATGGGTGCGCTGGAAGCGGGCGTCGCGAGCCTTCCGTTGCCGCTGGGCACAATGGTTCTCGCAGGACTCGCCACGAAGATTCTCGGACGTATGGGTCCGCGCCCGATGCTGATCGGCGGTCCGCTCGTCGTCGCGGCCGCGCTGCTCTACCTGTCGTTCATCACTCCGGATGGCAACTACCTCGTGCAGGTCGCGCCAGCGCTGCTGGTGATGGGAATGGGCATGGCGTTCGTCTTCATCCCGCTGCAGAACGTCGCACTCACCGGTGTCGCACCGCATGATGCGGGTGTCGCATCTGCGGTCACCAACTCGGCGATGCAGATCGGTGGATCGATCGGTCTGTCGGTGTTCACCGCGGTGTACGCGGCTGTCGTCGCCGGACAAGCGCAGGTCGGCCCTTCGGAGTTGACTGCTGGCTACGGCGGTGTCTTCGTCGCCGCTGCGATCGGGATGCTGGCGGCATCAGCCATCGCGATCACGATGGTGCGCGGGCGCAAGGAGGATCTGCTGCCGCTCGGACCCATCTCGGACGATGCGCCCGTCGCGCGTCTGTCGGACGACACCGACACGCTCTCGACGGTGCGCTGATCCGGATGCCGCGGCACGCCTCTGAGCGAATGTCCGAGGCTCTCCGTACGGTGTGAATATGCGAATCCTGCACACCTCCGACTGGCACATCGGCCGAACCTTCCATGGCAACTCGACCATGGATGCTCTGGCCGAGGTGCTGGCGACGCTGGTCGAGCAGGTGCGAGAGAACTCCGTCGACGTCGTAATCGTCGCCGGCGACGTGTTTGACTCTGCGACTCCCGCGGGGCCTGCATACACGCTTCTCGGTGAGACGCTTCTTGCACTGCACGACGCGGGTGCGCGGGTGATCGTCACAAGCGGCAACCACGACTCAGCGGCTCGTCTCGGTTTCCAAGCCGGACTGCTGCGTGAGGGCATTCACGTGCTCACCGACCCGCTGGCGGTGGGTGAGCCGGTCACGATCTCTGATGAGGCCGGTCCGGTGCACTTCTACGGCATCCCCTATCTCGAGCCGGCGATCGTGCGGCGCCACTGGCGGGGGGTCGCCCTCAAGACGCAGGCGCAGACGATGGCCCACGCGATGGGCCTCGTCCGTACCGGAATGGGCACGCACGAGGGGCGTTCGGTTGCGATCGCGCACTGCTTCGCAGCCGGTGTCGATGCCACGGTCGGCCTTGAGCGCGAAGTGCGACAGGGCGGACTCGATGTCGTTCCGCTCGAGGTCTTCGACGGGCCGGACTACGTCGCTCTCGGGCATATCCACGGACGGCAGGCGATCAGTGATCGAGTGCGGTACGCGGGTGCGCCACTGCACTACAGCTTCGGTGAACAGCACAAAGAGCGCGGATCCTGGCTGATCGATCTGGATGCTTCCGGGCTCGCATCGATCCAGTGGCTCGCCCTCCCGGTGCCACGGCGTCTGGTCACACTCACCGGCACTCTGGACGAGATCCGCTCTGCAGAGAACGTCGCTGAGCACGCTGACGACTGGGTGTGCGCTGTCTACACCGACGCACTGCCGCAGGCAGAGCCGATGCGCCGTTTGAAAGAGCACTTCCCGCACTGTGCGATGGTGCAGCACACTCCGGCCTCGATGCACGAGACGAAAAAGCACTCCTACGCTGCGCGACTGAAGACCGCCGTCACCGACACCGATCGGATCGAGGCATTCCTCGAACACGTGCGCGCAGGACAGGGGCCGAGCGAGCGCGAGAGCGAGCTCATCCGCGAGGTGCTCGACGAGCGCGTACTCGCCGAGGCTCTGGTCTAGTGCGCCTTCACCGCCTCGAGATCGAGGGCTTCGGTCCGTTCCGCACGAGGCAGATCGTCGACTTCGACGGATTCGCGGGCGATGGCCTCTTCCTGATCGCCGGACGAACCGGCGCCGGCAAATCGAGCATCCTGGATGCTGTCTGCTTCGGCCTGTACGGGTCCGTCCCGCGCTACGAGGGCGGCGAGAAGCGATTGCGCAGCGATCACTGCGAACCGGGCGATCCGAGCGAAGTGGTCGTCGAGTTCAGCACCACCTCTGGGCGTTACCGGGTGATCCGCTCACCCGAGTACGAGCGCCCAGCCAAGCGTGGCGGTGGGCTGACGAAGCAGGCGTCGGGGGTGCAGCTCGACGTTCTCGAGGCAGATGAGTGGATCACGCTCGCTGCCAAAGAGAAGCGGGTCGCCGATGAACTCGATGAGATCCTGCAGCTGAGCCGAGAGCAGTTCCTGCAGGTGATCCTGCTCGCACAGAACCGGTTCGCCCGGTTCCTGCTTGCCGACAGCAAAGAACGCCAGGCGCTGCTGCGACGGCTGTTCGGCACGGAGCGCTTCGAGGACGTGCAGTCGAGGTTCGAGACCCGACGACGCGCAGCCGAGTCTGCGCTCGCCGGAATCGCCGCCACCGTGGGCGCGCGCATTGATGAGGCCGAGCGGGTGGTCACCGCGGCCGAGCTGTGGGGCGAGCACAGCCACGCCGATGGGCAGCCGGTCACGACCGATCTGAGACTTTCAGCGCTGCACGATGCGTTGGCACGTGCGGCGTACCAGGTCGAGCGCCGGGGCACCGAGCGCGATGAGGCCGAGAAACGACTGACCGAGGCGGATGCCGCACTTGCGACTCTTCGGGACGAGCAGAAGGCGCAGCAGGAACGTGATCGCGCCAGGGCAGCCGTGGCGCGGTTGGAGGCGGAGCAGCCTGAGATCGATGAGGCCAGCACGCGGCTGCGGCGGGCCCGAGAGGCCGAGGCGTTGCGCGCGACGATCACCGCGGCCGAGCGAGCACTCGAAGCGCACGATGCGGCGGTCGCACAGCAGGTCCAGGCGCGCGAGGCCTGGGAGGCTGCGGGCATTGAGCTCGACGACCCGAGCACATCCGCTCTGCAGGAGTGGGCGGCCGATCGCACTCAAGAGATCGGTGCCTGGCGGCACGCCGCAGGACTCGAGCAGAACACGGATGCTCTGGCTGCAGAGCTCGCCGCCGCACAGGTCAGAGTTGATGAGACCTCTGCGCGTGCGGAGGCTGCTGAAGCCGCGCACGCAGAACAGCCGGGCCGCCTCGCGGAGCTGACGTCGCAACGAGATGCAGCCCGGCGCAGCGCGGATCGCATCGACGACGTCGCGGCCGCGCTGACTGCGGCGCAGACAAGACGCGAAGCCGCTGTGCAGGTGGAGTCCCTGGACGCCGAACGTGCTGCCGCCGAACGGGCGTTGGCCGAAGCCTCTGGCGCTCTGGCTGCGCAGCAGACTGCGCTCGCGCAGCTGCGCAGACGACGTCTGGACGGATTCGCCGGCGAGCTCGCCACAGCGCTCACCGAGGGCGAGCCGTGCACGGTCTGCGGGTCAACGGCTCACCCGTCCCCGGCAGCGCACAGCGATCCGGTATCGGCAGACGACATCGAGCACGCCGAGTCCGAGCGGGACGCTGCAGTCGAGGTCGAACGAGAAGCGCACAACCGTGTGACCGAGGTTCGGGCAGCACAGGCGAGTGCCGCCGCGCGCGCAGAAGAGCGCACGGTCGAGATCGCATTCGCAGAGCTGGCGGCCGCGGTCGACGCTCACACCGCGGCGCAGCAGGCGGTCGCAGCTCTCGAAGCGGCCGAGCGGAAACTGACGGAGCTCTCCGCGCAGTCCGCCGAGCTCGAGAAGGCGCGGACAGACGCGGCCGCTGCGCGGGCGGCCGCGAGCGAGGCGCTCGCACTCGTCGCCCAGCGCCGCGATGAGGCACAGAGACTGATCGCCGAAGCGCGGGGCGATGCGGAGTCTGTCGGCGCGCGTATCGCGGCGGTGGCCGATCTCATTCGCACGGCGCGCGTATTCTCCGATGCTCTCGACGAGCAGGTTCGTCGTGCCGCCGTGCTCGCCGATGCGCAGACCGCGCAAATCGAGGCCCTTGCCACCTCGGACTTCGCTGACGCCGCCAGCGTGCGTGGGGTGCTCCTGGCTGCATCCGAGCAGCAGGCGCTTGACGCGCGCGTCACCGCGCACACTGTGCAGCGCACGAAGGAGCGCGAAATCCTGCTCGCCCTCGAGATGCGCGTTCTCCCGGAGGAGCCGCTTGACCTCACTCGCGTCGAAGAGGCCGCGGCGACCGCGCGTTCGACCTGGAAGACCCTGGTCGATCTCGCCGGGCGGGCGGACGCCACCGCTGAGCAGCTCAGCAGTCTGATCGAGGCTGCGCAGACTGCGTATGCGCGAAGCGCAGAACAGCAGGCGGACTTCGAAGTGCTCCGCGGCCTCGCCGACACGATCGCAGGGCGCGCGGGCAACACGCACAAGATGACGCTCGAGACGTTCGTTCTGGCGGCCGAGCTCGAAGAGATCGTCGATGCGGCGCACCGGCGCCTGAGCGATATGTCGGCGGGCAGATATCGCCTGCAGCATTCCGATGCGCTCGCGGCTCGCGGCGCAGCATCCGGCCTCGGCATCGTGGTGTTCGACGCGTTCACCGGCCAGACGCGCCCGGCGCAGTCACTGTCGGGAGGTGAGACCTTCCTCAGCTCACTTGCGCTCGCACTCGGCCTCGCCGAGGTCGTCACGGCACGGGCAGGCGGCATCCAGCTCGACACCCTGTTCATCGACGAAGGATTCGGTTCTCTGGATGCCGACACCCTCGAAGTCGCCATGCGCACGCTCGACGAGCTGCGCTCGGGCGGGCGCACAGTCGGCATCATCAGCCACGTCGAATCCATGCAGGAGCAGATCCCCGCGCAGCTCGTGGTCGAGCAGACTCAGGCTGGCCCGAGTCGCATCCGCAGCCGCTGAACGACTGAGAGGCCGAGCCGCTGAGCGGGCTCAGACGTTCGCGGGGCTCCACTCGGAGACGGTGTTCAGAGCCTGCACCTCGTCGGCAGTCAGCTCGAGTGTCGCGCCTACAAGCAGGTCTGCGACCTGCTCTGCACGAGAGGCGCTCGCGAGGGGAGCCGCAACCGTCGGCTGTGCGCGGAGCCACGCCAGCGAAACCGAGGCGATCGATGCCTCGTGCTCCCCGGCAATGCGCTCGAGTTCCGCAAGGATGCGAAGACCGTGCTCAGTGGCGTACTTCGCGGCTCCTTCGGCGCGAGGAGACGTGCCCGCGGCATCCTGAGACCGGTACTTGCCGGTGAGGAATCCGCTGGCCAGCGCGTAATACGGCACCAGGCTCATTCCGAACTCCTCAGCCACGGGAATGATGCTTTCTTCGGCATCTTCGCGGTGCACGAGGTTGTAGTGCGGTTGGATCGCGACCGGCAGTGGGACTCCCGTCTCCTGCGAGATCGAGGTCCACGAGCGGATGCGGTCGGCCGAATAGTTCGAGACGCCGATGTTGCGCACGAGACCGTCGGTGACGAGCTGTCCGAATGCGACGACGGTCTCCTCCAGTGGGGTCTCGAGATCATCGAAGTGCGCGTAGTACAGGTCGATCGAATCGACGCCGAGGCGCTTCAGCGAAGCTTCGGCAGCGGCACGCACGTTCGACGCGGAGAGCCCGCGGAACTCCGGGTGACTGCTCACCTTGGTCGCGATCGTGACGCCGGATGGCTTGCGCGAGGCGAGCCATTCGCCGATGAGCGTCTCGCTCTCACCCCCGCCGTTGGCCGGCGCCCAGGCGCTGTACCCGTCGGCCGTGTCGATGAAATCTCCGCCGCCCGCGGTGTACGCGTCGAGGATCTCGAAGGAGGAGTCGCGGTCGGCCGTCCAGCCGAACACGTTCCCGCCGAGGGCAAGGGGGAAGACATCGAGGTCGCTGCTACCGAGGAGAGTCATTGTGCTCGCTTTCACGTGAGGCCGAGGTACTTCGATTCTCGCGTATGCCCGAGTGCGCGGCGCCAGGTCATACCGTCGTAACACCGGGCGGGCGATACTGGATGCATGACGCTTCAGCAGGAGATCGCGCAGACCCTCGGTGTGCAGTCGGAGATCGACCCCGCGGTTGAGATCGAACGGCGGGTGCAGTTTCTCGTCGACTATCTCGCCAAGACGGGAGCATCCGGGTTCGTGCTTGGAATCTCGGGAGGACAGGACTCCACCCTCGGCGGCCGGCTCGCCCAACTCGCTGTGGAGCGCCTGCGCGCGGAGGGCGGTGCGGCCGACTTCATCGCCGTTCGCCTGCCGTACAAGGTGCAGTATGACGCGGCCGATGCGGTGGCGGCCATCGAGTTCGTCGCTGCTGACCGCGTTGTCGAAGTGAATATCCAGCACGGTGTGGACGGCGTCGAGACGGACCTCGAGCAGGCTGCCGGGGCATCCATCTCGGATTTCAATCGTGGCAACATCAAGGCGCGCATCCGCATGGTGACGCAGTACGCGCTCGCCGGCCACGAGGGGCATCTCGTCATCGGCACCGACCACGCCGCCGAAGCGGTGACCGGCTTCTACACGAAGTTCGGTGATGGAGCCGCTGACATCCTGCCGCTCGCCGGCCTCACCAAGCGTCAGGGAAAGCGGCTTCTGCAGGAGTTGCGCGCGCCGGAGCGCCTGTGGACGAAGGTGCCCACCGCCGACCTCCTCGACGGCCAGCCGGGCCGTGCCGACGAGGACGAACTCGGAATCACCTACGAGCAGATCGACGACTATCTTGAGGGCAAGCCCGTGGATGCTGATGCCGCCGGCCGAATCGAGCAGAAGTACCTGGCCTCCCAGCACAAGCGCCATCTGCCGGTGACTCCAGACGATGCGTGGTGGCGCTGACGCCGCACACGTCCAGTGTCTGAGCCCCCGGCTACTCTCGAAGCATGCGGATCGACACTCAGGCGCAGCGCGTCATCTTCAGCGCCAGCGACTTGAAAGCGGCGGCAGAATGCGAGTTCGCGTGGGCGCGGGCGATCGACGCGAAGCTCGGTCGTGTGCCGGTGGTCGAAGAGCCTGAAGACGCCACCCTCAAACGGGCCGCTGCGCTCGGTGATGCCCACGAAGTGAAGGTGCTCGACGAATATCGCGAGCGTTTCGGGGCAGATGCTGTCCACGAAGTGCCGAAGGTGAACTCGGCCAAACCTGAGGAGCTGTCGGCAGTCGTTGCAGAGACTCTCGCCGCACTTCGGTCCGACGCCAAGCTGCTCTTCCAAGCCGCGTTCGCGACGGATGAGTTCGTCGGATTCGCTGACTTCCTGCTCCGCGAAGATGACGGCCGCTGGCGCGTACAGGACTCCAAGCTCGCCCGAACCGCACGCGTCACGGCGCTCATGCAACTTGCGGCATATGTCGACCAGCTCGACCGTCGCGGCATCCCGCGATCCGACGAGGTCGACCTGATCCTCGGTGACGGAACGATCAGCACGCACGCCGTCAACGATCTGCTGCCGCTGTTCCACGTGCGACGTGCGCGTCTGCGCGCCCTGATCGCCGATCGCGATGTTGCGGCGGGGGCAGCGGGCCCGCCTCTGGCCTGGGGCGATGACCGGGGAGACCTCGAGATCACCGCCTGTGGTCGCTGCGAGACCTGCACTCAGCAGGTCGATGCCTCGCGCGACCTGCTCATGGTCGCGAGAATGCGCCCTGTGCAGCGCACGCGCCTGCGCGACGCGGGCATCGAGACGATCGATGCGTTAGCCGAGGCCGTAGATGTTCCTCGCGGTATGAACGCCGACATCTTTCATTCGCTTCGGGCGCAGGCGCGCCTGCAGCTGCGGGCCGATGTCGACGACGCCCCGACCTTCGACGTGTATCACCCAGAGGTCATCCACACGCTGCCGCGGCCGAGCCAGGGCGATATCTTCTTCGACTTCGAGGGCGATCCGCTCTACACCGAGCCCGCGCCAGACGGACACGTGCAGTGGGGCATTGACTACCTGTTCGGCTGGGTAGACAACGACGATCAGTACACACCGCTCTGGGCGCACAACTTCGCCGACGAGAAGCGGGCGCTCGAGCTGTTCCTCGACTTCGTGAATGTCCGCAGGGCTTCGCACCCCGACATGCACATCTATCACTACGCGCCGTATGAGACCTCACACCTGGTCGCAATGGCGTCGCGCCACGGCATCCGAGAGGGCGAGGTCGACAAGCTGCTGCGTGAGGGTGTTTTCGTCGATCTCTATCCGCTCGTCCTGCGCACCGTGCGGGTGGGCTCTCGGTCGTACTCGATCAAGAAGCTCGAGCCGCTGTACATGGGTGAAGAGGTGCGCACAAGCGACGTGCAGAAGGGTGACGACTCGATCGTGCAGTACGTTGCGGCTCGTCAGCTCGCAGCTGTGGGGCAGACCGATGAAGCGGATGCCGTGCTCGCCGATCTCGCCGACTACAACCGCTACGACTGCGTATCGACAAGGCGCCTGCGCAACTGGCTGATCGAGATCGCCAAGGAGAAGGGCGTCAATCCCGCACCGCCTGACGAATCGGACGCAGTGGTCTACGAACCGTCTCCGCGCTCGGTGGCGCTGCTCGCCGATGCGGACAGTGACGTCGCGCGCGGGGGAGATGGTGAGGCGCACCGGGTTGCGGCCGCGGCGATCGACTACTTCCCGCGTGAGGCGAAGAGCTTTTGGGTGGCGCACTTCCAGCGGCTGCGCGAACCGCTCTCGATGTGGGATCAGACCCGCGATGTCGTCAGAGTGGATGCCTCAGCCTCCGTGGTCCGCCGGGACTGGAGCGTCGAAGAGGGGCGACGGGTCATGTCGCGCGAGATCGAGATCCGTGGCGAGGTGTCGCCAGGGACAACGCTCAACGAGGGAGGCGAGCCGTTCGCTCTCTACCCGTTCCCCGCACCGTTCGTCCTCGATGCCCCATCGCGGGCAGTGCACGTTCCGCGCATGGTCAAGATCGTCGACGTGCTCGAAGACGGCTACGTGGTTGCAGAGAACGCGGTAGACGGTCAGACGTGGGACGAACTGCCGCTCGCCCTCACTCCGGCCGCACCACCTCGCGTGGTGTCGTTGCAGGGTGCGATCGATGAGTGGGCGGATGCTGTGCACCAGGCGGCTCCGTCGTTCCCCGCCGGCGCGGCGACCGACATCCTCCGCAGAGTTCCCCCGCGCACTGTTTCGGGTGCGGGACTGCCATCCGCCGACGGCGATGTGATCGATGCGATCGTTCGCGCGGTGCGCGACCTCGATCGCAGCTACCTTGCGGTGCAGGGTCCTCCTGGCACGGGCAAGACCTATACCGGCTCTCACGTCATCGCTCGGCTCGTGAACGAGTACGGCTTCAGGGTCGGCGTCGTTGCGCAGTCGCACGCCATCATCGAAACGCTGCTCGAGCGAGTCGTCGCCGCCGGAGTCCCTGCGGGACAGGTGGCGAAGAGCCCCAAAGAGAAGGGGAGCGATCCGGTCTACACCCCGATTCCGAAGAACGGCATGGCCTCGTTCCTCCGCGAACGCGAGGGGCAGGGCGTCGTCGTCGGCGGAACCGCCTGGGACTTCAGCAACATCACCCGGGTCGAGCGCGGTGCGCTGGATCTCATCGTGATCGACGAGGCCGGCCAATTCTCGCTCGCCTCCACGATCGCCGTGGCCGCTGGGACGAAGCGGCTGCTGCTGCTCGGCGACCCGCAGCAGCTGCCGCAGGTCAGTCAAGGGGCCCACCCCGAGCCGGTCGATACCTCGGCTCTCGGTTGGGTGATGGACGGCGATGCTGTCGTGAAGCCCGAGTACGGGTACTTCCTCGACCGCAGTTGGCGGATGCATCCGGCTGTCGCAGAACCCGTGTCACGGTTGTCGTACGCGGGGCAGCTAGCGTCAGCATCCGGTACTGAACAGCGCGCGATCGACGGAGTCGAACCGGGCGTGCACGTGCTCCCATTGCGACACCGCGGCAACGCGACGCAGTCGGCTGAGGAAGCGGAAGAAGTTGTGCGGATCGTCCGTGACCTGCTGGGCCGGGAATTCACCGATAAGGATGCCGCGCCGCGCCGTCTCGAACAGGCCGACATCATCGTGGTTGCGCCGTACAACGCGCAGAAGCAGCTTGTCCTTGACTCGCTGGCCGCGGCAGGGTTCGGTCAAGTGCCGGTGGGCACGGTCGACAATTTCCAGGGCAAAGAAGCTGTCGTGTCGATCACGACACTCGCCGCATCCAGCGGGCGGGATGCGCCGCGCGGCCCGGAGTTCCTGCTGCTGCAGAATCGGCTGAACGTCGCGATCTCACGCGCTCAGGTCGCCGCATACCTGATCTACTCGCCCGCACTGCTCGACGACCTGCCGCGCACTCCCGACGGCGTGGCACGGCTCAGCGCGTTCGCGCGCCTCGTCGGCGCCGACCGCGCCTGAGAGCTGCCGCTTCGCGCTGTCGAAACCGGCTCCGCGCTGTCCAAGGTCGTTGGCGCTGCAGAAGCTTCAGTAGCGCGAATGAGAAAGAGCCGCGCGAATAGTGTCTGAGCTGATTCGGGCGCCCGAGGATTCCGCCGAGCGAGCTCAGACGGTGCCGTACAGGCGGTCTCCGGCGTCGCCGAGGCCGGGGACGATGTAGCGGTTCTCGTCCAGGCCCTCATCCAGCGCGCCGAGCACGATCGTGACATCGCGATCCCCGACGAGCTTCTCGATCGCCTCGAGGCCTTCGGGTGTGCCGAGCAGGCAGATCGCGGTGACATCCTTCGCGCCGCGGTCGAAGAAGAACTGGATCGCCGCTGCGAGTGAGCCGCCGGTGGCGAGCATCGGGTCGATGGCGAAGCACTGACGGTCACTGAGATCTTCAGGAAGACGCTCAGCGTAGGTCGTCGGCTCGTAAGTGGTCTCATCGCGGACCATTCCGAGGAAGCCGACCTCGGCGGTGGGGAGGAGCTTGACGAGCCCCTCAAGCATGCCGAGGCCTGCGCGCAGGATCGGCACGACGATCGGGCGCGGCTCGGAGATCTTCACCCCCATGGTCTTCGTGACAGGCGTCGTGATCTCGATCGGCGAGACCTTGACGTTCCGTGTCGCCTCGTAGGCAAGCAGGGTCACAAGCTCTTCGGTCAGCTGGCGAAAAACTGGTGACGGGGTGCGCTCATCGCGCAGCACCGTGAGCTTGTGAGTGATGAGGGGGTGGTCGGCGACGTGAACACGCATGATTACAGAGTAATGCGCCCGGGGCATCCGCACGATCCGCGTGCGGCATCTACTGCACGGGGGCTCACGGGTACGGCGCGGTGGGCAAGTAGGCTCGACGCATGACACGCGCCGATGAATCCGCAATGCGGCGCGCCCTCGAGCTGGCCGAAGCAGCAGCCGCAGCCGGAGAGGTGCCGGTCGGTGCCGTCGTCATCGACGAGGCGGGCCTGATCGTCGGCGAGGGCCGCAACACTCGCGAAGAGACGCATGATCCCACCGGGCACGCCGAGATCGTTGCGCTCCGCCAAGCGGCCGAAGCGCTCGGGTTATGGAATCTCGAGAGTCACACCCTCGTCGTCACTCTCGAACCGTGCGTGATGTGCGCGGGAGCGATCCTCCAGGCGAGGATCGGCCGCGTCGTCTTCGGCGCATGGGACGAGAAGGCGGGAGCGGCAGGCTCGATGTACGACGTGCTGCGGGACCGCAGGCTCCCGTACCGTGCCGAAGTGGTCGGCGGGGTCGAAGAGGATGCCGCAACCGTGCTGCTTCGCGAATTCTTCGAGCTGAGGCGCTGAGGCGCCAAGCCGCCGAAAAAGCTGACGCGTCGAACCGACGCTCAGTCCGCGGACTTCAGCACGAACACGTCGGTCGAGGGCTCAGGATCGAGCGAAGGTCGGTAGATGTCCGGCTGGATGCAGATCGTCCGCGCGGTGGGGACGGTCTTGCGGATCTGCTCCTCGATCTCATCGATGCTGTCCGCGACATCGCGGACGGTCTTCTCCGCAGGCAGCGCGATCTTCGCAGTGACGAGGAGCTCATCCGGCTTGATCAAGAAGGTCTTGAGGCTGATGAGCTTCTCGACTTCGGAGCATCCCAGGATGGCATCCATGATCAGGTCGAGGTCGTGTTTGCTGGCGGATCCGCTCATGCCGCGAGTCTAGTTCCGGCGGCTGTGATCCGCATGAGGCACTACGGCGGGGTCGGATGCCGTGCGTAGGATTGCGGCATGACCCCGTCTCTTCCTTCTCTCGCATTTCTCGGCGCAGGATCGATGGGTGGTGCGATTCTGCACGGCGTCGTCGCTTCGGGCGTCCCCGTCGACGGTGGCATCATCGCTACGAACCGCACAGCTGAGAAGGCCGCCGCGTTGGAAGGGCTGGCGAACGTCACGGCTATCGCTCTGGAGACCTCGCCGGAGGGAAACACGGATGCCGCGGCATCCGCTCGCGTCATTCTGGTCGGTGTGAAGCCGGCCATGGTCCCCGATCTGCTTCGTGAGATCGCGCCCGTCCTGCGGGACGACGCGATCGTCGTCAGCCTTGCCGCCGGCGTCACTCTCGCAACGTTTGCTGAGGGCCTGGGGGATAGGGCAAGAGTCATCCGGTCGATGCCGAATACGCCGGCGACCGTTGGGAAGGCCGTCACTGGCCTCGCTCGCGGCGCGGCTGCCACGGCCGATGATCTCGCCCTCGTCCGGCAGCTGTTCGAGCTCGTCGGAGCTGTCGTCGAAGTGCCGGAAGAGAAGATCGACGCCCTCTCGACCATCTCCGGCTCGGGACCGGCCTACGTCTTCCTGCTCATCGAGGAACTGACCAAGGCTGCCGTCGGCAAGGGATTCGACGAAGCAGATGCGCGCCTGATGGCAGAGCAGACCTTCATCGGTGCGACGGCACTGCTCGAAGCATCCGATGCGGACCCGGCCGAGTTGCGCAGACGCGTGACGAGCCCGAAGGGCACGACCGAGCGCGCGGTTGCGGTCCTGCAGGACGCCCACCTCGACGAGGTGCTCGCCAGAGCGACGGATGCTGCGCTGGAACGCGCGAAGGAACTCGCCCGCGGGGAGTGAGTCAGCGATCCAGCGCGGCGAAACGCTCGATGTCGCTGTTGGTACCCGACGCGATGATGAGGTCGTGGTTGGTGATGACGGTGTCGGCCTCGGCGTAGCGGAACGGCTTTCCCGGCGTCTTGACGCCGACGACCGTGACCCGGTACTTCGTGCGCATCCCGGAGTCCTGCAGACTCACGCCGCGGATGAACTTCGGCGGGTACATCTTCGCCAGCACGAAGTCGTCGTCGAAGCGGATGAAGTCGAGCATCCGTCCGCTCACGAGGTGCGCGACGCGCTCGCCGGCTTCGCGCTCCGGGTAGATGACGTGGTTGGCGCCGACGCGCGCGAGGATCTTGCCGTGCGACTGCGACACCGCCTTCGCCCAGATCTGGGGGACCTTGAGGTCGACGAGGTTGGCGGTGATGAGAACGGATGCTTCGATCAGCGAACCGACCGCGACCACCGCGACCTGGAAGTCCTGCGCGCCGATCTGCTTGAGCGCGTCGATGTTCCTCGCATCGCCCTGCACGGTGTGGGTGACCCGGTCGGACCACTTCTGCACGAGCTCGAGACTCTCGTCCATGGCGAGCACTTCGCGGTCGAGCCGGTCCAGCTCGCCCGCACATGCGGCACCGAAGCGCCCGAGCCCGATGACGAGGACGGGGGCATCGCTGCGGAGGGATTCAACCAACGATCGGCCTTTCGACGGGCAGCGAATACAGCTGCGTTCGCGTCGTCGCGGCGACCGCCGCGGCGAGAGTCACTGTACCAACGCGCCCCATGAAGATGGTCAAGGCCATGACGTAGACAGCGGGATCAGGGAGGCTCTCGGCCAGTCCGGTCGTGAGTCCGACGGTGCCGAATGCCGAGATCACATCGAAGAGCACATCCTCGGTGGAGGCTTTGGTGATCTGGGTGATCACGACGGTAGAGAGGGCGACGATCGTGGCTCCCCACGCGACGACGCTGAGAGCGACGCGCTGCACGTCGCTCGGGATGCGACGACCGAACGCCTGCACGCTCTGGCGACCACGAGCCTCTGACCAGACGGCGATGGCAAGCACGGCGAGCGTGGTCACCTTGATGCCGCCGGCAGTGGAAGCGGACCCGCCTCCGACGAACATGAGCATTGAGATCGACAGTTTGGACGACCCGTTCAGGTCGCTGATATCGATCACACTGAATCCGCCGGAGCGCGTCATCGTCGACAGGAACACCGATTGGAACGTCGTGTCTGCCGCATCCATCGACCCGAACGTCTTGGGATTGTCGAATTCGAGGATGACCAAGACGACAGCGCCGAGGACGAGCAGGATCGTGGTCGTGATCAGGGTGAGCTTGGAGTGCAGCGACCAGCGCTTCGCATGGAAACGATGTTTGGCGAGGGCGTAGATGACGGGGAAGCCGATGCTGCCCAGGAACACTCCCACCATCAGCACGGTCAGCACGAAGTAATCGTCGACGAATTCGACGACTCCGGTGGCGTTCGGCGAGAAGCCCGTGTTCGTGAACGCCATCGCCGAGTAGAACGGCGCTTCCCAGAGCGCGGTCAGCGGATGGACGCCGGCCATCACGAGACCCGGGTACAGCAGGAGCGCGAGTACAAGTTCGATGACCAACAGCGACATCGCCACCGTGATCAGCAGCTGACCGACTTCACCGAGGCGCACCGTCTGGCCCTCGTTGACGACGCCGCCGTGCGCACGCAGCGGGTTGCTGTCACCAGCGGCCAGCAGCTTGGCGCGTAGGCCCAGCTTCTTCGAGATGACCAGACCGAGAACGGATGCCAGGGTGAGCACGCCCATTCCGCCGATGTTCACGCCGAGGAAGATGAGCACTTGTCCGAACGGTGACCAGTGCGCTGCCATGTCGACCGTTGCCAGACCCGTCACACAGATCGTGGAGACGGCGGTGAACAGGGCATCGCTCAGCGGGGTCACGGTGCCGGCGGCTGAAGCGATCGGCAGCGAGAACAGCGCCGTGAACAGCAGAATCAGCGAGGCGAAGATGAGAATCGCGAATCGCGAGGGCGACGAGGTGATGACGCGGCGCACGAAGTGCCACAGGTCGCGCGTGCGCGCGCGGGGCGAAGTCGACCAGTCGATGCTCGACACACGGCCCCCTCGAAGTCGTCTGCTGTCGCTCGACGCCGATCACGACGAGCCTTCGTCATGGTACTCCGGCCGCGGGACGACTACCCTGATCATCATGACGGACATCTTCGACGTGATCGCGGACGGCACGAGGCGCGACATCCTCCAGCTCCTGCTTCGACGGTCCACTGAAGGTGACGCCGGCACCAGCGTCTCACAGATCGTGAGCGAGCTCGGGGTCAGCCAGCCCACCGTTTCGAAGCACCTCAAGGTGTTGCGAGATGCCGAACTGGTCAGCGTCCGCGAAGATGGGCAGCGCCGGTTCTACAGCATCGAGGTCGAGCCGCTGGAGGTTGTCGACGACTGGCTGGTTCCGTTCCTGGTCGATGCATTCGGCGAGAGCGCCCCGGAGATCGACTTCTCCTTCCTGCCGATTCCCGATGGTGCCAGTCACGCAGCCGAGGTCGTCGGTCGCGCCGCGGCATCCGCAAAGCATGTCGTCACGACCGCGCTCAAGCGTCTGGGCGCTTAAGCCGAACCCCTCGTGTGCAGACCGCGCGCGGCTCTGTCGCGCACCTCCTGAGCAGGCGACGGCGGTGCTGTTGTCACATGGATCACATTCGCCACATGGGTTTACACGCGTCCCGACTTCCCCATAGAGTTGGGCATCAGCAGAAAGGGGTACATGCGATGCCCGATGTTCCCGAGGTTCGATTCTTGACCGTCGCAGAGGTCGCAGAGCTCATGCGCGTGTCCAAGATGACTGTCTATCGCATGGTGCACTCCGGCGACCTTCCGGCGATCCGTTTCGGCCGCAGCTACCGTGTCCCTGAGAGCGCTGTCACCGCAGCGCTCCAGCGTCCCATTGCCGACGTCGGCTGACGCTGGCAACCAGTGAATGTGAATCATGGACTTCGCATGCCTTCGCGTTTGCTAAACTGATCCGAGGCATTTTCCGTGCCCGTACCCGGGTGTCCGATTTTCTGTGACGCCCAGCCCCTGACTTAGTGAGGTTTCCGTGGGTTCAGTCATCAAGAAGCGCCGCAAGCGCATGGCGAAGAAGAAGCACCGCAAGCTGCTTCGCAAGACTCGCCACCAGCGCCGCAACAAGAAGTAAGCGGCTACACGAACGCCTGTCTACGGACGGGCGTTTTGTGTCTCTGCGACGAGGAAATCGAGGAATCCATGAAGTCGATCACCATCGCCGAGCTCGCTGCGCGTGAGGGCACGCCGCTCATCGACGTGCGCGAGAAGGACGAGTTCGCCGCCGGGCACGTGCCCGGGGCAGTGAACATTCCGATGTCTGAGATCGGAAACCGTTTGGATGAGCTTCCTGCCGAGGCGTTCGACGTCATCTGCCAGGCTGGCGCGCGCTCCGGACGCGTGGTGCAGGCGCTCGAGCCGCGCGGCTACGACGCGACGAACGTCGAAGGCGGCACCGGCGAGTGGATCGCAGCGGGTCGTCCGGTTGAGGTCCCCACGGCGTGACCACGATCACGGTCATCGGCAGGCATGGATGCCACCTGTGCCCGACGGCGCTCGGAATCGTCGAAGAGGTCGTCGCGGGGCTTCCGGATGACACCGCGGACGACATCGAGATCGTAGAGCGGTCGATCGACGACGATCCGACCCTGTATGAATTGTGGTGGGAGAAGATCCCCGTCGTGCTGATCGACGACGAATTTCACGCGCAGTGGCGGGTATCGCCCGATCGGCTGCGCCAGAGGCTGGAGAAGATATGACGCTTCGTCACGTGGTCACCTGGAAGCTCGCGAGTGAGGATGCCGCGGAGCGCGGCGCTCAGGCGGCCGAGATGGCCCGCCGCCTGAACGCCCTGGACGGCGTCGTGCCCCAGATCCGCTCGATCTCCGCGGGCGCGAATGCGATCTATCCCGACGTGAACTGGGACGTGACGGTCGTCGCAGATTTCGATTCCGTCGAAGATCTCGAAGCATATGCCGTGCATCCGGCTCACGAAGAGGTCGCCGTCTACATCCGCTCGGTTGTGGCATCGCGAGTGGCCGTCGACTTCGAGGTCTGAGCCGATCCGCTCGCTGAGCCTGTCGAAGCGCGCGGGCGAAATGCAAACGTAATCCGCGGATGCTGGGAAAAATGCGCTGCGCCGTGTCAGGATGAACTCCACACCCGTCAGCGGGCCACGCGGCCCCCTCAGCTTGGAGCGGTCATGACCCGTCGCCGTAACCTCATTCTCGGTATCGCACTCGCTGCGAGCGCCACTCTTGCTCTTGCCGGCTGTGCTGGCGGAGGAAACGATGCGGGGGGCGATGCTGATGCTCCGGCATCCGCGGGAGACGAATACGGTCTGGTCGAGGCGGGCGCGCTGACGATCTGCTCTGACATCCCCTACGCTCCCTTCGAGTTCGAGGGCGGCGACAACGGCACCGGCTACACCGGCTTCGACATCGACCTGCTCGACGCGATCGCGAAGAAGCTCGACCTCAAGCTCGCTGTGCAGGACGTCGGGTTCGACGCTCTGCAGTCCGGCACGACTCTCGCGTCGGGTACGTGCGACATCGGAGCATCCGCCATGACGATCACCGACGAGCGCAAGGCGAACCTCGACTTCTCCGACCCGTACTATGACTCGCTGCAGTCGCTGCTGGTCCCCACTGATTCCGGAATCACGTCGATCGACGACCTCGACGGCAAGATCGTCGGCGTTCAGCAGGGAACCACCGGCGAGGCCTACGCTTCGGAGAACGCACCGGGCGCCGAGCTTCTGCAGCTCCCGTCCGACGGTGAGCTGTGGCCCGCGATCCAGGCTGGCACGATCGATGCGATCCTGCAGGACCAGCCGGTGAACCTCGAGCACGAGAAGGCCGACTCGAACTACAAGATCGTCGAGGAATACAACACCGACGAGCAGTACGGCTTCGCTTTCGCCAAGGGTGAGAAGACAGCACTGCTCGAGGCCGTCAACTCCGCACTGCAGGAGCTGCGCGACAGCGGCGAATACGACACGATCTACGACACGTACTTCACCGCGAACTGACCCGGAGGAACGAGCGGGTCGGGAGGACCTTGACGATGGCGTTGAGGCGCACGCAGAAACAGAAGCTCTACCGCTACACCGTGTACGTGGTGCTGGCCGCCCTGTTGGTATGGGCGCTGGTCACCGCGGATTGGGCGCGGCTCGGGCCGCTGTTCCTCAACCCTGAGGTCGCGCTCAAGATGCTCCCGGGCATCGTCACGGTCGGTCTCGTCAATACGCTGTGGTTCACCGCGGTGGCATTCGCGGGCGGGCTCGTGCTCGGTGTCGTGCTGGCGCTGATGAAGATGTCGGTCATCGCACCGTTCCGCTGGATCGCCACGGTCTGGATCGAGCTGTTCCGGGGGCTCCCGGCGCTGCTGACGATCTTCGCGATCGCCTACATTCTTCCGATCGCGGTCGGTGTGCGAAACCAGGACCTCGGCGGCCCAGTCGTGCTGGGCCTCGTCGGCTTGATCCTCGTCGCCTCGGCGTACATGGCAGAGACGATCCGTGCAGGACTCCAGGCCGTGCCGAAGGGGCAGACCGAAGCTGCTCGCTCGCTGGGCATGTCCCCGCTGAAGACCACGTTCTGGATCGTCATTCCGCAGGGCTTCCGGATCATCATCCCGCCGCTCACCAACGAGTTCGTGCTGCTGCTGAAGGACACCTCGCTGCTGTTCATCGCGGGAAGCTTCATCTGGTCGAAGGAGCTCACCACGTTCGCACGCGACGCGACGACGCAGAACGGCAACGCGACGCCGTTGATCATGGCGGCTCTGCTGTACCTGGTCGTGACGATTCCCCTCACGCGGTTCAGCGCGTGGCTCGAGCGACGAATGGCGAGGCAGCGATGAGCACCGATCTGATCGACATCCACGCTCCGGCCATCGAGGTCCGTGGGCTGGTCAAGACTTTCGGCGACAACGAAGTGCTCAAGAACATCGATCTGACCGTCTCCGGCGGTGAGGTGGTGTGCGTGATCGGCCCGTCAGGCTCAGGCAAGTCGACGCTCCTGCGCTCGATCAACCTGCTCGAAGAGCCCACCGGCGGCAAGATCCTCATCGAGGGCATCGACATCACCGATGAAGACACCGACATCGATCGTGTGCGCACCCGCATCGGCATGGTGTTCCAGAGCTTCAACCTGTTTCCGCACCTCGATGTGATGGGCAACCTGACCCTCGCGCAGCGGCGCGTGAAGAAGCGCACCAAGGCAGAGGCCGAGAAGGTCGCACTCGCGATGCTCGCACGCGTGGGACTCAGCGAGAAAGCCGATGCGTACCCGGGGCACCTCTCGGGCGGCCAGCAACAGCGTGTGGCGATCGCCAGGGCACTGTGCATGAACCCCGACATGATGCTCTTCGACGAGCCGACGTCGGCCCTCGACCCCGAACTCGTGGGCGAGGTGCTGCAGGTCATGCGTTCTCTTGCGGACGAGGGGATGACGATGCTCGTCGTCACTCACGAGATGGGTTTCGCGCGCGAGGTCGGCAGCCGCCTGATCTTCATGGACGGCGGACACATCCTCGAGCAGGGCGATCCCCGCGAGGTGCTGGCGAACCCGCAGCATCCCCGCACACAGGATTTCCTCTCGCGCGTGCTCTGAGCCTGCGGCATCCGCTCGCCCTTCCGCGCCGCGGGCGCCCCGCGGTCAGGAACGCGCGCGCGCAGCCACCGGCACCGGCGCGATCGCCAGCCAGACGCGGTCGCCGAAGGCCGGATGCTGGTGCGCGTCGTGCTGCACGCGGACCAGCTCGCCCGAATCGGTCTTGACCAGAGTGCGCCGGATGCTGCCGAGGAACGTGCTCTCCTCGACCACGCCGCCGGTCGCGGCATCCGCCTGCCCCGTGAAGCGCAGGTTCTCGGGGCGCAGGTGCACATCGACCTCGCCGGTGACCGGGGAGTTCAGGGGAAGCGATCGTCCCCACACCGACACGCTGTCCCCTGAGGCGGCGCCAGGCACGACGCTCGACAGCCCCACGAACGCAGCGACGTGGGCAGTCGCCGGGCGCAGGTAGAGCTCTTCCGGAGAGTCGATCTGGTCGATGCGTCCGGCATCCATGACGGCGATCCGGTCAGAGACGGCCAGCGCTTCTTCCTGATCATGCGTGACGAACACCGTCGTGATGCCCAGGCGCAGCTGGAGGCGGCGGATCTCATCGCGCAGCTGCACTCGCACCTTGGCATCGAGCGCCGACAGCGGCTCGTCGAGGAGCAGCACTCGCGGCTCGGTGACCAGGGCGCGCGCGAGCGCGACGCGCTGCTGCTGCCCGCCCGAGAGCTGGTGTGGAAAGCGGTCAGCGAAGCCGTCGAGACCGACCAGCGCGAGCGCGTCCAGTGCGCGGCGTCCCGCTGCGGATCTGCTCACGCCGCGCCGGCGCAGACCGAATGAAGTGTTATCCGCAACGCTCAGGTGCGGGAACAGCGAGTACGCCTGGAAGACCATGCCGATATCGCGCTTGTTGGTGGGCACGCGCGAGACGTCCTGGCTGCCGAGCCGCACGGCGCCGGCATCGGCGTTCTCAAGCCCTGCGAGAATGCGAAGCGCGGTGGTCTTTCCGCAGCCGGACGGGCCGAGCAGCGACACGAACTCACCGGGGGCGATGTCGAGGTCGACGCCGTGCAGCACGCGGTTCGTGCCGTAGCTCTTCTCGATGCCTCGGAGCTGCACGCGCGTGCCTTCGCCGGCCTCTGCGAGCAGCTGATTGTCCTTGGTCGGGGGGAGCGGGATGGTCATTGTGAGGCCTTTCGGTTGCCGCGCGCGGTGCGGCCGATGATGAGCAGCAGCAGAAAGCAGAGCAGCAGCGCGAGCAGTGTGAAGATCGCGGGGGCATAGGCATCCTGCTTGCCGACGACGACCATCGCCGTCTGGAACACCTGACGGTTCAGCAGAGAGGCGATCGTGAACTCGCCGAGCACGACGGCGATCGAGATGAGCGACGCCGACAGCAGCCCCTGTCGCAGGTTGGGTGCGAGCACCTTCACCACCACGGTCGGCCAGCTCGAACCCAGCGACCTTGCCGCTTCTGCGAGCGTGCGGAGATCGGCGGCATCGATGGATGCCTGGATCGAGCGGTACGCGAATGGCAGCACCGTGATGCCGTAAGCGAAAGCGAGCGTCCAGGTGCCGGTGCCGAGAGCGCGCCCGATCTGCAGGTAGATCGGCGAGAGCCCGACGACGATGACGATCGCGGGGATCGAGATCGGCAGGAGCGCCGTGAACTCGAAGAACGGCTTCAGCTTCGGGAACCGCAGATTCACCAGGATCATGGTCGGCGCGAGCAGCAAGAGAACGATCAGGACCGTGACGAGAGCGAGGATCAGCGAGTTGCCCAGGCCCGTCCAGATCGGCTTGATCGCCGAGGACGCCGCGGGGTCCAGCAGCGTCGCCCAGCGTTCGAAAGAGAGCTCGCCGTCGGTGCCGCGCAGCGTGTAGAGAAAGGTCGAGATCAGCGGGATCGCGAAGAAACCGCCGATCAGGATGCCGATGATCCAGCGCGTCACGCGGGAGGGAGCGATCTTGTTCACGACTGCCACCTCGCAGCGCGCCGCTGGATCAGCGAGTACAGCGCCATCACCACGCCAACGACCAGGATCATGCCGAGCGCGAGGGCGCCGGCGAGGTTCTCGCGGCCGAGTACGGTCTCGCTGGTGAGAGCTGCGCGGATCTGCAGGGGGACGATCTGCGACCCCTGGCTGGCAAGAGCGGCCGCCGTGGCATACGAAGAGAACGCGTTGGCGAACAGCAGCAGCAGGCTGGCGAGGAACGACGGCGCGAGCACCGGAACGCCGATGCGAGTCCAGAAGCCGAGCCGCGTACCGCCCAGAGTGAGGTTCGCCTCGGACCACTGCGGCTTGAGTGCTGCGAGCGCGGGCATGAACGTGATCACCATGAGCGGCACCTGGAAGTAGATGTAGGGGAAGATCAGGCCAGGCACCTCGTACAGCCACATGCCGTTTTCGAAGATGTTGACCCCGAACGAGTCGCGGAGCAACACCGTGATGACACCCTGGGCGCCGATCGTCGCGATGAACGCGAACGCGAGCATGACGCCGCCGAACTGCGCGAGCACGCCGGCCGCAGCATCCACGCTCTGGCGCACCGCGCCCTGCGGATTCATGCCGAGCATGCCGTAACAGACCACAGCGCCTGCGACGGCGCCGACGACGGAGGTGAGCAGCGATACCCACGCAGAGTTCGCGAAGGTGTTCAGCACGACGGGATCCGCGAGGGCTGCGACGTTCGTCCACGTGAACGCTCCGTCTTCGCCTGCGAAGCCCGAGCCGATCGCAAGGATCGTCGGCACGCCGAGGAACAGCAGCACATAGGCGCCGAAGGGCACGAGTCCCAGCCACGCCCACGACAGACCCGACCGCCGGGCCGTGGGAACGGGCCCGGCGGTGGTGGGGGCGGATGCGGGAGCACCCGCCCCCGTGATGATCGCTGTCACTGGACGGCCGCGGCCCACTTCTCGCCGAGCAGGGTGCCCGCTGCCGTGGACTGCTCTTCGGTCGGGACGACGGTCTCCGAGGGCACCTCGGGGAGAGCCGCAGCGAGCTCGGCGTCGATCGTGCCGGCCTCGGTCATGGCCTCCATACGGGCAGGACGGGCGCCACCCTTCAGCCACAGGTTCTGCACCTCGTCGCTGTAGAGGAACTCCTGCCACAGACGGGCGGCGGCGGGGTGCGGAGCATCCTTGTTGATGGCCTGGTTGTAGTACGAGGCGTAGCCGACGCCGTCGAGCACGACGACCTTCCAATCGGCGTTGTCGGCACCGGCAGCGGCGTTCAAGTAGTCCCAATCGAAGACGACCGGAGTCTCACCGCTGGTGATCGTCGCAGGAGTCACATCGACCTTGAGGAAGTTGCCGGCCTTCTGCAGTTCTCCGAAGTACTCGATTCCGGGGGTGAAGTCATCCAGGTCGCCACCGGACTGCACCGCGGCGAGACCGACGGCTGCGAAAGCAGAACCAGCCTGAGTCGGGTCGCCGTTGATCGCCACGGCGCCCTTGAAGTCAGCGCCCTTGAGATCGTCGAGCGACGTGGGCTCGTCGAACTTCGAGGAGTCGTAGCCGATCGACATGTATCCGCCGTAGTCGCCGACGAAGAGGCCGGTCGGCTCCTTCAGAGCGTCGGGGATCTCGTCGAAGTTCTCGACCTTGTATGGCGCGAACACGTCCGTGTTCTCGAGCGCGACGGCCAGTCCCAGGTCGAACACGTCGGGGGCGGTGTCGAGGCCCTGGTTCGTCTCGGCTGCGGTGATCTCTTCGGCGCTGGAGACGTCGGGAGACGCCTCATTGATCGTGATCTCCGGGTAGCGCTCGGCGAAAAGGTCGAGGATCTCGCCGTAGTTGGCCCAGTCGCGGGGGAGGGCGATGACGTTCAGCTGGCCCTCGGCCTTGGCTGCGGCCTCGAGATCCTCGAAGCTGCCGAAGTCGGCGAGGGACGTGGCGGATGCGGCGGCGGAAGAGTCGCCGGCGTCGCTGCTTCCGGCGCTGCTGTCGGCGGCGCAGGAGGTCAGCGCCATGGCGGCGGATGCAGCCAGGGCGATGCCGGCGATGAAACGTGCACGGCGGGTAATTGTTGCCATCAGGGTGGGTTCCTCTCGGAGGTTCGGCGCGCAGGGCGTCGGTGTCGGGATGCCACTGGACGCTACGGCGCGAGAGTTACCGGTTCTCGCGGGCGCGATGAACGCGCAGAGTCCTGAAGGTGAACGCCGACCCAGCGTGGCCTCGAGAATCGGCCTGCCGTGCGAGAATCGCGCTGGCAGGCAGAGCCTCGCCGCGCAAAGCAACTCTCAGATCAGTGTGCGGGGCGGGGAACGTCGTACTTGAAACCGACGTGTGAGCCGACGTACCCGAGGCGATCGTAGAACCGGTGCGCGTCGGTGCGTGCGGCATCAGACGTGAGCTGCACGAGGGACGCGCCGAGGGCGGGAGCTGCGGCATCCGATACCCAGCGCATGACAGCCGAACCGATTCCGGACGAGCGCAGACTGCTGCGCACCCGCACCGCCTCGACGAGCAGGCGGCGCGCACCCCGGCGCGCCATCCCGGGGATGGACGTGAGCTGCAGCGTGCCGACGACGGTGCCATCGAGGTCGACCACGAGCAGGTCGTTCGACGGTTCGGCGAGGATATCCTGCAGTGCGCTGGCGTAGGCGTCGTGATCCGCGTCGGATGCGACGTCACCACGTGCGGCGCTGATCGGGTCGTCGGAGAGCAGCGCCATCAGTGCGTCGATGTCGTCGCCCGTGGCACGGCGGAGCACCGCGGATCCGACACGAGATTCGAACGGATGCGGCAGCGGAAGAGCATCGAGCATGATCCCAGTCTGTCATCGAGACACGACCGCAGCGCGCGATAATGATGCAATGGAAATCGGTGAGCTGCTCGGGCTTGAACAGCTCACCTGGGGGATGCTGATATTCGTCGTCCTCGCAGCCTTCGGCGCCGGCTGGATCGACGCTGTCGTTGGCGGTGGTGGGCTGCTGCAGCTGCCGGCGCTACTGCTGATCCCGGGAATCGCTCCGGTGCAGGCGCTCGCGACGAACAAGCTCGCCTCGGTCTTCGGCACGGCCACGAGCAGCGCCACGTACTACCGACGAGCGAAGCCCGATATCCGCACGGCCTTGCCGATGGCGGCAATCGCGCTCGCGGGCTCGTTCGGAGGCGCAGCGGTCGCCACCGTGCTGCCCCCCGAGGCGTTCAAGCCGATCATCGTGGTCGCGCTGCTCGCGGTCGCGATCTTCACGGTGTTCAAGCCCGAGATGGGCGTGGCGACGAAGCTGCGATTCGCGGGGCATAAGCACCACATCATGGCGGGTGCCGCGGGACTTGCGATCGGCTTCTACGACGGCATGATCGGCCCTGGAACCGGGACGTTCCTCGTCATCACGCTCGTCGCTCTCATGGGATACGGCTTTCTACAGGCCAGCGCCAAGGCGAAGATCGTCAACCTCGCCACGAACATCGGCGCGCTGCTGTTGTTCATCCCGCACGGGTCAGTGCTGTGGGTGCTCGGTGGCATCCTCGCGGTGGCGAACGTGGCCGGCAGCTATCTGGGCTCGCGGATGGCGATCGCCCGAGGGACGAAGTTCATCCGCATCGTGTTCCTCGTCGTCGTGGTGGCTCTCATCGGAAAGCTCGGCTTCGACGTGTGGAACGAGAACATCGCTCCAGGGCTCGCCGCCCTGCAACACTGAGACCCCACCTTTGTGCCGAGACCTCGTCGTGCAGACGTCAATACGACGGGGTCTCGGCGGCAGGATGGGGTCTCAGCGACGGTAGAAGGGGGTCAAGCCTCCGGAACGAAGTCCACGCCGGCCTCGGCGCGCTGCGCGTCGGTGATGGGGGCGGGAGCAGAAGTCAGCGGGTCGAAGCCGTTGCCGGTCTTCGGGAACGCGATGACCTCGCGGATCGACTCGGTCTTGGTGAGGTGCTGCAGCACGCGGTCCATGCCGAGCGCGATTCCGCCGTGTGGCGGGGCGCCGAACTTGAACGCGTCCAGCAGGAAGCCGAACTGCTCGTTCGCAACCTCTTCCGAGATACCCATGACTTCGAAGACACGCTTCTGCACGTCTTCGCGGTGGATGCGGATCGATCCGCCGCCGAGCTCAGAGCCGTTGCACACGATGTCGTACGCGTAGGCGAGCGCCGATCCCGGGTCGGTGTCGAAGGTGTCGGCGAACTCCGGCTTCGGGCCGGTGAACGCGTGGTGCACAGCGGTCCATGCGCCGGCTCCGACGGCGACGTCGCCCGAGGCCACAGCGTCCGCTGCGGGCTCGAACATCGGAGCATCCACAACCCACGTGAACGCGAACGTGTCGGGGTCGAGCAGATCGAGGCGGCGGCCGATCTCGACGCGTGCGGCGCCGAGCAGTGCGCGGGAGTCCTTCGCCGATCCTGCGGCGAAGAACACGCAGTCGCCCGGCTTCGCGCCCACGAAGTCCGCAAGACCCGCCTGCTCCGCATCGGACAGGTTCTTGGCCACGGGGCCGCCGAGCGAGCCGTCCTCGTTGAACAGCACATACGCGAGGCCGCGGGCGCCGCGCTGCTTGGCCCAGTCCTGCCAGGCATCGAGCTTCTTGCGCGGCTGCGATGCGCCACCGGGCATGACCACTGCGCCGACGTACTCCGACTGGAACACGCGGAAGGTCGTCTCGGAGAAGTACTCGGTCGCGTCGACGAGCTCGAGCCCGAAGCGCAGGTCGGGCTTGTCCGAGCCGTACTTCGCCATCGCGTCGGCGTAGGTGATGCGCGGCAGCGGGGTCTGCAGGTCGACGCCGATCGTCTTCCACATCGCCGTCAAGACGCTTTCCATCATCTCGATGACGTCTTCCTGGTCGACGAAGCTCATCTCGATGTCGAGCTGCGTGAACTCCGGCTGACGGTCGGCGCGGAAGTCCTCATCGCGGTAGGAGCGAGCCATCTGGTAGTACTTCTCGATGCCACCGACCATGAGCAGCTGCTTGAACAGCTGCGGCGACTGCGGCAGGGCGTACCAGCTGCCGGGGTGCAGACGCGCGGGCACGACGAAGTCACGGGCGCCCTCTGGCGTCGACTTCGTGAGAGTCGGGGTCTCGACCTCGACGAACTCACGGCTGTCGAGAACGTCGCGCACGGCCTTGTAGACCTTCGAGCGAAGACGAAGAGCGGATGCTGCGGCCGGGCGTCGCAGGTCGAGATAGCGGTACTTGAATCGCACATCCTCGCCGACGGTCTCGGAGTCGCCGAGACCGGTGGACACCTGGAAAGGCAGGGGAGCGGACTCGTTGAGGACCTCGACCTCGGTCGCGATGACCTCGATGTCGCCGGTGGGAAGGTTCGAGTTCGCGTTGCCCTCAGGGCGCTGCGAGACCTCACCGGTCACCTTCAGCACGAACTCGCTGCGCAGTGGGTGCGCAACCTCTTCATCGCGGATGACCACCTGGGCGATGCCTGAGGCATCGCGGAGATCGATGAACGCGACTCCTCCGTGATCACGACGACGATCGACCCAACCCGTGAGGGTGACAGTCTGGCCGATGTGCTCGGCTCGCAGTGAGCCGGTCGTGTGAGTGCGAAGCATCCAGCCAGTCTACGTGGGCGCATCGCGGCATCCGCACTCAGGAGCGAGTGCACCTCTAGACTCATGGCCATGGACCTCAATGACTACACCCAGCAAGTGTTCTCCGGCAGTGCGGGCATCATCACACTGGTGCTCTACATCCTCTACGCGGTGGCATTGTGGAAGGTGTTCACGAAGGCTGGGTACCCCGGCATCCTGGCCCTTATTCCGATCGTCAACCTGGTCTTCCTCGTCAAGATCGCAGGGATGAGCGGATGGTTCGTTCTGCTGTACCTGATTCCGATCGTCAACATCGTCTTCGCGATCGTCGTCGCCGTCAAACAGGGCAAGAACTTCGGCAAGGGTGGAGTGTTCTCCTTCTTCCTGCTGTGGCTGATCCCCATGATCGGGAACTTCATCATCGGCTTCGGCTCCGCGCAGTACCGAAAGGTGTGAGGTGCCGGCCGAACGCCTTCACCTTGTTCGTCACGGGGAGGTCCACAACCCGCAGCGGCTCCTCTACGGGCGGCTTCCGCACTACCGGCTGAGCGAAGACGGGCGCCGCATGGCGCGAGCCGCCGCCGAGTATCTCGAGGGCCTCGATCGCTCGGTGACGGCTCTGCGGTGCTCTCCGCTGCAGCGGACGCAGGAGTCTGCCGAGCCCTTCGCCGAGATCTTCGGGGTCGACCCGGTGCTGGATGAGCGGGTGATCGAGCCGACGAACCTGTTCGAAGGCAAGCGGATGAGTCGTGCACTGCGTGACCCGCGTAACTGGTGGAAGCTGCGTCGTCCCGCGGTGCCGAGCTGGGGGGAGCCGTACATCTCCATCGCCGAGCGCATGGAAGCCGCGCTGAACGACGTCTGGCACGAGACCGATAGCGGCGACATCGTGATCGTCTCGCACCAGGCGCCGATCTGGATCACGCACCTGCATGTCGCGGGGCTCCGTCTGCCGCACGACCCGCGGACGCGCCGCTGTGCGCTCTCCAGCATCACCTCGTTCGAACGTGTGGGCGACGTGTGGCGCGAGGTCGACTACGCCGAGCCCGCCGCGGCCGGCATCGACCTCGGCGCAGTCTGACTTCTCAGTCGCTCAGCTCCTGCACGATCGCGGACGCTGCCAGCTGTCCTGCCGCTGCGGCCTGAAGGACCGACGGCATCGGCCCTGGCATCGAGGCGCGGTGCGCGAGGTCTCCCGCCGCCGAGATGCCTGCGATCGAGGTATGCCCGAAGTCGTCGATCTCGATCCCCCCGCTGTCGAGAATGCGCAGTCCGAGCTCCGCGATGAAGGGCGCACTCTGGCGAAACGTTCCCGCGGCAACGAACAGACCCGCCACTGCGAACTCCTGGTCACCGGCGGTCACGGTCACGCCTTCGTCTGCTGCAGTCGCCGAGTCCACCACCGGCGCGACCTGCACATCGGCGTACTCGAGCCCGGCCAGGTCGCCGGGAAGATCGGTGGCGAGCGGGAACACCGTGATGCGCGAGGCGATTCTCCCGAGCATCCCGATCAGGTGCCCGGCGCGGGGACCTGCGCCGATGACTCCGATCTCTTTGCCGGCGAACTCGTGGCCGTCGCAGAACGGGCAGGCGAAGGCGCGCCGCCCCCAGAGCTCGGTGAGCCCTGGGACAATGGGCAGCTCGTCGATGGCGCCGGTGGCGAGCACGATGCGGCGCGTGTCCTCGCTGTGTCCGTCGGGGAAGTGGACTGTGAAGCCGTCGATGGCGCCGGAGATGCGAGCGACGGTGCCGGGACTGAGCTCCACATCTGGATACTCCGCGAGCTGCGTGCGCGCCCGTGCGCGGTAGTCCGCTGGTGCCGTCCCGTCGTCACCCAGCACGTTGTGCATGTGGGAGACGGTGCCATTGCGGTACTTGCCCGAGTCGAGAACGAGCGTCTTGCGGTGCATCCGTCCCAGGGTCAGACCCGCCTGGAGACCCGCGGGTCCGGCGCCGATAACGATCGCGTCGTACATGGTGTTCCTCTCGTGAGCTTGATTTCTCGATCAGTCTGTGACTTCATGTCAACATGAAGTCAAGCTCTTCTCGTCCCTGGTCCGTCGGAGAGGTCGCCGAAAGAGTCGATCTGCCCACGAATGTGCTCAGGCACTGGGAATCGGTCGGACTTCTTCGTCCGGCGCGCGATCAAGCCGGACGCCGTCGGTACGGCGAGGAAGAGATCGTCCGCATCGCCGTGATCCAGCGCAGCAAAGCCGCCGGAATGACCCTCGAGCAGATCGCGATCCTGCTCGATGACGGCCGGAGTGGGCGCCATGAAGTGCTCTTCGCTCATCTCGCTGATCTTGACCGACGGATGGAGGAGATGCGCCGCTCGAAAGAGATGACCGAGCACGCCGTGCGCTGCACTGCGCATGACATCACCACGTGCCCGCGGTTCCGTTCCGGCGTCGAGGACGTGCTCGCGAAGTTCTGATCACGGCACCTGCACCTTCCAGATCACCCATAGAAAGCCCTGCGTAAACTGGGAATATGCCCCGCCCCCGCTTGCTGCTTTCTGCCGCGCTCGCCGCGGTGTTCGCCGTCACGCTGGTCGGTTGCGCAGCGGACCCCGTCGCGCAGCAGTATCTCGACGGTGACGGCAAGGGATACATCTCCGCCGATGGCGCGGTCGAAGAGATTCCCGTCGCAGAGCGCGGTGAACCGGTCGTCTTCAGTGGGGTGACCGAAGAGGGCGATCAGTTCGAGAGCACAGACATCGCCGGCGACGTCACAGTCGTCAACTTCTGGTACGCCGGATGCGCACCCTGCCGTGCTGAGGCGGGTGCTCTCGAAGAGGTCTGGCAGCAGTACTCCGACGACGAGGTGTCGTTCATCGGCGTCAACACCTACGACCAGCCCGACACGGCGAAGGCTTTCGCCAAGACCTACGGGGTCACGTATCCGAGCCTCATCGACGTCGACAGCGGCACGGCCAAGCTCGCCTTCGCGGGCGCGACGCCGATCCAGGCGACGCCGACGACTCTCGTGCTCGACAATCAGGGCCGGGTCGCAGCGCGCATCATCGGGCAGCTCGACGGGCCCAGCATCCTCGCAACCCTCGTCGGAGACGCGCTCGCGGAGGGCGCGTGAACACCCAGGAACTGATCGGATCCGGCGCCCTCTGGCTTGCCATCCCGGTTGCAATGCTCGCGGGCCTCGTCTCGTTCCTCTCGCCGTGCGTGCTCCCGCTCGTTCCCGGGTACCTCGGATTCATCGGGGGAGCGGCGGCGCCGCGCGGCACGACCGCGAACGCTGCTCAGACTGGCCGTGGCCGCCTGGTGCTGGGCGTGCTGCTGTTCATCCTCGGTTTCAGCATCGTGTTCATCACGTTCACCGTCATCGGCGGCGCAGCATCCGTCTTCTTCCTGCAGTGGGGCGAGCTGATCACCCGAATCCTGGGGGGCGTCATCATCGCGATGGGGCTCGTCTTCCTCGGGATGTTCGGCTTCGCGCAGCGCGAGTGGCGCATGCACGTCACATCGAAGACCGGGCTGATCGGTGCCCCGCTGCTGGGCTTCGCGCTCGGCATCGGCTGGGCGCCGTGCATCGGCCCGACCCTCGCCGCGATCACCAGCGTCGCGTGGACCATCGGCGACCCCTGGCGGGCAGCCCTCCTCGGCCTCGCGTACAGTCTTGGCCTCGGCATCCCGTTCCTGTTGGTCGCGCTCGGCTTCGGTTGGGCGACGAAGACCATCGGGTTTCTGCGCCGGCACATCCGCGTCGTCAACATCATCGGCGGCGTTCTGCTGATCGCGCTGGGCGTGCTGATGGTCTCTGGTCTGTGGACCGACCTCATGTCGAGGCTCACGGCGGTGATGGGCAGTGTCCAGCTCCCGCTCTGATTCCCCCGCTCCCAAGAAGGATGCTGTGACGAGTTCCGACCCGCTCCGCCCGTCTGATCACATCGACGGCGATAACAGCACCATCACCCAGCCGCGCCTCGGGTTCGTCGGTTGGCTGCGCTGGGGCTGGCGTCAGCTGACCTCGATGCGCACGGCGATCGTCCTGCTGCTCGTGCTTGCGATCGCGGCGATTCCCGGCTCGATCTTCCCGCAGCGGATGGCAGACCCCAACGGCGTCACCCAGTGGGAGGCCGACAACCCCGACCTGTTCCCCGTGCTCGACGCGATGGGCCTGTTCGACGTCTACCTGTCGCCCTGGTTCTCCGCGATCTACCTGCTGCTGTTCATCTCGCTCGTCGGCTGCGTCATCCCACGCGTCAAGCACCATCTGAAGGCTCTGCGCGCCCGCCCGCCGCGGACGCCCGCTCGTCTGCAGCGTCTCGAGGACTACCGCGAAACCGTACGCCCTTCGACAGGCTCAGGGAGCAATGAGGCGGATGCTGACGCCGAAGCATCCCGTTCGATCGATGTCGCACAGAAGCAGCTGAAGGCCCTCGGCTACCGTGTCGAGCGCTACGACCTCGCCACCAAGACGGGGCGCACG
The DNA here is from genome assembly GCF_052266675.1 of Microbacterium zouquanmingi. NCBI lineage: Bacteria > Bacillati > Actinomycetota > Actinomycetes > Micrococcales > Microbacteriaceae > Microbacterium > Microbacterium zouquanmingi. The sequence continues at coordinate 349,439 of NZ_JBQPRA010000002.1, forward strand.
TACTCGGTCTCGGCAGAGCGCGGCTATTGGCGCGAGACCGGCAACCTGCTCTTCCATATCGCGCTCGTCGGCGTGCTCGTCACCGTCGGGGTCGGGGGAAGCTTCGCCTACACCGGTCAGCGGGTGGTCGTGGAGGGGCAGACGTTCGTCAACACGCTCCTGGATTACGAATCGATGAACCGCGGCCGGTTCGTCAGTGATGACGCGCTCAGCCCATATTCGATGACCCTCGACTCGTTCGATGTGACGTATCAGGAGTACGGGTCGGCGGCATCCGGTCAGGCGGGGGACTTCTCGGCCAACATGACCATTCGCGAGAACGGTGAGACGCGCGAGGCCTCCGTGCGCGTCAACCATCCGCTCAATATCGCCGGCAACAACGTCTATCTGCTCGGCAACGGCTACGCGCCGACGATCACGGTCCGAAACGCTGACGACGAGGTCGTCTACCGCAACTCGGTGCCGTTCCTGCCTCAGGACACGGCGCTCACCTCGCTCGGCGTCATCAAGGTGACCGATGGGATGCCGGAACAGCTCGGCATCGCCGCATTCTTCTACCCCAGCGCGGTGAAGAACGACAACGGTGCATTCGCGTCGGCGCACGGCGATCTGCTCGCCCCTCTGCTCACCCTCCGCGTCTACGAGGGTGACCTCGGCATCGATGACGGTACGCCGAAGTCCGTCTACGTGCTCGACACCGATGAGCTCACCCCGATCGCCGGCGACGGGGGCGATGCGCCCTCGATCGAGCTGCAGCCGGGCGAGACTGCCGAGCTTCCGGGCGGCCGCGGAACGATCACGTTCGAAGATGAAGCGCCCGCGGGCGCCACCGACTTCACCCAGTCGGTCAAGCGCTTCGCGTCTCTGCAGGTGCACCACGATGCATCCGCCGTGTGGGTGCTCGTCTTCGCTCTCCTCTCGCTCGCCGGCCTGATGCTCGCGCTGTTCATTCCGCGCCGGCGCATGTGGGTCAAAGCATCCGTCGCGGGTGGTGAGGTGCGGCTGGAGTACGCCGGCCTCGCCCGCGGCGAGGATCCCACTCTCGGCGGCGCCGTCGACGACCTGGTCACAGGTCACGCGCGGCTGCTCGATGCCCCTTCCTCCGCGACAACCCGAAAGTAGACTGGCACCATGCCCGATCTCGACTCTCTCTCGATCCTGTTCGTCTGGACGGCGATCGCGATCTACGCAGCGGCTTTCATCGCCTACGCCTTCGATCTCGCTCGGCGTTCCGAGGTGAGTTCCGATGCGCGTCTCGTCCGCGAGAGCGAGGCGGCGCTGGTCGGCGCCGGGGCGCCGGTTGTCGACAGGTCTTCCTCATCGGGTGCGGATGCGGCGGGCGACGCATCCGATGTGCCGGTGAAGCCGCGATATGTGATGGCCAGGATCGGCACCGTTCTGACGACGCTCGGGTTCGTGTTCCACCTCGCAGCGACGGTGTTGCGCGGAATCGCCGCTGAGCGCGTGCCGTGGGCGAACCTGTACGAGTTCGCGATGATCGGCACGCTGCTGATCGTCTTCGTCTATCTGCTCGTGAACCTCCGGGTCGATCTGCGCTACCTCGGCACGTTCATCCTCGGGATCGTCGTCGTTCTGCTGGGTGCCGCGTCGCTCAGCTTCTACGTCGGGGTCGTGCCGCTGATGGATCCGCTCAAGAGCGTGTGGCTCGTCATCCACGTCTTCGTCGCGTCGCTCGGCACCGCGTTCTTCGCTCTCGCCTGCGCGCTGTCGATTCTGCAGCTCATGCAGACCCGGCGCGAGCGCCGCCTGGCAGAAGCGCTTGAGAAGCCTGGTCCTGGCTTCCTCGCGACGCTGCCGAGCGCCGACCGCCTCGAGGGCACGGCCTTCCGATTCGCGATCATCGGCTTCATCCTCTGGACCTTCACGCTCATCGCGGGTTCCATCTGGGCGCAGGATGCCTGGGGCCGTTACTGGGGCTTCGACGTCAAGGAGACCTGGACGTTCATCATCTGGGTGCTTTACGCCGGATACCTGCACGCACGTGCGACCCGCGGATGGCGGGGAACGCCATCGGCGTGGCTGTCGATCATCGGCTTCACTGCCGTCATCTTCAACTTCACGATCGTCAACGTCTTCTTCAAGGGGCTGCACGCCTACAGCGGCCTCAGCTGACCCGTCACTGCCGATATGCTCAGGGGGCGAGTGAGCATGCCTAATGCTCCCGCCCTAAACAAGGAGTGAACGGCATGACATTTTGGACCCAGATCTGGGACGTCATCTGGTGGTTCCTGACGATCTTCGTGTTCGTCGCCTACCTGATGGCACTTTTCTCGATCATCACCGACCTGTTCCGTGACCACAAGCTGAATGGCTGGGCCAAGGCAATCTGGTTCATCTTCCTGATCTTCCTGCCGTTCGTCACTGCGATCGTGTACCTCATCGCACGCGGACGCGGCATGTCGGAGCGCGCGCAGAAGCAGGCTGCTGCTGCGCAGTCGGTAACGGACGACTACATCCGTTCGGTGTCGGGCAGTGCGCCCACCCCGGCGGCCGAGATCGCCCACGCGAAGGAGCTGCTCGACTCGGGTGCGATCACCGCAGCAGAGTTCGACAAGCTGAAGCAGGCGGCGCTCAGCCGCGCCTGAGACATTCGAAAAAGCCCCCTCCGTCGCACGCTGACTGTGTGCGGGAGGGGGCTTTTCGCTGTCCGGATGCTACGCCGTGGCGAGCACCGCCTTGACGGAGGTCGTGCGGCGCAGGGCGACGGCGATCGTCGTCGCGACCAGTGACAGCACCGCCCAGACGACGAGCCCTGCGACAGCTCCGCCGTTCGCGGCGATCAGCCCTGTGAAGGCCGGTGCGGTCGGGAGCGCGGCGCCGATGGAGGCGAGCCACCCCGGCACTGTCGAGATGAGTCCCGTTGCCACGGCGGTGACCGCGATGACAGCGCTGATCCAGCGTCCGGCACCGCCGAAGATGGCCACCAGCGCCTGGTTCACCGCGGCGAATGCGACGCCGGCGAGCACGGCAGTTCCCGCGAAGGCCCACCAGGTCGCCAGATCGTACGAGGCGACGATCTGCACGATCAGCGCGACGAGCACGCCCTGGCCTGCTCCGATCGCCGCCGCAGGCCAGAGAGCCCGCAGGGCAAGCCCCGCCGATGAACGACGCGAGGTGAGCGTGCGGGCGGTGTGCGCGCGCATCACGATGAACGAGGCCAGGCCGCCGAGCCACAGCACCACCGCTGCGAGGAGCGGAATCGCGGTCGGCCCGAAGATCATGTTCGCCTGCGCGTTCGACGACACGGGGTCGGCGATCACGGATGCCAGCGACGTCGACTCCTCGTCGTTGAATGACGGAAGCTGCTCGGTGGCCTGGCGCAGTCCGCCAGCGAGATCGGCGGTGCCCGTTGCGAGCTCATCGAGTCCGGAGGCGAGCGTGGCGGCTCCGTCGGCAAGCGCCGTTGCACCCTCGCTGAGCCCTGATGCTCCGGTGCTCAGAGCGGATGCTCCGGCGGACGACTGAGACGTGCCATCGGCGAGCTGGGTGAGGCCAGTGGCGAGCCCGGTTGCGCCTTCACCCGCGGAGCGGAGCTGACCGGCCATCGTCGCCGTCGCCTCAGTGTTGAAGATCGCGAGGCCGGATGCTGTTCCTGCGGCGGCCTGGGCTGCCTGGGCTGCTGGCTCCGTGAGTGCGCTCGCAGTCCCCGACGCCGTGGCGAGATCCTGGCAGAACTCTGGGGTCCCCGTGAAGTCACAGGTGGCGAGCAGGTCCTTCAACTGAGAATCCAGGCCGGCGAGCCCCGCTGAGACACCCGTGGTCGCCTGCTGTGCGCCATCGGCAGCGGTGAACAACTGTGCCGGCACGAGTCCGGACTGCTCCAGAGCCGCAGCCCCACCCGTCAACCCCGAACCGAGCGCGCTCGCACCGTTCGCGGCATCCCGCGTGCCCGATGCGATCGTCCCCAGACCCGAGGCCAGGTCCGACGCGCCGGAACCCAGCTGAGATGCGCCGCTGGCAAGCTGCGTCGCGCCGTCGGGAAGCGCAGCTGCGCCATCGGCGGCGGTGCGCGCGCCGCCGGCGAGCTGGTCCGCACCGGAGGCCGCTTCGCCGATCTGATCGCCGATCGTCGTAAAGCCGACGAGCACGTTCTCCATCGTCGCCTCGCTCAGCATGGTGCCCATGGTGGAGGCCGCGACGGATGCGATCTGCGAGGTGATGAGGTCGTCGGCGACGAGGCCGTCATCGGGAGTCGTGACCTCGATCGTGGCCTGCTCGGGCGTCCCGCTGCCGTTCGCGATCGTCTGGCCCGCGGAGGTCGCCGCTGCCGAGAACTCTGCCGGAATCGTGACAATCGCCTGGTAGTTGCCGTCGGCGAGGCCCGCCGCGGCATCCTTCTCGTTCGAGATGACCCAGGTGAGGTTCGAGTCCATGTCATCGGAGCCCTCGACGAGGCCAGCGGCGAGCTGGCGTCCGAGGGGCGTGTACTGCTCGTTGAGCGTCACCGGCTCGTCGAGATTGACGATGGCCGCGGTCATGCTGTCGAGGCGCTCGGTCGGGTTTTGCAGAGCCGCGACCAGGATGCCGCCGATGATCGCCGGCAGCAGCAGTACGCCGATGATCGTCAGCAGGGTGACGGGCTTGCGGGATCGTGCCCGCTCGATGGAGAGGTTCATGCGTCCACCTCGAGGTCGTTGTGGGAGTTCGACGTCTGCGCGACGTCGAGGACGGAAGCGGTCGGCCAGCCGGCCTCCGCGAGAAGCGTGCGGGCGATGTCAGGGTCGGATGCTGTCGCGAAGACCGCGAGCGGACGGGATGCCGCAGCGCGCTGCAGCATCGTCGTCGCCTGATCGCGCTGTCCGCCGGTGAACCGGTCGATGCCGTCGATGACGACGAGGCGTGACCTGCCGCGCAGCGCCTCGCGCAGGTCGAGCAGCGCAGCATCCGCATCATCGACCAGCACGCTGCCGACGTGCCCGCGCACCCAGGCCGCGCGGCCCGGCAGCAGATGTCCGACGACGCGGAGCAATCCCGCATCCGCAGTCAGGCGCCCCGCGACCGCCAGCGCGACCGCGCGGCGGACCCGGGCATCGCGACCGGCCGCGATGACGGCCTCGCCGGGAGCCACGCGCAGCGACAGTCCTTCGACGATCGGAGCATCCGCGCTGAGCACGAGATCGTCGGCGGCGACGACCGAATCGTCACCAGGCCACCCCGAGAGGTGACGTTCGCGCTCGACGGCCTCACCCTCGATGTCGACGCTCGGAAGGATCTTCTCCAGCCAGCGCGGAATCTCCCAGGCGCGCTCGCCGAGGATCGCCATGAGCGCGGGGATCAGGGTCATACGCACGAGGAACGCGTCGATCGCGATACCGGCGGCAAGGCCCAGCGCGATGGGCTTGAGCGACGAGTCGCCCTCGGGCACGAACGCGACGAAGACGGCGAACATGATGAGCCCCGCGGCAGTGACGACCTTGGCCGATCCGGTGAAGCCGGAGCGGACGGCGCGGAGGGCTGCGGCACGGCGCTTTGCACGAGTCGCGGATTTCGATTCGGGGTCGTGTACGAAGTCCTCGCGCATGCGCGAGACGAGGAACACCTGGTAGTCCATCGCGAGACCGAACAGCACGCCCATGAGGATGATCGGCATGAAGCTGATGATCGGTCCGACCTTCGCCACGTGCAGAGCATCGGCGAGCCAGCCCCACTCGAACACGGCGCCGACGACTCCGAACGCCGCGATGATCGACAGCAGGTAGCCGAGGGCTGCCGTGATCGGCACCCAGAGCGAGCGGAACACGATCGTCAGCAGGATCAGCGACAGCCCGATCACGAAGATGCCGAACGGCAGCAGGGCCGCTCCGAGCTGGTCGGAGATGTCGATCGCGACGGCGGTGAAGCCGGTGATCTTCACGTCGATGCCGAACTCTTCGAGCCACTCGTCGTGGTGCGAGCGCAGCTCACGGACGAGGTCGCTCGTCGCCGGGTCATCCGGCGCGGTATCGGGGATCACCTGGACGATGCCGGTGTCTGCGGTCTCATTCGGTGTCGCGAGAGCGACTTCCTTGACCCCTGGGACCTTCGCGACAGCATCTCCGAGGTCTTCCATCAGGGTGAGCGGATCGGTGGAGGTGACAATCGTTCCGGTCAGGACGAGGGGACCGTTGAAGCCAGGGCCGAACTCATCGGCGACCAGGTCATAGCTCTGTCGAGCTTCGTCGTCGGGTGCGAGCACACCAGCGTTCGGGAGGGCGAGATTGAGGCTGAGGGCCGGGACAGCGACGATTCCGAGGCCGATCACGACCGCAAGAGTCGTGATGACCGGATGCTTGGTCACCCCGCCGACCCAGCGTTCGCTGAACTGACGGCGCGGTGCGCTCGTCTTGCGCTCCTTCTTCGGGCGGCCTGCAGCCTTGCCCCCCAGGAATCCGAGCAGAGCGGGGGTCAGGGTGACGGCGATCGCGACAGCCACCGCGACCGCGACCGACGCGGCGATGCCCATCGTGGTGAGGAACGGGATGCCGGCGAAGCCGAGCCCGATCAGCGCGATGAGCACCGTAATGCCGGCGAAGACCACGGCGGAGCCCGCGGTGCCGACGGCGCGGGCAGCGGACTCTTCCGGGTCGGTGCCTTCGCGCACCTGATCCTGGTGCCTGGCCATGATGAACAGCGCGTAGTCGATGCCGACCGCGAGGCCCAGCATGAGCGCCAGCAGCGGCGTCGTCGAGGAGACCGGGGCGAAAGCGGTGGCCGCGAAGATTCCGGCCATCGAGATGCCGACACCGAGAACAGCGGTCAGCAGCGGGAGACCGGCGATCACGAACGATCTGAACGTGACGATCAGCACGAGCAGAGCGATGACGAGGCCGACGGCTTCGGTGAGCGTCACGCCGGGGATCGAGATCGCGAAGAGGTCTCCGCCAAGTTTGATTTGCGAGTCGGCGGGAAGCTCAGCGCCGAGCGCATCTACTGCCGCGGTGAGGGTGTCTTTCGTCTCGTCGGAGACGTCGGTGGACTGGCCATCGAATTGCAACTGCACGATGGCTGCGGTCTTGCCGTCATTGATCATTCCCTCGATCATTTCGTCGTAGGGAGACGTGGCCGCGAGGACATCGTCGAAGTCAGCGAGTTCGGTGACGGCCTTCTCGATCGGCTCGCGGTAATCGTCGTCGGTGATCTTGTCGCCTTCTGCGGCGACGATGATGAACTGGGCATTCGTGCCGCTCACCTGGGGGAAGGAGCGCGAGAGCTGCTCGATGCCCTCCTGAGCTTCGGTGCCCGGGATGGTGAAGGAGTTGTCGGTGCCCTGCTGCAGGACCACTGCACCGCCACCGGCCGCCGCGAGGATGAGGAGCCAGGCGACGAGCACCCGCCACGGGTGGCGGAATGACCAGCGTCCGAGCGACGATAGGAGTGTGGACACAGGATCCTCCGAGAAGCAGGCGTGGGAGACTGGATACAGAGATGTATCCGATACACATATGTATCCTACGATTATTCGAGTTGCGAAAACTGTGCGCAGGATGTGAAGTGAGGCCATGACGACCCCCGTGACGAGACGACGCGAGAACACGCGTGCGCGCCTTCTGGAAGCCGCAGCCCAGGTCTTCGCGGCAGTCGGGCTCGAAGGGGCGAGTGTCGAGGCGATCTGCGAGCGTGCGGGGTTCACGCGCGGCGCGTTCTACTCAAACTTCGAGTCGAAGGACGAGCTGTTCCTGCAGTTGGCAGCCGCTGTCGCCGAGCAGCGAATCACCACAGTGCGCGCGCGCATCGATGAGTTCGTGAAGTCAGGAATCCTGTCGGCCGATGCCGATCCTGCCGAGCTCGTGCAGCGTGTAATGGACTCGGGCGAGGATGATCGACTGAGCGTCCTCCTGATGAGCGAGATCCGCATACATGCGCTGCGCGATGCAACATTCGCGGCGGCGTATCTCGCCCAGGAGAATGCACTTGCGAGCAGTATCGAAGGCATCATCCAGGGCATCGTTGACTCAGGCCTCTTCGCCCTGCGGGTGGAGGTTCCTGCCGCGGCCCATATTCTGATGGTGCAGTGGGAAGGAAGCATGGCCCGCGGAGCGATCGCAGGTCACGACGGCGAGCAGTTGCACCGCGTCGGCGCTGAGGCGCTTGCTCGGGTCGTCGAACTGATCATCGCGCCGGCCGTGCCGCCCGCCGTGCCGCTCGTTGGCGAGAAACGTCCTTCTGCCTGACACAGGTGCTTCCAAGACGTTTCTGATGCTGCAGGATGTTTCTCGCGTCAGTTGGCGGATGCCGCGAGCAGCGCGTAGCTGCGACGCAGGCGGTCGAGCCACCACTGCTGACGATCAGCGGAGGCCGCGAGCCGATCGAGTCGTGCAGAGTCAGGTATCACGCGGCCGACTTGGATCGCGCCGTCAGCAGGCGACAGATCGACCACGTCCTCGATGAAGAGCGCACTGGTGCCGAGGCCGCAGTCGAATTCGAGCTGGGGGAGGGCTGCGGCGAGCGCCGCGCCGTGACTCAGGCCGACCGCAGTGTCGAGCGCGCTGGAGACGACGGCGGGCAGCCCGGCTTCGGCGACGATGTCGAGCGCTCGCCGGATGCCGCCCAGCGGCTGGGCCTTGATGACGATGAGGTCCGCGGCGCCAGCTCGTGCGACGGCCAGTGGGTCCTCGGCCTTGCGGATGCTCTCATCCGCCGCGATCGGGATGCCCATGTACTTCACGCGCGCGCGCAGTTCGGCGAGCTCTTCAACCGTGGCGCACGGCTGCTCGGCGTACTCGAGGTCGAACTCGGCGAGAGCGTGCAGCGCCCGTTCTGCCTCGTCGACGTTCCAGGCGGCGTTCGCGTCGATGCGGACTCGCCCCTCGGGCCCCAGCGCTTCGCGCGCGGCGCGCACGCGGGCGATGTCGTCTTCGAGGTGCTGCCCCGGGTCTGCGACCTTGACCTTCGCGGTGCGGCATCCGGGAAAGCGCGCGAGGATGTGCGCGACTTGACCGGCGGCGACGGCGGGAACGGTGGCGTTGACCGGGATGCTCTCGCGCAGCGGCGCGGGCTGTATGTTCCAGGCGAAGTCAATGGCCGCGGAAAGCCAGACGGATGCCTCGGCATCGGCATACTCGACGAACGGAGAGAACTCCGCCCACCCCTGCGGGCCCTCGAACAGGAGCGCCTCGCGGGTGGTGACCCCGCGGAAGCGCGTTGTCATCGGCAGCGACACCACGCGCGCTGTGCTGAGCAGATCGGCGATGTCGGCTGTCATGTGCTCATTCTGCCCCGAACCCTCGTCCAGGTCGCGAATTGCGCCGGTTTGGCGTCCGCATAGCGGCACAATTCGCGACCTGAACGGGGGCGAGCGGGGCTACAGCTTCTTCTGGAACTCGGCCAAGTGCTCGGAGGGGGCGAAGCCCAGTGCGCGATTGATCGCAAGCATCTGAGTGTTCACGCCGGCGTTGTACGTGTGGAGTGAGCGGACCGCGGACGCGTGCTGCTGCAGCATCCGAAGATTTGCGACCTTGACAGCCATACCCAGGCGGTGCCCGCGGGCCTCGCGCCGTACGAGCGTGCCCCATTGGTACGCGTTGCCGTCATCGCCCGAGACGACTAGCTGGGTGTAGGCGACCACGCGGCCGGTGGCATCTTGCGCGGCGGTGCCGTAGCTGCGCCGATTCTGTCTCGCGAGCAGCACCTCGTTCTCGCGTACCGCATCGACGTCGACTGTCGTGGGTTCGATGTCGAGGTCTCCCACCGGCGCCTCGGTATCGAGGGAGGCATCCAGCTCGGCCCAGTCGCGGACGAGATCTTTCGGGATATTGCCGATCCATGAGCGCAGCGTGTAGCCGGAATTGTGTCGCGTCGCGTCGTGCTCGAGGTCACCGAGCAGCTCCGCATCCAGCGGCAGACGCAGACGGCTCTGCACATCGCCGAGTGCGAGCGTATACCCGTGGCGCCGCGCGAATTCGCGACCCGGGATGCCGGTGCCGTCGTCGCCCGCAGAGTAGGGCCACGATGCATTCGAGGTGAGGATGCTGCGCCCGGCGCTGCGCGCCGCAGTCTCCAGGGCGCTGAGCACTGCCGTTCCGGTGCCGCGTCGTCGAAGGTCGGGGGCGACGTGGACGCCGAGGGCGGCCGAACGCAGGTTGTCGCGCAGCGGCAATGCGAGTCGTCCGCTCGCGACGACGTTGCCGTCGAGGATCGCCAGGTAGGCGCGGCGCTCGACGGTGTCGGTGCGCTGCTGCAGTTCGTGCCGTGACTCGTTGCGCGTCCACACGGCCGTGTCCGCTCCGCGATCGGCGCGTTCCGCGGCGGCGTAGATGTTCCACCACAGATCGACCGATGCGCGGTCGAAGGGGTCTATCTGCGTGACCTGAAGCATCCTGCAACGGTACCCTCGATCCAGTCTCATCAATGTGTCATTGACAATAGTGTGTGACGCACAGTAATGTGATCGACATGAACGAAACGCTCGATACGCACCTGCAAGAGCTGCGGCGCGGCACCATCGTGCTCGCCTGCCTGCAGCTGCTTCGCACTCCGGGTTACGGCTACGGCCTGCTCGAAGACCTCGAGCGCCATGGGTTCGCGACCGACGCGAACACCGTGTATCCGCTGCTTCGCCGTCTCGAGAAGCAGGAGTATCTCACCAGCGAGTGGAACACCGAAGAGGCCCGGCCTCGAAAGTTCTATCGCACCTCTGGTGCCGGCATCCGCCTGGCTGATGCGCTCACGACCGAATGGGCCTCGCTCACCGAAGCGATCGCGACCCTCCCCCTGGACACCCCTGAACAGGAGAACTGATCATGGCTGCAACACTCATCGAGCGGTACATCGCCGCCGTCACGAAGTCTCTGGACCCCACCACCCAGGAAGACGTCCGCGCCGAGCTCGAATCCTCCATCAGCGCCGCCGTCGAGGCGCGCGCTGACCAGGGCGAGAAGCGAACGGATGCTGAGCGCGCCGTCCTCACCGAACTCGGTGACCCCGCGGTGCTTGCGGCCGGCTTCGCCGATCGTCCGCTGCACCTGATCGGGCCGAAGTACTTTCTCACGTGGTGGCGACTGCTGAAGCTGCTGCTGTGGATCGTGCCCGTGAGCGTCGCGGCAGCCGTGGCGCTCGGGCTGACGATCTCGAACGCGCCTGTCGGCGAGATCATCGGTCAGACGATCGCCGTGACGCTCTCGGTCGCCGTGCACCTCTGCTTCTGGACCACTCTGGTGTTCTTCATCCTGGAGCGGACCGGGGCCGACACGGGGGTGAAATGGTCGGTGGATTCTCTGCCGGAGCCGCACGAGAGCGGTGCGGGTCGAAGTGACCTCATCGCCTCGCTGGTGTTCCTGGGGCTCGCCGCCGCGGCGCTGCTGTGGGACCGTTTCGTCGGATTCGTGGTGTTCTCAACGGGCGACCTCGACGTGACCAAGGGACTGGGTGGGCAGACGGCGGCGATGCCGTTCCTGAATCCGGAGCTGTGGCCCTGGTGGCTGGGCGGGGCTCTGGTGCTTATCGCGCTCGAAGCGGCTCTCGCGATCGCCGTCTACGCAGGGCGCGGATGGCATTCGGGCCTGGCCGTGTTCAACACCGTGCTCGCCATCGTGTTCGCATCCGGTGCGATCTACCTGCTGGTGACCGGCCAGCTGATGAACCCGGACTTCCTTGCGTTCGTGGTGGATGCCGGCGGAGAAGGCTTCGCAGCCGGAGACGCCGAGGCAGCGGGTGAAGGCGGTATCTTCCGGATCCTGGCGGTGCTCACGGGCGCGGTCATCATCGGTGTCGCCGCCTGGGACATCATCGACGGCTGGCGCAAGGCGCGTCGCGCGCAGCGCGGCTGACGACCGCCCGCTCGTTCGCTGACGCGACACACGTTCAGGTCGCGGCATAGGCTGGAGCCATGGTCTCTGATCTCTTCGATCCCGCGGAATGGGTGCTCGCGCCCCGTGCCGACGCCTACACTGACATCACCGCGCACGTCACTCACGACGGCGGCGTCGCTCGCATCGCGTTCAATCGTCCGGAGGTGCGCAATGCGTTCCGCCCGCACACCGTGGACGAGCTGTATCGCGCGCTCGACATCGCCCGTCAGGATCCGAAGATCGGAGCCGTGCTGCTCACGGGCAACGGCCCGAGTGCGAAGGACGGCGGTTGGGCGTTCTGCTCGGGGGGTGATCAGCGCATCCGAGGGCGTGATGGTTACAAGTATGCTTCGACAGGCTCAGCAACCGAGGGCGCTACATCCTCTGCCTCGTTGGGGCGCCTGCACATCCTCGAGGTGCAGCGACTGATCCGTTTCATGCCGAAGGTCGTCATCGCGGTCATCCCCGGGTGGGCGGCTGGCGGCGGACACTCGCTGCACATCGTGTGCGATCTGTCGATCGCCTCGGCTGAGTACGGCAAGTTCAAGCAGACGGATGCTGACGTCGGTAGTTTCGATGCCGGATACGGCTCGGCGTACATGGCGCGCCAGAGCGGGCAGAAGATCGCCCGCGAAGTGTTCTTCCTCGCTGAGGAGTACTCGGCGCAGCGTGCCTACGAGATGGGCACCGTCAACCGCGTCGTGCCGCACGAGGAGCTCGAGAAGGAGGCGCTCGCGATGGCGCGCACGGTGCTGACGAAGTCGCCGACGGCGATTCGGATGCTGAAATTCGCGTTCAACGCTGTCGATGACGGACTCGTGGGGCAGCAGATCTTCGCCGGTGAAGCGACGCGCCTGGCCTACGGCACTGACGAGGCGGTCGAGGGCCGCGACTCGTTCCTCGAGAAGCGCGATCCCGACTGGTCGTCGTTCCCGTACCACTTCTGACGCGGGGAGGCCCGAATGACCCAGCTCGTCACTACCGCGGCTGACGACGCGGCTCTGCTGCAGCAGCACCTCGCGCGCGCGCTCGCCGGCGGCCCCGCACTCGGGCTCGGGATGCTGGGGGATCAGCCAGGCGAGGTTGAAGACGGCACCGCTGTGGTGATCGGAACCTCCGGCTCCACCGGCATCCCCAAGCGGGTCGTGCTCAGCGGCGAGGCTCTGCGTGCCGGAGCCGAAGCGACAGCGAACCGGATCGGCTCTGGGCGCTGGCTACTCGCGCTGCCCGCCGGTTATGTCGCGGGGCTCCAGGTGCTGGTGAGGTCCATCCTCTCGGGCACGAACCCTGTCGTTCTCGACGGTGGGTTCTCGCCGCGGGCGTTCGCCGAGGCGACGCTCCCCATGATCTCGGCGGAACCGCTGTTCACGTCTCTCGTCCCCGCACAGATCTCGTCACTGCTCGACGCGGCGGATGATACGACCGTGCTCGCAGCGCTCCAGGCCTATCGGGCGATTCTCGTCGGAGGCCAGGCATTGCCGCAGCCGGTGCGCGATCGCGCGACCGAGCTGGACGTGCGGCTCGTGCGCACCTACGGCTCGACGGAGACGAGCGGCGGATGCGTGTATGACGGCATCCCGCTCGACACTGCCGCGGTGCGCACGGTCGATGGAGAGCTGCAGATCGCCGGTGCCATGCTCGCAGACGGTTACCTCGGAGATCCCGCGCTGACAGCGCGGACGTTCCTGCGGGATGTGCACGGCATTCGCTGGTATCGCACGGGCGATCTCGGGATCGTCGAAGACGGCACGGTCAGCGTGCACGGGCGGGCGGACAACGTCATCGTCTCCGGGGGCGTCAACGTCTCACTCGACCGGGTGGAGCGCATCGTCCGCGGCATCCCTGGTCTCACGTCTGCCGTGGTCGTCGGCGTCGATGATGAGCGGTGGGGCGAAGCATCCGTCATCGTCGCCGCACGCGGCGAGGCCCTGCGCCGCAGCGAAGCCGAGCAGCTCGAGCGGGCCCGCGAGGCGGTGGCGGAGGAGCTCGGGAAGCCGGCGAGGCCCGCACGGCTGATCCTCGTCGACCAGCTTGCGACGCTGTCTTCGGGCAAGCCCGACCGCGAGGGGATTCGTCGCATCGCCGCCGAGCTCCGCTGACCCGCGGGCGGGCGTGCCAACCGACGGATGCCCACCGCGGCGATGGTGCGAGACTGAGCGAATGGCCACCTACACCCACGGACACCACGAGTCGGTGCTGCGCTCGCACAACAACCGCACGATCGCGAACTCTGCTGAGTATCTGAGGCCGCATCTCGCACCCGGCATGAGCCTTCTCGACGTGGGCGCGGGGCCGGGCACGATCACGATGGAGTTCGCCGCGGCGGTCGAACACGTCACCGCGACAGAGATCGGCGATGCCGAGCTGGCGCTGTCGCGGGCGCTCGCCGCAGAGCAGGGCGTCTCGAACATCGATTTCGCGGTCGAAGACGTGCACGCGTTGAGCTTCCCCGACGACACTTTCGATGTCGTCCACGCGCACCAGGTGCTGCAGCACGTCGCGGACCCTGTACAGGCGCTCCGCGAGATGGGCCGCGTCGCCAAACCGGGCGGTGTGGTCGCCGCGCGCGACGCCGACTATGCGGGGTTCTTCTGGTTCCCGCTGCTGACGGAGCTCGACGAATGGCTACGCCTGTACCGCGAGGCCGCACGCGCCAACGGCGGCGAACCGGATGCTGGTCGCAGACTCCTCTCGTGGGCACGCGCCGCCGGGTTCGAGGACATCACGTCGACAGCATCCACCTGGTGCTACGCGACGCCCGAGGAGCGCGCGTGGTGGGGCGGCATGTGGGCCGATCGCATTCTCGAGTCGGCTCTTGCGCGGCAGCTGGTCGATTCTGCGATGGCGACCAGAGCGGACCTCACACGAATCAGCGACGCATGGCGCGCGTGGGCGGATGACGGTGACGGCTGGTTCCTCCTGCCGCACGGCGAGATCCTCTGCCGCGTCTGAGCACCAGATACATCTCCAGGCGGATGCCGCAGACCACTCGCTCGCGTAGCGTGAAAGCGTGACCCGTCCACTGTCTCCCGCCGCGCTCGTCCTCGACATCGTCGGGGCCTTCGTGCTGTTCGCCGTGGTTGCTCCGTTGTCTCTGGTGTTCTATGCCCCTGGCAGCATGAGCACGATCGCTTCCGAATCAGTGTCGGTCGCCGTCGTGTTCATCGCGGGACTGCTGCAGTGCGGTGCGGTTGCGATCGGCAGGCTCGCCCCGGGCCTCGCGCTCGCAACAGCCTGGATCGGAGCGGTCGTACAGATGGCGGCGGGCCTGGCTCCACTGCCCATCAACGTCGCGATCCTCGCAGTTCTCTACGCCACTGCTGCGTGGGGGGCCACGCGGACGTTCTGGGCGGGGCTGGCATCCGTTCTCGTGGGCGGGGTCATCGCCGGTGCATACATGGTCTACGTGAACGGACTGCTGACCGGCGTGAGCGCGCTGAGTAGCGCCGTCAATGTCGTGCTGTTCAGCATCATCAGCATCCTGGTTCTCGGCGCGCCGTGGCTCGGCGGCTTCGGATGGCGAATGGTGCTGCGCTGGCGCGCCAGCCGGGCGGCGCAGTCCATCGCAGAGCTCGCCGCCGCCGAAGAGCAGGAACGCGTGCGCATCGCGCGTGACATGCATGACGTCGTCGCGCATTCCCTCGCGGTGATCATCGCGCAGTCCGATGGTGCGCGGTATGCGGCGGCAACCGCGCCCGACGTCGCGATCGAGACGCTCGGAACGGTTTCGCAGACCGCGCGCGCCGCGCTCTCAGACGTGCGGATGCTGCTGACCCAGTTGCGTCATCGCCAGGGAGACGGACCCCAGCCGACGATCGCCGACCTGGAGCAGCTGTTCGCGCACGTGCGACAGGCAGGGCTCGAGCCGCGCGTGACCGTCGATCCGATGCCGCCGGGGGAGCCGCCCGCGGCGGTGCAGCTCGCCGTGTACCGGATCCTGCAGGAGGCTCTGACCAACGCGATCCGGCACGGTGCGGGAGACAATGTTAACGTGCGAATGGCGTGGATGGCGGACCGCGTCGACCTCGAGGTGAAGAACTCGGTGGCCTCGACGCAGACCGCCGCGACCGGCGGTCACGGCATCGTCGGCATGCGCGAGCGCGCACAGTTGATCGGCGGCGTGCTGACCGCTTCTCGTGACGGCGAAGAATTCGTCGTGCGCGGCACATTACCGATCGGGAGCACCATCGGTGCGGGAGGACAAGAATGATCCGAGTGCTGCTGGTGGATGACCAGTCGCTGTTCCGTGCCGGCATCCGCATGCTTGTCTCTTCGCAGCCCGACATGGAGGTCGTCGGCGAAGCAGGAAACGGGCAGGAAGCCTTGGGCGCAGTCGCCGCGCACCGCCCGGATGTGGTCCTGATGGACATTCGGATGCCGGTGATGGACGGCCTGACGGCGACGGCCGAGATCCTCTCGCGGCCCCAGCCGCCCAGGGTCGTGATGCTCACCACGTTCGATCTGGATGAGGCAGCGGCACGGGCGATCCGTCAGGGCGCGAGTGGGTTCCTTCTGAAGGATGCCGAGCCGGAGTTCCTGCTCGCCGCGATCCGCACTGTGAATTCCGGATCGAGCGTGATCGCGGCATCCGCCACGCGTGAGCTCTTCGCCCACTTCACTCCACAGACGCGGCCGGTACCGGACTGCTTCGCCTCGCTGACCGAGCGCGAGCAGGAGATTTTCGCACTCGCAGCAAGGGGCCTCTCGAACGCCGAGATCGCCGGGCGTGAGTACCTGAGCGAAGCGACAGTGAAGACGCACATCAGCCGCATTCTGACAAAGCTCTCGCTACGCGATCGCGTGCAGCTGGTGGTGTTCGCCTTCGAGCACGGCCTCGCCTGACCCCCTCCCTCCCGCCAAACCTGCAAAACCACGCCGAGACCACGGCTACACGATGCGGTCTCGGCGTGGTTTTGCAGGGTTGCGGATCATCCTCGAGATGTAGACGGATGCTCCGCGCGGGCGATGCGGCGATGCACAGCGCCGAAATAGCGTCGAAGTCATGGAGATCACGACCACCGACCTCGGGCTCGCCGCCCGGGTCCAGCACCTGACCAAGTCCTACGGCTCCGGCGACGGCGCGGTGAAGGCGCTCGACGACGTGAGCGTCGGCATCCGCCGCGGCCAGTTCACCGCGATCATGGGGCCGAGCGGTTCGGGCAAGTCCACGCTCATGCACATCATGGCGGGGCTGGATGCTCCGACCGAAGGGCGAGCGTGGATCGGCGACACCGACGTCACCGGCCTCAACGACGTCGAGCTGACGATCCTGCGCCGTCGCCGCGTCGGGTTCATCTTCCAGGCGTTCAACCTCGTGCCCACGCTCGATGCGCTCGGCAACATCCTGCTGCCCTTCGAGCTCGACGGGCGCAGGCCCAGCGCCATCGAACGCGCGCGAATCGATGCGCTCGTCGAACGGCTGGGGCTTGCGGCGAGACTGAATCACCGTCCGCACGAGCTCTCCGGCGGGCAGCAGCAGCGCGTGGCGATCGCCCGCGCGCTCGCCACCGGCCCAGACCTCGTCTTCGCCGATGAGCCGACCGGCAACCTCGACTCCCGCAGCGGGCGCGAGGTGCTGGCGCTGCTGGCCACGGCGAGCCGCGAGCAGGGACAGTCGATCGCGATGGTCACCCACGATGCGATCGCCGCCAGCCATGCCGACCGCGTGCTCTTCCTCGGCGATGGTCGCATCGTCGCCGACCACCCCCGCCAGAGCGCCGAGCAGATCGCGTCGCACATGCTGGCGGCTGAAGCTTCCGAAGCGGCAGAGGCCGCCGCATGAGCGCCGTGATGACGTCCGTCCCCGAATCGACGGCCACAGGGCCACGGTTCGGCTGGCTGCGCGAGCGCGGGATGGGAGCGAGCATTCTCGTCGCCGCACTGTCGTCGGCGTTCGGGGTGGTGCTCGTCGAGGCGACGGCCTACATCGGTGCGCTGCTGAAGGCAGACCCGTACATCGGCGACAGCGGGACCCTCGCGGTGATCGTCGCGATCCTCTCCGTCCTCCTCGTCGGTGTCGCCCTCTACGTCGCGGCGATCGTCACCGCGAACACCTTTGCGACGATCGTCGCCGGCCGCACACGTCGCATCGCGCTGATGCGACTCATCGGTGCCACGGCACGCTCGCAGCGCGCCGAGGTCGCAGGCCACGGTTTCGGCGTCGGCGCGCTCGGAGCGCTGATCGGTCTGGTCGTGGGGCTGCTGGTTGCAGCCTCCGGCCTGCTTCTCGCCGATCGGCTGCTCGGTGCCGTGCCGGAGGCGTCGCTCGTACAGCCGGCGGTCCTGATCCCGGCGCTCGGCGTGGTGCTGACGACCTGGCTGGCAGCGTGGGTCGGCTCACGCCGAGTGCTGTCGGTGACCCCGCTGCAGGCGATCGGCGGTTCTGTCGAGCGATCGCACGACAACGCGAAAGCCCGCCCCGCCCGTCACGTCGGCGCTCTGCTGCTGCTCATCCTCGGCCTCGCGCTGCTCGTGTTCGGAGTCCTCGCGGGCCTCGTCACCCCTCTCGGTGTGATCGTGGCGTTCTTCGGCGGCCTGCTGTCATTCACCGGGCTCTCGATCGGCGCAGTGCTCGTCATGCCGCCGCAGCTGCGCCTGGTCGGACGCCTGTTCGGGAAGTCGGCGACGGCGCGGTTGGCCGCGGAGAACGCGCTGCGGTATCCGGAACGCTCGAGCCGCATGGCGATCGGCGTGGTGATGGGGGTGACGTTGGTGACGATGTTCGCCGTCGCGCTGGAGTCGGTCAAGGTGCTGCTGACGAAGGCGGCGGGTGGAGAACTCGACTCGGAGTTCGCACTCATCATGGACGGCTTCGCCGCGGTGATGATGGTGCTCGTCGGGATCTCGGCGGTGATCGCTGCGGTGGGGCTCGTGAACCTGCTGACAATCGGTGTCGTGCAGCGGCGCCGTGAGCTCGGACTGCTGCGCGCGATCGGCCTGTCGAACGTGCAGGTGCGACGGATGATCCTGCTCGAGGCGCTGCATATCACCCTCACCGCGACGGCCACGGGGCTCGTGCTCGGTGTGCTGTACGGCTGGATCGCCGCGCAGTCACTGCTCGGCTCGGTGAGGATGCCGCCGCACTTCGATCAGACGGCAGGGCTCATAGCTCCGGCGGTTCCGTGGGTGCCCGTGCTGGTCATCGTCGTCGCGACCGCGGTGCTGACTCTCGTCGCTGCCGCAGCACCGACGAGGCTGGCAACCAGGGTGGCGCCGGTCGAAGCGCTCGCGGTGGATTGACCACTCGGGTGGCTCGTGACAGTGCGACACACGCCGTCGCCACGAGGGCACCCGCCTCTAGGCTGAGACGCATGTCGCAGCCGTTCTCCCAGCCGTCGTATCAGGTCCGCTTCGAGTGGGGAGTCGCGGGTCTCGCTCGCCTCGCCCCGGCCGACATCGTGGTCGTGGTCGATGTGCTGCGCTTCTCCTCGACGGTGACGGATGCCGTGGCATCCGGCAGTAGCATCTCGCTCCCGGATGCCGTGAGCTGGTCCCGCAACGGCGCAGCCGTCGCGGCGGCAGCGGCAGGGGATGCGACGGTGCTGGTCGGATCGCTGCGCAACGCCTCTGCGGTTGCTCGTGCGGTGCTGGAAGTGCAGAACCGGCGTCAGACGCGCACATCGGTCAACGTGATCGCCGCGGGTGAATTGACGGATGCCGGAGACGTCCGCTTCGCCGTCGAAGACCAGCTCGGCGCGGGGATGATCATCGCGGCGCTCAGCGACCTCGGCGCGGATCACACTTCGCCGGAAGCCGCCGCAGCCTGCGAATCCGCGCGTGGCCTCCGGCGGGCGATGCGGCACCTGCTCACGGCATCCGGGTCTGCCAAAGAGATCGCCGACGGCGTCGGGTCCACCGCGAAGATGCTGGCTTCGGGAGTCGCTCCCACCGAGGCTGCTGCGGCATCCGAGGTCGATGCCACCGACGCGGTCCCGGTGCTCGTAGGCGAGACGTTCGTCGCGTTCGAGTAGCCGACTCAGCGCGGGGTGCGGGCGGCGAGCTTCGCGGCGGGAGTGATCTCGCGGCGCACCCAGCTGAACTCGAACTGCGGGTTGAAGGTCTTCGAGCACTTGGCGCACGATGTCGCCCGGCTCGGCCGGCGGTGCCGATAGGTGACGTGGCCGACTGGGCACGTGCCGATCCAGGGCGCGAGCTCTACGGCGGTCTCACCCTGGTGCGTGGTGCCGCCGACGTAGCCGATCTCGAGGGCGATGCGCTTCCAGCTGGATCCGTGCGCGGCACGGTGACCGGCAAGGGCATGCGCGACCTCGTGCAGCAGGACCTGATGGATCTCGTCATCGTCGAAGCGGGCGGCGAGATAGCGCGAAACAGTGATGCGCTTCGCGCGGAAGTCGCATTGACCTGCGCGCCGCTTCGCGTTGTCGAAGCCGAAAGCCCACGACTCGTCGAGGTGCATGCGAATCAGCGCCTCGCCCCAGACGCGCACTCGGTTCAGATCCGCCATGCGCTCAGAATAGAACACGGCTCAGACAATCGCGCGTCCGATCCGCTGCTGCCCGCTCAGCTGCTGATGAGCTGCCCGGTGCGGCGCTTCTCCGTGGCCTCGATGGCGAGGAGCACGACTTCGAGTTTGGAGTCGGCCGCTCCCGCTTCTCGGCGAAGGAACAGCTCCTGCTTGAAGCTCTCGCGGGCGAGTTCGAAGTCTCCCGCTTCATAGGCGTTGCGGCCCTGATGCTGGTGCGCGAAGGCGGCGATTCCGCCCCAGCCCTGTCCCTCGGCTTCGGTGATGCAGGTGGTCAGCTCCTGCTCTGCGGCAGCGTATGCACCGCGATACTGCAGGACTGTCGCGTGCAGCACGCGCGAGCGCAGCACATCTTTGCGGGTGCCCGCCATGCGCGCGAGGCGAACGGTCTCATCAGCGAGGGCAAGCGCCTCGTCGAGGCTGCCGAGCACCTTCAAAAGCCATACCCGTTCGAGCATGGCGGGAAGGCTTCGCTGCGACTCGATCTCAACGAGTCTCTCGCCGCACTCGATCCGATCGACCGTCTCACGAAGAGTCTCTGAGTCGTACCCCTTGATGTAACCCAATGTGCTCTCCTCTCGCGCGTCTCCAGTCTGCCTGTGACCGGCTGAGAAGAGCGGTCGGCGCGCCCCGCAGTCTGATTTCAGCGGAGGAAGATCGATGCGTCCGGCTTCGGGGACGCCACCGCATCCGCATCCGTGACGATCCGCGCGCCCTGGGCGAAAGCGTCGACCTCTGCACCCTGGGCGATCTTGGCCGGATGGGGGCCCGCCGCCAGCATCCTGGGCAGCCATTCGGTCGGCAGGGGAGAGGCGGATGCCGCGATCACGAGGTTCCCGAATCGACGGCCCTTGAGCACCTGGGCGTCGGCCAGTAGCGCAACCTCGGGAAGCACGTGGGCAACGGTCGCGATCTGGCGGCGCGCGAACGCGAGACCGGGGCCATCGGCGACGTTCACCAGCAGGACGCCCGCGGGCGCGAGCAGAGCCGAGACTTCTCGGTAGAACTCGACGCTGGTCAGGTGTGCGGGCGTCTGCGCGCCGGAGTACACGTCCGAGACGACGAGGTCGCACGCGCCGATGAGCGCTGCGGGCAGGCGAGCGACGCCTTCGCGCGCATCGCCGATCCGAATCCGAATGGATGCTGCACGTGGCAGCGGCAGGTGCTCTCGAACGAGCGTGGCCAGAGGTGCCTCGAGCTCGATCACCTGCTGGCGCGATCCTGGTCGGGTCGCATCGATATAGCGCGGAATGGTCAGCGCCCCCGCACCCAGATGCACCGCCGTCACCGGGCCTGGGCGCAGCTGATCGATCACCGCTCCCATCCGCACGATGTACTCGAAGTGCAGGTGGGTGGGGTCATCGAGGTCGACGTGCGACTGAGGAGTGCCGTCGACGACGAGCTCGAACCCCGAGGTGAACTCGGACGGCACGATGCTCGCGATGCCGCCGTGATCGAGGCGAGCGGTCGGATTCTCGGCATCCCGAGCGCGCGTTCTTCCCACGACAAGGAGCCTACGTTACAGCTGTGTGACGATCGCGGACTGGATTTGCATAGAATTTGTTAGTGGTAAATACTTTTTCGGAGGCGGCGTGCAATCGTGCGGCCGAAGGCAGTTTTCAATGAGGAGATTCACCTGATGAAGAAGCGTATTCTTCCGATCGTGGCGCTCGGCGTCACGGCGGCAATGGGTCTGGCCGGCTGTGCTGGCGACAGCGGCGACAGCGGCAACAGCGGATCGAATGGCGAAGGGGAGACCCTCAACGTCTGGATCATGAAGGGCACCAACCCCGACGCCACCGCCTTCTACGACGAGGTCTCCGCGGCCTTCGAAGAGAAGACGGGCGCCAAGGTCGAGATCGAAGAGGTTCAGTGGGCCGACGCACACGACCGCTTCGTCACATCGATCGCCGGTGGCACGACCCCCGACGTCGCCGAGACGGGCACCACCTGGACTGCAGAGTTCGCCGACGCCGGCGCACTGCTTCCGCTCGATGAGTACGTCGACGCCGAAGACGGCCTCCGCGATGACCTCGTCGAGGGTCTCGCCGTCGCCGGAACCTACGACGAAGAGCTCTACGGCATGCCCTGGTACGCGGGCGTTCGCGCGTTGGTCTACCGCACCGACATCTTCGAGGAGCTCGGGCTCGAGGCTCCGAAGACGTGGGACGACATCGTCACCGCGGGCGAAGCAGTCAAGGCCGCGCATCCCGAGATGATGGCATTCCCGGTTCCCGGCGACGCCGAGTTCCAGGTCTACCCCTGGGTCTGGGGTGCAGGCGGAGAGGTCGCCACCGAAGACGGCGGCGAGTGGACCAGCGAGCTCGACAGCGCCGAGTCGCAGGAGGGCATCCAGTTCTACACGGATCTCGCGACCAAGCACGGCTTCTCTTCCCCAGGTGCCACCACCTGGAAGGAGACCGACCTCAGCGACAACTTCGCACAGGGCAACGTCGCGATGATGTTGTCGGGTTCGTGGACTCCTGCTTCGCTCGTCGAGGCAGGCCCCGACCTCGAGGGCAAGATCGGCGCCGCGGTCATCCCGGGCAAGGATGGCGGCATCGCTCCTTCCGTCCTCGGCGGATCGCACCTGTCGATCTTCAACAACACGAAGAACGCCGACCTCGCGTGGGAGTTCACGAAGATGATGACCACCGGTGAGTTCGCCGAGCAGTGGGCGGCGCAGACCGGCTACTTCCCGGGTGTCGCATCGGCAATGGAAGAGGCCCTGGCCTCGACCGACCCGCTGGTCGCACCGTTCGCCGAGCAGATGGTCCAGGGCGGCGCATCCGTGCCGGTCACCCCCAACTTCGGCGCCGTCCAGGCGAAGAAGACCACCAACGCGATGATGCAGTCGATCCTCAGCGGGCAGAAGGACGTCGCCACCGCGACGAAGGATGCCGCAGCTGAGATGACCGAGCTGCTCAACCAGTAAGACTGGAATACCAGTAACGAAGAGTTAGGCAGTATCTCTTGATGTCGACGGTGCATGCACCGCTGCCGACACCCACGGAGGCGGGGAACAACCCCGCCTCCGTGGCCGGTGGCCGCCGATCCAATCGGTTCACTCTGATCGCGAAGTCGCGGCCGTGGCTGCTGCTTGCGCCGGGGCTGATCATCCTCGCGGGGCTGATGCTCTGGCCCCTCATCCAGGTGTTCATCTTCTCGCTGCAGGACTACGGTCTTCGCGAGATCAACACCGGTGAGAACAACTGGATCGGCTTCGGCAACTACATCGAGGCACTCACCGACTCCACGCTGTGGACCGTCGTGCTGCCCAACACCGTCGGCTTCGCCGTAGTCGCGGTGATCACCACGGTCGCCATCGGCACCCTGGTGGCTCTTCTGCTCCAGCGCCTTGGCAAGACGTGGCGGCTGATCGTCTCCAGCTGCATCATGATCGCCTGGGCGATGCCCGCGGTCACGGGCACATATGTCTGGACCTTCATCTTCGATGCCGACCGAGGAATCTTCAACAGCGTCCTGCTCGATCTCGGACTCATCGACGGACCGGTCAACTGGTTCACCAACCAGTGGTCCTTCTATGCGATCGTTCTGCTGAACGTCGTGCACCACGGCTTCCCGTTCGTCGCGATCACTATTCTCGCCGGTCTCCTCGGCGTGTCGAAGGAGATGCTCGAAGCCGCGGCCATGGACGGCGCAGGCGCATGGCGCCGCTTCTGGCAGATCGTCTTCCCCACACTGCGCCCGGTCTTCGCGGTCGTGATCATCCTGTCGACCATCTGGGACTTCAAGGTGTTCGCGCAGGTCTACCTGATGCCCGGCGGATCCGGATCGAACCGCTCCGTGCTCAACCTCGGCGTCTGGTCGTACGTCGAATCGTTCGGCCAGAACCGTTACGGCTTCGGCGCGGCGCTCGCCGTGCTTCTCACTCTCGTGCTGATCGGAATCACGATCGTGTACATCCGCTCGCTCATGAAGGAGGACGAACTGTGAACCCGAACAAGAAGTCCATCCTCTCCCGCACAGGCATCGGGGTCGCCGTCGCCGTTGTCCTCGCATTCACCCTCTTCCCCGCGTACTGGATGATTTCCAGCGCCTTCGATGCGAATGCCTCCAGCGGCGGCCGCTCCTTCATCCCCGAGGAGTGGACGCTCGATCACTTCGTCTTCGTGTTCAACGAGGGCGGCTTCGGCACGTATCTGCGCAACTCCGCGATCGTGGCGCTCGTGACGGTCCTCGTCAGCGCCCTGGTGTGCCTGCTCGCCGCCGTCGCCGTGGCCCGCTTCAAGTTCAAGTTCCGCACCATGATCCTCATGATGATCCTCATCGTGCAAATGGTGCCGCTCGAGGCGCTCGTGATCCCGCTGTTCCTGCAGGTCAAGAGTCTCGGTCTGCTCAACAGCATCATCGGTCTGATGATCGTGTACGTCGCGCTCTCGCTCGCCTTCGGCATCTGGATGCTGCGTGGATTCGTCGCCGCCGTCCCGGTCGAGCTCGAGGAGGCCGCGTACCTCGACGGCGCCAGCTGGTGGCGGATGTTCCGCTCGGTCCTGCTGCCGCTCGTGATGCCCGGCCTCGTCGCGACCTCGATCTTCAGCTTCATCACGGCGTGGAACGAGTTCATCTTCGCCATGACGATGCTCGGCGGTGCCCAGGACCAGTACACGGTCGCGATCGGCCTGAAGTCGTTCTTCGGTCTGCACTCGAACGACTGGGGCAGCATCATGGCGGCATCGACCATCATCACGATCCCGGTCATGATCTTCTTCGTCATCGTGCAGGGGCGCCTCGCCAGCGGGATGACCGCGGGGGCAGTCAAGGGATGACCGACGAGCTCACTCGCCTCGCCAACAGCGTGCTGTGGCCGGGCTTCTTCGGCACGGACGCGCCCGCGTGGCTGCGCGAGGCGCTCGCGCAGGATCTGGCCGGCGTCGTCTACTTCGGGCAGAACATCTCACCCGCCCTCGTGGAGCTGAGTGCCGAGATCCATGCGGCCAACCCCGACGCCCTGATCGGCATCGACGAGGAGGGCGGCAGCGTCACCCGCCTCGAGGTCGCCACCGGGTCAACGCTTCCAGGGGCAGCGCAGCTCGGCATCCTCGACGATCCGGTCGCGAGCGCGGCGACCGGTGCGGAGCTCGCCAGGCGTGCCCGCGCGGTCGGCGTCGACGTCGTCCTCGGACCCGTCGCCGACGTCAATACGGATCCGCGTAATCCCGTGATCGGTGTGCGTTCGTTCGGGTCCGATGCGCAGCTCGTCTCGCGCCATGTCGCAGCCACGGTGCGCGGCCTGCAAGACGGGGGCGTGGCAGCGTGCGTGAAGCACTTCCCCGGCCACGGCGACACGCATCTCGATTCGCATCACGCGCTGCCGGTGATCACGCTCGATCCGTCGGAGATCGAGGACGTCCATCTGGAGCCCTTCCTCGCCGCGATCGCCGCCGGCGTCGACACGATCATGACCGCGCACATCGTGGTTCCCGCATGGGGCGACCAGCCCGCGACGCTGAATCCTGCGGTGCTCGGGCGTCTGCGAGAGATGGGATTCGAGGGCGTCATCATCACGGATGCGCTCGACATGGCGGCGATCCGCGAGTCGGTCGGACTCGGCGGTGGGGCTGTGCAGGCTCTGGCTGCCGGAGCGGATCTGCTCTGCATCGGCAACCCGACGAACCCGGGGGATGCCGCAGCATCCGACCAGGACGAGCGCGACTTCCTCGCCGTGCGCGACGCGATCGTCGCTGCGCTGCGCGATGGGACGCTCTCCCGCGAGCGGGTCGAGCAGGCCCGCGATCGCGTGCGCGCTCTGTCGACGAAGCTCCGTGCCGCAGCACCTGTCGAGGCGCCGGCGTTCGACGGCGCAGCGATCGTCACGCGCGCACTGCGGATGACAGGCGAGGCGGATGCCGCGGCATCCGCTCTTTCGGTCATCGACGCTCGTCGACGCTCGACGCTCGCCGTCGACAGTGCCGCCGCATACGTCGCTGAAGTGCTGGCGGGGGAAGGTTTCCGTGTGCGGCTCGATGTCGCCCGCGCGACGGATGCCGAGCGGGATGCTGCCCTCGATGCCGCGGTCGCCGCGGAGGGTCGACTCGTGGTGCTGATCGACCGCCCGGACGTGGACGATGATCAGCGTGCGCTCGTCGAGCTCGCCGCCGCTCGTGACCGGGAAGCGGTCGTGGTGAACGTGGGGCTCGCGTCGCAGCATCCGCTGTCTTTGCCTGTCGTGGAGGTCGCCGCGGCGAGTCGTGTGGGGGCTGAGGCGGCCCGCGCGCTCCTGCTTTCTCGCTGAGATGGGGCGCCGGGTGCGGCGCTTGTTACTCGGCTGATACCGGATCGCAACATTAATGCGTTTGGATTCCGGGAGCGGTCTGGGTAGCGTCGATGCATCACGTGTCACGAGAGCGACGTTGCTCCCAGAACGCGCAAGGAAGCGCCCCAACAGGGAAGGTACACAGCATGATCACTACATCTATGCGCAGACGGCGAGGGCTCATCGCCGTCACCGGCACCGCAATCGCGGCGATGCTGCTCTCCGGCTGCGTCGCCAGTGAACGCGGCGACGACTCCGGTGATGGCGGTGGAGGAGACGTCGACAGCACGTTCGTGTTCGCGGCCTCCTCGGACCCGGCCAGCCTCGATCCTGCCTTCGCGCAGGACGGCGAGACCTTCCGCGTCTCCCGGCAGATCTTCGAGGGTCTCGTGGGCACGGAGCCAGGCACTGCCGACCCCGCGCCGCTGCTGGCTGAGTCATGGGAGTCCGCTGAGGACGGCATGTCGCACACCTTCGCGCTGAAGGAGGACGTGACCTTCCACGACGGCACCCCGTTCAACGCCGAGGCCGTGTGCGCGAACTTCGACCGCTGGTACAACTGGACCGGGCTTGCCGCATCCGAAGCCTTCGGCTACTACTACAACAAGCTCTTCCACGGTTACGCCGACAGTCCTGAAGACGCCGTGTACAAGTCCTGCACGCCCGATGGCGACTACTCGGTCACCGTCGAGCTGAACAAACCCTTCGCCGGTTTCATCCCCGCACTTTCGCTGCCGGCCTTCTCGATGCAGAGCCCGAGCGCGATGAACGAGTTCGGCGCTGACGAGGTCGGCGGTTCGGCTGAGGCTCCGCAGATGTCGGAGTACGCCGAGGGCCACCCGGCCGGAACCGGTCCGTTCAAGTTCGAGGACTGGGCGCGCGGCGAGCAGCTCACGCTCACCTACTTCGACGAATACTGGGGCGACAAGGGCCAGATCGACGAGATCATCTTCCGCACGATCGATGACCCGACGGCTCGTCGTCAGTCGCTCGAGGCAGGCGACATCGACGGGTACGACCTGGTCGGCCCCGCTGACACGGCGGCTCTCGAGGAGGCCGGGTTCAACATGGTGTCGCGTCCTCCGTTCACGATCCTGTACCTGGCGTTCAACCAGCAGATCCCTGAGCTGCAGGACCCGAAGGTGCGTGAGGCGCTCTCCTACGCGATCGACAAGGATGCCCTGATCTCGCAGGTGCTGCCCGAGGGCACGCAGAAGGCGACGCAGTTCATCCCGCCGGTCGTCAACGGCTACAACGAGGACATCACCACCTACGACTACGACGTCGACAAGGCCAAGGCGCTGCTGGCAGAGGCCGGCTACGACGAGGCCAACCCGCTGAAGCTCGACTTCAACTACCCCGTGAACGTCTCGCGTCCGTACATGCCCGACCCCGAGCAGATCTTCACCGTTCTGTCGACGCAGCTCGCAGAAGCAGGCGTGGAGACCACTCCGGTCTCGGAGGAGTGGGTCGAATACCTCGACCGCACCACCGGCACGGCAGATCACGGCATCCACCTGCTGGGCTGGACCGGCGACTACAACGACACCGACAACTTCGTCGGCGTCTTCTTCGGTGCGCAGAGCTCGGAGTGGGGCTTTGACAACCCCGACCTGTTCGGCGCCCTGTCCGAGGCGCGTGGCGTCGCGGATCTCGATGAGCAGACCGGTCTGTACCAGAGCATCAATGAGATGGTCGCCGAGTTCATCCCCGGTGTGCCGCTCGCGCACCCGGCTCCGACGCTGGCCTTCGACTCGCGAGTCGAGAGCTTCCCCGCGAGCCCGGTGAACGACGAGGTCTTCAACGAGATCGTCCTCACGAAGTAACGCCGCTCTCACCGCCCCGTTTCGATCCCTGAGCCTGTCAAAGGGTCGAAACGGGGCGGTGCCGGCACCCGAATCAGACGGAGTACTTCTTGCTGCGCACCATCGGCAGGCGACTGCTGTTCCTTATTCCCACCCTGTTCGGCCTCAGCATCCTGCTGTTCGCCTGGGTCAGGGCCCTTCCAGGCGGACCCGCCGTCGCTCTCCTCGGTGAGAAGGCGACACCAGAAGCCATCGAGCGGGTCAACGAGCTCTACGGCTTCGACAGGCCTCTTATCGAGCAGTACTTCATCTGGATAGGCCGACTCCTGCAGGGAGACTTCGGCACCTCGATCCAGACGAACCGGCCAGTGCTGGAAGAGTTCCTCCGCCGCTTCCCTGCGACGATCGAACTGTCTATCGCGGCCCTCATCATCGCGATCGGCATCGGCGTTCCGCTGGGCTACTGGGCTGCGCGCCGACACGGCAAGTTCAGCGACCACTCCGCGGTCGTGCTGAGCCTGGTCGGAATCACGATCCCGGTCTTCTTCCTGGCCTTCATCCTGAAGTACATCTTCGCGGTGCAGCTGGGGTGGCTCCCCGCCGACGGTCGGCAGAATCCGCGGATCGACGCCACGCACCCCACGGGGTTCTATGTGTGGGACGGCATCATCACCGGTGAGTTCGATGCGTCGTGGGATGCCATCCTGCACCTGATCCTGCCGGCGGTCGCCCTCGGCACTATTCCGCTGGCGATCATCGTGCGCATCACCCGAGCGAGTGTGCTCGAGGTGCAGAACGCCGACTACGTCCGCACCGGCCGCGCCAAGGGCGTCTCGAGCTCCACGCTGCGCGGACGCTTCATCCTGCGCAACGCCCTGCTGCCGGTGGTCACCACGATCGGTCTGCAGACCGGCCTTTTGATATCGGGCGCGGTGCTCACCGAGACGGTCTTCGCCTATCCGGGTATCGGATCGTTCCTGGCCCGCGCGATCTTCACGCGCGACTTCCCCGTGCTGCAGGGGTTCATCATCTTCATCGCGATCGCGTACGCGCTGATCAACCTCGCGGTGGATGTCTCCTACAGCCTGATCGACCCGAGAGTGAGGGTCCAATGAGCATTCCACTTCCTCCCGCGCAGGGCGGCGGCGCCCTCGACACCGTCACGATGCTGCAGACGGATATGAGCGAGAGCCCCGGCGGCTTCTGGCACGACGTCTTCCGGCGTCTGCGTGGAAACCCGACCGCATGGATCGGCGCGGTCATCGTCTTCCTCTTCGTGGCGGTCGCCATCCTGGCTCCCCTCCTGGCGCCATACCCGGAGACCGCTCTCCCCGGTGCACGCGACATCACACCGACGCACATCCCCGGTCCCGGTGAGATTCCCGGCTTCCCGCTCGGCCTTGACCGCTTCGGCGGCGACGTGCTCTCCAAACTCATCTGGGGCGCGCGAGCGTCTCTGCTGGTGGGTGTGGTCTCCACCGCCCTTGGCCTCGTAGGCGGAATGGTGCTCGGCCTGCTCGCCGGAACCTTCGGCGGCTGGGTCGACACCCTGATCATGCGAATCGTCGACATCATCCTGTCGGTGCCGAACCTGCTGCTCGCGGTCTCGATCGCTGCGATCCTCGGCCAGACGCCATTCGCGGTGATGATCGCCATCGGTGCCTCGCAGGTGCCGATCTTCGCGCGACTGCTGCGGGCATCCATGCTGCAGCAGCGATCCAGCGACTACGTGCTCTCGGCGCAGACCCTCGGCCTCGGGCGCGGCCGGATCACGATGTCGCACGTGCTGCCCAACGCGATCGGCCCGGTCATCGTGCAGGGCACGCTGACGCTCGCCACCGCGGTCATCGATGCGGCAGCGCTCTCCTTCCTCGGCCTCGGCGGTGGGCGCCCCGAGACGGCGGAATGGGGGCGGATGCTCACCTACGCGCAGAGCGAGCTCGCGATCGCGCCGTGGCTGGCGTTCTTCCCCGGCATCTGCATCGCGGTCACCGCTCTCGGCTTCACTCTGTTCGGTGAGGCGCTGCGAGAATCCATGGACCCGAAGACGAGGGCGCGCTGACATGACAGAAGCACAGAAGGCCAGCACTCCGCTGTTGTCGGTCGAGGGACTCGCTGTCGACTTCCATACCTTGGACGGCACAGTCCACGCCGTCGAGGGCGTCGATCTGGAGATCTCCGAGGGCCAGACGGTGGCGATCGTGGGGGAGTCGGGCTCCGGCAAGTCGACCACCGCGATGGCTATCATCGGACTCCTCGCGGGTGGCGGACACATCGCCAGAGGCAGCATCCGGCTCGACGGGCGTGACATCTCTCATGCGTCCGAGAGTGAACTGCGCAGCATCCGGGGTCGGGATATCGGACTGGTGCCTCAAGACCCGATGTCGAACCTCAACCCGGTCGCGAAGATCGGCACGCAGGTGGCCGAGACGCTGCTCGCGCATGGACTCGCGAACCGCCAGAACGTCTCGAAGAAGGTCGTCGAGGCGCTGGAGGCCGCGGGGCTCCCCGATGCAGCCAAGCGCGCGAAGCAGTACCCGCACGAGTTCTCCGGAGGCATGCGCCAGCGTGCGCTGATCGCGATCGGGCTCGCCTGCAAGCCACGGCTCCTCATCGCCGACGAGCCCACGAGTGCGCTCGATGTCACGGTGCAGCAGACGATCCTCGATCAGATCGGTCAGATGACGAGGGAACTCGGCACCGCGGTGCTGCTGATCACCCATGACCTCGGGCTCGCCGCCGAGCGCGCGGAGCGCGTGATCGTCATGCACCGCGGAAAAGTCGTCGAGCAGGGCGATGCGCGGCAGATCCTCGAGGACCCGCAGCATCCGTACACGAAGTCGCTCGTCGCGGCGGCCCCGTCCGTCGCCGTCGCGCGCCTCCAACCCGAGGCGTTCACGGCGTCTGCTCAGCGTTCGGCCCCTGAGCCTGCCGAGGGGGCAGAACCTGTTCGCGCGGCATCCGACAACATCGTCGAGATCGAGAACCTCACCAAGGTGTACCCGGTGCGCGGGCGAGGCGAGGATTTCGTCGCCGTCAACGACGTCTCGCTGGTGATCCCGCGCGGGGAGACCGTCGCGATCGTCGGCGAATCCGGGTCGGGCAAGACGACCACGGCGCGGATGCTGCTGAAACTGATCGATCCGACCAGCGGCGTCATCCGGTACGAGGGCAAAGACATCTCCAAGCTCACTCGCGCCGAGTCGAAGGATTTCCGTCAGCGGGTGCAGCCGATCTTCCAGGATCCGTACTCGAGCCTGAACCCGATGTTCACGATCGAGCGTCTGATCGCCGAACCGCTGGAGTTCTACAAGCGGGGGAGCGGTGCCGAGCGGCGCAAGCGCGTGCGGCAGCTGCTCGATGACGTCGCGCTGCCGCAGTCGATGCTGCGGCGCTATCCCTCCGAGCTGTCGGGTGGCCAGCGCCAGCGCGTCGCGATCGCACGCGCACTGGCGCTCTCGCCCGATCTCATCGTCTGCGACGAGCCGGTCTCGGCACTCGATGTTCTGGTCCAGGACCAGATCCTGACGCTGCTCGGCGACCTGCAGCGCGAGTACGGGTTGAGCTACCTGTTCATCTCGCACGATCTCGCGGTCGTGCGGCTGATCAGCGACTACGTGTGCGTGATGAAGGACGGCGCACTCGTCGAGGCTGCGACGAGCGAAGAGATCTTCACGAACCCCCGTGACCCGTACACGAGGCGACTGCTCGCCTCGATTCCGGGCAACGAACTGAACATCGCCTGACCCCGCCGCTCCTCCTCCCCTTCCTCTACTAACCTGCAAAACCACGCCGAGACCGCGGCGATTCGCCGCGGTCTCGGCGTGGTTTTGCAGGTTAGCGGGGGCCTTTTACCGCAGCATCCGGAATTGGTCAAGGATCACGCTTGCCATGTCGCGAAATCGGACGTATAGTTGTTCTTTGCGCCTCGGTTCTCCCTGCCCTCATATGGTGGTCGGCAGATGCTGAGCATCCGAGTGCGCACTCCACCTGACGACAAAGGAATCGAGAAGCCCTGCGGGGCTCACGGAGGTTATTCCCTTGGCTGCTGCTCCCAACGCATCCACATCCACCACCAACAAGAACGGGCGCGGCGCATCGCGTCTCTCGTTCGCCAAGATCTCCGACACGCTGACGGTCCCTGACCTTCTCGCGTTGCAGACCGAGTCCTTCGACTGGCTCGTCGGCAACGACACGTGGAAGGCCCGCCTCGCCGAAGGCAAGAAGGCCGGCCGCAAGGATCTCAACGAGTTCAGCGGTCTGGAGGAGATCTTCGAGGAGATCTCTCCGATCGAAGACCTCAGCGAGACGATGCAGCTGAGCTTCACCAACCCGTACCTCGAGCCTGAGAAGTACTCGATCGACGAGTGCAAGGAGCGTGGCAAGACCTACGCCGCGCCGCTCTACGTCGAGGCCGAGTTCATGAACCACCAGACCGGTGAGATCAAGACTCAGACCGTCTTCATGGGCGACTTCCCGCTGCAGACCAGCAAGGGAACCTTCATCATCAACGGCACCGAACGTGTCGTCGTGTCCCAGCTCGTCCGCTCGCCCGGTGTCTACTTCGACAAGACGCCCGACAAGACCAGTGACAAGGACATCGTCTCCGCTCGCGTCATCCCGAGCCGTGGTGCATGGCTCGAGTTCGAGATCGACAAGCGCGACCAGGTCGGCGTCCGCGTCGACCGCAAGCGCAAGCAGTCCGTCACGGTCTTCCTCAAGGCTCTCGGCATGACAAGCGAAGAGATCCTCGCTGAGTTCGCCGGCTTCCCGTCGATCGAAGAGACCCTCGCCAAGGACACCATCCTCACCAAGGAAGACGCCCTTCGCGACATCTACCGCAAGCTCCGTCCGGGCGAGCAGGTTGCCGCTGAGGCTGCCCGCGCGCTGCTGGACAACTTCTACTTCAACTCGAAGCGCTATGACCTCGCGAAGGTCGGTCGCTACAAGATCAACCAGAAGCTGGGCCTGAACCAGCCGCTGGACTCTTCGGTGCTGACCGTCGAGGACATCGTCGCGACCATCAAGTACCTCGTGCGTCTGCACCGCGGCGACGAGACCTTCACCGGTTTCCGCAGCGGCAAGAAGGCCGAGATCCGCATCGCGACCGATGACATCGACAACTTCGGCAACCGTCGTATCCGCGCCGTCGGAGAGCTCATCCAGAACCAGGTCCGCACGGGTCTGTCCCGCATGGAGCGCGTCGTCCGCGAGCGCATGACCACGCAGGACATCGAGGCCATCACCCCGCAGACCCTGATCAACGTGCGCCCCGTCGTCGCCGCGATCAAGGAGTTCTTCGGAACCTCGCAGCTCTCGCAGTTCATGGACCAGAACAACCCGCTCGCGGGTCTGACCCACAAGCGCCGCCTCTCGGCGCTTGGCCCTGGTGGTCTGTCCCGTGACCGCGCAGGCGTCGAGGTTCGTGACGTTCACCCGTCGCACTACGGCCGCATGTGCCCCATCGAGACTCCTGAAGGCCCGAACATCGGTCTGATCGGATCGCTCGCGACCTTCGCTCGCATCAACTCCTTCGGGTTCATCGAGACCCCGTACCGTCGCGTTGAGAACGGCGTCGTCACCGACGACATCGACTACCTCACCGCAGCCGAGGAGAACGACTTCAACATCGCTCAGGCGAACGCGAAGCTCGACAAGAACAAGAAATTCGTCGACAGCCACGTGCTCGCACGCCCGAAGGGCGGAAGCGGTGAGGTCGACATGTTCGAGCCCGCCGAGATCGGCTACATGGACGTCTCCCCGCGCCAGATGGTGTCGGTGGCGACCTCGCTCGTGCCGTTCCTCGAGCACGATGACGCACAGCGCGCGCTCATGGGCGCCAACATGCAGCGTCAGGCTGTGCCGCTGCTTCGCAGCGACTCGCCGCTGGTTGGAACCGGTATGGAGGGCTACGCAGCCGTCGACGCCGGTGACGTGCTCACCGCCGACAAGGCTGGTGTGGTCACCGAGGTCTCCGCAGACCGCGTCGTCGTGCAGCTCGACGAGGGCGGCACGCAGGAGTACCACCTGCGCAAGTTCGACCGCTCGAACCAGGGCACCTCCTACAACCAGAAGGTCGTCGTCTCGGCCGGTGAGCGCGTTGAGGTGAACGAGGTCATCGCTGATGGTCCCGCCACCGAGAACGGCGAGCTCGCCCTCGGCAAGAACCTGCTCGTCGCGTTCATGACCTGGGAAGGCTACAACTTCGAGGATGCGATCATCCTCAGCCAGGACCTCGTGAAGGACGACACGCTCTCCTCGATTCACATCGAAGAGTACGAGGTCGACGCTCGCGACACGAAGCTCGGCAAGGAGGAGATCACCCGTGACCTCCCCAACGTCAGCCCTGAGCTGCTGAAGGACCTCGACGAGCGCGGCATCATCCGCATCGGTGCCGAGGTTCGCCCCGGCGACATCCTCGTCGGCAAGGTCACGCCCAAGGGTGAGACCGAGCTGTCGGCCGAGGAACGTCTGCTCCGCGCCATCTTCAACGAGAAGAGCCGTGAGGTTCGCGACACGTCGCTGAAGGTTCCGCACGGTGAGCAGGGCACGATCATCGCGGTCAAGGAGTTCAACGCTGAAGATGGCGACGACGAGCTCGGCTCCGGCGTCAACCGCCGCGTCGTGGTCTACATCGCCCAGAAGCGCAAGATCACCGAGGGTGACAAGCTCGCCGGCCGTCACGGCAACAAGGGTGTCATCGCGAAGATCCTCCCGATCGAGGACATGCCGTTCCTTCCGGACGGTACCCCGGTAGACATCGTCCTGAACCCGCTCGGCATCCCTGGACGAATGAACTTCGGTCAGGTGTTGGAGACCCACCTCGGGTGGATCGCCAAGCAGGGCTGGAAGGTCGAGGGCAACCCCGAGTGGGCGGCTACGCTCCCGAAGGATGCCTTCGAGGCGGCCCCCGGCACGAAGGTCGCAACGCCTGTGTTCGACGGTGCAGAAGAGCACGAGATCGCTGGTCTCCTCGACTCGACTCTGCCGACTCGCGACGGCGACCGTCTCATCGGCCGCTCGGGCAAGACGCAGCTGTTCGATGGCCGCTCAGGAGAGCCGTTCCCGGCACCGATCTCGGTCGGCTACATGTACATCCTGAAGCTGCACCACCTGGTCGACGACAAGATCCACGCCCGTTCGACCGGACCGTACTCGATGATCACCCAGCAGCCGCTCGGTGGTAAGGCGCAGTTCGGTGGACAGCGCTTCGGTGAGATGGAAGTGTGGGCCCTCGAGGCTTACGGTGCGGCATACGCACTCCAGGAGCTCCTCACGATCAAGTCCGACGACATCCTCGGCCGCGTCAAGGTGTACGAGGCGATCGTCAAGGGCGAGAACATCCAGGAGCCTGGCATCCCCGAGTCGTTCAAGGTGCTCATGAAGGAGATGCAGTCGCTCTGCCTGAACGTCGAGGTGCTCTCGGCTGACGGTACGACGGTCAACCTCCGCGACACCGACGATGAGGCATTCCGTGCCGCAGAAGAGCTCGGTATCAACATCTCCAGCCGATTCGAGTCCGCCTCGATCGACGAGATCTGACGCGCACCCTTCGACAAGCTCAGGGACCGGGTCCCTAAAAATTTATTGAGACACAGGAGAACTAGTGCTCGAGTCAAACACCTTCGATGAGCTTCGCATCGGCCTGGCCACCGCAGACGACATCCGCGGATGGTCCTACGGTGAGGTGAAGAAGCCCGAAACAATCAACTACCGCACCCTCAAGCCCGAGAAGGACGGTCTGTTCGGCGAGCAGATCTTCGGACCTTCCCGCGACTGGGAGTGTGCGTGCGGCAAGTACAAGCGCGTCCGCTTCAAGGGCATCGTGTGCGAGCGCTGCGGCGTGGAGGTCACCAAGAGCTCCGTCCGTCGCGAGCGCATGGGGCACATTGAGCTGGCTGCACCCGTCACGCACATCTGGTACTTCAAGGGCGTCCCCTCACGCCTCGGGTACCTGCTCGACATGGCGCCGAAGGACCTCGAGAAGGTCATCTACTTCGCCGCGTACATGGTCATCTCGGTCGATGAGGATGCTCGTCACCGCGACCTGGCCACGCAGGAGAACAACGTCCGCCTCGAGCTGAAGACGCTGGGAGATCGTCGCGACGCGAAGATCGCCGAGCGCCTCACCAAGCTTGAGGAAGAGCTCGCGGCCCTTGAGGCCGAGGGCGCCAAGGCCGACGCCAAGAAGAAGGTGAAGGACGCAGCGGAGAAGGAGATGAACCTTATCCGCAAGGGCGCCGACGAGGCGATCGCCAAGCTCGAGCGCGTGTGGGAAGACTTCCGCACGCTCGAGGTCGGCGCACTTCGCCCGGAGGACGACGTCTTCCACGAGCTGCAGGACCGTTTCGGTCAGTACTTCGAGGCCCACATGGGCGCGGAGTCGATCCAGCGTCGCCTCGCCGCCTTCGATCTGAAGACCGAGGCGGAGAACTTGCGTCTGCAGATCTCTGAGGGCAAGGGCCAGCGCAAGATCCGTGCGATCAAGCGCCTGAAGGTCGTCAGCTCGTTCCTGGAGACCGGTATGTCCCCGGCATCCATGGTTCTCGATGTCGTTCCGGTCATCCCGCCGGAGTTGCGCCCGATGGTGCAGCTCGACGGTGGTCGCTTCGCGACCAGTGACCTCAACGACCTCTACCGTCGTGTGATCAACCGCAACAACCGCCTCCGTCGTCTGATCGATCTCGGTGCCCCTGAGATCATCGTCAACAACGAGAAGCGCATGCTGCAGGAGGCCGTCGACGCGCTGTTCGACAACGGCCGCCGCGGTCGCCCCGTCACCGGCACCGGAAACCGTGCACTGAAGTCCCTCAGCGACATGCTGAAGGGCAAGCAGGGTCGTTTCCGCCAGAACCTGCTCGGAAAGCGCGTCGACTACTCTGGCCGTTCGGTCATCGTCGTCGGCCCGCAGCTGCAGCTGCACCAGTGTGGTCTGCCCAAGCAGATGGCTCTGGAGCTCTTCAAGCCGTTCGTGATCAAGCGCCTGATCGACCTCGGTCACTCGCAGAACATCAAGGCTGCCAAGCGCGCCGTCGAGCGCACCCGTCCCGAGGTCTGGGACGTGCTCGAGGAGATCATCCGCGAGCGTCCTGTGCTGCTCAACCGTGCACCCACCCTGCACCGTCTGGGCATCCAGGCGTTCGAGCCGCAGCTCGTCGAGGGCAAGGCCATCCAGCTTCACCCGCTCGTCTGTGCAGCCTTCAACGCTGACTTCGACGGTGACCAGATGGCTGTGCACCTGCCGCTGTCGGTCGAGGCTCAGGCCGAGGCCCGCGTGCTGATGCTCGCATCGAACAACATCCTGAAGCCTTCTGATGGCCGTCCGGTCACCCTGCCTTCGCAGGACATGATCATCGGCCTCCACCACCTCACGGTGGTCAAGGAAGGCGCGAAGGGTGAGGGGCGTGCGTTCGGCTCGGTCTCCGAGGCGATCCTGGCCAAGGACGAGGGAACCCTCGACCTGCAGGCCAAGGTCCGCATCCGCATCCCTGGCATGGCATTCCTCGAGGGCGAAGCCCCTGAGGGCTACGAGAAGCACCACCTGGTGGACGCGTCTCTCGGCCAGGCGATCTTCAACGCCACGCTGCCCAAGGGTTACCCGTTCGTCCGCGAGCCCGCTGACAAGGGCAAGCTGTCGCAGATCGTCAACAAGCTGGCCGAGGAGTACCCCAAGGTCGAGACTGCTGCGACGCTGGACCGCATCAAGGACGCCGGTTTCTACTGGGCCACGCGCTCGGGTGTGACCGTTGCCCTCAGCGACATCCTCACTCCTCCGAACAAGAAGGAGATCGTCGGCCGTTACGAGAAGCTGGCCGCGAAGGTTCAGTCCCAGTACGAGAAGGGCCTCACCACCGACGCCGAGCGTCGTCAGGAGCTCATCAAGATCTGGACCGAGGCAACCGACGAGGTTCAGGTCGCGATGCGCGAGAACTTCCCTGAGGACAACACCATCAACCGCATGGTGTCCTCCGGTGCTCGTGGTAACTGGCTGCAGATCCGCAACATCGCGGGTATGCGAGGCCTGGTGAACAACCCGAAGGGTGAGATCATCCCTCGCCCGATCATCTCCTCGTACCGCGAGGGGCTGTCGGTCGCGGAGTACTTCATCGCGACGCACGGTACCCGTAAGGGTCTGGCTGACACCGCTCTGCGTACCGCCGACTCGGGTTACCTGACCCGTCGTCTGGTGGACGTCTCGCAGGACGTCATCATCCGCGAAGAGGACTGCGGCACGTCGAAGGGTCTCGAGCTCCCGATCGCTGCTCCGAACTCGCAGGGTGAGCTCGTGCGCGACGCGAACGTCGAGAACTCGGTGTTCGCTCGTACGCTGGCGTCTGACGTCGTCAGCGAGTCGGGCGAGGTTCTCGCTTCGGCTGGTGACGACGTCGGAGACGTGCTGATCGACAAGCTCGTCGCCCTCGGTGTCGACAACATCAAGGTGCGCTCGGTGCTGACGTGCGACTCGGCTGTCGGTGTCTGCGCGCAGTGCTACGGCCGCTCGCTCGCAACCGGTAAGACCGTCGACATCGGAGAGGCAGTCGGTATCATCGCCGCACAGTCGATCGGTGAGCCCGGTACCCAGCTGACGATGCGTACCTTCCACACCGGTGGTTCTGCATCGGCGGACGACATCACCCAGGGTCTGCCTCGTGTGCAGGAGCTCTTCGAGGCTCGTACGCCCAAGGGGGCATCTCCGATCGCCGAGGCCGATGGTCGCATCACGATCGATGAGAACGACAAGGGCAAGAAGGTCATCCTCACGCCCGACAACGGCGATGAAGAGGTCATCTACCCGGTGCTGAGGCGTGCAACGCTTCTCGTCGAGGACGGCCAGCACGTCACCGTCGGTCAGCCGATCCTGGTCGGCACGCTGGACCCCAAGGAGGTCATGCGTGTCATGGGCGCCCGCGAGGTGCAGCGTTACCTCGTCAACGGCGTCCAGGGCGTTTACCGCTCGCAGGGTGTGCCGATCCACGACAAGCACATCGAGGTCATCGTTCGCCAGATGCTCCGCAAGGTCACTGTCGTCGATCACGCCGACACGAACCTGCTGCCGGGTGAGATGGTCGACCTCAAGCGCTACCAGGCGATCAACCGTGAGACTGTGGCAGAGGGTAAGCGCCCCGCGTCCGGCCGCTCGGAGCTGATGGGTATCACCAAGGCGTCGCTTGCGACCGAGTCGTGGCTGTCGGCCGCCTCGTTCCAGGAGACGACCCGCGTGCTCACCGAGGCTGCGATGCAGGGCAAGCGCGACCCGCTGGTCGGTCTCAAGGAGAACGTCATCATCGGTAAGCTCATCCCCGCTGGAACCGGTCTGTCGAAGTACCGCGACATCACTGTCGAGGCGACGGAAGAGGCCAAGAGCGAGCGCTACCCGAACCGGATCTTCGCATCCGACGGAGCGTACGCCGAGGGTGACTTCGGTTACGTCGACTTCGACGCGTTCTCGACCGATGACGTGACGCCTGGTACCTATAACTGAGCGTGACTGATTGAGAAGGCCCCGCACCTCTTCGGAGGTGCGGGGTTTTTTCGTGCTCCCCACCCCCCGCGTTGGCCGGGCAAGTCCCGTTCAGGTCGCGAATTGTGCCGCTTTCAGCCGCGCAGAGCGACACATATTGCGACCGGGACGAGGGATACGGGCAGAATGAGGGGATGCTGACGTCCCCGCGCGCCGTCGTGATCGGTGATGCCCTGATCGACGAGATCCACGACGCCGGCGGCATCCGGGAGCTGGTGGGCGGAGCAGCCCTCAACGTCGCCGTCGGCATGCGCCGCCTTGGCGTCCAGACGAGCCTGGTCGCGATGGTGGGCGATGATGAGGCGGGCGAGCACATTCGCGAGTACCTTGTCGATCACGACGTGCAGCTGATCGAGAGCGTGGCCCCGCGCGGATCGTCGCGTGCCGTCGTGCAGCGGGATGCTGGCGGAGAACCGACCTACGTCTTCAATGAGGCGGCCCAGCGGCGCAGCATCCGCTATGGCAAACCCGCGCGGCAGTCGATTGCCGCAGCGGACCTCGTCGTGATCAGCTGTTTCCCCTTCGACAACCCGGTCGAAGTCGATGCGCTCGTCGCGGCCCTCGGAGACGCACGCGTCGCGATCGATCCGAATCCGCGGACCGGCATGCTCCGCAGCAGAGACGAATTCGTGCGCGGATTCGAGCGTGTGGCTTCAGGTGCAGCAATCGTCAAGGTCGGTGCCGATGACGCACGGCTTCTCTATGACGGCGATCTCGAGCGGCTCCGCACCCGACTCCGAGAACTGGGTTCCGAAGCCGTGCTCGCGACGGCAGGCAAGGAAGGCGCGGTGCTCGACGTGGATTCCGGCACGCTCACGGCGTCGATCGTCGACCTGCCTGGCCCCATCATCGACACGGTGGGGGCGGGGGATGCGACTCTTGCGAGCGTTGCCGAAGGCCTCGTCGATGCGCGTCCAGCGTCCGCCGAACAGTGGCAAGCGCTGCTGGATAGCGCCATGGAAGTCGCCGCGGCCACCTGTCGTTCTGAGGGCGGATTGCTGCGCACTGCAGGCTCTCTCGCCGACGCAGAAAGAGGCGTCCACGGCAGCTGAGGGCTCGATTTCTTAGCCTCGCTTCTGGCAGGTATGATTGATACTCGCGCCCCCGGTTGGCTGGAAAAGCTGGACGGGTGTGCATCTGGCAAGTTACCCAAGTGGCCAAAGGGAGCTGACTGTAAATCAGCCTGCA
Organism: Microbacterium zouquanmingi; assembly: GCF_052266675.1. Classification (NCBI taxonomy): domain Bacteria; kingdom Bacillati; phylum Actinomycetota; class Actinomycetes; order Micrococcales; family Microbacteriaceae; genus Microbacterium; species Microbacterium zouquanmingi. The sequence goes on from NZ_JBQPRA010000002.1 coordinate 390,498, forward strand.
TCGCATTCACTGGTTCGAATCCAGTACTTGCCACCACTGAAGAAAGCCCCGCACATGCGGGGCTTTCTTCGTTTCACCAGGCATTCTCCCGCTGATCGAACGAATGCGTGACACCGAGCCCTGAGATCGGCCACACTGAGTCCTATGGGATCAGCGTTGACCACCATCGGATTACCCGTCGCCCTCGGCATCATCATGCTGGGTCTCGGGCTCAGCCTCACGCTCGCCGACTTCCGCCGTGTGCTCAAGCAGCCCAAGGCGGTGCTCATCGCTCTGCTGTGCCAATTGGTGGTGCTGCCGGCGCTCTGCTTCGGTCTCGTGGTGCTGTTTCAGCTGCCGCCGGTGCTGGCCGTGGGCATGATGATGCTCGCGGCATCGCCGGGAGGGACGACGGCGAACCTCTACAGCCATCTGTTCCGCGGCGATATCGCCTTGAACATCTCGCTCACGGCGGTGAACTCGGTCATCGCCGTGATCACGCTGCCTGTGATCACGAACCTCGCGATCATGTACTTCCAGCCGTTCGACGACCAGCTGGGCCTGCAGTGGTCGAAGGCACTCGAGGTGTTCGCGATCGTGCTGCTCCCAGTTGCGCTCGGCATGTTGATCCGCCGGCTGTGGCCGAGGTTCGCCGATGGGATGGACCGCCCGGTGCGGATCGCGAGCATCATCATCCTCATCGTGGTGATCGCCGGTGCGGTGGCGTCGAACTGGGCCCTGCTGGTCGACAACTTCGCGCGACTCGCGCTGATCACGATGGTCTTCTGCCTCATCAGCCTGGCGCTCGGCTACCTGGTTCCGCGCCTGCTGCGGATCGGGCGACGTCAGGCCATCGCGACCTCGTTCGAGATCGGCATCCACAACGCCACTCTTGCGATCGTGATCGCCCAGAGCGTCCTCGGCTCGGTCGAGCTGAGCCTTCCTGCCGCGGTCTACGGCGTCCTGATGTTCTTCATCGCATTCGGGTTCGGGTTCCTCATTCGCGACAGAAGCCTCAGCCGCGACCCCGCGCAGGCTCCCGCTTCGTAGACTGGGTGGTGCGAGAGCCGTACAGCGACTCCGCAAGCGCGCCGATCAGGCGAGCACGTCGACGGAGACGAAGGAGATGGTATGGGTCGTATCGTCACCAGACGACCGGTGCTGAAGATCGCACTGGGGCATCCGCCCACTCGCCGGGTCGACACCCTCGCCGTCGAGGAGCCGCTCGAGATCCGCGTCGGCGCCACTGGGCTCGCGGTCACCATGCGCACTCCCGGCAACGACGTCGAACTCGCGGCCGGCTTTCTCGTCTCCGAGGGCGTCATCGCCGAAGGCGCCGAGTTCCGCTCGGCAATCCACTGCGGCGGCCCCGGCACCGGTGGTGAAGAGAACACCTACAACGTTCTCGATGTCACTCTTGCTCCCGGGGTGGCACCGCCCGCCCCCGAACTGCGCCGCGAGTTCTACACGACCAGCTCCTGCGGCATCTGCGGCAAGGCGAGTATCGATGCGGTGCGGACCATCTCACATCATCTGCTCACTCATGACGACGCGTCGGTGACCGCCGAGGCGCTCGCAGAGTTCCCGGTGCGTCTGCGCGCGCATCAGAGCGCGTTCGACAAGACCGGTGGCCTGCATGCCGCAGCCCTGTTCGATGTCGACACCGGCGAGATGCTCGTGCTGCGCGAAGACGTCGGCCGGCACAACGCCGTCGACAAGGTGATCGGCTGGGCAGTCCTTCAGAATCGCCTTCCCCTGCGCGGCACGGTTCTGCAGGTCTCGGGACGCGCGAGCTTCGAACTCGTCCAGAAGGCGACGATGGCCGGCATCCCGATTCTTGCGGCCGTCTCGGCGCCGTCGTCGCTGGCGGCAGAACTCGCGGACTCGCTCGGCCTCACCCTGATCGGGTTCCTGCGCGGCCGGTCGATGAACGTCTACACGCATGCGGAACGGGTGTCGGTGAGCGATGCCGCAGAATCCGGATGGCTGAGAGAAGGAAGCGCCTCATGACGAGCGTCAGCGAGAACCCGCGGCCGGGAACTGCCTTCGGCCTCATATCGGACGTGCCGCGCCAGGGCGGGTACGGGCCGGTAACGACCAAGCAGTGGTCGCAGGAGGACTACACCCATCCCGTTGCTGCCTGGGGTGCGGCGCTGTCGGTCGGACAGGTGCTGCTCCGCGAGCGCCAGCCGGTGACCGGGGCGCTGGCCATGCTCACGATGAACCATCCCATCAAGGGCTTCGACTGCCCTGGGTGCGCGTGGCCGGACGACCAGAAGGGCCTGAAGCTCGACATCTGCGAGAACGGCATGAAGCACGTCACGTGGGAGATGACGCACAAGCGCGTAGGACCGGCGTTCTTCGCGAAGCACACGGTGACGGAGCTGGCCGAGTGGACCGATTACGAACTCGAGAACGCAGGACGCCTCACCGAGCCGATGGTCTACGACGCCGAGCTCGACCGCTATGTGCCGATCAGCTGGGATGACGCGTTCACCCTGATCGGCGAGGAGCTGCGTGGTCTCGACAGCCCAGATGAAGCGACCTTCTACACGTCGGGAAGGCTCAGCAACGAGGCATCCTTCCTGTACCAGCTGATGATCCGCGAATACGGCACGAACAACATGCCTGACTGCTCGAACATGTGCCACGAGGCATCCGGTCGTGCCTTGACGGCATCCATCGGGTCGGGAAAGGGCACGACGACCGTCGAGGACTGGGAGCAGACCGACGCGCTGTTCCTGCTCGGAGTCAACGCCGCTTCCAACGCGCCGCGGATGCTGACGGCGCTGTCGAACGCCGTGAAGAACGGCGCACAGGTCGTGCATGTGAACCCGCTCATCGAGGCGGCATCCCGGCGGACGACCGTGCCGCACGATTTCGTCGACATGGCGCTGTTCAAGACGCATGAGACCGGAACGCTTGATCTGCAGGTGCGTCCGGGCGGAGACATGGCGCTCATGCGCGGCATCGCGAAGGTCGTCTTCGAGGCGGCGGAGACGGATGCTGCGGCACTGGACGCTGCGTTCCTCGAACGCTTCGCGCAAGGGCTCGCGGAGTACCGCGCGCTGGTGGAAGCCACCAGCTGGGACGATCTCGTCATCCAGTCGGGGCTCAGCGAGGAGCAGATCCGTGCGGCAGGTGCCATCTATCTGAAGGCCGACAGCGCGATCGTGAGCTGGTGCCTCGGCATCAGCCAGCATGAGCACGCCGTCGACATGGTCCGCGAGATCGTCAACGTGCTGCTGCTGCGCGGCAACATCGGGCGCCCCGGCGCAGGACCCGCTCCGGTCCGCGGTCACAGCAACGTGCAGGGCAACCGCACCTGCGGCATCAACCACCACTCGCCTGCGTGGCTGCTCGACAAGCTCGACGAAGTCTGCGGCATCACCTCTCCACGCCGGCCCGGACTCGACACCGTCGGAAGCATCCACCAGATGCACGCGGGGGCGGTGAAAGTGTTCGTGGGGCTGGGCGGCAACTTCGTCACCGCCGCACCCGATACAGTGTTCACCGCCGAGGCGATGAGCAGTTGCCGGCTCACGGTGCAGGTGAGCACGAAGCTCAACCGCAGCCACATCGTGCACGGGGCCAAGGCCCTGATCCTGCCGTGCCTGGCACGCACCGAACGCGATGACCAGTCGAGCGGGCGGCAGGGGCAGACCGTCGAGGATGCCATGAGCATGGTTCATCTGTCGGTCGGCGGGCGAAAGCCGGCATCCGATCGTCTGCTCTCCGAACCCGACATCATCGCCCGCATGGCGCGGGCGACCATCCCCGACAGCGCGACGCCGTGGGAGGAGTACGTCGCCGACTACGCGCGCATCCGAGATGTGATGGCCAGAGTCCTCCCCGGTTTCGATGGCTTCAACGAGCTCATTGCTACACCGAACGGATTCCGGATTCCGCAGCCCGCGCGCGAGCGCGACTTCCGCACGCCGACCGCGCGGGCGATGTTCTCTGCCGCACCGCTGCACGATGTGCGCCCGCCCGCAGAGGACATGCTCGTGCTGCAGACCATGCGCGCACACGACCAGTGGAACACCACGATCTACACCGCGAATGACCGCTACCGCGGGGTGAAGAACCTGCGCGAGCTGATCTTCCTGCATGCGGAGGACATGCGCGAGCGCGGTATCGCGACGGGTGACGTCGTCGACATCGTCTCCACATCGAAGGACGGCACAGAGCGGCGCCTGCGCCGCTACCGTGCCATCGCCTATGACCTGCCGCGGGGGAGTGCGGCCGGCTACATGCCCGAGATGAACGTGCTGATCGGTCCGAACGACTTCAGTGCGCAGAGCGATCAGCCGCTGATGAAGAGCATCAACATCCGGGTGGGACCGTCTGCGGCGTAGGCGAAACCTGCTGGCAACAATCCGACATCACGGCGACATCTGTGCCTGAGAGGGTGTGCCTGAAGCGGTCGCTTCCGATGGGGTGAGCGTTCGATCGTTTCATCATGTTCCCTGGAAGGACGGCTCCGGCATGCCCCGAAGCACCCCGATACACCCCGTGCCCAGACGCCGGCTGGCGACGATCACCACCTCGGTGCTCGTCGGACTCGCCGCACTCACCATCGCGCCCGCAGCGTATGCCGCGAGCGTCACGGCTGTGGCTGTCGCAGCCCCCGCAGACGTGACGGTCGGCGACAACTTTGCGGTCACCGTGACGGTCGCAGGTTCCGCAGATCTGTTCGCCTACGAGGCAGAGGTGGAGTTCGACGAGTCCGTCATCACCTTCGTACCCGACAGTGACGAATATCCGGACGGCGGATTCGGCGCCGCAGCCGCGTCGACGGATTCGGTCGCCCTCACCTACACGCGCTTGGGGAGTTCCCCGGGGCTGGCTGGCGATCTCATCATCGCCACGCTCGAGTTCACGGCCGTGGCCGAGGGAGATGCCGCGTTGTCGGTCCCGACACTCACACTCGTCGGCACTGATGGCGTCGCTACGGCGTTCACGGATGTGACCGTTGATGCGGTGATGGTCGCCGAACCCACACCCCCCACTCCGACGCCGACGACACCGCCCGTCACCGAAGGTGGCGGAGGCGGCGGCAATAGCCCGACCGACAAGATCGATGGCGACCTCGCCTCCACCGGTGGAAGCACCGAGATGGTCGGCGTGCTGATCGGCGCGGCCCTCGCGGCCATCGCAGCAGGCGTCGTTCTCTTCGCCCGCCGTGCTCGCAAGGGAGCTGTCCGATGACCGAAAGCATCCCCACCTCGTCGATGAAGTCTGCGGGAAGGAACCACCGAGTGCGTAACGCGAAACGACTCACCGCCGCGTCCGTTGCGATCGTGTCGATGGGTGGCGCGTTCTTCGCGACCGTGCCCGCGAGCGCGGAGACGACGGATGCTTCGACGGCACTGCTCATGCCGTTCTACACCGAGAAGGATCTGACCGGGGATGCCCAGGTCACCGTCGCGGACCTCGAGGTGCTCGCCGACAGCCTGGGCGATACCGCCGGCTCCGTGGGATGGGACGCGCTCGCGGGCTGGGACTTCGACGGCGATGGGAAGCTCAGCGTCACTGACCTCGCTGGCCTCTCACAGCGCATGGTGTACGACGACGGCCCGTTCGAGCTCGTTGAAGCGAGCGTCCTTGACATGCAGGCTGCGATGAATGCCGGGGTCACCACCTCGGTTGCGATCACGCAGCAGTATCTCGCCCGGATTGCAGCCTACGACCGCACGCTGATCGACATCGCTGCGGGTGGACGCGCGCTGAACTCGATCATCAGCACGAGCGACGCGGCGCTCTCGGCGGCGGCCGCCGCCGACGCCGAGCGCGCGTCGAACGGCATGATGAGCATGCTGTTGGGTGTGCCGGTGGCCGTCAAGGACAACTACAACACGACCGACATGGCCACGACCGCCGGGTGCGGATGCTGGGATGACAACTGGACGGCCGACGACGCGACGATGGTCACGGGCCTCCGCGAGAGCGGAGCAGTGCTCCTCGCGAAGACGAGTCTCGATGAGTTCGCCTACGGCTTCGAGTCGCAGTTCTCGGCGAACCAGGAGACCGGCGCGGCACTCTACGTTGCGAGCCCCTACGTCACCGAACGGACCGCTGGCGGATCCAGCGGTGGCACGGGAGCCGCGATCGCCGCGAACCTCGTGGGCATCGGCTTCGGCACCGACACCGGAGGATCCATCCGCGTTCCATCGTCGTACAACCAGCTCGTCGGCATCCGTCCGACTGTGGGGCTCGCCAGCCGTGACGGGATCGTGCCGCTCGCGCTCACCCAGGATACTGGCGGACCGATGGCCCGATCCGTGATCGATGCGGCAGTCGCGCTCGATGCCGTCGTCGGCGTCGACGAGAACGACCCTGTGACGGCGGCGCAGGCAGGACACGTGCCCGTCTCGTACACGGAGTATCTCGACGCGAACGCGCTCGAGGGCGCGCAGATCGGGTATATCCCGTCGATGCTCGGCACCAACCCGACGACTCTGCGTCTGTGGGCTGAGACGAAGGCGCTGATGGAAGCTCAGGGTGCGACAATCGTCGAGATCGCCGCACCGGAGTGGTTCTCGCGCGTGCTCGGTGAGGGAAGCGGAAGCACGAACGAATTCCGCCACGATCTGACTGAGTACGTCGATGCATATCTCGCGCCGGAAGTGGCGGCTCGCACGATCGAGCAGATCGTCGAGTCCGGGCGCTTCGTGACGTCGCGTCAGCGCACCTACGAGAGCCGCGCGCAGGTCACCGAGGAGACTTACCTCGCGTGGGCAGGGCCGGACGGCAGCCACAGCACGGCGCTTGCCGCGTTCAAGGTGCAGATGACCGGGGTCCTCGATGAGCGGGGACTGGATGCGATGGTCTATCCCAGCGGCAACCCCTACGGCACCGTGGGCAACAACCTGCGGCTGAGCCCGAACACCGGTATGCCGGCGGTGACCGTCCCCATGGGACAGGCGATCGAGGCTGATGGCACCATCACCGGCGCCGGCGTCAACCTCGAGATCTTCGGGCGCGACTTCGCCGAGGGTGAGCTGCTCGGCTTCGCCTACGCGATCGAACAGGCAAACCAGGCGCGGACTGCCCCGTCTCTGTACGGTCCGCTCGGCTGATTCGAACAACGAACGAGGCCCCACGACGCAGACGTGGGGCCTCGTGCTGTGCGTCACGTTGGGGATCCGCACGACGGAAGAACGTATTCCTCGGACTACGATGCCGGGGTCCACGGTCGCGGCTAGGCTGACGGAGTCCGCGCTTCGAAGGAGATGCCCATGAGCGATGCCATCCTGTTGTCGATCGATGAGGGGCTCGCGCGCCTCACTCTGAACCGTCCCGCACGGCTGAACGCCTTCAACGAGGATCTCGCGGTGGCATGGCGGGATGCGACGATAGAGGCGACGTCGAGAGATGATGTGCGGGCGATTCTGCTCGATGCATCCGGCCCGTCCTTCTGCGCCGGCGGCGACGTGATCGAGATGGCCACGTCGATGGCAGACGGCGGTCCGCTCACCGCGCTCGCCGGTGTCATCAACGAGGGGATCCGGGCTCTCACCGAGTCGTCGGTCCCCGTGGTGGCCGCCGCGCACGGCACGACGGCAGGCGGAGGCCTGGGCATTCTGCTCTGCACGGACTACGCCGTGATCGGTGGACGCTCGAAGATCGGCAGCCTGTACGCGAACATCGGCCTCACGCCCGACCTGTCGGTCTCGGCGCATCTGGCGGATGCTGTCGGCCAGCGTCGCGCGCTTCAGCTGGTGCTGCAGGACCGCCTGCTCAGCGCCGAAGAGGCTCTCGAATGGGGTCTGGTCGCCGAGGTGGTCAGCGGGTCGGATGCTGCAGACGAGGCCGAGCGCGTGCGTGCACGCGCGGAGGAGATCGCACGGTTCTGGCTCGCGGGCGCCGCGCGCGCGTACGGGCAGGCGAAGCGGCTGGTCCGTTCGCAGCCGGCGCGCAGCTTCGCGGACCAGCTCGCCGAAGAGGCCCGTTCGATCGGGGCATCCTTCGACACGCCCGATGCGAAGGCGCGGGTCGCGGCGTTCGCTGCGCAGTCGGCGAAGAAAGCTCGCTGAGATCCTCGACGAGTTACTCACAACCGCCCGGATGCCCGTCGTGCAGACGCCGTCGCATGCGAGGATGAGTGCAACGCTGACGACGAGGAGATCATGATGTCAGAGATCAATCACGCCCAGTCGAAGCCGGGTGCGTCACTGCTGATCCGTGGCGCGATCTGGATCGCCATCGGCGCCCTGATCGCTGCGGCGCTGGTCTGCGTCGTGTGGGTGCTCATCGGCGACCAGAACGGCATCATCGGGCGAGCGTTCCTCACGATCCTCCTGCTCGCGGGATTCGCGGGGATCGCAATCCTCGAAGCAGGTCTGGCGGCCCGTCGCCCTGACTGGCTGGCGCTTGCCAGCATGATCACCTGGATCGTCGCGCTCATCGCGGGTGCCATCAAGATCTGGCTTCCGAGTGAGCCCTACGAGTACGCCGGCGGCGCCGGTCGCTTCTTCATGTTGCTCGTCATCGTGGGCGTTCTGCAGCTCGCGCTGCTGCACGTGCGGCTGTTCACCCCCGCCGCGCAGCGGTACGTCACAACGTTCACACGCGTCATCTACTACGTCACCATCGCGATGCTGGTGCTGCTCGTGGCGATGCTCGTCATCTTCCTGACGCTCCCAGACACCTTCGACTACAGCGAGCTGTACTGGCGCATCGTGGTCGCGCTCGCGATCCTCGCCGCTGTCGGCACGACTCTGATTCCGCTGCTGAACGCCCTGTTCGCCCCGAAAAAGCCTGCGTCGGCTGGCCGTTACGCGCCGGTGCAGGCGTACGCTCCCGCCCTCGCGGCGCCCACCGCCCCCGCTGGGTCTGCGGCGCAGCAATGGCCGACGTACGCCGATGGAGTCACTCCGCTGCCGGTTCTTTCGGACGGATCCCCGGACTGGAACGCGTATTACACCGGGTATCCGACGCAGATCGCGCTGCAGGCGCCGTCCGGTCAGCACGCGCCTGTAGGCCTCGTCTCCTCTCCGGATGCTCCGATCGGTCCAGATGGTTTCCCGGTGCCTCCTGCCGGAGCGCCAGCCGCGCACGATGGCATCCTGGGCGAATCGGCGTGGCAGTTCCCCACGCCGCAGGCCCCTCCCGTGCAGGCTTCTCCCGTGCAGGCCGACCTCGACGCGACCCACGAGCGGATGCCGCAGCCACCAGCAGTGCCACCCGTGCCGCCGATGCCAGAGCAGCCTGCTGCTCCTGAGCAGCCTGCTGCGCCACAAGAGCCGCCGATCGCGCCCCCGGCGCCCGGCGCGTTCCCGCCTCCGCCTCCGGCGCCGCACCAGTGAGCGGCGTGGTGTCGGTCGACCCCGCACGGTTGCGAGAGCTCGCGGCAGACATCGCCCGTGAAGCGGGAGCCCTCGCTCGGCAGCGCCGGGCGGCTGGCGTCTCTCTTGCGGCGACCAAGACGAACCTGGCAGACATCGTCACCGAGGCTGACCGCGAGGTCGAAGATCTCATCCGCACGAGACTCGCGGCCGAGCGCCCCGGCGATGGCTTTCTGGGCGAGGAATCTGGTGCCGCCGTATCGACGACCGGGGTGACCTGGGTCGTGGATCCGATCGACGGCACAGTGAACTACGCCTATGGCATGCCGATGTACAACGTGAGCATCGCCGCAGTGCAGGGCGGTACCGTTCCTGGTGGCTGGCAGGCGCTCGCCGCAGCCGTGCACGCGCCGGCGCTGGGGGAGCTGTTCGAAGCATCCCATGGCGGCGGTGCCTGGCTCGCCGGTGAGAAGCTCGCGGTGACGACAGAGACCCCGGCGGGAGCGCTGCTGGCGACCGGGTTCGGCTACGACCCCGCGACGCACGACGGCGACATCGCCACCGTGCGCGAAGTGATGCCGCTCGCGCGTGATCTTCGACGGATGGGGGCCGCTGCGCTCGACCTCGCGTACGTCGCAGCAGGGCGTCTGGACGGGTACTTCGAACGCGGGCTCAATCCCTGGGACTTCGCTGCGGGCGCGCTGCTCGTGCAAGAGGCCGGCGGCATGGTGAGCTGGCTGGACGCGGCATCCGCTCGTCCGATGACGGTCGCTGCCGGCCCCGCGCTGCACGCGCGGCTGCTGAGTGTTCTTTCCGACGAAAAGTAATGGTGAAAGGCATGTCATTGTCGACGTCGCCAAGGTAGTGTTTTTGTAATCGTTACCTTCGTGCTACCCACACGAAGGCGCCCCCGCTGACGACTGCCCGAGAGTTCTGTTTTGCCCTTTGATTCCTCCCTCGCTGGCCCTGCGCCCACGCGTCGTTCGCGACGTCGCGCTGCAGAAGCCACGGTGGATGCCGCTACCGCTGCCGTGCCGCTGTCGCGGCGTGCGCTGCGTGAGCTTCGACAGGGTGAGGATGTTGCGTCCGAGAGCGTTGAGCGCGAGCCTGTGGTCGTTGAGCCTGCTCCTCTGACGAGGGCGAGCATCAGGCGAGCGCGAGCCGAGCAGTCGCAGGCTGAGCCGGCGAGCTGCGAAGACGGAGTCGATTCATTCAACTCGGCATGCCGAGCGTTCCTCGCCGTCCCGCCGAGTCTGCCCGTCTACGTGACCGGCGCCGGAGCAGCTGAGCCGCGGGATCTGAGCGCGTTCCGCTCGGCGCCGCTGCCGATGCCGGAGGAGCGCACGAGAAGCAGGTTCCTCACTGTTGGTGCCTCGGTCGGCATCATGGGCGTCGCCGGTCTGCTCGCGGTGTCGATGACGCTGCCGGCGGGGGCCGTGGCTGCGGCTCAGAGTGCGCAGTCCTCGGTAGCGGCGTCGCTTGTCGCAGCATCCGAACAGCGCGGATCAGGAATCCGCGGGGACGAGATCCAGGCGTTCGTCGCGTCGTCGGACCTGCAGAATGGCACGATCGAACGCGCCGATAAGTTCTCGACCGCGTCGCTGATCGACATCGCGCATGAGCAGGGCATCGACTATTCGACGTCGGTCTACACGAACGATCCGGATGCCGCGATTCAGTGGCCCTTCATGGTGGGCGTCGGCATGAGCTACGGCTACGGCATGCGCGACGGGCGCCTGCATGAGGGCTTGGATCTCGTCCCGGGCGATGGTGCGCCGGTTCAGGCGATTGCGGGCGGTACCGTCCGGATCGCGACCGAGACCGGGGGTAACTACGGTGTCACCGTCTACATCGATCACATGATCGACGGCGACCTGGTCACCAGCCACTACTCGCACATGCAGTACGGATCTCTGCTCGTCAAGGCGGGGCAGATGGTCGAGGTCGGCGACGTCATCGGCAAGGTGGGCAACACCGGTCGTTCGTTCGGAGCGCACCTGCATTTCGAGCTGATCATCGATGGAGCGACCATCGATCCGCTCCCGTGGCTACAGGAAAATGCTGGTCGCTATGACGGGGTCGTCCCGGTTTCGTGAGAACGCCGAAGTGATGGTATTCTCGTGTGGTTGCCTTCACGGGTGACAGCGCCCCGATAGCTCAGTGGTAGAGCACTTCCATGGTAAGGAAGGGGTCGTCAGTTCAATCCTGACTCGGGGCTCGCAGCATCCTTTCTTTTGATCGGATGTCGTGCGGCAGGGTAGCTCAGTTGGTGAGAGCGCACGACTCATAATCGTGAGGTCGCGGGTTCAAGCCCCGCTCCTGCTACAGATGAAAACCCCCGGGAAGTCGGGGGTTTTGTCGTATGTCGGGCGCGTCGTCGCGGGGCCAGTCCGCCACGTCTCCGGCATTGCGAGAAGAATTTCCCGGCTCCGAACGCACCTTAAGCCGGGAAATTCTTCTCGCAATGGGGGCGGGCGCGTTTCTGTGCCGGTTTTGTACCCGTTTCATACGCCCGATGGGGCACGGTCCGGCTCCGGCCGGCGACACCACTTTGGCATTCGCACCTACGGAAACGGCAGGGCTGGCTGTCCTGCGCGACGCAATTCGCGCGTCCCCCGCGCAATTCGCGCTGAGATCGGCGCTCGTCGCTGTGCGGCAGCTCCGTGTCCTGGACGATGGCAGGATAACGAAAATCGCCTATGACAGGCGTGCGTCTGAGGGAGACAGTATGCGTGAGAGTACGACGAAGCGAACTATTCGGGTGGCCGCGCTGCTCGCCGTCGCCGGACTAGCAATGACCGCCTGTTCCACGGGCGCGGAGTCGAAAGCGAGCGATGTGCAGGCCGAGTCCTTCGCCGAAGTGTACGCGCAGACCATCGACTGGGCAGAGTGCGGCGCCGATTTCGGTATGACCGATGACCTCGTCGGGGTGATGGAGTCGATGGGCGGGGATGCTGATGCCTTCGAATGCGCCATGATCGCGGCGCCGTTCGACTGGAACGATCCCGACAATTCTGAGACGATCGAGCTCGCGGTGACGCGGCGCGGTGCTACCGGCGACGCCGAGAAGCTCGGCACACTGTTCGGCAATCCCGGTGGACCCGGTGCGAGTGGGCTGGCCTACACGTTCGGGATAGCCCTGTCGCCCGGCTTCGATAAGATCACGGCGCAGTACGACCTCTTCGGCTTCGATCCGCGCGGTATCGGCCGGAGCACACCTCTCGAGTGCGATGGAGTCTCGGACGTCTTCGAGATCAACCTTGCCGTTTGCGCCGCGGATCAGCCGCTCGCGGCTTCGATCGGTACCTCGCAGGTCGCTCGAGACATGGAACTCATGCGCCATCTGGTGAACGACGACACGTTGAACTACCTCGGATACTCATACGGCACCATGCTCGGTGCGACGTATTCGACGCTGTTCCCCGAGAATGTCGGACGCATGGTTCTCGATAGTGCGGAGGCCGCGCAATGGGCTGGGCTGATCGGCTCGTTCAACCAGCAGTTCGCGATCGCGACTCAGGTCGTCGAACTGTTCGCTCAATGCGGCGCCGCATACAACGCGGCGTCGTGCCCGATCACGTCTGAGGCGGAATACCTCGCAGTGATGGACACACTCGCGGCCGAGCCGCTCCTCGCCAGCGATGGCTCCGAGCTCACAAGCTCGACGTTGCACGGTTACCTCACTACGGCGCTGTATAAGCGCGGCGCTGGGCGTACCGAAGCGCTCGAGACGGTCGCTGGCGTGCTCGCGGGCGACCAGGCTCAGATCGACGACCTCGTCGCAGCGATGACCGGCGGCGGTGCGAGTGTCAGTCTTGCGGGAACGGTCGTGCGTTGCCATTCCTTCCCCGATGATCCCAACATCATCGGTCTGCTTGACCACATCAACGAGATGGGCATGCCCGTGCTGTATGGTGGCCCCGAGATCACGGACGAATCCCTCCGTCCGTTCACAAATCTTGGCTGCGACGCGCTCCCCGGGAGCGGAGACGACATCACCGACACCTTCACCGGATCGCCCGATGCCACCGTGCTGGTTGTGGGGATCACCGGCGACCACGCGACCCCCTATGAGGGAGCGCAGGAGCTCACCCGGCAGCTCGGCAATGCCAGGCTCGTCACCCTCGAAGGGGCGGGACATGGCGCTTCCTTCACTGGGCGCTCTGTGTGCGTCGACGACGTGATCACCGGCTACCTGCTCTCTGGTGACCTGCCGGAAGACGGGCTCGTCTGCTCCGACGACCAGGGGTGATCGACACGTCACGCCGCTCCCTGCAGCGGAGCGGCGTGGCTCGTCGGGCTGTCCGGTGATCACTCATTCAGGGGTAGCATGAACGGGTGTACCCTCAGACCGCCCCCGAAGTAGAGGGCCTGGAAGAACGTTCGATCACTCTGTACGGCAGTCGCGACCTCGCCAAGATCGGAGTTCGCGGGGTCAGCGGTGAGCTGAGCATGAACGCCAGGGTGCGTGCGTTCGGTGCGATCCTCGTCATCGGTGTGAGCGGCTCCCCGAGCGAGATCGAACGGCGACCGATCCGTCCTGACTTGCCCACCATCGACATCATCTTCGTTCACCAGGGCGAGTTCGAGTATCTGCACTCCGGAGTCTGGGTCGCGTCGAGCAGTCCGCTGATCATTGCGTCAAGCGGCCTGCCCAACCGGGTACGGTTCGTGAGCGACTGGCGCTTCGTCGTTGCGCGGGTGCCCCGCGAACAGATGGTGCAGTTCGTGCCGATGCTCGGCGACGACGCTCGATTCTTCGACGAACTCAGCGTGTCCGAGCGCGCGATGGGGGCGTTTCTCACGCAATCCGTCGAGAGCGAGCAACCGGTGTCGCCGGGCGACAGTCAGACGGTCGATCGGATGGTGCTCGAGATGGCGGGGTCAGTCCTCCGCGCGCGTCAGGGAACGAACCCGCCGTCGGGCTCGCCCCGCGCCGCCGCGCGCGATCGCGCTATGGCGACGATCTCCGCGGACAGCTCGGACCCTCGACTCGACCCAGCCGGGGTAGCCAGAGCCGTCGGCATGTCCCTGCGGCACCTGCAAGTGATCTTCGCCGAGGCTGGCACGTCAATCGCCGGTGAGATCCGCCGCGAACGCGCGCGGATCTCACGTTCGATTCTGCAGGACTCGCGGTTCGATCACTTGACCATCGGTGACGTCTCGGCGAGGGCCGGGTTCGGATCGAGCGACAGTATGCGCAGGGCTCTGGAAGACATCTATCGGCTGACCCCGCGAGAGCTGCGCATCGGTCGCGCCTGATCAGCGCTGCCACGCATAATCGCGCGGTCGCGGGTCCAAGACCCGCTCCTGCTTCAGCCTTCGTTCTTGAAGGTGTCAATGTAGACGATGAAGCCCGTCGTCGAGACCTGCGCGGTCTTGTCGCGCAGCAGGAGCTCCTCGAGCTCCTCGACGGTCATGGCGTTGCGCTTCGCGACGATCTCGATCTTGTCTCCGAGAGCATCGATAGCTTCCTGGCCGCCCATGGGCTCGGGGAGGACTGCTCCGGTGAACGGGGATGGCGACGGCTGCACGGTGCCTTCTTCTGTGTCAATATTCGGATCGGCCGGCGCCGAAGTCTCGGGCTGGGCAGACGAGGACGGTCGGGCGGATGCTGAAATCTGGCCACCGCGCGTCGCGGACACGACGACGATGATGGTTCCCACAACGATCACGACAGCGACGATCAGCAGCGCGATCGTGAGTCCTCGACTTCGACGTCCTGGTTGGTCTGTCACGTCAGCCTCCTGGCGAGCGGCATCCTGCGGTGGTGCGAACGGCCCCTCATCATAAGGATCCTTTCTGAGATCTGGCGAAAAAAAGGGGCGAGGACCAGTTACCCGATCCCCGCCCCTTCAGTCAGACGACTCAGCTCTCCGAGGAGAGGTGCTTGCGTCGTGCGTAGACGGCCAGGCCTGCTCCGATGAGGAGCAGCACACCGGCCATCGCTGCGAACGGCGTGGCGTTGAAGTCGCCACCGGTCGTAGCGAGGCTGTCGCCGCCGTTGCCATTGCCGTCGCCGTTGCCACCGGTGCCGCCGGGAGCTGCCGCAACCGTGAACGCGACCGCTGCGCTGTCGTCGGACGTGATCCCGCCCAGCGACTGGACCGCGACGACTGTGTAGGTGCCGTCAGCGAGCGCTCCGGTCAGGTCAACAGACCAGGTGCCGTCCGCCGCGACGAGGGCCTCGGCGAAGACCTCCTTGCCGTCGGCGTTCCGCACCGTGACGATGACCGTGGCGCCGGCAACTCCGGTGCCGCCGATCGTCGGGGTGGTGTCACCCGTCGTCGATCCCGCACCGGGCGTCGTGATCACGGGAGCCGCGACCGGAGCCGGAGGAGCGGTCACAGTGACCGAATCGGTGCCGGCGATCTCGATGCCATCGATGGTCTGCGAGGCGGTGATCACGGTGTTGCCGTACTGGCCCACTGTGACAGCAGCGGCCCAGTCGCCATTGCTGTCAGCGGTCACTGTGTCGACGACCGTGCCGGCGATGGTGAGCGTCACCTGGGCACCGGGAGTTGCGGTGCCGGTGACGTCGATCTCGGATGCTCCTGCAACAGCAGCACCGTCAGCGGGAGTCTCGATCACGATGGGGTCGGTGGCGAATGCGTCGGCAGTGCCCGAGAGCGTGAAGTTGCCGAGGCTGCCGTACTTGACGTAGCCGTTCGCGTTGTCGGGTGTCGCAGTACTCGGGTCACCTGTGCCGACTCCTTCGACCGACAGGTAGTATGTGCCGGCGGCGAGACCAGTCTCGGAGATCGACGCGTTCAGGCCCGAGGCCGTGCTGATGCTGACACGCGCTGCCGCCGGGTCGTTCTCTGCGACGATCGCGCCGGCTGCGTTGGTGAGGGTCAGCTTGGCGTCGAGGTTCGGCCCGATCTCGGCGACCGACACCTGGGCGGTGAGCTCGCCACCGATTGTGGTCAGTGCGAACACATCGACGTCCGTTGTGGTCTCGATGACGCTTGCGGCCTCGAAGGTGTCGTCAGCGTTATCGAGCACCGCTGCCGTGGCGGGCGTGTCGCCGACGGTGTCGGCAGCGTAGTTCGCGCGATCCGTGTAGGTGAAGTTGAGCGTGAGCAGTTCGCCGATCGGGTCGCAGGTGCCGTCAGGATTCGAGGCGCGGTACTGGTCACCAGGCTGAGGGTTCGCCGGGTCACCCGAGAGCACACACACCCTGCCCTCGTACGGGGTGCCGTCCGACAGCGTGACGTTGATCAAGTAAGCAGCCGCCGCATCGCGATCGGTGATGGTCGCCAGGTCATCCTGGGTGTTGGTCGCTCCGGCGTAGCCGCCGGCGGACCACTGGGTCACAGGCGTGTAGTAGCCGGCGCCCATGATCGGTGCCCACAGGCCCTGCGTCGGTATGTAGTACTCACCGTCGGTGGAGCCTGCGATGCCGTCGTGCCCGAGGCCGAAGTTGTGTCCGGACTCGTGCGACGCGATCTCGGCGATCTTCTTGGCGTCGCCGCCGGAGCCCTCGGTGAAGACGAGCGCACCGGACATGTACTCGGAGCCTACAGCGTTCACCCAGGCGATACCGCCGGAGCCTGCAGCGGCCGGAAGGACGTCGGTGTAGGAATCAGTGATGATGACGTGAGCGCCGTACTCGTTATCGCCAATGGACGTCTTGTACAGCGCGTCGGGGCTCGGGCGCGTGGTCGTGACGTTCACGTTGAATGGTGCGTAGTCTTCGGAGACAGCGGCCCAGACAGCGGCCTTGTCCGGCACAGTGCCAGCGGCGAACGCCAGCGAAGGGATCTCCGCGTAGGCGTTCCACTGTGTGCCCGTCAGCGTCTCGCCATCGAAGTCGAGGTACACGGTGACCGGTGCGCCAGGACGCGAACCTGCGGCGGGGGTGCTGGGGATGGGGGCGCCTTCAGCCTGAGGCAGGTTGAAGAGCGAGAGGCCGTGGGATTCGTGCGCCTCGTCGACGTAATAGAAGAAGCCCTGATCCGAAACGCTGATCAGCTCGGCCGTTTCCTTGGCCTCGATCTCTGCGGCGGAATCACCGGTGCGAGCGGCGGCGAGCTCGTACTTGTCTGCGGTGATGTTGAGCTCGACAGGCTCGGCCGAGTCGTCAGCGGATGCGGGAAGAACCGCTCCGCCGAAAGTGAGGGCTGTAACGCCCACGGTAGCCACGGTGGTGGTGAGCCACCTGCGGTGTATCGATTTCAAGTTCAATTCCCCCCGAGTATGCGACAAGCGCCGCTAGAACAGTCAACGTTGGTCAAGATAGCAACTTCCCAGGTAAATCACACAAGTTGCAGGGGGATAGAGCTGCCCATGCGAAGATACCTGCATGACCAAAGCCACCGCAGATCTCTACGATGAGTTCGGCGAAGACCTCCAACCGACCTCGATGCAGTTCCGCTCGATCGGCGGACGCTCGGCCTTCGACGGGCCGATCCGCACGATTCGCTGCTTCGAGGACAACGCGCTCGTCAAGGCCGCACTCGCCACGCCAGGCGACGGCGCCGTGCTGGTCATCGACGGCAGCGGTTCGCTGAGCACCGCGCTGATGGGCGACATGATCGCCGAGTCGGCCGTCCGCAACGGGTGGGCCGGCGTTGTCATCCACGGGGCGATACGAGACAGCGTCGCCATCTCGCACCTCGACCTCGGCGTGAAAGCTCTCGGGACGAACCCTCGCAAGAGCGCAAAGCGCGGTGCCGGCGAGATCGATGTCGACCTTGCATTCGGGGGGATCGTGTTCCGCGTCGGCAAGCACTTGTATGCCGATGAGGACGGAATTCTCGTCGAGCGCTGACCGCCGAAACCAGTTCAGGTCGCGAACTATGCCGTTTTCGTGAGGTCAGAGCGACCCCTTTCGCGACCTGAACAGTGGGTAAGAGCGCTAACCGATGGTGGTGGTCACCAGAATCGGGCGGTGATCGCTCGATCGCTGAGGCAGGGTCTGGATGCTGTCGATGCGGAACCCATCCGAAGTCGCGAAGTCGTAGTGCCCTTTGAAGACCCGATACCGCGTGTAGGTGCGATCGTCGCTGAGCGTGAGGGTGTACCCGTGATCGCGGACCGTCTGCCCGAGATTCTCTTTGAACACCGGGTAGTTGTAGTCGCCGACCATGAGCAGCGGCAGGCCTGCGCCCATCGACTCGAGCTCGGTCAGCGCGGCACGGATCTGGTTGCGCCGCAGCGAGTTCAGCGCGGTCAGCGGCGCCGCATGGAACGATGCGACGATCAACTCCTGGCCGTTGTCGATGTCCTGCAGCCGTACCCCGAGCACGCGCTCGTGCGCGGGCTTAAGCATCCGATCGTGGAGTGACTTCTTCAGCCCGAACGTGCGGATGTCCCGCAGCCGGAAAGTGTTCTTCCGGTAGTACAGCGCGAGTCCCAGGCGGTTGCCGTGTGTGGCATCGGCGAGGGCCAGACCGCTGATCTCGTCGGGCAGCGCGTCGACATCGCACTCCTGCAGACACAGCAGATCGGGCGCGTACTGGTCCACGAGCTGCTCGAGCTCGGTCGCGGCGCGATGCTTGCGCAGGTTGTACGAGATGACCTTCACGTTTGCCACGCTACTCGGTGTCGCGCCGCGCGCGGGTCTGCTCCGCCCTGGTGGCGAGCAGGTCGTCGGCGGGATACCCGACCTCGGTCAGTGTGAGCCCGCGTGCGGCCAGCACCTTGAACGCGCTCGTGCGCTCCAACGCATCGCGAAGAACGGCGAGATCCGAGACATCGAGGCGCTGCTCGCCGACAGCCGCGCATGCACCGACGAGCGCGCGCACCATGCTGTGGCAGAAGGCATCGGCTTTGACCTCCGCGACGAGAACGCCATCGGCATCCCGCGCCCAGCGGTAGTCGAGCAGGGTGCGGATCGTCGTCGCGTCGTCGCGGGCCTTGCAGTACGCGGCGAAGTCGTGGAGTCCGATGAGGGAGCGTGCCGCGGCATCCATCGCCCGGGCATCCAGAACGCCCCGGATGCTGGTGGTGTCGTGCCTGCGCGCCGGATCGTAACCGGCGGCGTCGTCAGCGAGCCGGTAGCGATAACGGCGCCACACCGCCGAGAAGCGCGCGTCGAAGCCCTTCGGCGCGAGCGAGGAGCGGTGCACGACGACGTCGGGGTACGCGCCGAGCACGCCGCGCATGCGGCGTGCGATCGTCGCGGCCGGGTCGGATGCTGCGCGCCCGTGGCGCGATTCGATGCGCGCCCATTGCTCGTCGTCGAGATCGACGTGGGCGACTTGCCCTGCGGCATGCACCCCGGCATCCGTTCGTCCGGCGACGACGAAGCGCACGTCAGAGCCGACGATACGTGCGAGAGCGGCCTCAAGAGTGCCCTGCACGGTGCGCAGGCCGGGCTGCGTCGCCCACCCGCGAAAATGCGTGCCGTCGTAGGCGATGTCCAGACGAATCCTCACGTGCCCAGCCTAAGCTGGAGCTTTGGTTTCGCCCCGATCTATCCGCGAAGTCGCCCTCCTCAGATGCTGAACCAGACTTCG
Organism: Microbacterium zouquanmingi; assembly: GCF_052266675.1. Taxonomy (NCBI): domain Bacteria; kingdom Bacillati; phylum Actinomycetota; class Actinomycetes; order Micrococcales; family Microbacteriaceae; genus Microbacterium; species Microbacterium zouquanmingi. The sequence goes on from NZ_JBQPRA010000002.1 coordinate 410,230, forward strand.
TCATCAGCGGCTTTCTGATCACCTCTCTTCTGCTGCGTCCGTCGAGGCTCGGGCGGCTCGGTTCGCCGCGCCGCCTCGTCGATTTCTGGCGGCGACGCGCAAGACGGCTGATCCCCGCTCTCGCGGTCGTCGTCACGGTCTGTGCGACGGCGGCTTGGATGCTCGGCGGCGACCTGCTGGTGGGCATGGGGCGCCAGGTGCGGGGAGCTGCGATCTTCAGCTACAACTGGCTCGCTGTCGCCGATGGCACCGACTACTTCGCGGCGACCGCGCCTGAGCTGTTCCGCAACTTCTGGTCGCTGGCGGTGGAAGAACAGTTCTACGTGGTGTGGCCGCTGCTTCTTCCGCTCGTGCTGCTGATTCCAGGGCGCTGGCCGCGCGTCGCACTCATGCTCGTCGCCGCGGGTGGGTCGGCGTCGTGGATGGCGCAGCTCGTCGCGTCCCGTGATGTCACCCGCGCCTACTTCGGGACGGATGCGCACGCCTTCGGCCTGCTTATCGGCATCGCGCTGGCGCTCGCCGTCACGAATATGTCGGAACAGGAATGGATGCGTTCGCAGAATGCGCGCGCGGTTGCGCTGCTCGGGGGAGTGGTCGGGCTGTCGGCGATCGTCGTGGCGGCGGCGCAGCCCTCGCCATCTTCGTCGGTATCTGGCCCGGTTCGTGGTTCGGGCGCGGCCTCGATGTCGCACCGCTGAAGTGGGTCGGCGATCGTTCGTACGGCATCTACCTGTGGCACTGGCCGGTGCTCGTGCTGATGCTCGTCGGCACCCAGGGCTTCGGGCCTGAAGCGGGCATTCCGGTGTGGACCGGAATCGCTGCGCTCGTGGTTTCAGTGGCCGCTGCAGCGCTGTCGTACCGTTTCGTGGAGCAGCCGTTCCGCCGATACGGATTCCGTCTCGCGCTGCGCGCGCTCGGTCGGCGGATCGCGGGCACTCCGCTCAGCAGGTTCAGCGGAATCGCAGCGATGGCGGTCATGCTGGTCGCCATCGGCGGCACGACCGCAGCGATCATCAGCGCGCCGCACACGACAACCGCGGCGGACGCGATCACTCGTGGGCAGAATGCCTTGGGCGAGGCCACCACGACACCCGCGCCCACACCTGCTCCAGCCCCGGCCGAAGACCAGATCGTGATTCCGGCCGGCACCGAGATCACCGCGGTGGGGGACTCGGTCATGCTGGCCTCTGCGCCGGCACTGCTCGAGCAGTTCCCCGGCATCGCCGTGGACGCAGAAGTTTCGCGGTCGATCTGGGCGGGACCGGACATTCTGCAGAGCCTCGCCGCGGGCGGTGCGCTCCGCGAAAACGTCGTGGTCGCACTCGGCGCGAATGGTCCCGTCGATAGGGATGTGCTCGAGCAGATGGCGCAGATCGCCGGAGCGGATCGCAACATCATCCTCGTCAACGCGCATGCGCCACGAGACTGGATTCCCGGCGTCAACGCCGATCTCGAGGCGTTCGCCGACAGCCACCGCCGCGTCTGGATCGCCGACTGGTCGGGCGCCATCACCCCGCATGAGGGTCTCCTCGCCGGTGGGCGAGTGTTCGCGGCATCCGTCGAGTCCGCGCTTGTGAACATCGAGAAGAGTCGCCTGCGCGCCGGGACGGACTTCGTTAACGCCACCTCTGGTCGCGCTTCGCGCGTGCCGTTCCCGGAGTAGCCGCGCGTGCGCGCCCTCACCCGTGCCGACGCACCGTTCCCGGAGTGAATGCACCCGTAAGGATCCGCTGGGTGTAGAGCATTCGCAGCGTATTCTCAAATCGGCATGCGACGGCGGTCGGATTTGTACCTGCGCTGAACTAACTCATAAAATTAGACCTTTGCGTCGTCTCGGAGAAACTTCGGCTGACGGCGCCTGTTGGGGACTAATAGGGGAGAAGCACTTCGTGCAGGCTGAGAAGTACATTCGAGCGCGCCATAAAACCGGTGCCGCACGTCGAGGGAGTTTGATCCGACGGATCGTTTCGGCCGTGGGCGCGGTGACGCTTACCGCCGTCGGGCTGGTCGCGCTGCCGGCTACGGCGATGGCGGCCGCGAACAACGCCATCGTGGTCGATGCGGTCACCACGGGTGGCGGTACGGGAGTCGATGGACAGCTGGTGATCGGAGACACGATCGAGATCAGCGGAACCTGGGACGCGTCTGCCGCTGACCCGCACAAGGACGACATCTTCATGATCGGGCTTCCGCAGGAGCTCAACATCCCCACGGATGTTCCGTTCAATCTGACGGGGCCGCGTCCGGATGGATCGACAGCGATCTGGGCGATGTGCCTGGCGACTGCCGGGGTCGATGAGGTCGTGTGCACGCTCACTGACGAGGTCGAGGCGAACCCCGAACTGGTTGGGGGAACGTTCTCGTTCGATGTCAAGGCCGTCGAGGCGACGACCGAGAAGGCGCTTGAATTCGACTTGAACGGCTCGACCTCGCTGGTCGTTCTTCCCAGCGGCGGTGGCATCGACGATGGCATCGTGATTCCAGACAACTGGGACAAGTCCGGTGCGATGAACGCCAACAACTGGTCGATGACGTGGACGATCAACCTCCCCGGCGCGAGCCTGCAAGGGCACGATGTCGTCAACATCGCCGACACGCTCAGCGCCAACCACGTCCTCTGCGCAGCTCCGAACCTCAAAGTCGAAACGGTCAGAGGAAACAACGTCGTCGATGTCACATCCATCGCTGCCATCGCAGCGGGCACGGGCGGGGCGGACTTCAACATCGTCCTCACTGCTCCAGGCGCAGGGTTCGACCCGAATGTCACCTACCGCATCACGTACGAGACCTGCACGACCGATGGTCAGATCGATCCTGCGGGCACCGAGTACACGAACGAGGCGTCGATCGACATCTGGGGCAACGCCTCATCGGGAATCCAGGGTGTGACGTCGAAGCCGTGGCGCATGGACCTCACGAAGTCGGGCAGCGTTCTCGACGGCAAGGACCGCAACGGCAAGATCGCGTGGACCGTCACCGTTCCTGGCAGCCAACTCGTGGGCAAGAACGGCTTCAGATTCACCGAGAAGCTCGGTGCAGGCCATGAGCTGTGCACCGACACGATCACCGGCATCAAGATCACCGAGCGCTACGGACCGAGCAGTCAGATCGTCAAGGACGTAACTCCTCTTCTCACGCCGACTGTCGTCTCGTCCTCGACGCAGGGTTTCGAGATCCAGTTCACGATCAATGACACGGACTTCGCATTCAAGGCATCCGACTACCGCTACATCGTGACGTACGACACCTGCGTGACCGACAAGAATCTGCCGGCGGCGGGCACGGCGTACACGAACAGCGTGGACGTCGACGGAAAAATTGCCGGTACCGAGGCCAAGGTTCCTGGCCGCACCGACGAGAAGGGCGGCTCGATCAACACGAAGGCCGTCACGCTCGATGGCGTCGACTACCTGCCGCAGACCACGATGAACTGGCAGATCACGGTTCCCGGTGAGCGCCTCGTCGGCCTCACCGGCGACCTCACCGTCACCGACACGCTCTCCAGCGCGCACCAGGTGTGCACGGCAGGAGACCCGACGGGCGGCCTGAACGCACGCCTCGGCCTGAAACTCGAAGCACGCGACCAGATCTCCAACGGCGGGCTCAAGACGGTCGACCTGACCGACACGGTCACGGCCGCGCAGGATGCCGATGACGCGCAGAAACTGACATTCACGGTTCCGCAGCCGACGCTCGAGCAGCCGGATGGCACGACGCAGACCGGTTTCAGCCGCGAGTACCAGTACGTCATCAGCTATACGACGTGTACGACGACTGGCGGCATGGATGCTCCGGGCACGACATACGGCAACACGGCCACCGTCAACGGCAAAACTTATGAGAAGTCGGTGACGCAGAGCAATCGCGGGAGCGGCTCCGGTTCGGGCGTGCCGCGCGGCTCGATGGCGATCAGTAAACTGATCGCCGATACGCCGGGTGCGGCTTTCGTGCCAGCGGATGCGATGTTCACCGTGCATGTGCAGGAGTTCGACCCGAGCGGCACGATGCAGCTCGAGTACGACCGTCAGGTGCCGTTGAACGGCGACGCGGTCAGCGGACCGAACTCGCGCGGCACTGGCTGGACCGCCAAGATCACCGAGCCGACCTTCCCTTCGATCCCCGGCGTCGCCTTCGGAACTCCGGTCTTCACCGAGAGCGCCGGCGTCATCGTCAGCGATGGGGGAACAGTAGCCACGGTCTCCCTGGCCCCGGGCAAGAACATCGCCGTCGGTCTCACCAACACCGCGCAGCTGGGGTCGCTGAGCATCGTCAAGGCCGTGACCGGTGGGGCGGCAGCGTTGGTCGATGACGCGAAGAACTACAAGGTCACCGCGAAGATCGACACGAGCGCGCTGGGCGCGACTTTCCCCGCGCAGCCGGACCGCGTGGTCGATCTGACCGAAGGCGCGCCTGCCACGTTGAGCGACCTGCCGATCGGCGCGGTCGTCACCTTCAGCGAGGCAGCCCCGGCTAATGATGATCGGCTCACCTGGGGGACTCCGGTCTTCAGCCCGCAGAGCGTGGCCATCACCGCCGCGCATGCGTCGGCACCGGCATCGGTCGCTCTCACCAACTCGGTCGAGCGCACGGTCGGCACTTTCTCGCTCGTGAAGACCGTGACCGGCGAGCAGGCCGCGAATCCGGCCGTCCCCGCCAGCGTCACCGTCACGGCGACCTGGGACGAGGAGGGCACGGAGGGCACGAAGACGCTGACGGTTCCCACCGATGGCACTCCGTTGCCGCTCGGTGAGAACCTGCTCATCGGTACCGAGGTCACGCTCTCCGAGACGCCGCTCAGCGACGGCTCGAGCATCGCTTGGGGGTCGCCGACTTGGTCAGGAACCGGAGTGACTGTCGAAGGCAGCGACGCGGTCGTGACCATCGGTCGGGATGCTGCCGCCACCGTCACTCTCGAGAACCACGCGGCGACCTCTGTCGCGGGGCTCAACCTGATCAAGGGCATCGCTGGTGAAGCGACGGGCGAGGTCGACTCCGACACCGAGTTCCCGGTCACGGCGACCTGGACCGACGGTGAGGGCATCGAGCAGTCGAAGAACATCACGATCAACGCGGTGGAGCCGACGCTGCTCGGCGATGACTTCCTCGCGGGTACCGTCGTGATGATCACCGAGGGCGAGCGCCCCGGTATCGACACGGTCATCTGGGACTCGATCACGATTACGGGCGATGGCGTCACCGACAACGGTGACGGCAGCGCGGAGATCATCGTGTCCGACCAGCACACCGACGCGACGCTGGTGACGGTGACGAACGAGGCGACATGGGCGCCGGGCACCTTCAATCTCGCGAAAGACGTCTCGGGAGTCCTGCTGAACAACTCTGATGTTCCGGATGAGGTCTTGGTGACGGCGTCCTGGTTCGAAGACGGCGAGCCGTTCGCGCAGGATGTCACGGTCCCGACCAACGGCACGGTCGTGCCGTTCGGTGGCGACCTGCCGCACGGCACCGAGGTGACGCTCACCGAGCACGCGCCGGTCGACGGCGCGGCATTCACGTGGGATGCTCCGATCTGGGATGCCGTGGGCATCGTGCTCCACGGGGACGGCAGTGCGACGATCACGATCGGCGCGGCGACCGACGTCGACGTGGTGCTGACGAACAATGCCACAGCGTCGCTCGGCAGCCTATGGGTGCGAAAGACGCTCTCGGGCGACTCGGATGTCGTCCCGGCGGATGTCGTGTTCCCCGTCATCGCGACGTGGACCGACCTCATGGGCGAAGAGCAGCGGGTGACGCTCGACCTCAAGGCGGGAACGCCGGGAGTGATCGAGGGCCTGCCGCTGGGCACCGAGGTCGCCCTCACCGAGGATTCCGCGACCGGCCTGCCCGCGAACGCCAAGTGGCTGGGTGCGGTCTGGTCGAGCGAGTCCGCGGACGTCGCGATCGACGGGGAGGGCACCGAGGTCGTGGTGACAGTGACCGGCGAACCAGGCGTGGATGCCGAGATCTCGCTCGACAACGAGTTTGAGAGGATCCCGGATCTCGCCACCACCGGTGGAGGCCTCGTCCCAGCGGGTCTGATCGCGGCCATGATGGCGCTGATCGGTGGCGGTGCGCTGCTGCTCATTAAGCGTCGCCGGCTGGAGGCCTGAGCAAGACGGCAATAGCTGTGGGGCGGTACGGATTCCTCCGTGCCGCCCCTTCGCGCATTCATCGATGCAAGGCATCGCGTATTCTGGAGAAAGATCGCCAGGTTCGATCGTCAACTCATGAACACCTACTGAGGAGTGTCAGTGTCTGATTCCGTCGCTGTTGACGGTGGAGCCGATGCGAGGGACCCGAACACGGTCACCAACAAGGCCGCACGGCTCGCTTATGTAACCAATCTCGTCAATCAGGAGGGCTTCGTCGGCGTCGACGCGCTCGCCGATGAACTCGGCGTGAGCCGCATGACGATTCACCGCGACCTCGACGAGCTCCAGCGGCTCCGCGTGCTGCGAAAGGTGCGCGGCGGGGCCTCAGCTCACCGGTCCACGCAGTTCGAGAGCGACCTGCTCTTCCGTGCGCGATCCTCGGTGCACGAGAAGCGGCAGATCGCGGCGGCAGCCGCTGAGCTCATCTCCGAGGGCGACGTCATCCTTCTCGATGACTCGACGACCACTCTGGAGGTCGTGCCCTTCCTCGAGAACTACGCTCCGCTGACGGTCATCACCAACTTCCTGCAGGCGATGCAGAAGCTCACGAGTGCACCCGAGATCAACCTGATCGCTCTCGGCGGCGAGTACGAGAGTAGGTATCAGGCCTTCCTCGGCATGATCTGCGAGCGCACGCTGGCAGACCTGCACGCTGACATCCTGTTCGCGTCGTCCTCCGCTCTGCGCGGAACAGACGTCTATCACCAGGATCAGAGCGTGGTGACCGCGAAGCACGCGATGATCCGCGCGGCCGAGAAGCGCGTGCTTCTGATCGACTCATCGAAGATCGGGCAGAGTGCCCTGCACCGCGTCTGCTCGGTGACCGACTTCACGCACGTCGTTCTCGACGATCAGGCGGACGAGGGCACCCGTCGCCTGATCGAAGAGACCGGCGTGCAGCTCATCATCGCCTGATCCGCTCAGCTGTGGCGCGGATGCTCGTGTCGGAAGGCCTCTACTTGCGCGCGGTCGACGATTCCGGCATCCGAGCCCAGCCCTGTCGCCACGAGTGACCCGCAGGCCAGTCCCAGCGTCGCCGCCTCGCCCAGCGACTCCCCGGCCAGAAGTCCCGCGATGAAGCCGGAGGAGAACGCGTCGCCGCATCCGGTCGTGTCGACGACGTCGACATCGAATGCGGTCTCGAGGATCTCTTCCCGGCCCTTCTCGGCGATGCTGACGCCGTCGCCGCCCATGGTCAGCACCGAGCATCCTGCACCGCGATCGTGCAGCCACTGGATGATCTCTGCGCGGTCCTCTGAGCCGACGAGCCAGCCGGCCTCTTCGATGTTCGGCATCACGTAGTCGACGAACGGCAGGCTGGGTGCGAGCATCTCCTGCGCATCGTCACGCGGACTCATCAGGAAGTCCATGGTGACGGTCACGCCCAGGCTCTTTACTCGCTCGAGGACGCGTGCCATCGGTTTGCCGTCAAGGCCCGGGAGGATGAAGACGCCGCCCATGTGCAGGACCTTCGCCTGAGCGACGAGATCCCAGGGGATGTCATCCTCGGTGAGGTCGGCGTTGGCGCCGATGACATGCAGCGCAGGCCGTGAGCCGTCAGGGCGGATGGGCAGCACACTCGACGAGGTCTGGCTGTGCGGTGACACCGTGAGCCCCGAGACGTCGATGCCTCTGGCTGCCATGCTGGCCGTCACGAACTGTCCGATGCTGTCATCGCCGACCTTGCCGACGGTGCTCACGGAGACGCCGAGCTTCGCCAGGTCGACGGCGGTGCCGGCCGCAGTGCCTGCCACGCTGAGCTTGATCTTCTCGATGATGCCCAGCTGCTGCCCGGCGGGAATGGCTTCGACGGGCCAGGCGTGCACGTCGCCGATGTGGGCTCCGAGGGTGATGACATCGCTCATTGTGGGGTCTCCTTCGACTTGGTACGTGAAAACGGGTGGGCGGGCGCGCGTTACACGACGCGTTCGTTGCCGCCATCGATCGGAATCTGGCTACCCGTCGTGGCCTGGAAGACCTCGGTGTTCATGGTCGCCACGAGCCTACCGACGAGGTCGCTCGTGACCTCGGTGCTCAGCAGATTGCGTCGCTTGTACTCGTCGACGGTGAGGCCGTACTTGCTCGCGCGCTCGGCGAGCAGTTCCTCGGTCCACAGCGCCGTGTCGAAGACGGCATCGGGGTGCACGACGTTGACGCGGATCCCGTCGGAGGCCCACTCCAGCGCCGCCACGCGGGCGAGCTGCGTCGCCGCGGCCTTCGACGCGGAGTACGCCGAGGCTCCAGGCCCAGGAGCTGCAAGGTTCTTCGAGCCGACAAGGGTGGCGCGTCCGTAGGGGACGGCCCGTGCGAGGTAGGGGTGAGCGGCGGCGAACAGCGTCTGCATCGCGTCGACGTTGATCGACATCGTCCGCTTCCACTCGTCGGCGGAGACATCGACGATCGGCGCGCTCTGTGCGAACACCCCTGCCGCGGCGATAAGCATGTCCACGCCGCCGAAGCGCGAGGCCGCCTCGGCCAGCGCCCGTTCGACCGCGCCCTCATCACGGACGTCGACCTGCAGCCCGAGCCACCCGCGGTGCGAGAAGGTGTCGGCGACGGAGTCAGAGACGTCGATTCCGACGACGTTCGCACCGGCCTCGAGGAGCGCGGCGACGCACCCGCGCCCGATGCCGGAGGCGGCTCCCGTGACGACGGCCGTCTGCCCCTGCAGCGCGGGGCGCTTGCCGGCCTTTCGGAGCTTCGCCTGCTCGAGGTCCCAGTACTCGATGTCGAACAGCTGCCCGGCATCCAGCGGGGCGTAGCTGCCCAGGGCCTCACCGGCGGTGAGGATGTTCAGCGTGTGCACGGCGATATCGCGGACCTGATCGGCCTCGGAGAGCGTCTTACCGACCGTCACCAGACTCCAGCCGTCGTCGAGCACGATTCGCGGGGTGGGATCGAGGATCTCCAGCGGCTCGTGCGCGCGATGCTTGTTGGTCTCGAAGTACTCCTCGTAATCAGCGACGTAGGAATCGACGTCGCGTCCGATCAGGGGGAGCCGCTTGGTGCGGATGATGTGGTCAGGGGTGGCGGGTCCGCGGGTGGCGAGGTGCGCGGCGTCCTCGCGAGAGAGGAAGCGGTCCACGGTGTCAGCATCCGATGCCGACACGACCATGGGGCGACCGGCGGCGGCGCTGAGCTGCTTGCGGAAGGATGCCAGCTCATGCGCCTGCTCGACCGGCAGGCTCTTCCGCGTCAGCGAGGGGTCGCCGGTGGGAACGACGGCGCCGCGCTCGGTGAGATACGCCTCCGCGCGAGTGAGGAGGTCGACGTGCCGCGCGTACGCCTCCTGCATCGTGTCGCCGAAGGTGAACAGTCCGTGATTGAGGAGAACGATCCCGACCAAGTCGTCACGGCCCTGCTCTTGCCACATCACCGCGCACAGCCGCGCGAGGTCGAAGCCCGGCTTGACGTAGGGCACGACGAGAACCGAGTCGCCGAACACCGCGTGCACGTGAGCCTCAGGCTCCGGCTGATTCGTCAGCGTCACGATGGTGTCGGCGTGCGAGTGCAGCACAGCGCGATGGGGGAGCAGGGCATGCAGAAGAGCCTCGATCGACGGATCGGGAGCGCTGGCGTCGATCAACGCGCATCGCAGCTCGTTGACGAGGATCGGATCGGGGATCACCTCGACGGTGAGCAGTTCCCTCAGACGCTCCATCCGGAGCGCGGCGAACCCGGGGCGCTCGATTGTGCCGAGATCCCATCCGCTGCCCTTGACGAACAGCACATCGACCTCGCGCCCGGTGACGTCGGTCACGGTGCCCTTGATGGACGAGTTACCCCCGCCGTGCAGAACCAGATCCGCATTGGAACCGAGCAGCCGACTGCCGGCGACGGCTTCATCGAGGGGATCTGCGAAGGGGGCCGCGCCGTCGCGCCATTCGTTGTGCACGCTTACTCCTTGGGTGGGCATCGGGACGCGATGTCCAGACATGTTTTACCAGATGTTATATCTAACATACACGGTGAAATCCTAACGTTGTGAGATTCTGGGCGCTTTTGCGACGATGCTGTGAAGTTGCCAGACGCGCCCGGCGTTGTGACGCAATCGATATGGAGGCAGGCGGCGCACAAAAAACCCAGATAAAACTCTATAAAAACCGGATGCTTCTGGTGTCGGCTCTCGCATGCTCGGATGAGGGTTTGCGAACGTGAGGCATTGTGATATAAATTGTGCAAACCGGTGAATGTACTGTTAACAACACATGCACGGTCTTTACCCTTCACCTTCTATCCGTTCAAAGGAGAACCATGCGCAAGTCCTTCACGCGCCGTTCGGCTGCATTCACAGGACTGGCCCTCGTGGCTGGTTTCGCTCTCGCTGGTTGTGGCTCAGTCGGCGACACCGGCGGTTCCGATGCCGATGCCGGCGCCGGCGCTGACGGAAAGTACGACATCGTCCTCGTCTCCAAGGTCGAGGGCATCTCATGGTTCGAGGCCATGAACGAAGGCGTCGTGCAGTTCAACGAGGATTACACCGACCAGGTGAACGCTCGTCAGACCGGCCCCGACACGGGTGACCCCGCCAAGCAGGTGCAGATCGTCGAAGACCTCATCGCGCAGGGCGTCGACGCCATCGTGGTCGTCCCCAACGACCCGCAGTCGATCGCACCGGTCCTCAAGAAGGCGCGCGATGCGGGCATCGTCGTTGTGACTCACGAGGCACCTGCCCTGGTCGAGACGGAGAGCATCGACTACGACGTCGAGTCCTTCGACAACGTCGTCTTCGGTGAGGGCCTTGCAGAGAACCTCGCTGAGCAGATGGGTGGCGAAGGCCAGTTCATCGGCATGGTCGGCTCGCTCACCAGTGAGACGCACATGGCCTGGTACAACGCTGCCGTCGACTACTTCGCGGAGAACTACCCCGACATCGACGTCGTCGCAGACCAGCCCTACGAGGATGACAACGACGACGCCAAGGCACGCGCCAACGCTGAGGAGATCGTTCGCGCGTACCCCGAGCTGAAGGGCTACATCGGAACGTCGGTCTCGGCCGGCTCGAACTTCGCCCAGATCCTGAAGGAGAAGAACCTCGATGGCGTCAGCACCTCGGTGCTGAGCCTGCCCTCGGTCGCAGGCCCGTACCTCGAAGAGGGATGGCTCGGCTACGCGCAGACGTGGAGCCCGGGATCGGCCGGCTACGTTGCGAGCCTCGTCGCGCTCAACGTGCTCGAGGGCAAGGAGATCGCCACGGGTGACGACTTCGCTCAGGAAGGCTACGAGAGCGTGGTCGTCGACGGCAAGCTCATCACCGGCGACGCCATCATGAAGATCGAGAAGGGCACGTTCGCTCCGGGCGACTACCCGTTCTGAACCCCTTGAAAGTCCGGGCCACGATCAGAGTGACCGTGGCCCGGACTTTCCGCCATACTCACCCAGCAAGGAAGGCTGCCGTATGGGCACCCCATTACTCGTCGCCGAAGACATCTCGATCTCCTTCGGAGGCATCCGCGCCCTGAAGGGCGTCGATCTCACCGTCGAAGAGGGACAGATCGTCTGTCTCGCGGGTGAGAACGGCTGCGGAAAATCGACGCTCGTCAAGATCGTCTCGGGTGTCTACACGCCGAGCACGGGGACGATTTCCATCGGCGGCGACTCGTTCAATGCGCTCAAGCCGCGGCAGGCGATCGCCGAAGGCGTGCAGGTCATCTACCAGGACCTCTCGCTGTTCGACCACCTCTCGGTGGCGGAGAACATCGCGATCAACCGTCTCATCCACGATGGGTCCGTACTCAGCAATCGTGCCGAGGTGCAGCGCATCGCGGCGGAGCAGCTCGAGCGGATCGGCATCGACCTCGATCTGGATGCTCCGGTGTCCGAGCTCTCCGTGGCCAACAAGCAGATCGTGGCGATCTGCCGGGCGCTGAGCATGGATGCCCGCATCCTGTTCATGGATGAGCCGACGACCGCGCTGACGACGAACGAGGTCAAGCGCCTGCTTGCGATCGTGCTCGATCTGAAGAAGCGTGGAATGGCAGTGGTCTTCATCAGCCACAAGCTCGACGAGGTGTTCGAGATCGCCGATAAGATCACCATCTTCCGAGATGGCAGCAAGGTCGGCGACTTCACCGCGAGCGAGCTCGACGAGGTCAGCCTCAGCTTCCACATGACGGGGCGAGAGATCGTCTACAACCGTTATCACCGCACCCGCACCGAAGACCAGCCTCTGCTGGAGGTGCGCGAGCTCTCCAGAGCCGACAACTACGAAGACATCAGCTTCACGGTGCGCCCCGGCGACATCCTCGGCCTCACCGGACTTCTCGGTGCGGGACGCACCGAGATCGCGCTGTCGCTGTTCGGCCTCAATCGACCAGACAGCGGCACCATCCTCATCGACGGTAAGACCGCGGCGATCACCAACCCGTGGGACGCACTGGATTACGGCATCGCCCTCCTCCCAGAGGACCGCAAAACCCAAGGGCTGTTCGGACAGCAGTCCGTCAAGACGAACATCACCTCCACCATGCTCGACCGACTGCTCACGCCGATGCGCATGATCAGCGGTCGCAAGGAAGACGCGCTCGCGACCGAGCTCGTCCACAGCATGAACGTGAACAACAAGGACATCTCCGTCCTCGTCGACAACCTCTCGGGCGGAAACCAGCAGAAGGTCGTCCTCGGCAAGTGGATCGGCACCGAGCCGCGCATCCTGATCCTCGACAGTCCGACCGTCGGCATCGACATCGGCTCCAAGTCCGAGATTTACGCCAAGATCCACGACCTCGCCGCAGACGGCATCGGCATCATTTTCATCTCAGATGAGCCCGAGGAGATCGTCGCGAACTGCAACCGCGTGCTCGTCATGCACGAGGGATCGATGATCACCTCTCTGGAGGAGGAAGACCTCCGCGCCGACGGGATCAAGGAGCGACTGGCCGAGATCATCAGCGATCCGGACAGCTTCGCGGGCACGAACTCCGGCGCTCGGGTACAGGGAGAACAAGCATGAGAAAGCGCACGCCCTTCCAGAAGGTCATGCACCGCCGGTCGACGACCATGGAGCGCTATCTGCTCTGCATCATCGTCGCCTACATCGCGATCGTGTCGATCCGGAACCCGTTGTTCTTTAGCCTCGAGACGCTGTTCGACATGACCCGCAGCTCTTCTGTGGTCATGCTGTTCGCCCTCGGCATCCTCGTCGTGCTCATCTCCGGCGGCATCGACGTCTCGTTCACCGCGATAGCGGTGGTGGCGGGCTATTCGAGCGTGATCCTGATGAATGCGTTCGGGATAGACAACATCCTGTTCGTCCTTCTCGCAGCTATGGTCATCGGTGCCCTGCTCGGCAGCGTCAACGCGCTGCTGATCCATCTGTTCGAGCTGCCGACTCTGATCGTGACGCTGGGAACGGCGAGCCTGTTCCACGGTCTGATGGCCGTGACGATCGGAACCAAGGCCTTCCCGACCGCCGAGATGCCGCAGTCGCTGATCGAGTTCGGAACGTTCAACCTCTTCACGATCGAGGGGGCGACCTCGCAGTACGGTCTGTCGATCTTCGTGCCGATCGTCGTCATCGTGTTCGCGCTGACGTACTTCCTGCTCTATCGCACGATGCTCGGCCGCTCGATCTTCGCGATCGGCAGTAACCCCGAGTCGGCATCTCGCATCGGCATCAACATCTTCGGCACGAAGTGGTTCGTCTACGCATTCTCCGGACTGCTGTCGGGCCTTGCAGGAGTGATGTCGTTCAGCGAGGTCAAGTACGTGAACCCGGTGTCGCTGATCGGCACGGAGCTCATCGTGATCGCCGCCGCAGTGATCGGCGGAGTCAAGCTCACCGGTGGGCAGGGAACGCTCCTGGGTGTCTTCCTCGGTGTGTTCGTGATGCAGCTCTTCCAGAAGACGCTGGTCTTCCTCGGGCTGGATTCGTCGTGGAACAACCTGTTCTTCGGCGCTGTGCTGCTCTTCAGCCTGGGCCTGATGTATTACCGGCAACGAGTGGCCGACCGTCGTGCGCTCATATTCGCGGATTACGCGTGAGGAAGGTAGATCCGATGAATCGAATCATCAAGAGCGTCTCTCGCGAGCGCGAACTCACCGTACTGATCGTGATGATCCTCATCACGGCGATCTTCGTGGCAGTGGTCGCCGGCAGCCGGTTCTACTCGCCGGGCAACTTCCAGTCGATGGCCGTGCAGGTCAGCGAATTCGGCTTCCTCGCACTGGCCATGGGCCTTGCGATGCTGACCGGCGGTATCGACCTCTCGATCGTCGCCGCAGCCACGCTGTCGGGCATCGTCGGCGCCACCGTTCTCTCGGGTGCGATCATCCCGATCGAAGCGGGCAACGGCGGCATGCTGATCGGCATCGCCATCGTGGCGACTCTGGTCACCGCACTGCTGTGCGGACTGCTCAACGGTTTCCTGATCGCGAAGCTCTCCGTGCCCCCGATCCTGGCCACTCTTGCCACGATGATCCTGTTCTCCGGAATCGGAATGGTCATCACCAAGGGGCAGAGCGTCGCGGTGCTCGTCCCCGGTTTCTCGCAGCTGAGTGTCGTGACCGTGGCGGGCATCCCACTGATGTTCGTCGTCATGCTCCTCGGCTTCATCGCACTGGGATTCTTCCTGCGGTACTCGAGGCAGGGTCGGCGCATCTACCTCTTCGGTGAGAACAGCGTCGCGCTGAAGTTCTCCGGGGTGAAGACCGAGCGCACGATTCTGCTCACCTACGCGGTAGTCGGGCTGCTGGTCGGGTTCGCTGCGCTCGTGATGATCGCGCGCGTGAACTCGGCACGCGTCGGGTTCGGCGAGTCATACCTGCTGCAGGCGATCCTGGTCGTGGTGCTCGCGGGGTTCAACCCCTACGGCGGGCGCGGGCGCGTGGTCAGCATTCTTCTGGCTCTCGTGCTGCTGCAGTTCCTGCAGAGCGCGTTCACGATGATGGCGTTCACGCCCTTCGCGAAGAACATGGTCTGGGGTGGGATGCTCCTGTTCGTCATGGTGATCAACTTCACGGTGGCGAGACTGAAGTTCGGCGGTTCTCCGAAGCCTCCGAGGCCGGCATCCACTGAGACCGAGAACCTGCTCGTGACGACCGGAGTGCCGAAGTAGCATGGCGCGCTCGTTCTCTGCACTCGCTGCGGCGGTCGCCGATGAGCTCGGTGCCGTCATGCAGCGTGTCGACGAGCATGAGGTGCAGGATCTCCTGGAACGACTGCTCGCCGCACAGCGCGTCGTGCTCGTCGGGGTGGGGCGAGAAGGCTTGACCGCGCGCGGGTTCGCCATGCGGCTCGCGCATGCGGGCCTTGACGCGCACTGGGTCTGGGACGACACGACGCCTCCCGTGGGGGCGGGAGATCTCGTCGTGGCTGTCTCAGGCTCGGGCCGCATCCCGCATATCGAGGCGGTCATGTCGAACGCGCGCGACGCAGGAGCCGCGACGGTCGTCGTCACGGCGGCTCCGGACGGCATCACCGCCGCCGCGGCGGATGCTCGGGTCTTCGTCCCCGCCACCGCGTATCTCGCATCCGGAGATCTCGTGGCATCGATTCAGCCCATGGGCAGTCTGTTCGAGCAGTCGGTGTTCGTGCTCTTCGACAGCCTGATCCTGATGCTGATGGCCGAGCGGGATCTGAACTTCTCAGACCTCGCCGCCCGTCACCGCAACATCGAGTAGACCCTCACCAGGTTTCGTACCAGCCCTCCGGCATCGCCTGCGACGCCTGCGCGACGGAGACAGCCGGGTGGAACGGTCGTGCGTGCGCACGGGTGATCTCGCGCAGTCGATCGAGCTTCGCGACCGCCGGGGCGATGCCTGACTCTCGCGCATGCGCGTCACGCGAGACCGCATCACGCCAGACGGATCGGCCCGCCATATAACCGGATGCTCCGGCCTGCGCTGCGATCTCGAGCTGGAGGGCGAAGTCGTCGAAGCCGACACCGGCCGAGAGCAGCACCCACGGCACGGAGATCGCTGCGTCGACGCGCTGACATGCATCGATCGCCCGGTCGATCTGCTCCGGAGAGTCCACGGCCCCAGGGAACTCGACCTTGAGCAGATCGGCACCGTACTGCGACGCCTCACCGGCGGCGGCGATGATCCCCTCGACGCGGTCGTGCTGCCATTGCGCATCTCGCGCGTCTTCACCTGCAACGGGATACCAGATCGGCTCGACCACGAGCGGAAGACTGACTGCATCGCACTCGGCCTGGACCCGCACGAGCAGCTCCCGTTGCCGCTGGGCGACGTCCTGGTCGAGGTCAGGGCGGTAGAACCAGAGTAGCTTGGCCATTCCGGCGCCTGCCCGCACGATCTTCTGCGCGTCCCAGCCGGAGCGCATCGATGAGACCCGCGGACTCGACGGTGCCGCGTACGTCTCTTCCTCGACGGCGAGGATGATTCCGGTCTCGCGCGGAACGACGCCCGCGGCGACCGACTGCAGACCGTACTGCGCGTCGAGCAGCACGGCGGAGGCGTGCGGGGCGAGAGCGGCGATCAGCTCGGACTTCGCCTGAACGATCTCGGCCATCGGCACAGCCGTCGGGTCGGGGTCGAGCAGCTTCGCGAAGTCGGCCAGATGATCGACTGCACAGACCTCGAAGAAGCCCGCTTCGCTGGTGACCTGCTGCATGCCGCGGTACTTGCCGGGATCGATGCGGCGGGTGCGGTCAGCCGCGACCAGTGCCTCAACCATGTGCAGCGATTCGCGTCACGATCATCGCGAACGATGTCGCACCGGCGTCGGCGGTGCCGATGCTCTGCGCGGCGAGCGGGCGCGCGCGACCGAGCTTCGGGCTCAGCTGCGCCGTCGCTTCGGCAGCGCGCGTGGCGTCTGCTGCGGCGTCGGCGAGGGCGCTGCCGAGAGGTGCCCCGGCCTCGACCCGTTCGGTGAGCGTGGAGACGAAGGGTTCCATGGCATCGACCATGGTCTTGTCTCCCACGGTCGCCTTACCCAGTCGCACGATCGTGTCGCGGAACGCGCGAGCGGCAGCGGTCACCGCTGCGGCATCCGGGGTGTTCTCGTCCCCGAGCGCGAGGCCGAGTGAGCGCAGAGCCGAGCCCCAGAGCACCCCGGAGGTGCCGCCGGCGTTCTCCGCCCAGGCGTCTCCGGCGTGCGCGATACTCGAGCCGAGCCCTGCGCCGGCCTCGACAGCCTGAGCCGCGGCAGCGGTCGCCGCTTCGACTCCGCGCACCATTCCCCGGCCGTGGTCGCCGTCGCCGGCGACCGCATCGATGCGGCCGAGTTCCGACTCGGCAGAGCGGAGCAGTTCTTCGATATCGCCGAACAGAGCCAGTGCCCGTTCAGCGGCGTCCTTCGAACTCGCGGTCGCTTCGGCGAACGAGGCGTCGTCCTCGACGGTCTCGTCGGCGATGTCTGCACTGGTCGCTCCGCCCAGCGGAGCACCCTTGCGGAACGCCGAGGTCTCGCAGGGGGCATTCCACAGCGGCTCGAGCTCGTCGTCGAGCCAGAGCAGGGTGAGCGAGACTCCAGACATGTCGAGGCTCGTGATGAGCTCTCCGACCTCTGGCTCGACGCAGGTCAGGCCCTCAGCCTCGAGCAGCGCGCTGACCTCTGCCCACAGCAGGTAGAGCTCTTCCCACTTGGTTCGTCCGAGTCCATTGACCAGCGGGGCGACTCGGCCGTTGTGGCCGGCAGGGGCTTCCGCGAGAAGGCGGTCAACGAGAATCTTGGCGATCTCCTTGGCGGTGCCCAGAGGGGCGTCCTCGATTCCGGGTTCGCCGTGCACGCCGAGCCCGATGGACATGTGGCCCTCTGGCACGGTGAAGAGCTTGTCGTCTGCACCGGGGAACGTGCAGCCGTCGAAAGCGATGCCGATCGTGAAGGTGCGGTCGTTGACGAGAGTTCCGACACGGACGACCTCGTCGAGGTCCGCGCCGGTCTCCGCTGCGGCGGAGAGCATCTTGAAGACCACGAAGTCACCGGCGATCCCGCGCCGCTTCACGCGCTCGCTGGCGGGAGCGCTTGCGACGTCATCGGTGACGATCACGGTGCGGGCGCTGATTCCCTCGGCTTCGAGCTGTTCAGCGGCGATGCCGAAGTTCATCACGTCTCCGGCGTAGTTGCCGTAGCTGAACACGATGCCCTTGCCGGAGTGGGCGCGCTTCGCGACGGAGTACGCGTAGGAGGCCGAAGGGGAGGTGAAGATGTTGCCGACGACGGCGCCGTCAGCGAATCCCTGGCCGACGTAGCCGGTGAAGGCCGGATAGTGCCCACTGCCTCCGCCGACGATGACCGCGACCTTGGGCTCGGCGGCACGCCCCGCGCGCACGATCCCGCCCGGCACGCGCCGCACGTACTGCGGGTACAGCTTGACGTAGCCCTCGAGAGAGTCTTCTGCGAACTCGGCCGGGTCGTTGACGATCTTTGTCACGTTGCACTCCCTTGAGCGGTGGTTTCCGAGATGCCGCCTGCGCGGGCGGCGAGGTCGTCGAGGATCGCACGCAGGTCTTCGACATCGTGTGCGCCTCGTCCGACGAACAGCCCGTCGACGGTCTGGGGGAGGGCCGCGAACTGACCGCGACCGGCGGATCCGCCGTAGATGATGGATGCTGCGCCCAGGCGGGGATCCGCATCGCAGGCGCCGCGGAGCGCTGCGGTGACGACCTCGATGTGCTGTGCGGATGCCGGCTGCGCCGCACCGATGGCCCAGACGGGTTCGTAGGCGACGATGACTTCGGTGGGTTCCTCGAGATCCGCGACCGCAGACTGCAACAGGCGCACGCACTCTGCCGCGGCATCCGCCGGGCTGCCTTCGGATGCTTCGCCCACGCAGAGAACCGGGACGAGGCTGTTTCGCACGGCGGCTGTCATCTTCGCGCGCACGATCTCTTCATCCTCGTGGAACAGGCTGCGCCGCTCGGCGTGCCCGACCTCGACGAAGCGGCAGCCGAGCTGTGTGAGCGTTATGCCGCTGGTCTCTCCGGTGAAGGCGCCGGCGTCAGCGACGGCGAGATCCTGTGCGCCGATGGCGACAGGGGAATCGGCGAGGATCGTCGCCACGGACTCGAGCGCCGCTGTGGTCGGCAGAACCCAGAGCCGGACGGTGCCCTGCAGGGTGGCAGGGTGCGACTGCGCGAGGGCGCGGACCTGCTGCGCCCACTCGCGGGTGCGCGGGAGATCGAAATACATCTTCAGCCCGATGCCGAGTTGGAGCGGTCGGGGGCGAATAACAGCCTCGTCGGGCGTGGAACTCAACATGTTGCGATGTGATCTTCGTCGTCAGCGATGGTTTCGTATGCGGTGATCAGCTCCACCTTGGCGGCGGAGTTCGAGCCGGAGTCGAACGTGTAGGTGAGCCACTCGCGAGCCAGGCGGCGTGCGAGCTCGATTCCGATCACCCGTTGCCCCATGGCCAGCACCTGGGCGTTGTTGCTGAGCACTGCGCGCTCTACTGAGAAGCTATCGTGCGCGGTGACGGCGCGCACGCCCTGCACCTTGTTGGCGGCGATCGCCACACCCAGGCCCGTGCCGCAGATGAGCAGGGCACGATCGGCCAGACCGTCTCTGATCATCTCGGCGGCGGCGACGGCGATGGTGGGGTAAGGGGTGGCGCCCGCGGCATCCACGCCGACGTCGACGACGGACTCGACGAGATCGCTCGCTTCGAGGTCCGCCTTGATGGTCTCCTTGTACTGGTACCCGGCGTCGTCTGCTCCGACGACAAGGCGAAGTTTCTTCATTGCTGCTCCCTCGAGTCCGTTCTCCATCGTACCAACTTTGTGATTTTCAATGTTACAGAACGATTCAAACATCACACTAATCATCCGATATCACGAAAAGAAGTAACATCGGGAGTGAGGGCGGCTGAGGGTGCCATAGGTGCGCGCATTTGCCTGGGTGACACGCGATGCCGTAGGCTATCTCCTTGGTGCCCTACTGCTGGGCACACGAACGTGAGCCCTCCACTGGCGTGTTCCGCTTCACAAGCTCAGCGAGCTTCGAAGAGAACCACCCCGGAGTGGGATTCACGAACCTCTCCGTTCGAACAAGAAAGCAGCACTATTGTGACGCGCACATACACCCCGAAGGCCGCGACAATCCAGCGTGACTGGGTCGTCATCGACGCCAACGACGTCGTTCTCGGCCGCCTGGCATCCCACGCTGCAGCGCTCCTGCGCGGCAAGCACAAGCCGACCTTCGCCAACCACGTCGACACCGGCGACTTCGTCGTCATCATCAACGCCGACAAGGTTGCCCTGACCGGCCAGAAGCTTCAGAAGAAGATGGCTTACCGCCACTCCGGCTACCCGGGTGGTCTGTCGAAGGTCTCCTATGAGGAGCTCCTCGAGAAGAACCCCGTCCGCGCTGTCGAGAAGGCCGTCCGCGGCATGCTCCCCAAGAACAGCCTGGGCCGTCAGCAGCTGTCGAAGCTCAAGGTGTACGTCGGTGCCGAGCACCCGCACGCCGCGCAGCAGCCCCAGCCGTACACCCTCGACCAGGTCGCCCAGTAAGCGCCGTAACGACTAAGGACATACTCGTGGCTGACATCGAATCCACCGAAACTCCGCAGAACTACTCGACCTCGAGCCCTGAGGCCGCGGCAACCGAGACGGCTCCCCGTCCGGTTCTCAACGTCCCCGGCGCTGCCGTCGGTCGTCGCAAGCAGGCCATCGCCCGCGTGCGTCTGATCCCGGGCTCTGGCACCATCACGGTCAACGGCCGGACTCTCGAGGACTACTTCCCGAACAAGCTGCACCAGCAGCTGATCAACGACCCGTTCAAGGTGCTGAACCTCGAGGGTGCGTACGACGTCATCGCGCGCATCTCGGGTGGCGGCGACTCGGGCCAGGCCGGCGCACTGCGTCTCGGCATCGCCCGCTCGCTGAACGGCATCGACGTCGAGAACAACCGTGCAACGCTCAAGAAGGCCGGCTTCCTCTCTCGTGACGCTCGCGTCATCGAGCGCAAGAAGGCTGGTCTGAAGAAGGCCCGCAAGGCGCCTCAGTACTCGAAGCGCTAAGGATCACCACTCCGATGCCGCTTTTCGGCACGGACGGCGTGCGAGGGCTTGCCAATGGCATCCTCACCGCCGATCTGGCGCTCACCCTGGCCCAGGCGACTGCTGTCGTCCTGGGCCAGGGCCGCACTGCAGAGGCTCGCAAGGGCGAGGGCAAGCGACTGTCCGCAGTCGTCGCCCGCGACCCGCGCATCTCCGGTGAATTCCTCGTGGCCGCCGTCTCGGCAGGCCTCGCAGCATCCGGCGTCGACGTTCTCGACGCGGGTGTCATTCCCACTCCGGCCCTGGCGTTCCTCGTCGGCGACCACGACGCCGACTTCGGCGTCATGGTGTCCGCGTCGCACAACCCCGCACCGGACAACGGAATCAAGATCTTCGCCCGCGGCGGCGTGAAGCTCCCCGATGAGGTCGAGCAGCGCATCGAGGCCGCGATGGCGGGGGAGATGCTTCTCCCCACCGGCTCTGGCGTCGGGCGCATCCAGCGCTTCTCCGACGCAGAAGACCGTTACAAGCTGCACCTGCTGGGCTCGCTCCCGCACTCGCTCGACGGCATCCACGTGGTGCTCGACTGTGCGCACGGCGCGGCATCCGGCGTCTCACCCGAGACCTTCAAGGCCGCCGGCGCGACCGTGACGGTCATGGGCGCCGAGCCCGACGGAATCAACATCAACGACGGCGTCGGCTCCACGCACCTCGACAACCTCGCTGAGGCCGTCGTGCGTCTGGGCGCGGACATCGGCATCGCCCACGACGGTGACGCAGACCGCTGCCTCGCCGTGGACGCTGACGGCCGCATCATCGACGGCGACCGCATCATGGCGATCCTCGCGGTGGCTATGAAAGAGCGCGGTCACCTCACCAAAGACACGCTCGTCGCAACCGTGATGAGCAACCTCGGCCTGCACCGCGCGATGGAAGAGCACGGCATCGCCGTGCGCCAGACTGCTGTCGGCGACCGCTACGTGCTCGAAGACATGAATGCAGGCGGCTTCGCGCTGGGCGGTGAGCAGTCCGGGCACGTCATCATGAGCGAGTTCGCGACGACCGGTGACGGTGTGCTGACTGGCCTTCACCTGGTCGCCGAGATGGCGCACAAGAAGAAGACCCTCGCTGAGCTCGCGAACGTGATGACGGTGTACCCGCAGGTGCTCATTAACGTGCGCGGAGTCGACAGAGAACGCTGCGCAGATGATGAGGGCGTGCAGAGCGCCGTCGCCGCCATCGAGGCCGAGCTCGGCGATTCAGGACGAGTGCTGCTGCGCAAGTCCGGAACCGAACAGCTCGTGCGCGTGATGGTCGAGGCGGCGGATGCTGAATCCGCACAGTCCTACGCCGACCGGCTTGCCGCGGTCGTCAAGGAGCGCCTCGCGCTGTAGCGCGTGCTAGTTCACCTGACGGCAACCTCACGGCCACGCAGGTCGGGAGTGTGCGACACCGCTCGTTGCGGACGCATCAATAGCTTCGGGACGTCCCTGTCGACTTCCCCAGCCATTGGTGTGTCCACGTGCTCCTGCGCCGCCCTGCTCTTGCTCTCCCGTCCATCTTCGGCGTGACCGTGCTGGCCGCCACGCTGCTTCCGGTCAGTCCGGTCGCGGCATCCGTCACGGCCCCGCCGCACGCGCTGAAGACGGCGACCGCCACCGCGGCGCCCGCCAAGACGGCGCCCGCCACCGCCGCCCCCGCGATCATCGTCACCGAGATCGTCGCGAACAACGTCGGCAGCGACCAGTTCGAGTACGTCGAGATTCACAACACGTCCGCCGCGGCAATCGATCTTGCGGCCGAGGGCTACTCGTTCGCGTACTCCTACGCCGACTCTGACGACCGCAGCCGCGACGTCGCGCTCACCGCCGAGCCGCTGGTACTCGCCGCAGGTGAGACCGCTGTTCTCTGGCTGAGCTACACCGGCGGCACTGTCGATTCGTTCGCCCACACGGCCGATGACTTCCGCACCTACCACGGGGTGGATGCTGCCACCCAGGTCGTCCGTCTCACGGGCCAGGCGGGGATGGCCAATGGCGGAGACCGCGGCATCCGGGTCCTGAAGAATGACGCGCTGCTGACGTGGTCGCACTATCCGGCGGGGTCGATGGGCGATGACTTCGGAGTGCACTTCCGTCTGCCGGCCGCACCAGAGACGGCCGGTGCGCCGGAAAGCCTCAGCGTGCTCGGCCTGCAGTCCGAGCGCACCCCCGGCACGGTGCTGCCGATCGCGCTGGAGCGTCCGGCGCCGACGCAGCCCGAAGAGCCGCAGCCAGGGCCGGCTTCGAACTGGCCGCTCATGGTCACCGAGATCGCACCTGATAACGCGGGCACCGACGCCTTCGAGTACTTCGAGGTGCACAACACCACGAACCAGCCGATCGATCTGCAGACGTCCGAGACCACCGGCGGGTACTCGTTCGCCTACTCCTTCGCGGATTCCGACGACCGCACTCGTGACGTCGCGCTGACGGTGACGACGGATGCCGACACTGATGCCGCACCGACCGCGATCGCCCCCGGCGAGACCGTCGTGATGTGGCTGAGCTACACGACCGCGACCCTGGACTCCTTCGCGCACACGGCGGACGAGTTCCGCGGCCACTGGGGCGCACCCGCCGAGACGCGGGTGATCCGGATCGAGGGACAGGCCGGGATGGCGAACGGCGGGGGCCGCGGCATCCGGGTTGTGAAAGACGTAGCCGAGGCTGAAGAGATCGTCGGCTGGTCGTACTATCCGGCAGGCTCGGTCGGCATTGACCTGAGCGCGCACTTCCGCATTCCCGGCGACATCGCCCAGCACAGCATGCCGCTTCTCGAAGAAGCGGCCTCCCCGACGCCGGGCGTGATCTCACCCGACGCTCTCACGGCACACGCCCCCGAGCCTGAGCCCGAGTTCGACCCGCAGCCCGATCCCTCGGTGGTCACCGCACCGCTGCAGGTGACCGAGCTGCTGCCCGACTCGACGAACGTCGGCGCCTCTGACGGATTCGAGTTCATCGAGCTGTACAACGCCACGAGCGAGCCGATCGACTTTGGCGACTACTCGATCAACTACCTCTACGCGGTCGATGAGCACACCAACACGCAGACGAGCCGGTGGCCGGCGACTCCCGCCGATGTGGTGATCCCGGCCGGAGAGACGCTCGTGCTGTGGATCAAGAACGGCCCGAACGACGAGCTCGGAGCGGCGGAGTTCAACGCCGCGTTCGGCACGAGTCTCACGCTCGGCGAGAACCTCGTCGAGATCTTCTCCGGCGGAATGGCGAACGGCACCCCGCGCGGAGTTGAGGTCATCACCAACACCGGTCACTCCATCAACCGCGGTCACTACAACCTCGCCGGCGCCGATGACACGATGGTCGATCAGGGCATCCGCTACGTCACCAGCGACGACGACCTGACGCTGCAGCGCATTCTGGGTATCACTCCAGCGACCCCCGGTGCGATCCAGGCCGACCAGGTGCCCGCGGGGCTGATGATCCCCGCGCCCGACACCACGGCTCCCGTCATTGAGAACCGCACCGCGGGCGAGATCGACCCGGCCGCGGACTTCGCGCTGAGCTTCGGCATCACGGACGACATGCTGACGCGCACGGTGACGCTCGAGCTGGCCAACGACGTCGACGGCGAGATGCCGGCGGTCAACCTGTCGGATGCCGGCGACGGTGCGTACGTCCACACGATCCCCGCAGTCGACCTCACGGGCAAGTCGTGGTTCGAGTACTCGGTCACGGCGAGCGATGGCACGCACACGACGACGCTCGACACCGTTCGCGTCAACGTGAAGGGCGTCTCCACCGAGCCGCTGCGCCTGGGCCTCGAAGACGGCGCGTACGTCGGCGGTGCCGCGAAGGGCGGCATCGAGACGGTTGTTGCTGCGTCAGACGAGTACCCGGCAGAGATCGCCCTGGACGTCAACGGCAACGCGCTCGAGACCGCGACGAGCCTCGAGTCGGAGCCGGTGTTCGCGTTCGAGACGTCGAACACCGACTACTACTTCAAGAACGGTGTGCGCATCGGCGATGACGTGCTGAACATCTTCGACAAGGGCACCTACTCGAACTGGGAGACCATCTCGACCCCGGTGCCGCTGTCGTACGTGCATCAGGGCGACGAGCTGGTCGTCAGCGTCTGGGCGGGCACGAAGAAGGCCCCCGAGATCGATGAGTTCGAGAACAACGACGACTTCGTGATCCGCGGGCTGCGCATGATCCTCCCTGACGGGCGCACGCTCTTCCCGCAGGGGTACGACAACCCCGAGACCGTGCTCTCGATGGGCGACAGCGCGGGCAAGTTCGACTTCTACGAGGCACGGTTCACCCTGCCGGATGACGCATTCTCTGCGGTCACGGCCCAGTGGAATACGACATCGCACGACGACGGCCAGGCGGTCGTGGCGGCTACGGATGCGGCGAACACCGTCTCGCGCACCGTGAACGTCGACAACACCGGCCCGGAGGTCACGACCGAGATCGTCGACGGCACGGCATTCCAGGGCGTGATCTCGATCGACGCCGAGGTGACCGACGCCGGAGCGGGTGTCGGGCAGACGGTCGCGATGCTCGACGGAGTCGAGATCCCGCTCCCGTACGAGACCTCGTCCGTCGTGCTGCTCGCAGGTACGCACACGCTCGCGATTACGGCGACGGATGCTCTGGGCAACGTCTCGGAATACACCACGAGCTTCATCACCTATGACGAGCAGCCCAGCGCCGGTGCGCTGTCGCCTGCCGAAGGCGAAGAGGTCGAGGCGGGAGACGTGACCCTGCAGGCGAAGGTCGAAGACCCGACCGGAGACGTGCTCGACGTGTCATTCCTCGAGGGCCGTCGCGTCGACCTGTCGGATGGTGATATCGAACTGCAGTCGGGCACGGTGAACGACGCGCAGAGCCTGGATCGCGCGCAGCCCGAGCTACTGAGCGACGAAGACATCCGGATGCTGTCGAGCGCCGACGGCCTCGCCGCAGATGTGTCTTCGAACGAGGCGTTCCCGTACCAGCTCTTTGACGTTGCCACCGGTGACGCCGGCGACGGCTCACTCGTGCGGGTGTCATGGTCTGGTCACGCGAACGCTGGTGCGACGGTGGTGCTGTACGCGCTCGCCGCAGACGGCTCGGCGTGGACCGAGCAGACCCGGCACGTCGCGGCCGATGAGGGCTCGTTCACGCTGGATGCGGCGATCGATGTTACCGCGCACGCGCACGACGGTGCCGTGCGGGTGCTGATCCAGCACTCCGAGGGATTCGCGGGCACTGATCTGAGCACGCGCGAATCGGGCGTGACGCCGGGACACCCGTTGGATACTCCGCGCGCCGAGTACGACTTCACCTTCGGGTGGGAGTCCGACACCCAGTACTACAACGAGAACCTCATTCCCGAAGAGGACCGGTACCGTCACCAGCAGGCGATCCACAGCTATCTGCTCGCGCAGCGCGAGACGCTGAATCTGCAGTATCTGTTCCACACCGGCGACATCGTCGACGACTACGACCAGACGTACCAGTGGGAGAACGCCGACCCGGAGTACCGCCGCCTCGACGAGGCCGGTCTGCCGTACGGTGTGCTGGCCGGCAACCATGACGTGGGCCACTCGGTGATCGACTATACGAACTACGGCACGTACTTCGGTGAGGATCGGTTCGCGGGCAACCCCTGGTACGGCGGCAGCGACCAGAACAATCGCAGTCACTACGATCTGCTGTCGGCGG
The DNA here is from genome assembly GCF_052266675.1 of Microbacterium zouquanmingi. Taxonomy (NCBI): domain Bacteria; kingdom Bacillati; phylum Actinomycetota; class Actinomycetes; order Micrococcales; family Microbacteriaceae; genus Microbacterium; species Microbacterium zouquanmingi. Next base: position 437,002 of record NZ_JBQPRA010000002.1, read on the forward strand.
GTGGGATCGACTTCATCATGGTCTACACCGGGTGGGGTCCGGGCGATGTCGAGATCGCCTGGATGAACGAGGTGCTCGCGCAGTATCCCGATCGGGTGGCGATCATCGCGCAGCATGAGTTCATCCTCACCACGGGTGGGCTGGGAGCTACGCCGCAGCGGATCCTCGATGAGGTCGTCGCGACCAACCCGAACGTGAAGATGGTGTTCTCCGGGCACTACCACAGCGCGTTGACCCGCACCGATCAGTTCGATGACGACGGCGATGGCGTGATGGATCGCAACGTCTACTCAATGCTGTTCGACTATCAGGGCCTTCCTGAGGGCGGTCAGGGCTTCTTGCGCCTGCTGCACTTCGACACGGTGGGAGAGCGCATGATCGTGCGCACGTTCTCCCCGTCGCTGGAGGACCCCGCGAACGGCGGCCTGCTGGGCAAATACAACTCGGATGACGCAACTCTCGCGGCGGCCCCGCAGGAGTTCGAGCTGTCGTTCGCAGACCTCGGTATCTCGACGGTCGAACGGATGCTGGGGACGGATGCCTTCTCGGCAGAAATCCTCACGGCGAACGAGATCGCGTCATTCGAGCAGGTGGAGTCAGGATCGATCCTGTCGGCCACGTGGCCGCTGGCCGAGGTGGGGGAGCGCGGCTGGTACGTGCGCACGAGTGATCCGTACGGCGCGATCGACGTCTCGCCGGTGCAGCTGTTCACGGTGCTGCCCGCTGCAGACCCGGGCCCGGGTGATGGTGATGGAAACGGCGGAAACGGCGATGGCGGCACGCCCGGCGGCTCTGGCGGCTCGGGTGCGGGCACGGACGGCAGGGGCTCTGACGGAGCCTCTGACAGCGCGCTGGCGACGACCGGTGGTGACGGCGCAGGTCTGATCGGCTGGACGATCGCCGCGGCGCTCGCGCTGATCGCCGGAGCGGGTCTGCTCGTGCGTCGCCATCGACGCTCGGTCAGCTAGACGCTCGGTCAGTTAGACGCTCGGTTAGCTGACGGATGCGCGACTTCGCCACCCCGCCCGTTCGGGTGGCGGGTCCCACGCCCAGCGGAGGGCTGACCGACTGGTGAGCACGATCGGCGGTGGATCATCACCCCGTCCGTCACCACTGCCACTGCCACTGCGATCGGCTCCGCCCGTGCCGCTCCCGCGTCTGGGCGGATGGAGCATGAACGCACCGAGCTCGTCGCGCGTGATCTTCCACTTGTTGTTGTGCAGCAGCATGTGGTGATGTCGGCACAGCAGAATGCCGCGGTTGATGTCGGTGCGGCCGAGGTCTTCTTTCCAATGGTCGCAGTGGTGCGCTTCGCAGTACGAGGCGGGTGCCCGGCACTCGGGGAACATACACCCGCCGTCGCGCACAGCGAGAGCGATCCGCTGCGCAGGGGTGAAAAGTCGCTGCTCTCGGCCCACGTCGAGAGGGTTGCCGGCGGCGTCGACGGTGACGTTCCGGCTGCCGACGACGCAGAGGTTGCGGTCGAGCACGACGCCGGGCAGCGCATCGCCGCCGTCTTCGAGGTGTCCGTTCGCGAGCATCCGCCCGAATGCGTCATGCACTCCGGTGGCGCCATCGATCGTGACAATGCGAATACCGGGCTGACGGGCACCGAAGACATCTGAGGCGTCTGCCAGGGCTCCCGCTCGCAGAACGTCCATGAACAGGTCGTATGCGAGCTGGTCGTTCGTGCGCGGATCGTCGACGAGGGCACTTGCTGCGGCGCGCTCCTCATCGGTCATGAACCGCGGCCCGCCACGACGAGGCCGCAGCGCTGCGTCTCGAATCGCATCGAGCCAGGCGGCATTCTCATCATCGGACACGATGTGGGTGTGATGCTGCCCCTCGGCATTGCGCCAGGACCGCCACGACCGCGCTGCGTACGAGCGTTCGAAGCGCTCCTGTACCCCTTCTGGGTCGAGCGAGTCGCGCATCTGCCGCGCTCTGCGCGCGAGATCTTCGACCGACATGTCGTGGGATTCTCGGGCGAGCTGCTCCGCGGCCAGTGACCAGACATCGATCATCGCGTCGGTCGGGCCCTCAGCCTCGCCTCGAACGGGTGGCTGCCCTAATCCGCGCAGGATCGCATCATGCTGCGCGGTGGTGAGCGCTCCCGAGAACAGGGCTTGACGCAACGGCTCGTGCCACGGCATCCGCACGCGCGTCTCGCCAGCGGCCTCGCCGCCGCCTTCCGCAGCATCCGCACCGCCGGCGACATCGACACCGGCGACATCGCCACCGGCGCCGGAAGAATCCGCGTCGCCGCCAGATGATTCTTTCGCCTCGACCGCGGCCGCGGCATCCGAACCTTCGGCGACGAACTCGCCCAACCGCACCGCACGTGCCGCGTCGGCGCGCGTGCCGCCGATGACCGACTGCACCAGCGATACCGCGTTGCGATGGCCGTGCACGGCCGCGAGCCCGGAATGCCCGGCCTCGCGCTGCGACCGCTCTGCGATGATGGCGGCGCCGACCGTCAGCATCCGCTCGGCACAATTCGCGATGGCGGCCGCCTCTGCCAGGCCGGCGACGATCTCGTCGTCGTCGAGGCTGCGCATGGCCGTCAGCAGGACGTCGATATCGACGTCGCCGATGCGCGATTCCAACCCATCGAGGGTCTCGCGCAACTCGCTGAAAATGGCCATATCTCATAGTCCCAGGGGCCACAGACATTCGAACGAGAGCCCGAAGAACTCAGAGATACAGAACTCAGCGCAGCACCTCGACCAGCACCACCCACGAGACCACGATCGCCGAGACGATGGCGAGCAGGCATCCGGCGGCTACGAGGACGAGACCTGAAGAGACCCCGGCGATCAACAGAACTGCGCCTGAGAGATACGCGACGATCGGCAGGTATCCGAGTACTGACTTCACGACGCGTGCCCGCTGCTCGGGGGCGGTGTCGCGCATGATGACCCGCATGGCGTGCACCTGGAATGCGCCCGCGATGAGAGTGCACGCGAGCACGACGATTCCATACCCGAGCAGGTCGAGCCGGGGAATGAGCGCGGCCCCGGATGCCACGAGGGCCAGCACGAGCGACGCGATCGCTGCCCCCAGGCGCGCAGTAAGCGTGCCGGCGTGAATGATCTTGTCGATATTGACGCTGGCGGCGACGATGACCAGTCCGGCGAGGGCGGCACTCGCTCCTGCCATCGCGACGTTGAACTCGCTCCACTCCGCCAGCGCAGTGATCATGCGACCAAAGTACTCCCGCAGGGTGCATCCGTGCAGGCATCGCACCACCACCCGATTGATTGACGAGGTGATGGGGCTGCGCTACGGTGTGGCCTACGCGCGGTACCCGACTGCGCTGGTCTGCCGACGGTGGACGACCCGAACCCTGGCAGTGCTGCCTGGGCGAAAGACTGGGAGCGGTTGAATGACCCGTATGAGAACGCTGCATGTCGCGGCAATAGGGACCGTGGTTGCGGTCTTGGGATTGGGCCTCGTGCCCACGGCGGCCTCTGCGGCCAGTGGTGTTGCGTCGGTGACCGATTCCAGTGGTACGCACGAGTACGCGACGCTCGCTGACGCAGCTGATGCTGCACTCGACGAAGCGACGATCACGCTGCTCGACGACACAACGCTCGATCGGGCCGCATGGTTCGACGAGGGCCGCACGCTCACGCTCGATCTCGCCGGTCACACCATCACGACCGAGAGCAGCAACAGGCTCGAAGCGCAAAACGTCCACCTGAGCATTAACGGCCCGGGGGCGATCGACGTCAGCACGACTTACGACGATGATCCCCTTCGACTCCGCGGGTCGGTCGACCCAGTGGAGGACTACACGGTCGTCGACATCGCAGGAGGCGTATCTGCCGAGGGCTGGCCCGCTGTGTTCCTCACGGGCTCAGAAGGTGGGGGCAACAACGGCATGGTCGCCAACATCGACGGAGCGACGTTGACCGGCTACTACTACGCCGTCTACATCCACGGGGCGATCAACACGGGCACCACCCAGGTGATGCCCGTCCTCAACATCACGAACTCCACGATCATTGGTGACGGCGACTCGCTCGGTATGTACCTCGCGGGAGCCGGCAGCACCACGATCCACAACTCCACCATCGACGCCGACAGCGGCACCGGCACGGGAATCGAAGTGCGCGCCGGCTCGCTCACGCTGACCGACACGACGGTCAGCGCTGGCACCGGCACGCCGACCTTCGCCGCTGCGACGAGCGGCGCGACATCGACCAACGTCGGCGTCGCGATCGCGCAGCATCTCACGAAGCAAGCCATCAACGTGACGGTCGACGGGGGCGCGTATAGCGGCGGCGCAGCGATCTACGTGGCGAACCCCGAAGGCAACGTGCCGATGGGCGACGTCGACGTCACGGTGACCGGCGGTGCGTTCACGGGTGGGGTGATGTCGACGAACTCGGCGGGCGCGGCCCTCAGCAACTTCGTCAGCGGCGGATCATTCACCGCTGACGTCGCGGCAGGGAACCTGGTCGCCGATGGCAAGTCGCAGCTCGTCCACAGTGATCACGCCGCTTTCAAGTACGAGGTCCTGGCCACAGCAGACGCCCGCGCTCACGCCGCCGCGTCGGTCGTTCTCGATGGAACCACGGTGCACTACGAATCCCTCGAAGAGGCCCAGGAATCCGGCGGGGAGGTCACCCAGATCTTCCACGTGAACTTCGACGCCGCTAACGGCGACCCGATAACAGCAGTGACCGTCGACGAGGGCGACGCAGTGGCGCAGCCGACGACCCCGACCCGCGCCGGTTACACCTTCGACGGGTGGACTGACGGTACGGCGATGTGGAACTTCACCTCCCCGGTGACGCAGTCGATGACGCTGACCGGCGTATGGACGCTGATTCCGGTTCCCCCGGCGATGCCGACCGGTGTCACGGTGAGCGGTGGCGAACTGCAGGCGCTCGTCTCCTGGTCGGCTGCTGCGGATGCTGACAGCTACAAGGTCACGCTGACACAGGGCTCCAAGACGGTCACCTGCACGACGGAGACCCTGTCTTGCGCATTCGTGAACCTCGCGGCGGGATCCGTCTCGGCCAGTGTGATCGCGAAGAATGCGGTTGGTGACTCGCCGGCGAGTGCCGCGGCGACCGGAACCGTGACCGCGAGCGCTCCGCCGGCGACGCCTCCTGCGAACACGGGCGGGTCGACGGTGACGTCCGCTCCGAGCAATGCCGCTGCAGGGGCAACGATCACACTTGTGCTCAAGGGCTTCGCACCCGGTTCGCTCGTGAACCTCTACGTGTACTCCGAGCCGATCCTGCTCGGCAGTGCGATCGCAGACAGCAATGGCGTGGCGACATTCACGGTGAAGCTTCCTGCGGGACTCGCTGCGGGTACGCACACTCTTGTCGGGACGGGCCTGAACAGCGCGGGCCAGGCAACGAGCGTCAGCCAGACGATCGTCACCACGGCGGCTGGTGGCAAGGGATCGCTGGCGACGACGGGTCTTCCCGTCGAGCAGACGACCAACGCAGCGCTTCTCGGAGTGATGCTCCTCGCCTTCGGCGGAATCGCGCTTGTGGTTCGACGTCGTAAGGCGACAACGAAGTAAGAGACAGCAGAGGTCCCCTTCCACAACACGTGGGAGGGGACCTCTGCCGTGTAGACCAAACCCCCAAATAAGGAGCTGCCTTGTCCGAAGATTATCCGAGCCGAAAGCTCGCCGACGCACCTCGCGCCGACGAGGGATATTACGGTCCCGAGAGCGTGTCATGGAGAGTGTTCTCCGACCCCTCGACGATGCTGGGCGCGAAGAACGCGCTGTTCCTGCAAATGCTCGAGCCGGGCATGATGGTGCACTTTGAGCGCGTGTCGCTCACGTCCGACGGTCCAGAAGAGATGGCGGCACGCTTCGATCGCACGTCGGCGTATCTGCGGGACGCGATTTTCGCCGATAAGGCACATGCGGATGCCGCGGCCGCGCACGTCGATCGGCTGCACGAGCGCGCATCGTGGACCAACCCCGAAACGGGTGAAGTCGTGAGTGCAAAGCAGCCCGAGTGGCAGCGGTGGACCTGGTGGACGTACATCTGGTCGGCCGTCCGCGGCTACCAGGAGTTCGGGCCGGGGCTTTCCACAGCCGATTCGGACCGGATCGTTCAGGAGTCCCGAAGAGGCGGAGAGAGCCTGCACGTTCCTGGCCCGTACTTCGAGACCTTCGCGGAACTCGACGCGTACATCCACGAAGAGATGAACACGAAGGCGCTGACGCTCTTCGCCGCTCTTGCAGGGCACACGCTGCGCCACCCTGACGTGAAGGGTCCGATCGCTCGCTGGGGCACACGGCGCGTCATCAACGGCATCCTCTCTCTGCTGCCAGAGAGTGCGCGGTGGTTCTACGCGGTCGAAGATCGCACTGCGAAGGACCTCGCCAAGGGGGCGCGCTTCACCAAGATGATCGCGAAGCTCGCGCGCAAGAACCACACGGCCGAGCAGCTCATGGCGCAGGCCGTGGGGGAGTCGGTCGCGAAGCCCTACCAGCGCGTAAGAACCAAGTAAGCGCACCACGCAGGCAAAAAGGCGATGGCCGCGACTCCCGAAGGAATCGCGGCCATCGCCGTTAAAACTGGGTCAGGCTGCGTCAGCCTGGTGCTTGTTGCGGCGCACTGCCGTTGCGACGGCGATACCGCCACCGACGAGCAGAAGCGCTCCGCCACCGATCCACAGGGTGAGCAGCGCGTCGCTGTCTGCACCAGTGGTGGCGAGGTCGTCAGTGCCACCGGGGTTCGTCGCGGTGCCCACCGTGACCGTCGCGGCAGCGCCAACCGGGTTGGACGGCGAGGTCGCGAGGATCGTGTAGGTGCCCGAGGCGTTGGCCGGCAGAGTGATCCGCACGTTGTCGGTGCCACCGCCTGCGTTAGCGGTGGTGGTGCCGAGCGCCTTGGTCTCGACAGCGAACTTCACGAACGCGAGAGATGCGCCAGAAGCGTTCTCACCCGTGAGGCTGATCGTGACGGTCTCGCCCGGGACGAACGCGTCATCCTGAACGAAGAACGTGAATGTGCCACCCGGGGCGACGGTCGAGGTGCTGGTCTCGCCGCTGGGGTCGGGGGTGTATGCGGATGCCGCCACCGGAACAGCGAACATTGCTCCGGCGACGAGCGCGGCCACTGCGGCTGCCTTCGTAAACGTGTGCTTCATGAGTCCCCTCCGGACTGTGTAGATCCTGCTCGGTAGCAGGATGCCACCGTTCAACTCATACGCCGGTGCACAAGAAGGAGCGCCCAACGCCGATCGATTCCATACCGATTATTGGGTAACTTCACAGGTAATTGCAAATGGAGACGTGTCATCCCTATGAATTGTCGGTGTCATCCGCGTAACGATCTGGTTACTCCCCGGCACGTTTGCGCGAACATTCAGAGTGATCTGCTCGCCAGGAGCGAGTCGGGTCTTCCACACGATGACCTGCCTGCCGTCGTCGGTTCCGCCGCCGAAGCTGGGATTCTCTTGCCCCACGACGGAAGTCGACACGAGCTCAGCGCCTTCGGGCAGGTACACGTACGCGAGTGTTTCGACGATCCCGGGCGGAACGCCGAAGCTTCCGCCGCCGGTGATGTACTTGGGAAGTGAGGCCGCATCCGCCGGTGCATTATTACGCAGAGTGACGCTGAGCGCTGCTTCGCCATCGCACCACGCGGCATCGCTGGCGGCCTCCATGTAGTAGTCCATCTTCGAGCCGGTGCCGTCGTTGAGATAGACGCCGAACTCGGTGACGTCTGGGTCGAGGGGGCCGAGCGCTCCCTGCAGGGTGGTCCCGTCGAGGATCGCCTGCTCTTCGGGCGCGGCGTTCCAGACCATGAGCCGGCCCTCATCGCCCGCGCGCCCGAGTGCCGAGACGAGCGTCACCGGATCGGTGCCGCCCGCGGTCAAGGCAGAGAACACCGAGCCAGCCGCGGCGGCGAAGAACAGATCTTGCACGTCGGGGTCCTCGTAGCGCAGGTAGGCCTCGTTGAGCAGCAGCTGCACGGCGTTCGAGCTGTTCAGCTCGTCGCCGGTGGGCAGCGTGAGGGGCCCAGTCGCCTCGAGCAGGTACGAGAGTGCCACGGGGTCGAGTGAGAGCACCCCGTCGATGGGGGTGCCGGTCTGCTGTTCCCACATCGCCTTGATGATCGGTGCGTCGCGGGTGAAGTCGGGAATCTGGGTGATGTTCTGCACGTACGTCGCCGGCTGCGTGCCGAACAACCGCACCTCGTCATCGGTGAGCGGCACGACCGGAGAGTCGTAGTGCGGAAAGTCCTGCGATGACGCTTGTCCTGCGAGAGTGATCTGCCCGTTCTCGGTGTGCACGAGCACCATCGCCCCGACGATGCCGCCGAGCGAGCGCCATTCGGCGTTGTTCTGAAAGACGACGAGATAGTTGCGTGGTCCGGCCGCGCCGAGCATGGCCGGCATTAGCTGGGTGGTGCGGTTCAGGGCGTCGGCTCCGGTGTGCACCTGGGTGAGCAGATCAGAGACCTTGTCGACGGCCTTTCGAAGGGGTGAGACGAGGGGAGTGGTGTCGATGCCGTTGATCACGGATGTTGCGGCGCCGATGCCGGAGGCGCCGGTGCTGGCCGCATCTTGAAGGTCGGTGAAGATCGTGAGGTCGATCGCGCCGTTCTGCGGTCGGATGCTGTCGAGCGAGAAGGATGCTGCCGCCGAGGCAAGCGGCGTCAGCGACTGTGAGGCGACGTCGTCGAGTGCGGCGGCGACCGTCGAGACGGCGGCGAGCTGAGGCCCGACCCAGGGCAGCTGCTCGCCCGCTTTCCACACGATGTCGTCGGTGAGGTCGTGCGCGGCGGCAGTGTGCGACGAGATGTTGGCGATGAGGTTGGCGGCCTTGGCCGGATCAGAGAGAGCGGATGCTGCGTCACTCGCCGAATCCTGGGCACTCGTCAGATGCATATAGGCAAGGAAGCCCCGCACGCCGATCCAGGCGGTGGCCGCGATCGCCAGCAGCAGGATGATTCCGAGCACCCATGCGGTCACTCGCCCCGCGCGTTGTCGCCGCTGCGCGGCGTGGCTCTCGGAAGTCACCCTGCCACGATAGCCCGTCGACTCGGTCGGTCCCTGAGCCTGTCGAAGGGTCGGGCCTTACGGCCGACCCATTCCGTAGTACGTCCATCCCGCTGCGCGCCACGCGGCTGCGTCGAGGCAGTTGCGTCCGTCGACGATGACCTTGTCGGCGACCAGAGATCCCGCGTGCTCGGGTGAGAGCTGGCGGCGGTACTCGTCCCATTCGGTCACGACGACGACGACGTCGGCGTCGCGCAGGGCGTCGTCGCGTTCTTCGATGTAGTTCAACTGCGGATGCTGGCGCTTGGCGTTCTCGAGCGCTTCGGGGTCGGTGACTGTGACTTCAGCGCCGAGGCCCTTGAGGCGAACAGCGACATCGAGTGCGGGGGAGTCGCGGATGTCATCGCTGTACGGCTTGAACGCCGCGCCGAGTACGGTCACCTTCTTGCCGACGACGTCTTCGCCCAGAGCGGTGACGACGAGCTGAACGGCACGTTCGCGACGACGGAGATTGATCGCGTCGACTTCGCGCAGGAAGCTGACGGACTCGCCGCGGCCGAGCTCTTCCGCGCGCGCAGCGAAAGCACGGATGTCCTTGGGTAGGCAACCTCCACCGAAGCCGATGCCGGCGCCGAGGAAGCGCCGTCCGATTCGCGCATCGTGACCGATCGCGTCGGCAAGCTGGGTGACGTCGGCGCCAGTGACTTCAGCGATCTCTGCCATGGCGTTGATGAACGAGATCTTCGTCGCGAGGAAGGCGTTCGCCGAGACCTTTACGAGTTCTGCCGTTGCAAGATCGGTGACAATGAACGGCGTCCCCTTCGCAACTGCCGGGTGATAAACCTCCCGCAGCACGTCTGCCGCGTTGCTATCGACGCTCCCTGAGCCTGCTTGGTCTCCGCTCCCTGAGCCTGTCGAAGGGACGCCAACAACCAACCGATCCGGGTCAATGGTGTCTTGCACCGCCCACCCCTCGCGCAAGAACTCCGGGTTCCACACGAGCGTCGCCCCTACAGCTTCAATCCGTGGCGCCAGCTCGGCCGCGGTGCCCACAGGCACAGTGGACTTGCCCGCAACAATGTCGCCCGGGCTCAGGTATGGGAGCAGCGCGTCAACTGCGGCATTCACGTACGTGAGGTCCGCAGCGTACCCGTCCTTCTGCTGTGGGGTTCCGACACCAATGAAGTGCACTTTGGCGCCCTTGGCTTCAGCCATGTCGGTCGTGAAGCGCAGCTTGCCTGACGCAATACCCTCCGAGAGGATCTCGGGCAGCCCCGGCTCGAAGAAGGGGGCTTCGCCAGCGGACAGCGAGGCGATCTTGCGCTCGTCGACGTCGATGCCGACGACTTCATGCCCAATCGACGCCATTGCGGCAGCGTGCACCGCACCAAGGTAACCGCAACCGATGACTGAGAGTTTCAATGTGATCCTTAGCGAGGAGGAGCTGAGCAGGGAGGAACTTCATGGATAGCAGAGGCGAAGTCGATGGGCCGGCAGCTCGTGCGCGGGTTCGTTCTAACAGCGGCAGGGAGCCGAGCCACAGGTGGAACTCTAGAACGTTTCGCGGACGTTGGACACGAAGGCAATCAATGCGACATACTTCTGGTGTTCGCTGGGAACGCGCTGGCGTGGGGCATGCGATCTGCTGGAATCGCGGAATTACGGAACCAAGAGAATGCGGCTCAGGAGGAAACGCCATCTCAATTAATGATGCCATCGCGCTCAAGGCTGTCCTCGGTGCAGGACCCATCGATGTCGGCTGACCTCGTGGAGGTGCCGCGGCTTGGGATTCGAGTGACCCCGATGACCGCGATCGAGACAGTGCGATGGGTGACGGGGCGGGGTGGGAAGCGATTGCTCCTGAATCACAACCTGCACAGTGCGTATCTGTATCAGAAGGAACCAGACTTCCGAGAGTTCTACGCGCTCGCGGACCGCGTGGTGATCGACGGAGCTCCAATCCTGTGGCTCGCACGGCGCAGTCACGGCAGCGGGCTCAGTGGGGCCCATCGGATCGGGTCGACCGACTGGATCCAGCGGCTTGGCGGTGCTGAGAAGCCCGGCCGTCTTTTCGTCTACGGAGCGTCAGAAGAAAGCAACCGATGCGCCGTAGCGCAACTTCGCCACCAGCTCGGAGGAAAAGGGTGGCACGTGGAAGGGCTGAATGGCTATGCCTCCACAGACGAGGCCATCGACTGGCTCCGGCACGGGAGGCCGACGCTCGTCATCGTCGGGTTAGGCATGCCGTTGCAGGAGGAGTTCTTAGGCATGTTTTGGGATGACCTGCCTGATGCCGTGTATGCGACCGTCGGCGGGGCGATCGACTACGTTGCAGGTCGGAGCCGTCTGGCACCCCGGTGGATGGGGCGCCTCGGGGTCGAATGGCTGTGGCGGTTGGCGCATGATCCTCGCCGACTGGCGCATCGCTATCTCGTTGAACCCCTCAAGCTCGCTTGGGCGCTCGCTACCAAAAAACGGGAGCGCTCAGTCAAGGAACGAACCACCATTCCTGCGCAGGGTCTCGCACCCATATCGCATCCACGATCGAACGACTCGGAGACTAACTAACTGTGTATGCAGTGATCGATGGCGGCGTACCGCCCGTAGGCCGCGTCCGTGTGAGCGGTGCGAAGAACTCAGCAACGCGACTTCTAGCTGCAGCCCTAATGTCGGACGACGAGGTAGTACTCCAGAACTTCCCAACTCAGCTGGTTGATGTGGGACACAAGGTCGACTTCGCGAGAAACCTCGGCGCCGAAGTGCAGATCGATGTAGCTGCCGAGGAAGTTGTCGTCACGGCCTCGCGGCTCGAATCTCGGCTGTTGACCCGCGACGAGTTCGACCTCCCCATCCGCACCACCTATCTCCTTGCGGCGGCGCAACTTGTACGTGGGGGCATTGCCCGCGTCCCGTACCCCGGTGGTTGCCCGATCGGACCGGGCGCAGCGGGCGGTCGTGGCTATGACCTTCACCTCCTGGTATGGCGGGCGCTCGGCTGTGTTATCGAGGAGCGAGATGATCACATCGAGGTAAAGGCGGGAAGCGGCCTCGTCGGTGGCGAGATCAACTTCCCGATCACTACGGTCGGTGGCACCGAGAACGCGCTTCTGTGCGCGTCGGTAGCCGCGGGGGAGACGCAGATTCTCAACGCATACATCACACCCGAAGTAGAGGATCTCATTGCGCTTCTGCGTCGCATGGGCGCGGAAATCACGGTGTACGGCACGAGCCACATTGTCGTTCGCGGACAAAAGGGCGTACTAGGAGGTGCGCGCATGCCTGTAATGCCCGATCGTATCGAGGCATTGACGTGGATCGTATTCGCGATTCTCAGCGGCGGCCAGTTGACGGTCGAGGGCGTGCCCTTTGATTCGATGACGGTCCCGTTGCTGCACATCGAACATGCTGGAGTCGACTTGTTCCGCAACTCGACTTCTGTGCATGTCACGCCTGAGTCGCTCGTCGAGGGCAAAGTACAGCCGTTTGAGCTTGCGACGGGCGCGCACCCTGGAGTGATCTCCGACATGCAATCGTTTTACGTCCTACTGGGTCTGGCGGGCGCCGGTACGTCTCGTGTCTACGACTACCGCTATCCTGATCGAATCGCTTTCGTGAAGGAACTCAAGAAGCTGGTGAAGGGCGATCACCTCGAGGCTGAACGCGGCAAGATCACCGTACGGGGTCCGGCGGAATTCGTACCTGGTGTTGCGGGTTCGACTGACTTACGAGGATCGATGGCCGCCGTCATTGCTGCTTTGTGCGCGCCCGGACGTTCGGTGATCAATGATGTTCAGATGGCGATGCGTGGTTATAACAACCTCGAAGCCAAGCTGACGCGCCTTGGGTCGCGAATCCAGATCTTCAACGATGCTGATCAGGCGGGGCGCTCGTCCTGATGATCGCCACTTCCGTAGATGGCTCCTTGCTCCAACGGCTTGAGGAAGCCGCGCCAGGTGCCGTACGCGCGAACGTCGATCTCTCGCAACTTACGCGATGGCGTATCGGAGGGATCGCTGATGCCTTCGTAGAACCCGTTGACGAGCATCAGGTGTCGGCCGTGCTCCGGCTGCTCGAGCTGACGGGGACTCCACACTGCATCATAGGTGAGACGTCCAACTTGCTGTTCGACTCCGAGGGGTTGCGAGGGGTCGTCATTCGCATCGGCTCGCGACTTTCGGGCATCGAGATCAGTAACCGCGAAGTCATTGTGAAAGCAGGTAACTCTGTGCCGGAACTAGCGCGAGTTGTTGGCGCGCACGGTCTTACCGGCCTCGAACATACCGTGGGTATTCCGGGGACGATTGGCGGCCTGGTACTCATGAACGGCGGAAGCAAGCGTAAAGGCATCGGTTCGAATGTCGTATGGGTGCGATACGTCGACCGGAACGGTGATATCGCTGTCGTCTCGCATCAGGAATGTGAGTTCGCTTACCGTTCGTCTTCGTTGCAGTTAATGGGCGGCGCTGTAGTAGCCGTTCGTCTACGGCTGGAGAGCGGAGACCCGGATCGCATCACCACCGAGATGGACGAGATAGTCGCTTCACGGAGGAGTCGATTCCCGGAGGACCAGCCCAACTGCGGGTCCACCTTCCTCTCCGATCCGGCCATGTACGCGACCGTTGGCCCACCCGGAAAAGTGATAGAGGAGGCCGGCCTCAAGGGCACGCGGATCGGCGGTGCTGAGGTCTCGCTGAAGCATGCGAACTTTATCAACAATGTGGGCGGGGCGAGATCAGGCGATGTCCTCGCGCTACTCGGCCTGGTCCGCCAGACAGTGCTGGCTCGCACGGGTTTTGCCATGGACGCCGAAGCACGGTACGTGGCTCCTGATGCCCGAATCACGCCCGCACACGTAGAGGCCGATCGGCGAACTGCTTCAGCAGACGCATCCGTCAATCAGGGCCAGTGAAAAGTGGACCAAAAGGATCTTTCCGCGGCTGCGGCTCGGGGCGGCGCTATCACGATGACCGCGCAGGCCGCGCGTGTCCTGATTCAGGTTCTGCAGGTTTCCGTTCTGGCTCGGTTGATCGCGCCTGAGTCATACGGGCTCCTCGCCATGGCCGTTGCCTTCACGGGAATCGCCCAGATCCTCCGAGATTTTGGTCTGTCTACTGCCGCTCTTCGGAACGCGAAGCTCACAGGCCAGCAGCGGTCGAATCTCTTCTGGTTGAACGTGACGGCCGGTACCGGGCTAGCAGCGATCGTATTCGTCCTCTCTTGGCCAATCGCAGCCTTCTATGGGCAGAGTGACCTGGTCATCCTCGTCCAGTGGATCTCTTTGACGTATCTGTTGGGCGGAATCACGGCGCAGTTCCGAGTCGCAATCAGTCAGCAACTACGGTTTCGCGCCCTGGCCATGTGCGACGTCGTTCCGCCGATCATAGCTCTGCTGGCAGCTGTTCCCGTTGCCGCCGCAGGGTACTCACTCACAGCGTTAATCGTGCTCCAGCTGACGCTTCCGGCGGCGGACCTCGTGTGTAGTGTCGGCCTCGCCCGGTGGTTCCCCGGGTTGCCGCGCAAGACTGAAGGCATGCGCGAGTTGGTGTCCTTCGGACTGGGATTCGCCGGCACACAGGTGCTCGGGTACATCACCCGTAATGTGGACAGTGTTCTGATCGGCCGACTCTGGGGCCCAACGATGCTCGGGTTATACGATCGGGCGTTCCAGCTCTCGGTAGTTCCGGTAAACCAGATCAATACGCCAATGACGAAGGTTGCGCTTCCGGTCCTTTCGCGAGTGGTCGATGAAGCGGACCGATTCGAACGGGGAATTCGGTCAGCGCAACTTGTTGCTTGTTACGCCACAGCCACGGCTCTCTGCATCGCAGCCGGGCTGGCGGTACCGATCGTCGACGTCTTCCTCGGCCCCGAGTGGGCTCCGTCCGCTCCATTGTTCGCGATCCTTGCCGTCAGTTCCGTATTTCGGGCGATACAGCAGATTGCCATTTGGCTGCAGGTGGCCAAAGGCTCGTCGCGTTCCCTCTTCATGGGCAACCTAATCGGGCAGCCGGTCATCATCCTCGCGCTCTGCTGTGGCATTCCATGGGGAACGATCGGTATCGCGGTGGGAAGCGTGTTCGGCTACGCCGCGTTCTGGGTGTTCTCGATGCTCTGGGCAGGACACAACACGGGTGTCAAGACGTGGCCGTTGTTGACGCGGGCCTTTCGAATCGTTGCGCTCATTGGCGTTCCTGCTGGACTTGCGGCGTACCTCGTGGCTACCTTCGTTCCGCTACCTAGCCTTGCTCTTCTTCTTGCTGGCATCGCGGCTGCGGGTCTTGCAGTCTTCGTAAGCTGGGCGGCATCGCGGCAAACTCGAGCCGAGGTTTCGATCATCTTGCGCCATCTCCGTTCCGTACGAGAGCGGGGCTGAAGTGCGCAGCGTCAGTGCGGCGCCACCGCAACACACGAACTCAGGTCGCTCATGCTAATCCAGCGGGCAGCCAAGATAGAACAAACCGAGCGGCAAATAGAGGGAGCAACGTGGGATCGATCGGCATAATGTCCATGCAGCGGATCTTCAACTATGGATCTTCACTGCAGGCTTACGCGCTCCGGCGCTTGCTCGAACAAGCGAGTGTCGGCGCCGACGTCTCATACGTCGATTACACCCCCGGCGAGCCGCTCGTCAAGAACGCCTCCGCCGGAGCCGCATCGGGGCTCGAACGCGTTATCACGAAGGTCCGCGAATACGGTTCCATCAAAGCGAGCCTGAGAGACAAGCTCCGGTTCTTCGACCACAAGCGCCGTTACGGGGCGAACTACTACAGATTAATCGGGATCCGACCAGAGAAGAATCTCGCTACCGATGTTGACCTCCAGGTCATCGGTAGTGATGAAGTCTTCAATTGCGTGCAGTCCAACGTAAACGTAGGATTTTCTCTGGGTCTCTTTGGTATTGGGAGTAAAGCGCACTCCGTCGTTTCTTACGCGGCATCATTCGGAAATACGACGCTTACGAAGATCGACAAGGCGGGCGTGCGCGGCGACGTCGTCGGCGGCCTGGAGAATTTCGCGGCGATTTCCGTTCGAGACGAAAACTCGGCGATCATCGTCGCGGAACTTCTGGGGATTGAGGCGCCTCCCGTGCATCTCGATCCGACGCTCGTCTATGACCTCATGGGCGGGCATGACGTCCCGACACAACGGCTACGCGACGACAAATATATGATCGTGTACGGGTATTCGGGGCGGTTCAGCGAGACAGAGAACCAGTCGGTGCGCCAGTACGCGGACAGGCATGGTCTTAGAGTGCTCGCATTTGGTGGTCTGCAGGAGTCGGCAGACGAGTTCGTCGATTGCAGTCCGTTCGAATTGCTCGCATATTTCCGTGACGCTGAAGCCATTGTCACGGATACTTTTCACGGTACGATCTTTTCGGTGATCAACGAAGTCCCCTTCGCTACCATTATCCGCCGTAGTGCCGGACACGGATATGGCAACGAGGAGAAGCTCGGTTATTTGCTGCGCCGACTTGAACTCGATGGAAGAACTCTCAGTTCTCCGGAGCGGCTCGAGAAGCTTCTTCAGCAGCCGATCGATTTCACTTCGGTGCGAGCCATTCGCGAAGCGGAGGTTGCGCGGACGCGTGATTACCTCAGGCGTGTTTGTTACGACGCCGGCGTGGGGAGCGCGTCCAGATGATGAATTCGAAGCGCTCTCGGCAGGCGGTGAAGCGAGTGGTGCAGGCCGGTCGTCTTTCTGTATATACAATTAGGGACGGCGTACGCTTTTGGAGACATGCCTCGCTATCGAGCTACGACACTGGCTACGAACAACTTGTAGCACGCATTATGTACAACGTGCACGCTCTCGAAAAGGGGCTAGCGCACGTCCGTGCATGGGCTCCTGGCCGAGGACGAAAAGCGATACGAAATCTGAACGATGCGATGACGCAATACCGACGGCAAGGGTACGACGAAACTTCGTATTCGTACATCGAAGGTGTCTCAATTCTGCAACGCTACAACGAGAACCATCGTGAGAGAGGCTACGCCCTGCCCGACCTTGCAGCGATCATCGATCCGGAGATCCTCACACCGACGACCACCGATCAGTACATCGCTGCCGGGATCAAAACTGTTCATAGGCCTAACGCCGAGACAAACTCGCGTAAAGGCTTCTACGAACTGAGCCAAGGCCGCGTAAGCGTGCGTGAGTTCTCGGGTCATCCGATTGACCAGCAGGCAGTTCTGCGCGCGATCGCCAATGCTGGAAAGACGCCATCGGTGTGTAACAGGCAAGGCTGGCGAACCTACAAGACTGAAAATAAGGAACTCATGCGAGAGGTGTTAAAGCACCAACGAGGGTTTGCATATGAGCAGATGCCCGAGACACTGCTCGCTGTTACTGTCTCGAACAGCTCGTTCATCAGTCCGGTCGAACGCAATCAAGGATTCGTTGACGGGGGACTCTACTCGATGTCTGTTCTTTATGGGCTTGAGGCGGAGGGCTTAGGAGCTGTTCCATTAAACGCGTGCCTGTACATGCGCGATCGCAGCGCGGTCGTGCGACTCCTCGATATCGATCCCTCCGAGGAGATCATCATGTTCATCGCTGTGGGCGACTACCCTGAGGTGACCGTGGTGCCAATGTCAGACCGGCGACCGACGGAGACGATGCTCCGACCGCGGCGGTGAGTTAGGATATTGCATATAGCCATACGCTGTGCTGTTTGGTGGATGCTCGACAACGATGTACAGCATGATGACGTCGTTGAAAGACGTTCTGCGCGCAGCTGAACGCATTGGCACAGCTCCAGTCTCTCCCTGTCAGACGCTGGCTGAGGAGGAAGAGAATGGCGAGGCAATCAGGTTCGGCAAACAGCGGCGTTCGTTCGCGTCGTGACACAAGCGCAATCGCGGAGAAGAGTGCGGCCCGCGCGGTAATAGTTATCGCGCTCATTCTTGAAGTTCAAGGGCCAAGGTTCGCTGGCGGGCTTCGTCTTCTCATTGCAATATTTGTCGTGGCTGCTGCCCTCGCACTTCTTGCGCGCTTGTACCGAGGGCATGACCCTTTCAGGGCGATTGCGAGTTGGCCGATGGGCGCATTCGTCGCGTATGTCGCATGGTGTCTCATAAGTGCAATTTGGTCGGCCGTGCCAAGTGAGACATTTCTTCAATCTGGACTGCTACTCCTCAGCTTGCTACTGGCGCTTTCATACGCGGACATGTCTCGAGAGGTGTTCGCGATTGAGTTTATCAAAGTAGCAGTGGTGCTTTCAGTTGTTTCCTGGGCGATGGTCCCGGTGCTGCCCGATGTCGCCGTACTCCCGGACGTAACCTGGCGTCTAAACGGGCCGCTGCAACACCCTCAGCGCCTATCTCTATTTGTGGGTCTGGCACTGATCTTAGGCGTCGCATTGAAGGTCTCAGGGCGACGCATCTTCACATCTCGACGTAACAGCTTTCTTGCTTTTGGAATTTTATTGACTACGCTTGGAGCTACTCAAGCCCGAGCGAATACTGTGTTTGTGGCTTTGGTCGTGGGCGCAGTTGTGTTCAAGCGGGCAGAAATTTGGCAGAAGATTCTTCTTTTGGCAGCGCTCTTCGCGACTATTCTCGTCGTTAGTTTTAATGTTGACGTGTTGCTCGCCGCCGTCGATCGCGAGGGATCAAACACTCTGACTCTCACGGGGCGCACAAGAACGTGGGAGGCGGCCTCGGAGATGATCGAAATCCATCCGGAGATGGGATATGGATTCGCGAGCTTCTTTAGCCCTTTGACGGAACATTTCTTTACATCCGGATACGTCACTCCGCATGCGCATAATACTTGGGTAAATGCCACGTTCGAAACCGGATTTATCGGTGCGGGTCTATTAACTCTCTTCCTGCTGGGATCTCTTCTGAGTCGAGGGTCAAGTGGTCGAGCGAATTACCTTTCATGGCCCGCGGTTTTGTTCGCGGTAATGGCTGGCCTGATGGGAATTGTGTTCGGTGGCAAAGTTACGACAATGTCGATTATTGTCATGATTATGGTGGGGCAGGCCGCGCATGTCCGTCAGAAAGATTTTGCAAATGCAAAGCGACGCAGGTGGTCGAAGATCTCAACTGGACAGGACTAAACTATCCGACGCAACATCAGTGTCGTTTCGCTTGACAGGAGCTCTCACTTGAAGATCTACAAGTTTGATCGTCCCTCGACGCATTACCTGGAGCGTGTCTAGTGCGGCTGTTACTCATGGCCTCACTGACCTCGACGGTAAGCGGAGGACTGGGTGGGCACTACAACAGCGTGCGCGATCTTCGTCAGTCCTTTTTGATGGCATGGCCTGAATCCGAAGTTCACGTATTAACTATCGGGAATATTCAGCCGGTGGTTTTTCGGAACGCTGGGGAGGGTGTGCATCATGTCGACACCAGCACTAAAAGCTTCCACCAGATTCGACACGCCGTTCGCGCGATTGCGGAGACCTTCGGCGCGACGCACGTTCACGCGTTTGATAATAAGTCCTTTGCGTTTGCGGGAGATGTCGCTCGAAACTTGGGTGCGCTCCTTTATCTAACTAGACCCGGCGGACCTAACCCTACTAGGTACTTTCCGGCCGCTTCCGACATCATTTGCTTTAGCCAAGAGAATGCCGATTATTTAAGCGGGAAACGCAAGTATCGCAACTCGCGCATACACGTGATTCCGCAACGCGTTATTGAGCCCTCCTGGGACGATGTGCGTATCGCGGAACTCTGTGAATTGGCGAACGGAAAGCCGATCCTTTTGCGTATTGCTCGATTGACTGAGCTTAATCGTCCGTCTGTGGAGCAAGCGATTTCCCTCTCTACTCTGCTGCATAGCCGGGGCGTCGAGCACGTCCTTGCGATTATTGGTACACCGAATGAATCTGATCTCGTCGATGAGACGCGTGCAAAAATTCGGGAGGAAGACCTGCTTCTAACTAACGAACGCTTTACGCGGCGTGCCGAGCAGTTGACTATCGCCGCCAGGGGCGTTGTCGGAAGCGGTAGAACTCTTGTCGAGGCCGCTATGGCTGGTGTGGTATTGTACGCGCCCCTGGCCGATCGAACACTCCCGACGCTTGTAACCGAACGCAACCGCAAAGCCTTGGCAGCGCGCAATTTTTCGGCGCGTTCGAGAATTGCTCCTTCTTTGGTATCTTCTGAGTCTGAATTAGTGAAAGCATTCGCTCTTGGACAGGACGATGGTGCTACGGCGCTGGCACGCGAGATGAGAATCGATGCGAAGGTGATTGAGCGTTACGCAACCTTGTATGCGCTCGAACAATACGCTGACCGAGGGCGGCTGGATAGACTTCTGAACTGGGCCTCCTTTGTTGTTCCTCACTTGCGCATGAAGATTGCCGCGAAACGCAATTGATGAGTTCGAAAGCGCGATACGAAGCAAGCGCGTGGGACGACGAGGCCTAGTTCAACCGCGCAAAGCACCCGGGTCTCGTCAACCGGGAGTTGACCGGGACCGCGCCGAACAGGTTCCGGTTGAAGGATCTGACTGGCGCAACACCTAGCCTCGACGGCTATCGCGACCGGACGTTCTATGCCGTTCCAAACGGACCACGATCAGCTGGCCGGAATCAAGTGGTCGAGCCTCCATCAGGCCTAGGGCGCTTCACGAATACCTAGTGGCGATCAATCACAGTATCCAGTGGCACTGAAGACTCCAAAGACTGACCACAAGCATTCTCGTGTTGGACGCATAGCGGAGCGGTCGGGCCGGAGACATCGACACGACCTACATGGCGGAGTCACCGGGGGCAAACGCTGCGCGTGCGGTCCGAGCAATGATCATGATGTCCGTCAGCATCGTCCAGTTCTCGACATATGAGAGGTCGAGACGCACGGTATCCTCCCATGACAGGGTAGACCGCCCACTCACTTGCCAAAGGCCGGTGATTCCCGGCTTCACGAGGAACCTGCGATGTACATGATCAGCGTACTGTGCGACTTCGGACGGGAGCGGCGGTCGCGGGCCCACGAGCGACATCGAGCCACCGAGTACGTTGAAGAGCTGGGGCAGTTCGTCGAGGCTGTATCGTCGCATCACGCCGCCGACTCGTGTGACACGGGGGTCATTCGCCATTTTGAACATTACTTCGTTGCCGGAGTTTTGAGACTTCTTCAGATCTGTCAGTAGTTCTTCGGCGTTCGTCACCATTGACCGAAACTTGAGCATGCTGAACTCCCGGCCGTGGTACCCGACGCGGGTTTGCCGGAACAGGACGGGGCCTGTGCTGGTTGACTTGACGATGATTGCAAGAATGAGGAGCAGCGGCGAAATTAGCGCGAGGCCGACGACGGATAACGCCACATCCATCATTCGTTTTACGAATCGCTCACCCGACGAGAAGCGTGGTGTTTCTACGTGAATCAGCGGCAGCCCAGCGACGGGGCGGGTTTGGATGCGCGGTCCCGCAATGTCGGTAATACTAGGCGCCAAGACGAGGTGCTGCCGGCCGGCTTCGAGTCCCCATGAAATCTGCTTGACCTTGTGCGAGGACAGGTCGCCGATGCTCGTTACGGCGACAGTATCGGCTGTAGCGGCAGCCATTGCTCCAGGAATATCGTCGACTGATCCCAGTACGGGAATCTGGGTGCCCTCGATACTTGTGCCAACTTTTCCTGATGGGATGCATGCGCCAACAACTCGGTAGCCCGCGCCCAAGTTTCGTGAGAGTTCATGAGCTATCTGCGCTACTGACGTATGCGACCCGACGAGCAGCATGCGCGCCGAATACTCTCCTCGGAGGCGCTTTGAAACGAGCCATTGACGCCACACCCAACGCACGAGAACCAGCATCAGTATCCCCGCGGGAAGGCTGATCAATAGATACCCTCGTGCCACCTCTACCTTCAGCAAAAAGGCAACGATTGCAATCGCTCCGAAGAGGATGAAACTTGCACGCGCAACACGCACGTACTCGGTGTTTCCCGTGCCGATCACCCGATCGCTTCGTGAATCAATCAGCGCGAGCGCCCACATCCACACCAGGATGAGGGTGGTCGAGAATAGCCAGTAAGAAATCTCAGGGAGGGCACTCGCCCCCCCGGTCGCAAGCTGGGCGTCATCCACCCCGAGCCAGGCAATCTGCGTGCCGTAGACGACCCAAACGAGTACAAAAAAATCTGTGATGCGAAGGTTGCGGGCGTACAGTCGACGCCAGTCCTTCTGATGCGGGGGAGTGGTCTCCGAAATGGAGGCAACGTTAGTCCGTCTGATCGACGTCACATGTGTCCTTCTAGTATGAAACTGAATGCATCCTTCCCCGGAATGCACGTTACCAGATCAAAGGTTCTACAAAGTTTCGTGTGTTACTGCGTTACGACGTTCTCGCCCCACCAGAGCGTGATGCCGGCAGTGGACGCGGCGAGCGCCAGTGGCGCGGCCGCATCGGCGAAGCATCCGGCGTCTTGCGCAGCCTGAGGGTTCGCGTCGGTGTAGCGCGTGAGCGCTACACCCGTACACCCGTCAGATCGATGCGCCACGACCACATCGGTGGCATCGACAGCGAGCGCCGTCGCGGCGGTCGCCGCCAGCGCGACCCACTCCGCATCCTCGCCGAGCACGTACGCGACGTCTTCACAGACGAGGGCGAGCACCGCGCCGGCGTTGCGCAAACTACGAGCATCGGCACACGGTGCTGCCATCACGCCAGTAGGCCGCACGATGCTCGCTGGATCAGCCGGATCAACGTACTGAGACGCTGCGAGCACTTCGGGGTACGACTCCCAGAACTGCCCCTGGGTAAAAGTTCGAAGTGCTTGAACGTCACAGTTGTCACCCATCGCGGCAACGATCTCGGCCTGACCATCGGCGAACGGTAGCAAAGTGATCAGTTGCCCGATGCCGAGATAGCGCGGTGTGACATCTGTCCACGTCACCCCTCCGTCGCTTGAGCGCTCGAGCAGCGGTTCGACAGATCCGCACTGGCCGGCAACCCCGCGCCAGATGATGTCCGACGCGGCAGCCAAGAAACGTTCCTGCGAGCGGTCATATGCCGGGGTGGTGGTCTCGGCCGGCGTAGGGCTCGGCGACGCCGTCTGATCGCTCGGCTGCGTGAGCGTGGGGATCGGGGCGACGATGCCGTCTTCTGGCGCAGAACGCACATGCGCAAAGGCGAGAGCGGTCAGCGCGAGCGCACCAGTGGCAAGCACAGCAACGACAGCGCCGACTATCCATCGTCTCGGCGCGCTTTCTCTGCGCTCCCTACGCTTCACGCTGCAGACTCATCGAGGATTGAGCAGATCGTCGAAGGTCGTTGACTCGTCACCTGACATTGTGGCCGGTGTCGAGGGATCTGTGATCGCCTCCTTCGAGGGAGCCGCCTTCTTCTTAGACGTCACCTTGGTGGGAGCCTCGGGCGTGTAGGTTCCGTAACCGCCATAGCCATACCCGTAACCGTAGCTATATGCATCGGCGCCCTTCGTGGGCACCATCGTCATCACGACGCCAGCGACCTTCGAGCCGACGGTCTCGAGAGCCTCGAGAGCCCCTTCGAGTTGGTGGTTCGTGGTGCGACCGACCGCAACGACCATGATGGCGCCTGACGTCGCGCGCGAGAGCACTGCGGCGTCTGTGACTGGCAGTAGCGGAGGAGCGTCGCAGAGCACGACATCGAATTCTTTACCGAGCGCGTCGAGCAGCTTGTGCATGCGCTCAGAGCCCAACAGCTCGCTCGGGTTCGGCGGAATCTTTCCGGCAGGCAAGACATACAGCGAGCGGCCGCCCCAGGGCAGCAACACGTCGGCAACGCGTGCGCGGCCGATCAGTACGTCGGTGAGACCGGTGCCGCCCTCGATGCCGAGATACTCGGCGACCTTCGGCTTACGCAGGTCAGTGTCGAGCAGAGCAACACGCTTGCCGGTGTCGGCGAGGGCGAGGGCGAGGTTGATCGTTGTCGTCGATTTTCCCTCTGAGGGAATGCTCGAAGTGATGACGAACGTGTGCCCGCCATCCATCTCGAGGAACTGCAGGTTGGTGCGGAGCGACCGGAACGCCTCGGATCGAGGGCTATGCGGGTCGGCATGAAGGATGAGCGGACGTTCCTTCGCCTTCGGGTCGTGGGGGATCGCACCGATGAGGGGGCGATCAGTCAGCGCCTCGACATCGCGAGGGGAGCGCACCTTGTTATCTAGGACGGCGCGCAGCACCGCGACGCCGATGCCGATCGCGAGGCCGACGAGGACGCCGAGAACGATGTTCAGTGGCACGTTCGGGCTCACGGGGGTGAAAGTTGCAAGAGCGTCGCGCACACGAGTGAGCTTGATCGGGCTGGCATCCTGCCCCGCGGGGGTATCGATGCGCTCAACGGCGGCCGCGAGGCTCGCACCCAGCGCGTTCGCAATGTCAGCCGCCTGAACGGGATCGGCGTCGGTGACGGTGATCTCGATCAGAGTGCTGTTAAGGGGACTCGAGGATTCAACTTTCTTCGCGAGCTGATCGGCCGAGAGCTCAAGACCGAGCTCGGTGATCACAGGGTTCATCACCACGGGCTCGCGAACCAGACTCACATAGGTGGTGATGCGCGACTGCGCGAAGTTCGACCCCTGCTGCAATTCAGCTGCGGTGCCACCGGCCTGTGACTGCACGAACACGACGGCCTGGGACTCGTACATCGGCGTACGCGTCAGAGAGTAGCCCGCGGCAGCCGCGAGACCGACCAGCGTCGTGACCAGAATCACCAGCCAGTTCTTGCGGAGGATGCGGATGTAATCGCTGAGCTCCATGGTGCCTCTCGTAAGGTCGCGGGGTACCGGGTCATTGTCCCACAGGTGCTCCGCTGTGCCAGGCCACCGACATACCTGTGCGGCCCGGTAGCCTGGTGGCGATGAGCACTGATACTCCCGCGCCCGAGCGCGTGCGCGCCCGCTCCGGGCGACGTCGCCCGTGGTGGCGCGGCGGATCGTCGATGCGGCGATGGAACCTCGACCTTCTCGGTATCGCTCTGCTGGCACTCGGAGCCGGCCTGCTGGCCGGGGCATGGCTCGGTGGCTTCGCCGGAACGCTCGTACTGTGGGCCTTGCTGCTGGCGGCGGTCTTGTTCGCGATGCTGCGCCGTGGTGTTCCGCGCGGACTGATGCAGTTCCGCGCGGTGGATGTCTTGTACGGCATCGTGCTCGGCGGCATCCTGCGTGGAATTCAAGGGTGGCTGGCCGTATCGTTCGGAGGCTCAGGCGCGCTGCCTTCCTACCCCTCACTCGAAGGAGCGCTGCCACCGCTGTGGTGGGCCGAAGACCTGCTCGGCGGGGCGATCATCGCGCCGGTCATCGAGGAGCTCTTCTTCCGCGGGCTGCTGCTCGTCGTCATCTTCACTCTCGTGCGCCGGTTCGCCGGCGATGACCGGGCGGGCATCGCCGTCGGCGGGTTCGTCGCGGTCGTGGCATCCACCGCTTTGTTCGTCGCCGCCCACTATCTGGCTGGAGCGATGTCGGCGGACGCCGCAGTGAGCCTGACTCTCGTCGGGCTGGTGTGCGGGTTGCTCGTCGTCTTCACCGGGCGGATCTGGCCCGCCATCCTCGTGCACATCGTGTTCAACGGAACCGGCGTGCTGCTGACGGCCGCCGGGACGCTGCTCGGGTAGCGACATCGATATGGTCATTCTGAACGTATGGGACTACATCGTGAGCGTCAGCATCACGATCGTGTCAGCGGCGTTCACCCTGGTGCTGAGCATGTTTCGTCCGAGGTCTCTGAATGAAGCAGGAAACCACCGGCGGCTTTCCGGATTCTTGGCGATCGTCACAGTGTGCAGCGCGGCGTGGACCGCGTGCACTGTCTGGGGGCTTGAACCCCTTTGGGGTGCACTCATCTTTCTGTGCGCAGTGCTGGCGTTCACTTACCTGTTAGGGCTGATCCGCGCTGGCGAAGAGTGAGCCATCGCTGCTGTACTCTCTGACCGCTCCACCGCACAAGCCCCTGGGCGCAGCGCTCGTCACCGCCTTAGTCTGCTCGCATGAGTGAGAACGAAGAACGCAACGCTTCTACGGGGATGAGTTGCCGGACCCCGTGATAGAGCCGTAGGCACAGTTCTCTTCCGGGTTCCGGGCCAGGGGTCAGTGGATGTTGGATGCGGCGCTCTGCTTGGCCCGCATGCCTAGGTACATGTGGCCGACCGACATCACGGTGATCGCTGCCGCGGCACCGATCAGTGTGTAGAGGGCGCGCTCGCCGATGGAGAAAAGGAGGTCATGCGTGCTCCCCGACGTCTGAAGCACGACGGCAGGGGTCAGCAGCATCGCGAAGGCCCAATAGGGCAGCTTGAGATAGGCATAAGCGGCGCCGATCGTGAGTACGAAAGCGAGGGCGGTGATGACCGCGGGAGCCCCGTGCAATATCGCGACGACGATTACGGCGATGAGCGCGCCGGCGAAGGTTCCTCCCACACGCTCGAGCATCCTCCTCGCGGAGTCGGAATAGTACGGCTGCACGACGACGAAGAACGTCAGGATGATCCACCACGAGGCTGGGTCGAGCCATTGCATGCAGACGTACGCGGCGATGCCTATGAGGATTCCGAGCGCCGCGGCGAAGTGGAGTGCAGTGTGACGGGGAACCGAGCGCGGGGTCTTCACTCCGCTGGCCCGGATGACGAAAGCGCCCATCAACGTCGTCCACAGGCCGCCCGCAGCGATACACGCCATCGCTGCCAGGCCCGAGGTGACCGACGCATCGGCGACGACGGTGCCGGCAGGAAGAGTGACCTGCAGGTTTCCGATGAGGGCATACGCAACCAGCGGGCCTGCGAATGCTCCCATCACGTGCCACCCGCGCATCGCCGACAGCCCCGTTGCGATGCCGATGGCAGCCATGAAGACCGCTCCGAGGATCGGGTCCTCGCGCAGCATGAGGGCGATGCCCATGAGTAGAGGGGTGAGAATGGACGCCGCGAGGGCGAGTCGCCGGTGTGTGAAGAGCCCCATGAGCGCGGGCAACATGCCCAGGTACCAGAGGCTGCCGTTCACACGCAGGGGCGACGCGCTCAGCGCGATCATCGGTGCCACGACGAGCAACGCCATGATGACGAGCATCGCGACGCTGGTCTTGCGCGCGGCGGGCGATGGCGATTCCGTGGGCATAGCATCACGCTAGTAGAAGGAACGGGGCGACGTAGCTCGGGTGAGGCTTCTTTAGACGCAACCAGCTTCAGACGATCTCGTCGAGTACGAGCTCTCCGCGGGCGTTGAGGTGGTCCACCATGCGCGCGAGTCTCTTCGGGTCGATTGGCGACATCTTGGCGTTCTCGAAAGCGAGAACGAGGGGAATGCTCGGGTGCATCCAGATGGTGAGGCGACCCGCGGGGTTCTTCTCATCGGGGAGCCACGTCATCATGAAACTCTCGTTACGGCGGAGCTTCGTTGCGATCACGATCTTCAGGTGCGCGAGGGTTTCGTCTTCAACCTCGATCGGAGGGCGTGAGCTGTTGTACTCGATGGTTCCCATGAAGTGCAGATTACCTCGCGCGGAGGCGGGTCAGCTCAGCTCGACAGGATGAAATTCGACAGGGCCGGGGCAGAAGCCATCCGATTGGCTGGTGTACGGGACCGCGATCCACTCGTCTCGTATGACGTCGCCCGTGCCCGTGGTGATCACTAATCGAATACTGGCACCGGGGTGCAAGCCGATGGTGTCGGCGGGAGCATAGGGCGGTTCCTGGGGAACCTCCCAGCGGCTCCTGAGTAGTCGTCCATGCGATGAACCTATCGTTCCGGGTGATCGCGCGATAGGGCGCGGACACGATGAACGACCTGAGCTGCGCTAGGCGAGCGTCGCGCGCAGTATGCGCGCGACTTCGTCGACTGCGGGAACGAGTTGCGCAGCCGAGCGCTCATAGGTTTCGTGCGAGCGGCGGTACGGGTCGATGACATCATCATCGTCAGCGGCATGCGGTGACATACCCCGCTGCTGGGTCACCAGTGCCGTGACGGCAGCGAGGCGTGCGCGGGGCTCTGTGCCCGCGGCATCCGCTGTGCTCTTGACCTCATCGTCGGTGAGCGCACTCGCGAGGCGCGCGAACTCGCGGATCGTGAACGTCTTGCGCAGCATGCGAGGGGCGAGCTCGACAGCCGTCGTGCGATGCTCGCGCGCCATCGCGAAGATGAGATCAGCATCCTCAGCAACCTGCTCGACGAGCCAGCGTGCGCGATGCGCCTTGACGTCGCTCTCTTCTGCGCCGTTGCGGACCGCGAGCTGCTGGGCGTCGGCGGTCATCGCCTTGTCGATGAGTGCGCGCGTGCCAGCGCTGTGCACTCGCACCGCGTGGGTGGCTTTTTCGGGGGTGCCCATTCTCGCGCGGAGCAGGGCTTCAGCCATGGGGGAGCGGCAGATGTTTCCCGTGCAGACCATCAGAATGCGCGGCTCTGCGCTCTTGTGGAGCGCTGCGGCCCGTTCGCGCAGTTCGCGCCGGGTCATGCCGTGGGGGATCATCTCAGTCACCCTATTAAGAATAGGAGCGGAAAAAGGGGGGAGGTCCCCGTGGCGGCGTTTCTCGTCGCGGCCATACGGTTCTGAGCACGACGATCGGAATTCTCATGGACGAGACCGGCTGGGTGCTTGTGGCTGTTGCGGCGTGGATCGTCTTCAGCATCCCGATCGGGATGATCGCCGGAGCACTGATCAAGCACGGGCACGACGGGGAAGCGTAGCAGTACTGGGCGTCATCACGGCATGTCTCGCGGGGATGTTGCTCGTGATTCGAGTGGTTCCGCAATGGCGGAAGACGCAGGCCGATTTCCTGGCGCCCATGGATGGAGCAACAGCGTTCGTCGCGGGTTCGTGTTCTGGGCGCTGACCTACGGGCTCGCCTGGGTGGTCATCACCGCACGCAGGGGGCCGGAGCCGCCCGTCCCGGAGCCGCCCGCGCCGGAGTGCGAGATCTGATCACGACTTCGTGCACCTAGGAGTGCTGACTCAACTGGTTCTGCACGATCGCTGAGATTGGAGATCTGTCCCCCGTTGCGGGCTTCTGGTGTTCGAGGTGTCGAAAGCCGCGGCTACGCTCGGGGCACTGCCGGATCGCGCAGCCGTCAGGCACAATGAAGGGGTGTACATGTCCGTCGAGATGATCACGGTGCTGATCGGCTTCGTATCGATTCTGCTTGCCTTCGCCGGCGCGTTCGGCTGGATGGTGCACCGGATGGATCTTCTCGAGAACCGACTGGAGCACAAGCTCGGCGCGCGGATCGACGGGCTCGACGGCAAGATCAGTGCGCTTGATGAGAAGCTGAGCGCGCGGATCGACAGGGTCGCCGACGAACTTGTCGAAGTCAAGATCGCGATCGCGCGCGTCGAAGGGCCGCCGCGTCACCTGCTCCCCGTCCGCTGAGCGCTACGTCCTCGGCGCGGCATCAGGCCGTTGGCG
Source organism: Microbacterium zouquanmingi (assembly GCF_052266675.1). Classification (NCBI taxonomy): domain Bacteria; kingdom Bacillati; phylum Actinomycetota; class Actinomycetes; order Micrococcales; family Microbacteriaceae; genus Microbacterium; species Microbacterium zouquanmingi. The sequence continues at coordinate 466,322 of NZ_JBQPRA010000002.1, forward strand.
GGGCGGTTGGTTCTGAGGGGGCGGCTGGCCGGAGCTGCGTCAGCATAGTTTTTATGCGCTTGAATGAGCACGGACGCTCTTCAAGGACGGCAACATGACATCGACTCCTCCCGGGTGGTACTCGGACCCTTCGGCCGCCCATGAGGGCGACGTCCGCTGGTGGGACGGCGCGGCGTGGACCGCGCACGTGCACTCGGTCGAACAACCTGCGTCGATGATGCCGCCGCCCGCGGCATCCGCTCTGCAGACCGCCCCGCAGGGGCGACGACTGCCGATCTGGGCCTGGATCCTGATCGGGATCGGCGTGCTCCTGCTCGGCGTGATCCTCGCGCCGATCTTCGCCCCGCTGTGGCTCGTGGTGCTCATCACGGGGATCGTCGCGCTCGTCAAGAACACCCCGACCTGGCTGCGGTTCCCGAGCCGCAAGGTGGCGACGATCGTCACGGCTGTCTCGGCCGTCGCGTTCCTCATCACCGGCAATATCAGCGCCGGGGTCTACGGGTCATCGCGTGAGGAGCCTGCGGGGATGGCGTCGGCTGCGCCCTCTGTCTCGGTGTCTCCATCTGCCGCTCCTTCTGCTTCTGCTGTTCCCGACGGCGAACTCGTGGCATTCGCGGGCGAGGCGGGCACGGTCGCCGACACGTCCGCAACCGAGGGGCGCACGGCGCTCGAGGTGCTGGGGACATTGCCGGTCAAGGGGCGAGCGGCGAAGACCGGATATGACCGCGACGAGTTCGGGCAACGCTGGCTCGACGTGGACCGCAACGGATGCGACACCCGCAACGACACGCTCGCCACGCAGCTGACAGGCGTCGTCCGCTCCGGACCCTGCAAGGTCACCTCGGGTGTTCTGGATGACCCGTTCACGGGAAACATCATCGGGTTCTCGCGCGGGCAGGGCACGTCGGAACTCGTGCAGATCGACCACGTCGTCGCGCTCTCGGATGCATGGCAGAAGGGTGCGCAGGCGCTCAGCGCTGATCAGCGTGCGTCGTTCGCGAATGATCCGATCAACCTGCTCGCCGTCGACGGAAAGGCCAATGCACAGAAGGGCGATGGAGACGCCGCGACCTGGCTGCCGTCGAACAAGAGCTTCCGCTGCGAGTACGTCGCGCGTCAGGTCTCGGTGAAGGCCGCCTACGGACTATGGGTCACGCAGCCCGAGCGCGATGCCATCGCGCGAGTGCTCGCGGCGTGTGCAGATGAGCCGGCGCTGACCTCTGCGTATGCGGTGATCGCGCCGGTTGTCGAGGTCGCGCCTGCTGAGCCTGCTCCGGTTGCTCCGGCTGAGCCTGTGCCCTTCGCGCCTGCTGAGCCCGCTCCGGTTCCCGCGCCCGCTCCCGCGCCGGACGTGTATTACGAGAACTGCGATGCGGTGCGCGCGGCGGGAGCGGCGCCGATCCATGCCGGCGATCCCGGTTACAGTCGCAAGCTCGACCGTGATGGGGACGGCGTCGGGTGCGAGTGACGTCACCCTTGGTGTGACTATTGCTCGGCGGGAAACAGGGGTTCGGTCGACAGAGACCCAGCCAAGCGATCGACTAGGACCGCCCCGTTTTCGAGCCCATCTCGTCGAAGCGGAGCGCGCGGAGTATCTCCTGGTTCGGGCGGTGTCCTGGGCCCAAAAGCGCGAATGGGAAGAGGGCGGCGATGCCGGCAATCGTGGGCTTGATGAACTGGTTGTCACGGCGGGCGAACCCGAGTCCGGTCAGAGTGGTGATTCGTCGCTGGAATCGCGACCTGGAGAATGGCCCGGAGATCAGCGAGGCAGCGTAGAGGGACTCGATTGTTGTCGAGGGGGCTCCTCCAGCGCACTCACGCTCGACGAGGGTTTGCACGTCTTTCCGCAGGCGCTCTGGCAGCTTTGGCGCATGGTCAAGGGCGCGACGTATTTCTTGGTCAATGCTGAGGTCGAGGGCGACGAACTGATCGGATGAGTGGTCGATGTCGCGCTCACGAGGGCCGGCCGCCTCGGCTCGGTGGCGTTGAGCGGTACCAACATCTGCACGCAGAAAAAGCCGGGGTGTGGAGGCATCAGCTGCGAAGTCATGAAAGGTCGACATACCTATAGAGAGTCTGACCGTGCGTGTCCATTACGTCGTTCACGTTCAACGGTTTTGCCTCAATAACGAACCAGTCTCGAATTTTCGCGTAATAGATGGACGCATGGTAGATCTATGTGGGTAGGAGACACTCGTGCGCGTGACTGCTGACGTGGGCTCTGAGTACTGAGGTAGCGGGTTTTCCGAATCCACTTTCACAATTTCTCATGGGGGGAGATTCAGCATGAAGAAACGTACACGTGCACTTGCGGCGGTAGGTATCGCCGCCGTGGGTGCGATGTCTTTGTTCGGCGCGACGGCCGCTATGGCCGTGCCGGATGATTTCGGCAATATCGATGGTGGTCTTGAAGGGTCGCTGACGGTGCACAAGTTCCTGCACCAGTCGGGCGCTCATGAGGGCGACATCTCAGAGCCGCCTGCGGATGGGGACTTCACCGATCCCGTGGCTGACGTTGAGTTCACCGTGTACCCACTGATCAAAGATGGTGAGACTCTTCCGCTTAATCTTACGGTTGCGGCGAACTGGAATAGTCTGTCTACGCTCGCCCCGGGAGCGAATTGCACCGCGCCCACGGGTTTCTCTCTGGGAACACCGATAGTGATGCCGCTGACTGATGCTGACGGCGTTTCCACGACTTCGCTCGTTGTAGGCGCGTATCAGGTGTGTGAGACGGATGCTCCAGCCGCGATCGTCGATACGGCAGCGCCATTCATCGTGACCGTTCCGATGCCGTATGAGAACGGCTGGGTCTATGACGTGAACGCGTATCCGAAGAACGGTGCGGCGGCGATCGAGAAGACGATTGTGGCGCAGGAGGGTCTTGGTCTCGGAGCTGCGGTGCAGTTCCCGGTCACCACGGCCATCCCCACAATGCTCGGTCAGGCGTGGACCGCCTACTCGATCTCTGACACGTTCGACCCGCGTCTGGACGTGAACGCCGCCACCGAGGGCATCGCTTCGGTCACCGTTGATGGCGTTGACCTCGATGCGTCGTACTACACGAAGATCGTCACCGGGCAGGAAGTCGTCATGGACTTCACCGCTGCGGGCATCGCATGGCTGAACGAGGGCACTCACGCAGGCAGTGTCATCGAGGTCGTCTTTGACTCGGTGATCGCCGAGGTCGGCTCGGGCACCATCGAGAACCAGGCCCTGTTGTGGACCAACAACCCCACTCGCGATGACGAGGTCAAGCCGCCGCCGCCGTCGAACATCGTGCACACGAACTGGGGCTCGCTTGAGTTGATGAAGCGCGCATCGGGCACGACGAACGCGGACGGTGCACTTGAGGGCGCAGTCTTCGAGATCTACAAGGCAACTGACCCGTACGCTGCGGACTGCACCGCGGAGACCGCTACGGGCGACCCGATCTCGGTCGGCGGTGTCGCAGAGTTCACCTCGGACGCGAACGGCATCGTCGCTTTCCCCGGCTTGTTCGTCTCGGACAGCGAGAACCCGGCGATCGACGCTCCTGAGCGTTGCTACGTGGTCAAGGAGATCGCGGCGCCTGCCGGATACGTCCTGCCCGCCAACGGTGCTGAGTACACGGGTGTCGCGGTGCAGATCGGCGAGACGACCGCTGCAGACAATCTCGAGATCCAGAACACGCAGCAGGGTGTTCCGTCGCTGCCGCTGACCGGCGGTAGCGGTACCGCGATCCTTATCGGACTGGGCGTCGGCGGTGTCGGAGTGGCCCTCGGCTTGGTGCTTATGAAGAAGCGTCGCCGCGACCAGGCAGAGTCGAGCACTCACTCGGCAGCCTGAGCCTAGAGATAGAACAAGGCGGCTCGCTTCGCTTTCATGCCTCAGCGAGCGTGCCGCCTTGTGCTTCTCTCTCATCCAAGGAGCCTGATCAATGCGCATTCTCCACAGCGCCTCGCGTTGGAAGCCCAGTGGGCTCAGCGTGATCATCTGTGTGCTGGCGTTGGCAGGCTCCGTTGTTGGGCTGTATCCCGCTACTGCGGCATGGCTGAGCTCGTATCAGCAGTCGCTTATCGTCAAGAACAGCACAGCCAGTCTTGACAGTCTGAACCCAGGTACGGAAGAGCAGATGCGTATGGCACATGCATACAACGATGCGCTCGTTGCTGGGGTTGCGCTCGAAGCGGGGACGACCGTCCCGAGTGGGTATGCGCAGGGTGTGGGAGGGTTCACCTACCGCGACGTGCTCAATGCTACTGACGAAGGCGTAATGGGGCGCGTCAAGATTGATTCGATTGATGTGGATCTGCCGATCTATCACGGTACAGACCAGAGAACGCTTGAGAAGGGCGCGGGGCATCTGGAAGGCTCACATCTTCCTGTGGGCGGTGAGGGTACGCGCACTGTCGTCACTGCACACCGAGGGCTCGCGTCGTCAACGTTGTTCACGAACTTGGACCAGGTCGAGGTTGGCGATCGTTTTCAGCTGGTCACGCTCGGAGAAGTGTTGACGTATGAGGTTCGCGAGAAAAAGGTCATCGACCCCGATGACACAGACACTTTGCGTCCCCAGGCTGATCGCGATCTCGCGACGCTCATCACGTGTACTCCGTTGGGAATTAATTCCCATCGCATCGTCATCACCGGCGAACGCGTGACTCCGACACCGATCCGCGATGTCGAAGAGGCGCGTGCTGTTCCGGTTATCCCTGGATTCCCGTGGTGGGCGGTAATCGGAGCAGTGCTGCTTATCTCGATCATCGTCTATTTCATCCGTACAGGCTTCACTGATGCCCAGGCAACTCGCCGTCGCCGCGTGCACACAGACCGCATGCGCACAACGCTTCAGACAGCGAGCGACAGAGTTGCCGAGAACATTTCGCAGAAGGACTTAGGAGCAACATCATGACTCCCCAAACAAGAGGAACGCAGGCCGGGTCTTCAGGTCGGTCTCGCTTTCGCTCTCGCATGAAACAGATCGCCTCCGGTGTCGCCGCTACCGCGGTGTTGATATCGGGGCTGGTCGGTGGGGTAAGTGCCGCACACGCGGCGACCGTCTACGAGATTGAAGGACAGTGGGGGGCGTCCACACCCGCTGTTGTGAGCCAAGGTGACACAGTGGTGTCGGAGTGGCGATTCAACATGAACGATGACGCACCGGCTCCGGAGAACGAGATCATTCCGAACGCGACGGTGACGTTCACGGTCGCGAACGGTGTCTTCACGGTACTGCCCACGATCTGTCTGACGGACGCTGCTCTTGTCGATCCGGTGTCTTCCATCAGCGCTGATGGCCAGACGATGGTGTGTAACCTCGGCGATCGCGCCCAGGGGACGGCAGAGCTCGTGCTCGCAGGCATTCAGGTGACTGGTGACACCGGGGACACCGTATCGATTACCGGGAACATCGGCGGTGTTCAAGCGGTAACTCCGGAGCTTCCCATTATGAACGCGTTCGCGATGGACATGAAGTGGGCTGACGGAAACCCCAAATCGACCGAGGAGGGTACCTATCAGATGATGGGCTTCCCGTTCTCTCTCCGCCACGCACCCGGCGCTGAAGCTGGTCCTAGCTCTGTGTCGTACACAGTGACGATCAACGCACTTCATAACGAGCCCGTCACCGCTCGCCCCTTGGCGCTCGGAGGCCCGTGCACGCCGATCACCGACCCGCAATCCGGGTATCCATACTCCGGCGCGGCTGCTGGTGCGGATACCACGAATACTGCGCCGTTCCCCACTTGCACCATGACGCGTATCGGGACGACAAATCAGTACACCGTGACTGTCTCAGGTCTTGACTATTCAAAGGCGCTGAACCCGACGATGGACAGCACCGGTGTGGCGCTGCTGACCTCATGGGACGTCGTAGCGTCAGGCATGATCTGGTTCCGCATGACCTATGTCGAGCCGGGTCTGTTCACGATCTCCGCGAACACCCCGACCTACACCTCGGCTAGTGGAGCGACCAGCGTCGATGAAGCAGGCAACAACGCCAACTCGCGCGCGTACACGCGCGGGGTCTGGTCTGGAGGATGGCAGCTGAACCTGCAGGACCCGCCTGTCGAAGGTACGATCTGGACAGACACCTTCGAGCAGATGGCCGGACAGCCTGCTCTCGCTATGTCAGCGGTACGACCGCCGCAAGGCACCGAGCCCTTCACTCAAACGTGTACGGTGCTCGATACGAAATACGTCACCTTTGACTGGGCAGGCGCCGGCTCAATGTCCGGTGGTGCTGTGGTTCCGTCATCTGGTCCTCAGCCAACGATCGAGTACTTCACGGGCACGGGGGCAAACGGTGTCCTCAGCCCCACCAGCCCGAACTATGACCCGAACAGCTGGGAGTGCAACGCTGCGGGGATCAACCCCGGTAACTGGTCGACCACGCCGCCGGCAGATCTTTCTACGGTCAAGGCCGTGAGGACGACGATCCCGGTCGGGGCAGTGGCTGACTCGGCTGGCGTTGTGCGAACGTTCGTGCAGACCACGATCAAGCCTGATGTCGCAATCGGACAGGATATCTACACCTGGACGAGCTACCTCACGTCGTCATGGTTTCACCGGCACCGTTCCGAGAACACGGCGGACGCTCCTGATAGCGGCGTAATTCTCAAGCCAGGGGATCGTCACGCCTACACCGGTGGCGGCCGTGACGTGCTCCGTGTGGTCGGCTCAACACCGAGAGTTATCAAGGAGGCCGGTCAGGCCGAGTCGATTCCAGGCGCCACCGTCAGCTACTCGCTCATGTATCGTGCAGAGTCGCCGGCAAACGTGGTGCTGGACGAGTACACACTCGTGGACACCCTGCCGCTCGGAACCACCTATGAGCCGGGGTCGGCGACGATTACGCCCACGTCGATCACGACGAACGTGGATGGTCGAGTGGTCCTCACCTGGGATCTGCCGGACTACGTGTCCACCAACTGGGATTACTTCATGCACTACAACGTGGTGCTGCCGGATGACGCTCAGCCGGGTCAGGTCTTCGTCAACAGCGCCACTGCGTCCACCAACGGCCGCACAGCGACGGATACCGCTCGTGTGCGAATCCGCGAAGGGGGATCGACGTTCATCACGAAGACCGCTCTGCAGGACACTGTGCCCCACGTGGCCGGCGTCGCGAACGGCGGGTGGACGGTGCGGATGACCTCCGAGGACACCGCAAGGCAGATCTTCACTGACACGATCGACGTGCTCCCGTACATCGGTGACGGACGTGGATCTGACTTCACCGGCACGTACGGGCTCACAGGCCCGATCGACATCAGCCAGATGCCGGCAGGGACGCAGGTCTACTACTCGGTCGCTGACCCGACCACGATCTCGGACGACCCGAAGGATGCCACTAACGGCGCCCCGAACGACGTCACCGGGAACACGGTTGGGTGGAGCACGACGTACGCCGAGAACGCCACCGCAGTGCGCGTGATCGGTGGAGAGCTCAAGCCGAGCGCCTCGCAGGAGTTCACGATCAACGTCGTGACCACCGGCGCTTCCTACGAGGATGTGTACGTGAATCGGGCGCAGGGTGTGACCAGTCGCACTGACCTGGTGATGCGCACCTCGGACCTCTTCAATATTGCGGCATGGAAATCGCTCGTGATCAAGAAGTACGTACAGGACGCTGAGGGTAACTGGCATGACGCGCAGAACATCGACGACTACCCCGGTTTCGCCCAGGGCGCGGACCTGAACTACCGCCTGGTCGTCACCAATACCGGTGACGTGGCGCTCACGGATGTTCAGATCACCGATGACAAGGTCGACCTCGCAGCCCTCAGCCCGCTTCCTGCTGGTCTGGGAGCTGGGGCCGTGATCGCTGAGATCCAGCCCGGTGAAGCAAACGCCGTCACCATCGAGTACACCGTGCCGCTCACCGGTGTCGCGATCGGCCAGTCGCTGATCAACAATGCGTGCGCAGCGGTTCCTGCAGACGCCGAGGTGCAGGAGTCGTGTGACCCTGCCGGTGTGAAGGCGCTCCCATCGACGCTTGCGTGGACGAAGATCGCAGCAGGCACCACGGAGACGCTCTCGGGCTCTGAGTGGGAGCTGACCCCCGTGGACAGCTCGGACGCACCGACGGGCGCGGCCGTGGCCATCGAAGACTGTGTCGCAGCTACGGCCGCCGAGTGCACGGGCGTCGACAAGAACCACCTTGCGGGTGAGTTCCTGATCGGAGATCTTGAAGCAGGCCGGTACATGCTCATCGAGACCCTCGCGCCGGCCGGGTACGTCTTGGGCGACACTCCTCATTACATCGAGGTCTCCGGAGACACCGCGTTCGAGAACCCCATCGAAAATGATCAGCAGCCCGCTCTCGTGATCCCCCTCACAGGCGGTCAGAGCACGGACCTCTATCTCCTGGTCGGTGGAGCGCTCGCCGTACTCATTGCGCTCCTGCTGGTTCTTCGCCACCGCCGGCGACAGCACCAACTGGCTGTGTAATAGCGGCTCCGGCCGAAAGCCGGACGCTTGATCAAGCGTCCGGCCACGACGCGGACGCGTAGCTGATTTTCGCGGCGCAGGGGTGTGGTGACCGCGCGACGGTGACTCTGGGGTGGCCCGAAGGGTCTGATGCGAATCAGGGGGTATGCCCCCGTAGCGCGATGTCAGATGGCGAACCTACGATTCGAGAGACGACCGAATGAGGCCTGCCTCGTCGGCGAGAGATGAAGAACTCGACCTCGGTGCACCCCCTCCGCGCCGGGGTCGAGCTTCATAGTTGGTTATCCACAGATTTGCGAACTTTTGTTTCAATGTCGGTGGTTGCTGAGAGTATGAAGTATGGCAACTTTCACCGACGTCGCGGCGCTGATCCCCACCCTGCGTGGGCAGCTTGCCGGCGGTGAGGGGACAGAAGACGCACAGGCCTCGTTGATGGCGATGGCAGATGCTGACGTCGTAAAAGTTCTTCAAGAGGCATCTGATCTCGTGACGCAGGCCGAGCAGATTCAGGTGGTGGCGGCGGGCGTGATCGCCGCGCGCTCGACGCGCGATCGAGGGCATTCCGGGCTATCGCAGTCGCGCGGCCACCGGTCGGCGGCGGCGCTGATCCAGAACGTGACGGGGTCGACGAAGGCAGACGCGAATCGCAAGGCGCGAGTCGGCGAGGCTCTGCTCGATGACGGACGCTCGGAATGGTTCGGTGGGGCGGATGCTGCGGGCGGTGGGGCGGATGCTGCACCCTCGGACGGTCTGCCGGCAAACGGGTTGCAGCCGGGAGACGAGGAACGCGCTGCGCGCGGACCGTGGTTCCAGCCGTTGAACCACGCCCTGCGCGGTGGAACGCTGACGTCAGCGCAGTTCGACGCGATCCGGCGGGGGCTCGGTGAGCCGCCGGCGATCGACGGTGTGGGGGCGATGAGCGAAGCTTCACGCGAAGCGTGGGAAGAAATCCGCGTGACATGGGCGCAGGCCGCGGAGCACCTCGTCGCAGAAGCTGCCGTGAGGACAGTGGAGGAACTCCTGCAGCAGGCGCGAACGGTGCGTGATCTGCTCGATCCGGAGGGCGCCGAGGCACGGTACTTGGCGCGGTTCGAGAAGCGATCCTTCCGCACGTACCGAGATCAGGATGGACAGAAGCACGCGAGCATGGCGCTCGATGACGAGGGTGATCTGTTTGTCGAGACCATGCTCTCCGCGGCGTTGCGGCCGCGACGAGGCGGTCCGCGGTTCGTGGACTCTGATGAGGAGGAGCGGGCGGCGTCTCTCGTCGATGACACCCGCACGAACGACCAGCTCGCATACGACTTGATCATGGATGTGCTCCGCGCCGGCACTCTCGCAGACGCCAAGAACGTGTTCGGAACGCGTCAGGCCGGAGTACGGCTCGTGCAGATCGTCGACGCCGACGGTCACCCCGCCGCGGTCGCGCACAGCGAAGACCATTCCATGTCCGTGCCGAAAGCGGTGGCAGAGCAGCGGATGTGCGAGAGCGGATTCGTGCCCGTGACGATCGATACGTTCGGGAATCCGCTCGACGTGGGCCGAGAACAACGACTATTCACACCGAAACAGCGCATTGCGCTCGCAGTGCGTGATGGCGGATGCCGGTGGCACGGATGCGATCGACCTGCATCGTATGGCGAAGCCCACCACATCGACGAGTGGGAGCGAGATCATGGTCGCACCGATATCGATCGGGGAATCCTGCTCTGTCGCTATCACCACATGACTTTGCACAACGGCAAGTGGCGCATCACTCGCGACGGCAAAGACGACTTCATCCTGCGAAGCTCATCGGGGGAGACATTTGCGCTGAGACCGCGCACCGTGCTCAGCTACGCCTTCGGCGGGATCGATCCGCCGCCTGCACGGTTCAGGGCGGGTGCGGGCAATGCAGCGTGACCCGTCCGCAGAACTCCGTCTGGGGTTACTTTTTCGCGGCCTTCGAGAGGGATCGGATGCCGCGGGTCGCGAAGCATCCGATGACTGTCCCGAGGGTGTTCGCGATCACATCGGAGATCGTCGATACGCGCTCGGGAACCACCAACTGGACCAGCTCGATGAGCGCGCTCGTCGAGAAGCCCGCCAAGATCACCCACCACACGTTCAGGCGTGGCCACGCGATCGCCACCAGCAGACCGAAGGGAACGAAGAGGACGATATTCGCCACGAACTCGAACACCGTATAGCTGGTCTGCAGGGGGACGCCCGACTGCTCCGACACGAACCGCGCGAACTCGAACACGATGCCGGTCGCGCCCGATGCGGCATCGGCCGGTAACCAGACGATCAGCCCCAGCGCGACGACGTACGGGACGAGAAGGATACGTGCCGCGACGACGAGAGCGGGCGTGCGGGGCATGTACCGATCGTATGACCCGGCGCCTGCCGGGCTCAGCCTGGGGCGCCATGCTTCCTGCCCGCTAGGGTAGGGTCCGGTCGAGCGCTGGCGCCGGCGGCGCCGGTCTTACCCCAAGCCGGCACTTCATGGCCACTTCCCGGTCGACCTCTTGACGAAGCCTCTTGATCGAGGCCAGACGTGGAGACAACGATGATCGAGGCACGTGAGCAGGGCACGACGCCCGACGTGCCCTCGAGAGCGCCCCGACGGTCTTATCTCGTCCGCCAGCGACTGCTTGACCACTTGGATCAACTAGGCCGGGTGGCGATCGTTCGAGGAGAGGGCGGCGCCGGCAAAACTCTTGCCGTGGCCTCATGGGTCCAGCAACGACGTGACGACGTGCCCACGTTCTGGATAGCACTGGACGAGAACAGCGGCACGAACGACTCTTTCTGGCATCGTGTCGTCACATCGGTCGTGGCACAGCGTGGATCGACCGAACCTGATCAGCTGAACGCATTCCTCAGCGGCGACATCGATGTATCGATGGTGCCGGGCCTGCTCGTCGAGGCGCTGTTCGCCTTCGGAGAGCGAGTGCGAGTGGTGCTCGACGACCTGCACCTGCTCGCGGACAACGCCCAGACGAAGTTGATCTGGGTGCTCGAGCGAGCCCCCATGCTCGAACTGGTCGCAACCGCACGTTCCCGTACCCGGCTCGAGGATCCTCTCGTCGCCACCCGGCTCGACGTCGGCGCGATCGGTTCCGATGAACTCGCGTTCACCTTCGACGAGATCGCCGAGTTGGCACCCGAGGTGACGAGCCGTCTCCTCCCCGATGAACTGCACGTGCTGCACGATGTCACTCGCGGGCACGCCCTTGCGACGCGGCTGGCGCTCACGGCACTTCGTGACCGGAGCCCTGGCGCTAGCAGTGCGGAACGATCAGAGGTCGTCAGCGCCGTCAGCGCGTTCGCAGCCCGGGAGCTGCTCCCGACGTTCGCCGACGTCGAGCACGAGCAGGTCGCCCGTCTCGTCGCGCTTTCGCCCGAGGTCGACGCGCCACTGGCCGCAGCCCTCAGCGGTCGTGACGACGCCTGGTCCCTGGTGCAAGATTTCGAGCGAGACGGGCTGGGCCGCTTCTACAGCAGAAGCGGTCGCCGCATCTTCGCCTTCCACTCACTCGTCGCCGCATCCCTGACACGCCAGCTGCTCACCGAACTTGACGACACCGAGATCCGCCGGGCACGCAGCGTCGCGGCATCCCGCCTCTCTGCGTGGGGCGACCCGGTCGACGTCATCCGGCTGCTCCTCGCCGCCGGGCGGGACGAGGACGTCTGGCCGTTCTTCACGGAGAACTTCTCGGAACTCAGCCAGCACCGCAATGCAGAAGTGATTCACCTGCTCGACACCGTGCCACTGGAGAGGCTGGAACAGCACGGCACTCTCGCGATCAGCCACGCCGTGATGCTCAGCGAGAGCGAAGCGCGTCCCTCCCGTCGACTCCAGCACCTGGTCGATATCGGCATCCGGCAGCTGAGCACTCGGGCTCCCGCCGCCAACCCCTCCGACCGACTTCTGGTCCTGATCGCGAGATTCGCCGGTCTTCGGGCCACGCGCCGATACGAAGAGGCCGCGATCGTCGGAGATGACATCGTCGACCACGTCGCCGCCATGGGGGCAGAACCTCGGGCACGGGTCGGATCGACTGTTCACGTCGGACTCCAGCAGGTTCTGATCACCAAGATGCTCGCCGGGCACATCGACACCGCGATCGCGGTCGGGTACATCCTCGACGAGGACCCGCACCCCGGTCGCACGCGCCACCGCCGGAGTCTTCTTGCATATGCGCATGCCGTCCGAGGCGAGATGCCGACCGCGGGGGAGCTTCTCGGCTCGATCTCTCCCGAGTACCTCGAAGCCTGGTCGCGCTCGCTCTACGGCGTCGGCTGGAACATCGCCAGCGCGATCGTGCACCTCGAGCGCGGAGACCCATCCGACGCACTGCAGGCCCTCGACCCGTTCGAGAACGGCGGCCTCGTCGTAGAACACTGGCCTACCATCCTCTGGGTTCGCGCTCTGATCCGCCTCACAACGGACGACGCTGCCGCCGGCCTCGACGAGCTCACCCTCGGGTTGCGCGATCATCATGGACGCCCGGCAAGCGCCATCCTCACCAGCAGGCTCCGCGCGATTCACGCGGACCTGGCGACCGCCACGGGAGACCTTCGCACCGCGCGGCGGGTGCTCGACGAGGCGCAGCCTCTGCCGGCCACGATCCTCGCTCGCGCACGACTTCATCTCGCCACCCAGCATCCGGAGCGCGCGATCGCCCTCCTGCCGGTGGAACGAAACGCCGATGCGGCACCGCCGCGCGAACTCGCGGAGCGATTGCTCGTCTCGGCGGTCGCGCACAAGAGGTTGGGCAACGCGGGCGGCGCCCGGGAGCTGGCGTACCGCGCAATCCACGTGCTTCATCGATATCGCCTCGTCTCGCCGCTGGCTTTCATCCCCCGGTTCGAACTCGGCGAACTGCTGTCGGACGCGAATCGCGACGTGCTCGATGCTGCGCTGGGAGACCCGTTCGCTGCCCTGGCAACGCACGATCCGCTCACGCCCCGCGAGCGGATCGTGCTGACCGAGCTGCTGACCACAGAATCGATCCCGCAGATCGCCGCTCGACTCCATGTCTCACCGAACACCATCAAGTCGCAGCTGCGGACCCTTTATCGCAGACTCGGCGCATCAGACCGGTCGGATGCCGTGCGCCTCGCGCTGGAGCGCGGACTGATCTAACGCGACAGGGCGATCACTCAGATCCCCACGCCGCCCCACGTCATCGACTCGGTGTAGCGCAGCAGCACGCCCTCACGCAGCGCCCATGGCGAGACCTCGAGCTCGTCGATGTCGAGCATCTTCATCGCCGTGTGCAGGCAGACCGCGGCCGCGACGATCTGGAACGTGCGGTCGGGAGTGATGCCCGGCAGTTCCTGACGAGCGGATGCCGGAATACGAGCGAGCCGCGGAATCCACGACTTCAGCGCTGAGCGCGACATCACCGTGCGATCGAAGCCCAGCCCCGACACCTCGCGTCCGGCGAGGTTCGCCAGCGAGCGGATCGCCTTCGAGGATCCGACCAGGTGATCGGGGGAGGGAAGGGCATTGAGCTTCTCGGTCACCGGCGCGAGAACTTCGCGAGCATGCGCGCGCAGCAGCTCGACAGCATCCTCACCGGGTGGATCCTCCGGCAGGAACTGCACGGTCGTGCGCCCCGCGCCCAGGGGAACGGATGCCGCGACCTCCGGCACCTCATCGCCGCCGGCGGCGAACTCGAACGAGCCGCCGCCGATATCGAGCAGCAGAATGCGTCCGGCATCCCACCCGAACCAGCGCCGCACGGCGAGGAAGGTGAGCTCGGCCTCTTCGACCCCCGTGAGCACCTGCAGCGGCTGGCCGAGCGCCGCCTCGATGCGAGCGATGACCTCTTCGCCGTTCAGCGCAGCGCGCACCGCGCTGGTCGCCGTGGCCAGCAGCGTCTCAACGCGCTCGGCTTCGGCGATCTGCCGGGCGCGGGTGACGGCGGCTTCCAGTGCTCGCACGCCCTCCTCGCTGATTGCGCCCTCTGGGGTGAGAAATCGCATCAGGCGCACCACACTGCGATCGCTCGTCGTCGCCAGCGGCCGACCACCTGGGCGCGCATCGGCGGCGAGCAGGTGGACGGTGTTCGAGCCGATGTCGAGGATTCCCAGACGCACGGGACGAGACTACAGCGCGGTGGGGATCTCTTCGGCGTTGCGTGCATGCAACACGGCATCGATGAGCTCACTACGGCGACACCCGGGTTGAGCGCTGCTGAAGTGGCGCGGTGCGCCTCATGATGGCAGGACTGCTGATGTCGGGCGGGTATGACCCCGTGAACGTGTGGTCCGAGAGCGCGCCGAACAGCGGGTTCGAGATCAACTCGGCCAGCCCGCCGAGCGCGACGAGGTTGACCGCGGCGAGCAGATAGACCACGTCATCGCCGAAGAGCGCTCTAGATAGAGTGAGGGAATGGCAGCTCCGGGTCCGATGGCGACATCCCCGGCCGCATCGACGTCACTCGAGCGTCCCCGGCTGCTCTCCGCACTCTCCTCTGCCGCGCCTCTCGTGGTCCTGGTCGGTCCGGTCGGCACGGGAAAGACGATGCTCCTGCGGCAGTGGGCCACGCGGCATCCGAACGTCGCCTGGGCTGCGCCGCACAGCATCCCGGACCCGACGGGCGACGTCCTCATGATCGACGACGCCGATGCGCTGACCGAGACCGACTGGGCGCGCGTGGGCGAGCTGCGCCGATCCCGGCGGCGGCTCGTCATCCGCGCCGCCGCGCACAGTCGCAGCGCCGTGCCGACCGGTGAGCGCGCCGAATTCATCGCCGAGCTGGCCTTCACGGACCAGGAGACCCAGGCCTACCTGTCGATGCGCGGGTCGCCGCTCGACGCCCGCGCCGTCCAGCTCGCCACCAGAGGGCTGCCGTCGGCTGTCGGCGCCGTCGCCGCGCTGAAGACGGTCCGAGACGACATCGTGCAGGCGCTCCTGGCAGAGCTGCCGCCGGGACCGCTGTCATCGCCGCATGCCACGCTCGCGATGCCCGAGGTGCTGACCGGCGAAGTGGTCGCCGGCCTCGGTGGGCCGGCGGATTTCATCGCGGAGTGCGAGCGCGCAGGTCTCGGGGAGTGGGTGGCGGATGCCGGCCACCCGCTGTTCCTGCTCACCGCCCCGGTGCGCGCGGCGACGCGGAAGGTGCACCCGCAGCAGAACGCGCAGACCGTGCGGGAGGATGCCGCGCAGACCCTGCTCGGTCAGGGAGCCTGGTACGGAGCGCTCATCGAGGGCGCGGCCGCAGCGTCGCTCCCGGTCATCGATGGCGCGCTCAGGGGTGGGGGGATACCGTTGCTCCAGGCGCACGGCGCATCGATCATGATCCTGCTGCGCAGCATCCATCTGTGGGAGCTGAGGCGCTGGCCGATCATCGCCATGGCACAGGCGCTCATCTACAACGCTCGCCACGAACACCGGATGCGGGCCGTCGAGCTCATGGGCATCGCCCTCATCGGCGCGCGCACTGCTCCTCCCGGTTCCGCCGATCGCGCGCTGCTGCGCGTGATCGAATCCGTGCTGCAGCGGCTGCTCGGCATCGGCGACGGCGGAGCGAAGTCGGCGCGCGCCGCGGCATCCATCCTCAGCGAGCTCCCGGCCGATGAGTATCGCGCCATCGAGGGGCTGCTCGGCGACCTGCACACGCATTGTGCGATCAGTCTCATGTACGCCGGTCACCTCGACGAGGCGGCCGCCGAGTTCGAGCGGGCCCTGTCTAACGCTGGGCGCCCCGGAATCCAGCTGATCTCGTTGGGCGGCGTCGCGGTGGTCCATGCGCTCGCCGGCGACCTCGGTTCGGCGCAGAGATGGGTCGACACGGCGCTCGAGCACGCGTGGGCCGACGACATCCTCAACGAGTACGCGGGCAGTCTGCTGCGCATGGCGCAGGCGAAGATCCAGATCGAGCACGGTGAGCTCGACCGCGCCGAGGCCGCCCTCGACAGCGTGTGGCCCATCATCGACACCATCGAGCATTGGCCGCTGCTGGCACATCTTCGGGCGCAGATCGACATCTGCCGGGGCGAAGCGGATGCCGGACTGGAGCGGTTCCGCGCACTTCGCCGTTCCCGCGGTTCTCGGACCACGCGCCCGCAGACCCGCCTGCTCGATCTGACGGATTCCTCATTGGCGCTCGCCGCCGGCGATCTCGCATCGGCACGCAAGCTCACGGCGCGCGCCGATGATGCCGCACCGGTGGCGATCGGTGCGGCGCGGGCGCTCGTGTTCGACGGGCTGCACGAACGTGCGCTGCAGATGCTGGGGACCATCGCGGCCGAGACTCCAGGCGCCAGGGCGCAGATCGCCGTTCTCGATGCGATCGTGCTGCGGCGGCTCGGTCGCCCTGTTGAAGCCGCGGTGGCTGCGCGCCGGGCGGGCACTATCGCCGGCACGTACGGGTTGACGACGCCGTTCCTGCTGACCTCGGTCGAGGATCGGGAGCTGTTCGACCTGGACGTGCCGTGGCCGGCCTTGGACGCACGCGGGAGCGTGCCTCAGCTCACCGCACGCGAACATGTCATCCTCGCCGAGCTGATCGAGACCGCGAACGTGAACAAGATCGCCGCCCGGCTGCACGTCTCGGCGAACACCGTGAAGTCGCAGCGTCGGAGCCTGTACCGCAAGCTCGGCGCCGCCTCGCGGGAAGAGGCGCTCGCCATCGCGCTCGGGCACGGGCTGCTGGCCAGCACCACTCCCTGACCCGCTGCTCATCAGGTGCCCCGACGGGCGCGACACGCCGGGGTGAACTGCGGGGTGAATTCGACTCACCCGCGCTTTTGCCCTTGTGGCCCCTGGGTAACGTCACGTCGGCAGTTACCCGACTGCCGCGCGCATTGGCATCTGATTTGCTGCGCGCCCGGGGGAGCAAAGAGGAGTCATTCACGTGAGACGACCACGTCCAGAATCAATGCCGCGCCGGCGTGCGCGCATCGCTGCGAAGGGGGCCGTGGCTGCGACTCTCGCGGCGGCGCTGGCCCTCGGCGGAGCGGCGACCGCCAACGCGGTCGAATCCGATGTACCGGTGCAACCGAACCCGGCGCTGTCCGAGCACTGCGCGATGGACTTCGCGATCAGCATCGACCTGTCGAACTCCGTCACCGACGCGCAGCTCTCGAAGACTCGTGAAGAGCTGAGCGGACTGGTCACCGCACTCGAGGGGTACCCGGTCAAGGTCGCCGTGCACACCTTCGCATCGAACGCGCCGGCCTCAGCGGTACCTGCGAACGCGCCGCTTCCGCTGACCTCGGTCGCCGATGCTGCTGGTGTCGCAGCGATCAGCTCCTACGTCAATGGAGTACAGCGCCCCGCGAGCCAGCAGGGCGGCACCAACTGGGATCGCAGCCTCGCCGCCGTCGCGGCATCCGAAGAGCACTACGACGCGCTGCTGTTCTTGACCGACGGCAACCCGACGCAGTACGGCAGCCCCGCCGCCGGCCCCGGCAACAGCACCGACAAGCCCGTGCTCGATGCAGCTGTGCGCAGCGCGAATGCGCTCAAGGGCGAAGACACCCGGATCGTTCCGATCGGCGTCAGCGACAACCTCTCAGGTGCTGCCCTCGAAGAATTCCGTGAGCACATCAAGCTGATCTCCGGCCCCGTCGAAGACAGCGACTACTACGTCGCCGGATTCCACGAGCTTCAGGCGACTCTGCTCGAGATCGTCAACGCGAACTGCGCCTCGATCGACCTCGAGAAGACCGGAACGCTCGCTGCCGGCGCCATCGGCGTCGAGGGGGACACCGTGGATTACGCATTCACCGTCACCAACGACGGATCGGCCACGCTCAAAAACGTGACTCTCACCGACCCCAAGCCGGGACTGTCGAGCATCGAGTTCGGCACGTGGCCGGGTGAGCCGGGAGTGCTCGAACCCGGGCAATCGGTGACCGCATCGGCGACGTACGACCTCACGGCCGCTGACATCATCGCTGGCGAGGTCACCAACACGGCGACCGTCGCAGGTACACCGCCCGCGGGCAAGCCCGTCACCGATGAGTCCCCGGCAATCGTCGAGCTTCCCGAGCTCGCCCCGGCAATCTCGTTGGTCAAGACCGGTGCGCTCGAGGGCGACACGATCTCTTATGAGTTCACGGCGACCAACACGGGCAACGTCACGCTCACGAGTGTCTCGATCGCTGATGAGCTCGAGGGCCTCTCGGAGATCACTTATGGTGCGTGGCCTGCGGCTGACGGCGTGCTCGCTCCCGGTCAGTCGGTCACGGCGACGGCGTCGTACACGCTGACGCAGGCCGATCGGGATGCCGGAATCGTGGAGAACACCGCCACGACGACCGGAAACCCGCCGACTGGCACCCCCGTCACGGACGAAGACGACTTCGACCAGCCTGTGCCGCAGGCTCCCGGTATCTCTCTCGTCAAGACGGGTGCGCTCGAGGGCGACACGATCTCTTATGAGTTCACGGCGACCAACACGGGCAATGTGACCCTGACGGGTGTCTCGATCGCTGATGAGCTGAAGGGCCTGTCGGAGATCACTTATGGTGCGTGGCCTGCTGCTGAGGGTGTTCTCGCTCCCGGCCAGTCGGTCACCGCGACGGCAACGTACACGCTGACGCAGGCCGATCGGGATGCCGGGATCGTGGAGAACACCGCCACGACGACCGGAAACCCGCCGACTGGCACCCCCGTCACGGACGAAGACGACTTCGATCAGCCCCTCGACTCGCGCCCGGGGATCTCGTTGGTCAAGACCGGTGCGCTCGAGGGCGACACCATCTCTTACGAGTTCACGGCGACCAACACGGGCGACGTGACGCTGACCGGGGTGTCGATCGCTGATGAGCTCGAGGGTCTGTCGGAGATCACCTACGGTGCGTGGCCTGCGGCTGAGGGCGTGCTCGCTCCCGGCCAGTCGGTCACGGCGACCGCGTCGTACACGCTGACGCAGACCGACCGGGATGCCGGCGTGGTGGAGAACACCGCGACGACGACAGGGAACCCGCCGAGCGGAACTACGGTCACCGACGAGGACGACTTCGATCAGCCGGTGCCGCAGAACCCCAGCATCCTGCTGGAGAAGACCGGTGCGCTCGAGGGCGACACGATCTCTTATGAGTTCACGGCGACCAACACGGGCGATGTGACCCTGACGGGAGTGTCGATCGCCGACGACCTGAAGGGCCTGTCGGAGATCACTTATGGTGCGTGGCCTGCGGCTGAGGGCGTGCTCGCTCCCGGCCAGTCGGTCACGGCGACGGCAACGTATACGTTGACGCAGGCCGATCGCGACGCCGGGATCGTGGAGAACACCGCCACGACGACCGGAAACCCGCCGACTGGCACTCCGGTCACCGACGAAGATGACTTCGACCAGCCAGTGCCGCAGATCCCCAGCATCCTGCTGGAGAAGACCGGCGCGCTCGACGGCGACACCATCTCTTATGAGTTCACGGCGACCAACACGGGCAACGTGACGCTAACCGGGGTGTCGATCGCTGATGAGCTTGAGGGCCTGTCGGAGATCACTTATGGCGCGTGGCCTGCGGCTGAGGGCATGCTCGCTCCCGGCCAGTCGGTCACGGCGACCGCGTCGTACACGGTGACGCAGGCCGACCGGGACGCCGGCGTGGTGGAGAACACCGCGACGACGACCGGAAACCCGCCGAGCGGAACTCCGGTCACCGACGAGGACGACTTCGATCAGCCGGTGCCGCAGAACCCCAGCATCCTGCTGGAGAAGACCGGCGCCGTCAGCGGAGACACGATCTCGTACGCATTCGCCGTCACCAACACCGGCGACGTGACGCTGACCGGGGTGTCGATCACCGATGAGCTCAAGGGCCTGTCGGAGATCACCTACGGTGAGTGGCCGGCTGCTGAGGGCGTGCTCGCGCCCGGTGAATCCGTCACGGCGACCGCGTCGTACGCCGTCACCGCGGGTGACCGCGCGGCCGGCAGCATCACGAACGACGCGAACGTCACGGGCACACCGCCCACCGGGTCTGAGGTCACCGATGAGGACAGCGTGACCACTCCGGTCGGTGCGCTGGCTGTCACGGGTGCCGAGGCCGCACAGTGGCTCGGTGTGAGCGCGATGGCACTGCTCGTCATGACGATCGGCGCGGTCGCGATGATCCGCCGCCGTCGCGTGCAGGCGTAACCGATAACGCAGAAGAGTATGCCCCGCGGCCCGGATGGGTCGCGGGGCATACCCATCGGGCGGGCAGCGCTTCGGTGCCCGATACGATGGATGCCGTGACCACCGCCGACACGACAGCGCCTCTATCGCCGTACCGCGAGATCGGAAGAGCGGAGTGGGCGCGATTGGCCGCAGGGCTCGATCAGCCGCTGAGTGAGACCGAGGTCGTAGAACTGCGCGGCATCGGCGATCGCCTTGACCTCACCGAGGTCCGCGAGGTGTACATGCCGCTGAGTCGGCTGCTCAGCCTCTACGCATCGGCGACCAAGCGGCTGGGCGCGGCGACGAGCGCTTTCCTCGACGAAGAAGACGTCACGACTCCCTTCGTCGTGGGTGTTGCGGGATCTGTTGCGGTGGGGAAGTCGACGATCGCCCGTCTGCTGCGTGAACTGATGAGCCGGTGGCCTGGGACGCCCCGAGTCGAGCTGGTCACGACCGACGGGTTCCTGTACCCGAACGCCGAGCTCGAGCGCCGCGGGCTGATGGACCGCAAGGGATTCCCCGAGTCGTACGACCGCCGGGCCCTTCTGGAGTTCCTCACCGAGGTGAAGTCGGGTGCCCCTGAGGTGCGCGCGCCGTTCTATTCGCACATGCGCTACGACATCGTTCCGGATGCTCGGGTCGTCGTGCGCCGCCCTGACGTCGTGATCGTCGAGGGACTGAACGTGCTGCAGCCACCGCCCGCGCCGAATGATGTCGCCGTGAGCGACCTCTTCGACTTCTCGATCTTCGTAGACGCCGACACCTCGCACATCGAGAAGTGGTACGTGGATCGGTTCTTGGCGCTGCGACAGGGCGCGTTCGCGAACCCCTCGTCGTACTTCAACGTCTTCGCCCATCTCACCGATGCCGAGGCGCGCGCGACCGCGATGGGGTACTGGAATGAGATCAATATGCCGAACTTGATTGAGAACGTGATGCCGACCAGGCACCGGGCGACCCTCGTGCTGAACAAGGGTCTGGACCACAACGTCGAGAGCGTGCTGCTGCGCAAACTGTGAACGGGTTTTCGTTCGGAACCCTCGCAAAATCTGCCGCTTATTCTTGACACCATGTGTGGAATCGTCGGATACGTGGGCCCTCGCCCCAGCCAGGACATCCTTATCGCCGGGCTCGCCCGTCTCGAGTATCGGGGGTACGACTCGGCCGGCATCGCGGTGATCGATGCGGATGGTCACCTCGGCATGCGCAAGAAGGCGGGAAAGCTCGCAGCTCTGCGCGATTCGCTCGCCGACGCACCCCTCCCTGATGGTGCAACAGGCATCGGCCACACCCGCTGGGCCACCCACGGCGGACCCACCGACGTCAACGCGCACCCGCACCTCGCAGACGGCGGCAAGCTGGCCCTCATCCACAACGGCATCATCGAGAACTTCGCCCCTCTCCGCGACGAGCTCGCTGCCTCGGGCGTCGAGTTTCTCAGCGAGACCGACAGCGAGATCGCCGCAGCCCTCCTCGGACGCGAGTACGCGAAGAGCGGCAACCTGCAGACCGCGTTCCAGAACGTCGTGAACCGTCTTGAAGGCGCATTCACTCTTCTCGCCATGCACCAGGACCACCCGGGCCTCGTCGTCGGCGCTCGCCGCAACTCGCCACTGGTGATCGGCCTCGGCCAGGGGGAGAACTTCCTCGGGTCCGACGTCGCCGCCTTCGTCGAGCACACCCGCAAGGCGCTCGCGATCGGTCAGGACCAGATCGTCTCGATCACCCCTGATGCCGTCACCGTGACCGACTTCTCCGGCAACCCCGTCGAAGCCGAGCCGTTCGAGGTGTCCTGGGATGCCGCCGCCGCTGAGAAGGGCGGATGGTCTTCGTTCATGGCGAAGGAGGTCGCCGAGCAGCCCGAGGCCGTCGCCAACACGATCCGTGGCCGCGTGCACGACGGTCAGGTCGTGATCCCCGAGCTCGACGGGCTCGACGAGCTCTTCATCGGAATCAACCGCGTGATCATCACGGCCTGCGGCACAGCATCCTATGCCGCCCTCGTCGGCAAGTACGCGATCGAGCAGTGGGCGCGTGTGGCGACCGACGTCGAGCTCGCGCACGAGTTCCGCTACCGCGACCCGGTGATCGGCGACGACACGCTCGTCATCTCGATCAGCCAGTCCGGCGAGACCATGGACACGCTCATGGCCGTCAAGTACGCGCGCGAGCGCGGCGCCCGCACGCTGTCGATCTGCAACACCCAGGGCGCGACGATCCCGCGCGAATCGGATGCCGTCGTCTACACGCACGCCGGCCCCGAGGTTGCCGTCGCATCGACCAAGGCGTTCTCGGCGCAGATCACCGCTCTGCTGCTGCTCGGCCTGCACATGGGGCGCGTGCGCCAGGTGCTGACCGATGACACGGCTGTTTCCGAGCTGGCGGACCTGCCGGCCAAGATCGCACAGGTGCTCGAGAAGGAGAACGACCACGTCTCGCAGCTCGCGAACTGGATGGCAGACACCCGCTCGGTGCTGTTCCTCGGCCGCCACGTGGGCTACCCGATCGCTCTCGAGGGTGCGCTGAAGCTCAAGGAGATCTCCTACATCCACGCCGAGGGCTTCGCCGCCGGCGAGCTCAAGCACGGACCGATCGCCCTCATCGAACCCGGTCAGCCCGTGTTCGTCATCGTGCCGTCGCCGCGCCACTCCGCGCTGATCCACTCGAAGGTCGTCTCCAACATCCAGGAGATCCGTGCCCGCGGCGCCCGCGTCATCGTCATCGCCGAAGAGGGGGATGCCGCCGTTCTGCCGTTCGCGGACGAGGTCATCCACATCCCGCTGGCCGGACCCATGTTCGAGCCGGTACTCACGGTCGTGCCGCTGCAGATCTTCGCCATGGCTCTGGCGACCGCCAAGGGCCTGGACGTCGACCAGCCCCGCAACCTCGCCAAGTCGGTCACCGTCGAGTAGCTGCCACTGCCGCCTGCTTCCGCAGCCCTTCCGTCTTCTCGGTCATTCGTCCCTGGTATCCGGGACGGATGGCTGGGGATCGGTACGGATGGCCGGTGCTTCGTGCTGTATCCGCGGCCGGGCGTGCCGCGGGCCAGCCATCCGTGCGCACCGCGGGCGACGGGCCGGGGTCGGTCAGGCACGTGCGCGATCGAGCGCGGCACGAATTGCCGACATGACCCTCGGCCAATCATGGATGATCATCGCGTAGTCGAAGTGCAGCGATTCGTATCCGAGGGCGGATGCCGCGGCATCCCGTTGCAGATCGCGATGCCGTTGCCGCGGCACGTCGTGGTGCTCCGCACCATCTGCCTCGAGGATGACCCGGCCCTCGATCACGAAATCGACCCGGCCAACACCGGGAATCTGCACTTGAGCGCGCACGACGATGCCCACGAGGTGCAGGCGCAGCCGCACGAGTGATTCGAGGCCACTCTCGGAGTCCTGGTGGGCGAAGTCGACCAACCAGCGGGATGATGCGGGCAGCGCCTTGCGAATGCGAGATCGCGCGCCTGCACTGATGAGTCGTTTGTTCCACGCCGATTCGAACGCGCAGAAGAAGAACTCGTCGCCGTGGCAATAGAAGGCGTGGATGAGGGCGAGCTCCACTTCTGCGACGCCGAGCAGCATCTGCCCCGGGCGATAGTGAGGCACGCAGCGACACCCTTCGTGATGAACGCGCCCGGCCTGCCCGAGCCAGACGTGCGGTGACGGATCATCATGCAGCACCCACACGCCGTGCAGGCGCAGCGCACCTGCACAAGTGAGAGCGCCACCGTGCTCGGCCGCGACGCGCACGGCGAGAGGTACGGATGTCGTGAAGAATACGCCAGGGCGGAGACGGCTGATCTCGCCGTGGTTTACGGCATCCGCCAGCATCCTGCGGGTGAAGCCGAACGCAGTGAGCTGCTGACCGCGCGCGATCCCGCCGAAGTGATCGATGAGTTGACATGCCGAGCCCATGCCCAGATCCTGCCCGTTTCGGGCTCGGTCGTATGTGCAAAACGGGCCGATGTGGATAAATCGGACGAAGATGGCCGATGTGCAGGAAGAGTGGCTGCGTGCGTGCCGCGTACGGATGGCTGGGGCACGGCACGGATGGCTGGGGCACGGCACGGATGGCTGCCGACCCGCCGAAGGTTCGGCGGCCCGATGTGCGGTCGTCCAGCCATCCGTCCGTAGGACAGGGGACAGGGGACAGGGAACAGGAGACCGGGACAGGGGTCGGCGAGACGCGGGCCGGTAGGCTGGAACCGTGATCATCGGGACCGGCATCGACCTCGTCGACATCCCGCGGTTCGAGCGCACGATCTCTCGCACTCCGCGGCTGATGGAGCGCCTGTTCGCCCCGACCGAGCGTGCACTCAAACTCCCATCGCTCGCCGCCCGCTACGCCGCGAAGGAGGCGCTCATCAAGGCGCTCGGCGGCTCAGACGGCGTGCACTGGACCGAGATCGAGATCGGCTCAGAAGAGTCCGGCAAGCCGTACTTCCGTCTCACCGGCACCACCGCCGACGTCGTCGAACAGCGGGGGATCACCAGCCTGCACCTGACGATGTCGCACGACGCGGGGCTCGCCACCGCATTCGTCATCGCTGAGCGCATCGCCGAACGCATCGAGAACTCGGAGGGAGCAGCATGACCGTCCCGTTCCGCGAGGCGACCATCGACATGGATGCCATCGCCGACAACACCCGGCACATCCGCAGACTCACCGGGGTCGACGTCATCGCCGTCGTCAAAGCGAACGCATACGGCCACGCGGCGGCGCCCGCAGCGGTCGCCGCGCTCTCTGGAGGTGCAACCAGACTCGGCGTCGCAGAGATCGCCGAAGCCCTCGACCTGCGCCGCCAAGGCATCAACGCCCCGATCGTGGCCTGGCTACACGCGCCGGGTGAGCGCTTCGAGAGCGCCGCAGAGCAGCGCATCGAAGTGGGCATCTCGTCTTTCGAGCAGCTCGAGGCAGCCGGCGCTGCCGCCGGCACCGAAGGCGTCCTCGGCGTTCACCTCAAACTCGAAACCGGCCTGTCGCGCAACGGCATCCCACCGAAGGACTGGGCGCGCGTGCTCGCCGAAGCGGCCAGACTCGAGCGCATCGGCCGCATCCGCATCGTCGGCCTCTTCAGCCACCTCTCCAATGCTTCGGATGCTGATGACCGCGAAGCGCTCGCCCGGTTCGAAGAGGGCACCCAGCTCGCCGCATCCCTCGGCATCCATCCCGAGATCCGGCACATCGCCGCAACAGCCGCGGCGATCGATCTGCCCGAGGCCCGTCTCGACGCGGTCCGCATCGGCATCGGCCTGTACGGACTCTCACCGTTCGATGATCGGTCGTCCGCCGAGCTCGGGCTGCGCCCTGCCATGACCCTGCGCGCATCCGTCGCCGCGGTCCGGCGCGTTCCCACGGGTGCCGGCGTCTCGTACGGCTACGACCACCGCACGAAGGATGAGACGACGCTCGCCCTCGTCCCGCTCGGCTATGCCGATGGTGTTCCCCGGCAGGCATCCGGTCGTGGTCCCGTAACGATCGGCGGGCGCCGCTTCACGGTCGCGGGCCGCGTCGCCATGGACCAGTTCGTCGTCGATGTCGGCGACTCTCCCGTCTCGGTGGGGGACGAGGTCGTGCTCTTCGGCGACCCGACGCTCGGAGTTCCCTCGGCCACGGAATGGGCCAACGCCGCCGGCACCATCAACTACGAGATCGTCACGCGGATCGGCAACCGCGTGCCGCGGAGGAGCGCGTGAGCATCGACCCCGCGTTCCTCGGACGTCGTGAGATCACGACCTCCGACGACATGGAGCGGCTCGGCTTCGTCATCGGCGAGCAGCTCGTCGCTGGCGATCTGATCGTGCTCACCGGGCCCCTCGGCGCGGGGAAGACCACCTTCACCCGGGGGCTCGCCGAAGGGCTCGGGGTGCGCGGCCCCGTGCAGAGCCCGACCTTCGTCATCGCCCGCACCCATCCCTCCCTCGTCGGACGCGCCCCGCTCGTGCACGCCGACGCGTACCGGCTCGGTTCGGCGGCAGAGCTCGACGACCTCGACGTGGACCTTGCAGGGTCCGTCGTCGTGATCGAGTGGGGGCGCGAGATGGCCCCTGCGATCACGGACGCCTGGTGGGACATTGAGATCGAACGGCCCGTCGGCGGTGACGAAGAGCTCGCCGACGAGGATCTGGATGCTGACGCACCCCGCGTCGTGACGATCGAACGCATCGACCGAGCGCCGACTACCCTGGAGAGGTGATTCTCTCCGTCGACACCTCGCTCGGGACGGCTGCGGCCCTCATCGATACCGACGGCCACGCGCGGGCGACTGCCGAAAGCCCCGACCCGCTCGGCCACGCCGAGGTGATCGGCACCCTCCTGGATCAGGCGCTTGCCGATGCCGGGGACGACGAGGTCACCCACGTCGTCGCGGGCATGGGCCCCGGTCCCTTCACGGGACTGCGAATCGGCATCGCCGCGGCGCGTGCGTTCGCACTCGGTCGCGGCATCCCCGTCATCCCCGTGCCCAGCCACTTCGCCGCAGCCCTCGCCGTGATCGAGGCCGACGCTCCGAACACGCCGTTCGCCATCGTCACGGATGCCCGCCGCCGCGAGGTCGCGATCTCCGTCTTCGACGGGGCGGATGCCGACGGAATCCCGAATCTCACAGAGCCCACCGTCCTCGTGCCCAGGGTCGATTCGGAAGAACGGCTGCGCGGCATCCATTCGATCGAGGTGGCGACGCTCGACGCGGCGGCCCTGGCGCGGGTCGGCCTGCGCGCGGCGCTGGCCGGACGGGTGCTCGCCGACGCCGAGCCGCTGTATCTGCGTCAGCCCGATGTCACCGTCCCCGGTGCGCCGAAGCGGGTGAGCTGATGGCGATCCGTCTGGCCACCCCCGCGGACCTCGATGCGATCATGGCGATCGAGAACGCCTCCTTTCCCACCGAGGCGTGGAGCAGCGAGGCGATGGCGGCAGAGCTCGCCACCGACTACAGCCACTACATCGTCGATGAAGAAGACGGCGGAGTCATCGGGTACGCAGGGCTGCGGTCGATCCGGGGGAATGCGGATGCCGACATCCAGACGATCGCGCTCATCGACGCGCGCAGGGGCGAAGGGCGAGGACGCGCGATGCTGCGGACGCTGCTTGCCGAGGCATCCGCCCGCGGTGCCCGCGAGGTGTTCCTCGAAGTGCGCGCAGACAATCCGGCAGCCGAGGCGCTGTACCTGTCAGAGGGGTTCGAAGAGATTGGCAGGCGTCCGCGGTACTACCAGCCAGACGATGTGGATGCGATCGTGATGAAGGTGAAGATGTGAGCCCTGAACCCCTCGTGCTTGGAATCGAGACGAGCTGCGACGAGACCGGCATCGGCATCGTGCGCGGGCGCACGCTGCTGTCGAACACGATCGCCTCCAGCATGGACGAACATGCCCGCTACGGCGGCGTCGTCCCAGAAGTCGCCGCTCGCGCGCACCTCGAAGCCCTGCAGCCCTCGATCGAGGCTGCGCTCGAGACCGCGCAGGTGCGACTCGAAGACCTCGACGCGATCGCCGTCACCAGCGGCCCGGGCCTTGCTGGCGCACTCATGGTCGGAGTCGGTGCGGCCAAGGGACTCGCGGTCTCGCTCGGCAAGCCGCTGTACGCGGTGAACCACCTCGTCGGACACATCGCCGCCGACATCGTGACACCGGACTCCGAGCCGCTGGAGTACCCCACGATCGCCCTGCTCGTCTCGGGCGGACACACCTCGCTCCTGCACGTGCGCGACCTCACCACCGACGTCGAGTTGCTCGGTGAGACGATCGACGACGCCGCCGGTGAAGCATTCGACAAAGTGGCCAGGCTTCTGTCGCTGCCGTATCCGGGAGGGCCGGAGATCGACCGGGCAGCCGTCGACGGCGACCCGAAGGCGATTCGGTTCCCGCGGGGCCTGTCGAAGGCGACCGATATGGCCAAGCACCGCTACGACTTCTCGTTCTCGGGGCTCAAGACCGCCGTGGCGCGGTGGGTCGAGCGATGCGAGGCCGCCGGAGAACCCGTACCGCGCGCAGATGTCGCCGCGAGCTTCCGCGAGGCCGTCGTCGACGTGCTCGTCACCAAGGCGCTCGCCGCGTGTGCGGATCGAGGCGTGCCGCGGTTGCTGCTCGGCGGGGGAGTGATCGCCAACAAACGACTGCGCGAAGTCGCGCTGGCCCGTGCCGCAGAGGCCGGGGTCACAGTGCGGATTCCGCCGCTGTCGCTGTGCACCGACAACGGTGCGATGATCGCGGCCCTCGCCGCCGACCTCATCGCCTCTGGGCGACGGCCCTCGACGCTCGAGTTTGGAGCGGATTCGACACTGCCGGTGACCGAGATCCAGATCGCCGAGCGCGCCTCATGACGAATACGCCAGAGCCCCCGCGGCCCGCACGCATGCCCGGCGCGCGCCGCGAGGAGTACACGCGCATGCCGACGGGGCCCATCGGCGTGGAATCGACCGTCAGCAGCGGGCCGTCAGAGGACGTCGGGATGCCGATCGCGCAGTGGGATCCGCAGTCGCTCGAGCCCATCGAAGACAATTCGCGCCTCGCTCCGTGGGCGCTCCTTGCGGCGATCGTCGCGCTCATCGCGTCGTGGTTCGTCGGGTGGGGCATCCCGCTTGCGATCATCTCGGTCGTCGCTGCGATCATGTCGCTGCGGCGTCCGGTCGAAAGCCGCGCGATGGCGACGTGGGCGCTCGTGCTGGGAATGGCTGCCACGATCTTCAGCCTCGGATGGCTCGTCTGGGCGGGCATGCAGTTCGAGCAGTTCGGATAGCCGGATGTGTTCAGAGCCGGTCCCTGAGCCTGTCGAAGGGTACGCAGAGCTGCGGATGCTGCGCGCCAAGGCCTACGGCCAGGGCGATGGTCTGTCGTCCGAAGAGCTCACGCGACTGCGTGAACTCGAGGGGTGGGGCACGATCGGCGCCGACGCTTCAGGTTCGGTCCCTGAGCCTGAAGTTTCGGTCCCTGAGCCTGTCGAAGGGCCGCGCGGTTCTGTCGACGCTTCGACAGACTCAGCGATCGGCGCTGTCGAAGCGCCGCGGCGCCCCCGTCGCTGGCCGATCCTCCTGGCGACCGCGGCGGGTCTCCTCGCGGTCGGTCTGGGCATCGGCTGGGGGATCTGGGGCTGGGACAGCGAAGCATCCGCGCTCGCCGCCGCACACGGCGACACGCAGGCCGAACTCGAGGCCAGGCAGGACTACGATCTCGGCACCGTCGTGCCCGTTGCCGAGGAGCACGGCGTCGTCGTCTGGCGCGCCGACCGCTCCGATGGCGAAGAGCTCTGCGTGATCATCACCGGACCGAAGACCGAGGCTCGGACCGGGTGTGTGACTCGAGGTGACATGGACAACTACGCCTGGCCAAGCGCGACCGGCACCGTTCCGGAAGGCGCAGACAAGGCCGGGCAGCAGCTCACGGCGAGCCTGATCCCCGCGACGAACGGTGAGATCGTACCGTTCATCCAAGTGTGGGATATGGACCGCAACTGGGAGGCGCAGTACACCGAGGATGAGCTCGCCCAGCTGCACTCAGTGGAGGCGGCCGGCTACATGGGCTCGGCGCTGAGCATCCTCGGCTACGACGGCGATACCGTCGTGTGGTCGAGCTGGGAGACCGGAATGCTCTGCGTGATCGCGTCCACCGACGCCCACAACTTCGCGGAGGCGTGCGCCGAAGGTCCGGACGAGATGCTCACGCTCAGCACCGAGGTGGACGGCACCCCGACCCGCTACGTCGTCACGCAGTCCGAGATGCGTTCGCCGCAGCTGACGGTGTACAAGGACGTCGACGCGGAGTACTACTTCGGCGCCGATGATCCTTCATCAATCGACGACAAGACCGGCCAGTAGCCGACCGTTCTCAGACCCGCTCGGCGAGAATCGCCATGCGTTTGTCGCCCACGCGTGTGAGGATCAGTGTGGCGCTCGCGCTCCCGCGCAGGTTCAGGTTCTTGCGGAAGGCGGCGGGATCGATATCCATTCCGCGCTTCTTGATCTCGAGCGTGCCGACGTTGTGCGTGCGCAGCGCAGCATTGATGGCCTTCGGGTTCGCCGCTGTCACCTCGCGCACCCGGAACGACTGCACGAAAGGGCTCGTGACCGCGGCGTCCCCGGTGAGATAGGCGATCTTCGCATCGAGCATCCCGGCATCCAGCGATCGTGCGACGTCGCCGATGAGTCTTGCCCTGATCACCGCGCCGTCGGGTTCGTGCACGAAGGCCCCGAGTTCGCGGGTCTCCGCGTCCTCAGCATCCGCCCCTGCCGTCAGCTCGTGCGACTCGTCTGCGCGGATCACCAGCGCTGATCTGCGCACGCCCTCGCGGGCGAGGATGCCCGACCACAGCACGAGCTCGACGACGCTGCCGTCGGCGCTGACCCACTGCGCCTCGGCGTCTGCCGGCAGGGCATCGCGGTCGTGGGCAGGGCCGAGCTTGATGCCGCAGGGCACGCGCTCTGCGAGCGCGAACGCCCAGTCGAGCGAGGGGGAGTAATCGGATGCCATGACCCGCCGTGTCTCGCTGTGCCCGGCGGTCCGGCGCGCCGGATCGAGCCAAACCGCGTCGATCCCGGCGAGATCGGTGGTTTCGGCGGTGCCGTGCTGCACCGCGGCATCATCGCCGAACGGTGCGAGGTTGTAGGCGGCGATCGCGGCGGTGACCTCGTCGACATCGACGGCGACCACGCCCAGTCCTGCGCCGGCGAACGCGAGGGCGTCCCCGCCGATGCCGCAGCCCAGATCCGCCAGTCGTGAGATGCCCGCGCGGCGCATGCGCCCGGCGTGCCGGGCGGCGACCCCCAGACGCGTCGCCTGCTCGAGGCCGGCTCTGGTGAACAGCATCCGCTCGGCGAAGCCGCCGAACTTGGCTGCGCCCTTCGCTCGCAGGTGCGCCTGACCGACCACGGCCGACACGAGATCAGGGGAATGGCCCGCAGCCCGAAGACGTGACACGGTCTGCGCGACTTCAGCGGTCGATGAGATCGTGCCCACCTCGTCGAGCAGCCGAAGGCCCTCGGGGGTGAGCAGTGCAGTCAACTCGGACATCTCCACTGGTCCAGACTACGGCGAGCACCCGAAACTGGCACTCGCATTGCGTGAGTGCCAGCCGACCGCCTACACTTGTGATTAGCACTCTCGGGTTGAGAGTGCGAACAAGTCTTTCGTGTCAGCGTCAAGAAAGAAGAGGTAGACCGTGTCGGTTTCCATCAAGCCGCTCGAAGACCGCATCGTCATTCAGCAGGTCGAGGCAGAGCAGACCACCGCGAGTGGACTGGTCATCCCCGACACCGCCAAGGAGAAGCCCCAGGAGGGCGAGGTCGTGGCCGTTGGCCCCGGTCGCATCGATGACAACGGCAACCGCGTTCCGCTCGACGTCGCCGTCGGCGACCGTGTCCTGTACAGCAAGTACGGTGGCACCGAGGTGAAGTTCGGCGCCGATGAGTACCTCGTGCTCTCGGCTCGCGACGTCCTCGCTGTCGTCGTTCGCTGAGCGGTTCCATAAGCTCAACGCTTCAGAAGGCCCGGATGCATCACGCATCCGGGCCTTTGTTGTGCTCGGGACAGCAAGTCACCCATCCGCCCCCCATCAGCCCCTGGGGATCCCCCGGTGACTCGCGTCAAGCCTCGGGGGGACCCCCGATGTAGGGAGAGCGCGCGAGATCCACACTCGTAAGACGAAGCCATTCCGGCAGTCTCACGAACAGAGGAAAACATCATGGCTGTAGAAGACAACCTGAACGTTCTCGGTCTCCAGTGGAATCTGGGCGTCGAGGACATCGGGAACACGAACGTCGAAGACAACATGGTCATCGCCGACAATGAGGTGGGCAACACCGAAACGAGTGTCGACGACAACACCGTCATCGCTGACAACGAGGTGGGCAACACCGACACGAACATCGAAGACAACAACGTCGGCAACACCGAGACGGATGTCGACGTCGACGTCGATGACTCGTTCAACGACAACGACGACTTCTCCGACACAGACTCCAACAACGACAACTCCAGCCTGAAGGACTCGATCAACGACTCCTTCCAGGACAACTCGGTGCACGACTCGGCCAATGACTTCTCGGTCAACGCTGGCATCCGCCAGTACAGCAACAGCCAGGTCGACGTCGACGCGATGCTCGACAGCTCTGGAGCAGGTGCGGGATTCGGGCTCGGCGGCGGGGGCGACCTCGACCTTGAGATCGACAGCCGCAGCACGGTCAACGACCAGTCCGTGAACCAGAACATCACGACCTCGTCCGGCTCGGGCGGCGCAGCCATCGCCGTCGGAGGCGACTCAGACGGCGGCTGGGGCGGGCCGGCATTCTCCGGCGCGAACGGTGGCGACACCGGCAACGGCGGCGACGGCGCATCTGACGGCGGCACGGGTGTCGGCGTCGGTCTGATCGGTGTCGGTGTCGGCGGCGACGCCGAGGGCGACGGCGGCGGCACGCAGGGTGCAGGAGATGCAGGTTCCCTCGCAGATGGCGGCAACGCCAGCGGCGGTGACGGTGGCAACGCCTTCGCAGGAGCCGGCGACGCTTCCGGCGGCAACGTCTCGCAGTACTTCGGTCAGTCGAGCAACGTGGCCTCTGGTGATGGATCGGTTGCGGCCGGCGAAGACGCCAGCATCACCAACATTGACACGGACATCACCGTCGGAGACATCAACATCGGCAACGAGTACTTCGACAACTCGTTCAACACCGATCTGTCTGACAACTGGTCTGTCAACGACTCGTTCAACGACCAGTCGATGACCGACAACTCCGACAACTGGTCGGTGGAGGACTCCTTCCAGGACAACTCGCTCGAGGTGGATGTCGACGTCGAGAACTCGAACGTCGCCAGCCCGTTCGGCGACGCGACGGAGCTCGATTTCTGATCCGAACCGCACACAGTGCCCGGCCTCCCTTTCGGGGGGCCGGGCATACCAGTACACTCCGAAGCATCCTGATCTGAAAGCGGGATCTGATGTTCCATGACGAGCCTGACCCGATCGACGAGACCGGTTCCGATGGCGCGGCATGGAATAACTCGGATGCTGCGTTCTCCGATCCCACGGGAATGAAGATGTTCGCCGAGGAGATCGACAACGTAGACGTGTCGGATTGGGACGTCGACAGTGATTCGCTCTGGGGGGACGAAGGAACGAATCCCATCGCCGACATCGGCGACGGGACATTCGACATCGATTTCCTGGGCTGATCCCGGGACGTGCGGCTGCGAACAGCCGAATGGCAGCGAACGACAGGGGAGTTCACGTGCCGAACAGAGACTTCGAGGTCACACCGATCGTCGACGTCGTCCGCGACGTTGGCGATATCGCCGCGTCCACAGGGCGCGCCGATCTCGCGGAAAGACTCGAGCACACCAGCGCACGGCTGCGCGACCCCGCCGTGCGGGTGATCATCGTCGGCGAGTTCAAGCAGGGCAAGAGCAAGCTCATCAACGCGCTCGTGAACGCGCCGGTGTGCCCGGTCGACGACGATATCGCCACGAGTGTGCCGCTCGCCGTCGGATACGGCGAGGAGTCATCTGCCTGGGTTCTCCGGCGAGTGGATGCGCCGGCCACGCGATCTTCGGCGAAGAAACCGCCCGTGCGCACAGTGGAGCGGGAGGAGATCGAACTGAGCGATCTCGCACAGTACGTCTCAGAGCAGGGGAACCCCTCCAACGAGCGGGGCCTCCTCGCGGCAGAGGTGCTGCTTCCGCGCGAGCTCCTCAAGGGCGGACTGAAGCTCATCGATTCGCCCGGCGTCGGCGGACTCGACTCGTCGAATGCTCTGACGACCCTGTCGGCCCTGTCCACTGCGCATGCGGTGCTGGTCGTCTCCGACGCTTCACAGGAGTACACCGAACCGGAAGTGCAGTTCCTCAAGCACGCGATGCGCGTCTCGCCCAATGTGGCAGCGGTGCTCGCGAAGACCGATCTGTATCCGGAATGGCGTCAGGTCGAGGATATCGACCGCGGCCACCTCGAAGGCGTCGGCGACGACGTGCCGATCTTCTCGGTATCGAGCGACCTCCGTCTGCTCGCAGCCGAGCTGCAGGACCGTGAGCTCAACGACGAGTCCGGCTTCCCCGCACTCGTAGCCCACCTGCGCCGCGAGGTGC
The DNA here is from genome assembly GCF_052266675.1 of Microbacterium zouquanmingi. Lineage (NCBI taxonomy): Bacteria > Bacillati > Actinomycetota > Actinomycetes > Micrococcales > Microbacteriaceae > Microbacterium > Microbacterium zouquanmingi. The sequence continues at coordinate 500,937 of NZ_JBQPRA010000002.1, forward strand.
TCGGTCGGGCCGAAGTGATCCATGAGCGCAGCGCAGTGCATGATCTGCTCTCGGTGGTCGAGCAGCTCGCCATCTCGATGCGCGCCGAGTTGAACGCGCTGCGCAACCCGCAGGACACCCCGCGGATGATCGCCGAGCTCGAAGAGGCCAAGGCGAAGGCAGACGAGTTCCGCGGGCGCTCCGCCCACTGGCAGGTCACCCTCACCGACGGCATCAGCGACCTCATCGCCGACATGGAGCATGACCTGCGCGACCGCCTTCGCACGGTGCAGCGCGAGGCAGAGCGAGCGATCGACGAGGGAGATCCTGGCCCTATCTGGGACCAGATCAGCGAATGGATCGATCAGCGAGCGACCTCCGCGGTGACCGAGACGTTCGTGTGGACGGACGAGCGCTCGCGCTGGCTCTCTGAAGAGGTCGCCGACCTGTTCAGCGAGGGTGAATCGGCGATCCCCGCGATCGATGTCGGCAGCACGGAAGGCGTACTCGACCCCGTCGAGCCGATCTCGGGCCTTGACCCCGGGCGCATGGGCGCCGGTGAGAAGATCTACATCGGTGTGCGCGGCTCTTACGGTGGGGTTCTCATGGTGGGGCTCGCGACCGGTCTGATCGGAATGGCGCTGATCAATCCGCTTTCACTGCTCGCCGGCATCCTCGTCGGGCGTCGCGCCTACCGCGAGGACATGCACGCCCGTCTGGCACGCCGCCAGCAGGAAGCGAAGCTGCTCGTGCGGCGGTACATCGATGAGGTCATCTTCCAGGTCGGAAAGCAGCTGAAGGACCGGCTGCGCCTTGTGCAGCGCACTGCCCGCGATCACTTCGGCTCGATGGCAGAGGAACTGCACCGTTCGCTCTCTGAAGCACTGAACTCGGCGAAGACGGCCGCGGGGAGCTTCACCGCGACACGTGATGAGCGGGTGATCGCCCTGCAGGAGAAGATCGCCATGCTCGACGGCCTCCGCGACCTGATCCCCGAGCTCCCACCAGCGCCCGTGCGGCGCGGCCTCCCGGCACGGCCGTCCGCGCAGCCCGCTGAGGACACCGCGCACTCCGGGACCGCGCGATGACAGACGTCATCGCTGACGCCGACCGCGTGCTCAGCGCCGCTGCCACGGTCTACCATCGCCACTCGACGGTTCTGGCGGGGCTTGAACGGCTGCGCACGAGGCTGCACGAGCCGCTCCGACTGGCGATCGCCGGAATGGTCAAGGCCGGCAAGTCCACCCTCCTGAACGCCATGCTCGGCGAGGAGATCGCGCCGACCGACACCGGAGAATGCACCAAGGTCGTCACCTGGTACCGGTACAGCGCCACGCCGACGATCACGCTGCATCCGCGAGTCGGCCCGCCGCGTCGGATGCCGATTCGCCGCGACGGCAGCAGGCTCGTGCTCTCGCTCGGAGGGCTCTCAGCCGAGGAGGTCGAATGGATCGACGTCGGCTGGCCGCTGGAGGGACTGAGATCAGTCATCCTCATCGACACGCCCGGCATCGGTTCGCTGTCTGAAGCGACTTCTGCGCGCACCCACAGCTTCCTCACCCCCGACGAGTCGCCGTCGACAGCGGATGCCGTCGTGTATCTGATGCGGCATCTGCACGGCGCCGACGTGCACTTCCTCGAGGCATTCCGCGACACCGCGGCAGGAGCCGCGCAGACGGTGTGTGCGGTGGGGGTGCTGTCCCGGTCGGACGAGATCGGCGCGGGGCGCATCGACTCGCTGCTCTCGGCCGGCAGAGTAGCCCAGCGATACGAGCGCGATGGTGACCTCGCCTCACTGGTGCTCCGGGTCGTGCCGGTCGCCGGCCTTCTCGCCGAGGGGGCGCGCACACTCCGCGAGAGCGAGTACATCGCCCTTCGCGAGCTCTCAGGCCTGAACCGCGCCGACCGTGAGAAGCTGATCATCTCGGCAGACCGATTCGCAGGTCCTTCCACGACGACGACGCTCAGCACGACCGTGCGAGAAGATCTCCTCGCACGGTTCGGGATCTTCGGCGTGCGTCTGGCGACCGCGCTCATCCGAGGCGGTGCGCGCACCTCGACGGAACTGTCCGATCAGATGGTGCAGCAGAGCGGGCTCATCGAGTTGCAGGAGTTCGTCGCCGCGCAGTTCCACACGAGAGCCGCGACGCTGAAGACCCGCGGGGTGCTGCTGGAGCTTCAGCAACTGCTGCGCGCCCACCCCACGGAGGGCCTGGACGAGGTGCACGCCGGCATCGAGCGCATCACGATGAGTGCGCACACTCTACGCGAGCTCGCGCTGCTCGCGCTCGCCCGCTCAGACGGTCTGCCGGTGTCGGATGCTGATGCAGAAGAGGCCCAGCGCATCGCCGGCGTCGACGGCACCGCAGTACACACACGTCTCGGTCTACCCGCGGATGCTGACGCCGAGGCGCTCCGCGCGAGCGTGACGGAGAAGATCGATCACTGGCGGAGCCTGAGCCAGTCGCCGCGGGCAGAGCGCGCCGCGGTCGGGGTGTGCCGGACGATTCTTCGCAGCCTCGAGGAGGTCGCGTCAGAAGTCGGCGCCGGCCGGAGTCTCTGGGCCCCGACGGACGTCATGCTGTCGGGCGGTCCAGGCGATGGCGCGGGGCAGGACGCTGGCGAGCAGAGCGAGAAGAACAAGCGCCGCCTGAGCGGTAAGAAGCGGTGGGAGTGGCTGACCCTGCTGACCCAGCGCAACCCACTCCGGTGAGAGCACGACGACGAGCGCCTGCACGGCGAGGGTGGCCAGCTGCCACCACCGTGTGCCAGGCCGTCGTCCCATGAACGACACCATCAGCACGATCTGTGTGAGCAGGATCGCAACGAGCGCCGTGAACACGATCCAGAAGATGATGTCGGCCGCGGACTTGTACGTCGCCTCATCTCGACCCTCGGTCACTCCCTTGGCGACATCGGCGATCAATGGCAGCAGATCCTGTCGGATGATGAAGAAGTACACCGCGGTGAACCCGCCCACCGCGAAGCTCATGATCCAGAAGAACTGACTCAGCCTGATCGAGAAGGGCGGCGGCACCTTGACCAACACCGGTGCCTCGTTCGCGCCGCGAACGAGAGGCCGCTGGGGGGCCTCTCGTCTCGGCGGGCTCCCGTCGCCGGGAGCGGGGTTGGACTGAATGGTCACTGCTGCTCGACCGGCTCCTCGATCATCGGCTCGTCTTCGACGACGACGCCGGAGGCATCCTCTGTATAGGATTCCGCAGGAGCTGCGGCCATGTCGGACTCGAGCACGTCCGCTGGCTCCTCGTGGGCCACTACCGGTTCGTAGAGCTCTGGTGTCGCGGCGACCTGTGCCTGTGTTCCCGCGTCGGTGGAGTTGTCCTGGAACGAATCCTCCACCGTGACGTCGACGGATGCATCGGTCTGCGAGTTGTCCTGGAACGAATCGTCGATCGTGGAGTTATCGGAACCGTCGGTGTTGTTCGAGTCGTTGTACTCGTCGTTGCCGATGCTGATGTCACCGGTGGTGATGTCGGTGTCGGTATCGGTGAGCGTGGCGTCATCGCCGGCTGCGACCGATTCATCGCCCGAAGCGACCACGGCGTCCTGATCGAAGATCTGCGTGACATCGCCGCCGTCGGTCCAGATGTTCTGGTTCACCGACTGGTCGACGATCGTCGAACGGGCATCGATCGTGGTGAACTGACTCACCAAGCGAACGATCTCGTTGACCACCGGGTCGGGAGGCGACGGCGGTTCGGGAGGCCCAGGGTGCGGAGGGCGCGGTGTGACCGACGGGTGATCCATGACGACTGGCGCTACCGCGCGCACGTCCGCGACGCAGGCGTTCTGCACGCCGCCGCGCATCATCGCCGCCTCCGGATCAGCGGTGAATTCTTCCGCGGCATCCGGATCGTGCAGAAGGCTGAGTATGAACGAGATCAGCGCATCTGCGATGGTCTCTACAGGTGAAATCATGAGGTTGCCTCTTCGCCTTGCTCTGACAATGGTTCACTATCGGGGAGCTCATCTGAGCGTATTGCGCCGCGATGCTCGCATCATCGGGGGTGACCCCGATACATCCCCGTGGAACTAGGGGGGTGTGCCGTCTTCGCCGGGGTGCGGGGTGCCGGCGCCGCGGTCAGTCCCGATGAGCTGCCGCAATTGCGCGAGCATCTCGGAGCGTGAGCTCGCACCCAGCCGGCGCCGGATGTGCGCGATGTGATGCTCGGCAGTGCGGGGCGAGATGAAGATCGTCTCGCCGATCTCGGCGTAGGTCTTCCCTTCGATGACCAGCCGTGCCACTTCGAGCTCGCGTTCGCTGAGCACCTCCTGTGGGGTGCTCTTCGTCGGGGTCGTCGCATCGCCGCCTTTCGCTGCCATCGCCCGACGCGACCCGTCGATCGGGTGCAGTTCTCTCGCGCAGGCGAGCAGTCGTGCGGACACCTTGCGGTCCTGCGACCTGGCGGCGCCGTGACCGGCGAGGCGTGCGCCATCCCAGACCAGACCGATGGACGCGAGATCCTCTGCCGCCTTCTCTACGGCTTCGGCCTCGACGGTGCCGCCGAGCACCGAGGTCCAGACCCGTCCCGCCTTCGCCATGGTGCTGGCGATGCGACTGTGCGCCGAGGCTTCCACGAGTGCTTTCGCGTGCGGGCGCAGCGATTCCGGGCTGTTCAGCAGGATGCCGTTCTGGATTCCCGCCCAGCGCAGATGGGCAGACCACAGTGCAGGATCGTGCAGCTGGTTCACGAGCTGGAGCGCTCGCTCGAACTGCGGACGGATCCTCTCGGGGTCTCCCACCCGCGATGCGGAGCTGATGAGTTCGGCCAGGGGGTGCAGCAGGTACAGATCGACGTCCACCCGCAACAGGCTCGCCCTCGCTCGACGCCAGGCTGCTTCCAACCCTGCGGCGTCCTCGTAGCGGCGCGCGATCGCGACGCGCACGGCATCCGCAAGCAGAAGGTCGCGCGGGGAGCGCGCGGCAGTGGCGCTCGCCAGCGCATCGCGGGCTTCACCCGGCCGGGCGAGCTCCACGGCGATCCACGCACGCCACAGCAACAGACGGGGGCGTGCCCATGGCCCGCCCTGCCCACCCGCGATCGCATCGTCGATGACGGAAGACGCTGTGGCGAGTGCGCCGAGATTCAACGCGACGATCGCCGCGATGACCGCGGGCAGTTCCGGAATGCCGGATGCCTCATGCGAGGTCGTGTACATCTCTGATGCGCGCACGAGATCTGACAGCGACGGCTCAGCCTGCTCCGGCGCGAGCGAGGCATCGAGTCCGCGGCGCAGCAGGCGCATCGCGACGCCGAGAGTCGAGGGGATGGCGGAATCTTCGGTCGTGGTGGGGGCGTCCGCAGCTGTGTCCGAAGCGATGCCGATGCCGAGTGAAGCGATGCGCGCGCGGGCGGCGGAGAGCGGACCGGAGGGCGAGGTGACCTGATACACGGTGTGGGCCTGCTCCATCATTCCGCGTGCCGCCCAGATCGCTGCTGTGGTGTCGGCGAGCCTGTCGCGGTCATGAGCACCTGCGGAGGGACCCGTCAACGGGCCTGCTTCGTCCACGAGCGCACTCGCGGTGTCGAGGTCCCCGGCCGCCCACGCGGCTTCTGCGCGTCGTCCGGCCAGCAGCGAAGCATCCTCACCGGAGCGGATGGCGCCCTCGTACAGCTCTGCGGCGCGCTTCGGATGCGTGGGAAGAAGCGTATCGGCATATCGGATCAGCACTTCGCCCGGTGGACTCGGGTCGCCCGGGGTCGCGCCCGCTATGTGGGCGACGGCGGCATCCAGCGCGATCAGGCGACCGGCTGGCATCCCCGCCTGCACAGTGATGCGCACGAGCGGAACAGGCTGTCCGTTGCGCAGGAGAAGCCCTTCGGCGTAACCGTGCAGGGCATGGTCGCCGGACTCATCAGCAGCGTCCGGCATCCCGGCGTTTGAGACGCAGATCCGCTCGATCTGCGCGCGCAGGCCTGGTGCGGTCATGCTCAATCGGTGCGCGATCCGCTCTTCAAGTGCCATGCGCAGTTCGCTGTGCGCCGCACCGCCTCGACAGTCGCGGTCATCGTGGGCGCGCAGCGCCTCGCTGACCAGCCAGGACACGCCTCCGGTGATCTCGAGAATGTCGCTCAGGCATGCCTCCGACATGCGCAGATCATGCTGAGACAGATGCGTCAGCAGGTCGGCGCGCGATACGTGTCCGAGGACGACGCTCGGATGATGCTGCTCGAGATGCTGCGAGATCTCGGCGACCGTGTCGTCCCAGCGCGCTGGGCGCAGCGCGACGATGAGGGACGCATCCGGGTCTGCCGCGCGAATGCGCAGCTGTGCCAGTTGATCGCCGCCGAGTCGGTGCAGGTCGTCGACGATGAGCACGCGGGAGCGCGGAACCTCAGTGATATCCGCGGGGCCAGGGCGCATGTACACGGCATCGCGGGCCCGCTCTGTCAGCAGCGAATGCAGATGGCGCAGGGTCGTAGACTTTCCCGACCCGGCGTTTCCGACCACCAGCGCACGCGGAGCAGAATCGTCGATGGCTTCGAGCGCCGGACCGATCATGTGCTCCCAGAGTGCGGGCAATGACAACCGACGTGATGTGGCGCGCGCGGAATCGTCGTACGTCGTCGCGGGCTGTCGCTGTTGCTCGGCGAGCATGATCAGGCGTCTCCGATCAGGTGGGCGTGGCTACCGGACCTGAGGGCTGTTCGCTGGTCGTCGGGGCTGTTTCAGGGGTTTCTGACACCGGGGTCGGGTTCTCCGGTGCAGGGTTCTCTGGTGGTGGCGTCGTGTCAGCGGGCGGAGCGGTCGGGTCTGTCGGGTTGGAGACGTCGGGGGTGGTGTCTTCCGGGGCGGGGTCTTGCGGGTTCGTGTCTTCGGGAATCGGGTCTGTCGGAGTGGTGTCCGGCGGAGGCGTCGTGGTCGTGTCGCTCGTACCACCTGTGTCTGCCGGAGGCTGCGTGGTGTCGGTCTGGCCGCCGGTGGTGGGATCGCTGCTCGTGTTGGTCGAACCGGGAGTGACCGGACCAGACCCCGGTGTGCCTCCGGAATCGTTGGAAGGCGAGGTCGGTTCCACCTTCGGCCCGGACTGCCTGGTCTTGGGCGGAGTCTGTTTCGCGCCAGCATCCGATTTCGTGCTGCTCACCGGAAGGATGCCCGACTCTGCGGCCGGAGTTTGGGGGGTCGCGGGTGCGGCCGGCGCCGGGTTCGGAGCCGGCGACGGTTTCGTCGGCGCAGTACCGAGAGGTTTCGGCAGGCTCATGATCTTGGATGCCGCCTCCGTGATGAAGTCTGGCCAACGGGTGCCAGCGGCTGTCGTGTTGCTGAGGACGATCGTGGCGGCGATGAAGACCGCAGCCACAGCGAGCAGCGCAGGAGAGGTCGTTCGAGACGGCTTGGCGAACAATGTGCGCACGAACGCGGCGGCCCTCGTCGGCTGGTTCTCCGACTCGTCCTGCTCCTCCTGCTCGGTCTCCTGGCCAGGCTTCTTCCCGGTCCATTGTTCAATGGCTCGCGCTGTGCGTGCGCTCGGCGCCGGGGCTGCGTCGGCGGGGGCATCGACGCCGGAGATCAGGTCGCGCGCGATGCGCGCGGCGCCGAGTACCGTGGTGGCCTTCGTATCAGCATCCGCGACGATCGGGACGTCGAACCGTTCGGAGAGCCGCTGGGCGACCAGCGGAGTGCGAGAGGACCCGCCGGCGAGGACGATCCCCTTCAGCCGATCTCCGTGTGCGTCTGCCGACTCGATCGCGAGGTCGAGGGCTTCGACGGTCTTGTCGAGGTCATCGACGATCATGCCTTCGAGTTCTGAGCGAGTGATGCGCACGCTCGCGCCACCGGCGAGCGCGCCGAGCTGCACTGTCGCATCTCCCGCCGAGGAGAGGAGCTCTTTGGCCTTGACGATCGCGCCGCGCACTTCGGCCAAGGCAGCCAGTGGTGCGTCGGAGACATCAGTGCTCTGGCTGGCGAGCACATGGCGCATCAGCTCGTCATCGAAGTCCGCACCTCCCAGGTGCTCAATGCTCACCTGCTCGCCGACGGGCTGATAACGCCCCCCGGAACGCTGGCGCAGGACACGCGCGTCGAACCGGGTGCCGCCGAGGTCGTAGACCGCGAGCATGTTCCCCGGATCGAGGGGAAGGACCGTCTCGGACTGTCGAGCGGATGCTTCGGACTCGCTCACCAGCACGGGTGCATCGATGCCCGCGCGCTCGAGGGCCGCGCGAAGGCGTGACAGGCGGTGTCCGCCCCAGGATGTGGGATGAGTGATGGCGATCAGCGCGGGGCGCTCGCCCTCTGCCGCGGTGACCTCATCGACGATCCAGGCGCACAGCCGCGCAACGATGTCCTCTGCGAGTACGGCGTGTTCACCGATCAGCACGGGGACATCGTCGCCGACGTCGTGGGCGAATTCACGGACCAGCCGGTGCGGACTCGTCGATCCGTAGTGCGCGGCCTCGTCGCCGAAGAACAGCGTGCCGTCCTCTGCGATGTACACAGCAGAAGAAGCACTGGGCTCGTTAGCGCTTAACGAGAACAGAGCTGGGTTATCGTATGGCTCGCGTGAACCGTGGGCAACGGCAGCTGAAACCCTGCTGTTGCCGACGTCAATCGCGACCAGGAAAGAAGGTTCGCTCATGTCGCTGGGATGAGCCGAGACCGCGTGTGCGGCTCGGTTCAGGTAGTTCGAACTGCTGGGGTGGGGCTCACTATAGAACTGTTCGGCGTAGAGCGCCAGAGGTAATAGTCAATTCGACGGATTTATTTTTCTGAACGCGCAGTAGCGCCTCCGATCCGGGCCCTAAGGTGGAGCAGTGAGCATCGTCGCATCCCCGCGGACCCGGGCGACAGGGGCCGCATACGCCACCGCCGCCTACCTGCTCTGGGGCTTTCTTCCGCTGTACTTCCTGCTGCTCGTGCCCACAGGTCCCTGGGAGATCGTTGCGGCGCGCGTCGTCTTCTCGTTCGTGTTCTGCCTACTGCTGCTCACACTCGCCAGGGGATGGCGGCGCATCATCGCGATCATCCGGCAGCCCAGACTCCTCGGGTGGACGGCGCTGGCGGGGACGCTGATCTACATCAACTGGCAGGTCTTCGTCATCGGCACGCTGAGCGAGCGAGTGGTTGAGACGTCTCTCGGGTACTTCATGAACCCCATCTTCACCGTCCTGCTGGGCGTCTTCGTGCTGCGCGAGCGCATCCGCAGACTGCAGTGGGTCGCCATCGGCGTCGCTGTGCTGGCTGTGGTCGTCATCATCATCGGCTACGGGGCCTTCCCGTGGATCGCGCTGTCGCTGACAGCATCCTTCGGGCTTTATGGCCTGGTCAAGAAGAAGGTCGGACCGGCGGTGGATGCCGTGAGCGGCCTCACCCTCGAATCCTTCTGGTTGCTGCCGGTTGCGGCCGTGCAGCTGATCATCGTCGCGCAGACGACCGGGATCACCTTCGGTAACGTCAGCACTGGACACACGCTGCTGCTGCTGTTCGCCGGCATCGCCACCGCAGTGCCGCTGCTGCTGTTCGCCGCGGGCGCTCGCCGCATCAACCTCACCGTGATCGGGATGATCCAGTTCATCACTCCGATCATGCAATTCCTCACCGGAGTGCTCATCCTGCACGAGCCCATGCCGGCCGAGCGCTGGATCGGATTCATCATCGTGTGGGTCGCTGTCGGGGTGTTCCTCATCGACCTCGCTCTGGCGGCCAGGCGATCGCGCCGGACACACCGTTAACGCATCGCAACACACGCGTGACCTCTTCGCGTATACGTTAAGGGCACGGACGACGCCCGAGTCGTCGCGATCATGAATAGCAAGGGAGCAGCATGAGCGTCTTCACACACATGCGTACGCGAAAGGTCATCGGCGGCATCGCCCTGATCAGCGCGGGCGCGATGGTCTTGGCAGGGTGCAGCAGTGGCGGCGGCGGCGACGCCGAAGAGCCGGCGGCACCGACTGATCGTGAAGCACTCACGCTCAGCATCGGAACGGTCCTCCCGCAGACCGGTCAGCTCGCCTACCTCGGCCCGCCCGAGGAAGCAGGCGTCGGTCTTGCCGTCGCCGAGATCAATGAGGCAGATCTCGGCATCACGGTGGAGGTCGAATACGGAGACTCCGGAGACCCCGACAACAAGGCGTTCGAGACCACGGTCCCGCGTCTGCTCGACTCGGGCGTTTCGGCGATCATCGGTGCGGCATCGTCCGGTGTCACCAAGCTCTTCCTCGACCAGGCGGTCAGCGCGGGTGTCATCACCTTCTCGCCGGCCAACACCTCGCCGGACTTCACCGAATGGCCCGATGACAACCTCTACTGGCGCACCGCTCCGAGCGACCTGCTCCAGGGCGAGGTCCTCGCCAGCGAGATCGGCATCGACGGCCACGCGAACCTCGGGATCATCTACCTCAACGACGCGTACGGCTCGGGTCTTGAGAAGTCGTTGACCGAGAACTTCGAGGCGGGCGGCGGCACGGTCGTGGCATCCGAGGCGTACAACGCCAACGACACCTCGTTCGACGCGCAGATCTCGACCATCCTCGCGCAGAACCCGGACGCCGTCGCGGTGATCGGATTCGAGGAGACCTCGACGATCGTTCCGGCGTTCATCTCGAGCGGATTCGACGGCAGCAAGTTCTACTTCGTCGACGGCAACACGCAGCAGTGGGGTGCCGACATGCCCGTCTCGATCGAGGGCAGCAAGGGAACCCAGCCCGGGCCCGTGCTCGCGGATGACTTCCAGCAGCGTCTGATCGACCAGTGGCAGGAGCAGTCGGGCAAGGAGCTCGTCGACTTCAACTACGCCGCGGAGTCCTACGACGCGGTGGTTCTGCTCGCACTCGCCTCGCTGGTTGCGAACTCCACGGATGCGACCGACATCGCAGGTGCCCTCCAGGAGGTCTCCGGCGGCTCGGGTGACGGTGAGAAGTGCGACACCTTCGCGGACTGTGCACAGATCATCCTCGACGGCGGCACTGCTGACTACGACGGATACTCCGGCGCGATCACGTTCGATGAGAACGGCGACCCGACCGAGGCGACCATCGGCGTCTTCCAGTACGGAGCCGACAACACTCACACCCGTATCAACTGATACGTGCGCGAAGGGTCGGATGCCGCGGCATCCGGCCCTTCTGCGCGCCCGGCCGCGTTCTGCGCGCCCGGCCGCGTTCGGCGCGGGCGTGCGCGCGCGGGATGGATTTCGGGGCTGGGGAGGGCGCTACGCGACGGGTTGGGCGCGCGTCACTCGTTCTGCACAGGGCCGGCTTGGGTGGGTTGTCCACCCGTACACCGGCGTCCGCTCCATGACGATGCCAGAGACGTTCGATGACCGGGTGAGGTGTTGCGCGCTGCGGCTCAAACCCGGGCAACGATTCGGCAGAACGACCGCCGCGCGGCTATGGGGGCTGCCGCTGCCGACGCGATGGAAAGAGGGCGAAGAGATCGACGTGGTCGTCCCGACCGGCACGACACCGCCGAATGTTCATGTGCGCGCCGGATCTCACCGTCGATCAAGCCATCGTCATGATCGACGCTCTGGTGACGCCCGCGCTGAACCATCCAGACCTCGGACCAGGAAAACCGATGGCGACGCTCTCGGAGATCGAGGCGCGCCTACTGATCATCGACAGCGGCCTCCCGGAACCAGTGGTGCAGTTCGAGGTTCGCGTGGAGGGCGAGCTCATCGCCCGCCCGGACCTCGCCTACCCCGAGCTCAAGGTCGGCATCGAATACGACGGTGACGGGCACCGCACTGACAAAGACGAGTGGCGGCGCGACATCCAGCGTCACCGCGCGCTCACCGCCGCCGGATGGGTGAGTCTTCACCTCACGGAGGCCGACCTGGCCGCGGGTGCGCGGGATGCTTTTGTCGCGCAGCTTCGGCGAGCCATGGCCGAGCGCAGGATGGAAATCACGGCGCAAACAGCATCCAAGCCGTGAAATCCATCCCGCACCGCGCGTAGCGGGCGCGCAACGCGGACGCGACGCACGCGGGCGGGGCGCGCCTCAGTCCTCCCCGAGCGTGCCGAGGTAGAGCCCGATCACCTTCGGATCGTTGAGCAGCTCCCGACCGGTTCCCGTGTAGGCGTCGTGGCCCTGGTCGAGAACGTAGCCGCGGTCGCAGATCTGCAGGCAGCGGCGCGCATTCTGCTCGACCATGATCGTTGTCACGCCCGCCTTGTTGATGTCGGAGACGCGGATGAACGCGTCATCCTGGCGCACCGGTGACAGTCCAGCCGAAGGCTCATCAAGCAGCAGCACCGAGGGATCCATCATCAGCGCTCGCGACATCGCGACCATCTGGCGCTCGCCGCCCGACAGCGACCCCGCGCGCTGCTTCAGTCTGGCGCCCAGTTCGGCGAAGATGCCGGTGACGAACTCCAGCCGCTCCTTGTACGCCTTCGGCCGCTGGATGATCCCCATCTGCAGATTCTCTTCGATGGTCAGCGAGGGGAACACGTTGTTCGTCTGCGGGACAAACCCCACACCGCGCTGCACGAGCTCATTGGCCTTCAGCCCGACGATGCTCTCGCCGTTCACGAGGATTTCGCCTCCGCGCACCTTCACCTGTCCGAAGATCGCCTTCAGAAGCGTCGACTTGCCCGCGCCGTTGGGGCCGATGATGCCGACCAGCTCGCCCTTCGCAGCCGTCAGATTCGTGTCGTTGAGGATGTTCACCCCTGGCAGGTACCCCGCAGTGAGGCCCTTGACCTCGACGACGATGTCCCCGACGGGCTGCGCGGCTGTCTGTTCGGCTGCGGGGGCAGTTGGCGTGCTCATGGCTTGTCCTCCTCGGCGGCCTGAACCGCGGCTTCATGCTCCTCGCGGATCTCCTCGAGCATCTCGCTGGCAGACTCATCGATCTCGCCCTTGTAGCGCCCGGTGACGACCCCGAGGTCGACGTCCTGGTGACTGCCGAGGTAGGCATCGATGACGGCCTTATCCTGCATGACGGTCTGTGGCGGACCTTCAGCGACGATCCGTCCCTCGGCCATCACGATCACCCAGTCGGCGATGTGACGGACCATGTTCATGTCGTGCTCGACGAACAGCACGGTCATGCCCAGATCCTTGAGGTCGAGAATGTGGTCGAGCAGCGACTGGGTGAGGGCCGGGTTCACACCGGCCATCGGCTCGTCGAGCATCACCAGCGAAGGGTCGCGCATCAGCGCGCGCGCCATCTCGAGCAGCTTGCGCTGACCTCCCGAGAGGCTGGCGGCGTAGTCGGACGCCTTCGTGTCGAGCTTGAACCGGGCGAGCAGGTCCATCGCCTTCGCTTCGAGTTCGGTGTCCTGCTTGCGCCAGATCGCCGGAATCAGAGCGGGAAGGAACCCTTCGCCCTTCTGGTCCGGCGCCCCGAGCTTCATGTTCTCGAGCACGGTCAGCAGCGAGAGCGCCTTGGTGAGCTGGAATGTGCGCACCTGCCCCATCTGCGCGACCTTGAACGAGGGGATGCCCGAGAGCTGGTGCCCGTCGAAGCTCCACTTGCCGGTGTTCGGCTTGTCGAAGCCGCACAGCAGGTTGAACAACGTCGTCTTTCCGGCACCGTTCGGCCCGATCAGCGCCGTGATGGCGTGACGGGGGACCTCGATGTGATCGACGTCGACGGCGGTCAGACCGCCGAAGCGCCGCGTTACTTTGTCGGCGACGAGAATCGGATCGACTTTCTCGCAACCGGGGACGGCATCGCCCTTGTGAAGACCTGTCGTCTTGATCCGTCCGGTCTTCGGCGTGCTCTCTGCAGAGTTATTTGACAAAGGTCAGCTCCCTCTTGTTTCCGAGGAGTCCCTGCGGGCGGAAGATCACCAGCAGCATGAGTGCGACCCCGACGATCACGAAGCGGAGTGTTGCCGCCTGGATCGCCGACATCGGAAGGATGCCTTGCGCTGCCAAGCTCGGCAGCACACCCTCGAGGAACGCCATGATGACCCAGAAGATCACCGCTCCCAGCGCCGGCCCGAAGACCGTTGCTGCTCCACCGAGTAGCAGGATCGTCCAGAGGAAGAACGTCAGCGACGTCGTGTAGCTCGCCGGCACCACCGCCGATGGCAGCGCGAATACGGCGCCGCCGAGGCCACCCATGATTCCACCGATGACCAGCGCTTGCATCTTGTATGAGAAGACGTTCTTTCCGAGCGAGCGCACGGCGTCCTCGTCCTCGCGGATTCCCTTGAGCACCCGTCCCCATGGGCTGCGCATGAGCGCCCACACCAGGTAGATGCACGCCGCGAGCACCAGCAGACCGAACACGCGCACCCAGAGCTGGCTGGCGTTGTAGGTCCAGGGGCCGAAGCCGTAGGTGCCTTCGGGGAAGGGATTGGCCGCACGGAACCCTGCGTGGTAGCCGCCGAGGCCGTCAGCGGCGTTCGTCTGCTCCTCGAACGCAGTCGAGGTGAACAGCAGGCGCACGATCTCGGCCGCGGCGATCGTCGCGATGGCCAGATAGTCAGCGCGCAGCCGCAGAGTCGGGATGCCGAGGATGAAGGCGAATACCGTCGACATCACCATGCCGACGATGATGCCCACCCACCACGGCAGACCGAACGTCAGGATCGAGATCGCGTAGCTGTACGCACCGATCGCCATGAATCCGGCCATACCGAAGTTGAGCAGTCCGGCGTAGCCGAAGTGGACGGCAAGCCCGGTCGCCGCGATGGCATAGGCGATGGTGGTCGGGCTCAGCATCCAGGATGCGGTGTTTCCGAAGATTGCTCCCCAGTCCATGATCAACCGATCCTTTCTCTTCGACCGAGGATGCCCTGTGGTCGAAACAGCAGCACCAGAATGAGGACGGCCAGCGCTCCGACGTACTTCAGGTCAGAGGGCAGCCACAGCGTTGAGACCTCGACGAGGAGGCCGACGATGATCGAGCCGATCAGCGCGCCGAAGGCCGTTCCGAGGCCGCCGAGGCAGACGGCCGCGAAGATGAGCAGCAGGATGTGCACGCCCATGTCCCAGCGGACGCCGGGGCGGAAATACGCCCACAGGATGCCGCCGAGGGCGGCGAGAGCGGATGCCAGGATCCACACGATCCGGATGACCCGGTCGACGTTGATTCCGGATGCCGCGGCAAGAGAGGGGTTGTCGGAGATCGCTCGCGTCGCCTTGCCCGTGCGGGTGCGCAACAGCCAGAATGCGACGGCTACGAGGACGACGATGCTGAGTCCCATCGACATCATGTCGATCGAGCTGAGCCTGATCGGGCCCCAGATCTCGATCTTCGGAGCGCCCGCGTTGGGAAGCTGCACGGTGCCGCCGCCGAAGAAGAAGAGGAACACGTATCGCAGCGCGAACGAGAATCCGATGCTCACGATCATGAGCGGGATGATTCCCATTCCCCGTTTTCGCAGGGGCTTCCAGAGGCCGACATCCATCAGATAGCCGAATATCGCGCCGGAGATCACGACGAGTGGAATCGTCAGCCACATCGGTATCGCCAGGGATACGCCGAAGACCACCGCCATCACCGCGCCGAACGTCACCATCTCGGCATGGGCGAAGTTGGTGAGGTTCATGGTTCCGAAGATCAGCGAGACGCCGATCGCTGCGAGGGCGAGCAGCAGGCCGAAGTTGAGGCCGTTGATTATCCGCTCTACGAGCTGGTCGACGAAACTCGTGGTCTCGCGCACGCCCTCACCGAGGAATAGGTTGACGATGACGCGGTTGCCGAGCCCGAATTCGACATCCTGCGAGGCAGAGTCGCCTTCGACGATGACTCCATCCGGCAGGGTCGACTCATCGACGGTGAGCTCGTACTCGCCCTTCTCGGGGACGTAGAGCGTCCAGCGCCCTGTGTCGTCGGTCTCGGTCTCGGCCTCGAAGCCGTTGCCCTCGATCGAGACAGCGACCCCGGGCAGGGGGTCTGCGTTGTACTTGATGACTCCGGCGAAGAAGAAGTCTGTGACCTCCTGCTCGTCGCTGCCTGAATCGCTGGGGGACGCCGTCGTGGTGTCCGTCTCTCCGTCACCGGTATCGGCGAATGAAGCAGGTGCTGCCATGAACAGCATCGCTGCCGCGAGCAGGAAGCTCACCAGGGCGATCACCCACGGTATGCGCCCGCGTCTGTGGCTGGTCGTCAGTTCCACGAAACCTCCCTTGTCGTCCGAGGGGTGCCGAGGCTTCGGGTCGCATCGGCTGTGATGAACGACGCTTTGAGCGTAATGTCTCGGCTCGGTTTCACGCCACTGTTCGGTGTGTCGTTATAGAAACGGTGGGCTGCGCGAAGTGCTCAGTGGATGCCGTTCTGGGAATTTTCCCGGCATCCGCGCCCTTAGAATTGGTAGA
This sequence comes from Microbacterium zouquanmingi, assembly GCF_052266675.1. NCBI lineage: Bacteria > Bacillati > Actinomycetota > Actinomycetes > Micrococcales > Microbacteriaceae > Microbacterium > Microbacterium zouquanmingi. The sequence continues at coordinate 517,158 of NZ_JBQPRA010000002.1, forward strand.
ACACCACGCCTGCAGGAGGATCATTCATGGACCAGCACGATCCCTTCGGTTTCGTCGGACTCACGTACGACGACGTCCTTCTTCTTCCCGGGCACACTGATGTGATCCCGAGCGAGGCAGACACCTCCTCTCGCATCACGCGCCGCATCTCGGTCGCGACACCTCTCCTCTCCAGCGCCATGGACACGGTCACTGAGTCCCGCATGGCCATCGCGATGGCACGCGAGGGCGGCATCGGCATCCTGCATCGCAATCTCTCCATCGCTGACCAGGCCACGCACGTCGACCGTGTCAAGCGCAGCGAATCCGGAATGATCACCGACCCGATCACCACATCGCCGGGTGCGACGGTCGAAGAGGTCGACGAGATGTGTGCGAAGTACCGCATCTCGGGCCTTCCCGTCGTCGATGAAGAAGGCCGGCTCGTCGGAATCATCACCAACCGCGACATGCGGTTTGTCTCCGCGTTCGAGCGCCCGACGACCTTCGTCAAGGACGTCATGACCAGTGAGAGCCTCGTGACGGCGCCCGTGGGCGTGGCAGCCGGCGAGGTCATCGCGCTGTTCGCGAAGCACCGCGTCGAGAAGCTGCCGCTCATCGACGACAACGGCAAGCTCGCCGGTCTCATCACCATCAAGGACTTCGACAAGAGTGAGAAATACCCCCTCGCGACCAAGGACGAGCAGGGGCGCCTCCGCGTAGGCGCTGCGATCGGCTTCTTCGGCGACGCGTGGGAGCGCGCTGAGGCCTTGCGCGACGCCGGTGTGGACGTCCTCGTGGTCGACACCGCCAACGGCCAGTCCCAGGGCGTCATCGACCTCGTCACGCGCATCAAGGCAGACGAGTCGTTCGCGCACATCGACGTCATCGGCGGCAACATCGCCACCCGCGAGGGCGCGCAGGCGCTCATCGAAGCCGGTGTGGATGCGGTGAAGGTCGGCGTCGGCCCCGGATCCATCTGCACCACCCGCGTCGTCGCCGGTGTCGGCGTGCCGCAGGTAACCGCTGTGTACGAGGCATCCCTCGCCGCGCGTCCCGCCGGCATCCCCGTGATCGCCGACGGCGGTCTGCAGTACTCGGGTGACATCGCCAAGGCGCTCGTCGCCGGTGCGGATGCTGTCATGCTCGGCTCGCTTCTGGCCGGCACCGACGAGTCGCCCGGAGAGATCGTCTTCCAGTCCGGCAAGCAGTTCAAGCAGTACCGCGGAATGGGATCGCTCGGTGCGATGCAGACGCGCGGCAAGCAGACCTCGTACTCGAAGGACCGCTACTTCCAGGCGGATGTGCCCAGCGACGACAAGCTCATCCCCGAGGGCATCGAGGGACAGGTGCCCTACCGCGGCCCTGTCGCCGCGGTGGCGTACCAGCTCGTCGGAGGCCTTCGGCAGTCGATGTTCTACGTCGGTGCACGCACGATCGAAGAGCTGAAGACCCGCGGCAAGTTCGTGCGCATCACGGCCGCAGGACTCAAGGAATCGCACCCGCACGACGTGCAGATCGTGGTCGAGGCGCCCAACTACAAGAAGTAGTCGCTACCCTTCGTGTGCGCGGGGGCTTTATTGCGTCCGATGACGGGTGATGACGGCATGTAACGCGGTCGCCGCGAGCGAGCGGATGCCGTGGCTACGGTCGCGTCATGACTCTTTTTCAGGAACAGGCTTTTCAGGAACAGGCAGAGACCGTCGCATCCGTCACGCCCGCTGAGCGGAACGAGCGCCTGACCGACGCGGGTACGGCATGGACCCAGCGCATCGCGCGCGATGTGGGCAACGCCGCGCTCACCTACCGGGTCAGCGGGCGCGGTGTGGGATCGGTGGCCACAGAGGTGCAGGCCGGCAGACACCGTTTCCTCGTGGATGAGCCCGGAGCTCTCGCCGGAGACGACGCAGCTCCGAGCCCGGTCGAGTATGCGCTCGGAGCCCTCGTCTCGTGCCAGGTCGTCGTCTACCGCCTGTACGCGCAGTCGCTGGGCCTCACGATCGATGAGATCGAGATCATCGCGGAGGGCGACCTCGACGCGCGCAGGCTGTTCGGAATCGACGGGTCGGGACGCGCCGGATTCCACGATGTGCGACTGAAGATCGATATCGCCGGGCCGAACACCGCCGAGGAGTACGCGAACCTTCGACGGGTCGTCGACGAACACTGCCCGGTCCTCGATGTCTTCGCGAACCCGGTGCCGGTTTCGAGCGTCCTCGCCTGAGGTGCCAGGGCGCCACCGCGACGGCGGCAGGGCGCCACTAAGCTGGCGCGATGACGGAACCTGTGGCCGTCGGCAGCGCAGCCGACGTCGTCCTGCCCCCACGCACCGGCCCCTCCCGGCGCAACGCGTGGGGGTTCGGATTGGGCACGCTCGGCCGGGACATGGCAGCCACCATGGTCACGATGTTCCTCATCGTGTATCTCACCGAGGTCGTCCAGATCTCGAACGCTGTCCTCGCCGCGATCACGGTTGTGCTGGTGGTGATGCGGCTCTTCGATGCGATCAACGATCCGGTGATGGGCCTGGTCGTCGACAACACGCGTAGCCGCTGGGGAAAATTCAAACCGTGGATCGCGGGCGGTGCACTGGCGTGGGCTGGCGCGACAGTGGTGATGTTCTCCGACTGGGGGGTCGACGGCCCGTGGTTCGTCGTCGTGTTCATCGTGGTCTACCTGGTGTGGGAGGTCGCCTACACGGTCAATGACATCTCGTACTACGGGATGCTCCCGTCGCTGTCGCGCAATCAGGTCGAGCGCGAGCGGATCGGAGTCATCGCCCGGGTGTGCGCGAACATCGGGATCTTCGGCGTCGTCATCGCCATCGTTCCGGTGACGTCTGCGCTGGAGAGCATGCTCGGCTCGGCGCAGTCGGCCTGGCTCACGCTGGCCGTCGTCGTGGCGGTATTCATGCTGGTCTTCCAGACCATCACCCTCGTGACCACGAAAGAGCAGGTCGCCGGCGAGCGGGTGCACACCCCGTTGCGCGAGCTCTTCGCGGTGATCGGCCGCAACGACCAGCTCCTCTGGGTGACTCTCGCGATGGTGCTGTTCATGACCGGGTACACGATCACCGCGAGCCTCGGTCTGTACTACTTCACCTATATCTACGGCGATGTGGGAATGTATCCGATGTTCGCCGCGATCCTCGGCGTCAGCCAGATCGGCGGGCTGCTGCTGTTCCCTCTCGCCTCGGCGCGTCTGGGTCGCCGCCGCGTGCACCTGCTGGCGACCGCGTCATGCGCAGTCGGGTACGCGGTGTTCTTGCTCGCAGGCACCTCGATGCTGCTCATCGGGATCGCAGGTCTCCTGCTGTTCGCCGGTCAAGCGTTCATCCAGCTGCTGATGATGATGTTCATCGCCGACTCGGTCGAGTACGGACAGTGGAAACTCGGTCGTCGCAACGAGTCGATCACCTTCTCGCTGCAGCCCTTCATCTACAAGGCATCCAGTGCACTGGCATCCGGTGCCGTGGGCATCACCCTCATCGTCTCCGGCATCAATGAGGCCGGAAGCGCTGCCGACGTCACCGACGCCGGTGCGCTGGCGTTCAAGATCGCGATGCTGGCGGTTCCGCTGGTTCTGGTCGTCGTGAGCTGGCTGGTGCTCGCCCGGCGGTACCGGCTGGACGAGACGCGGTATGCCGAGATCGTCGCCGATCTGCGGCTTCGCGAGAAAGCGGAGGAGCTACCCGATGGCGCGTCGTGACGCCGGCATCCGCTTCAGAGACGTGTACGCGCATCCGGTCGGACGGGACGCCGTCGACAAGATCCTGCTGCAGCTGGGGCGTTCGCCGCGCTGGGTCACCAACCCTCTCGTCGCCAACCTCCGCCTCCGCACGCTCGGCACGCTCGCCGCGCCCCTCATCGGCCCGGGGGTCGCCGATGCGTTCGCGCACATCCTGGCGGAGCATCCGGAGCGCATCGGACAGGCGACCGGATCCGATGAACAGGCGAAAAGGAGCTGGTGGGAGAGCGCCGTCTTCTACCAGGTGTATCCGCGCTCGTTCCAGGATTCCGACGGCGATGGGATCGGAGACCTCCGAGGGATCATCGACCGACTCGACTACCTGCACGATCTCGGCGTGGACTGCGTCTGGCTGTCGCCGATCTTCGATTCGCCGAACGAGGACATGGGCTACGACGTGCGCGATTATCGCGCCGTGATGACCGAGATGGGCACTCTCGCCGACCTCGATGAGCTCATCGCCGGATGCCACGACCGAGGCATGCGGATCATCCTGGACCTCGTCGTCAATCACACCTCCGCGCAGCACGAATGGTTCCAGGCGGCCATCGCCGACCCCGACGGGCCCTACGGCGACTACTACCACCTGCGACCCGGGGCGCCGGGGGAAGACGGGTCCGGTGCGCCGCCGAATAACTGGACCTCGTTCTTCAGCGGCAGCGCATGGCGGTGGATTCCCGAAGCGGAGCGCTGGGCTCTGCACCTGTTCGCACCGGAGCAGATGGATCTGAACTGGGAGAACCCGGCGGTCCGCGCCGAGGTCGCAGACATCGTCCGATGGTGGCGGGCCCGGGGAATCGACGGCTTCCGGATGGACGTCATCAACTACATCTCCAAGCGCGCCGGCCTCCCGGACGGAAATGAGGCGATCGGGCGCCTGATGGGCTTCTTCGGCATCGAGAACTACTTCTTCGGCCCGCGACTGCACGAGTATCTGCACGAACTGCGTACCGCGGGCTTCACCGGTGGTGGGGCGCTGGACGGATTGATGGTGGGGGAGACCCCCGGCGTCGGGATCGAGATGGGGCGTCTGCTGAGCGATCCGGAACGCGCAGAACTCGATCTGGTGTTCAACTTCGACGTGCTCGAGATGCCGGGGCGCATCCGCTGGGATGACTACTCCTACGACCTCCGGTACCTGAAGACCTATTACACCCAGCTGCTGACGCGGCTCGGCCCTGGCGATCACGCTGCGCTGTTCTTCGACAATCATGACAATCCGCGGATGCTGTCGAAAGTGCTGGGCGCGCGAGCCGACGACCCGCGGCTGCGCACCGCGGTGGGCAAGGCCCTCGCGACCATCCAGCTCATGCTGCGCGGGGTGCCGTTCCTGTTCCAGGGGCAGGAGATCGGTGCGATCGATCAGGATTTCGCGGGGTTGGACGAGCTCCGCGACGTGGAGTCGCGCAACCGCCACGCGGAGCTACGGGCGGCGGGGCACAGCGATGCCGAGGCGTTCGCGCAGGTGCTGCCCGGTGCGCGCGATCACGCCAGGACGCCGATGCGGTGGGAGCCGGGGACTCATTCCGGATTCACGACGGGCGCACCGTGGCAGGCAGGCAATGAGAACTCGATCGGCTTCACCGTGGCCGAGCAGATGGACGAACCGGACTCGGTGTGGAGTTTCACCCGTGACCTGATCCGGCTGCGCCGCGAGCATCGGGCGCTCGCCGCCGGCGGCATCCGCTTTCTCGCCCCGCGCTCGCGCGACTGCTTCGCGTGGGTGCGTACCGGGGGCGAGGGAGAGGACGAATGGCTCATCGAAGTCAACCTCACCGATCGGCAGATCTCGCGTCCGCGCGGGATGCCGAAGGCCGAACCCGTGCTCGCAAGCGCAGCGGATGACTCGATGCTCGGCCCGTACGGCGTGCTCGTGAGCCGCTGCGGGTAGGCTTGACTCGTGAGCATGGACATCGAAATCGGTCGGGCCAAGCGCGCGCGTCGCGCATACACGTTCGACGACATCGCGGTGGTGCCGTCTCGGCGAACCCGCAATCCCGAAGACGTCTCGACAGCATGGGCGATCGACGCCTTCTCGTTCGACACTCCGGTGATCGGCGCTCCGATGGACTCGGTCGTCAGCCCCGAGACTGCGATCATGCTCGGCAAGCTCGGGGGCCTAGGCGTCCTCGACCTCGAAGGACTGTGGACGCGCTACGAGAATCCCGAGCCGCTGCTCGCCGAGATCGCCGCGCTGCCGGACGCGAAGGCGACCGTCCGGATGCAGCAGCTGTACTCCGAGCCGATCAAGCCCGCACTCATCACCTCACGCCTCGCAGAGATCCGCGAGGCCGGTGTGACGGTTGCTGGATCCCTCACCCCGCAGCGCACCCAGGAGCTCTACGACACCGTCGCGGCCGCAGGCGTTGATCTGTTCGTGATCCGCGGCACCACGGTGTCGGCCGAGCACGTCTCCAGCGTCGCTGAGCCCTTGAACCTGAAGAAGTTCATCTACGACCTCGACGTTCCCGTCATCGTCGGCGGTGCCGCCACCTACACGACTGCTCTGCACCTCATGCGCACGGGCGCGGCGGGCGTGCTCGTCGGGTTCGGCGGGGGAGCGGCATCCACGACTCGCGCGACCCTCGGCATCCACGCGCCGATGGCGACGGCCGTCTCCGACGTCGCCGCCGCGCGTCGTGACTATCTCGACGAGTCGGGCGGACGCTACGTGCACGTCATCGCTGACGGAGGAGTCGGCACATCCGGCGACATCGTCAAGGCGCTTGCGATGGGTGCGGATGCAGTGATGCTCGGCGTCGCGCTGGCTCGCGCGACGGATGCTCCTGGACGAGGTTTCCACTGGGGTCCTGAAGCGCACCACCCGCAGCTGCCGCGCGGTCGCCGCGTGCAGACGCCCGGCATCGCGACGCTCGAAGAGATCCTGTACGGCCCGGCTCCGGTCGCCGACGGCACCGCGAACCTGATCGGGGCGCTGCGCAAGTCGATGGCCACGACCGGATACTCTGACCTCAAGGAGTTCCAGCGCGTCGAGGTCGTGCTCGCTCCGTACGAGTCGTGAGCTGCGTCGAGTACTCGTGACGATCCCGGAGTTCCCCCCGACTCTTCGCGAGGTCATGCTGCGTGGCCGCTGGATCGCGGTGCTGTGCGCATGCCTCGTCGTGGCAGGCGTTTTCGCCTTTCTCGGCCAGTGGCAGCTCGACCGCGCCATCGATACCGATCCGCCGCCCGCGGGCATCACCGAGGACGTGCGCGCCCTCACTGCCGTGGTGCAGCCGGGCGAGTACCTCCCTGAGCCGCTGGTCGGCCAGCGGGTCGAGGCCGCTGGCACGTGGATCGGCGGCGACTTCCTCGTCGTCTCGTCGCGATTCAACGAGGGCGACGGTTCTGATGAAGGCGTGGCCGGCTACTGGGTGACCGGGCAGCTCCGGGTTGCCGAGGGCACGTCGATCGCCGTCGCACTCGGGTGGGCACCCGACCGCGAGAGTGCGGATGCTGCGGCGGCTGCCCTTGAGCAGAGCGCGGCAGGCACCGAGGTGGACGTCACCGGCCGCATCATCTCCGATGAGGGCCCCGCACTGCCGACGACGGACGAACCCTTCGGGATGAGCAGGATGTCTCCCGCGATGCTGCTCGGCCAGTGGCACGACACGGAACAGCTTGCGATGTACCGGCCGTATCTCGCGTCGACGACGGCTCCCGACGGGCTGGTCGATATCGTCTCACCCGCGCCGCACGAACTCTCCCCCGTGAACTGGCTCAACGTCTTCTATGCGATCGAGTGGGCGGTCTTCGCCGGATTCGCGTTCTACATCTGGTACCGCCTGGCGAAGGACCGCTGGCAGCTCGAGGTCGAAGAGTTCGAAGAGCGCACCGGCTCCGCGCTCTGACGGCAACGCGCAGGAGAACTTCCGGTGAGCGATCTTCGAATTCCCTCGAGAATGTCTCATCCAGTTCATAGACTCGCTCTGAGGTAGAAGGGGCACTCGCGCTGATGCGAGCGGCCGTCCACCTCCGCGGTGCCTGACCAAGGAGCCGTGTATACGTCGACGTCGAGGAGTACTACCGCATGATGTCCACCCCCTACGGTGCAGCACCCAACGCTGCATCATCGATTTCACGCAGACGGGGGCGCATCGGCGCTCTCGCGCTGACCACCGCATGCGCGATGGGCTTTGGAACGCTCATCGCCTCACCTGCCTTCGCGGCAGCAGACGCCACTGGTGTCGTGATCAACGAGGCCTATCTCTCCGGCGGAAGCGCCGGTGCCGCGTTCACGAACAAGTTCGTCGAGCTCTACAACCCGACAGATGCAGACATCGTCCTCGATGGCATGTCGCTGCAGTATCGCTCCGCGACGGGAACCGGGAACTTCAACAGCGTCATCGCTCTTTCCGGCACGATCCCCGCTGGCGGATACTTCCTCGTGCAGGGCGGGAGCAATGGCACCGCGGGTGCGGCGCTGCCGACCCCTGACCAGACCAGCAGCCTCTCGCCCAGCGGCACGACAGGGACCCTCGCGCTCGTGCAGGGGACCTCGGCGGCGGCTCTCACCCCGGGCTCGATCGTCAGCGCCGACGGTGTCGTCGACCTGCTCGGTTACGGCGGTTCGAACACCTTCGAGACCGCCCCCGCCACCGCCCCTGCGAACAATCAGGACGTGAAGTCGCTGAACCGCGCCGATGGCGTCGACACCGACGACAACTCGGCCGACTTCAGCCTGTCGGCGACGATCACACCGCAGGGAACCGGGACGACGGATCCGGAAGAGCCGGAAGAGCCAGAGGAGCCCACTGAGCCCGTCGCGGTGTCGATCGCCGACGTGCAGGGCACAGGCGACGCCACACCCCTTGCCGGGCAGACAGTCACGGTCGAGGGAATCGTCACCGGCGACTACCGCACCGGCGGCTACCAGGGCATCTCGATCCAGACCGCAGGCAGCGGAGGAGACACAGACGCCACGCCCGGAGCATCCGATGGCATTTTCGTCTACCTGAACGCTCTCGCTCCTGAGCTCGCGATCGGCGACCTCGTCTCGGTGACCGGCGTCGCCGGCGAGAACTACGGACAGACGCAGATCTCACCGTCTGCAGTCACAGACGTCACGGTCGTCACCGCGGGCGTCGGAGCGCCTGCCGCGACGGCACTCGCCGAAACAGTCGTCGGGGCAGACCGCGAAGCGTACGAGAATATGCTCGTCGCGCCCGCTGGCACCTACCGGGTGGCCTCGAGCCACCAGCTCTACAACTACGGCACGCTGTGGCTGAACCCCGGGGACCTCAACGTCAAGAGCACAGAGGTCACTCGTCCCGGTGCGGAGGCTGACGCGATCGTCGCCGCCAACCGCGCGGACCGCGTGCTGCTCGACGACGGTTACAGCGTGCAGGTCAGCAATAACGCGCATCCGGGAGAGCAGCCGTACTTCACCGAAGACGTCGTCGTTCGAAACGGCGATGTCGTCGATTTCGCCGAGGCCGGCTACGTGCTGCAGTACGGCTTCGATGACTGGCGTCTGCAGCCGGTCATCCCCATCGATGACGCGAGCGATGCGACATACAAGGCGGCCTTCACGACCGACAACCCGCGCCCGCAGACGGCTCCGGAAGTCGGCGGTGACGTGCAGGTCGCCGCTTTCAACGTCTTCAACTACTTCACGACGATGAGCGAAGACGACCCTCTGGCCCGCGGCGCGAAGAACCAGGGGTTCTTCGATGTCCAGCGTTCGAAGATCGTTACCGCGATCAACGGGCTCGACGCCGACGTGGTCGCTCTGATGGAGATCGAGAACTCGATCCACTTCGGCGACGGCACGGCAGATGTCGCGCTCGCCGATCTCGTCGACGGCCTCAACGCCGACGCGGATGCTGAAGTGTGGGACTACGTTCCGACTCCTGAGGCACTGCTCGACACCGAGACGGACGTCATCACCAGCGCCATCATCTACCGCAAGGACGCTGTCACGCCGGTGGGCGACAGTGCAGCGCAGATCGACGAGTCGGTCTGGGGCAATGCACGCGAGCCCATCGCGCAGACCTTCGACATGGATGGCCGGATCGTCTCGGTCGTCGCCAACCATTTCAAGTCGAAGTCCGGCGACGGCGCAGAGCCGGCCGACGGCCAGGGACACTTCAACGCCGACCGCACCGCCCAGGCGCAGTCGCTGCGGGAATTCACCGACGAGCTCGCCGAGACAAGCGGCAGCGAAGACGTCCTGCTGCTCGGCGACTTCAACGCCTATGCGAAGGAAGACCCGATCGACGTCTTCGCGCAGGCCGGCTGGACCGACCTGGTTCCCACGAACGCAGCGGGGCAGTACACCTACACGTTCGACGGTGAGCTCGGTTCGCTCGACCACGCGATCGCTTCTCCGTCGCTGGCCGGTTCCGTGACGGGAACGGGCGTCTGGGGCATCAACTCGCCTGAATGGAGCGACCGCGGCTATGCGTTCGGCGCAGCCGAAGCGGGCACACCGTTCCGCTCCAGCGATCATGACCCGGTCATCGTCGGAATCTCGAGCGAGATCCCACCGGTAGACATCGACATCGTGACGATCAACGACTTCCACGGTCGGATCGAGGCTGATGGTGCAGCAGCCGGTGCCGCAGTGCTCTCCGGCGCCGTGAAGTCGGTGCGCGAGGCGAACCCGAACACCGTGTTCGCGGCAGCCGGTGACCTGATCGGTGCATCCACCTTCACATCGTTCATCAATGACGACAACCCCACGATCGACGCGCTGAACGCGGCAGGGCTCGAAGTGAGCGCCGCCGGCAACCACGAGTTCGATCAGGGGTGGGAGGACCTGCGCGACCGGGTGCAGCAGCGCGCGGACTGGGAGTACATCTCCTCGAACGTGTTCCTCACCGAGACCGGTGAGACCGCTCTGGCGCCCGCGTGGGTCAAGGAGATGGACGGTGTCCGCGTCGGCTTCATCGGTGCGGTGACGGAAGAGCTGGATTCGCTCGTGTCGCCCGAGGGCATCGCTGATCTCGAGGTGCGCAGCATCGTCGATTCGGTGAACACGGTGGCTGATGAACTCACCGACGGTGACGCTGCCAACGGCGAGGCCGATGTGCTGGTCCTTCTCGTGCACGAGGGTGCGACGTCGACCGACGTCGCGAGCATCACCCCGGAATCGGCGCTCGGCGAGATCGTCGCCGGTGTGGATGACAGCGTCAGCGCGATCGTCTCGGCACACACGCACCTCGCGTACAACCACGTCATCGACGGCCGCCCGGTCGTCTCGGCGGGTCAGTACGGCGAGAATTTCGGTCTGATGAACCTGCAGGTCGACCCCGAATCGAAGGAGCTGCTCTCAATCACGAACGAGATCAAGCCGCTCACGAAGACGGAGAAGGACCCGGTCACCGGCAAGGACGTCATCACGCCGCTGTACGACGCTGATGGTGCGGTGCAGGCCATCGTCGACGCAGCCAAGCAGGAAGCCGACGTGCTCGGTGCGGAGCCGGTGGGAAACATCACCGGTGACTTCAACCGCGCACGCCAGACCGACGGGTCGGAGAACCGCGGAGGCGAGTCGACCATCGGCAACTTCGTCGCCGACGTTCAGCAGTGGGCAACCGGTGCGGATCTCGCGATCATGAACCCCGGCGGCATCCGTGCGAACCTCACGTACGCCTCCACGGGCGAGAGCGACCCCGACGGCAACGTGACCTTCCGCGAGGCGGCGACGGTGCAGCCGTTCGCCAACACGCTGGTCACTCTGAACCTCACCGGCGCGCAGCTCAAGGGCGTGCTCGAGGAGCAGTGGCAGCCGGAGGGCGCGAGCCGTCCGTTCCTGAAGCTCGGTCTTTCAGAGGGTCTGCAGTACACCTACGACCCGACGGCGGCAGCGGGGGAGCGGATCACCTCGATCACGCTGAACGGCGAGCCGATCGACCCTGCGGTGTCGTACCTTGTTGCGGCGAACTCGTTCCTCGCAGCGGGTGGAGACAACTTCGCCACCTTCGCAGAGGGCACGAGCAAGGCAGACACCGGAAAGATCGACCTGCAGTCCATGGTCGACTGGTTCGACGCGAACGGCACGGCAGCACCCGACCTCGCTCAGCGCGCAGTCGGCGTGACGCTGAGCGCCGCGGATGCTGACGGCTACAGCGCCGGCGACGAGGTCACGATCGACCTCTCCTCGCTCGCATTCAGTGGCGGAGACCCGGTACCCGGCGAGGTCACGGTGTCGCTCGGCGACACGGTTCTCGCAACCGGTGCTGTCGACCCTGCCGTCGTCGACACGACCGACGAGGCAGGACGCGCCAGCCTCGCGTTCACGGTTCCTGAGGGAGTCTTCGGTGAGCAGCTGCTCACCGTCGCGACGGCCGAGGGCACAAGTGTGCAGGTGCCGTTCACGATCGCGGATGCGGGTGAGCAGGAGTTCGCTGGAACCATCGAGGTCGAGGGCAACACTGTCTCGGCAGGCAAGGCGCTTCGTCTCTCGGGCGTGGACTTCATCCCTGGCGAGACCGTCACGGTCGCGCTCGAGTCGAAGAAGGGGAAGGTGATCGACCTCGGCGCTGTCGTGGTCGGCGATGACGGCTCCTTCTCGGCCTCGCTCACCGTGCCGAAGAACACCGACGCCGGACGCTACACCGTGAGCGTCTCACAGGCCGACGGCGACCAGGCCACTGACATGGTCACCGTCAACAAGGGCGGCGGTCATGGCGGCGGCATCGTGGGGCAGATCCTCGACTGGCTCTGGGACCTCCTCACCAGCTGGTTCTGATCGAGCAGTGACGCAGACGGCCCGTCGGGATCAATCCCGGCGGGCCCTCTGCGGCCGCACGCCTCTCCGATCTGGCCAGCGCTGTCGTCGAGCAGCAATTGCGCGTTCGCCGGCTGCGACACGATGAGCGAGAGCGTGTATCCGCGGAACACGGAGGCGGCGGCATCCGATTCGCGAAGTCGAAGCCGGTCTCCGAGCGAGAATGCCTGGGCGTAGAACGCTTCGGTGGCTGAGAGGTCGGCGACTTCGAGTGTGATGCTTTCGATAGTGTTCATGCGCTCAGCGCTACGAGCGCGTGCACGGCGGGCGCTTCTCGCCCGCCCGCCGGCGGCATGATCGAGGACGACCGGGCGCACGGCCGGCCCCGGGTAGACTGAACACCATGCCAGAGCCGAAAGTCGCCTCCTTCCCGAAGATCCGCGGGGCGCTGAAGTTCTATCAGATCGCGTCGATCATCACCGGTGTCATGCTGCTTCTGCTGCTGGCCGAGATGATCCTGAAGTACAGCCCCATCCACCTCGAGCTGTTCGCAGGCGGATCGGGGGGAGTCCTCTGGCTCGCCGACGTCATCGTCGGAGACGGATGTCAGTGGTACTCGCTGTTCGTGCCCGGTGGCATGGGGTGCGAGCTGATCTCCGTCGGCGACGGCACCAACATCTCGCTGCTGATCCTCGTCGCGCACGGCTGGTTCTATGTCTTGTACCTCTTCGCGATCTTCCGCCTGTGGAGCCTGATGCGCTGGCCGTTCAGCCGGTTTATCGTCCTCGCGCTCGGCGGCGTCATTCCGCTGCTCTCCTTCTTCATGGAGGCTCGTATCTCCCGCGAGGTCAAGGCGTACCTCGCATCCCGTGACCCTTCGACGGGCTCAGGGACCGCGACAGGCTCAGGGACCTCTAGCACTGAAGAAACCCACACTCAGGAGGCAGCGCGATGAGCGCAGACACCGCCCAGCGCCCGGTCCTCGTCATCGACTTCGGTGCGCAGTACGCGCAGCTCATCGCGCGTCGCGTGCGTGAGGCCGGCGTCTACAGCGAGATCGTTCCGCACACCGTCAGCGCTGCGGAGATCGCCGAGAAGAATCCGGTCGCGCTCGTCCTCTCGGGTGGGCCTTCGTCGGTGTACGAAGAGAACGCGCCGACGCTCGACGATGCGATCTTCACCCTCGGCATCCCCACGCTCGGCATCTGCTACGGCTTCCAGGTCATGGCGCGCGCCCTCGGCGGCGAGGTCGCCAACACCGGCCTGCGTGAGTACGGCGCGACGGATGCTGCGCTCACCGGTGACGGCGGCGTGCTGCTCGGCGGACAGCCCCGCACCCAGAACGTCTGGATGAGCCACGGCGACCAGGTGTCCCGCGCCCCGGAAGGCTTCGAGGTGCTGGCCTCCACCACCGACACTCCCGTAGCCGCCTTCGGCAGCGACGAGAAGTGCTTCTACGGCGTGCAGTGGCACCCCGAGGTCAAACACTCCGACCACGGTCAGCAGGTGCTCGAGAACTTCCTGCACAAGGCTGCAGGCCTCGCTGCCGACTGGAACAGCGGCAACGTCATCGACGAGCAGGTCGCCCGCATCCGCGAGCAGGTCGGATCGGCGCGTGTCATCTCGGCACTCTCCGGCGGCGTCGACTCCGCCGTCTCGACGGCTCTCGTGCACAAGGCCATCGGCGACCAGCTCACCGCGGTCTTCGTCGACCACGGCCTCCTCCGCAAGGGCGAGCGCGAGCAGGTCGAGCAGGACTACGTCGCGTCCACCGGCGTGCGCCTGATCACTGTGGATGCCGCCGACACGTTCCTCGGACACCTCAAGGGCGTCAGTGACCCCGAGCAGAAGCGCAAGATCATCGGCCGCGAGTTCATCCGCGCCTTCGAGAAGGTTCAGCTCGATCTCGTCGCCGAAGCCAAGGCTTCTGGCGAACCGGTGAAGTTCCTCGTGCAGGGCACGCTCTACCCCGACGTCGTCGAGTCCGGCGGCGGCACTGGCACGGCGAACATCAAGTCGCATCACAACGTCGGCGGTCTTCCCGAAGACCTCGACTTCGAGCTGATCGAGCCGCTACGCACCCTCTTCAAGGACGAGGTGCGCCAGATCGGTCGCGACCTCGGCCTGCCAGAGGCGATCGTCGGCCGCCAGCCGTTCCCCGGCCCCGGCCTCGGCATCCGCATCGTCGGCGAGGTCACCGCCGACCGTCTCGAGATCCTGCGCGAGGCCGATGCCATCGCCCGCGAAGAGCTCACCAAGGCCGGCCTCGACAACGAGATCTGGCAGTGCCCTGTCGTGCTGCTCGCCGACGTCCGCTCGGTCGGAGTGCAGGGCGACGGCCGCACGTACGGCCACCCCATCGTGCTGCGCCCTGTCTCCAGCGAAGACGCCATGACGGCTGACTGGACCCGACTGCCGTACGACGTGCTCTCGAAGATCTCCAACCGCATCACCAACGGGGTGCGCGACGTCAACCGAGTAGTGCTCGACGTGACCTCCAAGCCCCCGGGGACCATCGAGTGGGAGTAGTCGCGGTGGGGGACAGGTCTCTGCCGGATGCAGAGTATCTGGTCCTCTCCAGCCGACTGATTCCCGACCTTGACGGCGGGTACACGGTCGCGACATTGGCGCGCGCCCGCGCGCTGGTGGGCGCCGGAGTAAACGTCTCGCTGCTCACGTTCGATCCGGGGGATGCTACGGCGCACGCCGAGCATCGGTCGATGTTCACCCAGCGCGGCGCGATCGACGCGCCCTCTCGCCTGCGCAACCTCTTCGATGAAGCGGTCACGCCAGAAGGCGGTGCGGCGCAGTGGCTGCGCACCGCGGCATCCGCTGATCTTTCCCAGCCCCGCGAGGCTCGTGAATACCGGATGCTGCGCGACGCCGAATACCGTCCGTTCGCCGCGCTGCCGGTGATCCCCGGCAATCCTGACTGGCATCTCACGGATGAGCCGGTGCTCGTCTACGACGAGTACGGCAGCGTCGTCGGCGGTGTGGCCGGCTTTCGCGGACTGTACCGCGCCTGGCTCGAGCACCTCACAGCGGGGTTCGGCGACCGGCCGATCGTCATCATCTGCGAGTCCCGTCAGCTCGGCGAGCTCATCGCGGACTGGGACGATCCGCGCGTGCGAATCATCCATACGATCCACACCATGCACCTCGAGGCGCCGTACACGCCGGATGCTCCGATGAACGCCCTCTGGACGCGCTGGTTCGCCCTCGCGGACCGCTTCGATGCTGTGGCCTGGCCCACGCAGCGCCAGCGCGATGATGTCGCAGCCCGCTTCGGCGAGAGCATCCGCAGCATCGTGATGCCCAACGGTATCGAGATCACCGCAGGGGAGCAGTGCGCACCCGAGCCGGGCCTGGTGATCTCGCTCTCTCGGCTCGCGCCGGGCAAGCGCATCGATCACATCATCCGTGCCTTCCTCGCAGCGGACGTTCCGGGTTCCACGCTCGAGATCTGGGGAGGCGGTCCCTCGAAGCAGGATCTGGAGACACTCATCGCCGAACTCGGCTGTGGTGACCGCGTGCTGCTGTGCGGAGTCACGGCCACCCCCGCAGAGGTGCTCGAACGCGCCGCCGTCGTGGTTTCTGCCAGTGCATTCGAAGGACAGGGGCTCTCGCTCGCCGAAGCCCTCGCACACTCCTGCCCTGTCGTCTCGTACGACATCCGGTACGGCCCGAGCGATCTTCTCGCGGCCGGCGGCGGTCTCCTCGTGCCCGATGGTGATGAACACGCTCTTGCGGCCGCACTGACACGCGTCCTCACTGAACCGGCGCTGTATGAGCGGCTGGCGCACGAGGCGCCGGCTGCGGCATCTGTCTGGAGCAGCGAGCGCTCTCTCGCCGCCCTCGCCGCCGCAGCGCGCGATGTTCTGGACGCTCCCGCACGCCGCTGAATAGTTTTTCTCGCTCTGTGTCGATCCGGGGTCTTCCCGTTCGACGTCTTCAGTGAGAGGGTCGAAACCGGCCCGGTGACTGGAGGAGAACAATCATGAAGTACATGCTGATCATGCGATCGACCGACGCAGGCGTAGAAGCGTATAAGACCATCCCGTTCGAGCAGGTCATCGAAGCGATGGGCACGTACAACGAGTCGATGATCAAGGCTGGCGTGCTGCTCGCCGGTGAAGGCCTGACCGATGCGGCAGAAGGATTCGTCGTCGACTTCAGCGCCGAGAAGCCGCTGGTCACCGATGGCCCTTATGGCGAGACGAAGGAGCTGTTCAACGGCTTCTGGATTATCGAGGTCGCCAGCAGGGAAGAGGCCATCGAGTGGGCGAGCCGTGCTCCTCTCATCGAGGGCGGGCTCCTCGAGGTGCGTCGTGTCACCGGGATGGACGACTTCCCGGCCGACAACGAGTGGATCCAGAAGGAACAGGGCTGGCGCGACGACGCCGAGCAGCGCGCGCAGCAGCAGTGACATGACCGCAGAAGCTGACGACGCGCCGGTGCGTTCCGCGAGAGATGCGGAGCACACCGTCGCCGCGGTCTGGCGCATCGAATCAGCGAAAATCGTGGCAACGCTGACGCGGATGGTCGGCGACTTCGCGCTCGCCGAGGATCTGGCACAGGATGCTCTCGTCGAGGCGCTGCGGCAGTGGCCCGCCGAGGGAGTGCCGCGGAACCCTGCAGCATGGCTCACGGCGGTCGCCAAGCGTCGCGCGATCGACGGGTGGCGACGCCAGGAGCGCCTCGACGACCGGGTCGCATCGATCGCCCATGACCTTGAGCGTGCGCAGGTGGGCGCTGACACCGATCCGTGGGACCCCGATCTCATCGATGACGACGTGATGCGGTTGATCTTCATCTCGTGCCACCCGGTGCTCTCGCGTGAGGCAAGCGTCGCGCTGACCCTGCGCGTCATCGGCGGTCTCTCGAGCGAAGAGATCGCCCGCGCCTTCGTCGTGCCCACCGCCACGGTGCAGCAGCGCATCGTCAGAGCCAAGAAGACTCTGGGAGCTGCGAAGGTACCTTTCGAGGTGCCGACGCGCGACGAGTATGCGCAGCGCCTGTCTGCGGTTCTCGGCGTGCTCTACCTGATCTTCAACGAGGGCTATGCGGCCAGCAGCGGCGAAGACTGGATGCGCCCTGACCTCAGCTACGAGGCGATCCGCCTCGCGCGCGTATTGACAGCGCTCGTGCCTCGCGAGCGCGACGCGCACAGTCTGCTCGCCCTCATGGAACTCACCGCTGCGCGCTTCCCCGCGCGCGTCGACGCGCAGGGTGAGCCGATCCTGCTCGCCGATCAGGACCGTCGCCGTTGGGATCGCGGATGCATCTCACGCGGTCGCTCGGCTCTCGAGAGGGCGGATGCTTTCGGCAGGGGCCGTGGTGCCTATGGCCTCCAGGCAGCGATCGCGGAATGTCATGCGGTGGCAGCCTCCGTTGAAGAGACGGACTGGGAACGGATCGTCGTGCTCTATGAGGCGCTGGGGCGGCTGGCGCCGTCGCCGGTCGTGGAACTGAACCGGGCAGCAGCGGTGGCGATGGCAACAGGTCCAGCATCCGCTCTGCGCATCATCGATCAGCTCGCCGCCTCCGATGCGCTGCGCGGCTACCACCTGCTTCCCGCGACGCGAGGCGAACTGCTGCTGCGGCTCGGCAGAAAAGAAGAAGCGCGCTCCGAGTTCGTGGCCGCCGCGAAACTCGCGGGGAACGACAGGGAGCGCGCCCTTCTAGAGGCGAAGGCCTCCGACTAGTAGGTCAGTCGCGGACCTTGTTGCCACGGCCGACGATGAGGCCGTAGATCAGTAGCACGATGATCGCGCCACCGATGGCGAGAGCCCAGGTGCCGAGATCCCAGAACTCAGTGAGTGGTCGGTTGAAGAGGAGGCTGCCGATCCATCCGCCGAGAATGGCTCCGACGACCCCGAGCAGCAGCGTGATGAACCAGCCGCCACCCTGCTTGCCAGGAAGGATCAGCTTCGCGATCGCACCGGCGATGAGGCCGAGAAGAAGAAAACCGAGGAAACTCATGATGCGCTCCTTTACGTCGTTGGTGACGATGTACACACATCATGCTCTTGCTGGAGATTCTCAGACAACCCCTTGACGGAGTGTCTCTGGTACGAGCGAGGGGCCCATCTCCGAAGAAATGAGCCCCTCTGCCGTGAAAATCTTTAGTTGCTGCCGCGGGCGATCGCGATGATGCGCAGGATCTCGACGTACAGCCACACCACGGTGACCATGATGCCGAAGCCGCCGACCCAGCCGTACTTGCGGGGTGCGCCGTTGCGGACACCCTGCTGGATCTGATCGAAGTCGAGCACCAGCGAGTACGCGGCCATGAAGACAACCAGGACACCGATGATCAGGCCCAGCGGGATGCCGGCGATCGTCATGCTGCGCAGGCCGAAGGCCTGGTCGCCGGGAAGGACGTTCGTCCACATGAGAATCAGGTTCAGCACCGAGAAGACGAGGTAGCCGAGCATCGCGATCATGAAGATCTTCGTCATCTTCTTCGAGGCGCGGATCTTGCCGCTGGCGAAGAGAGCGAGCGTCACACCGACAACAGCGACCGTCGCGAGCGTCGCCTGAATGACGATGCCGGGGTACATGGTCTCGAAGAATGCCGAGATACCGCCGACGAACAGTCCCTCAAGCGCTGCGTAGCCGAAGATCAGCGCCGGGCGCACCTTCTTGCGGGAGGTGAAGGTGATGATCATCGCAAGGACGAAGCCGCCGAGTGCGCCGATGAGCATCGGAGCCATCGAAGCGCCCGCGCCGGGGATCGCCTCTACGCCACCGAGGGTCCATACCCAGCCGATCGCGGCGGTGACGAGGAGAATGACGAAGAGTCCCGCAGTCTTCCAGACGGTGTCTTCGACGCTCATCCGGTCGGTCTCGATCGCGCCGGCTGGCGGGGCTGCGTACATTCCCTCGAGCTGTGCGTTGGCGGCGGCATCCACCGCGCCGTGCGCGAGCGATGCAGTCTGGGAGCCCTGAACACCGGGCTGGGAGCCGGGCGCACCAGGGTAGGTGGCGACGTTGCGCGGATCCTGCTTCTGGAACGCCGGGTTGTTGAACGCGAAATTGCTCATGGTGGTTGGGCCTCACTCCGAGAGGTTTGAAGGTCGCTTTCCTCTACGATACCGGCGGAAGCCTATGAGCGGGGTGTTCTAACCTGAAACCATGCTTAGGAAATCGCCGCTCGTCATCGGCCATCGCGGCGCTCCCGGCTACCGTCCAGAGCACAGCAGGTCCTCGTACGAACTCGCGCTCGCGATGGGGGTGGATGCTGTCGAGCCCGACGTGGTCGCCACCAAGGACGGCGTGCTCGTGGTCAGGCACGAGAATGAGATCTCCGGCACGACGAATGTCGCAGACCATCCGGAGTTCGCCGACCGCAAGATGACCAAGCGCATCGACGGGGAGCCGTTGACGGGGTGGTTCACCGAGGACTTCACCTGGGAGGAGCTGGCGACCCTCCGAGTGCGCGAGCGGCTGCCGGAGCTGCGCGTCACGAGCGCGTCCTTCGATGACACGCAGCCGATTCTGCGCCTGATCGATCTGCTCGACCTCGTGCGCGACGGATCCAGTGATCACGGTCGGGAGATCGGCGTCGTCCTCGAGGTCAAGCACGCCACCTACTTCGCAAGCATCGGTCTGGATCTGGCTCCGCTGATCGCGCGCGACCTGCGTGCGGCAGGCTGGGCGGACGGCGAGCTGCCACTGACCATCGAAGCCTTCGAATCGACCGTTCTTCGACAGCTGCGTGCCGCGGGCGTCTTCGCGTCGTACATCTACCTGATCGAAGCATCCGGCCGCCCTTACGACCAGCTCGTCGCTCACGGGCGCCAGGCGCTCACCTACAAGGCGACCGTCACGCCCCAGGGCTTGGACGGACTCGTCGGAGAAGTGGATGGCATCAGCGTCAGCAAGCGCATGCTGCTGGCCGCAGGAAACACGATCGTCCAAGACGCCCACGAACGAGGCTTGACGGTCTTCACGTGGACGGCGCGACCGGAGAATACGTTCCTCTCCGCGGAGTTCCGCGGTGACGGCAGCCCGCAGGCCTACGGAGACTACGAATCCGAGTGGTCGGTCATCGCTCGCACTGGCGTCGACGGCGTCTTCGTCGACCATCCTGATCTCGGGGTGGCATTCTTCCGCGAAGGATGGTCCCTGACAGACTGACCGGATGAGCGGAATCGCAGCCGAAGGTGTCAGCAGATCGTTCGGCGCGGTGCACGCAGTGCGAGCCGCGAGTTTTCGTGCCGAGCGCGGTCGCGTCACAGGTCTCGTCGGTCCCAACGGCGCCGGCAAGACGACGCTGCTGCTGATGCTGGCATCTCTGCTCGCCCCCGACTCTGGCACGATCCGCATCGGCGACGTTGATCCGATCGACGATCCGCTGAGCGCAAGACGACTGCTGGGCTGGATGCCGGATGCGCTCGGTGCCTGGCCGTCGCTCACCGCGCGCGAGACGATCGTCACGACCGCACGCCTCTACGACATTGAACGGGATGCTGCGGCGGCGCGCGCAGCGGAGTTGCTGGCCCTGGTCGGTCTGGACGAGCTCGCGGATGCCCCGGCGAAGGTGCTCTCGCGCGGGCAGAAGCAGAAGCTCGGCCTGGCGCGGGCGCTCGTGCACGACCCTCAGGTGCTGTTGCTCGACGAACCGGCATCGGGGCTTGACCCTGAAGCGCGCGTGCAGCTGCGCGTGCTGTTGCGGCGGCTCGCGGCCGAGGGGCGCACGGTGCTCATCTCAAGCCACATCCTCTCTGAACTCGAAGAGGTCATCGACGATGCGGTGTTCCTCGTCGCCGGTTCCGTCGTCGACGGTGCGCCGGCACAGGCCACCGAACGCGCCTGGCGCATTCGTCTTGCGGGGACTGATGCCGGGCGGCTGCCTGCCGATGCCGACCAAGTGGCCGCGGCACTGGCCATGGAGCCGGGTACGCTCGGCATCGACCGAAATGCCGTCATCGTCGGCTTCGAGACCGAAGCGGCGGCAGCCGCAGGGCTTCGCCGGATCGTCGAGTCGGGTCTGGGCGTGAGCGAATTCGCCCCCGCGCAGAGTGCGCTCGAACACACCTTCCTCAACCTGCCGCGGACGGAGCCTCGAGCATGAACTTTTCGCACATCGGCACCATTGCCCGGCTCGAACTGATCCAGCGGCTGCGCAGTGTCGGCTGGTACATCTTGCTCGGCGTCTTCGCGCTCATTCTGCTCGGTGTCACCGTGCTCTCCTTCGCGGTCTACTCATTCACTGAAGCGGCGGGCGCTGGCGTCTACTCGATCGTCGTCAACGTCGTGCTGCTGTTGGTCGTGCTTGTCTCGCCGACGCTGAGTGGCAACGCGATCAACGGCGATCGGGATGCCGCAACGCTGGCGGCGGTGCAGGTGACTGCGGTATCCACCGGCGACATCATGGTCGGCAAGCTCGTCGCTGCGGTCGCCACCGGCGGGGTGTTTCTTGTTGTCGCGGTGCCGTTCCTCGCGCTATCGCTGGTCGGTGGGGGAGTGCATCCGGCGACACTCGCGGTGTCGCTGCTCGTGCTCGCCGCCGAGATCGTCATCGTCGCAGGCATCGGGGTGGGCCTGAGCGGCCTCATCGCGCGCCCGCTGTTCTCGGTCGCGGCGACCTACCTCGTTGTTGCGGCATTGACGATCGGCACCCTCATCGCCTTCGGGCTCGGTGGCACGGCGCTGCGCAGCGAGGCAACGAGCTACAACCGTCCCTACGACAGCATGGGAAACGTCGACTGCGACCGCTGGGAGACCTACACGCACGATGTACCGCGCTTCGATCGGGTCTGGTGGGTGCTCGCGGCGAACCCGTTCGTCGTACTCGCGGATGCCACCCCCACCGTTTACGACACGAACGGCTGGCCGGTGGATATGTTCGGTCAGGTCAAGTACAGCGTGCGCAGCTCGCAGCTGCCGCCGGAGGATTACCGCTGGGACGAGTGCGATCGGCCGACGATGCAGAACCCTTCACCTGCACCGCGTGAGGTGATCGAAAGCACTGTGCCGAGCTGGTTCGTCGGTCTCGGCATTCAAGTCGTCCTTGCCGGCGGGCTATTCGCTGGCGCCTGGGCGCGTACGAGGACTCCGGCTCGGATGCTGCCACCGGGAACTCGGATCGCCTGAACATCGCGCACCATTTCGGGCCATTTCACATCACTCTGACCAAGCATTGTTGCGGATGACCTCAACAAAGTCTCCGCGCTGGAAGCCGGGAAGGAAGTGCTGGAGCACATCGGCCTTGACGTTGCCGAAGGTGGTGTCCGGTCGGTCCTTGAGGCCGTCGGTGAAAGCGGCCAAGATCTGGTTCTTGAAGTCTGGGCGCGGGTGGGCCTGGACGACATTCTGACGTTGCTGGTCGGTGATCGCGTTGTATCCGATGCCCAGCACGTCAAGTTCGACGCCGCGCGTCACGAGAGCGACCACGGGGTCCATGTGGAGTGGGATTTCCGGGGTGGTGTGCAACGCGATAGCGTTCCACACCTTGTCACCAGCCTCACCGTCGATACCGTACTCGCTGAGGAAACTGCGGGCCACATCGGCAGCGTCGATCTCAAAACGCTGGTCCGTACGGCGATACTTTTCGGTCAAGCCGAGGTCATGGAACATCGCTCCGATGTACAGCAGCTCAGGGTCGTAGTCGAGCCCCTGTTCTTGCCCACGTAGCGAGCCGAAGAGAAACACTCGACGGGAGTGATCAAAAACCAGGTCGTTGGCGACGTCACGCAGCAGGTCGGTGGCGTCTCGCGCCATTTTGCTGTCGGGAACTGTCACGCCGGCAATGATTTCAGTCATGGTAGGTGCCTTTCGTCGAAGTCATGAGTTTGCTTGCTTCTCATTTTTGCGCCGCGGGTAGAGTGAAGCCATGTCCCGATTGTCATATAACCCTCGGTTTCGGACTTGAGTCACCGTATCGGAGTGTTGGTCTTCGATGGCATGACGCTGCTCGATGCCAGCGGGCCAGCCGAGGTGTTTCACCTAGCCGACCCTTCGCGCAGTCACTACGAGGTGACTTTCATCTCGGTCGAGGGCGGGCCGGTGGCCTCGTCGTCCGGCCTCGTGCTCGCTGACACGATCGCTGTAGCAGAGGCAGGGCCGTGTGACACCGTGCTGGTAGCCGGTGGCGAGGCGCTGGTGAATTTCCCACAGGACCCTCAGCTGATGGCTGCGGCGGAGACCTTGTCCGCTTCAGCACAGCGCGTGGCTTCGGTGTGCACGGGCGCGTTCGTTCTAGCTGCGCTGGGATATCTGGACGATCGTCGAGCCACGACACATTGGCGTCACGCGCACCAGCTAGCGCAGTGGCATCCGCGAATTGTCGTCGAGCCGGACGTGATCCATGTTCGGGACGGTCGCTTCCTGACCTCGGCAGGGGTGACGGCGGGAATCGATTTGGCATTGGCGCTGGTTGAAGACGACCTCGGGGTGGAGGCGGCTCGGAATGTAGCTCGTGAACTGGTGATGTTCATGCACCGCCCGGGCGGGCAAAGTCAGTTCTCCACTGCATTGAGCCATCCTCCGGCAACGAACGGGCTACTCCGCGCGGTGATGGATATGGTCGTGGCCGATCCTGCGGGGGACCATACCGTGAGCTCGATGGCGGCGGCAGTAGGGGTGAGCGTGCGTCACCTCAACCGGATCTTCCATGCCGACATCGGGACCAGCCCTGCGCGATGGCTGGAACAGATCCGCGTAGACGCTGCACGAACCCTGATCCTGGACGGCCACCCGATCACTCTCGTAGCTCAACTCAGCGGAATGGGCACCGATGAGACTCTCCGGCGAGCATTCGCTCGTCAACTGGGCATAACGCCGACGGCCTTCAGAGCGCGGTTCTCTACGACGCAGGGTGTTCGCCAACAGCCGGACGCACCCATCTGAGCACGACCAGGCGGTCGCCACCGGGGATGCCGCGGAGCCGGTTTCCGACACGCCACGGTCCGTTCACCTCCCGGTCGGATGCCGTACTTCTCTCCGACAGCCGGAGTCGGTCGACTGGGCAGGTTCCTCTCCTCGTCCCGACCCCCTGGAGTCACATGTCTCGCTTGTCCCGCGGGCTTTCGGCATCCGTTGTGTGCGCCCTCGGCGCTGCCACGCTGCTCGCCGTGCCGACCGCTGCCACAGCTGCTGAAGAGCCGCTCGGCATCCGCATCAACGAAGTCGTGTCCAACGGGGGGAGCCCCGACGACTGGATCGAGTTCTACAACTACTCGGACAGCGACGTCGACCTGGGTGGCTACATCCTGCTCGACAACGCGCAGAAGGATGCCTATACGTTCGCGTCGACGACGGTCGTCGAGCCGGGCGAGTACCTCGTCCTGGACACCGACACGGACTTCGCCTTCGGTCTCGGCAAGGGCGACAGCGTCCGACTGTTCGCTCCGGGGGCAACGACTGCTACTGACACTCCGGTGCTTGAGACCTCCTGGCCAGCCGACACCCACGCCGTGCCCAGCTGGGGCGCTCAGGGCGACGGTGCGGACGCCGAGTACGTCATCACCGCAGAATCGAGCAAGGGCGCCGAGAACATCTTCGCGACCGATGGCGGCGAAGAAGGCACACCCGGCACCGACTCCGACGTCGTGCTGAATGAGATCATCTACGACGAAATCTCCGGTTACTCCGACCGCGTCGAGATCTTCAACAGGGGCACCGATACCGCATCGATCGCGGGATGGACGATCTCCGACGACAAGCGCGACCGCTTCAGCACGCCGTTCGCCCGGGGTACGGAGCTCGCGCCGGGGGCGTTCGTAGTGCTCGAGACCGACGTTGACTTCGCGTTCGGCCTGGGCAAGGGCGATGAGGTCGTCCTCTACGATGCCACCAGCGCCGAGGTCGACGCATACACGTACGAGAACACCGCGCCGATCGCGACTTTTGCACGCTGCCCTGACGGCACGGGCGACTGGGCGCACGCGACCGAGGCCACGCCCGGCGCGGCGAACAACTGCGCGACGGCGCCGGTCCCCGGTGCAGTCGTTCTCAACGAGGTCGACTCGCAGCCCGCCGACTGGGTCGAGCTGTACAACCCCGGCACCGAGCCGTTCGACATCTCGGGCTACGAGATCCGCGACAGCGATGATGACCTCGACCATCGCTGGGCTTTCCGCGACGGCACTGTGCTCGCCGCCGGCGAGTTCCTCGTCGTCGAACAGGGCGACGTGGGCCTCACAAAGGGCGTGGAGACAGAGTTCGGCCAGTTCGGAATCGGCAGCGCCGATGAGATCCGCCTTTTCGACCCGGCGGGCGAACTGAGCGATCGCACTGGCGCATGGACCAGCCACGCCGCAATCGACGGCGACTTCGGGGCTGCCTCGTTAGCGCGCTGCATCGATGGCATCGGTGACTTTGCGCTCGCATACGCCACACCGGGCGAGGCGAACAACTGCGTCCCGCCGACGATCGCGATCAACGAGATCGACTCCAACGGTTCCCCGGACTGGGCGGAGATCGTCAACACCGGAACGGAGCCAGTCGACATCTCCGGCTGGACCCTCATGGACAACGACCCGGTCGGACACGCCGCTGATGTGAACCCGCTTGATGCGGGTACGATCCTCGCACCCGGCGAGTACTTCGTCTTCAACGGCACTGACCACTTCACATTCGGCCTGGGCAATGGCGACACCGTCACCATCCGCAACGCGTCAGGACTCACCGTTGCTGAGCACGTCTACGACGCCCACGCAGAAGGCATCTGGGCGCGTTGCGAGGATGGCGCCGGCGACTTCGCGGATGTTGCAGTGGGCACTCCCGGCATCCGCAACGCCTGCGGCAATCCGGTGCGCATCAACGAGGTGGAATCCGACGGCGAGCCCGACTGGGTGGAGCTCGTCAACCCGACAGGTAACGCGCTCGACGTCTCCGGCATCGTGCTCAAGGACGACGATGACGCTCATGTGTACGAGATCGCTGCGGGCACCAGCATCCCGGCCGCGGGCTATCTCGTCATCGACGACCTCGGCTTCGGCATCGGCAAGGACGACACTGTTCGTGTCTTCGACGGCGACCGTCTCGTGGACTCCACCGTCTGGGGTGCAGGACACGCCCTGACCACGTGGGGACGCTGCCCTGACACCGCAGGCCCGTTTGCGGTCACCGCAGAGCCGACACCGGGCGAGGCCAACATCTGCGTCGGTGAGGTCGCCGTCTCGCAGTGGCCGGGCTCTGCCGACGTGCGGGTGCTTGATGGGGCGCCGATGTTCCTTGAGGACAGCTCGGGACTGGACGTGCAGGAGACGGCAGAGGGCACGTTCCTGTGGGCGATCGACAACGGTACCGGCACGATCTGGAAGCTCGTCGCCTCAGCAGACGGCTCCGTCGCCTTCGCCGACGGATGGGCGGATGGTAAGCGGGTGCGCTTCCAGAAGGATGCCGCGAACCCGGATGCTGCCGGCCCCGACACCGAAGGCATCACTGTCGACGGCGATGGGCTCGTCTATGCGGCATCCGAGCGCGATAACAGCGCGAAGGGCGTCAACCAGAACACGATCCTCCAGGTGAACCCTGATGCACCCGGCCGCGACCTCGTCGCGCTGACCGAGTGGGATCTCACCGCGCTGCTTCCTGCCGTCGGCGCGAACCTCGGGATCGAGGCCGTCGAGTGGGTGTCGGATGAGACGCTCACCGGTGCGCTCTTCGACGACAACACGAAGGCGGCGTACGACGGCGCCGCGTATCCCGGCGACGGACTGTTCTTCGTCGCCGTCGAGGACGGTGGCGGGGTCTACGCGTTTGCGCTCGCCGCAGACGGCTCTGCAGTGCTCGTCTCGACCATCGACCCGGGACTCGCGGGAGTGATGAGCCTCGACTACGACTCCGTGCTCGGCGTGCTCTGGGCCGTCTGCGATGA
This sequence comes from Microbacterium zouquanmingi, assembly GCF_052266675.1. Taxonomy (NCBI): domain Bacteria; kingdom Bacillati; phylum Actinomycetota; class Actinomycetes; order Micrococcales; family Microbacteriaceae; genus Microbacterium; species Microbacterium zouquanmingi. Next base: position 544,388 of record NZ_JBQPRA010000002.1, read on the forward strand.
CGGCTGCGGCGGCAAGTCGGCGCAGATCACGCTGAACGGCACGGCCGATCCTGCGATCGCACACTTCGCGCGTGCGGCGTCCATGCCCGACATCAACAACGAGGGCTTCGCGACGGCACCGGCCTCGCTGTCGGCGGACGGTCAGCGTGCGGTGTGGTGGTTTGCGGATGGTTACGCCGCAGAGGCGCTGCGCGCAGGCACGCTGGCCGGTGTTGAGGGCGGCGGCGGTGGCGGGAGTGACGGCGGCGCAGGCTCCGGCGACGGCTCCGGCCCGGATGACGCTGTCTCCGGCGAGGCAGGCGCGGACGGGCTCGCCACGACGGGATCCGAACTCCCCGCCATGGCCCTCGTCCTGGCGCTGACGCTTCTGCTGGCTGGCGCCCTCACCATCGTCGCCCGCCGAGTGCGGCGCCAGTCGGCATAAGGCGTACGGGGCGACTCGGCATAAGTCGCGGGATGGAAAACGCGGCCCGCACGGGCGTGCGGGCCGCGAAATCCATCCCGCGCGCGTCAATATGCGTCGCGCGCGTCTACTTCGTGTCGAAGGGGCCACGCCTGGTGGAGACGATGTCCTTGCCGAGCGGCATGAGTGAGACCGGCACCATCTTGAAATCGGCGATGGCCATCGGGATGCCGATGATCGTGAGGCAGAGCACGACACCGGAGATGATGTGACCGATGGCCAGCCACCATCCGGCGAGGATCACCCAGATGACGTTTCCGAGGAATGCGCCCACGCCGGCGCGCGGCTTCTCGACGACCTCGCGCCCGAACGGCCAGAACGCGTAGCCGGCCAGTCGGAACGAGGCGATCGCCCAGGGGATCGTGATGATCGGGATGCACAGCAGGATTCCCGCAAGCACGTACCCGAGGAAGAGGGCCCAGCCGGCGAAGATCACCCAGATGATGTTGAGAATCGTGCGCATGGAGCTTTCCTTTGCTCAGTGCCGGTTGCGACGCACGCGTCGGCCGGAGATACTGTCGATGCGGAATCGCAGGGGTTTCGCGCGGTCTTCGCCCGCCCAGGGTGAGACTCGATCGAAGCCGTCCAGACCGCCTTCGGGCGAGGCCGTGGACACCTGGCCGTGCATCAGGACGCTCCAACCGGTGCCGGCGAGGTCATCGTGATAATCGATCTCGAACGCCACCTGCGCGCGTTCGTCGCCGAGTCGGCTGAGGCTGCCGCCGGATGACGTGCGGATCAGCAGGTCGCGCCCCGACACGGAATAGTTCACGGGGAAGATCTGGATGCGGTCGTTCTCGGTGAATCCGAGCCGACCGACGGTCGTGGTGGTGAGCAGTTCGTAGCACTCCTGCTCTGGCAGGTCGCTGATCATGTCGTCCTCCTGATCCGGATCGCAACCGGGTGTCTGCGGCCCAGCCTAGACTCGTAACGCCATGACCGACGCTCCTCTCATCGTTCCCTCATCCACCGGCCCCGACTCTCCCTCCGCATCAGGCCAGGACGACCTCCTCGCGGGTCTCAACCCGCAGCAGCTCGCAGCAGTGACCTACCGTGGTCCCGCGCTGCTCATCGTCGCGGGCGCGGGATCGGGCAAGACGAGTGTGCTCACCCGTCGCATCGCCTCGCTGCTGCGAAATCGAGAGGCGTGGCCGAGTCAGATTCTTGCGATCACCTTCACGAACAAGGCCGCGGGTGAGATGCGTGAACGCGTCGCAGACATCGTCGGCGAAGCATCCCGAGGCATGTGGATCTCGACCTTCCACTCGGCGTGCGTGCGGATCCTGCGCCGCGAGGCGGACCAGTTCGGTTTCACCAAATCCTTCACGATCTACGACTCCGGCGACTCGCGTGCACTGATCAAGCGCCTGGTGAAGGAGCATGAGGCCGATGCTTACGGTCTGACCCCGGCATCGACGCAGGGCCGCATCTCCAAGCTCAAGAACGAACTGCAAGACGCCGAGTCGTACGCGCGCGACGCGAACATGAGCGACCCCGCCGAGCGCAAGTTCGTCGAGATCTTCGGCGACTACCAGCGTCGCCTGCGCAAGGCGAATGCCTTCGACTTCGACGACCTGATCGGCCAGACGGTCTACCTGTTCCGTGCATTCCCGAAGGTCGCCGACACGTACCGCCGCCGGTTCCGGCACATTCTCGTTGACGAATACCAGGACACCAACCACGCCCAGTACGCGCTCATCCATGAGCTCACCCGGCCGGTGTCGGCGGATGCACCTGACCCATATGCCTCAGACGGCATGATGATCTTCGAGCCAGAGACGACGCCGGGGCTGCCCGGCGCATCCCTCACCGTCGTCGGTGACTCCGACCAGTCGATCTACGCGTTCCGCGGCGCCGACATCCGCAACATCAGCGAGTTCGAGCGCGACTTCCCCGGGGCGAAGGTCGTGCTGCTCGAGCAGAACTACCGCTCGAGCCAGAACATCCTCTCGGCCGCGAACGCCGTGATCGGGCACAACTTCGATCGCAAAGCCAAGAACCTCTGGAGCGACCGCGGCGACGGCGACAAGATCGTCGGCTTCACCGGGTACTCGCAGCATGACGAGGCGCAGTTCGTCGCAGACGAGGTCGAGTCCCTGCGCCGCTCAGGCACGCCGTACTCCGAGATGGCCGTGTTCTACCGCACCAACTCGCAGTCGCGTGCGCTGGAAGAGATCTTCATCCGCTCTGCTGTGCCCTACAAGATCATGGGCGGCACGAAGTTCTACGAGCGCGCAGAGATCAAGGACGCCCTCGCGTATCTGATCGCGGTGGCGAACCCGGCCGATGAGATGTCGGTCCGCCGCATTCTCAACAGGCCGCGTCGCGGCATCGGCGATGTCACTGAGACTGCGATCGCACGGTTCGCAGAAGATCACGACATCTCGTTCCGCGATGCGCTGTCGATCCCGGCTCAGCTCGGTGTCGGCCCGAAGATCCAAGCGGCGATCACCCAGCTCGATGCCGTGCTGAAAGAGGCGACCGCGCTGATGCTGCCGCCATCCGGCGAGGTTCCCCCGCCCACCGCTGTCGCTGATGGGCTCAGCCTGCTGCTGGGTAAGAGCGGCTACCTCGACGCGCTGCGCGCCAGTCGCGACCCGCAAGATGAAGCCCGCGTCGAGAACCTCGACGAATTGGTCGCCGTCACGCGCGACTTCGCCCGCAACAACCCTGAGGGCACGATCGTCGACTTTCTCACAGAGGTGGCGCTCGTCGCCGATGCAGACGATCTCGATGATGAATCCGGATCCGTGTCGATGATGACGATGCACACGGCGAAGGGTCTCGAGTACGACGCGGTGTTCGTCACCGGTGTCGAAGAAGATCTCATCCCGCACCGCATCTCCGCGGGTGAGCCGGGCGGACCGCAAGAAGAGCGACGGCTGTTCTACGTCGGCATCACCCGCGCCCGAAAGCGACTGCATCTTTCGCTCGCGATGACACGCGCGCAGTTCGGCGAAGTGTCTGTAGCGATGCCGAGCAGATTCCTGCAAGAGATCCCTGCCGAGCTCGTCGACTGGCGGCAGTCTCCAGGAGACGTGAACTCACGCGGCGGCACGCAGTCCCGTGCGCTCAACGCGCGGCGGGGTGGGTTCGGCGGCGGCTCCGGCGGCTTCGGCGGCGGAGGCGGCAACGACCGGTTCGCCGTGAAGCCACTCGGCTCGCGCGACGGGATCAAGCCACTGTCGACGGCGATGGACAAGTTCCCCAACAAGGTCACCGGCAAGGTCCGCGACAACGGCGACCTCGAGCTCACAGCCGGCGACCGCATCCGGCACGATGACTTCGGCGAGGGGCGAGTGGACGCTGTGACCGGTGAAGGCGCCAAGCGCATCGCCCATGTGCGATTCGATTCCGCAGGGCTCAAGAAGCTCCTCATCAAGATCGCTCCGATCCAGAAGCTCTGAAGCCCCCGCTGAGGCTCGCACGCGGCATCCCCACGTTAGGCTGATCGATATGGCAATGTTCTCCCGCCGCAAGAAGACCGGCGACGCGCTGTCCGAGTCGCAGACGCCGAACCAGGCGGATTCTCCGGACGAGCTTCCTGAATACGCACAGCCCGCAGAACCGGTCCCCGAGATCGGCATCTCCGTCCAGGCCTTCCGAGGTGTAGGCGCTGCGGCGGGTCCCGAGATCGCGTTGCCAGACCCCGCTCAGCCAGCCGCAGCGCGTCCTGCAGGATCAGCACCCGCAGCATCCGCACCCGTGCAGCAGACGGCGCCCGCCGCACCCGCGGCGGAGCCGAAGCGGACTCTTCCGCTGGCGCCGCTGCTTCCGCCGGAGCCGACCGAGTCGATGCCGGGCATGAAGGACAACGTGCTGCTGCGCACGGCCCTTGCCGAGCTCGCTGAACTCGCCGAGAGTGCTGAAGGCTCGACGAACGAACAGCTCATCGGCGTGCTGCGTCAGATGATGCAGAACCACCTGTACCTGCGGGTGCACGGTGATGCGCGCGCCCAGCTGGCCGAAGGTAAGCCGCTGTCCATCGCCGTGGTCCGCGACGCAGAGCGCAGCTACATGCTCGCGTTCAGCTCCGCTGCCGCCGTGCGCGAATCCGTGCAACGCGAGACCGAACCCACCGCGACGTCTGCGATCGCTCAGCCGGTGACGGCCGTGTTGCAGCAGCTCGTCGCCGGAGACTTCGCCGGCCTCATCCTCGACAACGCCTCCGGCGCGCGCCGGGCGGTGTTCCCCGCTGAGGTGCTCAAGAAGGCGCTCGAGCAGGCCGACGTCAACATGACCGTCAAGATGCTGCTCGCAGCCCCGCGCGAGCAGGATACCGTGCAGAAGGTCGGTGACGCGCTCGCGAAGACCAAGATGTGGGTGGCGGTCAACGACGGCGGAGGCAAGGGCGAGGTCGGCATCGCCGAAGCGCGCACCGCTGACGGTCGACGCTTTCTGCAGCTGTTCTCGCACCCGCTCGAGATCGTCGCCCTCGGCCGGGGCGACAAGCCGTTGCCCTTCGAGCCGGATCAGCTCGCGAAGGTGCTCTCCGCTCACACCGCCCTCTCCGGCGTGATCATCGACTCGGCTGGGCCCTCGCTCGTCGTCGAGCGTGACGCTCTGGGCGCGGTGCTGGTGCGCGCGGTCGACGTCAGCGACTGACCCCTACCGCAAGCCGCGCGACGCCCGTAGGGTCGGTGCATGGCTTCCGAGCGCGTGACATTGACGATCGCTGACCCTGAGGGGAAGCGCGACGTGGACCTGTCGAGTCCGAACAAGGTCATCTGGCCAGACCCTTCAACAGGCTCAGAGGGCATCACGAAGGCCGAGCTCGCCGAGTACGTGCAGACCGTCGCCGAGCCGTTCCTGAACGCGAACGGTCATCGGCCGGTGTCGCTCGAGCGGTTCCGCAACGGTGTGGGCCCTTCTTCGGAGAGCTTCTTCTCGAAGAACCCGCCCAAGGGAACCCCTGATTTCGTGGATGCGGTGACGGTCACGTACAACAGCGGTCGGCGGCATCCGCAGATCGTCCTGAACCGTCCGAGCGCGATCGTGTGGGCAGTTCAGATGAACACGATCGTGTTCCATCCGTGGGCGTCCCTCGCCTCGGATACCGACAAGCCGATCGAGCTGCGCATCGATCTCGACCCGCAACCGGGAACGGATTTCTCGGATGCCGTGACCGCAGCCCACGGCCTCCGAGAAGTGCTGCGTGAGGCGGAGCTGGAAGCCTTCATCAAGACCAGTGGCAACCGAGGACTGCACGTGTTCTGCCCGATCGAGCCCACGCACGAGTTCCTCGATGTTCGGCACGCGGTGATCGCTGCCGGCCGTGAGCTCGAGCGACGGATGCCCGACGAGGTCACCACGAACTGGTGGAAGGAAGAGCGCGGCGAGCGCATCTTCGTCGACTTCAACCAGGCCAATCGTGACCGCACGATGGCAGGAGCCTATAGTCCGCGCGCACTGCCGACCGCGAGCGTATCGACGCCGGTCGAGTGGGACGAACTCGACGACGTCGCCCCGCAGAGCTTCACTGTCCGAACCATCCCGCAGCGTCTTGCCGACGTGGGCGACCCCTGGGCGCGCATGCAGGAGAACCCTGGCCGCATCAGCACCCTGCTCGAATGGTGGGAGCGCGACGTGTCGAACGGTCTCGGAGAGCTGCCGTTCCCGCCTGATTTTCCCAAGATGCCCGGGGAACCGCCGCGGGTTCAGCCGAGCAAGCGGGTCGACGCGAATTGGGATGCCGACGGCAACCGCATCGAGGACTGAAACCCCGCGCGGTCACGCGAGCACGTCGGCCAGGTCGTACCCCGCGACGGTCTCCAGCTGCTCATACGTGCACGAGCGCGCGTCGCGGTCAGGGCGCCAGCGTTCGAACTGCACTGTGTGGCGAAACCGCGCACCCTCGAGCTGGTCATAGCGCACCTCGAGCACGCGCTCGGGGCGGAGTCGCACGAACGAGACATCCTTCGCGCCGGTGAAGCGGCTGCGCTCGCCCTCGCCCGTGACTGCGTCGCCGGACTCGTCCCGTTCGACCAGCGGCGCGAGTTCGTCGACGAGCTCCTGGCGGCGCTTGTCGCTCCAGGCCGCGACTGCGCCGACCTGGCGAAGCGTGCCGTCGCTGTCGTACAGTCCGACCAGAAGTGATCCGACGCCGGAACCGGACTTGTGAATGCGGTAGCCGAGCGCCACGACATCCGCGGTGCGTGCGTGCTTGATCTTGATGAGCGTGCGCTTGCCGGGTGCGTACGGCTGGTCCAGCGGCTTGGCGACGACGCCGTCGAGCCCCGCACCCTCGAACTGGGCGAGCCACTGCACGGCAACCGCGTGGTCACGTGTCGTGCGGGTGAGGTGGAGAGGGTGCGGCACACCACCCAGCAGCTTCTCCAGGCGGGTTCGGCGCTGGTGGAACGGGTCGGCCAGCAAGGACTCCTCGCCGAGGGCCAGCAGGTCGAACGCGATGAACATCGCGGGAGTCTCTTCTGCCAGTCGCGCGACTCGTGATGCGGCGGGGTGGATGCGTTGGCTCAGAGCCTCCCAGTCGAGGCGCTGTGCTCCCGGTGCGCCGGTGGCGACGACGATCTCGCCGTCGAGCAGGCACGGTTCCGAGAGGATCTGCGGCAGAGCGTCGACGAGCTCGGGAAAGTAGCGGGTGAGCGGCTTCGCACCGCGCGAACCGATCTCAACGGTGTCGCCGTCCCACGCGATCAGCCCTCTGAACCCGTCCCACTTCGGCTCGAACAGCATCCCGCCCACTGTTTTCACTGGGTCGGGAACGGATGTGGCCGCCTTCGCGAGCATCGGTGCGGGGATCTCGTAGCGCATGGCCCCATCTTCGCGCGTGTGCGCGCGGAGCGACAGGGACACATGTCAGTCGAAATGCGCGGACGGCTGGGAAACCGGCCGAAACACGCTGGCAGGTGTGAAAATCCACTGACAAGTGTCCGGGCCGCGGGCGGGCGGTCGGGCAGCCGCGGGGGCGCGGCCGCGCGGCCGATCAGGCGAACAGCTCGGTGAGCATGGACGGCCGCCCGGCATCTTCGAGCACGGTCCTGGCCGCGTGCCAGCCCGCCATTCCGTTCACCCCGGGGCCAGGCGGCGTGGATGCCGAGGCCAGATACACCCCGCGCATCGGAGTTCGCCACGGATGCGTCGACAGCACCGGGCGCGCCAGTGCCTGTGGGATGGTGAATGCCCCGCCCAACACGTCCCCGCCGATCTCGGAGGGGTTGATCGCTTCCCGATCGGATGCCGGGACCGAGTGCGTTGCGAGGATGAGATCGCGGAAGCCCGGCGCGAAGCGCTCGATCTGCGCGGTGATGAGGTCGGTGGCGTCCAGGTCGGATCCGAAGGGAACGTGGACGTACGCCCAGAGCACTGCCTTGCCCGCAGGGGCGCGAGAGCCATCAAGCACGGAGGGCTGCACGGCGAGCACGTACGGGCGGGCACAGACGCGACCGGCCATGACAGCGTTCTCGCTCGCCCAGATCTCTTCGCGGGTGCCGCCCACGTGGACGGTGGGGGACTGTGCGACCTGCGCGTCGAGCCACGGCACGGGGCCATCAAGAGCGAAATCGACCTTCGCGGCAGCGGGTCCGTACCGGTAGCGTCGCAGGGCGCGCGCGTACGACGCGGGGGTATCCGGATGCGTCAGCGCAAGGCGCGGCGACGAGTTCAGCAGCAGCACGTCGCCGTGATTCGGATCTCCCCAGTCGAGCGAGGCGAGATCGCGCACATGCACGCCGGTCTCGACCGTGCCGCCGTGTGCCTCCAGATCAGTCACGAGAGCATCCGCGATGCGCTGCGCCCCGCCGCGCGGATACATCCAGCCGCCCGCATGGCCCTGCGCGGCCAGCAGGAGTCCTGCCGCGGCTCCCGCCAGCGACGGCTGCGGAGTGTTCGCGTGGGCGAAGACCCCCGACAGCAGTGCGGCGGCCTCGGGTGTGCGGAATGCGCGTCGTGCGAGCGGTGTGCCGTGCTCGAGCATTCGCATCGCGAACCGCATGGCCGTGACCGGTTCGTGCGGCAGTCGCACCATCTGGTTGCCGGTGAAGTCGACGACGCCGTCGATGTGCGAGCTCAGCGGACGCAGCAGCGCGAGCCAGGAGCGCTCATCTGCACCCAGATCCTTCGCGGTGCGCTCGATGTCGCGCCAGGCGATGGCTGCCCTACCGCCATCCAAGGGGTGTGCGTATGAGATCTCCGGCGTGATCCAGTCCACGCGCTCGGCGAGCCCGAACGCCTGGAAGAACGGCGAAGCGAGTGCCGCGGGGTGCACCGCAGAGCACACGTCGTGCGCAAAGCCGGGGAGGGTCGCCTCTGTCGTGCGGATGCCGCCGCCGATGCTGTCCGCAGCTTCGAGGACGCGGACCTCGTAGCCGCCACGGGCGAGAGATACGGCTGCGGCGAGTCCGTTCGGCCCGCTGCCGATGATCGTCGCGCGTGTCATGCCTTCAGTATCCCAGGCCGATCCGCCCCGCGACCGGCGTTCGTCAGAATTCCCCAGTCGGACGTGAGACCCTTGGAGATGATGAATGAGATTCAGGGCCCTACGCCCGCAGGCACTTCCCGTCCATACCGCAATCTCTCCGACGCGCTGCGCGCGCATAGAACCGACCCGGCGAACATCGAGTTCATCACCGCGATCGTGGATGCCGTCGGTATCAGCTCGCTGATCGACCGAGGCCGGTACATCGAGGCGATCCGCCTCGGTGAAGGAGCACCGCTCCACATCGGCAAGACCTACACGAACGGCTTCACCGAGGACGAGCAGATCCTCGTCGGCTCCGCCGCGCTGCGACTTCGCCCGAGCGAAGGGCGCGCCCCTTACTTCTACGTCTCGCACCCGAGCGAGTTCCGACCGCTGAGCCCGCTCAAGAAGCCTGCATCGCGCGCACCGCGTGCGAGCTCGGCGGCTCCGGCCAAGCCGAAGGCGACGCCGGTGGCCGAACGCGAATACGGCGTGTGCGACGTGTGCTTCATGGTGCGCAACGCCTCCGGCGGCTGCAACTGCGACTGAGCTACGACTCCAGCTCAGACTGCAGCCGGCGCGATACCTCCGCGATCGGCATGGCCCGTGGGAACACCGCGACGATGACGTCGTCTGCGGCGGCATCCGGGGCCTCCGGCAGCACGCCGTATCGGCGGCGCACATCGTCGAGTGCTGACTGCAGCACCGATGGTGCCACGCGCTTCGTGCCGCGCAGCAGTTGGCGGAGCACGTGATTGTGCACCGCGGTGACGAGGGCGGCGAAGCCGACAGCATCCAACGGGTCGATCCCGGGAAGCGCACGGCGCAGGTAGTCATCGAAGAGCCGCTCGTAGCGGAACACCGTCACGATCTCGCGTTCACGCAGCGCCGGGACCTGCCGCACGACCTGGTAGCGGAGCCGGGCGATCTCTGGGTCGTGCGCGAAGTGCGAGAACACGTGCTGCGACGCGCGGCAGACTGCTTCCCAGGGGTCGCGATGCCCTTCGGCGAGAAACTCGCGCAGCTCTCCGAGGAGCACTTCATGATCGGCGAAGACGACGTCTTCCTTACCGCCGAACTGTCGGAAGAACGTAGACCGGGACACACCCGCGGCTTTCGCGATCTGCTCGACAGAAGTCTGGTCGAACCCCTGCTCGCGGAACAGAGCCAGTGCTGCGGCAACGACGCCGCCCGGCATTTTTGCGGACTCATGCATAGCACGAAGCCTAGGGCTATGCGCCATCACGGCGGTGCCGGATTACCCATTCAGACGAGAGTAGTAGGCTGTACTACTGGTCGATATCTCGATATCGAGAGACTTTCCGCCCCCGCAGCCCAGTGAAGGAAGCACAGTGGATCTGTACGAGTACCAGGCACGAGACGTTTTCGAGAAGTACGGAGTGCCGGTCCTCGCCGGCATCGTCGCGGACACCCCCGAGGAGGTGAAAGCGGCAGCGGAGAAGCTCGGCGGCGTGGTCGTCGTCAAGGCTCAGGTCAAGACCGGTGGTCGTGGCAAGGCAGGCGGTGTCAAGGTCGCCAAGAACCCCGATGAGGCGTACGAAGCAGCCAAGGCCATCTTCGGCCTGGACATCAAGGGCCACATCGTCAAGCGCGTCATGGTCGCAGCCGGTGCCCGCATCGCCGAGGAGTTCTACTTCTCCGTGCTGCTCGACCGCGCCAACCGCTCCTACCTGTCGCTGTGCAGCGTCGAGGGCGGCATGGAGATCGAAGAGCTCGCTGTCGAGCGTCCCGAGGCTCTCGCCCGCATCGAGGTCGACCCGCTGACCGGAATCGACAAGCAGAAGGCCGTCGAGATCGCTCGCGCCGCGAAGTTCCCCGAAGACCTCATCGAGAAGGTCTCCGACGTCTTCGTGAAGCTCTACGAGGTCTACAAGGGCGAGGACGCAACCCTCGTCGAGGTCAACCCGCTGGTTCGCACCGAAGAGGGCGACATCATCGCGCTCGACGGCAAGGTCACTCTCGACGAGAACGCCTCTGAGATCCGTCACCCCGAGCACGAGGCGCTCGAGGACAAGGATGCCGCTGACCCGCTCGAGGCCAAGGCCAAGAAGTCTGGTCTGAATTACGTCAAGCTCGACGGCCAGGTCGGCATCATCGGCAACGGCGCAGGCCTTGTCATGTCGACGCTCGACGTGGTCGCCTACGCCGGTGAGAACCACGGTGGCGTCAAGCCCGCGAACTTCCTCGACATCGGTGGCGGAGCATCCGCCGAGGTCATGGCGAACGGCCTCGACGTCATTCTCGGCGACCCGCAGGTCAAGTCGGTCTTCGTCAACGTCTTCGGTGGCATCACCGCGTGTGACGCTGTCGCCAACGGCATCAAGGGTGCGCTCGAGACTCTCGGCGCCGCGGCATCCAAGCCGCTCGTCGTGCGCCTGGACGGCAACCGCGTCGAAGAGGGACGCGCGATCCTCGCCGAGTACGCCCACCCGCTTGTGACTCTCGCCGCCACCATGGACGAGGGCGCCGACAAGGCCGCCGAGCTGGCGAACGCCTGAGATCTTAGAAAAGGAATAAGAGAAATGTCGATTTTCCTGAACAAGGATTCCAAGGTCATCGTCCAGGGCATCACCGGCGGCGAGGGCACCAAGCACACCGCCCTCATGCTCAAGGCCGGCACCCAGGTCGTCGGCGGCGTCAACGCCCGCAAGGCCGGCACGACCGTCTCGCACACCGACAAGGACGGCGCGGCCGTTGAGCTCCCCGTCTTCGGCACGGTCGAAGAGGCGATGAAGGAGACCGGCGCAGACGTGTCGATCGCCTTCGTCCCCGGCGCCTTCACCAAGTCCGCCATGATCGAGGCCATCGACGCCGAGATCCCGCTGCTCGTCGTCATCACCGAGGGTGTTCCCGTCGGCGACTCGGCTGAGGCATGGGCATACGCGAAGAGCAAGGGCAACAAGACCCGAATCATCGGCCCGAACTGCCCCGGCATCATCACGCCCGATGAGGCGCTCGTCGGCATCACCCCGGCGAACATCACCGGCAAGGGCCCGATCGGTCTCGTCTCGAAGTCGGGCACGCTGACCTACCAGATGATGTTCGAGCTGCGCGACCTCGGCTTCTCGACCGCCATCGGCATCGGCGGCGACCCGGTCATCGGCACCACGCACATCGACGCTCTCGAGGCGTTCGAGGCAGACCCCGAGACCAAGGCGATCGTCATGATCGGCGAGATCGGCGGCGACGCCGAAGAGCGCGCGGCCGAGTACATCAAGGCGCATGTCACCAAGCCGGTCGTCGGCTACGTCGCGGGCTTCACCGCACCCGAGGGCAAGACCATGGGCCACGCAGGTGCCATCGTCTCCGGCTCCGCAGGAACCGCACAGGCGAAGAAGGAGGCACTCGAGGCCGCCGGCGTCAAGGTCGGGAAGACCCCGTCCGAGACTGCAGACCTGATGCGCGAGATCGTGAACGCTCTGTAAGCACGTGTAAGCTAGAACTGAAGGCCCCGGGCTCCACCCTGGGGCCTTCTTCTATCTGCACTGCGCTGATGAGACCACGCCTGGAGTGCGTCAGGGCGATTCGTGACGATCCCGTCGACGCCCATCGCGGTGAGCTCCTCCCAGTCGGCATCCGCGTCGTGCGTCCACACGAAGACGCCGAGCCCTGCATCGTGCGCGAGAGCCACGGCTCGTGCGCTCGCGACCGCAGGGTTGACGGCATCCGCACCGATCTGGCGAGCGGTTGAGATGGTCTGTGCGTCAAGGGCGTGGGTGAGCCAGCCGACGACGAGATCGGGAGCGGCTTTTCTGAGCTGCGCGACGGTCTTCTCACTGAAGCTCTGCGCGATGACCCGGTTCTCCAGACCGGCATGGTCGATCATCTCGATCGTCGCCCTCACGCCCGCCTTGGTCCAGCGGCCCTTGTACTCGATGACGACGTCGGTGCGGTGAGGGCCGGCGACGAGAGCGAGCACGTCGTCGAGCGCGGGGATACGGGCGCCGGCGTGGGACTCGTCGAACCAGGATCCGGCGTCCAGAGCCTCGAGCTCGGCGATCGTCAGATCGGCCACCGCTCCCGTGCCGTCGGTCGTCCGATCGACAGTGCTGTCGTGCATGACGACAGGGACGCCGTCTTTCGACATCCGGATGTCGACCTCGAAGTACTCCGCGCCGACGCTCGTCGTCAGTTCGAACGCGGCCATGGTGTTCTCGGGAGCTGCAGCGGAATCACCGCGGTGCCCGATGATCGCCGCGGTCTGACCCGGCTCGCGCAGCACGGCCAATGGGCGAAGAGTGACCAGGTCGAGCAGCGACGCCGAGCTGGTGGCTGCACTCGTGATGTGCCGGGCGGCGTCGGGTGGAGAAGCGAGAGCATGAGCGACGGGTGAGACGAAGCCCGTGAGCAGTGTGCACACGGTTGCACAAGCCGCCCCTGCACCCCACAGGCGTCGTCGTCGAACGCTCATGATCAGCATCTTGACAGAGCGGACCCTCGGCGTCGAGACCTTTTCGTTACATTTGTCTGACCGTAGAGACGAAGATTCCCTCTGCGCCGTTCAGCGCAGAGGGAATCTCAGCAGGTCGCGGCCCTGGTCGGGGCGCGGAGCGATCAGGCGACGCCGAAGGCGGCCTCGATCGGCCCGCGGGCGAAGAACAGCACGAACCCGAAACCGACGATCCACAGCAGCGGGTGGATGGTCTTGGCGCGGCCGGACAGTGCGTTCACGACGATCCAGCTGACGAAGCCCGCGCCGATGCCATTGGCGATCGAGTAGGTCATCGGCATGACGGTCGCAGTGAGGAAGACCGGCAGCAGCACGCGGAAGTCGCTGAAGTCGATGTTCTTGATCTGCGAGAGCATGAGGGCACCGACGAGCACGAGCGCCGCTGCGGCGATCTCGCCAGGCACCAATCCGGTGAGCGGCGCGAAGAACATCGCCAGCAGGAACAGCACACCGGTGATCGAGGTCGCGAATCCGGTGCGTGCACCTTCACCGATACCGGAGCCGGATTCGACGAACACGGTCGCAGACGAGGAGGATGTTGCACCACCGGCGATCGCGCCGACGCCCTCGATGACCAGCGCCGACTTGATGCGCGGGAAGTCGCCCTTCTTGTCGGCAAGGCCTGCTTCACCGGCGAGGCCGGTCATCGTGCCCATGGCGTCGAAGAAGTTCGAGAAGATCAGCGTGAAGACGATCATCACGAGCGCGACGCCAGAGACGCGGCCGAGGTCGAAGCCGAAGTCGACCTGTCCGATCAGGCTGAGGTCGGGAACGCCGACGATTCCGCCGGAGAAGTCGAACACGAATCCGGAGTCGGGCCAGATCGCGGCGATGATCGCCGAGATGATGGTGCCGGAGACCAGAGCGATCAGGATCGCGCCCTTGGTGCGCAGCGACATCAGCACGCCGCCGATGAGCAGCGTCACGACGAACATCAGCGTCGGGATCGTGGCGACCGAGCCGCCGACACCGAGGTCGATCGGCGGCGAGGGGTTGCCGGTCGCGGTGACGAATCCGGCGTTGACGAAACCGATGAAGGCGATGAACAGGCCGATGCCGACCGTGATAGCCAGCTTCAGCTGCACGGGGACGGCGTCGAAGATCATCTTCCGAAGGCCCGTTGCAGCCAGCAGCACGATCACCGCGCCGTTGATCATGACCAGCGCCATGGCCTCCGGCCAGGTCACCGATCCAACGACCGAGAAGGCCAGGAAGGCGTTGATGCCGAGTCCCGCGGCGAAAGCGAACGGAAGGCGGGTGACGATGCCGAACAGCAGAGTCATGACACCGGCGGTGAGGGCGGTGGCCGCTGCGACCGCGCCGCCGTCGAGGACGTTGCCGTCGATGTCAGGGGTGGAGAGGATGATCGGGTTGAGGATCACGATGTAGGCCATCGTGACGAACGTGACGATGCCGCCACGGATTTCAGTGCCGATCGTCGAGCCGCGCTTGGTGATCTCGAAGAAGCGGTCAAGCGCGTTCTTCGGCTCGGCTGGCGGCGCGGCGGGGGCGTTGGTGGCGGGTGAGGGGGCAGTTGTCATCGGGAAACCTCCTTCGGAACGATATCGTGTCCGCGCGCTCGCGCGCGCCCACGCGAGGCGATCAGGTTCTCGTCGTAGTCTCGTTGAGTCATGCAACGCCTTCTTGTCGCGATTCTCGCTGCCGTCGATGCCGCCATCGCGGCGGCCGTCGGACTGGCGGTGCTACTCGCGCCCCTGACCCTTCTCTGGACCCTCACGCTCGGCGCGACAGCCGATTGGGGAGGCCTCTGGCCCGTCACCGGCACGCTCTGGCAGTTCGGTCACGGGGTGCCGATGGACATCGTCATCCCGGATGCCGTCGTCTCCGCCGTCGGAATCGCCCCGGAGGCTGCGCGCTTCACGCTCTCGCTGACGCCCCTGGCGTTCCTCGTGTTCACCCTGCTGTTCGCTGCTCGCTCCGGCGTACGCGCCGCGCGCTCGGGAGCCGGGCTGCTCGGCGCTGTGGCTGGCACGATCGTTTTCACCGCGATCGCCGTTCTCGTCGCGCTCACGGCGCGCAGCGCGATCGCGGAGGTGCAGATGTGGCTGGCGATACTCCTGCCCTCAGTCGTCTATCTCGTCGGCGCGCTCTGCGGGGCCGTGTCCTACGCGTGGCGTGAGGGAGATGGCGGGGTCATCGACCGCATCCACGACCGGGTCGACGGCTGGGGAGACTGGAGAGTCGTCCCCGGTGAAGTCGTTCGCGGCACCGCCGCAGTGACCGTCGCTCTGATGGGAGCAGCCGCGCTCGCCGTCGCACTCGCGGTCGCTGTGCGCGGGGGAGAGGTGGTCGCCCTGTTCGAATCGGCGCGCGTGGACGCGACGGGAGCGACAGTGCTCACCCTCGGGCATCTCGCCTATCTCCCGACGCTGCTGGTGTGGGCGACCGCGTGGATCGCAGGACCCGGCTTCGCCGTGGGCGCAGGCACGGCGGTCTCGCCCGCAGGGACGCAGCTCGGCGTCGTTCCCGGTGTGCCGATTTTCGGACTGCTACCGGAGAACAGCTCGATCTGGATGCTCATCGTCGTGCTGCTTCCGGTCGGCGCTGGTGCGTTCGCCGGCTGGCTGATCCGATCACGTCTTGTGTGGAGCGATGCTGCACACGCCGTCGGGCCGCGGGTCGCGATCGCTTCGGCCGTCGCGGGGCTCACCGCCGGAGTTGTCGCCATCGCCTCGGCGTTGGCCTCGGGGTCGATCGGCCCCGGGCGCATGGCAGAGATCGGGCCCCACGCCGGGTGGACAGCGCTCGCCATCGGAGCCGAAGTGCTGGTCGGTGCGGCCATCATGCTTCTCGCACCGCGCAATCGCGATGAGATCGCCGAGGAGCGCACTGACCGCTGGGTCGCCGAGATGGGCACGTCGCCGCTCGAAGACGGCAGCACTCCCACGCCCCGCTAGACTGGCCGGGTGCTCACGGTCGCCGTTCTCATCTCTGGCGCCGGCTCGAACCTCCGCGCCCTCCTCGAAGCCGCACGCCACCCGGATTTCCCCGCGCGGATCGTCGTCGTCGGCGCTGATCGCGATGCCGATGGGCTCGCGCACGCTGAAGAATTCGGCATCCCGAGCTTCGCTGTTCCTTACCGCGCATTCGAGAGCCGCGAAGCATGGGGCGAGGAGCTCGGCCGGCAGCTCGACGTCTGGCAGCCCGACCTCATTGTCCTGAGTGGCCTCATGCGTCTGCTCCCGGCGGACCTCGTCGCTCACTACGCACCGCGCATCATCAACACACACCCGGCGTACCTTCCGGAGTTCCCCGGAGCGCACGGCGTCCGTGACGCGCTCGCTGCCGGTGCGACACAGACCGGTGCCAGCGTCATTGTCGTCGACGACGGCGTCGATTCGGGGCCGATCCTCGCGCAGGAGCGGATCCCCGTGCAGTCCGGCGACACCGAGCACACCCTGCACGAGCGCATCAAGCCCGTCGAGCGCAGGCTGCTCATCGACGTCGTGCGCCGCATCGCCACCGGCGACCTCGCTCTCATCCCCTGACCGAACCCCCGCACGCCCCCGCAAGAAGGAGAACATCTATGGCCGGTCCGAGCCACGATTCATCCCTGTACCGCGATCGCGACGTCGTCCCGATCAGACGCGCATTGGTGTCGGTCAGCGACAAGACCGACCTGCTGGTGCTGGCAGCGGCCCTGGTCGACGCCGGTGTCGAGATCGTCTCGACGGGATCCACCGCGGCGACGATCCGTGAAGCCGGGCACGCGGTCACCGATGTCGCCTCGGTGACCGGCACTGCCGAGATGCTCGATGGGCGCGTGAAGACTCTGCACCCCAGCATCCATGGCGGACTTCTCGCCGACCTACGTCTCGAAGACCACGAGCGACAGCTCGCTGAGCTCGAGATCGCACCGTTCGAGCTCGTCGTCGTGAACCTGTACCCCTTCGTCGAGACCGTCGCATCGGGAGCAGCAGACGATGTCGTCGTCGAGCAGATCGACATCGGCGGTCCTGCCATGGTGCGCGCCTCGGCGAAGAACCACGCCAACGTCGCGATCGTCGTCTCGCCCGAGTCCTACCCCGCGATCATCGAATCCATCCAGGCGGGCGGCACGAACTTCACCCAGCGCCGGGAGCTCGCCGCTCGCGCGTTCGCGCACACCGCGGCATACGACGCGGCTGTTGCCGCCTGGTTCTCCGAGGGCACGCTCAACGACGAAACCGGTGAACTGCCCGAACACCTCACGATCAAGGCCGAGCGCCTGTCCACCCTGCGCTACGGCGAGAACTCGCATCAGCGCGGTGCGATCTACACACGCGTCGGCGAGCACGGCATCGCCCAGGCAGTTCAGCTGCAGGGCAAGGAGATGTCGTACAACAACTACGTCGACGCGGATGCCGCGCTGCGCGCCGCCTTCGACATGGTGTTGCCCGCGGTGGCCATCGTGAAGCACGCGAACCCCTGCGGCATCGCGACCACGGCACCCAACGCACTTGACCCGATCGCCAGCGCGCACCTGCGCGCGCACGAGTGCGACCCGGTCTCCGCCTACGGCGGCGTCATCGCCACCAACGGCACCGTGACGCTGAAGATGGCGGAGAACCTCAAGGACATCTTCACCGAGGTCATCGTCGCCCCCTCCTTCGAACCCGCAGCGCTCGAGGTGTTCAAGGCGAAGAAGAACCTTCGCCTGCTGCAGTTGCCGGATGACTGGCAGCAGGAGCGCATGGATGTGCGCCTCGTGTCGGGTGGTCTGCTGCTGCAGGACGCTGACCGCTTCCCCGACGACATCCTCTCGGTCGCGAAGAACTGGGAGCTGGTCTCCGGCGAACGCCCGGATGACTCCGAGCTCGAGAACATGATCTTCGCCTGGAAGGCGTGCCGCGCGGTGAAGTCCAACGCGATCGTGCTCGCCAAGGGCAACGCCACGGTCGGCGTAGGCATGGGGCAGGTCAACCGCGTCGACTCTTGCCGCCTTGCGGTGGAGCGCGCGGGGGATCGCGCAACGGGGTCGGTCGCCGCATCCGATGCGTTCTTCCCGTTCGCCGATGGCCCCCAGGTGCTCATCGACGCCGGCATCTCGACGATCATTCAGCCGGGTGGATCCGTGCGCGATGACGAGGTGATCGCTGCGGCGAACGCCGCAGGCGTCACGATGTTCTTCACGGGAGAGCGGCACTTCTTCCACTGACGCCGCTCGCGGCATCGCCGGTCATGCGGTCGCGGAGCTGAGCAGAATGCTCGTTTCGCTGTCGCGGATCCCGTCGATGCCGCGCACCGCGCCCAGCGTCTCGTCGAATGACGCGAGGCTGTCGCAGATGATCTCGGCGACGAGATCCCAGCGTCCGTTCGTCGTGTGGAGGGCTGCGATTTCCGGGATGCCGCGGAGGCTGCGGATGACATCGTCGGTGTTGCGCCCCTCGACTGCGACCATCATGAGGGCTCGCACGGTCGAGGCCTCGGCGGGGTCGCGCACGCGCACGGAGAAGCCGACGATGGTGCCGTTGTCGAGGAGTCGTCGCAGACGGTTGTCTACCGTCGCGCGTGTGACGCCGAGCCTTCTGGCCAGGGTGATGACAGGCTCGCGTCCGTTCGCGCGCAGCAGCGAAACCAAGCGTCGGTCCAGGTCGTCCAGGGCAGCCATGACACAGAATGTATGCCAGAAGTGTGCATTATGTCTACGAAGTAGCAGGAATGACTCATGCTGCTGATTGAAAGTGCGCTCGCTCTGTCTCTACCGTGGGAAGACTGAGCGAAGGAGTGCGCGGATGGTCCGTTTCGTGGATGTGCCGGGAATGCAGCGCTGGGTCAGGATGACCGGGCTGGAGGCGGCGATCACGGGGATCGCGGCTGCGATCGAAGCGGACTTCCTGCGCTGGCCGGAGTTCGACAAGTCCGCACGGGTGGCGAACCATTCCGAGGTCGGTGTGATCGAACTCATGCCGATCAGCGACGACCGCACCTACGCGTTCAAGTTCGTCAACGGCCACCCGGGGAACCCGGCGCGCGGCCTGCAGACGGTCACCGCATTCGGCGTGCTGGCCGATGTCGCCAGCGGCTACCCGACGCTGTGGACGGAGATGACGGTCCTCACGGCGCTGCGCACGGCGGCGACTTCGGCGCTGGTCGCACGCGTGCTCGCGCCGCAAGGCGCCTCGACCATGGCGATGATCGGCACCGGGAGTCAGTCAGAGTTCCAGGCGCTCGCATTTCGTGCCATGCTCGGGATCGACCGCCTGCGCATCTGGGACACTGACCCCGCGGCCATGGACGCGTTCGAGCGCAACATCCGCCCGCTCGGTTTCGACGTCGTCAGGGCCCAGAGCGCCGAAGAGGCCGTGCAGGGTGCCGAGATCATCACCACCTGCACCGCAGACAAGGCCTACGCGACGATCCTCACCGACGACATGGTCGGCAAGGGCGTGCACGTGAACGCCATCGGCGGAGACTGCCCCGGCAAGACCGAGCTCGACCCGCGCATTCTGCGACGCTCAGACATCTTCGTCGAGTACCCGCCGCAGACCAGGGTGGAAGGCGAGATCCAGCAGCTGGCAGCCGATCACCCGGTGACCGAGTTCTGGCGCGTGTTGCGCGGTGACGCGCCTGGACGCACGTCGGCCGAACAGGTAACCGTGTTCGACTCCGTCGGCTTCGCGCTGGAGGACTTCTCGGCGCTGCGCTACCTCGCTGACGCAATCGAGGGCACGGACGTCTACCAGGACGTCGATCTCATCGCTGATCCCGTCGACCCCAAGGATCTGTTCGCGCTCGTGGCCGACGCGGCTGCTGTCAGCGCTCACATCTGAGCTGCACTGTCATGTCCGATTTCCGCGAGCCCGCGGCATCCGGACGTGTCAGAGTGGAGCTGTGACTTTCCAGACGATGACCTTCGACGAGCGGTATCGCGCGATCGACGCGCGCGATACCCGCTTCGACGGGCAGTTCGTCACGGCCGTGCACTCCACCGGCATCTATTGCCGCCCCTCATGCCCCGCGCGCACGCCGAAGCAGCAGAATGTCAGCTTCTATCCGACCAGCGCCGCAGCCCACGAGGCGGGATTTCGGGCGTGCAAGAGGTGTCTTCCGGAGGCTGCTCCCGGCTCGCCTGCCTGGGATCTGCGAGGGGATGCCGCGGCCCGGGCCATGCGTCTGATCGCTGACGGAGTGGTCGAGCGCGAGGGCGTTCCCGGGCTGGCTGCGCGACTCGGCTACTCCCGCAGGCATCTGACTCGTCTGCTGACCGCAGAACTCGGCGCAGGTCCTCTTGCGCTGGCTCGCGCGCATCGCGCGCACAACGCCAGGATGCTGCTGGTGGGCACTGACCTTCCGGTCGCAGATGTCGCGTTCTCGGCAGGGTTCTCGAGCATCCGCCAGTGCAACGAGACGATCCGCGAGGTGTTCGGCCTGACGCCGAGCGAGCTGCGGGCGCGCCGCCGTGCCGCACAGGAGCCGGAGACCGTCCTCGGCGAGATCGATCTGCTGCTGCCGCACCGCGAGCCCATGGATGCCGCCGGCATCTTCGCATGGATGACCGCCCGTGCGATCCCCGGGGCCGAGACGTCGACGGCGAATTCCTTCGCTCGTCACCTGCGGATGCCCGGTGGGCCCGCGTGGTTTGAGGTGCGCCAGGAGTCTGACGGCCGACTGCGTCTGCGAGTGCGCGTCGCACACCTGGGCGACCTCGCCCCGCTCGTCGCGACCGCCCGCCGCGTCTTCGATCTGGATGCCGACCCTGTTGCGGTGGACACGGCGCTCTCGCGGCATCCGCTGCTCGCGCCGCTCGTGGCCCACGTCCCCGGCATCCGGGTGCCGGGTTCGGCCGACCCGCACGAGATGCTCATCCGCGCGATGGTGGGCCAGCAGATCACTGTCGCGGCCGCACGCACGGCGCTGACCGCTCTGACCCAGGCGCTCGGGGAGCGGGTCGCGGCGCCCGATGGTGAAGAGGGGATTCTGTTCCCGACGATGACGGCGATCGCCGAGCGCGGCGCGGAGGTGCTGAGGGGGCCAGCGGCCAGGATTCGCGCGATCACGGGCGCTGCCGCGGCTCTTGCCGACGGCACGCTCACCCTCACCGTCGGCGACGACCGTGCCGCGCAGCGCCGTGACCTTCTCGCCATGCCGGGAATCGGCCCGTGGACTGCGGACTACGTGCGAATGCGCGTCATCGGCGATCCGGACGTCTTCCTCCCCGGTGACGTCGCGATTCGCGCGGGAGCCGGGGCCTCCGGCATTCCGGCGGATGCTGCGCCGCTCACAGTCTGGGCAGAACGGGCCGCACCATGGCGCAGCTACCTCTCCGCACACCTCTGGCGTGCCGCTCCCGTGCGGGCGCCGCGCCGACAGAAGACCGCACGCCACGACGAGGAGCTCTCATGACCGCTCTCATCCAGACCATCGACACCGCAGACGGCGCGTTCACCATTCTGGTGGACGAACACCAGCGAGTGCTCGCCTCGGGGTGGACCCCCGACCAGGCAGAGATCATCGCCCGGCTGGCGGCGAAGAATCGTCCCGCCGAGATCCGTGAGGGACAGACCCAGGCCGCGTCTGCCGCTCGCGCGTACTACGCGGGAGACCTCACCGCGATCGATTCCGTCACGGTGCGCCAGTTCGGCACAGAACTGCAGCAGGTCGGCTGGGACGGGCTGCGAAGGATCGCACCGGGTCAGCCGCTCAGCTATGCGGAGTTCGCCGCGGAGCTCGGCAGTCCGAGCGCGGTGCGTGCCGCGGCATCCATCTGCGCCCGCAACGCTCCCGCACTCTTCGTTCCGTGCCATCGCGTGCTGCGCTCGGACGGCTCGCTGGGAGGCTTCGCGTGGGGCCTTCCGGTCAAAGAATCACTGCTTGCGCGCGAGCGCGCACTCAGCTCGCGCTGACCGGCGCCGCTGTCTCGGAGTCGATATCGCTGATGAAGCCGACCGCCGAGTAGACGATCTTGGTGAAGTCGAGCACTTCATCGCGCAGCGCGGTGTTGTCGACGACGTAGGCGAGCATGACGGGGAAATCCTTCATGCCGGCGTGCGGATGCGAGCCCGCGATGCGCGCCGCGATCACAATGCCGAATACGAGCAGGTCGACGGTGCCGTCTTCGTGGATGCGGATGAGCTGCGGGTCCGCGGCATCCGGATTCACGCCCAGCTCGCGCAGCGCTGTCAGCGACGTGCGATACCTGATCGCTTCGTCGAGCACCGCGAAGAAGTAGTCAGGACGGTCAGGGCCCGGGATCTGACGCAGCAGCCGGGCCTCGGCGGGCAGCTGTTCGCTCAGGTCGTCGGGACCCGTGTCGATACCGGTGACGCGCAGTCGTGAGCTCATCCGCCCAGCCTACGGTGCCGGATCCGGTGGTGTGATCGAGGAATAATGGTTGCCAGGCGGAGGTTTGGAGCCTTAGGCTGTAAGGCTGTCGCGTCGACCGCCTTCCGCACCACAACTTGTTTGAGAGTCATGTCTTCCTCCCCGTCTTCGCACTCCGCTTCGCTGTCGACTCCTCAGGCGCTCTGGCGCCTCGCCCCCTTCGTCAAGCCGGTCGTCTGGCGCTTCGCCGGCGGTGCCGCCAGCGCACTCGCCGCGGCAATCATCGCCCTGATGATCCCGATCGTGCTCGAGCAGATCCTGCGGGGACCGATCGAGTCCGGTGAGATCAGTCTCATCGTCGTCGGCGCGGTTGCCGTTCTCGCACTCGGGCTCGGCGAGGCGGTGATGGTGTGGCTGCGCCGCTGGTTCATCCTCAAGCCCTCCACCGAGGTCGAGTACCAGATGCGCACGCAGCTGTATTCGCGGCTGCAGGCGCTGCCGGTCGCCTTCCACGACCGCTGGCAGTCCGGACAGCTGCTCAGCCGCATGATGCAGGACATCGGTCTGATCCGCCGGTGGCTCGCGTTCGGGCTCATCCTGCTCGTCGTGAACATCCTCACGATCCTCATCGGCTCAGTGCTGCTGTTCCGCTGGCACTGGCTGCTGGGGGTGATCTTCCTGGTCACCGGCATCCCGATGTGGATCCGCGGATACCTGTTCGAGAAGCGCTACGGCGTGCTCACGCGCCGCAGCCAGGACCAGACCGGTGATCTCGCCACCAGCGTCGAGGAGAGTGTGCACGGCATCCGCGTGCTCAAGGCCTTCGGTCGCGGACAGCACGCCCTCAAGCGCTTCTCCGGCCAGGCCGAGACTCTGCGCGAGACCGAGATGAGCAAGGCGCGCTCTGTCGGTGCGCTGTGGTTCTTCCTCGATCTGATGCCGCAGATCGCTTTCGGTGTGAGCCTGATGTCGGGCATCTGGCTCATCTCGCAGGGCTCCATCGATGCCGCGCAGCTGTTCGCATTCTTCGCGATGGCGACCGTGCTGCGGTGGCCGATCGAATCGATCGGGTTCCTCTTCTCGTTCATGCTGGATGCCCGCACCGCGACCGACCGCGTGTTCGACATCTTCTCCGAGACGAACAGCATCACAGACCCGGAAAGCCCCGTGCAGATCAGCCAGCCGCGCGGTGAGCTGGTCTTCGAGAACGCGCACTTCCGGTACCAGGATGCCGGAGCCGCCGAGCGCGACCTCCTGGACGGCATCGACCTCGTCCTGCGCCCCGGGGAGACGATGGCACTGGTGGGCCTCACCGGAAGCGGCAAGACCACGCTGACGACACTGCCCGCACGCCTGTACGACGTGACGGGTGGGCGAGTGCTGCTCGACGGTGTCGATGTGCGCGATCTCTCGCTCGTCGAGCTGCGTCGACACATCGCCATGGCGTTCGAGGACGCCACGCTCTTCTCCGCATCCGTGCGCGAGAACGTGCTGCTCGGACGCGCCGAGCTCGACATCCACAGTGCGGAAGGCGAGCGTGTGCTGCGCGAAGCGCTCGGTGTTGCGCAGGCCGGCTTCGTCGACGAGCTGCCCGAGGGCGTGGAGACCGTGATCGGCGAAGAGGGGCTGAGTCTCTCAGGCGGTCAGCGCCAGCGACTTGCTCTTGCCCGCGCGGTGGCCGCGGCTCCCAAGGTGCTCGTGCTGGATGACCCGCTGTCGGCGCTGGACGTCGACACTGAGGCGCTCGTCGAAGAGGCGCTACGCCACGTGCTCGCCGAGACGACAGCGCTGATCGTCGCGCACCGTCCGTCGACGGTGGCGCTCGCGGATCGTGTCGCACTTCTCGAGCGGGGACGGATCACGGCTGTCGGCACGCACTCGGGGCTTCTTCGATCGAGCTCGCACTACCGCCACGTGATCTCCAGTCTCGAGGCCGAGGAGGCCGCGCGCACCGGTGCGATTCCGATCATCGACATGCAGAACGATACGCAGACCGAAGAAGAGGAGGTGCAGGCATGAGTGCGTCGCTGAGCGGCACCCAGGATGAAGACCGCTCGAACTACACGCGCGAAGAGAGCCGCGCGATCCGTCAGCGCTCTCTGCGGCTGCTCGGCTCGCTCGTCTCGCCGCTGCGCACGAGGATCATCCTGGCCGCGGTCGTTCTCGTGATCTCCACGGCGCTGCAGGTCGCCGGACCCATCCTCATCAGCATCGGAATCGACTGGGCTCTGCCGCAGGTACTGGACAACGCCGACTGGATGCCGACGTTCCTGATCGGCACCGTCTACCTGGTCGCGGGAGCTGCGGCTGCGGCACTGATCGGCTGGTACGTCGTCCTCGCCGCGCGCATCACCCAGGCGGTGCTCATCGACCTCCGCAAGCGCATCTTCCTGCACACGCAGCGGCTGAGTCTCGAGTTCCATGAGACGTACACATCTGGTCGCATCATCTCCCGTCAGACGAGCGACCTCGACTCGATCCGCGAGCTTCTCGATGGCGGCCTCAACAACCTGGTCTCCGGCGTGCTCTTCGGTGCGTTCACGTTCATCGCGCTGATGGTGTGGGACTGGCAGTCCGGCGTCATCCTGCTGCTGGCAGGGGTGCCGCTGGTGCTGCTGATGCGCTGGTTCTACACGCGTTCCCAGGTCATCTTCCGCGAGTCGCGCGTGATCAGCGCCAAGGTGATCGTGCAGTTCGTCGAGACGATGACCGGCATCCGTGCGGTGAAGGCGTTCCGCAAGGAGCCGCGCAACGACGTCGCTTTCCAGAAGGTCGCCGGCGACTACCGCGACGTGAACCGTCGCTCGATGCTGCTGTTCGGCACGTTCGAGCCCGGCCTGATGGCCGTGGCGGCCCTCACCCTGGGGCTTGTCGTGCTGTGGGGCGGCATCCGTGTCGCCGACGGCGCGCTGACTGTCGGCGTGCTGCTTTCCGCCGTGCTGTATGTGCGCAACTTCTTCGCGCCCATGCAGGAGATCGCGATGTTCCTGAACTCCTACCAGTCCGCCACGGCGGCGCTGGAGAAGGTCTCTGGCGTGCTCGATGAGGTCCCGACAGTCCCTGACCCCGAAGAGCCCGTCGACCTGTGGGAGTCTCGCGGGCACGTGAACTTCGACGAGGTGACGTTCGGGTACTCGGGAGAGAAGACGATCCTGCCGCACTTCTCGCTCGACATTCCCGCAGGCCAGACGATCGCCCTGGTAGGGACCACGGGAGCGGGCAAATCGACGCTCGCCAAGCTCATCTCGCGCTTCTACGATCCCTCGAAGGGGAATGTGACGCTCGACGGCGTGGATCTTCGTTCGCTGCATCCGAAGGATCTGCGCCGTGCGATCGTGATGGTCACACAGGAGGCGTATCTGTTCAGCGGCACTGTCGCCGACAACATCGCGCTCGGAAAGCCGGATGCGACGCTCGACGAGATCAGGGCGGCTGCCCGGGCTGTGGGTGCGGACGAGTTCATCTCCGCCCTGCCGGACGGCTACAGCTCCGACGTGAACAAGCGCGGCGGGCGAGTGTCGGCGGGGCAGCGCCAGCTGATCTCGTTCGCTCGCGCGTTCCTCGCGGACCCCGCGGTGCTGATCCTCGATGAGGCCACGGCATCCCTAGATATTCCGTCAGAGCGACTCATCCAGGACGCGCTGCAGACTCTGCTCGCCGACCGCACCGCGATCATCATCGCGCACCGGCTGTCGACGGTCGCGATTGCCGACAGGGTGCTCGTGATGGAACACGGCAAGATCATCGAGGATGACACTCCGGATGCTCTGATCAGCGGAACCGGCAAGTTCGCCCAGCTGCATGCGGCCTGGCAGGAGACGCTCGTCTGACGACCGCCGGCGGCCAGCGCGCGACCGATACCATCGGAGAGTGGATCCGTTGTGGATGCTGGCTGCCGAGTGGTGGTGGGTCGCTCCGACCGCGGTCGGAGCGGGCGCCGTCACCGCCGTCGGCGTGCGCCGCGGCGTCAAGAACAGCGGCCGCCGGCTGGCGTTGGATGCTGCGCGCAAAGATCTGCGCGACGCTCAGCGCGACGCCGGTGAACGCCGCAGAGCGATCAAGATCGCCCGTGCAGAGCACGCACGCCTGGTCGCAGAACGCACGGCATCTCGAGCATCCGCGTTAGACGTGGCAAGTGCACGTCGTGCGCTGAAGCAGGCCGAGCAGGATGCCAGAGCTGCACGTGCGGATGTGCGCGCTCGCCGCGTGCGCGTGAGCGTGGCGCAGGCGGAGGTGCCATCGGCATCCCAGCGCGAGCGCTATCCGATCGCCCGACTGCACCGGGCCCACGACACGATCACCGCCCGCTGGATGGCATACGAGACCGACCCGGCACTGCTCATCGCGTACCCCGTCATGAGCGATGGCAAGGATCCGGCGATGGCCGCGTTCCTTGCCGCTGCACGCGCGGCGCGTGATCTTCGTCCTTCGTCGAGCGCCGGTCTCTCGATCGAAGAGTACTCCGCATACCGGGAAGCGGTGGCACGCCTCGAGCGCACCTTCGACATCGCTGAGCACACAGCGAAAGAGCGCGCTGCTGGCCGCAACCCGAACAGTGCGAACGGGTGGCAGGAGAGCGCGCAGGAGATGCTCAATCGTTCCGCGGAGGCGTTGGATAAGGCCGCGGGAGCCGCGGCATCCGCCTTCGCGGTCTGGTCGTCACGCAAACGTCCGCGCGACGACCAGGACCGCTGAGCCCAGCGCTGCTCAGGCAGGCAGAGAGCGAGTGTGCACGAGCTCCTGGTACCAGCGCCCGGAGTCCTTCACCGTGCGCTCCAGAGTGTCAAAATCGACGCGGACGATGCCGAATCGCTTCGCGTAACCATAGCCCCACTCGAAGTTGTCCAGCAATGACCAGACGAAGTAGCCGCGCAGGTCGACACCGCGCTCCATGGCACGGTGCGCTGCGGTGAAGTGGCGACGCAGATAGTCGGTGCGCTCGGGGTCGGGAATAGTCCCGTCCTCTGCGACCTCGTCTTCGAACGCGGCGCCGTTCTCGGTCACCATGAGCGGCTGCTTCGGGAACTGCTCCGAGAGCGAGACCAGCAGTTCCTCGAGGCCCTCCGGCGCGATGTTCCAGCCCATCGCTGTGTACGGCCCAGGCTGCTGTACGAACTCGACGGCCTGGTCGCTGCCCGGCCATGCGGTGCCGGCCGAGGTGCCCTTATGCCCGTCGTTCTGTTGCTTCTCGGACACGCCGTCCCACAGCCGGACAGTCGCCGTGGAGTAGTAGTTCACACCGAGCACGTCGATGGGCTGGTTGATCGTGGCAAGGTCGCCGTCCTGCACGAAAGACCAGTCGGTGACCTCCGCGGTGTCGGCGAGCAGATCGGCGGGATACTCGCCGCGCAGCATCGGATGCGTGAACGCGCGGTTCGCGAGACCATCGATGCGGCGCATCGCCTCGGCAGCACCGTCGCCCTGGCCGCGCAGCACGTGGAAGTTGAGCGTGACCGAGTAGTCGGGGTCTCCGGTGGAGGTTGCCCGCAGCGCCTGGATCGCGCGGCCGTGCGCGAGGTTGAGGTGGTGCACGGCAGCCAGCGCGGATGCCGGCTCGGTGCGCCCTGGTGCGTGGCCGCCCTGGCCGTAGCCGAGGTAGGCCGAGCACCACGGCTCGTTGAGCGTCGTCCAGGTGTGCACGCGGTCGCCGAGCGCGGTGCCCATGATCTCGGCATAGCGTTCGAAGGCATCGGTGGTGGCGCGCGAGGTCCAGCCGCCGGCGTCTTCGAGGTACTGCGGGAGGTCCCAGTGATAGAGCGTGGCGACGGGGCGGATGTCGCGCTCGAGCAGACCGTCGACCAGACGCGAATAGAAGTCGATGCCCGCCTGATTGACCTCGCCGGTGGCGGTCGGCTGGATGCGCGGCCACGCGATCGAGAAGCGGTACGCGCCGAGACCCAGGTCCTTCATCAGGTCGAGGTCCTCCGAGGCGCGGTGGTAGTGGTCACAGGCTATGTCTCCCGTGTCGCCGTTCCAGACCTTGCCGGGCGTCTTGCTGAACGTGTCCCAGATGGAGGGGGTTCGGCCATCCGCGGCAGCCGCACCCTCGATCTGGTATGACGCGGTCGCCGATCCGAACGTGAACGAGGGCGGGAAGACGAGACCGGAGTCGCGATAGTCAGCGGAACCGGTGATGGAAGTCATTCGGTGGTCTCCTCAAGGTCTGCAGTGTAAGTGCGGCTTGTACCGTCGGGGGCGGTGACTGTTACCGATGCGGTTCCGGAGCCTCCGCGGAACACCCGCAGCGTCAGGCCATCGTGGTAGTCGTAATCGGGACGGTCCTCGCGCGCGCCCCATGGCACAACGCTACCGGGCCGGACGTAGAGAGGCAGAGATGTGTAATCATGTGTTTCACGGCGCCAGCCGCCGCCCTGCACGACCTCACCCGTCAGCAGCGAGGTCCACTCACCTTGTGGCAGATAGAACTCCACCTCTCCGGTCTCGGAGAACACCGGTGCGACGAGCAGATTCCCACCCAGCATGTACTGGCGATCCAGGTGTGCGACTGAGGGATCGTCAGGGAACTCGAGCTGCATCGGGCGCATGATCGGCACACCGGTCGCCGCAGCGTCCACGCCGAGTTGGAACAGATAGGGCATCAGCCGCATCTTGAGGTGGGTGAAGATGCGGGTCACTTCGACCGCTTCCTCATCGAACGCCCACGGCACGCGATACGAGCTCGAGCCGTGGAAGCGAGAGTGCGAGCCGAGCAGGCCGAACGCCGTCCAGCGCTTGAAGACCCCGGCATCTGGCGTGCCCTCGAAGCCGCCGATGTCATGGCTCCAGAACGCGAAGCCGCTGAGTGCGAGCGAAAGCCCCCCGCGCAGCGTCTCGGCCATCGACGCGAAGGTCGAGGTCGAGTCCCCGCCCCAGTGCACGGGCATGCTCTGGCCTCCGGCGGTCGCGGAGCGGGCGAACAGCACCGCCTCGCCCTCGCCGCGAGCCTCGGTGAGCACTTCGTGCACGGCACGGTTATAGAGCTGGGTATAGAGGTTGTGCATCCGAGCGGGGTCTGACCCGTCGGCCCAGATCACATCGGTCGGGATGCGCTCGCCGAAGTCGGTCTTGAAGCAGTCCACTCCCTGTGCGACGAGTCCTCGCAGCTTCGACTGGTACCAGGCGACAGCATCCGGGTTGGTGAAGTCGACCAGCCCCATTCCGGCCTGCCACAGGTCCCACTGCCAGATCGATCCGTCGGCGCGCTTCACGAGGTACCCCGCGTCACCCGCCTCGCGGAAAAGCGGCGAACGCTGCGCGATGTACGGGTTGATCCACACCGAGACGCGCAGATCCTTCTCGTGCAGCCGCTCGAGCATTCCGGTGGGGTCGGGGAACACCCGGGGGTCCCACTCGAAATCGCACCAGTTGAACTCGCGCATCCAGAAGCAGTCGAAGTGGAACACCGAGACCGGAAGCTCGCGTGCAGCCATCTCGTCGATGAACGAGTTGACGGTCTTCTCGTCGTAGTCGGTTGTGAAGCTGGTCGACAGCCACAGGCCGTACGACCAGGCCGGAACCACCGGCGGGCGCCCGGTGAGCGCGGTGTACCGCTCCAGCACGTCCTTCGGAGTGGGGCCCGCGATCACGAAGTATTCGAGCACTTCGCCTGGCACCGAGAACTGCACGCGCTCAACGGCTTCCGAGCCGATCTCATACGAGACGTGGCCCGGATCGTTGACGAGGATGCCGTAGCCGCGGTTGGAGAGATGCAACGGCACGCTCTTGTAGGCCTGCTCGCTGGAGGTTCCACCATCAGCGTTCCAGATCTCGACGGTCTGGCCGTTCTTGACCACGGGGCCGAAGCGCTCGCCGAGCCCATAGATGAGTTCTCCGACGCCCAGATCGAGCTGCTCGTGCACGAACGTCGTCTCGGCGGGCACCGGCGATGCGGCGCGCGCGTTGCCGACGATGCCCTGGTCGACCTCGGCGTCCGGGGCGACGCGCAGGTAACCCTGCGATTTGTGTCCGCTGCCGGTCACCCGGCGCCCGTCGATCTCGAAAGAGAGGTTCCACGGGGCGCCAGGGGTGACGCGCGCGGTCAGGGGGCCAGCGGTGAGCACACCGCTGGCCGCGGTGACGGATGCTGCTCCCGCTCCGCCTTCGGATGCGCCAGGCAGCTCGAAACCGCCGTGCCAGTGGCCGCCTTCGTGATGTGCAATGCGTACCCGGATCACACCGTCCGCGGGGGAGGAGAGGGTCGTGGTCAGCACCGGGCGGTTGAGAGTGTCGCCGCGCTTGGAGATGACGAAGGTCGGAGCGGTGATCACCAGACCCTGCCCGTCCGGGGTGTTCGACGTGGGCTCGATGTCGTACGCCTCCTGTGCGTACAGCGCGGTGACGCCTGGGCGCAGCTGCCAGAATCCGTCGGTGAACTTCATTATTTGATGGCTCCTGCCGTGATGCCACGCGTGAGCGTGCGCTGGAAGATGAGGAAGAAGATGAGCGTGGGGATGATGCCCAGGAGGGCTGAGGCGCTCGTCGTGGTGACATCCATGAGCCGGTCGCCCTGCAGAACGCTGATCGCCACGGGGACGGTCTGATTCGCATTGGATGCCAGGAACGTCAGCGGGAGGAGGAACTCGTTCCATGTCCAGATGAAGAAGAAGATGAGGAGCACCGACAGGGTCGGCCTGCTGATCGGGAACACCACCCGCCAGAGGATCTGCCATTTGGTCGCACCATCGATCGATGCGGCCTCGAGCACCTCTTTCGGGAACGTGCCGTACACGGAAGAGAGCAGATAGGTGCCGAATGCCGCTTGCACGACGGTGAAGACGATGATCACCGACCAGACGTTGTCGTAGAGACCTACCGACTTGAACATGTAGTAGAGCGGGTAGAGCAGCGCTTCCTGCGGCAGCAGGTTCGCCATCAGGAAAAGCAGCACGATCCAGCTGCGTCCGCGCACGCGGCCGATGCCGATGGCGAAGGCGTTGAACATCGAGATGACGACGGCGAGAACCGAGACGACACCCGAGATGAAGATCGAGTTCCAGACCTTCTCGGGGAAGTTCACGCGCTCCCAGAACGCGACCATTCCGCTGAAGTCGAGACTTGCCGGGAGTCCCAGAGGTCCCGCTGTGGCGTACTCGGTGGGGGACTTGAACGAGTTGACCAGCACGAGGTAGAACGGGGCGAGCACAGCGATCGCTCCGATGATGACGAGCGCGAGCAGCAGCCAGTCGACTCCGCGCTTCTTGGTCATTCCCCCGCGGGGGCGGCTCTTCCCGTGCTTGCCGGTGACGATGGCAGTGGTGGCGTGCATCACAGTCCCGCCCTCTCTTTGCGCTCGAGTGCGTTCTGCACCCGGATGAATACGATCGAGACGATGACGACGACGATCGTCAGAACTGTGGCGATTGTGGCGCCATAGCCGACGTTCCGCTTCGTGAAGAACTCCTGGTACGCGTAGTACGCGGGAACCAGCGTTGACCCTGCGGGTCCGCCGCCGGTGATGACGTAGACCGGGCCGAAGACCTTCAGAGCCGCGATCGTGCAGGTGAGGGTGACGACGAAGATCTCGGGGCGGATGATGCTCATCGTGATGAGACGGAACCGCTGCAGCCAGTTCGCTCCATCGAGCTCGGCGGCTTCGTAGAGTTCGGGGTCGACGCGCTGGAGGGCCGCCATGAAGACGACGACGGGGTAGCCGATCTGCACCCAGATCAGCACGACCATGAGCACGATGAGCGCCGAGGGCATCTTGCCGAGCCAATCGACCGCACCGATGCCGAAGGCGCCGAGGATCTGGTTCAGCGCTCCGTCCGATCCTGGGCGCACGATCCAGCCGATCACGATGCCGGCCACGACGACCGGAAGGATCTGCGGGAGGTAGAAGGTCGCACGCAGGAAGCTGGCGGTGCGCCCGCCGAACTTTCGCCCTACGACATCGAAGAGGAGAGCCGCGATGACCAGTCCGAGGATGGTCGGCAGCACCACCATGGCAAGAACCATCCAGATGGAGTTCGTGAACGAGGTCCAGAAGTCGTCGTCGCCGAAGATCTTCACCCAGTTCTCGAGGCCGATGAACTCGGGGGCGCGCACCCCCTTCCACTTGGTGAAGGTGAGGTACACGTTCCAGATGAGCGGCACGATCACGATGACCAGCAGCAGGACGAAGCCCGGGAGAAGGTACGCCCAGTAAGCCTTCGTGCCGGAGCCGCGCTGTGGGATCGACGGCTGCTCAGCCGGCGGGCGCACCCGCTTGGTGCGTGTGAGTTGTGACATGGTGGTTGCCTTTCCCTGCGAGAGGGTGGGGGCGGTGTTGAGCCGCCCCCACCGATCGATCAGCGGTACTCCGCAGTTCCTTCGTCGTACTGCTCGCCGAGGTTGGCGTTGGTCGTGGCGACGTCCTGCGCACCGGTGATCAGTCCCTGCAGCTCCTGCACGATCACGTCATAGAAGCCGGGGGCCGGCCAGTCCGGGAAGAACGACAGGCCATCAGCATCGAGGACGCCGTTGAAGGCGGTGATGAGCTCCTGGCTCTTCTCGTCGGTGATGTCTGCCGGGTCAGCGGCGACCGGAAGGCCACCGTTGTTGCCGATGATCGCCTGGATCTCCGGGCGCATGGTGATGTCGATGAACTCGTACGCGAGCTCCTTGTTCGATGCGTTCTCCGGCACAACCCACAGGTTGCCCGACGAGCCCAGCGAGAGCTCCGCCTCGGGGAACGCCTGCAGCGTCCAGTCGAAGCCGGTGGCCTCGTTGACGAAGCGTCCGTACCACCAGGAGCCGGAGACGAAGATGGGCGAGGTTGCGTTGATGAACGAGACTCCGGCATCCTCCGCCTTGATCGACGAGACGTCGCTGGCGATGTATCCCTTGTCGACGTAATCCTGGAGCGTCTGAGTCGCGTAGGTGATCTCGTCGCCCTCCCAATCGACCGGGTTCTCATAGAGCTGGTAGTCGTCGACGAAACCGCGGTCGGCCTGGGTCAGCGCCAGCTGATACCAGAGCTGTCCGAGAGGGTACTCCGCGCCGGCCTCGGCGAGGGGAGTGATGCCCTGTGCGACGAATGCATCCATGACAGCGACGAACTCGTCGTACGTCTCGGGGATCTCGAGCCCTGCCGCGGCAAAGGCATCGTTGTTGTAGTAGACACCGACGAACTCGCCGTAGTTCGGGACGCCGTACCAGGAGTCTCCGCCCATGACGCCGTCTTCGCTGTAGCGCGCTGTCGTCTGTAGCGAAGGTGCGAGCTTCTCGTCCCAGCCGTATTCAGCGACAGCGTCAGAGATGTCGGTGATCAGACCGGTCGATGCGAGGAAGCCGGCGGTGGCGTTTCCCTTGTTGAACTCCATCAGGTCGGGCGCGGCATCGGTGTCGAGCACCTGGCTGGCCGTCTTCTGAATCTGCTCGAAGGACTTCTCCTCGAACTCGACCGTGGCGCCGGTCTCTTTTTCGAAGATCGAGATCGCCTCGGCCCAGGCCTTGCCCATCGCGCTGTCAGCACCCTCGTAGTGCCAGAGCTTCAGGGTGTCGGATGCTCCGTCGTCACCCCCACCGGCGGAGCATCCGCTCACCGTGAGTCCTAGGGTGGTGACCGCGGCCAGTGCGGCCAGGGTCTTCGTACTGCGGGTGAATCGTGCCATCGTCGGCACTCCTTTCTCGGGTCCGGCGGTGCCGGGCAGTGCTTTCAGGTGTTGTTCGCTGTGTGACGGGTGTGGAATCGAAGCGCTTCGACAGCGGGCATGGCGCAACGATCGACTGCGGATCGGTCACGCCCGTGGGGGTGCGACTGACCCTTCCTCTCGATACTCGGGAGGAATCAGGTGTACAGACGGAACAAGCGATTCGTCGAGGCTTCGGACCGCGAGGTCGACGGCGAGATCGCAGGACAGCTGGGGGATGAGGGGGATGGTGTCGATGGCAACGGCCAGCGTCGTGGTGTCGAACGAGGCGCACGCGGAGATGACCGAGATGTCCACGCCGATGCGCAGGCCGCGTTCTGCGAGGACGGACAGGACGATCTCGTGCACATCGTCAGCTGCGTGGAGCACGAGTGCTGTCGCTCCCTCGTCGAGTGCGGAGGTGACAGCGCGACGGACGATGCGCTTGTCGGTGACGGATGCTCCGCTCGCACTGAACGCGGGTGCAACGCCGCGCTCCTCGGCGCGGGAGAGGAAGCCCGCACGGAGCCGGCGCGGGAAGTTCGAGCGGCGATAGGCGGTTTCGCTCTGCCCGATGAGTGCGATGTTCTCGTGTCCCGCATCGACGAGTCGGTCGACCGCCAGAGCGCCAGCACTCTCGAAATCGAGGTCGACGCAGTGCAGCCCTTCGTGATCATCGGGAATGCCGATGAAGATCGTCGGCGTGCGAATCGAGCGAGCGATCTCGACACGCTCATCGTCGGGGGCGACGTCGAGTACCAGTACGGCGTCGACCAGGTCGCTCGCCGTGACGCGGCTCATGCCTGCGGAGGCCTGCTCGTCGGTGAGGAGCAGGATGTCATAGCCGCGCTTGCGTGCTGCGACCGAGGCGGCAAGGACGAAAGCCATGTGCGTCGGCGCGTGAGTATCGGGACGCAGAGGCTCGGTGAGTGCGAAGATGTGCGTGCGTCGCCCTGCGAGCATCCGCGCGCCGGCATTGGGGAGGTAGCCGAGTTCTCGGACGGCATCCTCAATGCGGCGACGCGTCTTCTCAGAAACCGGTCGATTGCCGCTGAGCGCATAGGAGACCGTGCTGATCGAGACGCCAGCGGCTTTGGCCACGTCGTGGATCGAGGTCATGCGGACTCCATCGTCTCGGTGAGATCAGTTCATCGAAGCGTTTCGCGAAGCGCTTCGACGAAATGATATGCAGAGACGATGGCAGAGCGCAACCCTTTTGTGGGGTTGGGCAACAAAAAGAATGCCAGCGATCGAAGGAAGGCGACGGAGCCTCGGTGGGGGAGGGGATCCGAGACCCCGCCGCCGGTATTAGGGGGCGACCTGGATGGACGCGATTACCTCGCCGTACTCGGTCTCGCCGACCTGCGTGAAGCCGACGCGCTCGAAGAATGCGCCAGGGCCGCCATCGCCTGCCTCGTAGATGACATCGACGTGGCCCATGTCGCGCGAGCGGGCTTCGTCGATCAGCGCTGCTACCGCGAAGCGGCCGACGCCTCGACCCTGATCGTCGGCATCGACATTGATGCGCCACAGCACGGAGCGGAAATGCTCTTCGGGCGCCTCAGGGTCGAAGTTGGCGCTGACGAAGCCGACGACCTCGTTGCGATCGAGGACCACACGCTGCCAGGACGTCTGCGGGTTGATCACCGTAGCGGCGATCCCATACGAGACAGGTGCGAGGAACTGCTCCTGCCCTGGCTTGAGAGACAGGTTGTTGACCGCGACGATCGTCGCAGCGGACAGTTCGACCACGCGCAGTTCAGTCATACGCCCAGGGTAACGTCTCTGCGCAGTGTGTGCGCCAAGTTGTCAGCGAACGTTGATAAGTCGACTCAGGTATCTTGGTATCGAGACAAATTTGACTCGTGAACGGAGAATCTCCCGGTGACCGACGACGCCATCATCTATACGTACACGGACGAGGCACCGGCTCTGGCCACCGCGTCGCTCCTCCCGATCGTTCAGGCTTACGCAGGCAAGGCGGGAATCGAGATCGAGACCCGCGACATCTCGCTCGCCGGCCGCATCCTCGCAGCGTTCCCGCAGCGGCTGACGGCTGATCAGGAAGTGTCCGACGCGCTCGCTGAGCTCGGCGGCCTTGCCACACTGCCCGAGGCGAACATCATCAAGCTGCCGAACATCTCGGCATCCATCCCGCAGCTGAAGGCGGCCATCGCCGAACTGCAGGCGCAGGGCTACGAGATCCCCAGCTTCCCCGATGAGCCGTCCTCGCTCGAAGAGAAGGACATCCGCGCACGCTACGACCGCATCAAGGGCTCTGCTGTGAACCCCGTGCTGCGCGAGGGCAACAGCGACCGCCGCGCGCCGCTGGCCGTGAAGAATTACGCCAAGAAGCACCCGCACACGAACAAGCCGTTCGCCGAAGGCTCGAAGACCCGTGTCGCCACGATGAGCGAGAACGACTTCAAGCACAACGAGAAGAGCTGGGTCGCCGCCCACGACGACGTCCTCACGATCCGTCACACCGCAGAGGACGGCACGGTCACCGTGCTCAAGGACAACCTCAAGGTGCTGCCGCGCGAGATCATCGATGCGACCTTCCTGTCAGCATCCGCTCTCGATGCTTTCCTTGCTGAGACCCTCGAGGCGGCCAAGAGCGACGACGTGCTGTACTCGGTGCACCTGAAGGCGACGATGATGAAGGTCTCTGACCCGATCATCTTCGGCCACGTCGTGAAGGCCTTCTTCGCGGATGTGTTCGCTCGTTTCGGCGACCAGCTGGCATCGGCCGGCCTCAGCGCCAACGACGGCCTCGGCTCGGTCCTCGACGGCCTGGCAGAAATCGAGGGCGGCAAGGCGATCGCCGACGAGTTCGCCGCGAAGATCGCAGCAGGTCCCCGCCTGTCGTATACGAACTCCGACAAGGGCATCACGAACCTGCACGTCCCCTCGGACGTCATCGTGGATGCCTCGATGCCCGCGCTCGTCCGCAATGGCGGCAAGCTCTGGGGGGTCGACGGCGGAGAGGATGACACGCTCGCTGTCATCCCGGACTCCTCGTACGCCGGTGTGTACCAGGCCGTGATCGAGGACGTCATCGCGAACGGTCCGCTGAACCCGGCCACGATCGGCACCGTGCCGAACGTGGGCCTCATGGCGCAGGCCGCTGAGGAGTACGGCAGCCACGACAAGACGTTCGAGATCGCTTCGGCCGGCCGCGTCGAGGTTCTCGATGGTGAAGGCCATGTCGTGATCGAGCACCGCGTGGGTGCGGGCGACATCTGGCGTGCAACGCAGACCAAGCACATCCCGGTCATGGACTGGGTGAGGCTTGCGGTTTCTCGTGCACAGGCGACCGGCGACCCGGCCGTGTTCTGGCTCGACCTGAACCGCGCCCACGATGCACAGCTCATCGCGAAGGTGCACCAGGCGCTTGCAACCCTCGACACCGATGGGGCGCAGATCTCGATCCTGGCCCCTGAAGAGGCGACGCGCTACACGCTCGCGCGCATGCGTCACGGCCTCGACACCATTTCGGTAACGGGCAACGTGCTGCGCGACTACCTCACGGATCTGTTCCCGATCCTCGAGGTGGGCACCTCGGCGAAGATGCTCTCGATCGTTCCGCTGCTCGCCGGCGGTGGACTGTTCGAGACCGGTGCCGGTGGATCGGCGCCGAAGCACGTGCAGCAGCTCGTCGAGCAGAACTATCTGCGTTGGGACTCGCTGGGCGAGTTCTTCGCGCTGGCAGCCTCGCTCGAGCACTTCGCGAACCGCACCGGAAACGAGAAGGCCCGCGTCCTCGCCGAGACCCTGGATGCCGCAACCGGCACCTTCCTCGAGGAGGACCGCTCGCCCGGGCGCAAGCTCGGCACGATCGACAACCGCGGCAGCCACTTCTACCTGGGGCTGTACTGGGCTCAGGAGCTCGCGAAGCAGACGAAGGATGCCGAGCTCGCGGCAGCCTTCGCCCCCATCGCTGAGAAGCTCGCAGCCGACGAGGCGGAGATCGTCTCCGAGCTCATCGACGCTCAGGGCTCTGCCGCGGACATCGGCGGGTATTACCGGCCCGACGTCGAGAAGGTCGCGAAGATCATGCGTCCCTCGCAGACGCTGAACGCGATCATCGACGCGATCTGACGCTGATTACGTGAAAGGCCGGATGCTTCAGCATCCGGCCTTTTACGTATTCATCACGCTGCTCGCGCGGCTCATTCCTGCTCGCGCTGCTTATTCCTGTTCGCGCGGCGCAAATATCAGCAGCGCGAACGGTTTTGAGCAGCGCGAAGCAGGGAACTGCAGCATGGAGCAGGGCGGCGTCAGTAGTGCACGTTGACGGTGACGCCCTCGGGCGACCAGTTGTACAGCCACTGGGCCTTTCCGATGGGCATGCCCACGCAGCCGTGGCTCATCGGGTTGCCCCAGTTGCTGTGCCAGTAGACACCGTGCAGCGCTTCATCACCGTTGAAATACATGACCCACGGCACATCCGGCTGGAAGTAGTTGGGCGCCTTGGTGAGATCGCGGTTGCCCATGTTCTGGCTGGAGGTCTTCCAGCCGATCTGGAACGACCCGGTGTGCGTAGCGTTCTCGCCGATACCTGAGGACACATACCAGGAGTCGACGACAGCGCCGTTCTCGATAGCCGAAACCGTCTGGTTCGAGAGGTTGATGTCGATCTCGCGAACGAGCGCCGTGCTCTCGAATGGAGTCTCTGTGACCGCGATCGGCTGGACGGCATCGCCAGCCTCGATCTTCTCGGCGAAGTCTGCGGCGACCGTGCTGGTGTCTCCAAGTGCGCGTCCGTTGACACCGGCCGTCAGCTCTCTGAGCACGGTGCCGTTGGCGTTGGTGATGGTTTCTGCGGACACGGGTGCGCGATCGACCGCGGCAGGAAGGGCATCGACAGTTGCTTGGATGGCAGCTTCGTCTGCAACGACACGCAGCGTGCCGTCCTCGTCGACGACATCGATCCAGGTCGCAGCGACAGCGGGAGCCACCGGAACGGTGCGCTCTTCTCCGATATAGAAGCCGAGCGTGGTGAGCATCGTGTTCAGGTTGGTGGCGACGTCTGTGGCGTCGGCATCGCTGACGGCGGCAGGCGCCTCAGAGGGCGCGCCGGAGTACTCACCGGCATTGTGGTCTGAGGCGACGGCATCGGTCATCGCCGCGGTGAGGCCAGTGAGGTCGACGCCGGTTCCGGCGATGGCCGGGGTGGTCGCATAAGTGCCAGTGGCCTCATCGAAGACGACGGCCGCGTCGACAGCGTCTTCGTAGCTTGTCGGAGCCAGCGCGCGCAGAGTCTTGTGCGCCAGCGCGGGGTCAAGGGCGATGTCGCCTGCGATCGGGGCCGACATCCATGAGCCGACATTCCACATGGGGTGCTCGGTGAATGCCGCATCAGCAAGCGCCGCGGCATCGACGCTCGCGCCGATCTCGGAACCGGTGACGACCGGTTCGCCGTTGACATCGGTCAGCGTGATCTCCACGTCAGCGAGGCGGGACTCGACGACGTCAGCGGCGGCGCCAGGGGTCAAGCCGCCGACCGGGATCCCCGCAATCGTCGTGCCAGGAGCGATAAGGACCATCGAGGCGGCGCCCAGAGCCACCAGCAGTGCACCCGCGCCGAGTCCTACCCAGAGGGCGGTGCGGTGCTTCTTGGGTGCGGGCTCGCGAGGTGCCCACTCGAGTGGCTGATCGCCATCGTTCGGCGGCAACGCCTCTGTAACCGCTGCGCTCGGAGCGGTCTCTGCACCAGGTGATGCGATGAGATCGGTCACGAATTCACCCCCCGTGAGTTGACGTGACATATCCCACTATCATACGGGGCTGTTTATAACGGCGAGGCAACGGTGTGTCAAGCAGAGGCGCCCCGGCATCTGACGATGCCGGGGCGCTTCGAGGNCCCCTCCCCTCTGTTTCTGTTAGCAGCGTCGAGACAGCGGTGCTCCAGGCGGGTCCACCCCTGGGTCTGATGGCCTTGGTCCGCTTCGAGGTTCCGCCGATCAGCTGCAGAGTTCCTGCAGTGCGGTGGCCGAGTCCGTCATGTCGGTGGTGATGGTGCTGAGGTCGGATGCTGCCGACATGTCCTGGTCGACGAGAACTTTGGAGAGCACCTCGCTCAGCGCTCCGAAGTCTTCGTAGACCGCGGTGGTCGCAGCCTTGACCTCTTCGTTGGAGACGCTGTCTGCTGCGTCGCCGAAGGCGGCGACGACGGTGTCGAACTGGTCGACAGTGGTCTGCGGGTCGGTCGCCCCGGTCGTGTCGATCTCACCGGCGGCGGTGCTCGCCTCCTGGAGCTTGGGCAGCACGATGCCACAAGCCTCTTCGACGGACTGGTCGGTGTTGGTCTCTTCTGCGGGCGCCGAGCTGTCAGCCGAGTCGGCCGAATCATTCGAGGTGTCCTCGGATGCGCCTCCCGAACATGCGGTGAGGCCGAGGACGGCGACGGTGGCGATGGCGAATGCTGCGATACGACGGTTCATATGTGATTTCCTCAATGACGGCACCACGAAGAGTGGTGCGTTTCTCCGGTCGGTGACCAAGTCAAACACATCAGAAGGGTCGCCGCCGATGGGGAGGAGCACCCATGGGGGAAAGCTCAGCTCTCGACAATCGCGATTCCGTCAATCTCGACGAGCATCTCCTCGCGGGGAAGGCCGGTGAACACGGTGGTGCGCGAGGGAAGCACGCCGCTGGGGGTGTGCGCGGTCACGAAGGCGCCATAGGCGTCGTTCATGGCGGCGAAGTCCGATCGCTCGGTGAGGTAGACCCGCAGCATCACGACGTCGTCGAAGCTCGCACCGGATGCCTCGATGATCGCCTTGACGTTCTCGAGGGTGCGTGTGGTCTGGGCGGCGACGTCGCCGGGGTAGAGGTATTCGTTCGTCGTCGGGTCGACGGGGCCCTGACCGGAGACCTGGATGAAGGGTCCTTTGCGCACTCCCTGTGAGAAGGTGTGCGCGGGAGCCGGTGCGGCGTCAGTGATGATTCGGGTCTTCATGGTCATGCTTTTTACCCTAGTAGCATTGTTAGATGCCTCTACTAATTCCGGATCCGGTCGTCGGGCGATGGGCCAAGGCGTTCCCCACTCGAGCGCACGGACTGCGGCTCTCTGACATCGCCGATGCGGGACTACGGCTGTCCGAGTTCCGCACCCCGGTGATGACCGTGAATGAGACAGCCCTCGCGCACAACGAGACCACGGTCTTCGACTGGGCTGCGGAGCAGGGAGTCGTCCTCGCCCCGCACGGCAAGACGACGATGGCGCCGGCCCTCTGGCAGCGTCTTCTCGACGCCGGTGCATGGGGGATCAGCGTGGCCACCCCATGGCAGGCCTCGATCGCGATCGAGGCGGGTGTTCGCCGAGTGCTCATCGCGAATTCCGTGACGGATGCCGCGGCCGCGGCCGAACTGGGCCGGGCGCTCGCCGCCGATCCTGATCTGCGGATCATCTGCTGGGCGGATTCGGTGGACACGATCACGATTCTCGCGAGCGCGGGCATCGATCCTCGGTATCCGCTCGATGTGCTCGTCGAACTCGGCGGCGCCGGCGGGCGCACCGGTGCACGGACGATCGACGAGGGCGAGAGGGTCGCTCAGGCGATCACCGATGCCGCGGGGCTCCGGCTCGCCGGCGTCGGCGGTTACGAGGGGCCGTTCGGTCCCGACCGAAGTGCGGAGTCGGTGCAGGCGGTCGATGCCTTCCTCGGCACCATCCTCGAGCTGCACCATCGACTGTCGTACCTGACCGGCATCCGTCCGATCCTCACGGCCGGAGGCAGCTCGTTCCCGGATCGGGCGGCGACAGTGCTCGCATCAGAAGGCGACGACGTCGAGATCGTGCTGCGATCGGGGGCCTTCCAGATCCACGACGACGGTTTCTACGAGCGGATGTCCCCGTTCGGGCCGCTCACCGGTACAGCGCGGCTGCGTTCGGCGATGCATGCGTGGGCACGAGTGGTCTCACAGCCGGAGCCGGGACTCGCGCTTCTGGATGCCGGCCGCCGAGACGTGCCGTTCGACATCGACCTTCCCGTCCCCCAGTCTGTGCAGGGTGAGATCACCGCGCTGAACGATCA
The DNA here is from genome assembly GCF_052266675.1 of Microbacterium zouquanmingi. Lineage (NCBI taxonomy): Bacteria > Bacillati > Actinomycetota > Actinomycetes > Micrococcales > Microbacteriaceae > Microbacterium > Microbacterium zouquanmingi. The sequence goes on from NZ_JBQPRA010000002.1 coordinate 586,656, forward strand.
GCATGCGTTCTTGCAGTTCGCCCCAGGGGGGCAGGTTCCGGTCGGCACCGTGGTGCGTCTCGGGCTGTCGCACCCGTGCACGGCCTTCGACAAATGGCGGGTCGTGCCGGTGATCGACGATCCGGATGCGGATGACCCGAACATCATCGGTGCGGTGGCGACATGCTTCTGAGCGCGGAACAGGCTGCCGCGGGACGCGTGCGGATCTACCGCCGCGCCACAGTCATCGACGGCAGCGGTGCTCCGCGGTACACGGCAGATGTCGCTGTCGAGGGAGAGCGGATCGTCGCCGTCATCCGCACAGGCGACGAGCGAACTCTCGAGTTGCCGGCCGGTGCGGTCGAAGTCGAGGCGAGCGGTCTCGTCCTCGCCCCCGGCTTCATCGACATGCACGCGCACAGCGATCTTGCCGTGCTCACCGGCGCCGCGCACGAGGTGAAGCTGCGCCAAGGCGTCACCACCGAGGTCGTGGGCCAGGACGGCCTCGGATATGCTCCGCTCGATGACGCGGCGGCGTCGGTAATTCCCGCGCAGATCGCCGGATGGAACGGCCCGTGCGATGCGCCATGGCGCACGATGGACGACTTCCTCACCGCGATAGACGCGGCAACGGCGGCGAACGTCGCCGTGCTGGTTCCCCAGGGGAACCTCCGGATGATGACCGTCGGTCATGAGAACCGGGCCGCGACCGAGGCGGAGATCGGCCGGATGTGCGCGCTGCTGGGCGCAGCGCTCGACGCCGGCGCATTCGGAATGTCGAGCGGACTCACGTACACGCCGGGAATGTACGCCTCCACCGCTGAGCTCGAGGCCCTGTGCCGCGTCGTGGCCGAGCGAGGTGGATACTGGGCCCCGCATACCCGCAGCTATGGCGGGGGAGCCCTTGACGCTTACCGCGAGGCGCTCGATATCGGTCGCCGCACAGGCTGCCCCATCCACCTCACTCACGCCACGATGAACTTTGCGCCCAATCGCGGTCGTGCCGCCGACCTGCTCGCGCTGGTCGATGCGGCCATCGCTGACGGCGTCGACGTCACTCTCGACACCTACCCGTATCTGCCGGGCGCGACGACGCTCGCCGCCCTCCTGCCGAGCAGGCTCGCGGGCGGCGGAGACCTCATCGCCGCCATCCGAGCGCTGGATGCCGCTGGTCGTGAGCAGGTGCGCGTCGAACTCGAAGAAGTCGGCTGCGACGGCTTCCACGGAGAACGGGCGGACTGGTTGCAGATCGAGATCTCCGGCACCGCGAATCCCGCCCTCTCCGGGCTGGTCGGATGCACCATCGCCCAGATCGCTGCTGACCAAGTCCGACGCCCCATCGATGTCGTGCTCGACACGATCGTGGAGGATGCCGGGGCCACCGGCATCCTCATGCACATCGGTGACGAGCAGAACGTCCGCGAGATCATGCGGCATCCGCATCACACCGGGGGCAGCGACGGGATCCTGATCGGCGCGAAGCCGCACCCTCGCGGATTCGGAGCGTTCCCGCACTACCTGGGGCGCTATGTGCGAGAGCTCGGCGTCCTCAGTCTGGAAGAGGCTGTGCAGCATCTCTCGGCCACACCGGCGCGCAGACTGGGGCTCGATCGCGCGGACGCACCGCGTGGTGTGATCCGAGAGAGAGCCGCGGCCGACCTCGTGCTGTTCGATCCTGATACCATCGCCGCCGGCGCGACCTTCGACGATCCGAGAGCACGACCGGTCGGAATCATCGAGGTGCTCATCGCGGGCGCCCCCGTCGTCGCGAATGGCGATGTCACGGGTGCCGCACCCGGTCGCGCACTTCGGATGCCGCCGCCGCCTCACCGGGCGACCATGCCGCTGATCGAGGCCGAGATCGACCCGCACCGCGCGTCGTTCGTGTTGCATCGCGATGCAGCCGTCATCGCGCCGGAGTCGCTCGGCGGCGTCGGCGCGATTCTGCGCGAGAGTCTCGGACTGAGCGATGCGACGAATCCGGATGCTCCGCGGATCGTGCTGCGAATCGATGACAGTCTCGAAAGGGATGAATCGTTCCGGATCGAGGCCGATGGCGACCAGATCGTGCTCGCCGGGGCTGCACCGGTAGCCGTCTTCCGGGCAGCGATGACTCTGCGTCAGTTGTGCGCTCCCGACGCGGCGATCGGCTCTCGCATCCCCGCTGGCACGTGGGCGGGCGCCCCCGCTCACCGCTGGCGCGGCGCGATGCTCGACGTCGCACGGCACTTCCGGCCGGCGGCCGACATCCGCCGACTGGTCGACCTGCTCGCCGCCCACCACCTGAATGTGCTGCACCTTCACCTCACCGATGACCAGGGCTGGCGCTTCGAGGTGCCCGGATTCCCCCGGCTCACCGAGATCGGTGCGCGCCGCGACGCCACTCAGCGCGGTCACGGGCCCCGTGCGAGCGTTGTTGCCGGTGTGCACGAAGGGTTCTACACGACGACGGAGCTTCGAGAGCTCGTCGAGTATGCGGCAGCTCGCTTCGTCACGATCGTGCCGGAGGTCGAACTGCCGGGTCACGTGCAGGCTGCGCTTGCGGCCTATCCCGATCTCGGCAACGTCGACGTCGGCGAGGCGGCCACGGCGCCCTGGGAGCGATTCGGAGTCAACCCCCGCGTCCTGGCGCCGACGCCAGACGCATTGGCATTCGGTCGTGCGGCGATCGATGCGCTGTGCGACGTCTTCGACTCGCCCTGGATCGGGATCGGCGGTGACGAGGTTCCGGTCGACGAATGGGCGCAGAGTCCCGCGGCGGCCGAGCGGATGCAGGAGATCGGCCTTGCTGCACCGCACGACGTGCAGCCGTGGTTCACCCGGCACTTCGTCGAGCATGTCCGCGCCCGCGGGCGCACGGCTATCGCGTGGGATGAGGTGCTCGAAGGCGACGTCCCCGATGGTGTGACGATTCTCGCCTGGCGCGGCCCCGTGGCCATGGCGGAGGCGCTGCGCCGCGGCATCCCGGTCATCGGATGCCCCGACCTGCACACCTATCTCGACTATCGCCAATCCGCATCCGATGATGAGCCGGTGCCGGTCGGTCCTCCGCTCTCGCTCGAGCGGGCGTACGGTCTGAGCCTGCCGGACGGCGTCATCGGTGGGCAGGCGAACACCTGGACCGAGCACCTGACGACCCGTGACCGCGTGGACTTCGCAATGTTCCCGCGTCTGAGCGCCATCGCGGAACGACTCTGGGCCGGGGGCGCACCGGGCGACATCGAAGGCTTCCTCCGCCGTCTCCCGGTGCAGCAGAGCCGACTGGCCGCCGCCGGCGTGCAGTATCGTCAGCTCGACGGGCCGACACCCGACCAGCGTCGGCCCGGCATCCCCGGGAAGCCGATCAGCATCGCCGACCGCGAGCAGATCGTGACGGAGCTCGTGAAAGAACTCCGACTTGCGCAGACCCCTGTTCGTAAGGTGAACTAACAAACATGTCCGAAACGGGTGAGCCGCGGGATTCGACCCCTGTCCAGTACGTCAGCGCGCAGCCGCATGCCTTCGGGCCGGCGCGCTCTCTGCGTTCCCGCGCCAAGGTGCTCCCCGAACATGCCCGCGGGCACAACAGGGCGCTGGTGCTGCAGACGCTGTACCACGCGGGGTCGATGAGTCGCGCCGATCTCTCGCGCGAGACCGGGCTGACCCGCGTGACCATCTCCGATCTCGTCGCCGAATTCATCACAGACGGGATCGTCATCGAACTCGGCATCCGCGAGACGAGCGGCCCCGGAAAGCCGCCTATCCTCATCGACATCGATCGCCTCGGGCACCAGATCATCGGGCTCGATCTCTCGGACACCGAAGTGTTCCGCGGCGCGGTTCTCAGCCTCGACGGCGACGTGCTGGTGCGCCGTGAGGTCGCACGGCCCGCGCAGTCCGACGGAGGCGCAGCTTATGACGCGGTTCTCAGCCTCAGTCGCGCACTCGTGTCTGCGGCCACCGCGTCGCTGCTGGGCGTGGGCGTCGGCACCCCTGGCGTCGTGCGCCCGGACGGGGTCGTCCTGAACGCTCCCAACCTCGGCTGGAGGGACTTCCCTCTCGAGGCCCGACTCGGAGCTGACCTCGATCTGCCTGTGCTCGTGCGCAATGACGCGAACGCCGCGGTGCTCGCCGAATACACGTTCGGGGACGCTCGGTCCGACTTCATCCTGATTAAGATCGGATTCGGCGTCGGCGCAGGTCTCATCTCCGGCAGTCAACCGCTGATGGGAAGCCGTTTCGCCGCCGGTGAGATCGGGCACGTCATCGTCGGCACCGACGGGGGGCCGCACTGCGTCTGCGGACGAGACGGATGCCTGGAGGCCTGGCTCAGCGTCACGCGACTGCGCGACGAAGTTGCAGCACACCCCGATGCCCGCGACGTGATCCTGCGCGATGCGGGAGCGCGCATGGCGATCGCTATCGCTCCCATCGTCACAGCGCTCGACCTCTCTGAAGTGGTGCTCTCCGGACCATCCGATCTGCTCGACGGGCCGCTCATCGAGGCGGCCACCGAAACGCTGCGCGCCCGCACGCTCGAAGGTGTCTTCGACGACGTCGTGATCCGGCTCACCCGCCAGGACGACATCGTGCTTCGCGGTACTGCTGTCATGGTGCTCTCCGGTCAGTTGGGAGTCTCGTAGTGCCACTGGCAGACCTTTCCCGCGTCGTTGCCGTTCGCATCGGTCTTGACATCGGCGGGACGAAGACAGATGCCGTCGCCGTCTCGGATGCGGGCGACATCATCGGCCGCGTTCGTCGCCCGACAGGGCACGGAGCGGATGCTGTCGTCGCAGATGTCGTGGACAGCGTCCGCGAGTTGCAGGCAGAAGCGGGCTTCGATCTTGCGGATGTGCGCAGCGTCGGCGTCGGCATCCCTGGCCTCGTCGACGCAGCACATGGTCGGGTGCTGCACGCGGTCAATCTCGGTGTGGAGTCGCTTGATCTGGCCACGCTCGCCGGCGCCAGGCTCGGTGTTCCTGTCGCCGTGGAGAATGATGTGAAGGCCGCCGCTCTCGGCGCAGCATCCCTGCGCGGATCGCAGGCTGCTCCCTCGATGGCGTACCTCAACCTCGGCACGGGAGTGGCCGCCGGAATCGTCGCAGACGGTCGCCTCTGGAGAGGCGCCAGAGGCACGGCGGGTGAAGTGGGCCACATCTCCGTCGATCCGACCGGACGAGTGTGCACCTGCGGTCAGCGCGGCTGCATCGAGACGCTCTGCGGCGGAGGCTCGGTCGCCCGCGCCTGGGGACGACCCGGTGCCCTCCCTGTGCGCGACATCTTCGACGCGGCCGACGCAGGCGACACCGAAGCGCTGATGCTTCGCACCGACCTCGCGCGCGGCGCAGCGGCCGCCGTGCGGGTGCTCGTGCTCAGTTGTGACGTCGAGACGGTCGTCATCGGCGGCGGAATCACCGCCCTCGGTGAGCGCCTCGGCGTCCTCATCCGAAACTCTCTCATCGCCGATGCGGCAGGGTCGCCGTTCCTGCGGTCGCTGCATCTCGATGAGAGAATCGAATTGCTTCCCTCCGGTTCTCCGGCGGCCGCCCTCGGCGCCGCGCTGGTCGGAGCGCTCGCCCCCGAACAGGAGATTGCTATTCATGGCTGAAGTCGTCATCGTCGAGAACCCCGCTGCTGCGGGAGCGCTGGTCGCGGATGAGATCGTGCGATTGATCGCGCGGCGTCCGGATGCCGTATTGGGCCTTGCCACCGGATCGACTCCGCTCCCGGTGTACGAGGCGCTGCACGGACGTCTCGCGGGAACAGATGTGTCGCAGGTGCGCGGATTCGCTCTCGATGAGTACGTCGGCATCGACCCCGCTCACCCCGAGAGCTACCGGTCTGTGATCACCCGCGAGGTCGTGGAACCGCTGGGTCTGAACCCCGAGCGCATCCACACTCCGAACGGTGCTCTGGAGAGCGTCCAGCATGCCGGTGCTGACTACGAGGCCGCGATCGAGGCTGCTGGCGGCGTCGACCTGCAGATTCTCGGAATCGGCACCGATGGTCACATCGGATTCAACGAGCCCGGCTCATCCTTCGCTTCGCGCACGCGCGTGAAGACCCTCACCGAGCAGACCCGCAAGGACAACGCCCGCTTCTTCGACTCGATCGACGATGTGCCGATGCACTGCATCACTCAGGGCCTCGGCACGATCCAGCGCGCGCGGCATCTCGTGCTCCTCGCGTTCGGCGAAGGGAAGGCACGGGCCGTCGCCGGTGCCGTCGAGGGGCCAGTCAGCGCGCTGCTGCCGGGGTCGGCCATTCAGCTGCACGAACACGTGACGGTCGTCGTCGATGAAGCCGCAGCCTCCCAGCTGAAGCTCGCCGACTACTACCGTTACGCCTTCGACAACAAGCCGGAGTGGCAGGGGCTCTAACGCCGGGAGGGCGCGTCCTGGTCCCGCGCGAGCGCGGGCCAGGCGATCGGCAGCAGGTGCTCGAGGCTCAGCGGCGCGAGCTCGAGCGTGCCGATGTCTGCCGGGGTGATCCATCGCAGCTCGGCGAGCTCGGCCTGCACGCTGACCGCATCCGCGTCGATCGTGAGCGCGAACGCGTCGGCGATGACGCGGTGACCCGGTTCATTCGCGGCGGCGGACGTGAATCTGCCCAAGGGCTCCAGTTCGGTCTCGGCAACGATCAGCCCGAGCTCTTCATCGAGTTCGCGGGCGAGCGTCTGGGCCGGGCTCTCGCCGGCCTCCGGCTTCCCTCCCGGCTGCATGAACGCGGTCGTGCCCTGCTTGCGCACGACGAGCACGCGTCGGGTCTGATCGTGGATCACCGCCGCGCTGACGTGGATATCAGGCATGATCGAACACCTTTCCGGGATTCAGGATGCCGAGGGGATCGAACACGCGTTTGATCTGTCGCTGGATCCCCCACTGATCCTCGCCGAGTTCTTCGGAGAGCCACCGGCTCTTCAGTATCCCGATGCCGTGCTCGCCGGTGAGGGTGCCGCCCAACCGGATCGCGGAACGGAACAGATCATCTGCGGCGGCCCACACGACGTCGGGGACCTCTTCGCCTTCGAAGATGAAGTTCGGGTGCAGGTTTCCGTCGCCGGCATGGGCGACCGAGGGGATGATCAGCCCATACTGCTTTTCGATGCGGGCGATCTCGTCGTACATCGCCGGCAGGGCGCTGCGCGGCACCGAGACGTCTTCGATCAGGGTCGTGCCGAGACTCGCGAAGGCGCCATGCATCGAGCGGCGGATCGTGAGCCGCCGCTCGCCCTCGGTGCGGTCATAGGTGAGCGCGACCTCTCCGCCTGCCGTGCGCAGGACCTCTGCGATGCGATCGGCATCGGAGCGGGCAGTGGGCCCATCGGTCTGGATGGTCAGCTGTGACGTCGCGGGCGGGGGAGCGGACAGCGACAGGTACGCGTGCACTGCGGCGAGGCTGGTCGCGTCGATGAGCTCCATGATCGCCGGCTGGACACCGGATGCCGTGACCGCGGCCGACCCCATTGCCGCTGCGCGCACACTCGAGAACAGTGCGGTGAGCGTGCACGTCTCGCCCTCGACGACGCGGCGAAGTTTGAGAGTGGCGCCGACGACGACACCGAGGGTGCCCTCCGAGCCGATGACGAGCGACGTCAAGTCGAGACCGGTGACGCCTTTCACGCTCCGGTGCCCCAGGTGCAGGAGGCGCCCGTCGGCGAGCACGAGATCGATGGCGAGCACGCAATCGCGGACCACGCCATATTTCGCACACAACAGGCCGCCGGCGCCGGTGGCGATATTGCCTCCGACGGTGGAGATGTCGCGGCTGGCGGGGTCAGGTGGCCACCACAGTCCGCTTTCGGCGAGCAGGGCGCCCAGATCCGAATTGAGGATGCCGGGCTCGACGACCGCGATCAGATCATCTGGGCGAATCTCGAGCACCCGATTCATCCGTACGGTCGACAGCACGATCTCGCCGGGGCCGGCATTCGCAGCCCCTGCGAGCCCAGTTCCGGCGCCGCGAACAACGACCGGAGTGCGATGCTCGGTAGCAAGACGCATCGTCTGCTGCACGTGGGTGATGTTCTCCGCGTGCACGATTGCGAGCGGTCTGCCAGGGGAGCGATGTCCCGACCGGTCAGAGCGCGCGGCCTCCAGAGAATCTTCGGCGACGTCGACAATGTCGCCGAGTGCTTCCCTCAGGGCCGCGAGGGCGGTCAACGCAGGTTTCTCCTACCCGTGACGACACCGGTTGCCACGGCGACGACCGCGAAGGCGATGCCAGCCCACGCCTGTCCCATCGACCACCACGCCAGCGTGACGCCTGCGTAGATCAGCAGTTCGACAGCCGCGCGGATGAACGGATGCAGCTGCAGTACGGCGCGAGGAGAGAGGAAGAGCGCCCAGACCAGCAGCACGACGGCGGGTGTGCCGAGACCGAGGACGAGGCTCCACGGGAAGCCCCACATCGAGAAGCCCCAGATCGCAAGCGACGCCAGCGCGACGATCAGGACGACGGTCCGAATGATCTCGAGTGGACTGATCCTGGGCCGGGTGGGATCGGGGACGGCGTCTACTGCTTCGGGCATGATCCCAGTCTATTCGGCCGGGATCGATTCCTCAGTCGGCGCCGGTTCGGGCTCCTCGATGGCAGGTTCGTCGGAGGGGACTTCCGCCGCGGGAGCGGTCTCAACGGCATCGGTGGACTCGTCGGCAGCGGGCTGCTCAGGAACCATGGTCTCTTCGATGGCGACCTCGTCTGCTGGCATCGCCGCTGAGGGAGTCTCGACGGCGCTCTGCGGCGCCTGCGCGAGAGGTTCGACGTCGGTGGGCTGTTCGGCAGAGGCTGCTGAATTGCGGTTGGCGCCAAGGGACCAGAGTGTGCTCATGAGCGGATACTCCGCACCATCGTCAGTGAAGTACTGGATGGTGACGCTCGCATTGCGCACGATCTGGATGAAGGTAGGACGCAGGTCCAGCACGCCAGCGCCGTCCGCATCGAGAACGATCTGCCCCGCACCGTTCGAACTGCCGTTGATGAGCGCCTGCACGGTGGTGCCGGGAACCCCGTTCACGGTGATGTTGAGATGGGTCTTTCCTGCGCTGTCGATCGAGACCGATGTGCCGACGATCGTCACAGGAGCGGTGGGACCGGCTGGTTCGGCGGGGTCCGTCGGGTCGACAGGAGGCTCCGTAGGATCCACGGGAGGGTCCGTCGGATCGGTCGGGTCCGTGGGGTCGGTGGGGTCGGTCGGGTCCGTGGGGTCGGTCGGGTCGGTCGGGTCCGTGGGGTCCGTCGGATCGGTCTCCCCACCGTCGCCGGGGTCGGTCGGCTCCGTCGTCTCTATGCCGTCGTTACCCTCACGGTCGCCGGACTGCTCGTCGTCGACAGGCGCAGAGGCCTCTTTCACCGGTGCCTCGGCGACGGGCGGCGCGACGGGCGGCTGCAGGTCGGGAGCATCCTTCGGCGTCTTCTTCTCCGGAACGTCGAGAACGAGGGTGTCCTTCGACTCGATGCTGCCATCGGGCGCGACATCCGAAGAGATGGATGAGCTGTCTGCATCACCAGCGCTGGGCAGTGACGTCACGGGACTGGCAACGAGAAGACCGGGGACGATCGCCGCGGCTGCGACTACGCCGGCGACGACCAGCGCCGCCGATCCCGCGCCGACGAGTGCACCGATGCCCGTGATGGCTCCGCCACTCGCACCGCTGCCCGCTGAGCTGCTGCCAGCGGTGCTCGCCGCAGCCTCCACACCGGCCGGTGTCGCACCGGTGACGACGACGCCGCCAGCGACCACGCTGGAAGGCATTGCGGCGATGGCGACGACAGGAACACCGCCGGTCTGCAGCATGGCTGCGTAACCGCTGGCTCCGGCGATACCCAGGACCAAGGGCAGCAGAACCAGCGCGAGTCGGCTGGAGACCTCATCGGCCTCGCCGGCGACGATGAGGCAGCGTGCGCAGCTACCGAGGTGCGCGTCGACGCGTGCGCGGTCTCGTGTGCTGACGTTGCCGCGTGAGTAAGCTCCGAGATGCTCTATCGTCCAGTGGCATTCCGAATCGGAAGCTGTGCTGCGAAGGTGCGCCTGCACCCATGCCTCGCGCAACCCCTCGCGGGCGCGGAAGGCGAGCTGGGACACGGCACCGGCCTTCATACCCAGCAGGGGGCCGATCTCGGCAGGCTTCATCTGCTCGATTTCGGAGTACCAGAGCACCTCTTGCCAGCGCGTGGGCAGGCTGCGGAACGCTTGCGCTGTCAGTCCGCGGTCGAGCGCGTCGTTGGTGGCCTGTTCAGTGCTGTCAGGGTCGGGAACGGTCTCGAGCTCGTCCATCGCGGTCTCGCGACGCGCGCGTCCCCACGCGGCGGCAGTATTGCGGATGCTCGTGAACAGGTAGGCGCGGAACGAACCGTTCGGGCCGCCGCCCTTCAGGATCGCCTGATAGATGCGTGCGTACGACTCCTGGACCAGGTCATCAGGATCGATGCTCGACGTGACTGAGCGGGCGACCGCGACGCCCGACGGGTAGTGGCGGCGCCAGAGCTCACCGAACGCTTCACCGTCTCCTGAGCGGGTGCGCAGGATCAGGTCAGCATCAGCTGCCGGTTCGGTCTCAGAGGTTTCGTCGTTATGCACTGTCATCCGTTGGTTGTGGGGCGTGTCGTTGGCCTCCACAAGAAGAGACGCGTGAATCGCTCATTCATCACGCGCCCGAGCTATTCTCTCGCGAAATTCCCAGCCTGGCCAGCCCTGGGGATAACTCGGAGACAATTCTCAAAAAATCTTTTCGATCTCGCGTAATGAATCGGCATGACGCTCGTCTCCTAGGTGAGAGACAGCCACAAGAACTCCACCGGGGGGCGGAGTTCGGCTCCGATGCAAGGGGTAAACGCACCGGTCGGGCAGGCTCAGGACCCTCGGGGGAGGAGATCCTGGGCCTCCCGCTCTCGGCCCGGAGGGAGCCGGGGTCCGCCGCTGGGGAGGGCGGCCCCTCCACCTCTCATCGCGCGTGTGCTCAGCGCACTGCCGCGCCCGTCTGCACGTGCTTCACCTGCAGCGCTGCGTCCAGCACCACGGCATCGCCGACGAATCCGGGTGCGAGCTGTCCCAGACGCGCGCCCAGACCGATCGCTGCCGCTGGCGTCTGCGTGAGTGCACGGACAGCGTCGACCAGAGGCACTCCTGCCTGCACCGCGCGCTGGAGTGCGATGTCTTGAGTGAGAGTCGATCCCGCAATGGATCCGGTGGCATCCGTGCGCGCAATGCCGTCCTTTACCGTCACCCGCACTGCACCGAGGTCGTAACTGCCATCGGCGCTGCCGGCGGCCGCCATGGCATCGGTGACAAGCGCCACCCGGCCAGGAGCTGAGTCGAACAGCAGCTTGATGACCTTCGGGTCCAGATGCACGTTGTCCGCGATCGCCTCGAGCACGACGCGGTGGTCTGCCGCGGCGGTGAGCACAGGACCGGGCGCGCGGTGATGGATGCCGGGCATCGCGTTGAACGCGTGAGTGAGGATCGTCGCTCCTGCATCGAACGCGGCACCAGTCTGAGCGGCATCTGCGCTCGTGTGGCCGACCGCGGCCGCAGCGCCGGCCGCGACGATCAGTCGGATCGCCTCGATACCGCCGGGCAGTTCCGGGGCGAGCGTGACCTGGCGCACCGTGCCACGCCCCGCGTCGAGCAGCCGCTGCACGTCCTCCGCCAGTGGAGCGCGAAGCAGAGACGGCTCATGCGCGCCGTGGTGCGCGACATCGAGGAACGGTCCTTCGAGGTGCGAACCGAGAACATCGGCATCCGTCTGCATCAGGTCTGCGATCGCACCGACCTGGCCGATGAGATCGTCAATAGAGGCCGTGACGAGCGAGATCACCGCACGTGTCGTGCCGTGATGCCTGTGCATCGCGCGTGCGGCGCGGATCGCCTCCGCGCCGTCGTCATAGGATGCTCCGGCGCCGCCATGCCCGTGGATGTCGACGAAGCCCGGCGCGAGCACGGCATCCGGGCCGGCGATCGTCGTGGCGTCGAGGATCGTGTCGGCATCGGGCCAATCAGACTCGGTGCCGACTTCGACGACCAGACCGTTCTCGAAGCGCACCCAGGCGTTCTCAGTCTCGGTCCCGTTGGTGATCAGACGGGCGGAATGGATCACGGTGGTGCTCATCGGCTGCTCCAATTGACCTCGGCGGGGCGGTGGCCTCCCCATTCTGCGGCATCCCACACGGCGCCGAGTCCGCCCACCCGCTCCTGGAACGACGACCACTCGCGGCGGTCGGTAGCCGACCAGGCCGTCTCTGCGAGCGCGGCGGCACGGGGGAAGAAGAGCTGATCGATGTCGGCGAGCGTCGCGATCGTCTCGCTCCACAGCGGACCCTCCACTCCGATGACGGCTTCGGCGGGGAGATCGTCGACGATCGCCGTGGGCTCCCATTCGTAGGCGGTCTTCAGATCGATGAGTGCTGCCCAGTCGAGACCCAGCGCAAAATCGGCGTCGTACTTCTGGTCGAGGTATGCGGTGTCAGACGGTGACATGATCACCCGGCCCCCGCGCTCTGCGAAGCGTCGCGCCTCATCGGCGTGCGCCGCGGATGGTGTGACGCTTCCCCAGTACTGGCCGATCGTCCCCTCGGCTACCTGCGCGGAGCCCGCCTCGTGCCACGTGACGGGTGTCTTGCCCAATTCTGCGACCAGGGCGGTGACCCGCTCCATGAAGGCGTCGAAGTCCGCGGGTGGGGTGCCGAGTGCTTCGTCGCCGCCGACATGAAGATACGGTCCGGGAGTGAGGTCGGCGAGTTCGGAGAGGACATCCCGCAGGAACTCCCACGTGCTCTCGTCGTGGATCTTCACCGAGGAGTGTCCGACGCCCCAGCCCAGGTACGGCTCGCCGCTGATCGGCAGCGGCTGGTTGAGTGATTCTGCCTGCGCGATGAGCGCATCGTTCATGACCGGCTCCTCGACGATGCCGGGATACGCGAGGCCGATCGCGTGCGTGTGACCCGGCACGTCGATCTCCGGTACGACGAGCATGTGGTGCGCGCTCGCGTGACGCACGATCTCCTGGAAATCGGCCTTCGTGTAGAACCCTCCCGGACGCCCGAACACTGCCGTCGTCGCCCCCTTCTCGGTGAGCAGCGGACGACTCTCGATCTGCAGCCGCCATCCCTGGTCGTCGGTGAGGTGAAGGTGCAGACGGTTGAATTTGAGGGATGCCGCCCGCTCGATGAACGCCTTCACCGTGTCGACGTCGAAGAACGTGCGCGCGACGTCGAGCATCACCCCCCGGTACTCGAAACGCGGGGCGTCATCGATGTCGACGCGCGGCAGCGTCCATTCGGCGCCATCGCGCATGAGCAGCTGACGAACGGTCTGGATGCCGTAGAAGAGACCGGCGGCCGCGCCCTCAATGCGCACGACCTCGCCGACGCGCACGGTGTAGCCCTCCGCGCCGTGGTCGGGATCGTGCCGGAGAACGAGATCGCCCGGTTCCGCGGCGCCGTCCACGATCTCCGGACGGCGCCCAACGCGCTCGGCGATCACATCCGCCAGGACGGATGCTGCGGCATCCACCTGCTCTCGGTGCGTGCTGGCCCCGGGAGCGCCGTCCTCGACGACGATGCGCGCACTCGAAGCGAGGGCGAGTGCGCCGGTGCGCTCGACGAGGATGGAGGGAGCGGGAACAAGTGGAAGGGTCATGAACAAAAGGTACTCCGTGCAGGCCGCAACGTCGAAGTGCGAGCGCTGTTCGGGCGCCAGTGATTCCGGTATGCTCGAACGGTCGCGACTGGCGTCTGGGTGGGCTACCACCGGGGAGCGACCGTTACGGAAATTCGACCGCGCGCCTGGGCCGATGACATCCATTCCCCGATGACATTCATTCCGCAACGAAAGAGGACGACATGACCGATCCGTACTTCAACGCCCCGCTCTCCGAGGTCGACCCCGAGATCGCCGAGGTCCTCGACCGCGAGCTGAAGCGTCAGCGCACCTTCCTCGAGATGATCGCATCCGAGAACTTCGTGCCCGTCTCCGTGCTTCAGTCGCAGGGCTCGGTGCTCACGAACAAGTACGCCGAGGGCTACCCCGGTCGTCGCTACTACGGCGGCTGCGAAGAGGTCGACGTCGCAGAATCCCTCGCGATCGAGCGCGTGAAGAGCCTGTTCGGCGCCGAGTTCGCGAACGTTCAGCCGCACTCCGGTGCCACGGCGAACGCCGCCGTCATGCACGCGATCGCCCGCCCCGGCGATACGCTCCTGGGTCTCTCGCTCGACCACGGCGGACACCTGACCCACGGCATGAAGATCAACTTCTCCGGCCGTCTCTACGACATCGTCGCCTACGGCGTCGACCCAGAGACGTCGCTCGTCGACATGGACGAGGTCCGCCGTCTCGCCATGGAGCACAAGCCCAAGGTCATCGTCGCCGGCTGGTCGGCATACCCGCGTCAGCTGGACTTCGCTGCGTTCCGGGCGATCGCCGATGAGGTCGGTGCTCTGCTCTGGGTCGACATGGCGCACTTCGCCGGCCTCGTCGCGGCAGGTCTGCACCCGAACCCGGTTCCGCACGCACACGTCGTCTCATCGACCGTGCACAAGACGATCGGCGGCCCCCGTTCGGGCTTCATCCTCTCGAACGACCCTGAGATCGCGAAGAAGATCAACTCCGCTGTCTTCCCCGGTCAGCAGGGCGGACCGCTCATGCACGTGATCGCTGCGAAGGCCACGGCGTTCAAGCTCGCAGCGACGCCGGAGTTCAAGGACCGTCAGGTCCGCACGCTCTCCGGTGCCAGCATCCTCGCCGACCGCCTCACCCAGCAGGACGTCAAGGACGCCGGAATCGCCGTGCGCTCGGGCGGCACCGACGTGCACCTCGTGCTCGTCGACCTTCGGGATGCCGCGATCGACGGCAAGCAGGCCGAAGACCTGCTGCACGACATCCACATCACCGTCAACCGCAACGCTGTTCCGAACGACCCTCGCCCGCCGATGGTCACCTCGGGGCTGCGCATCGGCACAGCTGCGCTCGCCACCCGCGGGTTCGGCGATGCCGAGTTCACCGAGGTCGCCGACATCATCGCCGAGGCGCTGATCCCGGACGCCGACGTCGAGGCTCTCAAGGCCCGTGTGGACGCCCTCGCCGTGCAGTTCCCCCTGTACCCCGACCTGCAGCAGTAAGCCGCGCCCCGCCCACATTCACCGCGAGAATCGGTTTGCCGCGCGAGGATTCTGCTGCCACGCAGATTCTCGCGCGGCAGAGCAATTCTCGAGGGATGCTCGAGAGGAAGACAACATGACCGCACAGGTACTGGACGGCAAAGCCGCAGCTGCGGAGATCAAGAGCGAGCTGACAGCGCGGGTCGCCGCCTTGCGCACGCAGGGAATCGTGCCCGGCATCGCCACCGTGCTCGTCGGTGCGGACCCGGCATCACAGCTGTATGTCGGGATGAAGCACCGGCAGTCCGAGGCGATCGGGATGAATTCGATCCAGCGCGAGCTGCCGGCGGATGCTGCGCAGCAAGAGGTCGAGGCGCTGATCGACGAGCTCAACGCCGACCCCGACTGCCACGGTTACATCGTGCAGCTGCCGCTGCCGAAGCACCTCGACACCGACGCGATCCTCGAGCGCATCGATCCGGCGAAGGATGCGGACGGCCTCCACCCCACGAACCTCGGCCGCCTCGTGCTGAACGTCAACAACCCGATCACTACGCCGCTGCCATGCACCCCGCGCGGCGTGATCGAACTGCTGCAGCGCAATGGCTACGACCTGGGCGGCAAGCACGTCGTCGTCGTCGGGCGAGGTGTCACGATTGGCCGGCCGATGGGCCTGCTGCTGACCCGTCGCGACATCAACGCGACCGTCACCCAGGTGCACACCGGTACCCCTGACATGTCGCCGTATCTGCGCCAGGCCGACGTGATCGTCGCGGGCGCCGGAGTCAAGCACCTCATCAAGGCCTCAGACGTCAAGCCGGGCGCAGCGGTGCTCGATGTCGGCGTCACCCGTGAGGATGACCCCGAGACCGGCAAGAGCCGCGTGTTCGGCGACGTGCACCCCGATGTCGCAGAGGTCGCCGGCTTCGTGTCGCCGAACCCCGGCGGCGTGGGCCCGATGACCGTCGCGCTGCTGATGACGAACGTCGTCGAGGCAGCCGAGCGGCTCGTAGCATCCCGCTGAGCGGGATGGCGAGAGCGCCTAGAGCTCGTCGAGCATGCGGCGCTGCTCTGGCGTGAGCCCGTCGTCCAGTTCCGCGCGCCCTGCGGCCTGGGCGGGCGACGGCCCCGCAGAAGACGATGGGGCGGATGCCGCGGCACCCCTGCCCTTGACCTTCGAGGCGACCGAACCCATGAGCTCTCCGGTCTTGGCCTCCATGCGGTCGTCGATCTGGTCGTAGATGACCCAGGCGATCAGCAGATAGAGCGGGGGAAGCACGTACCCCCAGAACCACCCGTTCACGTTCACGCCGCTGAGCACCACGGTGAGCACCCAGACGATGAGCTCGACGATGAAGACGAGCAGGTACTGAACGAGCTTCTCTGCCAGCTTCGAGCGCGAGTCAGCCGATTTCGCTGCCGAGCCGCGGAACGCCTTGAGCAGCGTGGGCTTGAGCGCAAGAGTCGCCAGCGTGAGGATGATCGATGCCCACAGTGCGTGCCAGCCGACGCTGACACTGCGCATGATCAGGCCGATCAGGAACAGTACGACGACATTGAAGACGTACAGCGAAACTGCGCGGATCAGCCAGTTCTTCATGCGCCGAGACTACCCTCGATGCCGGTGATCCGAGCCTGCTCATCGAATCGGAATGTCGCTGTGCCCGAAGCATCCGAGACCTTCGCGCCGGTGAACTCGGCGTCGGTCCATTCCAGGTTCCAGCCGGCGAGGCGCGCGGCATCCCACACAGACGAGCGGGCATCGCTGAGGGCAAGGCCCGAGAGGATGCGAGGCGCCTTGGCGGCGGCATCCGCGACAGTCGTGGCGGGGAGGGGCGCATCGAGCAGGAACACGGCTCGCGTGCCACCGCCGATCGGCGCGGAGTAATAGGGGGAGCGCCCGGTGATCTCGGTGGCGATCGCACCGATCTGGTGCGCGGTGTCGGAGATCCAGGCTTCTGCATCAGCGCCGACGTCGTCGGGGAACGCGAGCTCGGACTGGGTCAGCTCGACCAGATCGTACTGTGCTCCGTAATCGCGCAGCTGCGCGGCGATGCCCTGCGGGTCGCCCTGAGGGTGAGCCCAGGCCCACAGCAGCGAGCGGGGCCCCGGCGCGATCGTCGCGATCAGATGCGGCCGCGTGACGATGTTCTGCGCGGGGTTGGTGATCGAGCTGAACGTCAGCGTGCCGGCAGCCATGTCGGCATCCCAGCGGTGCTCGCCGAGTGCGTCGACGGCACTGGTGAGCGCGTCCTGGCGGAGAGCGGCGAAAAGGGACGCGCGATCGGCGAGTGGCTGAAGGGCTGCGAAAGTCATGCCTCCAGTGTGGCCGCACATCCTATGAGTCCGCCACTGTCGCGGCCGGGGCAGTCCTACCCATTCGCCACACGCTGGGCGCTGCTGCACTAGAGTGTTAGAGCTTTGCCACGTGGAAAAGTGTGGCAAGAGCACACGCACTGCACTCCGCCGCACACCGCACCCGGCCGCAAGGGGTAACGACGATGACGTCAGCACAACAGAACTCTGCACCGCGCAGTCGCGCAGACCTTGAGGAGCGCCCAGGCGCGCGACTGTGGTTCACGGTGATCGTGATCGGGCTGGTCGGCCAGCTCGCCTGGACCGTCGAGAACATGTATCTCAACGTGTTCGTGTACGAGACGATCACGCCGGACCCCGCGGCGATCGCCACGATGGTCGCCCTCAGCGCCGTGGCGGCCACCGCGGCGACCATCTTCGTCGGCGCGTGGTCAGACCGGCTGCGCAGACGCCGCGTCTTCATCGCGATCGGCTACATCGCCTGGGGCCTGTGCACCGCGGGCTTCGGGCTGCTGGCGCCGGATTCAGGTGCCGTCGCGGCGCCGTATGTGCTCGCAGCGGTCGTCGGCGTGATCGTCCTGGACTGCGTGATGAGCGTGTTCGGCTCTGGGGCGAACGATGCCGCTTTCGGCGCCTGGGTGACCGAGTCGACGACTGTCCGCACCCGTGGGCGGGTCGACGGCGTCCTGGCGATCATGCCGCTGATGGCCATGCTGCTGGTGTTCGGTCTTCTGGACCCTCTGACACGCGCGGGGGAGTGGCGGTTGTTCTTCGCCGTCGTCGGTGCTGCCACCGTGGTCACGGGATTCATCGCCTGGTTCCTCGTCAAAGAGGTGCCGCGGGATGCCCTTCCGGCAGGCTCCCACGGTCCATCGGTGGCCGCACGGCTGATCGAGGGATTCCGCCCCGCGGTGATTCGCGCGAACGCGCCGCTGTACCTCTCGCTGGTTCTCTGGCTGGTCATCGGCACCTCAAGTCAGGTCTTCTTGCCGTACGTGATCATCTACCTGCAGTACTGGCTGCAGGTCGACTCCTACGCGCTCGTGCTCGGCGTATCGCTCATCGCTGCGGCCGTGATCAGTGTGCTCGGAGGTCGGGTCATGGACCGGGTGGGCAAGCGGCGGGTGCTGCTTCCCGCGGCAGCACTGTTCGCGGTCGGTCTCGTGCTGATGTTCTTCGCTCGAGACATGGTGTTCGTCATCGTCGCGGCATCCCTCGCGCTTGGCGGCATGATGCTCGCGGTCGCGTCGATCTCGGCGACGGTGCGCGACGAGACGCCGGACGGACGCGCAGGGATGGTGCAGGGACTGCGCATGGTCACGGCGATCATGGTCCCGATGATCGTCGGACCATTCCTCGGTGCGTGGGTTATCTCCGGGGCTGGGCAGACGTACGTCGACCTCGGTGTGTCCAAGCCCGTCCCAGGTCCTGAGATGTTCCTCGCCGCTGCGGCGGTGCTCGTCTTCGTGCCGGTGCTTGCCATCGTCCGTGCGCGGATGGAGCGACGCCGATGACGACGGATGCTGTGCCGTTCCCCGAGTATCCCAGGCCGCAGTTGCGGCGCGAGAACTTCATGATCCTCAACGGACGATGGGACTGCGCGTTCACCGCCGCAGGAGTCTCGCCCCAGTCTTGGGACGGCAGCATTCTTGTGCCCTTCTCGCCCGAGGCCGCGCTCTCCGGCGTCGGACGACAGCTGCAACCGGACGAGTCGTTCTGGTACCGCCGGAGGCTTGATGTCGCAGCGAAGCGAGGGCATCGCACCCTGCTGCACTTCGGCGCGGTCGATCAATCGTGCCGTGTGCTCATCGACGGAGTCGAGGTCGCCGCGCACATCGGCGGCTACCTGCCGTTCACCGTCGACATCACACGCGCTCTGGGCGTCGGCGACGTGCACGAGCTCATCGTCGAAGTACGCGACGTCAGTGACACATCGCACCATTCGGTCGGCAAGCAGCGACTCGACAGAGGGGGCATCTGGTACACCGCGCAGTCGGGAATCTGGCAGACCGTCTGGCTCGAGATCGTTCCAGACGAGCACGTCACCGGGCTGCGCCTGCGGACCCCCGATGCGCGGACGGGAGCGGCGACCGCATCCGTCGAGATCACCGTCGAGGCGGCGAGTGCCGCCCCGGTTGCGGTGATGATCAGTCAGGCCGGACAGCGCGTCGCGACCGCCCATGGGGCCCCAGGAGAAGCCCTCCAGCTGCAGATCGCCGAGCCACGGCTGTGGACACCGGAGGATCCCCATCTCTACGACATCGAAGTGACCCTCGGCGATGACCGGGTCACCAGTTACGCAGGGGTCCGAAGTGTCGGTGTGCAGCCGGATGCGAACGGGATCCCGCGCCTGCATCTGAACGGCGACCCGTACCCGCACATCGGCGTGCTCGATCAGGGGTACTGGGAGCGCGGTCTCTACACCCCGCCTGACGATGCGGCACTGGAAGCAGACGTCGTCGCGATGAAGGATCTCGGATTCACGATGATCCGCAAACACATCAAGATCGAGCCGCTGCGCTGGTACCACCACTGTGACCGGCTCGGCATCCTGGTGTGGCAGGACGCGGTAAACGGCGGTGAGCGCTACAAGCGGTGGGTCGTCTCGGCCCCCGCCATCTCACCGCATGTCGGGATCTCCGATCACCGCTACGGCGCGTTCGGAAGAGCAGATGCCGAAGGCCGGGCAGAGTTCCTCGACGAGCTGGATGCCACGGTGGATCTGCTGCGCAACTCGCCGGCGGTTGTGACCTGGGTTCCCTTCAACGAGGGCTGGGGGCAGTTCGATGCGGCGGAGGTCGCTGAGCGGGTGCGCCAGCGCGACCCGGATCGGGTGATCGATCATGCGAGCGGATGGCATGACCAGGGCGCAGGAGACCTGCGCAGTCTGCACGTGTACTTCCAGCCGATCCGTCCTGCGCGCTGGTGGCGGCGCGATGGCAGGGTGCTGGTCGTCTCCGAATACGGTGGATACAGCCTGCGCCTGCCCGGGCACAGTTATCCCGAGAAGGAGTTCGGCTACCGGCGCTTCGAGACGCGCGAAGCGCTCACCGAAGCGTATGAGAAGCTGCATCGTCGTGAGGTGCTTCCCGCGATCGCCCAAGGGCTGTCAGCGACGGTGTACACCCAGCTGGCAGATGTCGAGGACGAGTCGAACGGCCTGCTCACCGCTGATCGGAGCGCTGTGAAGCCGGACCCCGATATCGTGCGCGCGTTGAACGCGCAGTTCCGCGAGATGTTCGAAGAATCAGTCAAGGAGAGTGCTGAACGATGACCGAGCGCGAGATCACGAGTCCCGTCCCGTTGTGCTTGCCCAACGGCGATCTCAACCCGGATGCCGTCGGCTGGAGCCGGACGCCGCTGCATGACACCTCGGGAATCGCGCGCGGCATCCGCGACCGCGGCCGCAACAAGCGCTGGGAGTACTGGGCGATCGTCAGCCCGACCCACATCATCTCGATCACCGTGTCGTCTCTCGACTATGCCGCCGTGCACGGATTCTGGGTGCGCGATCGGCGGACTGGAGTTACGACCGATCGAGGCAAGATCGGCGGTCCGTGGACGGCGACGCTGCCGCCAACACTGGGTGAAGGACCGGCGACGGCGAAGACGCGTGATCTCGAGATCGAGATCACCGAGGTGCGAGGCGCCACCAAGATCACCGCGAAGGCACCGGGGCTGTCGGTGTGCATCAGCGCGGAACGGGAGACCAGTCACGAGTCGATGGCGGTCGTCGTGCCGTGGAGCAGGAGGCGCTTCCAGTACACGGTGAAGGACGTCGTGCGTCCGGCGATCGGGCACATCGAGATCGATGGGGTCGTCACAGAGCTCGAGAATGCGTGGGCCGTGCTCGACCACGGGCGCGGGCGCTGGCACCACGACGTGCGCTGGAACTGGGCTGCCGCGGTCGGCCACACCGACGGGCACCTGGTCGGGCTGCAGTTCGGTGCCAGATGGACCGAGGGCACCGGCATGACCGAGAACGCCCTGATCGTCGATGGGCGGACGACGAAGATCTCGGAGCAGCTGCGCTGGGAGTACGACCTCGAGCGTCCCATGGAGCCTTGGCGCATCACCGGAACGGACGTCGACGTCACACTGACGCCCGAGTACGACCACACCTCGCGCACCAATCTGGGGGTGATCGGAACGCGAGGCGATCAGGTGTTCGGAACCTTTGACGGCTGGGTGCGCGTCGATGGCAGACGCATCGAGATCAGCTCACTGTTCGGGTGGGCAGAGGACGTCGCCAACCGCTGGTGATGCTCAGCTGACGAGCGCTCCGGCCTGTTTGGCGGCGCCGAGAGCGACGTACTCCGCGGGCTCCGGCACCTCGATGGGAAGGCCGAGAACCTGGGCGGCGACCTGCCGCACAGCTTCGGACTGCGCTCCGCCGCCGATCAGGAGCGCGCGCTCAAGCGGGATGCCGAGAGCGCGAAGCGCGTCAAGACCTGCACCGAGCCCGCTCAGCATGCCTTCCACAGCCGCGCGGGCGAGGTTGGGGCGGGTCGTGGAGGCCAGAGTCATTCCAGACACCGTCGCCGTGGCATCCGGCAGGTTCGGGGTGCGCTCGCCCTCGAAATACGGCACGAGAGTGAGCCCGCCGGCGCCAGCGTCCGCCTCCAGCGCGAGTGCGCTGAGGTCGTCGAGAGAGACACCCAGCAGGGATGCTGTGACAGCCAGCACCCGCGCCGCATTGAGCGTCGCCACCAGGGGGAGGAAGTTGCCGGTCGCGTCGGCGAAGCCGGCGACCGTACCGGACGGATCCGTGACAACGCGCTCGCTGACCGCGAAGACCGTTCCGGACGTGCCGATCGAGACGACGACATCGCCGGGGGCTGCGCCGAGTCCGAGGGCTGCGCCCGCGTTGTCTCCGGCGCCCGCTCCGACCAGGCGATCAGAGGCATCGCGCACTGACTCGTCGGGGCCGAGAACGCGGGGGAGCGCCGCGTCATGACCGAGAGCGGCGATCAGCAGTTCGCGGTCGTACTCGCCGGTGGCTGGATCCCAGTATCCGGTGCCTGAAGCATCCGAGCGGTCGGTGACGAGCTCGTCGAGCACGGGGCTCTCCGGCCCGAAACCGCGCAGCCGCCAGGTGAGCCAGTCGTGCGGAAGCGCGACGGCCGCGACGCGAGATGCGCTCTCCGGCTCGTTGTCGCGCAGCCAGCGCAGCTTGGTGATGGTGAACGACGCCACTGGGACGAGCCCTGTGCGAGCAGCGAGCTGCTCGGCGCCGAACTCAGCGATGAGCTCTTTCGCGGCATCCGCAGAACGAGTGTCGTTCCAGAGGAGTGCATCGCGGATGACGCGGCCTTCGGCGTCGAGCGCCACCATTCCGTGCTGCTGGCCGCCGATCGCCCACGCGGAGACGTCATCGAGTCCGCCGGCCTCCGTGAGCGCGATGTTCAGCGCCGTCCACCACGCCTCGGGGTCGACTGACGTGCCGTCAGGATGGGAGGCGCGACCGGTGCGCACGACGGCACCGGTCGCGGTGTCCACCACGACGACCTTGCAGGACTGGGTCGAGCTGTCGACCCCGAGAGCAAGCGGCATGATCAGCGCGCGCCGAGAAGGTGCTCTGTGGCGAGCTGCTGCAGGCGAACGAAGCCGAAGCCCTTGCCGCCGAGGTAGGCGTCTGCGTCGAAGTCCTCGTAGGCGCTGCGGTCGGCGAGGAAGTCGTCGTAGCTCTCGCCCGGGTTCAGAGTCGGCTGTGCGAGCTCGTCGACCTTGGCAGCAGCCAGTGCTTCCTGGACCTCGGGGTCGGCGCGGAACGCAGCGGCACGCTCCTTGAGGAGCAGGTAGGTGTGCATGTTCGCTGCGGCCGAGGTCCAGACACCCGTCTCGTCCTCGGTGCGCGACGGCTTGTAGTCGAAGTGGCGAGGGCCGTCGTAGGCGGGAACGGGCTGGGTTCCTGAGCCTGTCGAAGGGCCACCGTTCTCGAGCAGGTCGACGAGCGAGAATGCGTTGTGCAGATCGCCGTGACCGAACACGAGGTCCTGGTCGTACTTGATGCCGCGCTGGCCGTTGAGGTCGATGTGGAAGAGCTTGCCGTGGTACAGCGCCTGCGCGATGCCAGCGGTGAAGTTCAGGCCCGCCATCTGCTCGTGGCCGACCTCGGGGTTCACGCCGAACAGCTCGGAGCGCTCCAGCGAGTCGATGAAGGCGATCGCGTGGCCGAGCGTGGGCAGCAGGATGTCGCCGCGGGGCTCGTTGGGCTTGGGCTCGATGGCGAAGCGGATGTCGTAACCCTTGTCGGTGACGTAGTCGCCGAGCAGGTTGACGGCCTCGCGGTAGCGCTCGAGTGCCTGGCGGACGTCCTTGGCCGAGTCGTACTCTGCGCCCTCGCGGCCGCCCCACATGACGAAGGTCTTTGCTCCCAGCTCGGCACCGAGGTCGAGCTGGCGGAAGACCTTGCGCAGCGCGTAACGACGCACGTCGCGGTCGTTCGAGGTGAAGCCGCCGTCCTTGAAGACGGGGGCGCTGAACAGGTTCGTGGTGACCATCGGCACGATCAGCCCGGTATCAGCCAGCGCGCCCTTGAGGCGGTCGATCTGGGTCTGACGCTCGGCGTCGGTGGAGCCGAAGGCGAAGAGGTCGTCGTCGTGGAAGGTCAGACCGTAGGCGCCGAGCTCAGCGAGCTTCTCGACAGCGTGCACGACATCGAGTGCCGGACGGGTAGGGCCGCCGAAGGGATCGGTGCCGTTGTAGCCGACGGTCCAGAGACCGAAGGAGAACTTGTCTTCGCGGGTGGGGGTGGGCATGGCTGCTCCTCTTCAAGCGGTGGCTCAATATAAGTTGTGATAGACAACATAAGCCATCGAGGGCCCGTCCGCAATTGCAATCGCCGGAGACGATTCTCAGCGTCGAGGGGCGGCGGTGGATTCGCGCACGACGAGTGTCGTCGGCATCCGGATCGGCTCCGGTGTGTGTCCCCGCAGCACGTCCAGCAGCATCCGCACGGCGGCGGTTCCCATCTCGGGCAGCGGCTGGCGCACGGTCGTGAGCTGTGGTGTGTGCGAGGCGGCATCGAGGATGTCGTCGAAGCCGACAACCGAGATATCGTCCGGCACTCGCAGTCCGCGCTCCGAAGCGATGCGGATCATCTCGATGGCAGACAGGTCGTTTGCCGCGAAGACCGCGGTCGGGGCGTCCGGCAGGTCGAGAATCTCTCGTGCCGCCTCTGTGGAATCCGAGGTGCGGTATCCGCCATCGGCGATGAGTTCGGGATCGAAGGGGATGCCGGCCGACTCGAGGGCCTCACGGTATCCGCGCTCTCGTTCCCGAGCGGATTCGAGATCGATGCGCCCGCGCAGGTGCGCGATCCGGCGGTGGCCGAGCGAGATGAGGTGCTCGGTCGCTGCGCGCGCCCCCTCGACGTTCGCAACCCCCACGGTGGCGGGGTCATCTGCGCCGATGTGGGGGTCGACGGAGACGATCGGCACCGAAGTCTTCGTGCGCGTGGTGGTGGGTGTGACCAGGATTGCCCCGTCGATGAGTGTGCCGCCCAGGCGTGACAGGGATCGGTGCTCCCAGCCGAGGTGGTCGCCGGCCGATACCGTTCCGGCGTACGCGAGAACGTCGTAGTCGGTGTCCTGGAGCGCGCTGGAGACTCCGCGCAGCAGCTGGAGCGAGAACGGCTCGAACTCGGCCACCAGCACGCCGATGACGTTCGTGCTGCGACGGCGCATCGAGGTGGCGACCAGTGAGCTCTCGTATCCGAGATCGGAGACGACGCCCATCACGGTCGCCATCGTCTCGGGGGAGACCCCGTATCGCCCGTTGATCGCTTTGGACACCGTTGCGACCGAGACTCCGGCAGCACGGGCGACGTCGTTGATCGTGATCCGGCCATTCATGGCTTCACTATAGCCAAGGTGTCGAAAACGTTATCGATAACGTTTGACACAACGTGATCTCGGATGCCAGAGTAGGCGCACGGCATATTGGGGTTGCTGGCAACAAATGACCGCAACGGCCGTATCATCGCTCACGCAGCGGTGCGAACACCCTACAAAGGCAATCACTCGACGAAGAGGAGAACACGGCATGAAGATGCGCAGCGCGAGGGGGGCGGCGGTAGCCGTCGCAGCCCTGATGGTAGTGGGCCTGACGGCCTGCTCTGGTGGATCCGGCGACACCGCAGAGGGTGGAGACGTCGAACTGACCATGTGGCACAACTCCACCACCGGTGATGGGAAACAGTACTGGGATGATGCGTCCGCAGCATTCACCAAAGAAAACCCCGAGGTGACCATCAAGGTCACCTCCATCCAGAACGAAGACATGGATGGCAAGCTGCAGACCGCCGTGAACTCGGGCGACATGCCGGACATCTTCATGGCTCGCGGTGGCGGCAAACTCGCAGACATCGTTTCTGCGGGCAAGGTCAAAGACCTGACTGACGCCATCGACCCCGATGTGAAGAGCGCATTCGGCGAAGCGCCGTTCGCGGCCTTCACGGTCGACGGCAAGATCTACGGCATGCCCAGTGCTGTGCTGCCGGGTGGAATCTTCTACAGCAAGGACCTGTTCGAGCAGGCCGGCATTGCTGAAGAGCCCAAGACGCTCGATGACCTCGATGCCGCCGTCAGCAAGCTCAAGGATGCCGGCATCCAGCCGATCGCCCTTGGTGCAAAGGACGCATGGCCGGCAGCGCACTGGTATTACTTCTTCGCGCTGCGCGCCTGCGGCCAGGACGTCATTTCCAACCTTGTCACCGACCCCGACTTCACGAACGAGTGCTGGCTGACTGCTGCGGAGAACCTGGCAGACTTCGCGGGCACCGATCCCTTCAGCGAGGGCTTCCTGACGACCTCCGCACAGGAGGGAGCAAATTCCTCGGCAGGACTCGTGGCGAACCACAAGGCAGCCATGGAGCTCATGGGCGCCTGGAACGTCGGCGTGATCGCGAGCCTGACTCCCGACGAGCAGCCGCTGCCTGACCTCGGCTGGTTCCCCTTCCCCGAGGTTCCCGGCGGCGAAGGCGAGGCCGGAGCGATGATGGGTGGCGTTGACGGCTACTCCTGCTCGACAGATTCTCCGGCAGCGTGCGAGGACTTCCTCAACTTCGTCTCCTCGAAGCAATGGCAGGAGAAGTACGCTGAGGCCTTCCAGACCATCCCCGCGTCGCAGGAGGCTACCGGTGCTGTCACCGACCCGTCGCTGATACCGCTGATGGAGGCCTACAGCCAGGCTCCGTACGTCGCGCTGTGGCTGGACACCGCGCTCGGCCAGAACGTCGGAAACGCGCTGAACGTCGGCGTCGTCGAGATGCTCGCAGGTCAGGGCACGCCCGACAAGCTCGTCGAGCAGATCACCACGGCTGCAGCGAGAGGCTGAACCGGCACATGATCGACACCCAGGTCACGGCGAACGCCGTGCCTGAGAACGCCCACACCGGGGCCGGCAACTCGCCGGCCCCGGTGCGGCGGCCGCGACGCGTCGACTGGCGCAAGCGCGGTGAGATCGCTCTCCTCTCAGGTCCCGCCCTCATCGTCTTCGTCGGCTTCGTCATCTTCCCCGTGGTGATGGCGTCGTACTACGGCTTCTTCAAATGGAACGGGTTCGGTTGGCCGACCGAGTTCGTCGGGCTGGACAACTACGTTCTGCTCTGGCAGGACGAGAGCTTCCGCAACGCGGTGACGCACAACTTCATCATCGTCGTGCTGTCGCTCGTCATGCAGGGCCCGATCGCGATTCTGTTCGCACTGCTGCTGAACCAGAAGATTCGCGGTCGCTCCATCATCCGTGTGCTCATCTTCATGCCCTACGTGATCTCCGAGGTCATCGTCGGCATCGGATGGAGCCTGATGATGCAGGACGCGGGGGCACTGAACTCTCTTCTCGAGAAGTGGGGCCTCGGTGCATTCCAGCAGTCCTGGCTCGCTGACCCCTCCATCGCGATCTGGACGCTGATGGTCATCATCACGTGGAAGTACATCGGCTTCGCTGTGATCCTCATGCTCGCGGGCATGCAGTCGATCCCCGAAGAGCTCTACGAGGCGGCTGCCATCGACGGCGCCGGCTTCTGGAAGATCCAGTGGCACATCACGCTGCCGTTGCTCGGACCCACGATCCGCATCTGGGCGTTCCTGTCGATGATCGGCGCGCTGCAGCTGTTCGACCTGGTCAACATCATCTGGGGCCAGTACATCTCTGCCACCGCAGGCACGTCGACGATGGCGACCTACATGTATCAGAACGGTCACCTCGCCGGCAGCTACGGCTTCGGAAACGCTGTGGCGGTGACGCTGTTCCTCATCTCCCTGGTCGTCGCCCTCGTCTACCAGCGCTTCGTGCTGCGTCGCGACACCGAGGGTGCAGTGACCGGCGAAAGCGGAAGGAAGAAGAAGTGACGACCGAGAACCTGAGCACGTCGCTGCTCGTCCAGCCGAAGAAGCCCGGCGGTGTGCGCCGTGCGCCGAAGGTGCGCTGGGGAAGCCCCGGCGTCTACCTCATCGCGATCGTCCTGATCACCATCTGCATCACGCCCGTGCTGTACATCATCATCGGCGGGTTCCGCACGAACTCCCAGATCACCCTGGATCCGTCCGGCTTCCCGGCACCCTGGCAGCTCGCCAACTACGGTGACGTGCTGGCGAGCTCCGAGTTCTGGACTGCGATGCTGAACTCCACGATCGCCGCAGTCGGCACCACAGTGGGCGCGGTGCTGCTGGGGCTCATGGCCAGCTACGTGATCGCCCGTTACGACTTCGGCGGACGAGGCCTGATGTACTCGGTGTTCGCTGCAGGGCTGATGTTCCCGATCACCGTCGCGATCACGCCGCTGTACCTGCTGATCCGCAACCTCGGGCTCGTCAACAGCCTGGCCGGGATCATCCTGCCGCAGATCGCTTTCGCTCTGCCGACGACCATCATCATCCTCGTGCCGTTCCTGCGAGCGATCCCGAAAGAGCTCGAAGAGGCTGCATCCATCGACGGTGCATCCCGACTCGGGTTCTTCTGGCGGATGGTCATCCCACTGAGCCTGCCCGGCGTCATCACCGTAGGCATCCTGGCTTTCGTCGGCTCCTGGAACGGCTACATGCTGCCGCTGTTCATCCTCAGCGATCAGAGTCTGTTCACGCTCCCACTGGGTGTGCAGAGCTTCGCCTCGCAGTATTCCGTCGACACGGCACGTGTGCTCGCATACACGTCGCTGTCCATGGTTCCTGCCCTGATCTTCTTCAGCTTGTTCGAGCGCCGCATCGTCGGCGGACTCACCGGCGCGGTGAAGGGCTGATCATGACGAGCGATACTTTCTTGGAGGCACCTCAGATGACCGCGGAGATTCCCGCATTCCCCGTCGCATCAGAGCGGGTGAGCGCACTGCTCGCGCAGATGACGCTCGAGGAGAAAGCGGCACAGCTGGTCGGCTATTGGCTCGACCAGGGTGGCGAGGTCGTCGCACCGATGCAGAACGAGATGGGAGGCGGCGGTCACTCTGAGGCGCTGGCAGAGATCACCCGTCACGGCATCGGGCACTTCACCCGCGTGTACGGCACGAGGCCAGTCGACCCCGTGGAACGAGCGGCGTGGCTGTGGACGGAGCAACGGCGCCTGAAGAGTGAGACGCGCCTCGGCATCCCCGCCATCGTGCATGAGGAGTGCCTGACGGGGCTTGCGGCGTGGAAGGCTGCGACGTTCCCGACTCCGCTCGCATGGGGAGCCTCGTTCAACCCTGATCTGGTTGCCGAGATGGGTGCGCTGATCGGGAAGTCGATGCGGGAGCTCGGGATCCATCAGGGGCTCGCTCCGGTGCTCGATGTGGTCCGCGATCCTCGCTGGGGGCGGGTCGACGAGTGCATCGGAGAGGACCCGTATCTGGTCGGTACCGTCGGCACTGCGTATGTGCAGGGGCTGCAGTCCGCAGGGGTCCACGCGACTCTCAAGCATTTCCTCGGGTACTCGGCGTCGCGCGCGGGGCGCAACCACGCGCCGGTCTCGGCCGGTCCGCGCGAGATCGCCGATGTGTTCCTCCCGCCGTTCGAGATGGCGATCCGCGACGGCGACGTCCGCAGCGTCATGAACAGTTACGCGGCGATCGACGAGATCCCGGTGGCATCCGACCCGGAGCTGCTGACGCATGAGCTGCGGGAACGCCTCGGCTTCGACGGTGTCGTGGTCGCAGACTACTTCGCGGTCGCCTTCCTCGAAGTGATGCACGCGGTCGCTGCCGATCGCGGCGAAGCCGCGGAGCTCGCGCTGAAGGCAGGCATCGATGTCGAGCTGCCTTCGGGGGACGCGTATCTCGCACCGCTCCTCGATCGGGTGCGCGCAGGCGTCCTCGACGAGGCGTACATCGACCGCTCCGTGATCCGTGTGCTCATGCAGAAGGAGCAGCTCGGTCTGCTCGAGCCCGACGTGTTCGAAGACGGCCCGCCCGCGGAGATCGACCTCGACACTCCGCGCCACCGGGAGGTGGCGCGGCGGCTGGCTGCGCAGTCGCTGGTGCTGCTGTCGAACGATGGCGTCCTGCCGCTGGCATCCTCTGCCCGGCGCATCGCGCTGATCGGACCGAACGCCGATCGCACGGATGCGTTGCAGGGATGCTATTCCTTCGCGAACCACGTGCTGGCCCACCACCCGGGATTCGAGAACGGGTTCGAGATCCCGACGGTGCGCGAAGCGCTCGTCGCCGCGATTCCGGATGCCGAGATCGTGCATGTCCGCGGTGGCGAGGTCGAAGGCGATGACCGTTCCGGCTTCGCCGAAGCCGAGCAGGCTGCGGCGGACGCCGACATCGCGATCGTGATCATCGGCGACCAGGCCGGGCTCTTCGGCCGCGGAACGGTGGGGGAGGGAAACGACGTGGAGTCACTGGACCTTCCTGGTGTTCAGCGCGAGCTCGTCGAGCGGATCGCGGCGACGGGAACCCCCGTCGTCATGGTGCTGCTCACGGGTCGCCCCTATGCGATCGAGTGGGCGCTCGACACGGGTGAGGCACGTCCTGGCGCAGTGCTCCAGGCGTTCTTCCCCGGCGAAGAGGGAGCGACAGCAATCGCAGACGTGCTGACCGGCGCCGTTTCGCCATCCGGCAGGATGCCGCTGAGCCTGCCTCGGGCAGCGGGTGCGCAGCCGTACAGCTACCTGCATCCGATTCTCGGCGGACCGTCGGACGTGACCTCGACCGACCCCACGCCGGTGCGTCCGTTCGGGTTCGGCCTGACGTACACGTCCTTCGAGTACACGGACTTCGTCGTCGATGCGCAGGCAACGACTGACGGACGCTTCAGTGCCTCGGTCACCGTGACGAACGTGGGCTCCCGAGAGGGCGCGGACGTCGTGCAGCTGTACGGGCGCGACCTCGTCGCATCCGTCACTCGCCCCGTGACTCAGCTGCTCGGCTACGCGCGGGTGCCGCTCGAGCCAGGCCAGTCGCGTCGAGTAAGTTTCGATGTTCCTGTGACGAGGTTCGCCTTCACCGACCGGCGACGGGTGAAGGTCGTCGAACCCGGTGATGTCGCTGTCTGGGTGGGGTCGCATGCGGCTGCGACCCCTGACCTCGAGCGCGGAGATACGACCGGTGGTGCGATCGTGAACTCGCGTGATCGTCATCACCGCGACTTCGGTGCCTCCGCCACGCCGGCACGGGTGCTTCCGCTCATCGGTGAGGTCCATGCCGTCACGGGGGCCGATGCTCGTCTGGTGGAAGTCTCGTATTCGTGATCACGGCGGCCAACCCCATCCTTCCCGGGTGCTTTCCGGATCCCTCGATCTGCCGGGTCGGTGAGGACTACTACCTCGTGACGTCGACCTTCGAGTACCTGCCGGGTCTCCCGATTCTGCGATCGCGCGACCTCGTGCACTGGGAGACCATCGGCTGCGCGATCGATCGCAACGGGATGCTCGATTTCGACCGGATCGCGTCGTCCGGCGGACTGTACGCGCCGACGATCCGACATGACGGAGAGCGGTTCTGGATCGTCTGCACGATCGTCGATCAACAGGATGATTCGCGCGGAGGCAACTTCGTCATCACCGCAGAGGACCCCGCAGGTCCATGGAGTAATCCCGTCTGGCTCGATGTCCGAGGGATCGATCCCTCGGTGGCGTTCGACGAAGACGGTCGGGTGTGGATGCATGGGACCAGGCTCGCCGACGATCCGCTGTGGTTCCATCAGACCGAAGTCTGGGTGCGGGAGTACTCCCGCACCCAGCAGACACTCGTCGGTGAAGAGCACGTGATCTGGCATGGAGCGGTGGATGGGGTGGTGTGGGCTGAAGCGCCGCACCTGTACCTGATCGACGGCCGCTGGTACCTGATCGCGGCGGAAGGCGGCACGGAGTTCCATCACGCAGTGAGCGTTGCACGCGCTGACGAGGTCACTGGCCCCTACGTCGGCAACCGGGCCAATCCGGTGTTCACCCATCGGCACCTCGGTCGGAGCTCGCGCGTGATCGGTGCGGGACACGCCGACCTCTTCCAGGCCCCGGACGGCTCATGGCAGGCAGTCATGCTCGCAATGCGTGCGGCGGACGGTCATCACTACCCGCTGGGACGCGAGACCTTCTTGTGCGCCGTCGCGTGGGAGGACGGCTGGCCCGTGTTCGCCCCTGGGCGTGGAAGCCTGGCCCAGGCGATCGAGATTCCGTGGTCGGATGCGGCCGTGGACGATCGCACCTGGCAGCCGGACGCGCGAAGGGCAGGCATCGTGCTTCCCGATGACCCGCGCTGGACGTCTCTGCGCGCGGTGCCGCGATCGATCGCCACCTCTGACGGCGACGGATGGACGCTGCCGGTGAGGTCAGAGACTCTGACCGATGCGGGAACAGTGGCATTCGTCGGTGTGCGGCAGCAGCACGACCACGTCGATGTGACGGTCGATCTCGACGTGTCCGCGCTCGCCGTGGGTGAGACAGCCGGGCTGGTCGTGCGGCAGTCCGAGAAGGACCACGCGAGCGTGCAGGTCACAAGAACGGATGCTGGACTGCAGCTGAGCAGCGTGCAGTGCAAGGCGGGCCGCGACACAGTCAGTGACGGACAGGTCGTCCCAGCCGAAGCAGCCGTCACTCTCGGTGTGCGCGCTCGCGGGTACGACTACCAGCTCGTCGCAGGCGGCGAGGTGCTGGCGCGCGCTGACGGGCGCGAACTGGATGCTTCGTCGACAGGCGGCTTCCTCGGAATCTGGCTGGGCGTCTTCGCGACCAGTCATGGGCGTGAACCGCACGGCTGCGTGGGAATCCGCGACTTCCGCTACGAGCCCTCCGAGGATGAGGCGGTCGCGCCGGTAGCCTGAGAACAATCGACCATGACACAGGAACGAGCACCTCGATGAAGGAACGCGCGACCGCAGTCGAAGAGGTGCGCCGTACCAACCTCGGCGAGGTGCTGCGTCTGGTGCATCACCTCGGTCCAAGATCGCGCTCGCTCATCACCGCGGAAACGGGCCTCAACAGGTCGACGGTCGCGGACCTCGTGACGGCACTGGCAGAGCACGGACTTGTCGTCGAGCAGCAGCCCGATCCGACCAAGAGGGTTGGACGGCCGAGCCCCATCGTCGCGGGCAGTCGTGAGATCGTGGCGATCGGGGTGAACCCTGAGGTCGACGCCATCGAGATCGGGGCGGTCAGCCTCGGCGGAGCGGTGCGCGTGCGCGCCCGCGTCGACGCTGTGCGCCCAGGGGTCGCGGAGGTGGTCGAGACCGTCGCGCGCGTCGTCGGCGAATGGATGGACGGCGAGCTCGCGGGCAGCCGCATCGTCGGAATCGGCGTGGCGGTTCCGGGTCTCGTGCGCTCCGGCGACGGACTGGTGCGCCTGGCGCCTCATCTGCAATGGCGTGATGAAGACATCGCGACGCCGCTCTCCGAAGCACTCGGCGTGCCGGTGGCCGTCGACAACGATGCATCGCTGGGTGCGCGTGCTGAGCATCTCTTCGGCGCCGCTCGCGAGCATGCCGACATCGTCTACCTGAACGGTGGTGCCAGTGGTATCGGTGGAGGTGCGATCCTCGGCGGTGCGCTGATCCGGGGAGCGGGCGGCTATGCCGGTGAATGGGGACAGACCAGGCCCGGCATCGCGAACGAATCACATCGCCGCACTCATGACGGCGTTCTGGAGGATGAGGTCGGGAGGGCGCGGCTCATGTCAGCAGCGCAGCTGGTGGGCGGGGATGATGCCGCTCTTGCCGCCGCTCTCGCCAGTGACCCGGGACCCACCGCGGACGATGAGGTCGACCGTCAACGCGGCGTGCTCGCTGCGACCATCAGCAACGCCGTGAATGTCTTGAACCCTTCGATGATCGTGCTCGGCGGATTCCTCGGCATTCTGCGCGATCGGGACCCAGAGGGGTTCGACGCGGCGGTACGCGAGCGTTCGCTCGCCATCTCTGCGGAAGAACTGCATATCGCATCCGCTGCCCTCGGGCAGGACCGTCTGCTGATCGGCGCAGCCGAGGCAGCCTTCGCAAGGCTCCTCACCGACCCGCTGCGGTGAGTGCGCCGCTCACAGCGTGAGCGACCAGGCGACGCTTGCGCCCATGTCCTCGGCTTCTTCGAGGTGCTCTTCGGTCATGTCACCGGTGAACACCACGGGCGCGGCGGCGAGCCGGAAGCCGTAACCGGTCGTCATCGACGTCATCGCGTGCTCGGCGCCTGTCGTGTCGTGGCCGCCGTGGATCCAGTAGGAGAAGGGGAGACCCTTCGTGTGTTCGAGCGTCTCGTAGAACGTCGTATCGAAGAAGTGCTTGAGGGCACCGGAGATGTATCCGAAATTCGCCGTCGTGCCCAAGATCACGGCATCCGCGTCGAGCAGATCCTGCGCTGTCGCCTCGAGGGCAGCACGTTCAATGACCTCTACGCCTTCGCCCTGCGCCGTGCGCGCGCCACGCAGTACCGCTGCGGCGAGCTCGGCCACCCCCGACGACGGTGAGTGATGCACGATCAGCAGGTGAGGCATGCTCTCACGCTAGTCGTCAGTAGCTGGCCCGGTCAGATGCCTCTGCCGCAGGAATCCACTCCGCAGCCAGATTCTCGGTCGCACGCGCGAGGATCGATACGTCGGCGGCGACCAGCACGAATTCTGCCCCGGCCTCAAGATAGCGGCGGGCAGTGTCGGGGGCGAATGCGTTCACTCCGACGGGCTTTCCGGCTGCGCGCACCTCAGCGATCGTGTGCTCGACAGCTGCGACGACGTCGGGATGCTCCTGCTGGCCGAGCAGCCCCATGGAGGCTGCGAGATCGCTCGGACCGATGAAGACCGCGTCCACGCCATCGACTTCGGCGATCCGACGAGCGTTCTGCACTGCGGCATCCGTCTCGATCTGCACCGTGAGCGAGGTGATCTCGTGAGCGCGCTGCAGGTAGCCCTCGATGCGGTTGAACTGCGCTGCGCGCGCAAGCGCGCTGCCCACGCCGCGGACGCCGAGAGGCGGGTAGCGGGTGGCGGCGACAGCGGCGGCGGCATCCTCAGCGGAGTTCACCATCGGCACCAGCAGGTTCTGCGCTCCGAGGTCGAGGACCTGCTTGATCCAGGTCGGATCCGCCGATGGCACACGAACGACCGGGGTGATCGGGTAGGGCGCCACAGCCTGCAGCAGTGCGAGGATCGCCTCCAAGCCGATCGGGCTGTGTTCGCCGTCGATCAGCGTCCAGTCCAGGCCAGAGCCCGCGACGATCTCGGCCGCGACCGGGCTGCCTGAGCAGATCCACGCGCCGATCAGGGGCCGAGAGCTCGCCGCGAGGCGATCGCGGAACGACGGAGGCGGGGTCAGATGAAACGACATGTGATCTCGCCCATCTCTGCGTAGTCGCAGCGCACCTCGTCGCCCTTGTGCACCCACATCGGGCGCGTGAAGGAGCCAGCGAGAATGACCTCGCCGGCCTCCAGGCGCGCACCGTGCTGGTGGAACTTGTTCGCCAGCCATGCCACTCCGGTCGCCGGGTGGCCGAGTACGCCCTGTGCGACGCCGGTCTCCTCGATCTCGCCGTTGCGCGAGAGGACACCGGGCACCCAGCGCAGGTCGATCTCATCGGGACGCTTGCGCACGTCGCCGAGCACCATCGCACCGTAGGCGGCATTGTCGCTGATCGTGTCCACGATCGTGCGGCCCTCGAGCTCGATGTGGGAGTTGAGCACTTCGAGCGCGGGAACGGCGTAGTCGATCGCGGCCAGAGCGTCTTCCAGCGTGCAGTCGGGGCCCTCGAGCGGCGCCTTCAGCACGAACGCGAGTTCGACCTCGATGCGCACGTTCGAGAAGTCGTCGAACCGGATCTCGGCGCCAGAGGAGAACACGGTGTCATCGAACATCACGCCGTAGTCGGGCTCGGTGATCCCGGTTGCCTGCTGCATCGCTTTGGATGTCAGTCCGATCTTGCGACCGGCGAGCTTGCGCCCGGAGGCGACGTTCTTGTCCCGCCATATTCCTTGAATGGCATAGGAGTCCTCGATCGTCGCATCCGGGTATCGCGCGGTGATCCGCGGGATCACGCTCTTCGTGCGATCGGCCTCGGCGAGCTCGTCCGCGATCGCTTCGATCACCTCGGCAGGCAGCGTCACAACTGGTGTCCCAGTTTGTACTCGCCCTGCTTGTACTCGGGCATGGAGTCTTCGCCCTCGTCCTTGCGGGTGTACGAGAAGCCATCGGCGCCGATCGTGACCGCCATCTCGCTGGAGTCGGTACGTGCGATGACCGGCTGCGGGTTGCCGTCGAGGTCGAGCACGAGGGAAGCCTCGGTGTACCAGGAGGGTACGACGGGGGTGCCCCACCAGTCACGACGCTGGTTGTCATGCACATCCCAGGTGACGACCGGGTTGTCGGGGTCGCCCGTGTAGTAGTCCTGGGTGTAGATCTCGACGCGGTGCCCGTCAGGGTCGCGCAGGTACAGGTAGAACGCGTTGCTCACACCGTGACGGCCGGGGCCGCGCTCGATGGCATCCGAACGGCGCAGCGATCCGAGCTTGTCGCAGATCGCGAGGATGTTGTGCTTCTCGTGCGTGGCGAACGCGACGTGGTGCATCCGCGGGCCATCGCCGCCGGTAGCGGCGGTGTCGTGCACGGTGGGCTTGCGGCGCATCCAGGCGGCGTAGACGGTGCCTTCTTCGTCCTGGATGTCCTCCGTGACGCGGAAGCCGAGGTCCTGGTAGTGGCGCACTGCGCGTGGCACGTCAGGGGTGACCTGGTTGAAGTGGTCCAGACGCACGAGCTCACCCGGAGTGTGCAGGTCGTACCGCCAGGAGAGGCGTTCGACGTGGGTGGTCTCGAAGAAGAACTCGTACGGGAAGCCGAGCGGGTCGACCACGCGCACCGAGTCGCCGATGCCCTTGACGAAGCCATCTGCATTGCGGCGGACGTCGCAGCCGAGTTCGGTGTAGAACTCGACGGCATGGTCGAGGTCCT
The DNA here is from genome assembly GCF_052266675.1 of Microbacterium zouquanmingi. Classification (NCBI taxonomy): domain Bacteria; kingdom Bacillati; phylum Actinomycetota; class Actinomycetes; order Micrococcales; family Microbacteriaceae; genus Microbacterium; species Microbacterium zouquanmingi. The sequence goes on from NZ_JBQPRA010000002.1 coordinate 623,360, forward strand.
CCGCTGAACGAACACGGTACGAGAACGCGGCAACGGCCGCGATCGGGCCCGTGCGCAGCACGAGGTTGTGGTGGATGAACTCCTCCGTCGAGCGCAGGTAGATCACCTCGTCGTCCTCTGCGGTCACGTGAAGGCCGAGGATGTCGACATAGAACTGGCGGGAGGCTGCGAGATCGGTGACCACGAGCTCCATGTACGCGCAGCGGAGGATGTCTGGCGGTGACGTCTTGGGGGTCGCGACCGGGTTATCTGTCTGGATGGGGGCCTCTGCGCTCACGTAGTAGCCCGAGGAGGTCAGGGTCATGTCTTCACGGTTCGTCATGTCAGCGTCCTTACTGCTTTCCGAAAACGGGGTTGTGGACCTCGCCGAGGTTGATGTGCACGGCCTGCTGGTCGGTGTAGAAGTCGATCGATCGGTATCCGCCTTCGTGGCCGAGGCCGGACGCCTTCACTCCGCCGAACGGGGTCCGGAGGTCCCGCACGTTGTTCGAGTTCAGCCAGACCATGCCTGCCTCGACATTTCCTGCGAAGTTGTGTGCGCGCCTGAGGTCATTCGTCCAGATATACGCAGCCAGGCCGTACCTGGTGTTGTTCGCCAGGGCGAGAGCCTCTTCGTCGTCATCGAACGGCGTGATCGCGACGACAGGTCCGAAGATCTCCTCCTGGAAGATCCGCGCATCGGGGGAGACATCGGCGAAAACGGTGGGGGCGACGAAGTTGCCGGTCTCGAACCCTTCCGGGCGCCCGCCGCCGGCGACGAGCTTCGCCTCGCCCTTGCCGATCTCGATGTAGCTCATGACCTTGTCGTAGTGCTCGGGGTGGACGAGAGCGCCGACCTCGGTGGTCGGGTCGTTCGGGAGTCCGACCTTCACGCGCCCTGCCTGTGTCGCGTAGCGCGTCACGAACTCCTCGTAGATGCTGCGCTGCACGAGAATGCGCGAACCCGCAGTGCAGCGCTCGCCGTTGAGGGAGAAGACGCCGAAGATGGTCGCGTCGATGGCCGTGTCCAGATCGGCATCTTCGAACACGACAGCGGGCGATTTACCGCCCAATTCCATCGACAGTCCCTTGAGGAACGGCGCGGCATTGGCGAAGATCAGCTGTCCGGTGCGGCTCTCGCCGGTGAACGAGATGAGCGGAACGTCAGGGTGCTTCACCAGCGAGTCGCCGGCAAAGCCCTCTTCGCCGAAGCCGTTGACGAGGTTGAAGACTCCGGCGGGGAGGCCGGCCTCCTCGAAGATGCCAGCCCAGAGGGATGCCGACAGCGGGGTGAACTCGGCCGGCTTCAGCACGACCGTGTTGCCGGTCGCAAGCGCAGGGCCGAGCTTCCACGACTCGAGCATGAACGGGGTGTTCCACGGCGTGATGAGCCCTGCCACACCGATCGGCTTGCGGTTGACGTAGTTGATCTGGCGACCCGGCACCTTGAAGGTGTCATCGGCCTGCGCGACGATCAGGTCGGCGAAGAATCGGAAGTTCTCGGCGGCGCGACGAGCCTGACCCAGAGCCTGGGTGATCGGGAGGCCGGAGTCGAAGCTCTCGAGCTCTGCAAGGCGCTGATCGCGGGACTCGACGATGTCGGCGATCTTGTGCAGCACACGCGAGCGCTCGCGGGGCAGCATCTTGGGCCATGGACCCTCATCGAAGGCGCGCTTGGCTGCCGCGACGGCGCGGTCGATATCGGCGACCTTGCCGGAAGCCGCCTTGATGTAGACCTCGTTGGTGACCGGGTCGATCACGTCGAAGGTGTCGCCGTCGAGCGAGTCGACGAACTCTCCGTCGATGTAGTGCTGGATGTGATCGGGAAGGTCTGCGGGGATGCGTGAGTCGGTCATGATTCCTCCGGTATCAATGGACGGGGGCGGCGACAGCATCGTCGCGCTGTTCTTGGGCAGCTGCACGGTCGTGCGAAATGTAGGCCTCGAGGGTGGCCGAGTGGTGTCTGCGTGCGGCGTCCTCGATCTCGGCGAACGGCGCCCCGGTCTCGATCAGCGCGATGATCTGCTCGTGCTCGCGGACCGATTCATGCGCACGGCCGGGAACGAAGCTGAAGGTCGAATCGCGCAGACGGTTCAGGCGCTGCATCTCGAGGGTGACGAGCTCACGCAGGCGCGGGTTGGGGCATGAGGCGATGAGGGCCTCGTGGAACTGCTGGTTCAACTGGGTGAACGCAGTCGGGTTGAAGTGACCGAGGGTCTCGGTCATCTTCTCGTTGATCGCGCGGGCGCGCTCGAGGTCTTCGGACTTGAGGTGCGGTGCCGACAGGGCAGTCGCACTGCCCTCGAGCACGCTGAGCGCCTCCATGCTGTGGCGGTACTGCGCATCATCGACCATGGCGACGCGTGCGCCGACGTTGTGCTCGAACTGCACGAGACCTTCGGCTTCGAGCTGGCGGATCGCCTCGCGTACGGGGACGACGCTCATGTCGAGCTCGCCGGCGATGCTGCCGAGCACGAGCCGATATCCGGGTGTGTAGCTCTGGCTCGCGATGCGCTCTTTGATCCACTGGTAGGCGCGCTGTGACTTGCTGGGGGGTTTGATCATGCACGGCTCGCTTCGTACTTCGCGCGCCATTCGGCGTTCATGGGGAATAGGCCATCGACCGGGTGCCCTGCCTCGACCTGCGTGGCGATCCAGGCGTCTTCGTCCTCCTGCGCGAGGGTCGCATCGACGATCTCTTCAGCGATGGACGGGGGAATCACGATCACGCCGTCACCATCACCGACGATCACGTCGCCGGGCTGAACAGCGGCTCCACCGCAGCCGATCGTGATGTCGAGCTCCCAGGGGACATGCTTGCGTCCGAGTACCGATGGGTGGGCGCCTTGCGAGAACACCGGTAGGCCGATGCGCGCGACCTCGTCGAAGTCGCGCACGCCGCCGTCGGTGACCACTCCAGCCGCACCGCGCGCGGTGGCGCGAAGGGCGAGAATATCGCCGAGCGTTCCGGTCGTGGCATCGCCTCGTGCCTCGATGACGATGACCTCGCCCTCGCCGACGGCGTCGAACAGGCGTTTTTGCGCGTTGTAGCCGCCGCCATGGCTTGCGAAGAGGTCTTGGCGAGCAGGAATGAAACGCAGCGTGCGCGCGGTGCCCACGATCTTCGTTCCAGGTATGTTGGCGGCGACGCCATCGATGAAGCACTGGTGGTGCCCGCGCTTGCGCAGCTGGGCGGAGAGCCCGGCGGTGGGGGCCTTCTCGAGCTTCGCCCGCAGCTCGGCAGAGAGGCCGCTCGGCGTGGCGGGGGTGAGATCCGCTTCTTCAGCAGATCCCCACGCCTCCGTGCGCTGCGTGTCATCGACAGCGGGAAGCGAGCCCAGCGTCTTGTCGAACGGAATCGAACCCTGCGTGACAGTGGTGACCAGCCGGCCCGAGGTGGGGGAGCCGGGTGCGTTCGGAGCATCCACTTCGACCTCGACGACATCGCCGGGGACGATCACCGATGAGCCCGCCGGGGTGCCGGCGAGGATCACGTCACCGGTCTCGAGCGTGAAATGCTGCGACAGATCTGCGACGAACTGCGCGAGAGGGAAGATGAGGCCGGCGGAGTTGTCGTCCTGACGGAGTTCACCGTTGACCCAGGTGCGCACTCGGATGTCGCCCGGATCGATCGACTGCGCGTCGATCAGGTCGGGACCCAGCGGCGTGTAGCCATCGCCGCCCTTCGAGCGGACGTTCGAGCCCTTGTCGTTCGCGCGCAGGTCGTAGAGGCCGAGGTCGTTGGCCGCGGTGACGGATGCGACATGCGACCACGCATCCTCGAGGCTCACGTGTCGGGCGGGGTCGCCGATGACGAGCGCGATCTCGCCCTCGAAGGCGAGCAGCTCGGTGCCGGCTGGGCGCTCGACAGTGCCACCAGATGCCGCGACCGAGCTTGCGGCCTTGAAGAAGTACGAGGGAGCAGCGGGCCGCCGGCCGCGCTGCTGCGCGCGAGAGGTGTAGCTGAGGTGGATCGCGATGATCTTGCCAGGACGACCGATCGAGTCCGTCACAGTGAGCGCCTCCTTGCGGTGTGTGCATCGCTCTTGTGCGATGTATTTGAAATCGTATATCATCTGATCACGAGGTTGCAAGGATGACTTCAGCCCCGAGACAACGACGTCCCCCCAAGGAGCATCAATGACTGATCAGCCCGGCTTCACGCCGACCGGCACCATCGCCAGTGCCGCAGATCGCCGCCGCGTCGTCTTCGCGACTGTCGTCGGCACCACCGTCGAGTGGTACGACTTCTTCATCTATGCCACCGCCGTCGGCCTCGTCTTCGGACAGCTGTTCTTCTCGGCGCTCGGAACCAACACCGTGATCCTCGGATTCGCCACGGTGGGCATCAGCTTCCTGTTCCGTCCACTCGGCGCGTTTCTGGCAGGACACTTCGGAGACCGGCTCGGCCGCAAGCGCGTGCTGATGTGGACGCTCATTCTGATGGGTGCGGCCACTGCGCTGATCGGTGTTCTGCCGACCGCTGAGGTCATCGGCATCGGTGCACCGATCATGCTCGTCTTCCTGCGCATTCTGCAGGGCATCTCTGCAGGCGGCGAGTGGGGCGGCGCGGTGCTCATGGCCGTCGAGCACGCTCCTAAGCACAAGCGCGGCATCTTCGGCGCCTCTCCGCAGATCGGCGTGCCGCTCGGCCTGCTGCTGGCCTCTGCCGTCATGGCGATCATGACCGTCATCGCACCTGGCGACCAATTCCTCGCCTGGGGATGGCGCATCCCCTTCCTGCTCAGCGTCGTGCTGATCCTGATCGGCTACTACGTGCGTCGCAACGTCGAAGAGAGCCCCGTGTTCGCCGAGCTCGCCGCACGCAAGGAGAAGGCGAAAATGCCGATCGTGCAGTTGTTCCGCAAGCACCTGCTCCTCGTGATCATCGCAGCCCTCGTCTTCGCCGGCAACAACGCGGTCGGGTACATGACCACCGGCGGGTACATCCAGGGCTACGCGACCAACCCCGAGGGCCCGATCGGCCTGGACCGCGGCGAGGTGCTGTGGGCGGTCACGGGCTCTGCGGTCACCTGGCTGCTGACGACTCTTCTCGCCGGATGGATCTCTGACAAGATCGGTCGCCGCAACGCCTACATCTCCGGGTGGATCTTCCAGCTGGTCGGTGTGTTCCTGCTCTTCCCGCTGGTGAACACCGGGAGCGTCGGGCTTCTGTTCCTTGGCCTTGCGATCCTCACGATCGGCCTCGGGTTCACGTACGGGCCGCAAGCCGCGCTGTACACAGAGCTGTTCCCAGCATCCATTCGGTTCTCGGGAGTTTCTATCTCGTACGCGATCGGTGCCATCGTCGGTGGCGCATTCGCTCCCACGATCGCCGCGGCCATCGTGGCTGCCACCGGCTCCACCGAGATGGTCACCTGGTACCTGGCGGGGATGACGCTGATCGGGTTGATCGCGACTCTGCTGCTGCGCGACCGAAGCGGGATTCCGCTGGGTCCTGACCATGAAGACGAACAATCAGTGAGTCCGATCTACGGAATGTCGAGGGCATAAGAAATGCAGTTCCACCACCACGGTTACGTCTCGAAGGACCCGCATGTCGTCGCGGCGGCGGGCACCGGCATCGATCGCCCGGCTGACCTTCCCGATGAGATGGACGTTCTGATCGTCGGATCTGGGCCCGCGGGGATGTTGCTGTCCGCACAGATGTCGCAATATCCGACGATCACCACGCGGATCATCGAACGCCGTGACGGCCGGCTTCCGCTCGGCCAGGCCGACGGCATTCAACCGCGCAGCGTGGAGACCTTCCAAGCGTTCGGGTTCGCCGAGCGGATCATCGCTGAGGCGTACAACATCGCGTACATGAACTTCTGGAGTCCCGACCCGGAGAACCCCGAGAACATCATCCGCACGACTCGCACTGAGGACTACGGATTCAAGATCAGCGAGTTCCCGCACCTCATCGTGAACCAGGCGCGCGTGCTCGACTACTTCGCCGAGGCTGCTGCCGACGGTCCTGGGCGCATTGTGCCGGACTTCGGCGTGGAGTTCCTCGGGCTCACCATCGGCGAGACCGGCGAGTACCCCGTTGAGGTGCGCGTGCGCTACGTCGCGGGGGAGCGCAACGGCGAGGAGCGCACGATCCGTGCGAAGTACGTCGTCGGCTGCGACGGGGCTCGCAGTGGCGTGCGCGAGGCGATCGGTCGCCAGCACATCGGTGAGTTCTCGGCGCACGCCTGGGGCGTCATGGACATCCTGGCGAACACGGACTTCCCGGACTGGCGCACCAAGGCCGCCATCAACGCGGCGGCGGGGAACATCCTGCATATTCCGCGCGAGGGCGGCTACCTCAGTCGTGTCTACGTCGATCTGGGCGAGGTCGCCGCAGACGACAACCATCGCGTGCGCCAGACGCCGATCGAAGCGATCATCAGGAAGGCGAACGAGATCCTGCATCCGTACACCCTGGACGTGAAAGAGATCGCTTGGTCGAGTGTCTACGAAGTCGGACACCGCGTCACGGATGGATTCGATGACGTGGCTGGAACTTCTGACCGCGCACCGCGCGTCTTCCTCACCGGAGATGCCTGCCACACCCACAGCGCCAAGGCCGGCCAGGGCATGAACGTCTCGATGCAGGACGGCTTCAACCTCGGTTGGAAGCTGGGCTCCGTGCTCACCGGAATCTCGCCGGAGAGCCTGCTGCGCACTTTCTCCGCAGAGCGGCAGCCGGTCGCGCAGCAGCTCATCGACTTCGACCGGGAATGGTCGACCCTCATGGCGCGCAAGCCCGAGGAGATCTCCGACCCGCAGGAGCTGTCGAACTACTACCTCGCGACCGCAGAGTTCCCCTCTGGATTCATGACGCACTACGAGCCCTCGGCGATCACGGGCGGCTCTGAGCACCAGGATCTCGCCGTGGGCTTCCCGCTCGGGAGGCGCTTCAAGTCGGTCGAGGTGGTGCGGGTCTGCGATGGCAACGTCGCGCACCTCGGGCACCACGCGAAGGCCGACGGGCGCTGGCGCGTGTACGCGTTCTCGGACGCCTCGCACGAACAGCTGGAGAAGTGGGCGGCAGATGCCGCGCCCATTCTCGCCGGATTCACGCCGGCGGATGCTGACGCGGATGCTGTCTTCGATGTGAAGGTGATCTACCAGGAGAAGTACGAGGACATCGAGATCCTGTCAGCGCCGGAGCTGTTCCTGCCGAAGTCCGGTCCGCTGGGACTGACGGACTGGGAGAAGGTCTATACCGCAGCTCCCAACGCGTGGACGGACGCGGACATCTTCGCTGAGCGCGAGCTGAGCCGAGACGGCGTGGTCGTCGTCGTGCGCCCGGATCAGTACGTCGCCGCGGTGCTGCCGCTGGATGCGGCGGACGAGCTCACGTCGTTCCTGGACGGCGTCTTCCTGCGAGCCTGACCCCGACCACGGCATGACACGTGTCATGCCGACGAGGTGACAGCGGCCTCCGGAACCTGTGCAGCGGCTGCGCCAAGCTGGATGCATGAGCACTTCACAGGCAACTCTGACTCCGAGGACACCCGCAGTCGCGGCAGCCGACACAGCCATCGCGATCGAGAACCTGCAGAAGCGGTTCGGCGTGGGCGAGCGTGCGGTGAAGGCCGTCGACGGCGTGAGCCTCAGCATCCGCCGCGGCGAGATCGTCGCTCTTCTCGGGCCCAATGGTGCCGGCAAGACGAGCACTCTCGACATGCTGCTTGGCCTCGCAGAGCCGAGCAGCGGGAGTGTGACGATCTTCGGCGAGAAGCCGGGCAAGGCAGCCAAGTCCGGCGTGATCGCCGGCGTGCTGCAGACCGGCGGACTGCTGTCGGACCTCACTGTTCGCGAGACCGTCGAGGTGATCGCATCACTGCACGGCTCCGACGCTCTCTCACGTGTTCCGGACGTGCTCGCGCGCACCGATCTGACCGAGATCGCACGCCGTCGCGTCGCCAAGTGCTCCGGTGGTGAGCAGCAGCGGGTGAAGTTCGCGTTGGCGCTGGTCGCCGACCCCGACATCCTCGTGCTCGACGAACCGACCGCGGGAATGGACGTCAACGCCCGCCGGCACTTCTGGGACGTCATGCGCGCCGATGCGGATGCAGGCCGCACGATTCTCTTCGCCACGCACTACCTCGAAGAGGCCGAGCAGTTCGCTCGCCGCACGGTCGTCATGCGCCGGGGCGCGATCGTCGCCGATGCGCCCACCGCGCAGTTGCGCGCGAACCTCGGCGGACGCACCCTCGCAGCAAACCTTCCCGCCGAAGGTGCGGATGCTCTGGTGCGCGAACTGCAAGCGACAGACGGCATCGTCGACGTGCGCGTCGACGGTGATCGAGTCAGCTTGCGGGCGACAGATTCGGATGCCGCGGCATCCGCTCTTCTGAACGCCGGGGCACACGATCTGGAGATCGCAGCGCCCACCCTCGAAACCGCTTTCACCGCCCTCACGGAGGACTGATCATGGCCATGTCGATCTCACCCACAATGTTGCGCGTCGAAGCGATGCGTCAGGTCAGAAACCCGTACACGCTCGCGTTCACGCTCGGGATGCCGGTGGCGATGTATCTGCTCTTCGGAGCGAGCATGGGCTACGGCGACATCACCGCAGGACACGGCAACGTCAAGTTCTACGTGATGGTGTCGATGGCGGCCTACGGCTGCGCGGTCGCGATGAGTTCGCTGTCCTCGTTGGCAGCGACGGAATCCAAGCAGGGCTGGGGGCGTCAGCTCGCCATGACTCCGCTTGGAACGACCGGATACGCGGTGACCAAGCTCCTCACCTCGCTCGCTTTCGCGGCTCTCGCGGTGCTGCTGGTCTTCGCCGTCGGATTCGCCACGGGTGCGGAGGCATCCGATGCCTGGCGATGGTGGGCGTCTGCCGGGATCATGCTGAGCCTCGGCCTGGTCTACGGCTTGTACGGGCTCGGTGTCGGGCTGTTCTTCAACTCCGATACGGCTGCGGCGCTGGCATCGATCTCGATGACCTTCTTCGCTTTCTTCGGCAACGTGTTCATGCCGCTCGATGGCGTCATGCTCGACATTGCGCGGTTCACCCCTCTCTACGGCTACGTCGCACTGAGCCGCTGGCCGCTCACGGACGGAACCCTTACTACCGGACAGGTCGATCCGCTGTGGATGGTCGTGCTGAACATCGTGGTGTGGCTCGCGCTGTTCACCGCCCTCGTGATGGCAGGCATCAAGCGCTCGTACTCGCGCCGATAGGGTCGAGACATGACGGATGGAACCACCCGCCGAGGCCAGCGCTCGCCGTGGGAGCGCTACGGCTGGCTGATGGCTGTGATCTGGCTGGTGTTCCTCGTCTACCCGGTCATCGCCCTCGTGAACTCTCCGGCGGCGCGCGGCTGGGTCATCACCGGTTGGATCGCACTGGCAGCCTTCGTGGTGATCTATGTCGCGGGGTTCATCAACGGCATGAGCGGCAGCGGAGGCGGGCTCATGAGTCCGCCCAAGCCCATTCAGTGGTGCGCGTTCGCTGCGCTGATCGTCTGCGGCGTGTTGACGATCCCGAGTGTGGGCGGCAACGCGCTGAGCTTCATTCCTTTCATCATGTCGTTCGCGTCATACGGACTCACCAGGCCCGCGCATTGGATCACTCTCGCTTCGGGAGTGGTCATCACGGCAGCGACGGTGTTCCTGTTGCCCGGGTGGCTCACCTACCTCGCGATCCTCGCGATCGTGCTCATGCTGGGGGTGGTCAATACGGTGTCCACGACCTTGATCATTCGGTCATCGGAAGCCGACACTCTGGATCGCGAGCTCACCACGAGCGAGGCGCGAGAAGCGGTCGCTCGTGATGTGCACGATCTCGTCGGGCACTCGCTGACCGTCGTGAAGCTGAAGGCGCAGCTGGTGCGCAAGCTCATCGACAGCGACCCTGGGCGCGCGAAGGCAGAGCTCGCGGACATCGAGTCCCTCACCGCCGAGGCGATCGCCGGGGTGCGCGCTACGGTCGCGGGGGTCCGCAGTGCGGCGCTCGGCAGCCAGCTCGAGTCCTGTCGTGATGCGCTGAGGTCGGCCGACGTGGTGCTGCATGTGGAGGGGGATCCCGCAGTGCTCTCCCCGGTGCAGTCGCTGACGGCGAGCTGGATTCTGCGTGAGGCGACGACCAACGTTCTGCGGCACGCGGATGCGAAGAGCGTCACTGTGCGCATCGCGCCGGGGAAATTCGCGGTGATCGACGATGGGCGCGGAAACAGCGGCAACGAGGGCAACGGTGTGCGCGGGATGCGCGAGCGCGCTACGACCAGCGGAGCAATGTTTCGTGTTGCACCGGCCGACGACCAGGGAACGAAAGTGGAGGTGACCTGGTGACAGATTCAGAGCAGATCACGATCGTGGTCGCCGATGACCAGGCGATGCTGCGCGGTGCGCTTGCAGCCCTGCTGGAGCTCGAGTCCGATCTCCGCGTCGTGGGCATTGCCTCCGATGGTGAAGAAGCCGTTCGTGTCGTCTCCGAGACGAATCCCGACGTCTGCCTGATGGATATTCAGATGCCGGGGATGGATGGCATCGTCGCTACGCGCGCCGTGCGCGATGCGAGCCCCGATACCCGGGTGCTGATCGTCACGACGTTCGCGCGCCCCGGCTATCTGCGGTCCGCTCTGGAGGCTGGTGCGAGCGGATTCGTCGTGAAGGATGCTCCGGTGGAGCAGCTCGTCGACGCTGTGCGCCGGGTGCACGCAGGGTTGCGCGTCGTCGATCCGGCGCTGGCCGAAGCCAGCCTGTTCGAGGGCGCGAACCCCCTCAGCGAACGCGAGCAGCAGGTGCTGCGACTGGCAGCTGACGGACGCAGCGCCGCGGCGATCGCATCCGAAGTGTTCCTCTCACCGGGTACGGTGCGCAACAACCTGTCCGCGGCGATCGGCAAGGTCGGCGCTTCGAACCGCGCCCAGGCGGTGCGGATCGCGCAGGACAAGGGCTGGATCTGACGACAGCTCGCTGAAGAGCCCGCAGCTCAGGGCTTCGCCGCTGACTGCTTCATCTGCGCGAGCCAGGTGTGGTTGGCGATCGCCGCGCTCACCTCGGCAGCGTACTTCTGTCGGCCGCCCGGTCGGCGGTAGAGGTCCCTCGAGTAGAAGGGAGACGTCTCTTCATAAGGACCGCTTCTTTCGATACGCCTGGCGAGCTCGGTGATGTAGCCGTGACCGCGTTCGCGATACTGCTGCTGCTCTGACTCATCCAAAAGGATCAGAGCACTGTCGTCGACCATCGTGTTGATCGCGTACCTGACGTCGAGATACAGCCCGTCGGGTCGCTCGACGAGGAACCAGGATGCCGGTTCATGATCGACGTATCGCATTGCGTCGCGGGCCGCAGCGATTCGGGCATCGTCAGCCCATCGCTCGATAGGAGGAATCGCCTCGAGCGGACGTCGCATCGCGGCATCGACGGGATAGTGGCCGAAGGTCGGGGCAGAATCGCGGTGAAGCGTGATGCATGCGACCCGGTGGCATGCGGTGCAGGTGGCCTGACTCTCAACCAGCGCCATCAACGCCGAGACATGCAAAGGTCGAAGATCGGCGAGGGGCACGCATCTGCCTTTTTCTTTGAGGCTCCCGGCGTCGACGGCCGCGATGAGAGCGTCGACCGTTTCATCCACGTCGAAGGATCCGTCGGACGTTCGGCGAATCAGATCGCGGCACACCGAGCAGTCTTCGTCTGCCGGGCGACAATCGGCTTTCGGATCATCAACGATGAAGAGCACGCGCCGCAGATCGCCGGCTGCAGAGCCGCCGTACTTCTTGAACTCAGGGAGCACGAACCCGGAATCGAGTGTGAAACAGCGGTCACCGTCGGCGAAGTGCCATGACGAGCCGAAGACGGTCTTGAAATCGTGGAACGTCGCGTCGTTGTCGACACCATCGATCCATTCCGCCACGTCGAGCCCACGTGGAGCGAACGGTGTTGCGGTCACATGCAGGATCACGGCGATGACGGCATCGTCGTGAAGCACGATCTCCCCGCCGGACTCGAAACACAAGTGCCGCGAGAACACCTGTGGTTCACCGAAGCGGTACTCATGAACCTCGACGGGTTCGCCTCCGAACGCATCGACCAGCTGACTCACCCGTGCGTCGTTCTGTCCGAGACACAGAGAGTCGAGGATCATCTGCATTCGATCGGCCGCTCGCTGCGATGTCATCTGATCAGTATCCAGGACGAATGTCCGTGGTCGCGCGTAGCGTGGTGGATGGCCGGGCGCCGATGCCCGCCAGGAGGAGCAGATGATGGACTGGAAGATCGAACTCATCTTCGTGCCGGTGACCGACGTCGATCGCTCGAAGGACTTCTACGTGAAGATCGGTTTCAACGCCGATCACGATCACACCCCGGCTGAGGGGCTGCGGTTCGTGCAGATGACGCCTCCCGGATCAGCATGCTCGATCGCGTTCGGCACGAACCTCGGGACCAGCCTCGAGCCCGGGCAGCAGAACACGATCCAGGTCGTCGTTGCCGATGCAGATGCCGCCCTCGCGCAGTTGCGCGACGTCGGCGTCGAGGCTGACGGTGTTGATGAGCAGGCATGGGGGAGGTTCGTGACGTTCGACGATCCCGATGGCAACACGTGGACGCTGCAGCAGCTGCCCGACTACAGCGCAGCCTGACGGCAGCGCCTCGTGAGCACAGTGCCTCGTGAGCACAGTGATGGGGCTTTTATGATGCACCGTCAAGGAATACCTTTTCCTTGACGGGCGCTGTGCTTCTTCGCACGTTGCGTGTCCGCCCGCGACGGCAGAAGGGCGATGCGCATGGAAGGTCTCGAGATCACGGTCCTGCTGGGGCTGACGATTCTGGTGGGAACGCTGCTCGCGCCGCGTCTTCGCCTGGCGCTGCCACTCGTGCTCGTCATGTTCGGCCTGCTTCTGGGGTTCGTCCCGCCGCTGCGCGAGGTGCAGCTGCCGCCGGAGACGGTGCTGCTGCTGTTCCTTCCGGTGATGCTGTTCTGGGAGAGCCTGACGACCTCGTTGCGGTCGATCAGGCGTGACTTCCGATACATCCTGCCGATGAGCACTCTGCTCGTGGTCGCCTCCGCATTCGCGGTAGCGGGAGTGGCGGTGATGTTCGGAATGCCATGGGAGATCGCACTCATCCTGGGTGCCGCGGTCGCGCCGCCGGATGCGACGGCTGTCGCGGCTCTTGGCAGACTGCTGCCTCGGCGCGCTTTCATGAAGTTGAAGGCGGAGAGCCTCACGAATGACGGCACCGCGCTGGTGCTGTACGCGATCGCCGTGTCTATCGCCGTCGGTGGCCAGGTGACTCCACTGATCGTCACCTGGACGGTGCTTGTGTCGTACCTCGGCGGGATCGCAGTCGGAATCGCGGTCGCCGCTGCAGCCTGGCTGCTGCTGCGTCGAGTGCACACGACGATCGCGACCAATGTGACGATGCTGCTGGTTCCGTTCACCGCGTTCATGATCGCTGAGATGATTCATGCATCGGGTGTTCTCGCCGTCGTCGTCGCCGGACTCATCGCGGCGTATCTCAGCCCGCGAGTCACCACCGCTGCTTCCCGGCGACAGGCAGAAGCGGTCTGGCCGTTCGGGGTCTTCCTGCTCAACGGGGCGCTCTTCGTGCTGATCGGGCTGGAGGTGCAATGGGTCGTGCACCAGACCTCGCTGCGAATGATCGGCTGGTTGACCATTGCCACCGTCGCCGTATGGGTGGCGCTTCTGGTCGTGCGTTTCCTGTTCCAGATGCTCGCGGTGCCGTTCCAGCGCATGGGGGGAGGGGCGGTGCACCCGCTCGGCCTGCGCACGCGGATGCAGATCGTGAGCACCGTGGCAGGGATGAGGGGTGCGGTCTCACTCGCGATCGCGCTTTCGGTTCCGCTCGCAACCGAGAGCGGCGCCCGACTCGACGGCCGCGACGACATCATCTTCGTCACCGCAGGAGTGATCCTGCTCAGTCTTCTCGTGCAGGGCCCTCTTCTGCCGATAGTGGCCCGCTGGGCGCGGTATCCGGTCGATCACGCCGAGGACGAAGAGTCCGAACTCGCTGAGCGTGCGATCTCGGGCTCGGCGATGGCGGCGCTGGACGCGCTCGCCGCTGAGCACGGGATCAGCGAAGAGGTGCGAGATCGAGTGCGACGCGACGGCTACGAGATGCTCGAGCTCGCGAATGCCAGGGCGATGGCGAGGGAGCGTGCCCTGGTCAATGCCGAGGTGGGGGCGATGGAAGAGATGCTGGACGAACCGGATCCGCTGGCCGATGGCTCGGTGGAGCTGAGCAGTGCTCCCGTCGCGGCATCCGGGAGAGTTCTGCAGATGGTCGCCACCTCGTCGGATGTCGACCTCGAGCAGCGCTCGCCGCTGCTGAAGAACGACGAGCTGTCGCGGCTGAAGCTCGCGATGCTCGAGCACAAGCGCGAGGTGCTTCGTCGCCTCCGCCGTGCGGGAACCGTAGACGATCTCATCGTGCATCAGATCTCTGCGCGACTCGATCTCGACCAGATCCGATTGGAGGGCATCGAACGGTTCGAGTGAGAGACGGCTCGTCAGGAGTTCACGCGGATGACCTCTTGCTGGTACGGCGCGATGACCGTGGGGGAGATGCGCAGGTCGAGCAGCAGGAATGGGCGCTCGGCCGCCGGCTGCGCAACCCAGCTCGCAAGACGATCGAGATCATCGAGAGTGCGTACGGCGACCCCCTCGGCGCCGACTGCGGCAGCGAATGCCGCGAAATCGACCTCGGGAATCAGCATCGGCTCCTCGGCGAGACCCTTTCGTCCATACAGGTGAACCTCGGCGCCGTACGCGGCATCGTTCCACACCACCGCGCAGCCACGTCCACCCGCTGCGCGCACGGCTGACTCCAGATCGGCGATCGCCATCAGGCCGCCGCCGTCTCCGGTGGTCAGGACGATGGTCGATTCAGGCCGCGCGCGCGCTGCGCCGACGACACTCGGCCATCCCTGGCCGATCGCCTGGAAAGCGGTGCCGACCATCATCATGCGATCGGGGGCCGCGACGGGCCAGTACATGTTGGCCCAGCCGATGAAGTGTCCGCCGTCCGAGACGACGATGCGGTCCTCGGGCAGAAGTTCGGCGATGCGACGGGCAGCCGAGCGGGGGTCGATGCGGCCGTCCTGGGCGAGTTCATCGCCGGCGTCATACGCGCGCGCCGCCGCCACATCGACTGTCTCCCGCCACGGCAGCCCGGAGAAGCTCGTACGACTGAGCCGGGCGACGAGGGCCTCCGCGACCACTCGGGCATCGCCTCGAACGAAGCCGCCCACGTGGGCGTGCGTTGCGGCCGGTGCGACATCCACTTGGAACACCCGGGTTCCCGGGGCGAACAGCTCGCCGAAGCGCATCGTGAACTGATTCAGCGAGGCACCGAAGACGACCACGACGTCGGCATCGTGAACCAGCGACATCGCTCCGTCTGCCCCGAATCCGCCGGTGACGCCCAGATCGAATTCTGCAGCGGGGAACACGCCTCGCCCGAGAGCGGTGGATGCTGTCAGCGCACCGGTCGCGTCAGCCAGAGCCCCCAGTGCCTCGCCTGCTCCGGAGAGCCACGCGCCGCGTCCCGCGAGCAGGAACGGCCGCTTCGCATCGCGCAGCGCAGCAGCGATCTCATCCAGCATCCCTTCGGCGAACTCGCCTTCTGGTTCAGGGGCGGAAGGCACGCGGGGGGAAGGAACGTCAGGGACCGGCCCTGCTTCTCGTGAGGCGACGTCGTAGGGAATCGCGAGCACGACCGGCACGCGGTAGGTGAGTGCGTGCTCGATGGCGATGACGGTTGTCGCCGCGGCATCCGCATGTCCGACGGTGTAAGTGCGGGCGCCGACGGCCGAAGCCAGTGCGATCTGATCCACATCCCATGGGCGAGGGCCAGAGGTCGGCTCATCGCCGACGACGAGAACGAGCGGAACGCGCGCCTGCACCGCCTCCGCGAGGGCCGTCAGCGTGTTCGTGAAGCCTGCACCGTAGGTCGCCGTCCCCGAGGCGACACGGCCGGAGGCGCGATAGTGGGCATCGGCCGCGACGACCGCGCCCTGCTCATGACGCACCGCGGTGAATCCCGCCGTGGTCTCGCGTTCCAAGGCATCGAGAAAGTAGGCGTTGCCGTTGCCCATCACGCCGAAGACGGCATCGATGTGTTGAGCGAGGGTGAGAGCGACGTGTGCGGAAACCGAGGGCATGGCAAGCCTTTCGAGACGGTATCGGTGAAGGATTCCGTATGTGTCTCGCGCATCGCATCGCTGCGACGTCGGCGTCGTGCCCTTTTTTCGAGCACCGGCTCGGCCGGACGACTCGATTCTACTGTCGTTCGCCAAACCACTGCTGAGCATGCGGCCCCCACTACGCTGGGAAGTACCTTGACTCACCGGGACGGCCTGACTATGACAACCTCAACCTCATCACTCCTGCAGCGGGTGCAGCACGCTTCGCGCAGGGGCGTGATCACTCTCGAGAGTGCGGCTCTGCTCGTCGGCGCGGTGTTCTTCGCGCTCGGTTTCCTCATCGCGATCATCATCTTCTGGGGGCGCGAACTCGCCATCACGGGAGAGGGCTCGATCGGTACGTACGCCGCAATCGGCGGGGCAGTGGTCGCGGTTCTGTCCGTGCTGCTGGGCAGATACGTCGTGGCGCGCGAGATCGGCATGAAGACCCGTGCGGACGGGCTGAAGATGCACGATGATCGCCTGCGCTGGTACGACATCGCAGCGATCGCGCTCGCCTACGCATCGACAGCATTCCTGGGGTGGTGGGGCGTCGCGTCGCTGCTCGAGCTCAGCTTCACAGGCGCTCCGGTCTTCGACTTTCCCGGAGCGATCCTGGTCGCCGTCGCTTTTGCGCTGACCGCGTACATCTGCTTCCTGAGCTCGGCATCGCTGACGCCGATGACACTCTCGCTCGTGCTGGCGATCTTCCTGGTCGTGGGCGCGTTCGCCAGCATGCTCACGGCCACTGATGCGCACTGGTGGCAGGACAACCTCTCCGCACTGGGCATGGCCAGCAATGCCTCGTCGTGGGTCTTCAACGGAACCGTGATCGTCGCCGGCGTCATCGTGACGATCATCGCGCGCTATGCGACCTCGGAGCTGCCCGTCGATGACCAGAAGGCCATCCGCCGGCGCCACGTCGTGCGCATCGGTCTCATCCTCATGGGCATCTTCCTCACGTGCGTGGGGATCTTCCCGGTCGACAAGTTCTTCCTCGTGCACAACACCGTGGCCACCGGCATGGTGGTGTCGTTCGGCCTCGTGGTCCTCGCGCTGCCGTGGCTGGTGCCGTCGGTCTCTAAGGTGTTCGTCGCACTCGGATACATCTATGTTGCGGTGATCGTGCTCGTGGTGATCTTCTTCGCGACGGGCTACTACAACCTCACCGCCGTCGAGCTGATCGCCGCGATCCTCATCTTCAGCTGGATCATCGTGTTCCTGCGGGCGACCGCAGAAACCGCGTCAGCAGACGAAGAGGTCGTACGGCTCTGACGAGGTCGGCCCTCGGCGAGGGTGCGCTGCTCGGTCAGTCGCGCAGCGCGAGTGTTGCGTCGCGCGTGCGCTGGAGGGCGTCCATCGTCTCTGCGTAGCGACGCTTGGCGACGCCGATGAACAGGCAGTCGACCAGGGCGAGCTGCGCGATGCGGCTCACCATCGCGCCAGCGCGGAACGTCGATTCGCGCACGACGGTGTACAGCGCGTGGTCCGCGACGCGAGCCAGCGGCGTCTCCTTCGACGACGTCACCGCGATCGTCGTGGCACCGCTCTGCCCCGCTGCGCGCAAGAAGCGCACGGTCTCGGCGGTGGCCCCCGAGTGTGAGAACCCGATCGCGACGGTCGGCCCGCTCTTCAGCGCGGTCGCCGCGATGGCTTCGTGCGGGTCTGTGATGGCGTGAGCGTTGCGCCCCACGCGCAGCAGCTTGTGGGCGAGGTCGCCCGCGATGAAATGGCTGGCGCCGATCCCGAAGAGCAGGATGCGCTCCGCTTGATCAATCGCAGTGATCGCCTCGTCCAGCACGCCGAAGTCGAGGCTGCCGACGGTCTCTTCGATGGCGAGCAGTTCGAGGGTGGCGAGTTTGGATACTGCGTCAGGGAGCGTGTCGCTGTCGGAGATCTCTGAGCCGAGGGCTCCCCGCGTGGGGAACTGGGCGGACTCCTTGCCGAGCTCTGTGGCCAGCGCCATGCGCAGAGGAGCATAGCCACTGAATCCGATCGCGCGGCAGAATCGCACGACGGACGCCACTGACGTATCGCACTTCTCGGCGAGTTCGTTGATCGTCAGATCGATCACTGTGGAGGGGGTCTCCCGCACCACGGCCGCAATACGTGCAAGTGAAGGCGGAAGTGTCGACGCCGCGGCCTCGATCGTGGACTGGATGCTCATCCGCGCTCCTTCTGGGTGGGATTACAGTATGTCTCGTCGGGAACCTCAACGAAGAGTAAATTCTTTTCATCAAGCATACGCTCCATGTAGACTCTTTTCACTGTTCCCGTCCTGCCTGCTGAGCTGAGAGTTGAGAGATGCCGATACCGCTCACGATCGCCGCCATCGACCTTGGGAAGTCTCGTTGCCGAGTCGCTGTTCTTCGCGGCTCTGAGCGAGAGACATTCGCCGATGCCGGTTCCCCTGGGCTCGCCACCAGCGATGGCGTCGACACGGCGCTCGCCGCGATCCTTCCGCTTCTCGAACAGGCGGGCGCGGTAGAGGCGATCGGGGTGGGAGCTGCCGGAGCCTGGTCGGCATCATCCGCGGCGCTCGAACTCGCACGGGCGCTGGCGCGGGCTACCGGTGCCACAGCGGCAGTCGCCTCCGATGTCGTCACCGCGCATGTCGGGGCGCTGCAAGGAGACCCGGGAACGCTGCTGATCGCTGGCACAGGTGCCGCTGCCCTCGGCGTCGATGCCGAAGGTGTGCGACTGGTCGATGGCTGGGGACCCGACCTCGGCGACTTCGGCGGCGGCTCATGGATCGGCCGTGAAGGCGTTCGGGCGACGCTGCGTGCTCGCGCGGGGCTCGCAGACCAGACAGTGCTCACTGTCGCCGTGCAGGCGCACATCGCACCACACGCGGATGCCGTCGCCTGGCTCGCCGGTGAGATCCCCGTCGCAAGGCAGCTCGCCACCGTCGCCCCGCTCGTGCTGGATGCCGCGGAAGCCGGAGACTCCGTCGCCGAGGCGATCGTTCGAGAGGCAGTGCGGCTGCTCGCCGCATCCGCCACCGCAGCATCCGCCGACCCTGCCGTCGTGATCCACGGCGGGCTGACCGATCACGCCTGGTTCAGAAGCGAACTCGAGAACTCCCTGACGATTTCCGGCCGCACGCTCACCCCAGCTGCCGGAGACGCACTAGATGGCGCCGCACTTCTCGTGCGCCGCAGCGACATGCCCCACGAAAGGTTTGTGCACCGTGCCCGATAAGACTGTCCCCGAAGCGGATTCCTCCCGTCTGACCGAGCTCCTCGAGGTGCTCTCGACGCTCAGCACCGAGGCGGTGACGACCGAGCGCGGCGACCTCGACCTGCAGGGCACCGTCGAGCTCGTGTATCAGATGAATCAAGAGGACCGGCGCGTGCCCGCCGCTGTCGCGGAGCGCGCAGACGTCATCGCGCTGGCCGTCGATGGCATCACCGCACGCTTCCGCCGCGGTGGTCGCCTCATCTACATCGGCGCAGGAACCGCCGGACGCATCGGCGTGCTCGACGCGAGTGAGTGTCCGCCGACGTTCGGGACTGATCCCTCGATGGTCGTCGGTCTGATCGCGGGTGGCGAGAGGGCGATCCGCAACGCCGTCGAGAATGCCGAAGACGATGCGGATGCTGCGCCGCAGGCGCTGCGCGAACTCGAACTCACCGATCGCGACACGGTCGTGGGCATCTCGGCATCCGGGCGCACGCCCTACGTCACCGGCGGGCTCGAGTACGCACGCAGCGTCGGCGCGCTCACAGTGGCGATCTCGTCGAACGCGCATTCCGAGATCGGCGCAGCGGCTGAGATCGCGATCGAGGTCGTCACCGGTCCCGAGTACATCTCGGGTTCGACGCGGCTGAAATCGGGCACCGCGCAGAAGCTCGTCGTCAACATGCTGACCACGCTGTCGATGATCAAGCTCGGCAAGACCTATCGCGGCGTGATGGTTGATCTCATCGCGACGAACGAGAAGCTGCACGCGCGATCGGTTCGCACTGTCGCGCAGCTCTCGGGGGCCGAGATCGATGAATCATCGACCGCGCTGCGCGCGGCGGATGGCTCGGTGAAGCTCGCCGTACTCATGCTGGTGACCGGTGCCGATGCGGAGCGCGCGAAGGCTGCGCTGGCGGACGCCGACGGCATCCTGCGCGAGGCGATCGCCGAGCTCGCCTGACGGCGACTTCTCAGCTGATCCGAATCTCGAACCCGCCATCGCTCGGGGCGAGCTCGATCTGCGTGAGGTCATCGACGTGATGCGCCGGACCGAATGACGGTGCGTGCGGTCCGACGCCGATGACTGTCATGCCGGCGTCGATCCCTGCGCGAATGCCCGCGCCGGAGTCTTCGAAGACGACGCAGTCGGCAGCGGCGATGCCGAGAGTGGATGCGGCGAGCAGGAAGCCCTCTGGGTGGGGCTTGCTGTTCGAGACGCGCTCCGCTGTGATCGCGAGTGCGGGGATCTGTAATCCTGCAGCACTCATCCTGGCGTTCATGAGCGCGATGTCGGCTGAGGTGACGATCGCGTGGGGCACGCGCTGCAGCGCGCTCAGAAGCGCTGCGGCCCCGGGGATCTCGATGACACCGTCGGTCTCGGCGCTCTCGCGGGCGAGCATCTGCTGGTTCTCTTCGAGATTGATCGCATGGTCACGGTCGGGAAGCAGCATCGACATGCTCTGCCAGCCCTGGCGGCCGTGGACGGTCTGGAGCACTGTGTCCTGGTCGAGGCCGTGGGGAGCTGCCCATTCCCACCACAGGCGCTCGACAACCGCCGTCGAGTCGACGAGCGTGCCATCCATGTCCAGGAGCGCGGCACGGGCAAAGAGAGTGGTGGTCATGCATCCAGGCTAGCCGGGGTGCATCACGGCCTCGCGCTTCGCAGTATCCTGGAGGCATCCCCCGAAGCTTTACCCGGCAACCTGCGCGCCGGACGATCTTCGGTGCGCTCAGACATGCAAGGACGCAGATGAACGACTTCGCGGCACACAGTGATGACTGGAAAGCCAAGGAAGAACTCGCAGAACAGATGGTTCCCCTCGTCGGTGAACTTCGCCGTGATCGGGAGGTCGTGACCTCGTTGCACGGGCACCGGCTGCTCGGACTGTCGACAACGGGAATCATCGAACTGCACGAGCGCGTGGCGCAGCTCGGGCATGAAGAGCTCGCACTCGAAGAGACCCTCGCGGTGCTCGAAGGTCTGCGTGAACTGGCCCCGGGAGCATCCTCGATCGACGTCGCACGTCTTGTCGAGGGACGGACCGATGCACCGCTGGACGAGTACCTCCGCGAGGTGCTCGCACCGGCGATGGGCGCGACGCCCGCAGATCCCACCGACGTCGTGCTCTACGGCTTCGGCCGCATCGGACGGCTGCTCGCCCGCATTCTCATCGCCCACAACAGCGGCGGCAGCGGACTGCGTCTGCGCGCGATCGTCGTGCGACGCGGCTCGGAGAACGACCTCGTCAAGCGCGCTTCGCTGCTGATGCGGGACTCTGTGCACGGCCGCTTCGCAGGCTCCGTGACGGTCGATGAAGAGGCCGAGCAGATCATCGCCAACGGCACGCGCATTCAGGTGATCTACTCGAACGATCCGGCATCCATCGACTACACCGGCTACGGTATTCGCCACGCGATCATCGTCGACAACACCGGGCGCTGGCGCGATGAAGAGGGCCTTGCTCGTCACCTCGAGGCGAAGGGGGCAGCACGAGTTCTGCTGACTGCCCCCGGCAAGGGGAGCCTGAAGAACATCGTGCACGGAATCAACGATGCGACCATCGAGGACGGCGACCGCGTCGTGTCGGCAGCATCCTGCACGACCAACGCGATCACGCCGGTTCTGAAGGCCATAGACGAGGCGTACGGCATCGTGCGCGGACACGTCGAGACAGTGCACTCGTTCACGAATGACCAGAACCTCATCGACAACTTCCACACCGGTGACCGGCGCGGACGCTCCGCAGTGCTGAACATGGTCATCACCGAAACGGGCGCGGCGAAGGCTGTGGCGCGGGCGCTGCCAGAGCTCGAGGGAAAGCTCACCGGGTCGGCGATTCGCGTTCCCACCCCTGATGTCTCGCTCGCCGTGCTCCACCTGACGCTGGAGCGCCCGGCGCAGAAGGACCAGCTCAACGACTACCTGCGCCGCGTCTCACTGCACTCGAAGCTGCGCCAGCAGATCGATTACGTCGAGTCGCCCGAAGTGGTCTCGACGGACTTCGTCGGCTCTCATCGCGCCGGCATCGTCGATGGGCTCGCAACCATCGCGAACGACCGTGATGTCGTGCTGTACGTCTGGTACGACAACGAGTACGGCTACTCGTGCCAGGTGATCCGTGTGCTCGAAGTGATGGCGGGCTCGCACCCGATCGTGCTGCCGACGCGCCGCGAGGTGACTCTGGAGGTCTGACGGTCTCGCCCGCGCCGCGCGTAGTTCCCTGTGCGGGAGTGCTCGCACCCGGCAGGATGGGGGGATGGAACCCCGGATGCTGCGCGCGGAGCGCCTGCGCTCGCATCGGCTGATCGCACCGGCACGGTCGGTCGCGGATGCAGCGCACCACATGCTCGCCGTGCAGGCGCAGGAATTCTGGGCGGGCCGCTGGGCGCTCGCCGCACGGACCACTGGCGCGTCGACTCTGCGGGCGGTGGACGCACTGTTCAACCGCGGCGCGCTCATCCGCGCCTGGACGCAGCGCGGCACGCTGCACATCATCCCCGCCCAAGATCTGGCGTGGGTGCTGAGTGTGACCGGCGCGCGCCAGCTGCGGATGGCCGCGCCGCGCTATCGGGAACTGGGGCTCGGCGCCGACGAGCTCGCCATGGTCGAACGCGTGGTGACCCGCGCCCTGCGCGGTGGCAACGCGATGACCCGGACCGAGCTGTTCACCGTGCTCGAGACCGCGGGCATCGACCCGACAGGTCAGCGCGGGCTGCACTCGATCCAGAACCTCGCCCTGCGCGGCATCATCTGTCAGGGGCCCGTCGTGCCGCGCCAGGGCGGCGCCTCGCGCGAGCAGCTGTTCGTCCTCGCGGAGGAGCACATCGAGACCTCAGGCGCGCCCGCTGATCCTGCCGCCGAGATGTTCGCTCGCTACATCATCGGGCACGGGCCTGCGACTGCCGAGGACTTTGCCTGGTGGGCAGGTGTCACGCTCGGGGTGGCGCGGGCCGCGGCATCCGTTCCCGATGACCGCATCCATGAGATCGACGACGGCGTGTTCCTGGCGCGCACGCGTCCGCGGCTACGGACGCGCGCGGCATCCGTCTTCGCCCTCGGCCCTTTCGAGGAGTACTACATCTCGTATCGGGACCGTACGGTCGCCTGTCCACCCGAACACCTCGCCGCCATCGGACCGGGAAAGAACGGCATGGTGCGCCCGATCATCCTCGCTGAGGGCGTCGTTGTCGGCACCTGGCGGCATTCGACCGCTGTCGGCCGGCTCGCCGACGACCCTGTGCCCGAACTGCTCACCACCGGCGTTGCGCCGGATGCGGAGGTCGCGGCAGCGCTCGGTCGCTACGCCGCATTCATCACCGGCTGATGCTGGCTTTTCACCGTTTCCCCGCCTCGCGAGATGGATTTCGTCGCTGCGGAGTGCTTTCGAGCGACGAAATCCAGCCCGTGCGGGGCCGCAAGCGGGTAGTGGCCTACTCGGCCGCGTGGCGGTCGAGGAACGAGTAGACCTCGCTGGCGTCTACACCGGGGAACGCGCCTCGGGGGAGCGGCGAGAACATGTGGGTGTGCACGCGCGCGCTCGGCCAGGAGCGCCCCGCCCAGTGTCCGGCGAGCTCAGGGGAGGGCAGGCGGCAGCATGCCTCATCCGGGCACGTCGATACGGCGCGATCGGCGGTCTCCCTTCCGCGCCACCAGCGTGCGTCGTCGAACGGCACGCCCACGGTGACCGAGTACTCGCCGTCGCTGCCCGATCCGGTCTGGGTCGCGCACCAGAAGGTCCCCGACGGAGTGTCCGTGTACTGGTGGCGCTCGGTCGTGCGGTTCTGCTGCGTGAAAGCAGCCCGCGCCTGGAACTTGCGGCACACAGGCTGCCCCTCCACTGCACCGGTCACGTCCATCGGCAGTGGCAGGTCGTCGTTCTCGTACACGCGGGTGATCGCACCGGCCTGGTCGACGCGCAGGAAGTGCAGCTTCATGCCGAGGTGCTCGGTCATGAGGTTGGTCATGCGCATCCCGGCGGCCTCGTGCGTGACACCGAATGCGTCGCGGAAGTCCTCGACGGCGAGGTTGCGGTCCTTCTTCGCCTGCTGCAGGAAAGCGACACCAGCAGTCTCAGGGATGAGGCACGCCGCTGCGAAGTAGTTGATCTCGAGACGCTGCTGCAGGAAGTCGGCGTAGTCGGTCGGCGGCTTGTGGCCGAGAAGGCGGTGCGCCATCGCCTGGAGCGACATTGAGCGGAGGCCGTGACCACCTGGAATGGATGCCGGTGGCAAGTAGATCCGGCTGTTCTCGAGGTCCGTGACCGAGCGTGTGGATTTCGGCAGATCGTTCACGTAGATCAGCTCGAAGCCGAGCTTCTCGGCCATGATGATCACGGTGCGGTGGGTGAGTGCGCCGCTGACGTGCCCGGCAGATTTGAGCTGCTTCTCTGCCAGCTTCTCGATATCGCTGATGTAGTTGTTCTGCGCGCGCATGCGCAGACGCAGCTCGGTGTTCGCGCGCCTGGCCTCTTCAGGAGTCGCAATAGCCTCGCGCTCACGGCGCTGCAGCTCACGGTGCAGGCCGAGGACCGACTCGATGGTCTCGTCTGGCATGCCCTTCGACACACGCACGGGGTCGATGCCGAGCTGGCGGAAGACCGGGCTTGCCTGCGCCTTCTCCAATTCGATCTCCAGTGCCGCGCGCCGGTTCGGCGGTTCGTCGGAGATGAGGTCTGAGACTTCGGTGCCGGTCGCCTGCGCGATGGCCTGCAGCAGTGAGAGCTTGGGTTCGCGCTTGCCGTTCTCGATGAGGCTCAGCTGTGAGCCTGCGACGCCGACCCGGGCGCCGAGTTCGTCGAGGGTGAAGCCCTGAGCCACGCGGTGGTGACGGATGCGGTGCCCGAGAGTCGTGAGATGGATGCCGGAGCTGCTCATTCCTTGATCATAGCGAAAGAAACGCATTTCTTTAGAGCAGAAACGTCCGAAAGTGCCCGTTTAGGTTGCGCAGAATGGATGCATACACCGATCTCTTCGATCACCAAGGAGTAGACATGGCTATGGCTGAGACCTTCACCCCTCGCGTTCCGGCGGTTACCGCAGTGCGAACCCTGGGAGCGGCTCCGACCTATGACACGCCTGCCATGGCCGAGCTTCAGGTCTGGGTGGACGAGATCGCCGAACTCACTCAGCCCGACGCCGTGCACTGGGTCGACGGCTCCGCCGCCGAGAACGACGCGATTCTGCGCGGGCTCGTCGATGAGGGCAAGATCATCAAGCTCAATCCCGAGTGGCGCCCAGGGTCGTACCTCGCCCGCTCTCACCCGAGCGATGTCGCTCGCACAGAGGCGCGCACCTTCATCGCTTCCGCGAAGGAGAAGGACGCCGGCCCCACGAACAACTGGGCTGAGCCCACCGAGATGCACAAGAAGATGGACGAGATCTTCGAGGGTTCCATGCGCGGCCGCACGATGTACGTCGTGCCGTTCTCGATGGGTGCCATCGGCGGTCCGCTCTCGCATATCGGCGTCCAGATCACTGACAGCGCCTACGCCGTGGCATCCATCGGCATCATGACCCGCGTTGGAGACGCGGTCACCCGTCAGATCGCCGAGGGCAAGCCGTGGGTCAAGACCGTTCACTCGGTCGGCGCACCGCTCGCTCCTGGTGAGAACGACGTCGAGTGGCCGTGCAGCGACGAGAAGTACATCGTGCACTTCCCCGACACTCTCGAGGTCTACTCCTACGGCTCTGGCTACGGCGGAAACGCCATCCTCGCCAAGAAGTGCTTCGCGCTGCGGATCGCGTCGGTCATCGCCCGCGACGAGGGCTGGCTCGCCGAGCACATGCTCCTGATCCGCGTCATCGATCCCGCGGGCAAGGCCTACCACGTGGCTGCCGCCTTCCCCTCGGCATGCGGCAAGACGAACCTGGCGATGCTGCGCCCGACCATCCCCGGCTGGAAGGTCGAGACTCTCGGCGACGACATCGCCTGGATCCGCCCGGGTGAAGACGGCCGTATGTGGGCCATCAACCCCGAGGCCGGTTTCTTCGGCGTCGCACCGGGCACGGGCGAGTCGACCAACGTCACCGCCATCGAGACGCTCTGGGGCAACACGATCTTCACGAACGTCGCGCTTCGCCCCGATGGCGACGTCTGGTGGGAGGGTCTGACCGACGCTCCGCCGGCGAACCTCATCGATTGGGAGGGCAATGACTGGACGCCTGACTCCGGTCGCCCTGCTGCGCACCCGAACTCGCGTTTCACGGTCGCTGCCGCGCAGTGTCCGCAGATCTCGGATGACTGGGAAGAGGCAGTCCCGCTCGACGTCATCCTGTTCGGCGGTCGCCGCGCGAGCAACGTACCGCTCGTCGTCGAGGCCACGGACTGGACGCACGGCGTCTTCCTCGGATCGACCATCTCCTCGGAGCGCACGGCCGCAGCTGAGGGAACCGTCGGCGAACTGCGCCGCGACCCCTTCGCGATGCTGCCGTTCTGCGGTTACAACATGGGCGACTACTTCGCGCATTGGCTGAAGGTCGGCCGGTCCCTGCGCTTCGACCGCGCACCGCGCATCTTCCAGGTCAACTGGTTCCGTCGCGGTTCGGACGGCCGCTTCCTGTGGCCTGGATTCGGCGACAACTCCCGCGTGATCGACTGGATCATCCGTCGTATCAGCGGCGAGGTCACCGCAATTGACAGCCCGATCGGTCGCCTGCCCCGTCCGGAGGACCTCAACCTCGACGGCGTGGATGTGCCGGAGAAGGATCTCGAGGAGCTCTTCGAGGTGGATCCGGTGGCCTGGGCGGCCGAAGCCGACTCGACCGAGGCGTTCTACGACACCTTCGGTGACACACTTCCGGCGGCCCTGCGCACCGAGCTCGCCTCGCTGCGCTACCGCCTCGCACAAGCTTGAGGCTGCATCTGCAGTCTCACTGAGACCCGCGGCGGCGGGATGACTGGGATGACCCATGGCTGAGTGGTCCCGCCATCCTGCTGCCGCGAGATAGCCGGGCGCACGCGCCCGATCATCCGGGCCTGTCCCGTTCTGCTGACGTTTCGGGGGAATCAGTCTGCAGATCGGGACAGAGTCCGTAAATCGTGAGATCCGACCGGATGCTGCGAGTCGAGGGCCTTACGCCAGCAGCTGATGCCGGGCGAGATCCCGGTACAGCGGAACCTGTTCGACCAGCTCGGTGTGCGTGCCGCTTCCGACGACCTCGCCGTCCTGCAGCACGACGATCAGATCACTGTCGACCACCGTCGACAGCCGGTGGGCGATCACAACGAGCGTGCGGTCGGCAGACACGGCATCGATGGCCTCGCGCATGCGCTGCTCGTTCACCCCGTCAAGGGACGAAGTCGATTCGTCGAGCAGCAGGATCGGAGCCTCGGTCAGCAGTGCGCGGGCGATCGCGAGGCGCTGGCGCTCACCGCCAGAGAGCATGACGCCGTCTTCTCCCACCGGTGTCTGAAGGCCCAGCGGCCCGCGCTCGAGCACATCGCCGAGGTTCACGGCGCGCAGTACCCGCTCGCAGTGGGCATCCGTCGCGTCGGGCGAGGCAAGACGCAGGTTGTCGGCGAGCGTTCCGGCGAGTGTGGGGGCATCCTGCTCGACGTAGCCGAAGCGGGCGCGCAGCTCGGCGCGCGGATAGGTGCGGATGTCGTGTCCGTCCAGGCGAATGGAACCACCGGTCGGGTCGTAGAAGCGCTCTACGAGAGACAGGATCGTGCTCTTGCCCGCACCACTGGGTCCGACCAGCGCGACTCGTGCACCGCGTGGCACGTCGAATGAGACGCCGCGGAGCACGTCGTGGCCGGTGGGTGCTTCAGCATCCAACGCCTCTTCTGTGCGCTCCAGATGCGCGTCGACCAGAAGCGTGCGCGCTTCCTTCGTCGCGGCCTCGCGGGCGGCGATGACGGCGTCGGGGTAGCGGAAGCGCACGTCATGGAACGACAGCGCGGGTGCCGCACCGTTCGCGCTCATTGAGCCTGTCGAAGTGTCGCTCACAGATGCCGCGATCGCTGCGTCGTCCTGATCCTCGGTCGGGAGGTCCAAGACCTCTTGGATGCGACCGAGCGCTCCGAGCGCCTGGTTCACCGAGGTGATCGCGCCGAAGGTCGTCGCGAGCGGCATGAGCAGCATGAACAGGAACATGACGAATGTGATGAGGGATGCCACGGTGAGTGCCCCCGCGGCGACGCGGAAGCCGCCGACTCCGAGCACGGCGAGCAGCGAGAGCTGCAGGGCGACGCCCGAGATCGGCACCACGAGCGCCGAGACCTTGGCGATGCGCACGCCGATGCCGTACGCATCCTTCGCGAGCCCTGAGACCGCCTCTGACTCGCGTTCGGTCGCGCCCGAGGCCCGAACGGTGCGGATAGAGCCGACAGCGCGTTCGACGGCAGATGCCAGCTCGCCGACCTTCACCTGCTGAGCGGATGATGCCGTGCGGATGCGTCCGCCGAGGACCACGACGACGGTGAGTGAGACGCCCACGACCACGACGATGATCAGCAGCAGGATGGGGTCGATGATGAGCATCGCGATCAGTGCGCCGACGAAGAGGACCGTGCTGCCGACGGCATCCGCCAGTCCTTGGGTGAGCACGGCGTACAGCAGTGTCGTGTCGGTGCCGACGCGCGAGACGAGGTCACCGGTGCGGCGGGCGTCGAACTCGCGGATCGGCAGGTGCAGGATGCGGGCGATGAGCTGGCGGCGGCTGGAATGCACGACGGCCGTTCCCGTGCGCTGCAGCAGGTAGTGCTGGTATCCCGAGATGACGGAGGAGATCACCACGAACCCGACGAGCGCCCACACGAGCATGCCCAGGGTCTGATTGGTCTGCACCGCGCTGATCACCTGTCCGACCAGCAGCGGCTGCACGAGTGAGGTGGCGGCGCCGATGACGCTGAGCACCGCGACGACGATCAGCGTGCGCTTGTGCTCGAAGAGGAAGGGGAGAAGCTGACGGAATGTGGCGCGCGGGCCGTCCTGCTGCGCGCCGCGTCCGCGTCGGCGGGTGGGCGCCGTACGAGACATGCGAGACCTCGATCTGAGTAAAAGGGGTTACCTACGACCGTACTTCCTGTGCGCGGCCTGCTTCGTCACTCCGAGGGCGCTGGCGATGGCCTGCCAGGAGTATCCGGCCAGGCGGGCGCGGTGCACCTGAGCCTCTTCGGCACGCGCGATCTCGGTGCGGATGCCGGCGAGCCGGTGCAGCTCGGCGATCGGCTCGCCGTCGGGGTCGAGCTCTTGCGCGGTGCGTGCGGTCATATCGTCAATATATATTGACACGGTTCGATCGTCAAGCCATGTTGACGCGGTTCCGCGGATGCCTCATCGAGCGCGAGTCTTGCCGGGCAAGGCGGACGCCGGGCAGATGCCACAATGGGCGGATGCTCACACCGCCCAAGCTCGTTCCCGGTGACCGCGTCGCCGTCCTCTCTCCCTCCTTCGCCGCTCCCGCCGTGGCGCCAGAGCTGCACGAGCAGGCGCTGCGGCGGCTCACAGATCTGACGGGGCTCATCCCGCTCGAGTACCCGACGACGAGCGAGCTCGGCGCGACCCCCGCGGCGCGTGCGGCCGATGTCAATGCGGCGTTCGCCGATCCGAGCATCCGGGCGATTCTCGCCACGATCGGCGGGGACGACCAGATTCTCGTCGTGCCGCATCTGGATGCCGCGTTCGCGATAGCGGACCCGAAGCCGTTCGTCGGATACAGCGACAATACGAACATCCTCAACTGGCTCTGGCGCCACGGTGTCGAGGGGTTCTACGGCGGATCGACTGCCGTGCATCTCGGCCCAGGTCCCGCTGTCGATGACATCCACCTGCGGTCCCTGCGCGCAGCCCTTCTCGACGGCGGCGAGATCGAGCTCACCGAACCGGGGGAGTCTGAGGACGTGGGTAAGCGATGGGAAGACTCGCGCGCGCTCACCGAGTACGGCGACCGGATCCCGACCGACCAGTGGACCTGGGCGGGCCCCGCGAAGCGCGTGGAAGGCCGCACCTGGGGTGGATGCCTCGAGGTACTCGACGGGCTCGCCTTCGCGGACCGTCTGCCGGCCGCAGGCGATCTCGAAGGCGCGATCCTGCTCGTGGAGACCAGCGAGGAGCGTCCAGCGGCTGGATGGGTCGCACGGTGGCTCCGCGGGCTGGGGGAGCGCGGCATCCTCGCGGCTATCGCCGGTGTCGTCGTCGCTCGCCCGCCGGTCAGCGACTTCGAGTTCCTTCCGTCCGCGGCCGAGGCAGACGCGCTGCGCGCCGCCCAGCGCGACGTGGTGATCGAGACGATCGCCCGCTACAACCCGGATGCTGTCGTGTGCGTCGGTGTGCCGTTCGGGCACACCCGGCCGCAGTGGATCGTGCCCTACGGCGGCCAGATGGTGCTCGACGGTGCGCAGCAGAAAGTGTTCGCCCGCTACTGACTGCGCTTACGGCTCCGGGTTCACAGCTCCGCGCTCTGCGCGAGGCCGAGGTCGGACTCGTAGTCGTGATCCTTCGTCTCGGGCGTGAAGATCAGCGCGATGAAGGTCAGCACACCCATCGCCGCGAGATAGATGCCGACCAGCCACGGTGAACCGTCGGCCGCAGCCCACAGCGCGACGGCGATGAACGGCGCGACAGCGGCGCCGAGGATCGACGAGACGTTGTACGAGATCGCAGATCCTGAGTAGCGCACATTGGTCGGGAACAGCTCGGGCAGCAGTGCGCCCATCGGTCCGAACGTCGTTCCCATGAGCATGAAGCCGAGGACGAGGAACGCCTGCACGAGTGCGCCGGTGAACTTCGGGTCAGCCGTCGGCATCAGGAAGACGTTGAACGTGAGGCCGAACACGATGATCGCCCCGGTCACCCACAACAGCAGCTTCCGGCGGCCGATGGCATCGGCGATCGGGCCGGAGAGCAGCGTGAAGATTCCGAAGAAGACGACGCCGACGATCTGCATCAGCACGAAGTCGGTGTATCCGAACCCGAGACCTGGCACCTCAGCATCCGTCAGCGCGACGCCGTACGTGAGGGTGAAGTTCGTCATCAGGTAGAACAGCACGTACGTCGCCAGCATGATGAACGTGCCGAGGATGAGCTGCTTCCAATGGTGCTGGAACACCGTCACGAGCGGCATCTTGCGGATGGTGCCCTTCTCCTCGGCCTTCTTGAAGGTGTCGGACTCGACGAGCTTCAGACGCACCCACAGGCCGATGATCACCATGACGGCCGAGAACAGGAACGGGATGCGCCACCCCCAGGAGAGGAACGCCTCGGACTTCAGCGCCGGATCCTCGGCGTGCGGCAGCAGCCAGTTGATCGCGAGGAAGATGAAGTTGGCGATGATGAAGCCGATCGGCGCACCCAGCTGCGGGAAGGACCCGTACCAGGCGCGCTTGCCCTTCGGCGCATTCTCGGTGGCGACGAGGGCCGCGCCCGACCACTCTCCGCCGAGTGCGAAGCCCTGGGCGAGACGCAGAACCAGCAGCAGCAGGGGTGCGAGCCAGTTGATCTGCTGGAACGTCGGGAGCAGACCGATGAGCACGGTCGCGATTCCCATCGTGAGCAGGGATGCCACCAGCGTCGCCTTGCGTCCGTACTTGTCGCCGAAGTGACCGAACACCATCGCACCGATCGGGCGCGCGACCATGGCCGCACCGAAGACGGCGAAAGAGGCCAGGAGAGAGGCCGTCTCGTTGTCACTCGGGAAGAACAGAATCGGGAACACGAGGACCGCAGCCGTCGCGTACGCGTAGAAGTCGTAGAACTCGATGGTGGTTCCGACCAGGCTCGCGGTGATGACGCGCGAGCGCGGGTTGGCGGGTTTGACGGGGGCGCTCAAGGTACTCCTGACGTTCGGATGCTCGAGAGACAAGCACCTCGGGATTTTACGCCTTCGGAGAGCTCGTCGATCACTGGCTCTCCGACGATCTCGTTCGTCGTCGGATCGCGAGCTCGGTGGGTATTCCGCGTGAGAAGAGCATCGATCACGGTCTCGCGCACGTCGCTCGGCAGATTGCTCGCCGTCACCCCGCGGCGAAGGAAGTCGACAGCGCGCCGATCAGGATCGACCCGATCAGCGCGGTGCCGAGCGAGGAGCCGAGGTTCTGGAATACGCCCTGGAGTCCGCCGACCTCACTGGTGTCCTTCTCGGTCACACTCGACATGTTGACGTTGCCGAGCTGTGAGGCGAGCAGCCCCAGCGCAGCGCCGGCGAGGAACATCCCGATCGCGAACAGGACACCGCGCAGGTCTTCGAAGTGCTCGTCCGTGGACGCATGAGCACGGAGCTGGCGCAGGCGCTGATCGACTTCAGCGTCGAACCGCGGCCGGGCGGGCTGATGAGCATCGTCGGAGCCGTCGACGATCTGTTGCCTCATCGCCGACGGAGGGCATCACGAAGGCGCTCGCGTCGTGACACCTCGCGGAGTCACCAGAGAACAGCGATACCGGCGTTGACGAGCGTCAGGACGCCGACGAGCCAGAACAGGGCCGGTGCGACACTCTGGTTCTTGCGCTGCTTGCCGAGGCCGATGCCGAGGAGTGCACCGATGATGAGCAGGATCACAAGCTTGGTGCCGATCTTGGCGTAGTTCATCTCGAAGCCCTCGGGCAGACCCCACGGGGCTGCGAGGATCAAACCGGCGACAGCGGCGATCGCCATGCCTGTGTTCATCAGGCTCGTGAACTGGCGCTTGCCACCGAACGCCTGCACGGCCCACGATCCGAAGAGCGTGGCGAAGCCGATGAGGTGGATGAAAAGAACGATGTGGCGCAGGGTCTCCATGCCCACAGGCTAGCCCTCCGCGCATCCTCCCGCCACACAGGCGACCCTCAGCCGCGCAGCGCCTTGACGACAAGCGCTGTGCGCAGCGCGGCATCCGCGGCCTCAGCGCCCTTGTCTTCCTTCGACCCTTCCAGGCCTGCCCGGTCCAGACCCTGCCGTTCATCGTCGAGAGTGAGTACGCCGAATCCGACCGGCTTTCCGGCATCCAGGGCGACGCGCGTGAGTCCGTCGGTGGTCGCCGCCGATACGTACTCGAAGTGAGGAGTGCCGCCTCGGATGATGACGCCCAGTGTGACCACAGCATCCGCCCCACCGGCGAACGCCGCCTGCGCGGCGATGGCGAGTTCGAAGGACCCGGGCACGCGCACGGTGTCGAAAGACGCTCCGGATGCTGTGAGCACGCGCTCTGCGCCGGCGATCAGCCCGTTCGTGATGACATCATGCCAGGTGCCGGCGATGACGACGACGCGCAGACCTGTGCCGTCGATCTTCTCAGTAGGGGAGGGGGCTCCGACGCCGCTCATGCGTTGTCCTTTCCTTCGGCGAGGGCCGCGGCGAGTTCGTCCTCGCCGATGATGTGGCCCATGCGATCGCGCTTGGTCTCGAGGTACTGGTGGTTGTTCGGTCCGACGCCGACGATCAGAGGCACCTGCTCGATGACATCGAGGCCGAGCTCGCGAAGCTTGCTGACCTTGTCGGTGTTGTTGGTCATCAGGCGCACCTTCGACACCCCCAGGTCGCTCAGGATGCCGGCGGCTGCCGCGTATTCGCGCGCGTCGGCGGGGAGGCCGAGGGCGAGGTTCGCGTCGACGGTGTCGAGCCCGTCCTCCTGCAGGCTGTAGGCGCGCAGCTTGTTGATCAGGCCGATGCCGCGTCCTTCGTGGCCGCGCATGTAGATGACGACGCCGCCGTCCTGCTCGATCGCGTCGAGTGCGGCATCCAGTTGCGGCCCGCACTCGCACTTCAGGGAACCGAAGGCTTCTCCGGTCAGGCACTCCGAGTGCACACGCACGAGCGCGGTCTCGCCGAGCTCCCCCGAGACGACCGCGATGTGGTCGGTTCCGGTGACGCGATCCTTGTACGCCAGGAAGCGGAACGTGCCGTGGTCGGTCGGCACCGTGGCATCCGCTCGCAGGCTCACGCGGCGGCGACCACTGCGCGAGGGGGTGATCGGCTCGGAGAGCGGGTCGATCACGTTCAGGTGCGCGATGAGCTGCTCGATCGTGATGACGGGGATGCTGTTGCTCCTGCCGAGCTCCTGGAGCCCGGGCAGACGCATCATGCTGCCGTCCTCGGCGACGACCTCGGCGATCGCGCCGACGGGGTGCAGGCCCGCGAGCTTCATGAGGTCGACGGCTGCCTCGGTGTGGCCGCTGCGCTCGCGCACGCCACCATCGACAGCGCGCAGCGGCAGAACATGGCCGGGACGGATGACGCTCGTCGCCGTGGACTCCGGGTTCGCGAGAACATTCAGAGTGTGTGCGCGGTCGGAGGCACTGATGCCGGTCGTGACGCCCTCGGCCGCATCCACGCTCACGGTGTAGGCGGTGGAGCGGGCGTCCTCGTTGGCCTCGACCATCGGAGGGAGGTTTAGATGATCGGCGAGATCAGACGGCATCGGGGCGCAGATGAAGCCGGATGACCAGCGCACTGTCCACGCGACCCATTCGGGTGTGGCGAGCTCGGCCGACAGGATGATGTCGCCCTCGTTCTCGCGATCCTCATCGTCGGCGACGATGACAGGGCGACCTGCCTTCAGCGACTCGAGGGCTTCTTCGATGGTGGACAGGCTCATCGCGAGCCTCCTTCCGCAGCGGCCCGGAACGCCAGAAGGCGCTCGACATGACGGGCGAGGATATCTGTTTCGAGGTTGACGCGGTCGCCGATGACCAGGCGCCCGAGAGTGGTGGCGACAAGGGTCTCGGGAATGAGGGAGACTTCGAGCCAGTCGCGCCTGGCCGCCCCCTCGACAGGCTCAGGGATCGCCTCACTCACCGCGCTGACGGTGAGGGAGGTGCCATCGATCGAGATCGACCCCTTGTCGACGACGAGTGGTGCGAGCTCCGCGGGGAGGGAGACGCGCAGCACGCTCCACTGATCGCCGGGACGCACATCGATGACGACGCCGGTGCCGTCCACATGCCCCTGCACGATGTGTCCGCCGAGGCGGGCACCGACCGGCATCGCCTTCTCGATGTTGACTGCCGTTCCCACAGATGCCGTCGCCAACGCCGAGACGTCGAGCGTCTGCTTCATGACGTCGACGGTGAAGGTGTCGGGTGAAGAATCGACCACGGTCAGGCAGACACCCGAGACAGCGATCGACTCGCCGTGCACGGCATCGTGTGCGGCCTTCGCCGCGCGCACCGTCAGACGCCAGCCGTCGCCGGACGGCACGATAGCGGTGATCTCGCCGATCTCTTCAATGATTCCGGTGAACATCAGTGGGTTCCTCCCTGGGGGTCGTCGTCGATGACGTGGGCGATCACGAGCAGGTCCGCGCCGAGCGGCTTCCACTCGTCGACGGCAAGGCGCCGCGCAGCGGCGATGGTCGGGACGCCGATATCGGTGAGAGCCAGGCGATCGCCGCCGAGGAGCACGGGGGCGATATAGGCGAGGATGCGGTCGGCGAGACCCGCGGCGATGAACGAGCTGGCAAGAGTCGGACCGCCCTCGATGAAGACGCTCTGGATGCCGCGGGCATGAAGATCGGCGACGACGGCGTGCAGATCGCGCGTGTCGTAGAACAGCGGTTCGTGCGGATGACGGCGCAGCGCGGCATCCGCCGGTGTCTTGCGCGACCCGATCACGACGGGGATCGGCTGATCGTCGTACAGGGCATCTCCGTCGCGGGCAGTGAGCGCGGGGTCGTCTGCGAGCACGGTGCCCGTGCCGACGATGATCGCATCCGCAGCGGACCTGCGGCGGTGCACGTCGGCCCGCGCATCGGAGCCGGTGATCCACTGGCTGGTGCCGTCTGAGGCGGCGGCACGACCGTCCAGACTCTGCGCCCACTTCACCGTGATGTGCGGGCGGCCCAGTCGATGCGCGGTCAGCCAGTCGGAGATCAGGGTGTCGACGGCATCGGTCTGCTCTCCGGACTGCACTTCGACGCCGGCGGCACGCAGCCGCTCGGCGCCTCCGCTCGATGCGTCACCGGGGTCGCTCTCGGCGTAGATCACGCGGGCGATGCCGGCGTCGATCAGCGCGAGCGCGCAGGGCCCCGTGCGTCCGGTGTGGTTGCAGGGCTCGAGAGTGACGACCGCTGTCGCCCCGCGGGCGGCACCGTCTTCGAGCTTCGAGAGCGCGTCGACCTCAGCGTGCGGGGTGCCGGCGCCACGATGCCAGCCCTCGGCGATGACGTCGCCTGTGGGGGAGAGGATCACTGCGCCGACCTGCGGATTGACACCGCGAGGGCCGCGGGCGGCGAGTTCGATCGCGCGCGTCATCGCGTGGCGCTCTGCCCCGGTCACTGCCATCCGTCGTCCTTCGGTCTGGCTCCGGGGATGACAGAAGTCGCGCTTGCGCGCATCGTGCTGCCTCCCTTCCGGACTAGCGAGATCTCTCTCGCATCACCGTCGGTCCCGGAATTTCACCGGATCGGCACTTCGGAATCCGAAGCGCTCGCGGACTGTCACCGCCGGTTCGGATTCTCACCGACCCCGGAGCACGTTGATGCTCAGTGTAGTCAACGCGCAAGCCCGGGATTCATTCCGCGTTGCACGAGGTCATTTGAGCAGGCGGGACAGTCGCCGGTCGGCGAGGATCTTGCCGTCGGTCTGGCATGTCGGGCAGTACTCCAGTGAGCGGTCGGCGAAGAACACGCTGCGGACGGTGTCGCCGCAGACCGGACACGCTTCGCCTCGGCGTGCGTGCACACGGAACCCGGAACGCTTGGCGTCTTTGAGGTCGGCCGGCGGTTTACCGGATGCTGTCGACACGGCATCCTTCAGCGTGCTCTGCATCGCGTCGTAGAGTTGGTTGACCTCGGCGGGATCGAGCTTGCCGCTGATCGCATACGGCGACATCTTCGCGGCGTGCAGGATCTCATCGCTGTAGGCGTTTCCGATGCCGGCGATGACGCTCTGGTCGCGCAGCAGCCCCTTGATCTGCATCCGTTTGCCCTCGAGAAGAGCGGCGAACGCGTCGCGGGTGAAATCGGCGCCGAGCGGTTCCGGACCCAGTCGCGCGATCCCTGGGACGTCCTGAGGGTCGCGCACGACGTAGACGGCCAGCGACTTCTTCGTGCCCGCCTCGGTGAGATCGAAGCCGCTGTCGTCATCGAGTGCGACGCGCAGCGCGATCGGGGACTTGCCCGGCTTGATCAGCGTGGTCGGCAGCAGCTCGTACCAGCGCAGCCAGCCCGCCTTGGCGAGGTGGAAGACCAGATGCAGCTCATCTCCGCAGGAGAGGACGATGAATTTGCCCTGTCTGCTCGCCGCAGTGATCGTCGCGCCGTGCAGGGCGGTGTTCGGCGGATCGTAGGTCTTCAGGGCCGCGATCTCGCCGACGCTGGTGCGTGTGATCGCGTGCCCGACCACGCGCTCTCCGAGGAAGTCGACGAGTCCCTGCACCTCAGGCATCTCGGGCATGCGCCCATCCTGCCACCGGCGTCGGACGTTCGGGGGATCAGTTCGGTCCGGAACTCTCGCGCACGATCAGCTCGTACCCGATGTCGATGTTCGTCGGCTCCAGGTCGTTGTCATCGAGCAGCGCGAGCAGCGAATCGACGGCCTGATCAGCGATCGCCTGCTTGTCCGGTGCGATCGTCGTCAGCGAGGGAACGGAGAACTCCGCCTCCTGCACGTCATCGATCGAAGCGATCGCGACGTCGTCGGGTATGCGCACACCGAGGTTGGCGAAGGCTCGGATCGCACCGAAGGCGAGGAGGTCGGTGAAGCAGACGAGAGCGTCGAAGCGAGTGCCGTCCTGCCACGCCTGCATGATGCCTTCCAGCCCCGCCTGCCTTCCGAAACGGTCGGTGTACAGCACGAGGTCAGGGTCGAAGGGCACACCTGCATCGTCGAGTGCCTGGCGGTAGCCGCTGAGCCGGAGGCGCGAGCTGCGGTAGACGTCGGAGTGATATGCGCCGAGCGTGGCGATGCGCCGATGGCCGCGCTCGAGCAGGTGTCGGGTGATGTCCGCGGTCGCTGCGACGTTGTCGATGGCGATGTTCGTGTAGCGCGAGCTGGAGATCTGCTCGCCGATGAGCACGGTGGGCACATTCGGGGGAGTGCGGTAGAGCTCTTCCTTCTCCATCGACATCGGTGAGAAGACGAGCCCGTCTACGATGTGCGAACCGAGGTCGCGGAGGGCGCGCACCTCGTTCTCGCGGATGCCGCCGGTCTGCGTGGCGATGACGGTGTATCCGCGCTTCTGCGCAGCGATCTCGACCAGTTCGCTGAGCTCGGCGAAGTAGGGCTGCGAGAGCTCGGGCACTGCGAATCCGAGGATCCGCGTGCGTCCCTGACGCAGGCGGCGGGCCGAGATGTTCGGACGGTATCCCAGCTCTTCGATAGCGGCGAGCACGCGCTGGCGGGTGGTGTCGCGAACATGGACGAAGTCGTTCACGACATTGGAGACCGTGCGCGGAGAGACACCCGCGAGCTTCGCCACGTCAGTGATACTCGCGCTCATTCGTCCTCCTTGATCGATCACAATTCGATCCCATCCTCGCAGACGCATTTGACACCAGATATGCAACGTGGCAAAAATATATGCATTGCTGGTTTGCAACGTGGCAAAAGGGAGATATGGATGTCGAGTCAGTCGACCACCGGACGTAGTCGCATGCGCCGAGCCTCGCAGCGCAGCGGCAGCGGCCTGAAGTACGGCATCGCGTTCACAGCCCCGTTCCTGCTCCTGTACCTGATCTTCGTGATCTACCCGGTCGTGCAGGCCGTCTGGATGAGCTTCCACGACTGGGACCTGCTCGGCGCCACCCGCGACTTCATCGGCATCGACAACTTCGAGCGGATGCTGTGGGGCCACGACATCACGTGGTCGATGAGCCACCTCGCGCTGCCGCGCGTGATCCTGGTCGTCGCCGCGCTCGCTCTGCTCATCAAGCCGCTGCTGCGCCGCCGGCTCACTCTCGGCATCGGCCTCGGCGTCGCCGGCATCCTGGCTCTCGTCGTCGCACTCGGCTTCCACCCGGCCGAGGGCGGGTTCTGGTTCGATCCTGACTTCTGGACCGCGCTGCAGAACACGCTGCTGTTCACGGCGATCTCGACACCGCTGATCGCCGGTCTCGGCCTGGTGATGGCTCTCGCCCTGCAGGGGAACCGCCGGGGCACGCGCATCTACCAGATGGTCTTCTTCCTGCCGTATATCCTGCCCGTGTCGGTCGTGACGCTGGTGTGGACCTACTTCCTCTCGCCGAACCAGGGGCTGCTCGCTGCCCTGCTCGAACCGCTCGGCATCGATCCGATTCCCTGGCTCGCCAACCCGAACGTCGCAATGCTCGCCGTGATCGCCACCACCATCTGGTGGACGGTCGGCTTCAACCTCGTGCTGTTCGCCGCAGGCCTCCAGGACGTCGACCCCGCGCTGTACGAGGCGGCATCGCTTGACGGCGCCGGCGCGTGGCGCAAGTTCACGAGCATCACTCTTCCCGGACTCAAGCACGTGCTGCTGCTGGTCATGGTCATGCAGGTGATCGCATCGTTCCAGGTCTTCGGCCAGGTCAACATCATGACCGGCGGTGGACCAGGCACCTCGACCCTCGTGCTGATCCAGCACATCTATGAGACCGGATTCCGCGACTTCGAGCTCGGCTACGGCTCGGCGATGTCACTGTTCCTCTTCGCAGTGATGCTCGTCGTCTCCCTCATCCAAATGCGCACCCTCGGCAAGGACGACAGCAAATGAGCACGCAGGCGATGACCACGACCGCCCGGAATGCTGCGCGTCGACCGGTTCGCATCAAACGCAGCGGTGTCGTCACCGCCTGGTACCACGTGGCCATGATCGTCGCAGCCCTCGTCTGGCTGATCCCGATGCTCTGGATGTTGTCGCTCTCGCTGAGCGACAACCAGGCACTGACCAAAGAGACCCAGACTCTCATCCCGCAGGGCTTCACACTGGAGAACCTGCTCGGCGTCTTCAGCGTCGGTCTCACCAGCCGCTGGTTCCTCAACAGCGCGATCGTGACGATCTTCACCACGCTGCTCACGGTTCTGCTGTGCGCGATGGCGGGCTACGCATTCGCGCGCTTCACGTTCCGCGGCAAGACGATCGTGTACGCCAGCGTTCTCGCAGGCCTCATGATCCCCAAAGAAGCGATGTTCATCCCCCTGTTCACGATGGTGGCCGACGTGGAGATGCACAACACCTACGCCGCGCTGATCCTGCCGCGTATCGCCGCCCCGCTCGGCGTCTTCCTGATGACACAGTTCTTCTCGCAGGTTCCGGCAGAAGTGGAAGAAGCGGCGCGCATCGACGGCGCGGGCCCCTGGCGGACCTTCTTCTCGGTCATGCTGCCGCTGGCTCGGCCTTCGATGATCGCGCTGTCGATCTTCACCTTCGTGCAGACCTGGAACGACTACCTCTGGCCACTGGTCTCTGCAACGAACCCGGAGATGTTCACCATCACCACGGGCCTTGCATCGCTGCAGGGAAACTTCGCCCAGGCGACTGAGCTCGGCAGCCTCATGGCTCGCGGGCTGATCGGTTCGCTGCCGTTGCTGCTCGTGTTCATCTTCTTCCAGAAGCACCTGATCCGAGGCATCTCGATGACCTCGGGCAGTAAGTGACCATCCATACTCCGGCCATCGATGGCCGATCGGCTGCTGCCCGGCAGCCACGGACAACAACGTCCACCCCATGAGAGGAAAACCATGCAGAAGACCAAGATTGTCGCTGCAGCAGCGTCGCTGACGGCAGCGGCCCTGTTGCTCACGGCGTGCGGCACTGGAGCCGATGGTGGCTCCGGATCCGCTGACAGCGGCGACCTGAACGAGCAGATCGCAGCAGTCACGGCAGAGCAGCTCGACGGCACCACGATCACCATGTCGCGCATGTTCGGTGACTGCGAGGAGACCACGCAGGGCGTCACCGACCCCGCGAAGGCGACCACCGAGTGCGAGGCCATTCAGATCCTCACCAACAAGTTCAACGCCGAGAACGAGTACGGCATCACCATCGAGCGCCTCGGCGGGACCGACTGGAACTCGTACTACGACGCGTTCAACGCATCCATTGCGGGTGGCGAGCCCGCCAACATCGCGAACCTGCACGACTATTCGATGTCCGACTACGCCACGCGCGACCAGCTGCTGGCGTTCGATCCCGAGTCGATCGGCATCGACATGACCGACGCGACCGAGCAGGCGCAGAAGTCCGTGATGTGGGACGGATCGACCTACGCGGTTCCGTTCGACGCACACGCACTCGTGATGCACGTGAACACCGACGTGCTCGCCGCCGCAGGCTACATCGGCGAGGACGGCCGTCCCGTGCTGCCGACCACCCCGGACGAGCTGCTGCAGATGGGCAAGGATGTCAAGGACAAGACCGGCCTGATGCTGTTCTCGTCTGGTTTCGCCAATGACGACATGGCATGGCGCTTCTTCTACTCGCTGGTTCGCCAGCAGGGCAGCGACGTCATCTCGGCTGACGGCAGCGCCGAGGTTGACACCGAGGCCGCAGCTAAGGCTCTCGAGCTCATCAACGAGCTGCTCGACGCCGGCTACATGCACACCGACGCCGACTACGCAGGATCCATCGACGAGTGGAAGAACGGCCAGTCCGCGATTCTGCTGAACGGCGTGTGGGCGATCAACGAGTACGCAGCGACCACCGACTTCGGTTACACGGTCACCGACCTGCCGACGCTCTACGACGCACCTGCCGCGTGGGCTTCGTCGCACATGTGGGTGCTGCCGCGTCAGAAGGGCGATGACCCTGTCGAGTACCGTGCCGGACTCGAGTTCGCCAAGTTCCTCTACGACAACAGCGGATCCTGGTCAATCGCAACCGGTCACATCGCGCCGCGGGTTTCGATCATCGACTCGGAGGAGTACCTCGCGGCTCCCGAGCGTGCGAACTACACCGAGACCGCTCTGACCGGCATCAGTTTCGTGCCGCAGGTCGAGAACTGGACGTCCGTGAAGTCGCTCATCCACGCACAGCTGGATGAGGTCTGGTTCAGCGACAAGGACATCGCCGAGGCTCTCAGCGAAGCGCAGGCTCGCGTCACGCAGGAAATCAAGTAACACAGCAGTTCCTGTGGGGTGGGGACGATCGCGTCCTCACCCCGCTCTCTTTCGGAAGAAGGCTTCATGCTCACCGCCCACCGCGCCGCTGTCAGTCTCGACGGCGCTTGGCTCCTGCACCTCCCCGGCGATGCCGAATCGCGGGAGGTCATGATTCCCGGAACATGGACCACCCAGGTTGCCGGCTACGGCGACTCGCACGAGACCGTGCGCTTCGAACGCGAGTTCGAGGTCACCAGTGCGCCTGCGGGACGCCTGGTGCTGTGCTTCGGGGCCGTGAACCACACCGCGTCGGTGCGAGTGAACGGGCGAGAGATCGGCACGCATTCCGGAGCATGGGAGCCCTTCGAGTTCGACATCACGGATGCCGTCTCTGCAGGCCCCAACACCATTGAGGTAACCGTCTCGTACCCGCCGCGCTTCGGCTCCTCCAGCGAACCGGGCTTCCTCGAGCATCCGTTGGGCAAGCAGTCCTGGTACGGCACCACGGCGGGCATCTGGCAATCCGTGGTTCTGGAGGACCGGCATCCGGTTCACGTCCGCGCGCTTTCGATCAGATCGGATGCCGCGACCGGCACGATCTCTCTCCGCGGCGCCGCCGCGGCGGAAGCAGAATCGGCCCAGGTCCGGGTGCTGCGTGATGACGCGGTTGTCACCACCGCAGCTCTCACTGTGCAGGGCACTGAAGTCTCCGGCGACATCGTCGTTGTCGACCCCGAGCTCTGGGACCTCGATGACCCGCGGCTGTACACCGTCGAGGTCTCGCTGCAGAGCGCAGGCGCGACGACCGATGTGCTCACGCGCGACACCGGCTTCCGCTCGTTCCGCTCGCAGGGCGGGCGATTCTTCCTGAACGACCGCGAGATCTACCTGCGCGCCGTTCTCGACCAGGATTATCACCCCGGTGCCACTCCCGCGGCGGACGACTTCGCCGCATGGGAGGACATGCTGCGCCAGACCAAGGCGCTCGGCTTCAACATGCTGCGCGTGCACATCAAGCGCCCCGACCCGCGCTACTACGAGATCGCTGACCGCATGGGCATGCTGGTGTGGACCGAGCTGCCCAGCTGGATGACGTGGACGCCGGAAACCGCGAAGGCCGGCCACGAGCTGCTGCGCTCGCTCATCGACCGTGACGGTCACCACCCGAGCATCGTGATCTGGACGATCATGAACGAGTCGTGGGGCATCGATCTGGCAAGTGCCACCCAACGCGCGTGGCTGCGTGACGTGTTCGACGACATCGAGCAGTACGCCGCAGGATCGCTCGTCGTCGACAACTCCGCGTGCGAGCCGAACTTCCATCTGCGCACGCACATCGACGACTTCCACGTCTACCGGGGCATCCCGGAGAGCCGCCAGGTATGGGACGCGAAGATCGCGGACTTCGCGACCCGCCCCGATTGGACCTTCTCGCCGCACGGCGATGCCGAACGCACCGGCGACGAGCCGCTCGTTCTCAGCGAATTCGGCAACTGGGGTCTGCCCCATGTGCTGGATCAGTACGATGACGACGGCGCTGAGCCCTGGTGGTTCGCGCTCGGTGCGGACTGGGCCTTCGGCGCTGCCGAGGGCACGGGTCTCATGGCTCGCTTCCGGGGCCTGGGCCTTGAGGACACGTTCGGATCATGGGAAGAGCTGGTCCGTCAGCTGCACCACGCGCAGCTCGTCGCCAACCGCTACCAGACCACGAGCATCCGACTGCATGACGACATCCGCGGTTACGTGCTCACCCAGTTGAGCGACGTGCAGTGGGAAGCCAACGGGCTCTTCGACATGAACCGCAGGCCCAAGGAGTACACCGCCGAGTTCGCGCTGGCTAACGGCGAGCACGCTGTGGCGCTGCGGCCTGAGGCATACAGCCTCTATGCGGGAGATGAGCTGGCGCTGACGGTGACGTCGCTGCCGGCGCCGGTCGGCCTGCCAGCGGATGTCACCATGCGGGTGGTCGTCAATGGTGAGCCTGTTGCGTCGCAGCCCGCGGGAGCAGACCGCGAAGAATGGACGCTGCGCATCCCGATGCCGGCCGAGAACGCGCAGCACCTGGTCGAAGCCGAACTGCACGTCGGGGGGGAGCTGCTCGCCCGCGACGCTGCAGACATCCTCGTCGTCGCACGCACCCCATGGGCGGGGGGCGCTGTGCGAGCGGGGGATGCCGAGATCGCGCAGTGGCTCGGCGAGCTCTCCGTTCCGACGTCCGTCGACAGCGATCTGCTCGTCGTGCGGTCGTTCACGACTGAGGCACAGCAGCACGCCCGATCAGGTGGACGCGTTCTGCTGCTGGCCGAAGCGGACAACGCGCTCGGCGCGGCATTTGACTACCTGCCCTCCGCGCGATTGACCTCGCGTGCGGGAGACGGCGACTGGGTGCCGCGCACCGAGTGGCTGGACCGCCGCGGAGCCTTCGCTGAGGTCCCCGGTGACACGATCCTCGGCATCGCCTACGAGGATCTGCTCGGTGAGTTCGTGATCAGCGGGATTCCTGGACCCTTGCGTTCGGCGGTCGTGCACTCGGCGATCT
The DNA here is from genome assembly GCF_052266675.1 of Microbacterium zouquanmingi. Classification (NCBI taxonomy): domain Bacteria; kingdom Bacillati; phylum Actinomycetota; class Actinomycetes; order Micrococcales; family Microbacteriaceae; genus Microbacterium; species Microbacterium zouquanmingi. The sequence continues at coordinate 668,133 of NZ_JBQPRA010000002.1, forward strand.
TCTCCGGATGGCTGCGCGGGGCTGCGACCAGCACCGCGACCGTCCGCTGGAGTGAGGGCTCAGTGACGATCAGCACCCTGCGTGTGCGCGAGGCGTTGCAGACGTCGCCGATCGCCCACGCTGTGGGACGCGCGCTCCTGCGCGCGAGCGCAGGGGAGTAGCAGCTCAGCCGAGTGGCACGGGCCAGTCGGTCGGCGTGCGGTCATCGGATGCCAGCAGGCCTGCCATCCAGCCGTCGTCGCGCCCGCGTGTGCTCGTCAGTCCTTGGCGAACAGTGCCCTCGTAGTGGAATCCGAGTGCGCGGGCGGTGCGGGCTGAGGGGATGTTTCCCACCACCGCGCGCCAGGTGATGCGCGCGAGCCCGAGCTCGGCGAACCCCCACTCGATGACAGCGCGGGATGCCTCGACCATGAAGCCCTGGCCCCGTGCCGCAGCCGTCGCCCAGTAGCCGAGTTCGGTAGAGCCGCCTGTGTCGTGCGCCGCGATGTGATGGAGACCGACGACGCCTATGAGCGTGTCGTTGTGGAAGATGCCCCAGATCGTCTGGCTCTCGTCCGCCCACCACTGCGCGATCAACTCGACGAAACCTTCGGCGTCTTTTCGTGTGTAGGGGCTCGGAACCGTCGTCCAGCGGGGGATCTCCGGATCCTGGCAGGCCTCGAAGATAGCGTCCACGTCATCTGCGGTGGGAGCCTGCAGGACGAGTCGATCGGTGTGCAGGGTGACCGGTTCCATCGTGAAAGGCTACCGGTGTCCGAGGCGCCCATTAGACTCACCTGGTGACTGTTCCCGGGATTCTGCGCGCCTTGGAAGAGGCAACCCTGTACCACGACGCCCTCACCTGGGCGCAGACCGATGCCGACCTCGGGCTCGTCGACGGACTCGATGCTCCCACGATCGCGGGTCTTCTTGCCAAGCGCACGAGCGCGGGGCATCCGGCTTCTCTTCTCGTCGTCGCGCCGACCGGTCGCCGTGCCGAGTCGCTGGCCGCAGCGCTCGGGTCTTTCGTGCCGGATGCTGAGATCCTCAGCTTCCCCGCCTGGGAGACGCTGCCCCACGAACGACTCAGCCCGAGCGCCGACACGGTCGGCCGGCGACTGGACACCCTGCGCCGCATCACGACCTGGGCTGGCGAGCGTCCGCTCATCGTCGTGGCCTCCGTGCGTGCGGCCCTTCAGCCGATCGCCGGCAACCTCGGCGACACCGCTCCTCTCGCTCTCGCGCTGCGGGGGCGAGGTCTCGAGCTCGATGATGCGGTCGAGCAGCTCGTCGAGCGCGCGTATACGCGGGTGGACATGGTCTCTCGTCGCGGTGAATTCGCTTTGCGCGGCGGCATCCTCGATGTCTTCCCGCCGACGAGCGAGCATCCGTACCGCGTGGAGTTCTTCGGTGATGAGATCGACCAGATCCGGGCGTTCTCGGTCGCCGACCAGCGGTCGCTACCAGGCGATATCGAGCTCGTCGAGCTTCCGGCGACCCGAGAGCTGCTGCTGACCGCGGAGGTGCGTGACAAGGCGCGGTCGCTCATCGCCGGCTTTCCTGCGATCGCGGGAATGCTCGAGAAGATGTCCGAGGGCATTCCTGTTGAGGGCATGGAGTCGCTGCTGCCAGCTGTCGCCGGCCCGCTCAGGTCTCTCGCCGAGTACTTCGCACCTGGCACCGCTGTCGCCCTCGTCGACCCTGAGCGGGCCACCGCCCGCGCCCATAGCCTCGGTGAGACGAACCGCGAGTTCCTGGATGCCGCGTGGAGCGCGGCGACGTCTGGAGCATCCGCACCCATCGACCTCGGCGCCGGAGACTTTCTCAGCGTCGCGAGGCTGCGCGAGATCGTCCGCGAGCGCGATGGCGTCTGGTGGCGGTTCAGCCCATTCGCGAGCGATGACGCGGATGCCGCCAACATCGACGCGTCGATCATCCCGTCCTTCCATGGCAACGTCGACGGCGCGATCGACTTCGTCGCCGCCCGGCTCGCTGATGCGTGGTGCGTTGTGGTCGTGGCATCCGGAATCGGGCTCGTCGACCGCGCTCGCGACGTCCTCTCGGAGCGGGGGCTTGCCGCCCGTCCGGTCGAGACGCTGACGGATGCTCCGGACCCGGGTGTCGCAACTCTCGTGCTCGGATCTCTTGAGTCCGGATTCCAGGTGCCGGAGGCGAAGCTCGCCGTCCTCACCGACAACGAGTTCTACGGCCGAACGATCGGCGGCGACCAGCGCGTCGTGAAGAAGCTCGCCTCGCGGCGCCGCAACGTCGTTGACCCGCTGCAACTGAAGAACGGCGACTATGTCGTGCATTCCACGCACGGCATCGCGAAGTTCGTCGAGATGACCCAGCGCGAGGTCTCCACCGGCGGGCGCAACGCCACCAAGACCACGCGCGACTACCTCGTGCTCGAGTACGCGCCCGCAAAGCGCGGCTATCCCGGTGACAAGCTCTACGTGCCCACTGACCAGCTCGACCTGCTCTCGAAGTACGTCGGCGGTGAAGCACCGACTCTGTCGAAGATGGGCGGCAGCGACTGGTCGGCGGCCAAGAGCAAGGCACGCAAGGCGGTCCGCGATATCGCGGTCGAACTCGTGAAGCTGTACTCAGCCCGCATGGCGGCCAAGGGCTACGCGTTCTCGCCGGACACTCCCTGGCAGCGCGAGCTCGAAGAGGCGTTCCCGTTCGCCGAAACACTCGATCAGCTGCAGACGATCGACGAGATCAAGGCAGACATGGAGCGGCCGATCCCGATGGATCGTCTGCTCTCTGGCGACGTCGGATTCGGCAAGACCGAGGTCGCAGTGCGCACGGCGTTCAAGGCGATTCAGGACGGCAAGCAGGTCGCCATGCTCGTGCCGACCACGCTGCTGGTGAAGCAGCACCTCGAGACCTTCACCGAGCGCTTCGCCGGGTTCCCCGTGAAGGTCAAGGCGCTCTCGCGCTTCCAGACCGATAAGGACGCCAGGCTGACGCTCGAGGGGCTCCTGGACGGTTCGGTCGACATGGTCATCGGCACGCACCGCATCCTCACCGACCAGGTGATGTTCAAGGACCTGGGGCTGCTGATCATCGACGAGGAGCAACGCTTCGGCGTCGAGCACAAGGACAAGCTGAAGAAGCTGAAGACCAATGTCGACATCCTGGCGATGAGCGCGACGCCGATTCCGCGCACGCTCGAGATGGCGGTCACGGGGATTCGTGAGATGTCGACGCTTGCGACGCCGCCGGAGGACCGGCATCCGATTCTCACCTTCGTCGGTCCCCGGAGTGACAAGCAGATCGCCGCCGCGATCCGGCGCGAGATCCTCCGCGAAGGACAGGTCTTCTTCGTGCACAACCGGGTGCAGTCGATCCAGCGCGTGGCGAGCGAGCTGGCCGAGCTCGTGCCGGAGGCGCGCATCGCCGTCGCCCACGGACGAATGGGCGAGCACCAGCTCGAGCAGGTCGTCGATGACTTCTGGGAGCGCAAGTACGACGTGCTCGTGTCGACGACGATCGTCGAGACCGGACTCGACATCTCCAACGCCAACACGATCATCATCGACAAGGCCGACAAGTACGGGCTCTCGCAGCTGCACCAGCTGCGAGGCCGCGTGGGGCGTGCGCGCGAGCGCGCCTACGCATACTTCCTTTACGACGATGCCAAGCCGCTCTCCGAGACAGCCGCTGACCGGCTGCAGACCATCGCGATCAACAACGATCTCGGCTCGGGTATGCAGGTCGCGCTGAAGGACCTCGAACTGCGCGGGGCGGGCAACATGCTCGGCGGAGAGCAGGCCGGCCACATCGCCGGTGTCGGATTCGACCTCTACCTGCGCATGGTCGGCGAGGCCGTGGCGAACTTCCGCGGTGAAGACACCGGAGAGGACGTGGAGCTTCGGATGGAGCTTCCGGTGGATGCCCGTATTCCCGAGACCTACATCGACAGCGAGCGGCTGCGCCTGGAGGCCTATCAGAAGCTGTCAGCCGCAGCGGCTCTCAGTGCGAAGGACGACGCGATCGACCTCGTCATCGAAGAGCTCACGGACCGCTACGGCGCGCTGCCTGAAGAAGTCGAGGGCCTCATTGCGATTGCGCGTCTGCGCCGTCGTGCGGCCGCAGCAGGGCTGACTGATCTCGTCGTCATGGGATCGAACCTGCGCGTGGCCCCGGCGCGTCTCGAGGACTCGATGAAGGTGCGCCTGCAGCGCCTGTACCCGAAGGCGAAGCTCGTCGCCGGGGGAGAGGCGCTCGTCGTGCCGCTCGCGCCGGATGCCGAGATCCTCCCGTGGGTGTCGCAGTTGCTCACCGCGCTTTTCCCGCAGCCGGCCCCGGCCGCGTCCTGAACTCGTGCACGCCGGCACCGCGCAGCGCTAGTCTGGCGGCATGTTGTACGAGCACCTCGGGGCTCGGCCCCGCATCGATGACACTGCCGTCATCGCGCCGACCGCTGTCATCTCGGGCGATGTCCAGATCGGACCTGGCTGCCAGGTGCTGCATGGCGCCGTGATCACCGCCGAGGGTGGTCCGATCACCCTCGGCGAGTACGTGATCGTGATGGAGAACGCCCTCATCCGCGCCACGGCCGCCAACGCGGTGCGCATCGGGGATCACACGCTCGTCGGCACTCTTGCGAGCATCGCCGGTGCGACCGTCGGCGACGAGGTGTTCTTCGCTTCGGGCGCCCGTGTGTTCAACGGTTCAATCGTCGGAGGGCGCTGCGAGATCCGAGTGAACGCGATCGTGACGCGCCGTGCGGTGCTTCCAGAGGGCACGGTGGTGCCGATCGGGTGGGTCGCCGTCGGAGACCCCGTACAGCTGTTCTCACCTGATCAGGCGGATGCCATCGCCGCGGCGCAGCCGGATCTGGACTTCCCAGGGCACGTGTTCGGCGTCGACCGGGACACACCGGATCTGATGGTGCAGCTCACCGAGCGGTACGCGACGTCGCTCGCGCGGCACGCCGACGATCGCGTGCTCTGACCGGCGAGGTTCGCACGGATGTCAGTACAAAACACGGATGTCGGTCGAAACCGGGTGGTTTCGACCGACATCCGTGAAATCGACTGACAAGTGTCAGCCAGCAGAGATACCGGCGATCAGATGACGCCCTGGGCGAGCATCGCTGCGGCAACCCGCTGGAAGCCCGCGATGTTCGCGCCGGCGACGTAGTCTCCTGCGACGCCGTACTTCTCGGCCGCATCGAACGATGCCCGGTGGATGTCGCGCATGATCTCGCGCAGCTTGTTCTCGCTGTCGCCGAAGGTCCAGCGCTGACGCGATGCGTTCTGGCTCATCTCGAGCGCAGAGGTGGCCACACCACCGGCGTTGGCCGCCTTGCCCGGTGCGAACAGGACGCCGGCACGCTGGAATGCGGCGACGGCATCGGGAACACACGGCATGTTCGCGCCCTCGGAGACCGCGCGGACGCCGTTCGCGATCAGCGACTCTGCGTCGGCGAGGGTGACCTCGTTCTGCGTTGCAGACGGCACGGCGATGTCGACGGGAACATCCCAGACGCTGCCGCCTTCGATGAAGCGTGCGCTTGCGCGACGGTTCGCGTACTCGACGATGCGGCCGCGCTCGACTTCCTTGATCTGGCGCAGGAGGTCGAGATCGATTCCGGCATCGTCGACGATGTAACCCGAAGAGTCGGATGCCGTGACGGCAGTCGCACCGAGCTGTGACGCCTTCTGGATGGCGTAGATCGCGACATTGCCCGAGCCCGAGACGCCGACGCGCTTGCCCTGGAGAGAGTCCCCATGCACGCCGAGCATCTCCTCAGCGAAGAACACCGCTCCGTAGCCGGTGGCCTCGGTGCGCACTTCAGCGCCGCCCCAGCCGGTGCCCTTGCCGGTGAACATGCCCGACTCATGACGGTTCGTGATCTTGCGGTACGCACCGAACAGGTAGCCGATCTCGCGCCCGCCGACGCCGATGTCACCCGCAGGAACATCGGTGTGTTCGCCGAGGTGGCGGTACAGCTCGCCCATGAACGACTGACAGAAGCGCATGATCTCGGCGTCGCTCCTGCGGTGCGGATCGAAGTCCGAGCCGCCCTTGGCGCCGCCGATGCCCTGACCGGTCAGAGCGTTCTTGAAGATCTGCTCGAAGCCCAGGAACTTGATGATCGAAAGGTTCACCGAGGGGTGGAAGCGCAGTCCGCCCTTGTACGGGCCGAGCACCGAGGAGAACTGGATGCGGTAGCCGCGATTCACCTGCAGCTTTCCTGCGTCATCGATCCACGGCACGCGGAACATGATCTGACGCTCGGGCTCGACGAGCCGCTCGAGGATGCCTGCTTCGACGTATTCCGGGTGCTGCTCGAGCGCCGGGGAGATCGTTCCGAGCACTTCGTGCACTGCCTGCTGGAACTCGGGTTCGTGCGGGCTGCGGGCCAGAACCGTGTCGAACACGGGCTGGACAGACTCGGTGAGCGGGTGAAATTCAGTGAGGGTTGCGGTCACGCGGGACAGCTTTCTGGTTCTGTGGCTGAGGGCGCGATCGTGTCGCGTGAAGTCGTGCGCCGGATCGGGCGCGAGGTTTCACTTTACCCCGGGTGTTCGATGGTGTAGTAACAGGGGGCCTCACCCGGTGTTCTGCAGGCCAGCGGCAACGCCGCTGACCGAGAGCAGCAGGAGCCGGCGCTGCTCGTCAGCCACGCCCGACACTTCGACAGGCTCAGTGACCGATTCCGATTCGGATGCCGCCGAGCGCAGCTCGCGCAGCGCACGCAGCTGCAGCAGCGACAGCGCATCCACGTAGGGGCTGCGCAGTGTCACGGCCCGCTGGAGGATCGGCTTGTTCTCGAGCAGACCCGTGCCACCGGTGAGGCGGATGACCCACGCTTTGGTGAGCGCGAGCTCGTCGAGGACGAGGGCGGCGAGGTCGTCACGGTCGCCGAGCGCCAGGTATTGACGCGCGATGCGCTCGTCGGTCTTCGCCAGGCTCATCGCCACGTTGTCGATCATCGCGTGCAGCAGCGGCCACTCGCGGTAGGCCTCGACGAGGAGCGCTTCATCCCCCACAGCCTCGAGCGCGCTGCCCAGACCGAACCAACCCGCCAGGTTGATGCGGGCCTGGGTCCACGCGAACACCCACGGAATCGCGCGCAGGTCTTCGAGGGACTCGACAGAGAGCCCGCGGCGGGCGGGCCGCGAGCCGAGAGCGAGCAGGCCGATCTCCTCCATCGGGGTGACGGTGGCGAACCAGGGGGCGAAGCCCTCGGCCTTCACGAGCGAGAAGAAGCGCTCGCGGGACGCGGCATCCATCGTCTGTGCGATCTTCGCGTAGCGCGCAGCAGCGCCGCTGGTGCGCTCCTCGACGCTCGGCGAAGATGCCAGCAGAGTCGCCGCGGCGACCTGGTCGATGTGGCGCATGGCGATCGCGGGTTCGCCGTAGCGGGCGAAGATGGTCTCGCCCTGCTCGGTGAGCTTGAAGCGTCCGTCGACGGAGTGCGGCGGCTGGGCGAGGATCGCCGAGTTCGCAGGCCCCCCGCCGCGGCCGAGAGCGCCGCCGCGACCGTGGAACAGGGTCAGGGCGATGCCGGACTCCTTGGCCCACAGCGCGATCTTCTCCTGCGCTTCGTAGAGGGCGAGATTCGCGGCGACCGGGCCGACGTCCTTCGACGAGTCGGAGTACCCGAGCATGACCTCGAGGCGGTTGCCGGTCGCAGCCATCCGCGCCTGGAATTCAGGGAACTCGACGACCTCGGTGAGGATCGCCGGGGCTGCCTGCAGGTCGGCGAACGTCTCGAACAGCGGCACGACGTCGAGCACAGGGGCGTCATCGCCCAGCGCGTACTTCGCGAGGCGGTGCACGTTCGCGAGGTCCTGTGCCGACTGCGTGAACGAGACGACGTAGCGGCCGGCTGCACGCAGACCATAGGCGCGCTGAATGTCAGCGACCGCGCGGAAGACATCGAGCACCTCGAGCGTCCGCTCGCTGAGCTCCCCGCCCGCTTCGAGTTCTGCAAGAGCCTCACGGTGCACCTGCGAGTGCTGGCGCACTTCGAGCTCAGTGAGGTGGAAACCGTACGTCTCGACCTGCCAGATCAGGTGCTGGATGCCACCGAAGGCGTGCCTGTTCGCGCCCGAGGCCACGAGCGATTCCTGAACAGCACGGAGACAGGCCAGCAGCTCTTCCGGAGCGCCGTACGCGCCCGCGGCTTCTGTGCGCGTCGCGGAGACCCGGTGCGCGAAAGCGAGCAGCACGCGGCGGTGCGGCTCATCGGGGGCGCGCGTGGCGATCTCGTTCGCCAGGTCGGGCGCGGACTGCGCGAACGCATCCCACAGCGCAGTGACCTCGGCGCTGGGCGGGGTGCCCTCGGCATCGAGCGTGAGACTGCGGCCGATGCGGTCGATGGCGCGCTCGAGACCGCGCAGAACGTGGTCAGAGGCGATCCTCGACGCCTCGCGGGTCACTGCGGCAGTGACGAACGGGTTGCCGTCACGGTCACCGCCGACCCACGATCCGATGCGCACGAATGCGGGAACGATCGGTGCGCTCGCGCCGGACTCCTCGCCGCGCAGAGCGTCGTCGATACGGCGATATACGTGCGGCACCGTGGTGAAGAGGGTCTCATCGAACACCGACATGACGGTGCGGACCTCGTCGGTCGGAGAAGGCTTCTGCGCGCGCAGGGGGGCGGTGCGCCAGAGAGTGTCGACCTCTTCTAGCATCCGACGATTCGCGCGGCGCTCTTCAGCGCCGCCGACGCTCGCCGCATCGCGCTCGCTCAGGAGCTCAGAAAGGCGACGGATGCTGCCCGACACCGCCCTGCGGCGCGCCTCGGTGGGGTGCGCGGTGAAGACCGGGTGGAAGCGGAGCTCTCCGAGGCGACGCTGGGCCTCGTCATCGCCGACCTCGCGGCGCAGCTGCGCGTAGGCAGCGGCGACCGTGTCGGACTCCCGAGCTCCAGTCGCTGAGCCAGAGGACGTGGCCGGGCGACCTGCGCGCTCGCGGAGGACGCGCACCCGCTGGTGCTCTTCGGCGAGATTCACCAGGTGGAAATAGCAGGTGAAAGCGCGGGCGACCTCGTCAGCCCGCTCGGTCGTGAACGACTCGGCGATCTCGGCAGCGCGATCGAAGGCTCCGCTCTCTGCGGGGGTGCTGTGCTCTTCGTAGGCCTGGATGCTGGCCAGACGCAGTCGCTCGACGTCTTCGAAAAGTCCGGGGCTGCCGCACTCGCGCAACACCTGGCCGAGCAGAGCGCCGAGCATCCGCACGTCCGCACGCATCGCGTCGGGAATGCCGCGTCCGGCTTCGAAACGGCCGATGACGCGGATGGCCTCTGTGGGTGTGGGCTCGGGGGAGGGGGAATCCGTGATCACCCTTCGAGGTTAGCCGCGTCGCTGTGCGATCTCCGACCACGTGACGGGTCGTGACCGGGAGCCGTAGCATGGAGCGGATGTCTGATACCCGTAACCTTCTGCGCACGCAGCAGTTTCCCGCCGTGCTCCTTCTGCTCGCCGCAGCGCTCGGCCTCCTGCTCGCGAACCTGCCCAGTCATGGACCGATCGCGGCGATTCTCGACGCGCATATTGCGATTCCGGGGACAGGCATCGACCTCTCGGTCGCACACTGGATCTCAGACGGACTGCTGGCGATCTTCTTCTTCGTCGTCGCGATCGAGCTGCAGTACGAACTCACCCGAGGAGAGCTCAACTCCTTCGGCAAGGCGCTGCAGCCCGCGATCGCTGCGGCAGGCGGCGTGCTCGTGCCGATCGCCATCTACCTCCTGATCGCCGGTGATGGAGCGACAGCATCCGGGTGGCCCATTCCTACCGCCACCGATATCGCCTTCGCGCTCGGGGTACTGGCGGTCTTCGGCAAGGGGCTGCCTGCCGCACTGCGGGTGTTCCTGCTCGCGCTCGCGATTCTCGACGACATCATCGGCATCGTCTTCATCGCCGTGCTCTTCGCGCACGATCTGAACTGGATCTTCCTCGTGCTCGCTGTCGTGGGCGTCGTCGCGTTCGGTGCCGTGTCGCGGATGCTGCCCGCGAAGCGCTCATGGCCCATCGTCGCCGTGATGATCATCCTCGGCGTTGTGGTGTGGGCGCTCGTGCTGCTCTCCGGCATCCACGCCACCATCGCAGGCGTCATGCTGGGACTGGCGATCGCGCAGGCACCGTCGATGCGCGCCCGTCATGTTCTCGAACCCTGGGTCAACGCGGCGATCCTGCCGATCTTCGCGTTCGCTGCGGCATTCGTCGTGATTCCGGCTGTGGCACCGGCGGAGCTGTCTCCGGCGTTCTTCGGCATCGCAGTGGCACTGCCGGTGGGCAAGATCATCGGCATCACGGCGTTCGGGTGGATCGCCATCAGAATCGGCTCCCGCGGAAAGCGCCCTGCGCTGGGACTCATGGACCTGGTCGCGGCAGGAACGCTCGGCGGCATCGGGTTCACCGTCTCGCTGCTGCTGGCGAACCTGGCGTTCGCCGCCGATCCCGGCGTGCGTGACCAGGCGATCCTCGGCGTGCTCGTCGGATCGCTGATATCGGTGGTGCTCGCGGGAATTCTCGTCTCTTCCCGTGCGGCGTGGCACCGTCGCGTGAACGCGGCGAGCTCGTGACGACCTGGAGGATACGATGACCGACTCTGACGCACTGCGCACCGCCGCCGAGACGATGCGCGCGGTGCGCGAGAGGTGCGTCTGGTCGCAGCAGATCACGCATCGTGATCTCGTGCCCTACCTGATCGAAGAGTCCCACGAGGTCATCGACGCGGTCGAGAGCGGTTCGCGCGCCGACCTGCGGGAGGAACTCGGTGACCTGCTGTGGCAGGTGTTGTTCCACGCGGCGATCGCCGCGCAGGATGCGGAGGATCCGTTCGACATCGATGATGTGGCCGAGACGCTGACCGAGAAGATGGTCCGCCGGCATCCGCATGTCTTCGGCGATGAGGTGGCGACGACTGCTGACGAGGTGCTCGTGCACTGGAACGCGGCGAAGGCGGCCGAAAAACGTGAGCGACGCAGCGTGCTCGACGGGGTTCCCGCGGGGATGCCGTCACTCGCACGTGCGCAGAAGGTGCTGGGCCGTGCGGCATCCGTGGGAGCAGGCGACGATGTGGCGCTCGCCGCGCACGATGCAGCCGAGGTCGGCGCCGCGCCGGAGTCGGAAGAAGAGCTTGGCGAACTGCTGCTGATGCTCACAGCCACCGCTCGTGCGAACGGATGGGATGCAGAGCGCGCGCTTCGCGAACGCGTGCGCGTGCTCGAGGACGAGGTCCGCGCGGCCGAGGCTCGCTGACCTGGAAAGATAGAGACGTGGCTACTGTGAACCCGCCGCGCGGCATGCGCGACATCCTCCCCGCCGATAAGGCTCGCCGTGAGCGCGTGCTCTCCGTCATCCGCGAGCGCTACCTCGCGCATGGATTCGACGAGATCGAGACGCCTGCCGTCGAGGAGTACGACCGGCTGCATGCGGGCATCGGCGGCGACAACGAGAAGCTCTCGTACAACATCCTTCGTCGTGGGCTGGATGCTGACGCCATCGCCGCAGGCGCTGAGGACCCCGCTGCCCTCAGCGACCTGGGCCTGCGCTACGACCTGACGGTGCCGCTCGCGCGTTTCTACGCCAGCAATCGTGGGCAGCTTCCCGGCGTGTTCCGTGCGATTCAGATCGGCCCGGTCTGGCGCGCAGAGCGCCCGCAGAAGGGCCGCTACCGCCAGTTCATGCAGTGCGATATCGACATCATGGGCGATGACACCTCCCGTGCCGAAGCCGAGCTGCTGGTGGCATCCCTTGATGCCCTCGACGCGCTCGGCCTCGCCGGTGCGACCGTGCGCATCAACGACCGTCGAGTGCTCGATTGGATGCTGGATTCCTTCGGCTTCGCGGCCGAAGAGCGCCCTGGCGTGCTGATCACGATCGACAAGCTCGACAAGATCGGGCCCGACGGCATCATTGCTGAGCTGCGCGAACGTGAAGTCACGGCATCCGCTGTCGATGCCTTCGACGCGTTCCTGCGTCGTCCGCAGACGATGGAGTACAACGCCTTTGGCGAGCGGCAGGTTCGCAAGGCGCTGCCGGAGAACGCGCCGGATGACATTGTCCAGCACCTCGTTGGTATCGGCGAGGCTGTTGCTGGTGGGCGCCCTTCGACCGCGGGGACCGTCGAAGAGATTCCGCTTGTCTTCGATCCCTTCCTCGTACGAGGGATGGGCTACTACACCGGCACGATCTTCGAGCTCGCGCACCCGTCGGTGTCGTACTCGCTGGGTGGTGGCGGGCGCTACGACGGCATGATCGGTCGGTTCCTCGGCCAGCAGGTGCCCGCGGTCGGCTTCTCACTCGGCTTCGAACGGCTCGTCGACCTCGTCGAGTTGGATGCGGATGCCGAGAGCCAGGCGGTCGTCCTTGTACACGACGCTGATGTGCCGGTTACTGAACTCGTCGCGCACAAGGCCGCGTTACTTCGCTCCCTGAGCGCGTCGAAGGGTCGCGTACGTCTCGAGCGCCGCGTGAAGAACTTCAAGGCGCTACTGGAGCGCTCGGCCGCCGATGGCTATACCGCTTTCGCGACGGTTTCCGCCGGTGTCGAGCCAGGGTCGCTCGAGCTCAAGCCGCTGTCGTAGCCTCTGCTCCCGCATCCGAGCTTCGCCGTCAATCGAACTTCGGTCGCAGTTCCTCAGGTATCGTGTCAAACGTGGCGGGCGTCATCTCCCAACGTGCCGCATCGGTGTCCTCGAAAGTGACCTCATACTGGCCTTTATCTCGCTCGAGTTGCACGAGCAACTTGATCGGAAGCGGGCTACCTGGCTCGAAGTAGCTGTCCGTGTAGGCCTTGACCGCGGACCGGATCTCGTAGGGCGACGCGGTCACCCCCGTATCCTTTCCGTCAGCCGAGTAGGCGAACCCGTACACGCCATTGACCTTCTCAGCATCGAACTCGAGAACCATGGCCAGCGACGACGTAGGTCTTCCAGACGCCACCGCCGCGCTCGAGCACGACGGCATCCGCGTGCAGATCCCCGACGCCGTCGAGGGCGGGCGTATCGAGATTTTCGGTACGCACGACGTCCCAAAGCTCGGTTGGCGGACGCCGGTGGCCAGGCGGTCGTCCTCGTGCACGATGCTGATGTGCCGATTGCTGGACCCGTCGCGCAGCGTTCCGCAGCCGACGGCTACACCGCGTTCGCGACGGTTTCTGCCAGCACCGAGCCTGGAAGGCTGGAGCAGAGCCGCTGTCTTAGCCTCCGCCAGGCGCCTCAGCATCGACTCGGTTGGTGTAGAGGTCGATGACCTCAGACCACGACCAGCGCACATCGATGCCTCGTACAGGCTTTACGGCCCGACGTTCGGAGACCCAGCTGGCAGGCACGACGTGCAATGCGAGCGACATCGTCCCTTCGTCTTCGGACCCTGCCCACACCAGCGCGATCCCAACGGTCTCGGAGTACGTCCAGCAATCCGCCCGGGTGGCCCCGGCTACGCGGAGCGCGGCGTTGTACGAACCGATGCTGTCATCCCGGCGTTCTTCGAGTTCGAGCACGCGCCAGTTCCCGGCCCAATGCATGCCTGCACTCTGCATATTCGATGCGAACTTGGCGATTTGCCCAGCCTCGGCGTACGCGTTGTATTCGCTCGAGGGGATACCTTGCCACGCGAGCGGCAAGATCCTGACCGGCCCCCGGACAAGAATCGGGGTATCCGCTGAGAGCCAACCGTCGTGCCCCGCGTCGAATACGGCTGGAGGCAACCCGGTATCTCGTTGTATGAACGCACGCCCTTCGTACGGCAGAAGTCCGCCCGCTCGCAAAGATGCGGGACCGAATGCGACAGCCGCGTCCCTGTGCAGGTCCATGTCGAAACTCACTCGTCGTTCCTCGTATCCACTCGGGTGAACTCGACCACATCGGCCCAGGACCAGCTGAGATCTGCCCCGATCTTCTGCTTCAACTTCCCGCGACCCCGGGAGTCCCTTACCCAATCGATCGGAACCACCTGTACGGCCGTCAGCGTCTTAGGTGCCGGGAGCGGCTCTCCATAGACGACACAGACCATCGCGGTGTTGCCGAAGCGCCACCAGCAGGCGTCTCTCGCTCCGTTGCGCCTCAGCTCCGTTGCGTAGCCGCTCTTGCCTGTTTCAGGATCAAGATCGACCCAGATCGGGGACCCATGGCGGTGCCCGCAGTCGACGCGGATGTGAGTCGTGATTTCGGTGGCTCGCTTCTGGAGGCTTGGCCACTGTGCGTCATCCCCGTCGATCAGCGCAGGTTCCCACGAAAGGGGCACGATCCATGCATCGCCTCGGGCGAAGAGAGGTATGCCATCCGCGAGCCACTGATCATGGCGGACTTTCGTCGTCGACAAATCAGCGATTCGAATCTCGAGAGAGGTGATCACCCTGCCCGCGCCGTCAGGAAGCGTTGCCCCGGTGCGCATCGAGCGCGGCGCGAAATCCACCGAACGTCTGCTTCCCGCGTGGTCGGGCAGCGCCGCGCCGGTACGACGAGCTTCTGCAATCTGACGCAGCTTGCGCAGGACGGCCCAGAGCGCGGCCGTCTCGTCGTTGAACGTTCGCATTGTGTGCGTGATGATCGCGGACTGATCATCGGTGAGATGTGTTCTCCACACCCCGCCGCCGCGCTCCAGCACCACGGCATCCATATACAGATCACCGACGCCGTAGAGGACCGGTGTGTCGAGGTGCTCGGTGCGCACGACGTGCATGAGCTCGTCTACGTCCATCGTTCACCCCCAGGATCGATTCCATCGTACAAAGCAGACTGGATACCGACGCACCGTCGAGGCGTTGCTGCAATCGCTGTCAAAGGCGCGGACGCAGTTCCTCACGGATCTCGCTGTAGTTCTCTGCGGTCACTTTCCATCGTGTCGCATCGAGGTCCTCGACCGTTACTGCGTGCTCGCCCTTCTTTCGGTCGAACTGCAGGAGAAGCTTCACGGGCAGTCGTTCGCCCGGCGCGCAGCGACTCTCGATGTAGGTGTTCACGAGAGGGCGGATCGCGGAAGGACGTGACGCCACGGCGAGGATCTCACCGCTCGGCGAGTACGCGTAGCCGTACGTGCCGGTGAATCGGTCGCCATCGAAAGAGATCACCATGGCGAGCGAGTCCCAGTCGTCTCCGGCACCGCTCAGGTGCTCGACCAGGCCTTCGATCAGGGCTGCGATGGCATCATCGTTCTGCACGGCGCTCCACTCTCCATGGGCTCCCATCGTAACGACGTGTGAGCTGGCAGGACTCTCGCCTGCGGCGATGATCCGCAGGCGCCGTCTACGCCGACGAGCTACCGGTCTGAGAGCGCGCGACCTTGAGACGCAGCATCCGGTACGCCACGCCCACGAGGACGACTCCGGTTCCGATGAGCGTTGCCACGACGGGCAGAGTGTTCACCAGCACCAGGCAGCCGAGCGCGCCGAAGACCTGAAGCGCGCGCGGATAACGGCGCACATCTGCCTTCTGGCGGAACGCGGAGGCGTTCGCGATCAGGTAGTAGAGCAGCACGCCGAACGATGAGAAGCCGATCGCGTTGCGCAGATCGGCGAACAGCAGGATGACGATGACGACGAGACCGATTGCGATCTCGGCGCGGTGCGGAACCTGCCAGCGAGGATGCACGGCCGCGAGCCATGGCGGCAGGTCGGATTCGCGCGCCATCGCGAGGGTCGTGCGCCCGATTCCGGTCATCAGCGCGAGCAGCGCGCCGAGGGATGCTGTGGCGGCAGCGACTCGTACGACAGGTGCGAGCGCAGACCACCCGGCTGCGCTGACGACATCGGCCAGTGGCGCAGTGCTGGTCGCGGCATCCGCCCCCAGCGTCTGCATCACGACGACGGCGATGAGTGCGTAGACGATGATCGCTCCGGAGAGAGCGAACACGATCGCGCGCGGGATGTTGCGGGCGGGGTCTGTGACCTCTTCGCCCATCGTGGCGATGCGCGCGTAGCCGGCGAAGGCGAAGAACAGCAGCCCCGCCCCCTGCAGCACGCCGTAGGCGGTGAGGTCGGGCAGAGGAGTGGGATCTGCCGTCGGCGTTGCGGCGAACCCCGCGGCCACGACGACCGCGAGTCCCAGCAGCGAGACGATGACGAGGATGCGGGTGAGCAGCGCTGTGCGCGTGACACCGAAGCAGTTCACCGTGACGAGGGCGGCGACGGCGAGGATCGCGACCGGCAGCTGCCAGCCCTCGGGGGCGGCGTACGCCGCGAACGTCAACGCCATCGCGGCGCAGCTGGCGATCTTGCCGATGACGAAGCACCAGCCGGCGATGAATCCCCACCACGGGCCGATCTCGGCGCGGGCGTAGGAGTACGTGCCGCCCGAAACCGGGTGCACGGCGGCGAGCTGGGCAGACGAGGTGGCATTGCAGAACGCCACCACAGCGGCGATGGCCAGCGCGATGAGGAGACCGGAACCGGCGGCGTCGAGCGCTGGTCCCCACACCGAGAAGACCCCGGCGCCGACCATAGAGCCAAGACCGATGGCGACGGCATCTGTGAGGGTCAGGCGACGGGCGAGCTGCATCCTGTCATCGTGTCACCTGCGGGTGAACTTCAGGTGTCGCGAGCGACGGTCACACGCTTCTTCTCACGGATGTAGACCTCCCGGCGCACCTTCGCCACCACGTCTCCGTTGCGGTCGGTGATCTCGGTCTCGAACCATTCGAGCACCTTTGCGCCGCCGTGCGCGCGTTCGCGGATCTCAGCGATCCGCTCCTTCGAGACGTGGAAGTGCGCGGTCAGCACGCCACGTCCCGGCTTGATGAGGTCGATCTCACCACGGGTGTCCCAGACCACGTAGTCACGTCCGAGCTGGTGCATGACGAGCATGAAGTAGTACGGGTCGGTCATCGCTGACATCGAGCCGCCGAACGCGGTCTTCACATAGTTGCGCGTGAACACGTTGACATGCAGCTCGACGCTCGCTCGCGTCCAGTCGTCGCTGAAGCGCCGAACGCGGATGCCGCTGAAGAAGTTCGGGGCCCACAGGCTCATTCCGATAGCGAGGCGGCGGGGAGTGATCTTCATGTCCTCAGTGTGGCCGACCGAAAGAGGTCAGCAAGAATTGATGTGAGTGTTGCCACAGTTGTTCTAGTTGTCATAGAATTACAGCGATAACTCAGGAGGTGCAGGATGCTCATCAGAATCGATGCCGAGAGCAATCGGCCGCTGTTCGAGCAGGTCGCGTCCTCGGTGCGCGGCGACATCCTCACCGGACGCATCGGCCCGGGGGACCGGCTGCCGACGGCGCGTGAGGTGGCTGATGCGCTCGAGATCAACCTGCACACCGTCCTCCGCGCTTACCAGCAGTTGCGTGACGAGGGCCTGATCGATCTGCGCCGTGGCCGCGGCGCGGTGGTCTCCGCTTCTGCCGCGCCCCTCGCCGATCTCGCCGGCGACGTCGCTGATCTCGTCCGCCGCGCCGCGTCCCTCGGGATCTCATCTACAACTCTTGCCTCTCTCGTGAAGGACACAGCTCATGAAAGATGACGTCCGGCGGTCGCGCACCGCATTTGTCTGGGTTGGTGTGATCGTCCCGTTGGCGATCATCCTCATCACCACCGTCATAGTCGCGACATGGCTGCCGGAGCTGCCTGACCCGATCGCTATTCACTGGGGCTCTGAGGGCGTCGACGGCTACGGGCCGAAGTGGATGGCGATCGTGCTTCCGCTCGGTGTCGGTGGTGGTTTGGTGGCGTTCATGACGCTGATCGGGGTGTCAGGGCACCGCATGCCGCAGAGCAGCACGAAGTCACAGGTACAGCCGTGGGGGTCCACGTCGCGATTCCTCGGCGGAATGAACCTGGGGCTCGCCCTGCTCTTCGCGTTCATCTCACTTGTCATGACTGGGGTGCAACGCGGGATCACCGACGCGGCACAGGCGCCTGACATCGCAGGCGCGGTCTGGATCGCGTTCGGGCTGCTCGTCGTCGGTGCAGCGGTCGGATGGTTCCTGCAGCCGCGCTCGCCTGAGCCCACTGGTGACGCGGGGGCGGCGGGAGAAGACATCGAGCTCGGTGAGACGGAGCGCGCAGCCTGGTTCGGTACCGCCGCGATGGCGCGCCCCGGCATCATCACCTTGATCGTGGCAGTCCTCCTGCTGATCATCACGACCGCATGGGTATTCGGCGCCGATCCCGGCACGGGATGGATCATGGCCACGGTCACGCTGTTGGTGGTCCTGCTGGTCGTCGTCACGCTCGTCTTCCGCGTCAGGGTGAACGCTGAGGGACTTCGAGTGCGCTCGATCGCAGGGTGGCCGCGGTGGAACATCCCCGCGGCAGACATCAGCGATGTGCGGGTCGTATCGGTCAATCCGATGGGAGAGTTCGGCGGGTGGGGTCTGCGCATCGCCGTCGACGGCCGGATGGGCATCGTGCTGCGCACCGGGGAGGGCCTCCAGGTCACTCGGCACAGCGGTCGACGATTCGTCATCACCATCGACGATGCCGCCACCGCGGCATCCGTCCTCAACAGTGCTGCCAAGGGAGCGCAATCATGACCCGCATCCGCCCGTTCGCCACCATCGCGTTCATTGTCCTCGCCTGCGGGCTGGCCTGGCTCGTCGCCCTTCCGCTGTGGATGGATGGCGGGCTCGCGAATCCGCTCACGGGGATCCTGATCCCGATCATGATGTACACGCCGGCGGTCGCCGTGCTGATCGTCATGCTCGCTCTGCGTCCGGTGCCGAAAGGCGAGCGCCTGAGATTTCTGGGCATCTGGCCGCTGCGTCCGGCGAAGCGCGTCGTGTGGATGATGGTGCTCGGCCTGTTCGCTCCCATCGTGCTGACGATGGCGACTGTGGCCGTTGCGGCGCTGTGCGGATGGGTGCAGCTCGACCTGGTGCACTTCTCGGCGTTCGCCGAGCAGATCGAGGCGAGCCTTCCTGCAGGAGTGCCCGCACCGCCGGCCATCATCGTGATCCTCTCGCAGCTCATGCTGATCCCCGTCGCCGGAGCCACGATCAACTCGGCTCTCGCCTTCGGTGAAGAGATCGGCTGGCGTGGTTTCCTCGTTCCGGCGCTGCGTCCGCTGGGAACGTGGCCTGCGCTGCTGATCAGCGGTGCCGTGTGGGGACTGTGGCACTCGCCCGTCATCCTGCTCGGCTACAACTTCGGCCGCCTCGACATCACCGGCGTGCTGTTCATGACGGGCGGATGCATCGCCTGGGGCGTACTGCTCGGATGGCTGCGCCTGCGTTCGGCGTCGGTGTGGCCGGCGGTATTCGCGCACGGCGCGATGAATGCTTCCGGTGGACTGATCGGGCTGCTGTACCTTTCCGGGACCACGTTCGATCCCGCGCTGGCGGGATTGCTCGGAGTATCCGGCTGGATCGTATGCGCGATCGTGGCGGTTGTGCTGGCGCTGACCGGGCAGTTCCGTCATCAGCCCGAGCTGGACGGTGCAGTGGGTCGCGTGCTCTCCGCACCGCGCATTGGAGCGCAGCACACGGGCGCTTGACGTGGCGAGCACCGCGGGGTTGGGTGGAGCCATGGCCGAATCGACTCCCGCGAACTGGCGCCGCACAGACGAGTTCCTCTCTGAGCTGCTGGTCGGCCACGACGCGGCGCTCGCCGCCGCGCTCGCTGCGCAGGAAGCCGCCGGGATGCCGGCGATCGAGGTGGCACCGGTCAGCGGCAAGCTGCTCGGCCTCCTCGCCCGCATCAGCGGCGCTCGCCGTGTGCTCGAGGTCGGCACGCTCGGTGGATATTCGACGATCTGGCTCGCGCGCGCCGTCGGCGATGACGGTGAGGTCGTCTCGATCGAAGCCGAGCCAGCGAATGCCGCAGTGGCACGAGCGAGCATCGATGCGGCCGGGGTGGGGGATCGGGTCGCCATCCGCATCGGGCGCGCGGCGGAGGTGCTGCCCACGCTCGAAGGCTCAGAGCCCTTCGACCTGGTATTCATCGATGCGGATAAGCAGTCGAACACGATCTACCTCGACTGGGCGGCCCGGCTCGGCAGACAGGGCACCGTCATCGTGCTCGACAACATCGGGCGAGACGGCGAGATCGTCAATGACGCGACGACCGATCCGATGGTGATCGGCACGCGTGACGCATTGCGGATGCTGGCGGAGGACCCGCGCTTCGACGCGACGGCTCTCCAGACCGTGGGAATCAAAGGCTGGGACGGCTTCGCGCTCGCCCTCGTGATCTGAACATGTGGCGGGTGAGCGCCGCCAGCTAGACTGACCACGGATCGACGACGCTCCACACCCACCTTTCTCTCTGATCAAGGAGCACATACGTGGCACTCATCGAGGCTGTAGGCGCACGCGAGATTCTGGATTCCCGTGGCAACCCGACCGTCGAGGTGGAGGTGCTCCTCGATGATGGGATCGTCCAGCGGGCAGCTGTTCCCTCCGGCGCATCCACTGGCGCGTTCGAAGCGTACGAGCTCCGCGACGGTGACAAGTCCCGCTACGGCGGCAAGGGCGTCCTCAAGGCTGTCGAAGCGATCATCGACGAGCTCGGCCCTGCGATCGAGGGTGTCGAGGCGAGCGAGCAGCGCATCGTCGACGAGATCCTGAACGAGACCGACGGCACCGAGAACAAGAAGCGCACCGGCGCCAACGCGATCCTCGGCGTGAGCCTCGCGGTCGCCAAGGCTGCCGCAGACAGCGCAGACCTGCCGCTGTACCGCTACCTCGGCGGACCCAACGCGCACGTCCTGCCCGTTCCGCTGTTCAACGTCATCAACGGTGGCGAGCACGCCGACAACGGCATCGACATGCAGGAGTTCTTCCTCGCACCCATCGGCGCCGACACATACTCAGAGTCGCTGCGCTGGGGCGTCGAGACCTACCACGTGCTCCGCGGCGAGCTGAAGGCTGCGGGCTACGCCACGGGCCTCGGCGACGAGGGCGGCTTCGCGCCCGACCTGCCCAGCAACCGCGAGGGACTGGACTTCCTCGTCAAGGCCATCGAGAAGGCCGGCTTCACCCCGGGCAAGGACATCGCCCTCGGCCTCGATGTCGCCGCAACCGAGTTCTTCAAGGACGGCGTCTACCGCCTCGAGAACAAGGACTGGTCGGCTGACGAGCTCATCTCGTACTACGAGGGCCTCGTGAACGACTTCCCGATCGTCACGATCGAGGACGCGCTCGCCGAGGACGACTGGGATGCCTGGAAGTCACTCACCGACGCACTCGGCTCGAAGGTGCAGCTCGTCGGTGACGACCTGTTCGTCACGAACCCGCAGCGCCTGGCAGACGGCATCAAGCGCGGTGTCGCCAACTCGCTCCTGGTGAAGGTCAACCAGATCGGCACCCTCACCGAGACGTTCGACGCTGTCAGCCTCGCTCAGCGCTCCGGATACACCGCGATGCTCTCGCACCGCTCGGGTGAGACCGAAGACACCACGATCGCCGACCTCGCCGTTGCGACGAACGCCGGCCAGATCAAGACGGGTGCACCGGCGCGCAGCGAGCGTGTTGCGAAGTACAACCAGCTGCTGCGCATCGAAGAAGACCTCGCAGACGCCGCGGTCTTCGCCGGCCGCTCGGCGTTCCCGCGTTTCCAGGCCTGAGCGCGTAAAGCGATCGACTGAACGCAGCACAGCACACAGCTGAGAGACGACAGAGAGGGGAGTCATGACGAAACGTCCGGCTCCCCTTTCTGCTCCCTCGGCACAGGCCACCCCTCGTGCGCAGGCTCGTCCGCGCGTGCAGAACGCCCAGGTCGACGTGCGGGAGTGGGCCTCCGGCATCCGTCTTTCGGGATTCATGGTCATCATGCTCTCGCTGGTCATCCTCGGCGCGTGGGTGCTCGTGCCCACGCTCGGCACCTACATCGATCAACGTCAGAAGATCGCGGCGCTGGAGGCTTCGGTGCAGGTGAGTGCCGCAGAGATCAAGGCGCTCGAACAGCAGCAGACGCGCTGGGAAGACCCCGCGTTCATCACCACGCAGGCGCGCGAGCGTCTGTACTACGTCAAGCCCGGCGAGGTCGTCTACCTCGTCGACAACGACCTCGACCCCGCCTCTCTGCCAAAGGAGCAAGCCCCGGTCAGCGGTGATCTCGTGGAGACGCCGGCCGACTGGATGCCGCAACTGCTGCGGACCGTCGTCGGAGCAGGTCTGGCGCAGAACGCAGCCCCCGGCCCTGCGGAGTGATTTCGGGAGATTCCACAGGCGGGACCCGTAGGCTGATGGGGTGACGACACCGCCATTCGCCCCGCCCACCTCCGCTGAAATCGACGTGGTCTCCGCACAGCTCGGCCGCCAGGCGCGCGGTGTCGTCGGTATCGCCGCACGGTGTGTCTGCGGCAACCCGACGGTGGTTGCGACAAGCCCTCGTCTGGGCGACGGCTCTCCGTTCCCCACGTTCTATTACCTCACTCATCCCGCGGCAACCGCGGCCATGTCGACGCTCGAAGCGAATCAGCTCATGCCTGAGCTGGCAGCCACGCTCGAGGATGAAACAGTCGCCGCTGCCTACCTGGCAGCGCACGAGGCGTTTCTTGCGGACCGCGCTCAGTTCGGTGACGTCGAGGAGATCGCGGGCATCTCCGCCGGAGGCATGCCCACCCGGGTGAAATGCCTGCATGCGCTGGCCGGGCACGCTCTCGCGGCAGGCCCCGGAGTGAACCCGATCGGCGACGCTGCGCTCGAGCGTTCGAGCTGGTCGCCGCAGCGCTGCCAGTGCGAAGACCCGGGCGCTGCGACGCGATGAAGCTGAAGACGATGCTGCGGGGAGCTGTCGCTGGCGCGGCGGTTGCAGCATCCGTCTTGCTCGTCGGTGCGACCGCCACCCCAACACCCGCGCCCACCCCGACGCCGGTGCCGGTGCCGATCCCGGACAACCCGTCTGATCCGGTACGCGCACTCGAGTACTGGCTCGACAGTGCCCAGATCCGCGAGGCGTGGCAGACGACGCGCGGCGAGGGTGCCACGATCGCCATCATCGACACCGGAATCGGCAAGGCTCCCACCGCCTTCGACAACGCCGTGACAGCAGGCACCGACGTCTCCGGCAGCGGTACGCCCGATGGCCGCTCTCCTGTCGGCGCTGTCGATGGCGATCACGGTTCGTGGGTTGCCTCTCTCGCGGCCGCGCGGGGAAAGAGCGACGGCACCGGAATGATCGGTGTCGCCCCCGAAGCCAAGCTGCTCTCGGTATCGATCGGCTTCGGCGCCGCCGCAGCAGTGCCGTTCGTCGACCAGGTCGCCGAGGGCATCCGCTGGGCCGTCGATCACGGCGCCGACATCATCAACATGTCCTTCACGACCAACACTCTCGACTGGGACAAGAGCTGGGATGAGGCGTTCCTTTACGCCTATGAGCATGACGTCGTCGTCATCGTCGCCGCGGGAAACCGGGGCAGTGGCACCTCAGTCGTCGGCGCGCCGGCGACGATCCCAGGGGTACTCACCGTCGGCGGCGTCAACCAGACGGGAACAGCGAGCGTCGAGGCATCCACCCAGGGCATCACGATCGGAATCTCCGCACCCAGCGAAGGACTTCTCGGCATCTCGGCCGACGGTCAGCTGAGTGCCTGGCGCGGTACAAGCGGTGCGGCGCCGATTGTGGCGGGAGTGGCGGCGCTCGTGCGCTCGGCTCACCCTGACCTGGATGCGGCGAACGTCATCAACCGCATCATCCGCACCGCGACTCCGGTTCCTGGGGTGACCGCGGTCCCCGACAAGCTCTACGGCTATGGTCTGCTGAACGCGGCAGCTGCGGTCTCCGCATCCGTTCCTCTTGTCGATGAGAATCCGATGGGCGACCTCGCTGAATGGGTGCGGCTGTACCGCCGTGCTGATGTGGAGCCCGCGCCGGAGCCGGAGTTCACGCCGATCGAGGTCGCTCCGCTTCCCGCCGCAGATGCGCCGACCACTCCCGGTTCGCCGCTGCTTCCCAGCGCAGAAACGTTGCGCTTCGGGACGCTTCCGCTCATAGCACTCACAGTCCCTGGTATTCTTGTCGGGCTAGGCGTCACCGCAGCGGCCCGGCGCATCCGATCGGCGCGCAAGCAACGCACGCCAGCAGCCTGACGAGGAGTTGTCCTTCTGTGCCTGAGAACAGAACTGTGCCCAAGATTCTGATCGTCGGTGGTGGCTACGCGGGCTTCTACACTGCGTGGAAGCTCGAGAAGCACCTCCGCAAGGGCGAAGCTGAAGTGACGATGGTCGATCCCTTGCCCTATATGGCGTACCTGCCCTTCCTTCCGGAGGTTGCTGCCGGATCGATCGAACCGCGTCACGCCGTGGTCTCGACCCGCCGCCACCTGAAGCGCACGAACGTGGTTGCCGCGAAGGTGACCAAGATCGATCACGCGAACAAGGTCGCCACGATCACCCCGGCAGAGGGCGAGTCGTACGAATACGCCTACGACCAGATCGTCGTCACCGCTGGCTCGGTGTCGCGCACCTTCCCGATCCCGGGCATCGCTGACAACGCGATCGGCATGAAGTCGATCGAAGAGGCCGTCTGGGTCCGCGACAAGCTCCTGTCGAACTTCGACAAGGCCGCAGCCCTTCCGGCCGGGCCCGAGCGCGAGCGTCTGCTCACCGTCGTCGTCGTCGGCGGTGGCTTCGCGGGCATCGAGACCTTCGCCGAGCTGCGCTCCTTCGCTTCTGCGCTGCTCAAGCGCTACCCGGAGCTCACGTTCGAAGAGACGCACTTCCACCTCGTCGAGGCCATGGGGCGCATCATGCCCGAGGTCTCGCTCAAGACCAGCGAGTGGGTCCTCAAGGACCTCGCCAAGCGCGGCGCGAACGTTCACCTCGACACTCAGGTCACCGGTGCTGTCGGCGGTAACGTCGAGCTGTCGACGGGTGAGGTCATCCCCAGCGACATCATCGTCTGGACTGCAGGCGTCATGGCCAACCCGCAGGTCGTCCGCGCGGGTGACCTTCCCATCGAAGAGCGCGGTCGCATTCGCGCCGAGGCCACGCTGCGCGTCATCGACGCCGACGCGAACGTCGTCGAGGGCGCCTGGACCGCAGGTGACGTCTCGGCTGTTCCCGACCTCACCGGTGGGGGCGTCGGCGGCTTCTGCGTTCCGAACGCACAGCATGCGGTTCGCCAGGCCAAGCGCCTTGCCAAGAACCTCGTTGCGGTTCTGCGTGGCGAAGAGCCCGTGAACTACGTGCACAAGAACCTCGGTGCCGTTGCTGGCCTGGGCCTGGGCACCGGTGTCTTCCAGTCCGGAAAGTTCGCCCTCAAGGGTTTCCTCGCCTGGGTCGCGCACCGCGGCTACCACGGTCTGGCCATGCCGACGTGGGAGCGCAAGTGGCGCGTGCTGTGGGGCTGGTGGAACAACCTGTGGCTCGACCGCGACATCGTGAACCTCGAGAAGGTCCAGCAGCCGCACGCGTTCTTCCAGGAGTTCGCCGCACGTCCTCGCCCGGCAGCGGATGCTGCTCCGGCAAAGCCTGCCGCGGAGAAGCCTGCCGCGGAGAAGCCTGCTGCGGAGAAGCCCGCTGCTGCCAAGAAGGCTCCTGCCAAGAAGGCTCCCGCGAAGAAGGCTCCGGCCAAGCAGGCTGCGTCGTAATCACGATCTGACCGCGCATGCGGGATGCTTTTCGTCGCTTGTGGGACTCCACAAGAAGCGAAAAGCATCCCGCATGTTTCGTATGGCGAAATGAGCGCAGTGGTGCCCCCACTGGGACTCGAACCCAGACTGAAGCGATTTTAAGTCGCCTGCCTCTGCCATTGGGCTATGGGGGCCTGACACTCTCAGCCTAGCCGTGCGTCCCCGCGCGTCGAGGCATAAGGTGGGGGAGTGATCGACCTCACCGCGCCTCCGACGTCCCCTGCCGATCGCACGTGGGAGCAACCTGCGCACTGGTGGCCGCGGCTGACAGAGGCCACCGCTCATCTTCCCGCACCCGTGGGGATCATCGATCTCGATGCCCTGCGCCACAACGCCATGGATCTCCTCGTGCGCGCGGGCGGAATCCCGATCCGAGTCGCCTCAAAATCAGTGCGGGTGCGCGCGGTGCTTGATGCGGTGCTGCAGATCCCCGGGTATCACGGCATCCTGTCGTACGCTCTCGCCGAAGCGCTCTGGCTCTCCGAGACGCATGACGACATCATGCTCGGTTATCCCACCGTCGACCGCGCGAACCTCGAGCGTCTCGTGCACGATGAGCGGGCGGCATCCCGCATCACCCTGATGGTCGACGACGTCGCGCACCTCGATTTCATCGACAGCATCGCCGCTCCCGGCCAGCGAGAGACTATTCGTGTCGCGATCGATGCGGATGCTTCGTGGCGCTCCGCTGCCCTCGGTCACATCGGCGTGCGTCGCTCACCGCTGTTCACCGCGGGTGATGTCGCACGGTTCGCCCGTGTCGTCACGAACCGTCCGGGGTTCCGACTCGTCGGTCTGCAGATGTATGAGGCACAGATCGCCGGCCAAGGAGACAACGGATCGGATGCTCCGGTGATCCGCGCTGTGCAGGCGCGCTCCCGCGCCGAATTGCGCTCACGTCGGGCCGAGATCGCCGATGTCCTCACCGATATCGCCTCGTTGGAGTTCCTCAACGGCGGCGGCACCGGCTCTCTGGAATTCACCGCAAGCGATGAATCCGTCACAGAGGCCTCGGCGGGCAGCGGTCTGCTCGGGGGACACCTGTTCGACGGATACCGGTCGTTCCACCCCGCGCCGGCCAGTGCGTTCGCCTTCGACGTGGTCCGCCGCCCCGCGAGCGACATCGCGACGGTGCTCGGCGGCGGTTGGATCGCGTCCGGCCCGCCGGTGGCATCCCGCCAGCCGAAGGCCGTGTGGCCTGAAGGTTTGCGCCCGATGCCACGCGAGGCGGCCGGTGAGGTGCAGACCCCGCTTCAGGGTCGTGCCGCCGCTGGTCTCGCCATCGGGGACCGCGTCTGGTTCCGGCACTCGAAGAGCGGCGAACCCGCTGAGCACATCGATGCGTACCACCTCGTCTCCGGTACGCAGATCATCGATGAGCTCCCCACTTATCGCGGCGAGGGAAAGGCGTTCCTGTGACTCGTCCCGGCGGCACCTGGCAGAACTGGGGACGCTCGGCCAAGGTGAAGCCGGCACGGGTTGAGCGTCCGCGAAGCCCAGAAGGCGTTCAGCGTGCGGTGGTTGCGGCAGCCTCTCACGGCCTTCCGATCAAGGCCGTCGGCGCCGGCCACAGCTTCACCGGAATCGCGGTCGCGCCCGGCGTTCTGCTCGAACTCGACGACATGCAAGGGGTCGTATCCGTCGACGCAGCGCGCGCACGCGTGACTCTGCTCGCCGGAACGCGGCTGCATCGCATTCCACGCCTTCTGGCGCGCTACGGGCTTGCGATGCAGAACCTCGGCGACATCGATCGGCAATCCATCTCAGGGGCGATCTCCACCGGCACGCATGGCACCGGCGCCGGATTCGGCGGATTGTCTACGCAGGTCGTCGGTGTGACGCTGATCACCGCGGCGGGGGAGTTCCTCCGTGTGAACGAAGAAGAGAACTCCGAACTGCTGCCTGCCGTGGCCTTGGGGCTCGGGGCGCTGGGCATCCTCGTTGAGGTCACGTTGCAGTGTGTGCCGGCTTTCATCCTGCACGCGATCGATGAGCCGACGCCGCTCGATGAGGTGCTCGAGACGCTTGACGAGCGCGTCGCAGCATCCGATCATTTCGAGTTCTATTGGTTCCCGCACACGGATGTCGCACTCACGAAGCGTCAGACCCGTCTGCCAGAATCTACACCGCGACGGCCGCTGCCGAAGGCCGGCAGATGGATCGACGAGACACTCCTCTCCAACGGCGTCTACCGCGCCGTGTGCGCCGCAGGCCAAGTGGTGCCGGTGATCACCCCGCCGTTCAACAGGCTCGCGGTGAAGCTCACCGGTGACCGTGAGTACACCGACCGCTCGCACACCGTGCTGACCCAGAGTCGCACTGTGCGGTTCCGTGAGATGGAGTACGCGCTCCCCGCCGAGAACGTGGTCCCCGCGTTCCACGCGATCCAGAAGCTCATTCGCGAACGTGGATGGAAGATCGAGTTCCCGGTCGAAGTGCGCTTCGCGGCATCCGACGATCTCTGGCTCTCCACGGCGCACGGGCGAGCCAGTGGGTACATCGCGGTGCACCGATACTGGCGCGCCGCCCCGACCGCCTATTTCGAAGCAGTCGAGAGCATCTGCCTCGAGCATGGTGGGCGACCCCACTGGGGAAAGCTGCACACGCTCACCGCCGATCAGTTGCGTGGGCGCTACCCGAGGTTCGATGATTTTCTCGCGCTGCGCGACAAGATGGATCCCGAGAGGCGGTTCGCCAACCGCCACCTCGATCGGGTTCTCGGCGCGTGAGTTCGGGGCCAGACGCCCAGTGCGCTTGCAGACAGCGTCGATAGTATGAAGAAAATACGCTTCAAGGGGGGTTGCCTGAGATGGAATGGCTCATTCCGGTTCTGATCGTCGTCGCGGTGCTCGTGCTGATCGGCATCTACCTATGGGCGACGTACAACTCCCTTGTGCAGCTCAACGTCCGTGTTGATGAAGCGTGGAGCGGAATCACCGTTCAGCTCAAGCGGCGTGCGGATCTCATCCCCAACCTCATCGAGACGGTGAAGGGCTACGCCGCGCATGAGAAGGCCGTGTTCGAGAACGTCACTCGCGCCAGGGCCGAGACACTCTCTGCCACTAGTCCGGGCGAGGCGGGCATCGCCGAGGGGCACCTGCAGCAGGCGCTGAAGAGCCTGTTCGCGGTCGCAGAGGCCTATCCACAGCTGCAGGCGAGTCAGAACTTCCTCCAGGTACAGCACGCCCTGGTCGACACCGAAGACAAGATCCAGGCCGCTCGCCGCTTCTACAACGGTGGCGTGCGCGAGCTCAACACGAAGATCAAGGTCTTCCCGAACAACCTCTTCGCGCGCGGCCTCGGCTTCACCGAGCGTGAGTTCTTCGAGGTGGCTGACAGTGCTGCGATCTCTGAGCCGCCGCGCGTGCAGTTCTGAGCGAGCAGACGCCTATTCGCGCTCGTGCGCGTGGCGCAGCACGCGTCCATGACTGAAGGCGAGCCCGCCCGCTACGGCTTCGGCAGCATCGCCCCAGCGGGAGACAGAGATGTTCTCCAGACCCTGCCAGGATGCCGCCAGCGCAAGCTCCTGCGCGATGCTCTCGGCGTCTTCGGCGCGTGATTGCGGCTCCCACCAGGCCGACTGCACCTGAAGAGTCGACGAGGCTCGATCGGCTTTAAGATCGATGCGCGCGACGATGCGGTCGCCAACGAGAACGGGCAGCGAGTAGTAGCCGTAACGGCGCTTGGCGGCCGGTACGTAGATCTCGATCCGGTAGTCGAGCTCGAAGGCGCGCAGCGCGCGTTCTCTGAACCACACCACGGGGTCGAACGGCGTGAGGATGGCCGCGGCATCCACACGGCGAGGGAGCGCCGCATCACGGTGCATCCACGCCTCGACAGGGCGGCCTGCGCGCTCCCATCCGCGCACCTGAACAGGGCGCAGTTCACCGTCGTCGACGAGTTCGTCGATGGCGGATCGGACCGCCGCGCGGTCGCGGATCCGGTAGTAGTCGGCAAGATCTGCAGCCGTTGCGACCCCATGCGACCGAGCGGCACGGCCCACGAGCTCACGGATCGCCTCTTTGCGCGGCACGTCGCGATCGCGCACCTCGGCGGGGATGACCTGCTCTGCGAGAGCATAGACCCGCTCGAACCCTCGGCGACCGCTGATGGCGACGTCGCCGGTGCGCCACAGGTGTTCGAGCGCGAGCTTGACCTCATCCCAGTCCCACCAGGTGCCGCGCTCTCGCGGCGCATCGGCGCGCAACTCGGCGGGTCGCAGTGGCCCGCGAGTACGCAGCTCGTCCTGCACCCACGCGAGGGTGCGAGCGTTCTGACTCGTCCACGAATCGGGCGAGTCCCAGCGACGGCGGAAGTCCTCCATGCGGAATCGCCACAGTGCCCAATCGTCGACGGGGACGAAGGTCGCCTCGTGCGCGAGGTACTCCACGTAGTGCGTCGTGCGCGACATGAAGACGCGGTCGAGCAGCGCGGGGTCGTAGGAGCCGAGGCGCGAGAACAGCGGCAGGTAGTGGCTGCGGGCGAAGACGTTGACCGAATCGATCTGCAGCACGCCCAGGCGCTCCATCGTGCGGTGCACATGACGCGCTGACACGGTGGCCTCTGGACGGCGACGGGTGAAGCCTTGAGCGGCGAGAGCGATACGGCGTGCCTGCGAAGCACTGAGATTCTCCGGCATCCGGTCAGCGTATCGTCCGTCTCAGACATCGACGGCGACGTCACAGCAGACATCATGCCGCAACTAGACTTGCCGCATGACGGATGAGCAACGCCCTCGCAAGCGTGATCTTCTGTGGGGTCGCATGCCCACCGATCGGACGATCTCGACCGAGGCTGACAACAGTGTGCCATTCTCGTTGCGTGTGGGCGCGAGCTACGCCTGGCGGCTGCTGCTCATCGCTGCGGCTGCGGGTGTGATCATCTGGCTCGTCATTCTGCTCAAGCTCCTGGTCATTCCGCTGCTGGTGGGCATCCTCATCACGGCACTGCTCTGGCCGGCATTCGAGTGGATGCTGCGCCACCGCGTACCGCGCTGGCTCGCGATCGTCGTCTCACTCCTGAGTACGATCGCGATCGTCGTGGGCTTGATGTGGCTGGTCGGCTGGCAGGTCTCACGCGAGTGGCCGGAAGTTCAGGCACGGACCGTGACCGCCGTCGAGGGGCTGCGCGCCTACCTCATCGACGGGCCGCTCCATCTGACCGATTCGCAGATCCAGGACTACCTCGACCAGGGCTTCGAGCTCATCCAGCAGCAGGCGCAGCTCCTGTGGTCGGGGGCTCTGGCGATCGGCACGACGGCGGGGCACGTCGTCATCGGCGCGCTGCTGACGGTGTTCATCCTGATCTGCCTGCTCGCCGATGGCGGCGGGATCTGGCGCTGGACGACCAAGCTCTTCCCCAAGGCCGCCCGCCCGGCAGTCGACGCTTCCGCCCGCAGCGGATGGCGCACCGTCGTCAACTACGCCAAGACTCAGCTGCTCGTGGCGACGATCGACTCGATCGGCATCGGCCTCGGCGCGTTCCTTCTCGGTGTTCCGCTGCCCATCCCGGTCGCTGTGCTGGTGTTCCTCGGTGCGTTCGTCCCCATCGTCGGTGCCGTCACCACCGGCACCGTCGCCGTCTTCCTCGCGCTGGTCTACAACGACCCGTGGAATGCGCTGTGGATGCTGGTCGTGGTGATCGGCGTTCAGCAGATCGAGGGGCATATTCTGCAGCCGATCCTGATGGGCTCGGCAGTCAAGGTTCACCCGCTGGCCGTTGTGCTCGTGGTGGCCGGAGGATCGATGATCGCCGGCATCCCGGGTGCGCTCTTCGCTGTGCCGCTGGCCGCGTTCGTGAACGTGGTCGCGGTCAGCCTCAGCAGCGGTTCGTGGAAAACCGGCGCCAGACCGCCCGGTGATCTGATCTGGAGTACAGTGCCGCGCGAGCGGAGACGGAGGAGCACATGAGCGCAGTCCCCACCCTGGCCGAGTTCGAAGAAGCCGCACGGGGGCTGGAGCGCGTGATCTCGCACACTCCGACATTGCCCTCCCGAGCGCTCTCCGACATTCTCGGGTCGCCCGTCGTGCTGAAGATGGAGAATCTTCAGCGCACCGGTTCGTTCAAGATCCGTGGTGCCGGGTACCGGCTCTCGCAGCTCACTCCCGAGGAGCGCTCGCACGGTGTGGTGGCGGCATCGGCCGGAAACCACGCGCAGGGTGTGGCGCTGGCGGCACAGGCACTGGGGATTCCCGCGACGGTCTTCATGCCGCTGGGTGTTCCCGTTCCCAAGCTCCTCGCCACGCGCGGCTATGGTGCGGAGGTCGTGCTCGAGGGGGAAACGGTGTCCACGGCGCTGCGGCTCGCCGCCGAGTACGCTGAGCGCACCGGCGCGATCATGATCCACCCCTACGACCACCGCGACATCGTGATCGGTCAGGGAACCCTCGGCCTTGAACTGATCGAGGATGCTCCAGACATCGACACGATCATCATGGGCATCGGCGGCGGCGGACTCATCGCCGGCGTGGCGGCGGCGGCCAAGGCAGCGGCAGCGAAGCTCGGACGAACGATTCGCGTGATCGGTGTGCAGGCCGAGAACTCGGCAGCCGTGCCGCCATCTCTTGCCGTCGGACACCCGATCGAGATCGAGACGCGTCCGACGATCGCAGACGGCATCCTCGTCGCAAAGCCGGGGGTCGTGCCGTTCGAGATCATCAAGGACCTCGTCGATGAGGTCGTCACGGTGAGCGACGACGACATCGCGCGAGCGATCCTCATCCTGCTCGAGCAGGCGAAGGTTGTGGCCGAGCCCGCTGGAGCGGTGGCAGTCGCCGCGATTCTTGCCGGCAAGATCGCTGACACGGGCAACACGATGGCAGTGCTCACGGGGGGCAACATCGACCCGCTGCTGCTCCAGCGTGTGGTCGCTCATGGCCTGGCAGCATCCGGCCGCTATCTCACGATCCGCATTCCGCTTCCTGACCGCCCGGGGCAGCTCGCGCGCGTCTCCGAGCTCGTCGCTGAAGCCGGCGCGAACGTCATGGAGGTGATGCACACGCGGCACGGGCAGGGCTTGCAGATCAGCCAGGTCAGCCTGCAGCTGAGCATCGAGACCCGCGGCGCAGAGCACACCGAGCTGACGCTCGACACTCTCCGCCGTGCCGGTTACGACCCGATCGTCGTGCCCGACTAGCCTCGCGCTCGCTCGCAAACCTGCAAAACCACGCCGAGACCACGTCATGGCGACGCGGTCTCGGCGTGGTTTTGCAGGTTCGGGCGCGAACTCAGCCGGAGAAGGTCTCCACACCGGTGACCTTGACCGAGATCGACTTTCCGCTGGGCGCTTCGTACGAGGTCTTCTCGCCGATCTTGAGGCCGAGGATGGCTTGTCCGAGCGGGCTCGCCTCGCTGTAGACGTCGAGGTCGGTGTCGCCAGCGATCTCGCGGCTGCCGAGGAGGAAGACTTCTTCGCCACCCGCGACGAGAGCGGTGACGACAGTGCCGGGCTCGACGACGCCACGGCTGGCCGGCGCGACGCCGACTTTCGCGGTCTTCAGCAGCTGCTCGAGGGTGCGGATGCGCGCTTCCTGCTTGCCCTGCTCGTCCTTGGCGGCGTGGTAGCCGCCGTTCTCTTTGAGGTCGCCCTCTTCGCGTGCCGCTTCAATGCGTTTGGCGATCTCATCGCGACCGATGGTGGAGAGGTGCTCGAGCTCGGCGACGAGTCGATCGTAGGCCTCTTGCGTGAGGAAAGGTACCTGAGCGTCTGTAGACACAGCGTGCTCCTTTGTCGAACGCCCTTCAGGGCGGTTTTCTGAACGCCCGTGTGGGGCTGAGGGGATATGCCAAGACGCCCCGGCGGATGGGCCAGGGCGTCGTCTCGAGAGAATTCTATGCGACCCAGCAGGCGTTCACCAAACCTGTGGTGGCCTCTGAAACAGTGGGAACGGTCGTGGTGAACTGCTGGGTATGGCTCTCCATCTTCGGGATCTCGACGATCTTCCAGCCGACGACGCCGAACTCCTCATCCAGTGCCTCGACCGCGCAAGCGACCTCTTTGCCGTGCGCGTCGGAGATCTGGAATCGCACGGTCACCTCGTGCGAATCGACGACCTCGAAGCCGAGATCATCGGAGGTGACGGAGTTCATGGACTGCGAGATCGTCATCCACGCGGCGATCGCGACGACGATGACAGCGGCGATGATTGCGAGCAGCCAGGGTAGGCGCCGACGGCGGGTGCGTCCGTATCGCTGGTCGAGCTCTTCGGCGGTCGTCACGCAGGTCGCCTTTCGGTCGTTAGGCTTGTAGTTCCAGGTTACGCGACCTGTGATCGAGAGGCGGACACATGATGGGGCTCTTCGGAACGGCACTGGCCGCAACGGTGTTCGCAGGAACAGTGTTCTCAGACACCGACACCCCGATGCCGACTCCGACGATGACGGTCGACCCGAACTCCGTCACCCCTGGCCCCGCAGGCTTCGCCGTGATCGTCATCATCGTCGTCGCCCTGGCCCTCCTGATCTGGGATATGAATCGTCGGGTGCGCCGAGTGCGCTATCGCGATGAGGTTCGTGAGGAGCTCGACGCCGAACAGGCGGCCGCGCAGACGGATGCTGAGAAGACGGACACAGGGCAGGCGGATGCTGGGCCCTCGAGCGATCCGGATGCTGACGACGAGCAGCCGCCGGCGGGCGACGCGCGCTGAACGTGACGCCGGCTGGTTCCGGCGTCAGTGCATCGTCATGCCGCCAGTGACGTTCAGTCCCTGACCGGTCATGTAGCTTGCGAGGTCACTCGCGAGGAAAAGCGCGACACCGGCAACATCCTCCGGGGTGCCGGTACGACCGAGCGGCACCTGCGAACGGTCTTCCGCAGCGACCTCTTCCGCAGTCATCCCGCGGATCGCCCCGCCTTCGATGCGCTCACGGTGCTTCATCGGCGTCTCGATGATTCCGGGGCAGATCGCGTTCACCGTGATGCCGTGCGGCGCAAGCTCCACCGCCATCGTCTTGGTCACCCCGAGCACGGCGTGCTTGGACGCCACGTACGCGGTCATCCCGCGGTAGCCGTTCTTCGCGGCCTGAGAGGCGATGAAGATGATGCGGCCGGTGCGCCCAATATCCACCAGTCGTCGCGCGACCCCGCGCGCGACGAGGAAGGACCCCTTCGCGTTCACGTCGAGGTTTCGGTCCCAGTCCGCGCTGGTCGTCTCGGTCGCAAAGCCCATCGTGGAGGTGCCGGCTGCGGTGACGACGACGTCGACGATGCCGACGGTTTCAGCGACAGCATCCAGGACCTGCTCTACGGCGCTCTCGTCGCTGACATCCAAACGCACCGTCCATTCGTCGTCGCGACCCTCGTTCAGGCCCTCAGGCAGGCTCAGATCGGCGCTGACGACGGTCGCGCCCTCTGCGAGGAACGCATCTGCGGTGCCGGCGCCGATTCCGCTGGCGCCGCCGGTGACGAGAATGACGCGATCGCGCAGATCGTTGAACATCACACGCCCATGCGTGTGAACGCGTCGAGGCTGATTCCCTGCTCGAGGATGTGCTTGGACCACTCGCGAGCACTGTGCAGGCTGTGGTCGCGGTAGTTTCCGCAGCTGATTGCATCGACGCCGGGAACATCGCTCCAGGTGATGTCCTCTGCGATCGCAGTGAGACCGGTTCGCACGGCCGCCACCACGGCGGCGACGCTCGGCTCGCCCCACACGATGAGGTGGAAGCCCGTGCGGCAGCCGAACGGTGAGATGTCGATGACGCCCTCGAGGTGATCGCGGATCAGGCTGGCGAGCACATGCTCGATCGTGTGCAGGCCTGCCGTGGGGATCTCTCCCTCGTTGGGCTGGACGAATCGCACATCGAAGTTCGAGATCGCATCGCCCTTGGGGCCGTGCTCCGTCTGGATGAGCCGCACATAGGGGGCGCGGACTTTAGTGTGATCGAGGGTGAAGCTCTCGACATCGGCCATGGTGTTCTCCTTGAGATGTCAGCCCGGCAGCCCGAGCGAGGGGGAATACGGTGCGATTGAGATGAGCAGGCAGGCGGTCCAGTGGCACAGGAACGCCAGCACCGTGCACAGGTGGAAGAGCTCGTGGAACCCGAAATGACCTGGCCACAGGTTCGGCTTCTTCATCGCGTACGCGATGGCGCCCAGTGTGTACAGGACCCCGCCCACGCACACCAGAACCATCATGGCGACGTTGGCGTTCAGGAGGTCGCCCATGTACATGACGGCGGCCCAGCCGAGAGCCAGGTAGAGGGCGACGTACAGCCAACGAGGTGCATTTATCCAGAACACCCGGAACAGGATGCCGAGTATCGCCCCGGCCCACACGACGCACAGCAGCAGGATGCCCTTCTCGGGGATGAGCGCGTTCACTGCCAGCGGAGTGTAGGTTCCCGCGATCAGGAGGAGGATGTTCGCGTGATCGATGCGCTTGAGGAGCAGCTTGGTCTTCGGTTTCCAGTCGATGCGGTGGTACAGGGCGGAGTTCCCGAACAGCAGCAGCGAGCTCGCCATGAAGACGGCGGCTGCCCACTTCGCGGGTGCGCCATCCGCGAGGATGATGAGCACGATGCCCGCAACGATCGCCACGGGGAAAGTTCCGGCGTGCAGCCAGCCGCGCCAGGTCGGTTTGATCTCGATCTCGGCATCATCGGCTGCCGCTTCGACAAGAGGCAGCTCGGGCACGGGAACGGAGCCGGAATCGGATGTACTCACGTTCTCACTCTAAGTCGCCGCGCACGCCACGAACTCTACATATCCTTGATCCTCAGCCGCATCACATGAGTCGGAGCCGGTGGCGCGGTAGCGTAGGCACGTGAATGCACGCACGAGCGAAGGTCGGGGTCCGCTGTACCGGCTGTACAGCAATCGGCTCCGCAGGCAGCTCGATCCGGCATCCGTTCCGCACCATGTCGCGATGATGATCGATGGCAATCGGCGGTGGGCGCGACAACTCGGATTCGACTCCGCCGCTGACGGACATCGTGCGGGAGCTGCGAAGATGCGCGAGTTCCTCGGCTGGTGCGATGAGATCGGCGTGCGTGTCGTGTCTTTGTACCTGCTCTCCAGCGACAACCTGAGAAAACGCGACTCGAAAGAGATCGAGGATCTCATCGAGATCATCGCCGAGCTCGCAGAAAGCCTGTCGCAGGAACCGGACTGGCGAGTGAAGCACGTCGGCCGATCAGACATTCTGCCCACCGAGCTCGCCCGAGTCCTCGCCGACGCAGAGGCGCGTACGAACGGGCACACCGGTCTCCACGTGAACCTCGCCGTCGGATACGGCGGACGCAACGAGATCGTGGATGCTGTGCGGTCGATCATCGGGGAGCACGAGGCATCCGGTGGGACTCTCGAGGACCTCGCAGCGCACCTGACTCCGGAGATGATCGGGGAGCACCTCTACACGGGAGGGCAGCCCGATCCCGACCTCGTCATTCGCACGAGCGGTGAGCAGCGGCTCAGCGACTTCCTGTTGTGGCAGAGCGCGCACAGCGAGTTCTATTTCGTAGAGGCGCTCGGCCCCGATCTGCGTGAGGTCGACTTCCTGCGCGCGATCAGAGACTTCACGGACCGGGATCGCCGCTTCGGGCGGTGAGCATCCGGTCGTTAACCCAGCGTTAATCCCGCCACGCGCGTGTCCTCCGAGGTGTCGCGCGACCGCAGCCGTACCTTCGAGGCATCGGACACCGTGTCTGATCGAGTCGGCCCTCAGGATCGCGACTCGTGGCCCCAGGCCGACTCGTGGCATAGCCGGGAAGCATCCCGGGTCGGGAGTGGGTCGTGACCACACGTGCAGCACAGCAGTCAACCCGTCAGATCTCACACAGGTCTTCCTCTGGGAAGCCTGACCAGGATCTCCGCACTTATGTGCTCGACACCTCAGTGTTGCTTTCGGATCCGCAGGCGCTGTTCCGCTTCGCCGAACACTCGATCGTCCTTCCCGTTGTCGTCATCACCGAGCTCGAAGGCAAGCGGCACGACCCCGAGATCGGCTACTTCGCACGGCAGGCGCTGCGTCACCTCGACGAACTGCGCATCGAACACGGTCGCCTCGACTACCCGGTGCCGATCGGCGAGGGTGGCACGCTGCGCGTCGAACTCAGCAACACGGATGGGGGCGTGCTTCCCAGCGGCATCCGGCTCGGCGATAACGACAGTCGCATCCTCGCGGTTGCCATGCATCTCGCAGAAGACGGCCAAGACGTCACGATCGTGTCCAAGGACCTGCCGATGCGGGTCAAGGCGGCATCTCTCGGAATCTCGGCGGAGGAGTACCTCGCCGAGCAGGCGGTCGATTCCGGCTGGACCGGGATCGCCAACCTCGACCTCTCCGGCGATGAGATCAGCGACCTGTACGAGAGCGAGGTCGGCATCAGCGAGGATGCTCGCGGCATCCCCGTCAACACCGGACTGATCATCCACTCCGAACGGGGGTCCGCGCTCGGGCGGGTTTCCGGCGACGGCGAGTACCGACTGGTGCGAGGTGACCGCGAGCTGTTCGGGATGCACGGCCGGTCGGCAGAGCAGCGTATTGCGATCGACCTGCTGCTCGACCCCGACGTCGGGATCGTCTCGCTCGGTGGTCGGGCCGGCACCGGCAAGTCGGCACTCGCGCTGTGTGCGGGTCTCGAAGCCGTGCTGGAGCGGCAGCAGCAGAAGAAGATCATCGTGTTCCGGCCGCTGTTCGCCGTCGGAGGCCAGGAGCTCGGATACCTGCCGGGTGACCAGAACGAGAAGATGGGCCCGTGGGGGCAGGCGGTCTTCGACACGCTCGGCTCGGTTGTCTCTGGGAACGTCGTGGAGGAGGTCATCGCGCGAGGACTGCTGGAAGTCCTTCCGCTGACGCACATTCGCGGACGCTCGCTGCACGACGCGTTCGTGATCGTCGACGAGGCGCAGTCGCTGGAGCGCAACGTGCTGCTGACGGTGCTCAGCCGGATGGGACAGAACTCGCGCGTCGCGCTCACCCACGACGTCGGACAGCGCGACAACCTGCGTGTGGGCCGGCACGACGGCATCGCTTCGGTGATCGAGACGCTCAAGGGGCACGAACTCTTCGGTCACGTGACGCTGATGCGCTCGGAGCGCTCGGCCATCGCGGCACTGGTCACCGACCTGCTGGAGGGTGGGGAGCTCAGCTGAGGCTGGGCGCCGGCCCTGACAGTTTGGGGGCCGACTGCACGGATGTCGGACGGTTTCATGGATGATCGTCCGACATCCGTCGTTCGTGCCCCCGTCCTGTCGCTCATGCATAGTCGCGGAGACGCGCGAGCGCACCCAGGATCGCCCGTTCGACATTCGGCCAATCGTGGATGACCTGCGCATAGTCGAAGTGGAGCGTCTCGTATCCGATGGCGGATGCTGCGGCATCCCGCATCAGATCCTTATGACGCATCAACGGGCCATCGTGATTCTCTCTTCCATCGACCTCGATGATCAAGCGACCGTCGGCGACGAAGTCGACACGGCCGACGCCGACGATCTGCACCTGACATTCGAGCGCGATCCCGATGAGGTGCAGGCGAAGCCGCAGGATGGATTCGAGTCCGCTGCCCGCGTCGGGTCGCGCGAAATCCACGAGCCAGCGTGCGGATGCCGGTAGTGCCGCCCGCACGCGATCCCTCGCCGGTTTCGAGAGGAGCCGGAGCTGCCATGCGGATTCGAAGGACGCGAAGAATGACTCGGCTCCCTCACAGCGGTAGAGGTGGACGAGGGAGTCTTCAACCTCGGTGAGGCCTAACGGAGGCGTGCCGCGGAAGAAGTGGCTCACACACGAGCAGCGCGCATGCGGATGGCCGCGGCCGCGGCGACCGACCCACACGTGAGCGGATCCGACGGCTGCGAGCACCCACACTCCGTGTTGCCGAAGTCCGGCCGAGCAGGTGAGTGCTCCGCCGTGCATGGCCGCGTTCACCTCAGCCGGGTGCGCATCCGGCGACGCGAACGTCCCCGGGCGCAGACGTCGGATCTCGCCGGCGTCGACGGCGATCGCGAGCTGATGCCTTGTGACGCCGAATTCTTGAAGCCGCACGCCGCGGACGATTCCGCCGAGGCGTGCGATGAGCAGGGCAGGGTCGAACATGCCGACTACTTTGGCGGAAGCATCCGTTCGTCTACGCCCGGAAACACGCGTTCCGTGGATAACCCTGCCTCGCTGCATCCGGTGCAGAACGAGCCGTGCCCGACACTTCGGGGGCCGCAACGACGAATGTCGGACCGATCCCGAAGAATCGTCCGACATTCGTGTAACCGGCCCCCAAAGTGTCGCGGAGCCCGAGCCGCGAGTCAGCCCGCGCGCGTCATGCTCAGCAGGTCGAGCTTCTCGTCCAGCTGAGCCTCGGTGAGCTCACCGCGCTCGACGTAGCCGAGGTCGATCACGGCGTCGCGCACCGTGATGCCCTTGGCGACAGCGTGCTTGGCGATCTTCGCGGCAGCCTCGTAGCCGATGAGCTTGTTCAGCGGCGTCACGATCGACGGCGACATTCCGGCGAATGCTGCCGCGCGCTCGGTGTTGGCGACGAGGCCGTCGACGGTCTTGTCGGCGAGCACACGCGAAGCGTTCGAGAGCAGACGGATCGACTCGAGAAGCGCAGTGCCCATCACCGGGATGGCGACATTGAGCTCGAACGAACCGGATGCTCCGGCCCAGGCGACCGTCGCGTCGTTGCCGATCACACGGGCACAGACCATCAGCACGGCCTCCGGAACAACCGGGTTGACCTTGCCGGGCATGATCGAGGATCCGGGCTGCAGGTCGGGGATGTGCAGCTCGCCGAGGCCTGTGTTGGGGCCGGAGCCCATCCACCGGAGGTCGTTGTTGATCTTCGTCAGCGAGACGGCGATGGTGCGAAGGGCGCCCGATGCCTCGACCAGGCCGTCGCGGTTGGCCTGAGCCTCGAAGTGGTCCTTCGCCTCGGTGATCGGCAGCTCGGTCTCGGATGCGAGAAGCTCGATGACCTTCTGGGGGAAGCCGAGCGGGGTGTTGATGCCGGTTCCGACCGCGGTGCCGCCGAGCGGAACCTCAGCGACGCGGGGGAGTGCGGACTGCACGCGCTCGATGCCCAGGCGCACCTGACGGGCATAGCCGCCGAACTCCTGGCCGAGGGTGACGGGTGTGGCATCCATGAGGTGCGTGCGGCCCGACTTGACGGCGTCCTTCCACAGCTCCGCCTTCGCCTCGAGCGCCACAGCGAGGTGGTCGAGCGAAGGGATGAGCGTGTCGATGAGCGCCTGGGTGACGGCGATGTGCACGGAGGTCGGGAACACGTCGTTCGACGACTGCGACGCGTTCACGTGGTCGTTCGGGTGCACGGCAGAACCGAGGATGCGGGTGGCGAGAGTCGCCAGCACCTCATTCATGTTCATGTTCGACGACGTGCCAGAGCCGGTCTGGTAGGTGTCGACGGGGAACTCACCGTCGTGTGCGCCCGTAGCCACATCGTCTGCGGCCTGAGCGATCGCGTCGGCGATCGCGCCATCGAGCGTGCCCAGGCTCTTGTTCGCGAGAGCGGCGGCCTTCTTGATTCGGGCGAGGGCGGCGATCTGTGTCGACTCCAGGCCGGTGCCCGAGATCGGGAAGTTCTCCACCGCGCGCTGAGTCTGAGCTCCGTAGAGCGCGTTCACGGGAACGCGCACTTCGCCCATGGTGTCGTGTTCGATGCGGTACTCGGTATCGGTCACTTCGATTCCTCCTGGATTGCGGGATCGTCTGCGATCCCCGATTCGATTCCAACAGTGATGACGGGCACGGCTGTGCCCTCGGAAAGACGGTAGTTCGCACCGACGATGCCCAGCCGCCCCTCGGCGACTGCGGTGCTGATCATCTCGGACGACTGCAGCAGGTTGCGCACGGTGTTGCGCAGGTGCTCCTTGCCGACCAGCTCTGCGTCGATGTCTGAGACCGCGACACCACCGCTCTCAGCGAGCACCTTGCGAGCGGCCGGCACGATGGGGGCGATGAGCTTCCAGATCTGCGGGGGCAGGGGTGCGGCGTCGATAGGCGTGCCGTCGATCGCTGCGCGCACGGCTCCGCACGAGTCGTGCGCGAGGACCACGATCAGCGGCACATCGAGGATACCGACGGCGTACTCCAGGCTCGCCACGATCGATTCGCCGATCACCTGGCCGGCGTTGCGGACGACAAAGAGGTCTCCGAGTCCGAGATCGAAGATGATCTCGGCCGCGAGTCGGGAGTCGGAGCATCCGAACAGTGTGGCGAGCGGGTTCTGGTGGTTGGCGAGGTCATGACGTCGTCCCACGTCCTGGTTAGGGTGTCGCGGCTCTCCTGAGACGAAGCGCTTGTTTCCCTCGAGCATCTGCTCCCAGGCGGCTGTGGGGGTGAGAGCTGTCATGAGGCCTCTGCAATCTCTTTGATCTGTGGCACAAGAGACTCGGCGAGTTCTGCGGTCGAGTCGGGGGAACGCGAGCCGTAAAGGAGGACGTAGTCGACGCCTGCCTGGATGCCGATGGCGTAGCTCACGTTGTCGTCGGAGTTCCGGCTCACCGAGTAGACGTCCCACTCAAGGCCGCCGATGCGGGTGGTCTCGGTCGCGGCCGTGCCGTTCAACACCTGCGGCGCCCATTTCGCATCGGCCTTGAAGGCCTGCGCTACTCGGATGAATCCGCGTTCGTCTTCAGCGGCGGGCGCCAGAGTGATGTTCCAGACGACGGTGGCACCGCCTTCGAGCTCCGCAGCGTTCACACGCCAGAAGTCGCCCAGCTCGGGTACGAGCACCGGACGCTCCATCGTTGACTCGACGTCTGCTGCGATCCCGGGCAGATCGACTTCGGGTTCGGATGCCGGCTGGCCCCGTGGCACGCCGAAGATCACGATCGCGACGACGGCGAGTGTGATGATGAGCGCCGCGATCAGGTTGCGGAACGTCTGGCTGGAACGATAGGTCTTGCTGAACTCGGCCTTGCGCTCAGCGGTCTCTTCAGCAGTCTCGGGCCGACCGAGCTCCGCGACGACGCGTGGCTGCTTGCTCATGAACTCGCCCCGATGGAGTCTGCGGAATCGGATGCCGAAGAGTCGGATGCCGCGGCACGCGTGGCCTCGAGACGTCGCTTCGCGCCGAGGAGCCATTCCTCGCAGCGGGCGGCGA
This sequence comes from Microbacterium zouquanmingi, assembly GCF_052266675.1. NCBI lineage: Bacteria > Bacillati > Actinomycetota > Actinomycetes > Micrococcales > Microbacteriaceae > Microbacterium > Microbacterium zouquanmingi. The sequence goes on from NZ_JBQPRA010000002.1 coordinate 710,661, forward strand.
GCGCTTCGCCGCGCTCCCACAGAGCGAGTGAGTGCTCGAGCGTAGGAGAACCCTGCTCGAGCTCGGAGACCACGCGAACGAGTTCGTCACGGGCGTCTTCGAACGACAGGGATTCCACCGGGGTGTCGTTGGGCGCAGTCACGCTCCCCAGTCTACGACGCGCTCCGACAACGCCTGCCCGGGTAACGATCAGCCGACCTCGGCGATCTCACCTTCGGATCGGGCGGCGATCGATCCGCGGTCCACGGTGATGGTGAGGGTGCTGCCTGCTGGAGCATCCGATGCATCGCGAACAATCACGCCCCCGTCGAGGTGAGCGATCGCGTACCCGCGGGCCAGGGTTGCGGCAGGGGACAGCGCGCGCAGCGACGCGCGCAGCTCGGAGGTCTTGCGGCCAGCAGCATCCAACTGTCGATCGATCGTGTCGCGCCCACGCGACTGCAGCAGCCAGAGCTCCTGCGCGCGTGCGGCGATGATCGGCTCGGGGGAGCGCAGCACCGGGCGCGAGCGCAGCTGCTCGAGCTGTGCGATGTCATGAGAGATGCGCTGAGTCAGGCGCGAGGTCGCGCGGGCGCGCAGCTGGCCGATGAGCGCCCGCTGCTCTCCGACGTCAGGGACGACGCGCTTGGCAGCATCCGTCGGCGTCGATGCGCGCAGGTCTGCGACATCGTCGAGAAGCGGGTGGTCGTTCTCATGGCCGATCGCCGAGACGATGGGGGCGGATGCCGCGGCCACCGCGCGTACGAGACGCTCGTCGCTGAATCCCAGCAACGTCTGCGGATCACCACCGCCACGGGCGATGATGATCACGTCGACGTCGGGATCGGCATCCAGTCGTGCGAGCGCCGCCAGCGTCTCGGGGACGCACCGGTCCCCCTGCACAGCGGCGTATTCGGTACGGAAGCGCACCTGCGGCCAGCGCAGCTCGGCGTTGCGATGAACGTCCTTCTCGGCATCCGATCGCTCGCCGGTGATGAGTCCGATCACGTGCGGAAGGAAGGGCAACGGCTTTTTGCGGGATGCGTCGAACAGGCCTTCTTGACGCAGCTGCGCACGGAGCTTCTCGAGCCGCTCGAGCTGGTCGCCGAGACCGACGTGCTTCATGCTCGCAACGGTGAAGCTGAAATCTCCGGCCTTGACGAAGTAGTCGGCCTTGACTGCGGCGATCACATGGTCGCCGATCGAGAGGTCGGCAGGGATTCGGCCGCGCACGCTCGACCACACGCGGATCGAAATCTGCGCGTCGGACTGCGTGTCTTTGAGGCGGCCGAACACGTTGCCGCCACGGACGTTCCACGAGGTGATCTCACCCTCGACCCAGACGGTGTTCCACCGGGCGATGAAGTCGCGGATGGTGCCGTTCAGTCGCGCGACTGAGGTCGGAGCATCCGCTGTCGAATCGCGGGGTGCGACCGCGTCTGCCGGGGGCGTCTGGCCATTCGCGGAGGAGGCTTCGAAGACCGTCATCGCGTCCTTTCATCGGTTGTGCGCCCGGTGCGACGCCCAGGCCTCTCACCGCCGCCCGAAGGTAGGATCGAAGTGTGAGCCAGGCCACCGTACATCTTCCCGTTCCCCGTATTCCACGTTCGCGGGCGACGCGGCTTCAGGATATCCCGGTCGACGGACACAAGCGCGTTCTGCTCGCCGCTCCACGCGGCTACTGCGCCGGTGTCGACCGTGCCGTCGTCGCCGTCGAGAAGGCGCTCGAGCGCTACGGCGCACCCGTGTATGTGCGCAAGCAGATCGTGCACAACATCCACGTCGTCACCGAGCTCGAGGCGAAGGGAGCGATCTTCGTCGAAGAGGTCGACGAGGTGCCGGAGGGCGCACACGTTGTCTTCAGCGCGCATGGTGTTTCGCCAGCAGTCGTGGATGCAGCATCCGATCGCGGATTGCACGCCATCGACGCGACCTGCCCGCTGGTGACCAAAGTGCACCGCGAAGCGGTGCGGTTCGCGCGTGATGACTTCGAGATCCTGCTGATCGGCCACGAAGGACATGAAGAGGTCGAGGGCACAGCCGGGCACGCACCCGAGCGCGTGACCATCGTGAACTCGCCCGACGAAGCCGACACCGTGCAGGTGAAGGATCCTTCGAAGGTCGTCTGGCTCTCGCAGACCACACTGTCGGTCGACGAGACCATGGAGACCGTCAACCGACTGCGCGCTCGGTTCCCCGACCTGCAGAACCCTCCGTCTGACGACATCTGCTACGCCACGCAGAACCGTCAGGTCGCGATCAAGAAGGTTGCGAAGGACGCTGACCTGGTGATCGTCGTCGGCTCGTCGAACTCGTCGAACTCGGTGCGTCTCGTTGAGGTCGCTCTGGAATACGGTGCGAAGGCCGCTTACCGCGTCGACTACGCGGAAGAGGTCAAGCAGGAGTGGCTCGACGGCGTTGAGACGGTCGGCGTGACCAGTGGCGCCTCCGTGCCCGAGGTGCTCGTCCGCGAGGTGCTCGAGGCGCTGAGCGGCGCCGGCTACCGGGATGTCGAAGAGGTCAAGACCGCCGAGGAAGACCTGATGTTCTCGCTTCCCAAGGAGCTTCGTCAGGACATTTCGGGCCAGAAGGACCCGCGTGCGCTCGGCGGCCGTACGGGAGCTGCTTCTTCATGAGTGACCGTCCGTCGTACGGAGAGTACGCGACGCCTGAGGAGCAGCGCCGGCTGGCCGGGCTCCCTCCTGTGGACGAGGCACCGGTGATACAGGCCGCGCCCGCAGCTCCCGTGCAGGCGGCGCCGTCCGCGCCAGCCGCCCGCCCGTGGGATCGCATCATCACGATCGCTCTGCTCGCGTACGGCGTGGTCAATGTCTTCATGACCGCGATGTCGTATCTGGATCTTCCCGCGTTGATGAACCAGAGCATGGAGATCCTCGGCATCGACGGCGAGTTCACGAATTTCGCGCAGGGCAAGACCTGGGGCGCAGTCGCCGCGGTCGTGCTGTTCATCGGCTGGGCGATCACCGCCTGGCTGTCGGTGCGACGTCTGCGTCGCGGCAAGCTCAGCTGGTGGGTGCCGCTCGTCGGGGCTGTCGTCACCATGATCATCACGACGATCTGCATCACTGTGCCGATGATGAACGATCCCGCCTTCATCGCGTACCTGAACGGTGCGACAGGGCAGTAGCTCCATCGAACCTGCAAAACCACGCCGAGACCGCGTCGAATCGACGCGGTCTCGGCGTGGTTTTGCAGGTTTGCGCGTGATCAGCTCTTGGACTGGCCGTAGGAGCCGAGCTGGCGGGTCGACTCGACGACGCGAGCGGCCATCGCGGATTCCGCGACCTTGCCCCACGCACGCGGGTCGTACAGCTTCTTGTTTCCGACCTCACCGTCGACCTTCAGGACGCCGTCGTAGTTCTTGAACATGTAGTCGGCGATCGCACGCGTGTACGCGTACTGCGTGTCGGTGTCGATGTTCATCTTGATGACGCCGTTGGCGACCGCGAGAGCGATCTCTTCGTCGCTTGAGCCGGAGCCGCCGTGGAAGACGAGGTCGAGGGGCTTTGCGCCGGTGCTGTACTTCGCGGCGACCTGCTGCTGGATCTCGCCGAGCAGCTCGGGGCGCAGCTTCACTCCACCCGGCTTGTACACGCCGTGCACGTTGCCGAAGGTGAGGGCGGCGATGTAACGGCCCTGCTCGCCGAGGCCGAGTGCCTGAACCGCCTGGTCGACGTCAGCGAACGTCGTGTAGAGAGCGTCGTTCGAGCCCTCGTGCGCCACGCCGTCTTCCTCGCCGCCGACGACGCCGATCTCGACCTCGAGGATCGCGTTGATGTTCTTCATGCGGGGGAGGAGATCCTTGGCGATCTCGATGTTCTCCGCCAGCGGCACGGCCGAGCCGTCCCACATGTGCGACTGGAAGATCGGATTGCGTCCGGCCTTGACCTCTTCTTCGGATGCCGCGATGAGCGGCTCGACGAAGCCTGCGAGGGCATCTTTCGGGCAGTGGTCGGTGTGGAGTGCCACGGTGACCGGGTAGTTCTTGGCGACCTCGGTCGCGTAACGCGCGAAGGCAAGGGCGCCCGTGGCGCGTGCCTTGACGGTGTGGCCGGCGAAGTAGTCGGCGCCACCGGTGGTCACCTGGATGATGCCGTCAGAGCCGGCCTCGGTCAGGCCCTGGAGGACGGAGTTGATGGTCTGCGAGCTGGACACGTTGAACGCCGGGTACGCGAAGCCACCGGCCTTCGCGCGGTCGAGCATTTCTGCGTACTGTTCCGGGGTGGCGACGGGCATGAAAAACTCCTGCGATAGATGAAGCGGGGTCAGTGCTCACTCTATCGCTGGCCATGAACTGATGACGGCGCTGCCGGTCTCGGCGCCAGCGCCTCTTGCTCTGCCGTTAAGAACCGCAATTTCTTCGTGCTAGCTGCGACGAAAACGCCCCAGTCTCATGCGGGGTCGTCACTAGGCTGGCCACATGGTGAGTCTTACGGCTGATATGAGCCCCCTGCGTCCCGATCGAAACCTTGCGCTTGAGCTCGTGCGTGCGACCGAGGCTGCCTCGATCCGGGCGGTGCCGTTCATCGGCCGCGGGGCGAAGGAAGCTGCTGACGGAGCGGCCGTCGACGCCATGCGCGCATTCCTCGGCACTGTGAACTTCCAGGGCCGTGTCGTCATCGGCGAGGGCGAGAAGGACAACGCCCCGATGCTCTTCAACGGCGAGGTCGTCGGCTCTGGGCGCGGACCCGAGTGCGACATCGCGGTCGACCCCATCGATGGCACTTCGCTCACGGCTGCTGGTCGCCAGAACGCGCTTTCGGTCATCGCGGTCTCTGATCGCGGCACGATGCTCGATGCCTCGACCGTCTTCTACATGGACAAGCTCGTCACAGGTCCTGCCGGCGTCGGTGTCGTCGACATCAATCTGCCGGTCGGTGAGAACATCCGACGCCTGGCGAAGGCTCTCGGCAAGTCGGTCGACGAGATCGTCGTCTCGGTACTGAATCGTCCTCGTCACGAGAAGCTGATCGATGAGATCCGTGAGGCGGGTGCCGGCACCCGTTTGATGAGCGATGGCGACGTCGCAGGCGGCATCAATGCAGCGCGTCACGGCGCTCGCACCGACATGTGCGTTGGTGTCGGCGGCAGCCCGGAAGGCATCGTCACCGCGTGTGCCATCAAGGCGCTCGGCGGACACATCCAGGGGCGCCTCTGGCCGCGTGACGATGAAGAACGCCAGCGAGGGATCGATGCCGGGCTCAAGATGGACTACGTCTACGAGGCCGACGAGCTCGTCAAGGGCGACAACACGATCTTCGTGGCGACCGGGGTGACCGATGGGCAGCTCGTAGCGGGCGTTCGTCGTGAAGGCAACTACGTCTATACGGAATCCGTGGTGCTGCGCGGTGCATCCGGAACTCTCCGCCGCGTCACATCTGAGCACCTCGTCTCGAAGTGGCTCTGAGTCTCTGAGAGTGCCCCTCCGACCGTTATCAGGGTTACCTGGCACAATGGGTGATGTCGCAGAGGAGTCATCCTCGACGACATCCAGGGAGGGGTCACATGGCCGCGGGACAGATGAGCAGCAACGAGAAGTCGGCTCCAGTGAAGATGGTCACCACCAACACTGGCCGCATTCTGCGGGTCTCTGCGGACGATGAGGCAGCGCGTGTGGCCGCTGCGGCCGCCGCGACATCAGCCCCGGCGCACGTGGATCCTGCACGCCGCGCTGATGTGCTCTTCCGGGTCCGTCGCGCCGAAGGACACGAGATCAGCTCGTGGTGGATGATCGGCGCATTCGTCCTGACTTCGGGGCTCGTGATCGCTGCGCTCAGCTGGGTTCCCTACAGCGCCTGACCCTCGTCGTTGCTGCCGACCGAATCGACCTCTGTCAGCCGGTTTCGCAGTGCGCCGAGGTCGGCTTCGATCTCTGATGTCGGATCTGCGTCGACCAGCTCAGGAGCGGTGAACTTGCGCGGCACGTTGGTGATCGCGGGCGATGCGGGAGCGAGCGCGGATGCATCGATTCCGGGGAACTGTCGCGCTGTCACGAGCACACGGGTCTCGAGAGAGCCGGCGAACTTGTTGTAGCTGTCGACCGTGCGCTCCAGCGCGCGGCGCAGGTCGTCGGCGTGACCGGCGAGGGTGCCCAGACGATCGAACAGCTGCGTGCCCAGCGCGAGCAGCGTGCGGGCCTCGGTAGACACTTCCTGCTGCGTCCACGTGAACGAGACTGTCTTCAGTACTGCCCAGAGGTTGACCGGCGATGCCAGTGCGACGCGTTTGCTGAACGCATAGTCGAGCAGAGTCGGGTCCTCATCGATCGCGGCGGCGAGCAGGGACTCGCTCGGCAGGAAGCAGATCACGAACTCTGGGCTCGCATCGAGCCCGGACCAGTACGCCTTCTTCGCCAGTGCATCGACGTGAGCCCGAACAGCCTTGACGTGTTTCTGCATGTGCACCCGGCGCTGGGCCTCGTTCGCGTCACCGCCGCTGAGCGCGCTGGCTTCGAGGTAAGCGTCGAGCGGCACCTTGGCATCGACCGCAATCGACGTGCCTCCAGGAAGACGCACCACCATGTCGGGTCGGCCTTGCCCGCGGTCGGAGGAGATCGTCGACTGCAGATCGAAATCGACGTGGCGAGTGAGGCCGGCAGCCTCGACGACGCGCCGAAGCTGGGTTTCGCCCCACACGCCTCGCGTCGACGTCGAGCGAAGTGCGCCGGCGAGCGATTCGGTGGTCGCACGCAGCGCCTCGTCTGATTCCTGTGCGCGCCGCAGCTGCTCGGCAAGCGACCCGAACTGCGCATGGCGTTCTTGCTCGAGAGAGGCCACCTTGGTCTGCATCTGTTGGAGCGATTCGCGCACTGGCGCGAGTGCGGTCAGTACCGCGTTCTGTTGCTGCACGCGTTCTGCTTCGGCCCGCTGCTCTGTACGAGCATGCTCCACGGCATCGCGGTACAAGTCGTACTGCCGATCACGGTCGTCGCGGGCCGCGGCCAGTTCGGCTTCAGTGCGCGCGAGGTCAGCACGTGCCTGCGCTTGCGAAGAGGTGGCGCGCGTTGCGCGCGCGAACCAACCCACAGCAGCACCGACCGCGAGGGCGGTGATAACCAGCAGAGCGATCAGCGAAGCATCCATACCGCCATGATGCCGCGGGCCTCGGACATTGTCGGGCTGCCGCCCCGATAAGGCAACGTCAGCGTGCCGCGTACTCTTCGAGCACCGTGCGCATCTCGGTGAGCTTGAACTGGTCGGCGATTGCGATCGCCGACATTGCGCCGGCGTTCTGGTCAGCTCCGGCATCCAGCAGCATCCGCAACAGTGTCTCGTTCTTGCGGAATACCGCACATGAGATCGCGGTCTGACCGTTCGCATTCTCGGCATTTAGATCTGCCCCGCGACGGATGAGATCTGCAACTGTGTGCGGTTCTTCGGCGTATGTCGCGACGATCATGAACGTGTCGCCGCGCGGGTTGCGCAGGTCGAGCGGGACGCCGGCGTCGATCATCTCGCCGAGCGGGCCGGTACGACCCGCTCGCGCAAGATCGAAGGTGCCCTCGATGACTTCGAGGCTGACGGGGGAGGCGCCGGATGGATTCGTCATACGGCCATTCTTGCGTGCCGGGCGGAGGATGTCCTCACGCAGCGCGTTCGGCGATCGCCGGTGCGGCCGGCTCGGTGACGCGCAGGCTCAGCGAGCTGGCGAGCGCGTGCACATCTGCAGCTGCGGTGCGGCGGGCTGCATCGATGACGATCTGCGCGCAGGCACGAGCATCTGCCAGAGCGTCGTGATGCGAGAACTCGGCGAAGCCGGCAGCGGCTGCGGCGTTCGGCAGCCGGTACGAATCAAGGTCGTACACCTTTCGTGCCACCTGGAGGCTGCACAGCGAGCGGTAGGGCGGGCAGTCGAGGAGCGTGACTTCGGACGCCGTGCGCAGCACCTTCATATCGAAGCCCGCGTTGTGCGCCACGAGGACGTCAGCTCCGGCGAAGGTGCACAGCCTGTCGAACTGCTCGGGCCAAGTCGCAGCATCCGCCACTTCATGAGGATGGATGCCGTGGATCTTGATGTTCCACTCCTGGAACTCGTCGTGTCCTGCCGGGGGACGAATCAGCCACCCTGCGGTCGCGACGACCTCTCCGTCTCGGACGCGGACGAGTCCGACCGAGCAGGCAGATGCCGGGCTGGAGTTTGCGGTTTCGAAGTCGATTGCAGTGAAGTCCAGAGGCACCCTTTCACTTTCACCCTGAGCTGGAGTCTCGCGCGGCAGACTCGCCGTAGGAATCAACGACCGACTGCGAGTGAGGCGTCCAGGTGCGCCCCGGTAGACTCTTACCCCGTGGCTCTCACTATCGGAATCGTCGGCCTGCCCAACGTCGGCAAGTCCACCCTCTTCAACGCTCTGACCAAGAACGACGTGCTCGCGGCGAACTATCCGTTCGCGACGATCGAGCCGAACGTCGGGGTCGTCAACCTGCCGGACTCGCGTCTGCAGACACTCGCCGACATCTTCGGCAGCGAGCGACTGCTCCCGGCGACGGTGTCGTTCGTCGACATCGCCGGAATCGTGCGCGGAGCGAGTGAGGGCGAGGGCCTCGGCAACCAGTTCCTCGCGAACATCCGTGAGGCGGATGCTATCGCTCAGGTCGTGCGCGGATTCGCCGACGGTGACGTGGTGCACGTCGAGGGCGCGATCAACCCGAAGAACGATCTCGAGACGATCAACGCAGAGCTCATGCTCGCTGACCTGCAGACGGTCGAGAAGGCGATCCCGCGCTTTGAGAAAGAGGTGCGCGGTAAGAAGCTTGACCCGTCGGTCATCGAGACGGCGAACGCTGCGAAGGATGCTCTGGAGCGTGGAGTGCTGCTCTCCGTCAGCGGCATCGATCTTGCCCCGATCAAGGAACTGGGCCTGCTCACTTCGAAGCCGGTCATCTTCGTGTTCAACGTCGATGAGACGGTGCTGACGGATGCTGCGCGCAAGGCTGAACTCGAAGCGCTCGTCGCACCGGCCAAGGCGATCTTCCTCGATGCGAAGATCGAGTCCGAGCTCATCGATCTCGATCCTGAGGATGCTGCTGAGCTGCTGGCATCCACGGGTCAGGACGAGTCGGGCCTGGACCAGCTCGCCCGCATCGGCTTTGAGACGCTAGGACTGCAGACGTACCTCACGGCAGGTCCGAAGGAATCCCGCGCCTGGACGATCCCGAAGGGCGCCAAGGCGCCGCAGGCTGCCGGCGTCATCCACACCGACTTCGAGAAGGGCTTCATCAAGGCCGAGGTCATCTCGTTCGAAGACCTCGTCGAGACCGGCTCGGTCGCCGAAGCCCGCTCCAAGGGCAAAGCCCGCATGGAGGGCAAGGACTACGTCATGCAGGATGGCGACGTGGTTGAATTTAGATTCAATGTCTAGTCGAGTTCCGCTTTAAGGTCTGCGCGAGCGCCGGATCCCAATGCGGGGTACGGCGCTTGCGTTTTGCATGGGTCACTCGTTGCGCGAGCATTCAGTGTGCTTCGCTCCTCAAGGGCGTGGGGAGCCCGCAATACTCAGTCTCCGGCAATGCGATTGAGTGTGGTCACCAGCTCGCGGAACGTTCCTCTGCCCTCTGGTGTCAATCGGATCAGTGTCGTTCCGTAACGGTTCTTGCGTTCCTTAGAGACTTCCACCAGGCCTCGCTCCTCCAAGTCGCGAAGGATCTTCGATAGATCGGGCTTCGATAGGCCAGTCGTCTCTTGCAGTGCGGAGTAATCCGCTTGCTCTACCTGACTCAGATGCGACAGTGTGACGAATCGCTTGGGCGCGACCAAGTGCGCATCGATCTCTGCATATGACATCTCAGCGGCGGATCAGCAGCACGACATAGAACACCAGCCATGCCGCAGGTGCCAAGCCCGCGAAGATGAACGCTTCAGGGAACGGAATCGTCTCGCCATGCACAAGGCCCCGCCAGGTGGGGATCAGGAGCCAAACGGCAAAAGCTGCGGAGATGATGGTCCCCTTGAGTCGGGGCTCGTTCGGCTGACTCAGTCGCTTGGAGATCCAGACGTTTGACAGGACGATTGCACCCAAGGTGAGTGGGATGGCCCACCAGGGAAATCCGCTCAGCGCGAGAAGTCCGGACGTGAATGAGAGCACGATCGTGGCAATCGCGCTCAGATGATCACCGGCAGTAAAGACTCGCTGCGGTCGAGGCGGCATCGAGTCAAGCAGTCGCTGTGCTTCGACTGCGGTGACGTTCTGGCGCTCGCTCGGTTCTGTGTCCTTCATGGTGCCAAGCTAGCAACTAGTTGCAGAAAATGAAAGTAGCGCTCGAGGTGACCCGCACGCCCGTCGTTTCGCGGTCTTGCCAGCGGGCTGGAATGTCGGCTGTAGAGGTTGTTATCTGTGGCGACGTGGTGGAATGGCGCTTTAACGTCTAGTCGCGTTCCGCTTCAACGTCTCGCGCAAGCGTCGGTTCCCTCCGCGGGGTCCGGCGCTTGCGCTTGGTGCGGGCGAATCCGGTCTAGCGGGGCATCTGCAGGAATCTAAGCCCGTCCGCGTTGATCTAGCGGCAGGCTTCGGTACTTTTGCCAGTCACGAAGCAGATCCTCGCGAAGCCCGGGACTGCTGACGGTTTAGTTGACTCCAACGCTGTGA
>NZ_JBQPRA010000003.1:0-254266 GCF_052266675.1 Microbacterium zouquanmingi
CACAGCGTTGGAGTCAACTAAACCGTCAGCAGTCCCGAGCGCTCATGCGTCCCGCTCCATGAGTTCGGTCGTGACGTCCGGTTTCCGGTGGAGTTCACGCGGCGCCTTGTCACGGGCCTCACCGATCAGGCGGAACACCATTGCGCAGAAGTCAGTGACAGATACGCCCAGCGCTTCCGCGAACGCCATGCACTCACTGACGGTCGGGCCACCATCGCAGTCGTCACAGTCAGCGGCAAGAAGCGAGGCTGCGGTTCTCAGCGTCTGGCTGACGTCGCGGGCCGTGTTGATGGCGTCCTCAACGGAGTCGTGCCCGAGTTCACCGTTGCCAACGAGGATGTCCGTGCCCGCATCGATGTGCACTGTTCCGTCTGAGCGAACTTCACCCGAACTCCACAGCATGACAATGTCATCGAGTGCGTTGCGCATAACGAATCTCGTCATCTTGTCACTCTCGACGTACTCGAGCGTCTGGATCTCGTTTACCCATTGGGGGAGTGCTGCACGGATCTGCGGGAACTCGTAGAAGAGTCCGTCCGTGTCCTGAATGTCAGTGGAGGTTGCTACCATGGTCATGATCGTTCTCCTTCGTAAGGGTTGGTGTTCTGGTCATGAACCCCGGTTGCAGCCGGGGTTTTCTTTTTTCTCGATCCCCACATGTGACCCTTTCGGGACTGTCGGAAGTCGAGCGTTTGTAGGTACGGGCGTAGGTCCTCAATGTTGAGGAACAGCACGGCCCCGTCCTCACTGGTGAGAGTGACTGTGCGTCCCATGAGGTTGCGCACTGCTGTCTCTCCTGTGGGGTCCCGGTAGTTCAGGGAGTAGTAGTCGCGCGAGTTGTCAGCGCCACTGGAAGCGGTCACCGGCAATTAGGCGGCTGCGAATGCGCCATCGATGAGGCGGTCGAGTTCTGCCGGCGAGATGACGACGCGGCCACCGATCTTGCCGGTTTTGATGGCTCCGGTGTGGATCATCCAGCGGACGGATGCTACGGAGCGGCGAAGCTCTGCGGCGACTTCTTCAACGAAGTAGAACCTGGGCCGTGCTTCCTGTGCTGCCATGATTTCCTCCCAATGCGTTTTTGATGGTAGACCCACAGTCTAGCATGCCTCCACAACAATGTGCAACCATACACAGAATTGTGGAATGATGAAGGCATGACGCCGCCACAAGATGAAGAGAACTTCGCTCGACGGATGGCCGAGCTCCGCGTGCAACAAGAGATGAGCCAGAGCGAGCTAGCACGGAAGATGGTCGAGGCAGGCTTCGATACCTATTCGCAGATGACCGTCAGTCGTACCGAGAAGGGCGATCGACCGATCCGGCTCGGTGAAGCCCGCGTGCTGGCGAAGATCCTGGATAGCAGCGTCGAGCAGATGACGCGGGGTTCGGATGTCGAAGAGAACGTCTCTTACGCGGAGCTCGTCAAGCACGGGCTCACGACGGAGATCATCGAGACGGCGCGCAGGTTGGATAACTATGTCGACGCATTGGGGCACGCCAGCGAAGCGATGTCGCGGCTGAGATCCTACGATGCGGACGAAGCGCGCGAGGCAATCGCAGACTTGGAGGCCTACGTCTACCCGGCGTCCGTAATCGCGACATGGGCTGCGGAAGTGGCAACCGATCCGATGCGGGATGCCCCCGACGCTCTCGTGTGGACAGACCTTCAGCGCATGGGGGAGATCAAGGGTTCCGATGGCGAGCATTAAGCAGCGACCCGATGGGGTCTGGCGGGCGAGGTATCGGGGTCCGGATGGCAAGGAGTACGCGAAGCATTTCAAGTACAAGAACGGGTCGAAGACTGAACCCCATCTCGGCTCGGCTCAAGAGTGGCTTGATGAAGCGACCGCGGCGATTCGTGCCGGTAAGTGGGTTGATCCGCATACGTCGAAGATGACGATGGGGGAGTGGCTTGATAAATGGATCGCCGGCTACGCCTCGAAGAAACCCCAGACGGTTGTGCAGGCGAAGGTGCACATCAAGCTGATTCGTGAGAAGTTCAGCACTCGGCAGCTGCGAACGATCCAGCCGTCTGATGTGAAGACCTGGATGGCGGAACTATCGGAGAAGTACGCGACGAGTTACACATATGCGATCCACGCGAGGCTGTCTCAGGTCCTCTCGGATGCGGTCCATGATGGCATCCTTGCGCGTAACCCGTGCTCGCGCCGCACAAGCCCTCCTGCGGCCTCTCAGCGGCCCTATGTGGCGACGACGGCGCAAGTGTGGGCGTTGTGCGAGGCACTGAAACCGTCGTACCGGAACATGCTGCTGCTCGGCGCGTTCGTCGGCCTTCGGATCGCGGAATGTTCTGCCCTTGAACGCGACGACATCGACTGGGAGACAGGTGTCGTGACCGTCTCGAAGCAGCACGCGAAGGATGATCTCAAGTCGGATCGATCCGGAGATCCAGTGCCGGTGCCGCTCGAGCTGCTGACAATGATCAAGGATCACGCTGGCGACGTGCGTATCGTTCCTGGCGTCTTCGGCCGGGGTATCTCGCCGTACCAGATGAACCGTGAGTGGATCGATGCGCGGGCGAAGGTTGAGGGTCTACCTGAAGGTTTCCGGCATCACGATCTGCGGCACTACTACGCATCGATGCTGATCGCCGCGGGCCTTGATGTGAAGGTCGTACAGGCCCGGATGCGTCACGCTTCGGCTACGGTCACGCTGAACACGTACGGGCATCTGTGGCCCGACACCGACGACACGTCAAGGGCTGCGGTCGCGGCTGTCCTGAACGCACGAAAGACCCCCCTGAGTGCGGACTCAGAGGGGTCTGTCGAAACTTCTGCGGACTAACCGCGGACTAGAGGCCCGTTTTGGTCAGTGTTCCCGCGGGAAATGGCTACACGCCGTAGTAGAGCTCGAACTCGAACGGGTGCGGTCGCTGAGCGATCGGCAGGATCTCGTTCTCCATCTTGTACGAGATCCAGGTCTCGATGAGCTCTTCGGTGAACACGCCGCCCTCGAGGAGGAACTGGTGGTCTGCACGCAGGTCCTCGAGCGAGTCGAGCAGCGAGTTGGGGACCTGCGGGATGTTCTTCGCTTCCTCTGGGGGAAGCTCGTACAGGTCCTTGTCGATCGGCGCGAGCGGTTCGATGCGGTTCTTGATGCCGTCGAGTCCTGCCATCAGCTGAGCAGCGAAGGCAAGGTACGGGTTACTCGAAGCATCCGGGACGCGGAACTCGATGCGCTTGGCCTTCGGGTTCGATCCCGTCAGCGGGATGCGGATCGCCGCTGAGCGGTTGCCGGCGGAGTACGCGAGGTTGACCGGTGCTTCGAAGCCCTTCACCAGGCGGTGGTAGCTGTTCAGTGAGGGGTTCGTGAACGCGAGGACGGCGTTGGCGTGCTTGAGCAGACCACCGATGTACCAGCGGGCGATGTCGCTGAGCTGACCGTAGCCAGCCTCGTCATAGAACAACGGCTTGCCCTCGCTCCACAGCGACTGGTGCGTGTGCATTCCCGAGCCGTTGTCGCCATACAGGGGCTTGGGCATGAACGTGACTGTCTTGCCCCACTGCTCGGCGGTGTTCTTGATGATGTACTTGAACTTCAGGATGTCGTCCGCTGCGTGGACCATCGTGTCGAAGCGGTAGTTGATCTCCTGCTGACCACCGGTGCCGACCTCGTGGTGCGAGCGCTCGAGAGCGAAGCCCGCCTCGATGAGGTTGAGAGTCATCTCATCGCGCAGATCTGCGGTCTTGTCGACGGGGGCGACGGGGAAGTAGCCGCCCTTGTACGGCGTCTTGTTGCCGAGGTTTCCGCCCTCTTCTTCACGGGCGGTGTTCCACGCGCCCTCTTCGGAGTCGACGCTGTAGGAGCTGGTGTTCGAGGTCACCGAGTAGCGGACGTCGTCGAAGATGTAGAACTCGGCCTCAGGGGCGAAGAATGCGGTGTCGGCGATGCCGGTCGACGCGAGGTACTTCTCGGCCTTCTTGGCCACCTGACGCGGGTCCTTCGAGTAGATCTCACCGGTGCGCGGGTTGTAGATGTCGAACAGCATCACGAGCGTCTTGGCCTCGCGGAACTGGTCGAGGTAGGCCGTGGTGACATCTGGAATGAGCTGCATGTCGGACTCGTGAATGCTGGCGAATCCGCGGATGGACGACCCGTCGAAGAGCTGTCCATCGGTGAAGAATGCCTCGTCGACGGTCGATGCCGGGATGTTGAAGTGCTGCTGCACACCTGGCAGGTCGGTGAAGCGGATGTCAAGGAACTTGACGTCGTTCTCCTTGATGTAGCTCAGTACTTCGGACGAATCGGTGAACATGTATCACTCCTGGATGATTCGGGTTGTTGGTCTTGAGACCTTCACGAAGACTATGGGCGAGGCATTACTCCGCCGTGTCCTCTTTGTTTCAGCCATGTTACAGACCCTCGGTAGACTGACTCGGTGACCGAAGAACGCAATTCATACCCAGGTGAGCGTCTCGGCCTCCCCGAAACCGGCCACGGCAGCATCGGCAGAGCCGGTCGCCGCATTGGCGCACTCGTCATCGACTACCTCGCGGCAACACTGATCGCCACAGGGTTCTTCGGCTACGACCAGTTCGCCCTGCCCGACGAGGCGGGGCTCACCCTGTTCGCTCCGATGATGGTCTTCGCGGCTCTTCAGATCATTTTCATCCCGACTCTGGGCGGAAGCCCTGGACACCGCATTCTCGGGATGCGCGTGGTGCGTATGGGCGGTGGATGGGTAGGGCTCTGGCGCCCGATCGTACGAACGCTCCTCTTGGTGATCGTCGTTCCCGCGGTGATATGGGACGCCGACCAGCGCGGACTTCATGACAAGGCCGCGGGAACGATCCTGATCCGCGGTTAGGCGCGGCCGCGATTGCGTCTTCGTGCTGCCTTGGGCGCACGAACGCCGAGGAAAGAGCGCGCCGGGTCGACGATGAATCCTCGCCGCAAGGCCTCCCGGCCGATCAGCATCCGAAACCCCATCTCGTCTCTTCTGCTGAGAGTCACTTCCGCGATGATGGGTTGATCAACGAGGCGGATGGCCAGCAGAACCACCAGTCGCTGCTGCGCATGTCCTGAAGAACTGCGCACCTCACGACGATCGTGGATCGGGCATTCCACGATCGTGGCATCCGCATCGGTGTCCTGCCATGGATTCACGCGGAACCGCACCCAGTCTTCACCCTCGCGATCGAACTCTACGATGTCGAACGCATGCAGCGAAGAAGTCCGTGCACCGGTGTCGATCTTGGCCTTGATCCAATCGACGCCGACATCCGGCAGGCTCACCCATTCACGCCACCCGATAAGAGTGTTTGAATGGGATGTCATAACCACGCGATACATCTTGGCAGGAAATCTACGTGAAGATCGCCGTCCTCTCCCGTGCACCGCAGGCATACTCCACCCAGCGTCTACGCGCGGCTGCACAACAACGCGGCCACGACGTCAAAGTGCTCAACACTCTGAAGTTCGCCATCGACCTCACCGGTGACGAACCAGACCTGCACTTCCGCGGAAAACAGCTGAGCGACTACGACGCGATCCTTCCGAGGATCGGCAGTTCGATCACCTATTTCGGCACCGCTGTGGTGCGCCAGTTCGAGCAGATGGACGTCTACACGCCCAATACGGCCAACGGCATCTCCAGTGCGCGTGACAAGCTGCGCGCGAGCCAGATCCTCTCGAGGCATGGCATCGCGATGCCGGCGACGGCATTCGTGCGCAATCGCGCTGATGTACGTCCGGCGATCGAGCGCGTCGGCGGCGCCCCCGTGGTGATCAAGCTGCTCGAGGGAACCCAGGGCATCGGCGTCATCCTCGCGCCTCAGGTGAAGGTCGCCGAGGCGATCATCGAGACACTGCATTCCACGCGGCAGAACGTGCTGATCCAGAAGTTCATCGCCGAGAGCCGCGGCCGTGATATCCGTGCGCTCGTCGTCGGGGACCGTGTCGTTGCGGCGATGCGTCGAGTCGCCGCTGGTGACGAGTTCCGATCGAACGTTCACCGCGGCGGCAGCGTCGAGGCCGTGCAGCTCGACCCGGCGTACGAGGCGGTTGCCGTGCGATCGGCGCAGATCATGGGATTGCGGGTCGCGGGTGTCGACATGCTCGAGGGCGACGACGGGCCGCTGGTGATGGAAGTGAACTCTTCACCGGGTCTGCAGGGAATCGAGCAGGCGACGAAGCTCGACGTCGCGGGCGCGATCATCGACTACATCGCCGCGCAGGTCGCGTTCCCCGAGATCGACGTACGGCAGCGCCTGACGGTGTCCACCGGCTACGGGGTGGCGGAGCTGAGTGTGCACCACGCCGCAGAGCTCGTGGGCAAGACTCTGGGGGAGTCAGGGCTGTGGGAGCGAGATATCACCGTGCTGACGCTGCACCGCGGCGTGAGCGTGATCCCCAACCCCCGCAAGAACTTCGTGCTCGAGGCCGATGACAGGCTGCTCTGCTTCGGAAAGCTCGACGAGATGCGATCGATGATCCCCGAACGACGCCGACGCCGTGCGAAGGTGCGCAAGCTCCCGAAGGCGCCGCTCATCTGACGATGCGTGCGCAGCGTTCCCGCACCCTCAGGCTCAGCGCGGGCGCTGTGCCCGCATCTTCGTCGGGTCGATCCCCTTCGGGATCGGCAACGACGCGACAGACTGCGAGACGGAGTCGATCCGGCGGATCACGGCAGCGAGCGTGGTCTTGTTGATCGCGTTGGGAAGCTTCTTGATGGTCTTGGCGAGATCGGAGATCGCGACGTCGTCATCGCCGTGGCCGACGTAGAAGACGTTGACCGGCACGCCGTGTGCGACACGCTGAGCCTTCGTGCGCTCCTCGTTGATCAGGCGCGTGAGTCGTCCCCGCGAGCCCTCGCCGACGATCACAATGCCGCCGCGGCCGATCGCGCGGTAGACCGCTTCCTGCGTCTTCGGGTTGATGCCGACCGGAGTGTCAGACGCCTGCCACTTGCGGCCGAGACTGCTGCTGAGGATGTGACCGGTCGCACCGGGCATTCCGTCGATCTTCTGGTACATCGCCGTCGTCGATAGACGCGTCATCAGGAACAGCGCACCCAGCACACCGAGCATGAGGCCGGTGACGCCCCAGAGCACGAGCGACCAGATCTGGAATGGCGGGATGAGGTAGCCGATGACAAGACCGATCAGCACACCCGCAACGAGGATTGCGATCTGCGCCCACGGCAACCACCCATACACCTCGCGTGTGAACCGGAAGAGGGACTTGATCTGGGAGAAGAACCCCGGACGCTTTTCGGGTTCAGGAGCACGCTTAGCCATACCCACCAGAATACCGATTCAACGCAGTGTTGAAGTTCGCGTTCGCGGGGGGCGCACTTGTCATGCACATTGTCGTAGATTGACGGATCTCTCCACATTCACGTCGCTGCCGGCGCGGAGCGGTGATCGGATGCGATGTGATGAGGCGATGACCGAGATTGCAGCCGCCTCTGATTCCTCTGCTCTGGTGCCCGGCGTCCATCGTCGGGTCCGCACAGTGGATGGAGGCGAGGGGCCGTTCTCCGGCGCGTTGGTGGTTTACGAAGACAGCGTCGCTGTCTGCATCGATACGCAGGAGCTTTCAGAATGGGGCGGATGGGCATACTCCGACACCGAGCATGTGTGCGGGATCCTCGATGTTCGTCGCCGGAGGGACGGACACGACGCGCTTCTGCCGTGGTGCACGCAGCGAGTGGAGACCTTTCTGGGGCGCAGGCGCGCCGCGAATGCGCTGCTCGCACCGGGCGAGCTCGCCACGCTCGCTGCCAGTTTCCTCCGAGGTCTGCGCGAACTCGGTGATGCGGCGTCGGACGGGATCGGCGACTGGTGGCTGACAGGCGACGGGCGTCCTCTTTTCGTCCACGGTGACGGGGGTGCCGCTCGTTCGCGCACCGGAGGCCTCGTCGAGAGGCTCACCGCACACACGAATGATCGCGCCACCCTGCGAATACTGGACGAAATGCAGAGTGCACTTCGTGAACGCCGACACCATCACGATGACGACGTGCGCTGGGAGGGTGAGCTGTTCGCGATCGCTGCGCCCCGCGCGCTGCGAACGGACATCTTCGCTCCGGAGAAGGCTTCAGATGTGCAATCAAGGCGTGCGCTGCGCCCCGGAACGGAGATGCGACGACCGTTGCGGCGATCGCTGCGCGAATCACGCACGTCTCAGCGCGCATGGCGAAAGCTGCTCACCACCCTGCGTGGGCTCGCCGGCTCATCGCACGACGGCGCGATGTCGCTCCTGCACCGACGCACTGAAGGGAAACCGCGTGGTGCGGCTGCGACACCTCGTACCGGACCACCACCCACGCGCAAGCGGGCGCTGATCGTCGCGGGAGCGCTGGCGGGGCTCGTCCTCGTCGTCGGTCTGATGTGGCCGGAAGGGCAGGATCCTGAGGCGGCGCAGGCATCGCAATCGACGCCGAAGAGCACACCGGATGCTGAGGTCCCACCTCCGGCAGCAGAGGAACAGGGCGGCGCGGAGACGGAAGAACCGCAGGAAGAGCCCTCACCGGCAGTGGAGGAGCAGGCGCTCGACGCAGTGCCAGCGATGCTCCAGAGCATCGCTGCGTGTGCCGAAGCGCGTCTCGAGTCCTGTCCGCAAGCGCTGTCAGCTGGTGTCGCTGTGCCGGCCGCCGGTCCCGTATCTCACGGCCCAGATGGCAGCACGGCTGAGCTCGTCGATGACTACGGTGACGTCGCTGTCGTCAGGCTCACGCCGATCGACGCGAACGCGGAGTCGTCGGGGCAGATTCTCGTGCTTGAGCGCGACAGACAGAAATGGCTGGTGCGCGACATCTACGACGTCGCGCACCAGCCAGATTAGTTCGAACCGCTATCAGGCTCCGAGGTCGGCTGCGAAGTTCGCTGCCTCGAGGCGAGCCTTGACCGCTCCGAGGAAGCGCGCCGCGTCGGCACCGTCCACGATGCGGTGGTCGTACGAGATCGCGAGATATGCGTAGGAACGCACAGCGATCGCGTCGATGCCGTCGACGGTCACGACGCCGGGGCGCTTGAAGACCGTGCCGGTGCCGAGGATCGCCGACTGCGGCAGGAATACGAGCGGAGTGTCGAACAGCGCGCCACGCGAACCGGTGTTGGTGATGGTGAACGTGCCACCGGCCAGCTCGTCGGGTTTCAGCTTGTTGTCACGAGTGCGCGCTGCGAGGTCTGCGATGTCGTGAGCGAGCTGAGCGAGGTTCTTCGTCGCAGCGTCACGAACGACCGGCGTGAGAAGACCGCGCTCGGTGTCGACCGCGATGGAGATGTTCTCGGTCGCCGGGTAGACGATGTTCTCGCCGTCCACCGTTGCGTTGATGATCGGGAACGCCTGCAGAGCCTCAGCTGCCGCGAGCGTGAAGAACGGGAGGAAGGAGAGCTTGTCGCCCGTCTTCTTCAGGAACTCGTCCTTGACGCTGTTGCGGTAGTTGGCCAGGGCCGTGACGTCGACCTCGACGAAGGTCGTCAACTGAGCGGTCTGCTGCAGGGATGCGACGGCGCGCTCGGCGACGACCTTGCGCAGACGAGACATCTTCTGCGTCGTTCCGCGCAGCGGCGAGACCTCGACAGGCGCAGCGGCAGGGGCTGCAGCTGCAGCCGGAGCTGCGCTCTTGGATTCTGTGGCCTTGAGGACATCTTCCTTGCGGATGCGTCCGCCGACACCGGAACCGGTGACGGTTGCCAGGTCGATGCCCTGCTGCGAAGCCAGACGGCGCACGAGCGGGGTCACGTAGAGCGAGTCCTTAGCGCCGTCAGCAGGAGCCGGTGCAGCGGCAGGAGCCGGAGCTGCCGGTGCTGCAGCAGGTGCGGGGGCCGCCGGAGCTGCTTCGGGAGCCGGAGCTGCCGCAGGAGGAGCTGCTGCCGCAG
Organism: Microbacterium zouquanmingi; assembly: GCF_052266675.1. NCBI lineage: Bacteria > Bacillati > Actinomycetota > Actinomycetes > Micrococcales > Microbacteriaceae > Microbacterium > Microbacterium zouquanmingi. The sequence continues at coordinate 9,852 of NZ_JBQPRA010000003.1, forward strand.
GAGCTGCTGCTGCAGGAGCAGGAGCAGGAGCCTCCGCAGGAGCAGCAGGTGCTGCGGCCGGAGCGCCAGAGCCGACGCGGGCAAGAACACCGCCGACCTCGACGGTTTCGTCCTCTGCAGCAACGATCTCCTGCAGAACACCAGCGACGGGCGAGGGGATCTCGGTGTCGACCTTGTCTGTGGAGATCTCCAGCAGAGGCTCATCGACAGCGACCTCGTCACCGATCTGCTTCAGCCAGCGAGTGACCGTGCCCTCGGTGACACTCTCACCGAGCTCAGGGAGTCGGATGTCGGTCGCGTCTGCGGATGCCGTAGGCGCAGCCTCGGCGGCCGGAGCGGGCTCAGCCGCCGGAGCCGCTTCGGCCGGAGCGGGCTCCGCAGCTGCCGGAGCAGCCTCAGCGGCAGGCGCCGCCTCAGCGGGGGCCTCTGCAGCGGCAGCACCGCTGCCATCGCCGATGCGGGCAAGCAAGGCGCCGACCTCTACGGTCTCGTCTTCGGCCACGAGGATCTCCTCGATGACGCCGCTGACCGGCGAAGGAATCTCGGTATCGACCTTGTCGGTCGAGATCTCGAGCAGGCCTTCGTCCGCCTGAACGGTGTCTCCCACCTGCTTCAGCCAGCGGGTGACCGTACCCTCTGTGACGCTCTCTCCGAGAGCGGGGAGGACCACGGATGTGCTCATGACGGAGTCTCCTTCAAGAATGTGTATGACATATTCAGCTTAGTGACCCTGACACCGGTTGGTGTTCAGAGGGCGTGCAATGGTTTTCCGGCGAGTGCGAGGAAAGCCTCGCCGAGTGCCTCGCTCTGGGTCGGATGCGCGTGGATGAGAGGCGCGATGTCTTCGGGATGCGCTTCCCACGCGACGGCGAGTTGCCCTTCGGTGATGAGCTCGCCCACGCGATCGCCGAGCAGGTGAACACCCAACACAGGGCCATCCTTGAGGCGGACGACCTTCACGAGACCGCTCGTGCCGATGATCTCGCTCTTGCCGTTCCCGGCGAGGCTGTACTCGTAGGAGATGACGCCAGCGGATCCGTGCGCTGCGATAGCGGCGTCTTCGGTGATTCCGACGGACGCGACCTCTGGGTTGCAGTATGTGATCTTGGGAATCTGCGACTCGGCAATCGGCGCAGGGGAGAGCCCTGCGATCCGCTCTGCAACGGCAATGCCCTGCAGGAACCCGCGGTGAGCGAGCTGGAGTCCCGGCACGATGTCGCCGACAGCCCAGACATGAGGCGCCGACGTGCGCAGTTCCTCATCTGCGGTGACGAAACCGCGCTCGAGAGTTACCCCGGCCTCTTCGAAACCGAGGTCAGAAGTGACCGGCCCTCGCCCGACCGCGACCAGCAGATAGTCGCCGGTGAAGGACGTGCCGTCCTCGAGAGTGACGGTGACACTCGTGTCATCCTGCTCGGCTGTCTGGAAGCGGGTGCCCAACGAATACTTGATGCCGCGGCGGCGGAAAGCACGCTCGAGGCCCTTGCTCAGGGCGATGTCCTCGTTGGGCACGAGGTGGGGCAGTGCCTCGATGATCGTCACCTCGGCGCCGAAGGAGCGCCAGACGCTCGCGAACTCGACTCCGATGACCCCGCCGCCGAGCACGAGAACACGCTCGGGAACGACGTCCAGTGCGAGGGCCTGCTCACTGGTCAGAACGCGCCCGCCGATTTCGAGCCCTGGCAGGGACCGGCTGTACGAACCGGTCGCGAGGATGACATCGGTACCCGTGTACACGTCGTCGCCGACCGAAACCGTGCGGTCGGGATTCAGCCGACCAGTGCCGCTCACGGTCGTGATGCCGCGTGCCTTGATCAGGCCCTCGAGGCCCTTGTGCTTCTTGGCGACGATGTTCTCGCGATACGTGCGGACGCCAGCAGCATCCACACCGCCGAAGGTCGCGCTGACGCCGACGGATGCCGCATCACGGACGTGATCTGCGACCTCGGCGGCGTGGAGGAGCGCCTTGGTCGGGATGCAGCCGCGGTGCAGGCAGGTGCCGCCGACTTTGTCCTTCTCGATCAGGGCGACGCTTTTGCCCAGCTCGGCGGCCCGGAGAGCCGCGGCATAGCCGCCGCTTCCACCCCCGAGGATGACGATGTCGAAGGTGTGCGCGGTCATCGGCCCTCCGTGGCTCGTGCTTCAGCGAAGCTCACGAGCGAGCGCACAGTTGCGCCGGTCGCGCCCTTATCGGTGAATCCATACGCTGCGCTGCCGTTCTCCGAAGAGCCCGCGATGTCGAGGTGCACCCAGGGAATGCGATCAGCGTCTGCCTCACCGGAGACCCGGCCGACGAAGCGCTGCAGGAACAGTCCAGCGAACATGGAGCCACCGGCGCGGTCGCCCATGTTGGCGTTGATCATGTCGGCGATGGGGGAGTCGAGCGAATCCTCCATGTAGCTGGGCAGCGGAAGTGCCCAGGCGAGCTCGTCGGCGGTCTCGGTGGCCGCAAGGTACTCCCTGACAGCGTCGTCGTCACCCATCACACCGGTGTGCCGGTGGCCGAGTGCGACGAGGATCGCTCCGGTGAGGGTTGCGACATCGAAGATGACATCCGGGTTCTCACGACTTGCCGAAACGAGGCCGTCTGCGAGGACCAGTCGTCCCTCGGCATCCGTGTTGAGCACCTCGACCGTCTGCCCATCCAGCATCCGGAGGACATCTCCCGGGCGTGTCGCGCTGCCAGAAGGCATGTTGTCGGTGATGCACATCCAGGCTGTGACGCGGACGGGCAGCTTGAGTTCGGCGATCGCGCGCAGCGCGGCGAGGACGGTGGCCGAGCCGGCCATGTCGAACTTCATGCCGACCATGGAGGCAGCCGGCTTGAGCGAGAGCCCACCGGTGTCGAAGGTGATGCCCTTGCCGACCAGCGCGATGTGGCTCGTGGTGCCCTCAGGCGAGTAGTCCAGGTGCACCACGCGCGGCGGGCGGTCCGAGCCCTGTGCCACGCCGAGGACGCCGCCGAAACCCTGTTCGGCGAGCGCCTGCTCGTCGAGGACCTCGACCGAAACGTCGAGGTCGGCGACAGCATCCACTGCGCTCTGCGCAAGATCTGTCGGGCTCTGCCACTCGGCGGGAACCGAGACGAGGTCCTTGACCAGTGCGAGAGCGTCGCCCAGCACGCGGGCGCGGTTGGCTTCTTCATCGGTGATCGTCGAGCTGTGCACGCTGACGGCATCCGCTCGGCTTTTGCCGGCCTTGGCGCGGTATCCCTCGAAGCGATAGCCGCCGTAGACGGCGCCTTCTGCGGCGGCCGCAGCGAACTCGTCGAGCGGGCCGGCGAGAGCAAGTGCAACACTGCCGAAGCCGGTGAGTGTGCGGAGCGCGGTTCCGGACGCATCGCGGACGGCGGCTGCGCTCAGCTCCTTGCCGGCACCGACCACCGCGAAGGGAAGCTCGGTGAGCGAAGGCAGATGAACCCGTGCGAATGCAGAAGCAGAGCCGGTGAAGCCGATGGCGACCAGCACGTCCTTCAATCCTGGATAGGCATCCAGGGCATCTGGGTACGCCTCGAGATCAGGGACGAGGAGCACTGCGGCGTCTGCAGCGCTTCCGGGAAATGGATCAGTTGTGTGCGAGAGCGCAGGAAGCGTCATGCCTCCATCCTAGGCACCGGAAGCCACGAGCACTCCAGGCATGTTCGCTGTGAGCGAGACCACTGCGCCCCTCCCGACTGCGGTGACTCGTAGCATGGAAGCATGCCCGTCCCCGGAGAGCTGTACGAACGCGTCTCGAACGCACCCGCCGTCCCGCAGGGACTCCCGCTGGTCATTCTGATCACCGGCTTCACAGACGCGGGCAACGCGGTATCCGGATTGATCGAGCATCTGCGCGATGTGACAGATCCGCAGCCGATCGCGATCTACGACAACGATGTTCTGCTCGACTATCGGGCTCGTCGCCCTGTCTTCGTGTTCGAGCAGGACCATTTGACTGAGTACCGTCCTGCGCGACTGGAGCTGTCGATCGCGCATGACACGCTCGGCCAGCAGTTCCTCCTGCTCTCAGGCTACGAGCCGGACTTCGCCTGGAATGCGTTCACACAGTCCGTGATGGATTTCGTGGACGAGTTCGCGATCTCGGGCATCACGTGGGTGCATTCGATCGCCATGCCGGTTCCGCACACAAGGCCTATCAGCACAACAGTGAGCGGCAACCGCAAGGAGATCACCGCGAGCCTCTCGGTATGGCGTCCGCGGACCCAGGTTCCGGGAACCGTGGGGCACCTGCTCGAGTACCGCTTCGCCGAGCGGGGAGACCGGGTCGTCGGCTTCGTCCTCCTCGTGCCGCATTACCTGGCAGAGACCGAGTATCCCGAGGCCGTCATCGCGGCAGCGGACCGGGTGATGGGCTCGACGGGAATCGTGCTGGCGCTCGACGATCTGCGCGAGAGCCGCGAGGAGTATCTCGCCAAGGTCAACGATCAGGTGGCAGGCAACGACGAGCTTCGGCAGATGATCCACACACTCGAGAACCGCTACGACTCCTACATGGCGGGACGGGACCCCGAAGATGTCGACCGCTTCGATGACGGCGGATTCGACGAGCGCGACCTGCCGAGCGCTGATGAGCTGGCCGCTGAGCTCGAGCGGTACCTCGCCACCAGGCCGCCGGGCGATGACGACAAGCGTTCACGGTCCTGAACTTCTTCATCGCACGTTGCATCCGGCACGCAATTCATGTGAGATACTGGTAATCCGACCCGTTGTCAATCGTCCGCGCTCGCGTGGAAGACTTGACAAGGGTCTTACTAGTGTCCGAAATGTCCCGGGGCGGGCGCGCCGCTCCGTGAAAGGCGAAACGTGACTCCTGCCGCGACCAAGAACTCCCGGACGACCAAGACGATGACCACCGCTGAGGCCGACGCCGTTGAGACGGATGAGACCGTGACCTCGACGGCGGCGAAGAAGACTGCAGCTGCTAAGAAGCCTGCGGCGAAGAAGCCCGCGGCCGCTAAGCCTGCCGCGAAGAAGGCTCCCGCGAAGCGCAAGAAGGCCGACGATCCCGTCGCCGAGGCGCAGGCTTCCGAAGACATCGTCGAAGAGCCCGAAGAAGAAGAGAACAAGAAGCCGGCTTTCACCGAGCCGCTGCCTACCGGCGCCATCGTCCTCACATCGAAGGACGAAGACGACGTTCCGGTCTACTCGACGCAGATCACCGGTGCGACCGCTGACCCCGTCAAGGACTACCTGAAGCAGATCGGTAAGGTCGCCCTGCTGAACGCGGCCGAAGAGGTCGAGCTCGCGATGCGTATCGAGGCCGGACTGTTCGCCGAAGAGAAGCTGTCGGCGATGTCGGCAGCTGAGAAGACGGGTCAGCTGGGCCTCGACCTGCAGTGGGTCGCCCGTGACGGCCAGCGCGCGAAGAGCCACCTGCTCGGCGCCAACCTTCGCCTGGTCGTCTCTCTCGCCAAGCGCTACACCGGCCGCGGCATGCAGTTCCTGGACCTGATCCAGGAGGGCAACCTCGGTCTCATCCGCGCCGTCGAGAAGTTCGACTACACCAAGGGCTTCAAGTTCTCGACCTACGCCACGTGGTGGATCCGCCAGGCGATCACCCGCGCGATGGCTGACCAGGCCCGCACCATCCGTATTCCGGTGCACATGGTCGAGGTCATCAACAAGCTTGCGCGTGTTCAGCGGCAGATGCTGCAGGATCTGGGCCGTGAGCCCACTCCTGAAGAGCTCAGTCGTGAGCTCGACATGACGCCTGAGAAGGTCGTCGAGGTGCAGAAGTACGGCCGTGAGCCCATCTCGCTGCACACGCCTCTCGGTGAGGACGGCGACAGCGAGTTCGGTGACCTCATCGAGGACACCGAGGCGGTCGTGCCGGCGGATGCCGTCGGCTTCACGATGCTGCAGCGTCAGCTCGAGCAGCTGCTCGACTCGCTCTCCGAGCGTGAGGCTGGCGTGATCCGCATGCGCTTCGGCCTCGGCGACGGCCAGCCCAAGACTCTCGATCAGATCGGCGACACCTTCGGTGTCACGCGTGAGCGCATCCGCCAGATCGAGTCGAAGACCATGGCGAAGCTGCGCCACCCGAGCCGTTCGCAGTCGCTGCGGGACTATCTCGAATGAGCCAGGAGAACGCCGGCACCGCGAACGAGGGCAAGGCGCTCGAGACGACGATCGAAGGCACGACCTACGCGCGCATCCCGCTGCGGACGCGCGTGGTCATGCCTGAGGACGATCTGGATGCGGTGATCACTGAGTACGCGGCATCCGCCGTGCTGCCCGGTGATCTGCTCTTCGTGACCGAGAAGATCGTGGCGATCACGCAGGGCCGGTCCTACCGGATCGACGAGATCAAGCCCCGAAAGCTCGCCCTGTTCCTGTCGAAGTACGTCACCCGCACACCGTACGGCATTGGCCTCGGCATGCCCGAGACCATGGAGATGGCGCTCCGGGAGTGCGGCACACCGCGGATTCTTCTCGCGGCGGCCGTCGCAGCGGTGACCAAGGCATTCGGCCGCAAGGGCGACTTCTACCGGATCGCCGGCGACAAGGCGCGTGCCATCGATGGCCCGACCAAGCACACGATTCCCCCGTACAACGAGGCCGTCGTGCTCGGACCTGTGCACCCCCGCCAGGTATCGGCGCATCTTCAGGCGCTCATCGGCGGAAAGGCCGATGTCGCGGTCGTCGACATCAACGATCTGGGCGGGAACATCCTGGGCTCGACCCTCGATCGCGCCGGCGAGCAGCGTCTTCTTCGCATTCTGAAGGACAACCCGCTGGGGCAGGGACGCGAGTCCACCCCGATGGGCATCATCCGGACGGTCTGAGAGTCACGCATGGGACTGGGTCGCGCCAGTGCGATGATCGCGGCGGGCACGCTCACCTCCCGTCTGACGGGACTGCTGCGCACTGTCGTCCTCGTCATCGCGATCAACTCGTTCGGCGAGGCTCCCGACGCCTTCGCGATTGCCAACCAGCTGCCCAACAGCATCTACATGGTGATCTCCGCGGGCGTTCTGACCGGTGTGATCGTGCCGCAGGTGGTGCGGGTCAGCGCCCAGCGCGACGGCGGGCACGCCTTCCTCGCGAAACTGCTCACTCTCGGCGCGCTGATCATGGGCGTCGTGACAGTGATTGCGACGCTCTGCGCGCCGCTGCTGATCGATCTCTACTCGAACTTCAAGTCACCTGAGCAGTTCGCTCTCGCGTCGCAGTTCGCCTACTGGTGCATCCCGCAGCTGTTCTTCTACGGCATGTTCGCGCTGCTCGGCGAGATCCTGAACGCGCGGAAGATCTTCGCCCCCTACGCGTGGGCGCCTATCGTCAACAACGTCGTCTCCATCGCCGGATTCGTGCTCTTCATCGTGCTGTTCGGTCAGAACCGGAACACGCTCGATGGCTGGGACTCGTCGATGGTGCTCACGCTGGCAGGAACCGCCACCCTGGGCGTTATCGCTCAGCTGATCGTTCTGGTCTTCTTCTGGCGCAAAGCGGGCATTCCGCTCAAGCTCGACTTCCGCTGGCGAGGCATGGGCCTCAGCCGCATGGGCAAGCTTGCGACCTGGACGTTCCTCACGACCCTCATCGGTCAGGGGGTCGGCATCGTGCAGTCGCTCACGGTGACCACGGCATCGGGAGAGTACGCGTCGGCGGCAGCCTCGCAGTACGCCTGGCTGGTCTACATGCTTCCGTACTCGATGATCATCCTCGCGATCGGGACGCCCTACTTCACGCGGATCAGCGAGCACTCCGCTGCTGAACGACACGACGAGCTGCGTGCGGATATCGGGCAGTCGATCCGGATCCTCGGCGTCTTCACCGTGATCGCCGTCGCCGCCGTGTCGGCAGCTGCGATCCCCGCGTCACGCGTGTTCAGCAACACTCCGTCTGACGCGAGTGCGATGGCTCCCGTCCTCATCGCATATCTGGTGAGCCTCATCCCGATGGGTGTGCTCTTCATCATCCAACGCACGTTCTACGCCTATGGCGATGCCCGCACGCCCTTCGTCTTCACGGTGATCCAGGGGTCTCTGGTCCTCGTGGGGACGCTCGCGGTCGCAGCGACGGTCCCACTCGCGCATCTCGCAGCAGCGGTGGCCCTCGTGCAGTCGCTCGTCGGAATCGTGCAGACGATCATCGCCACCGTGCTGCTGCGCCGCAAGATCGGCCCGCTCGGGCTCGGCTCGACGTGGTGGGCGATGGTGCGCTTCGTCCTCGCGGCGGTTCCCGCGGGCGCTGCCGGCTGGGGAATCTTCCTGCTCGCGGGAGGGATCGACGGCTGGATGCTTCAGGGCATGCTCCAGGGAGCAGCTGGCGCCGCAATCATCGGCATCGTGAGCGTGCTGGTCTACGTCGGCCTGCTCGCGCTCTTCCGTGCTCCGGAACTCACCGTCGCGGTGAGCGCCGTGCGCCGCCGGCGCGGCTGACGCTCAGCGCCGGTTGTCGACGATGTCCGCACCGATCGCGTCGCGGTAGCGGTAGAGGAGCCCGGTCCGGATGCCGGATGCCGAAGGCTTCATCTGGAACACGCTGGAGTTGTGGTTCGCCTCGATGAGGGCAGGACCGTCCGGCGTGATGGCGATGTCCCAGCCGACGTACGGCACGGTGGGCAGGCGCCTGGACGCCTCAGCGATCATCGTGACGACCTCGGGGTAGAACGGAACCTTCGTCCCCTTGATCGTCGTCCCGGTGACCGGGTGCTGCTCGAAGATGTTCGACTGCTTGTCGACGCCGGGGTACAGGGCAACGCCTTCGTCGTCGAGCATCGTGAACATGCCGCCGGAAGCGAAGTTGTCGATCACGGCGCCGTTGCCGATGCGGAGCACTGAGGCGATCACGTGCAGTTCGCCCTGCGGGTCGCGGTAGGTGATCATGCGCACGGTGTTGACGCTGTCCGGATAGACCGCGTTGAGGTCATCGTGCTGAGTGAGCACCTGCTCGAGGAGGGTCTGGTCCGACGCGATGCGCTCGGCCTGCCAGGCGGCCACGTCATCGATGTCCGCGGTCTCGAAGATCGCGATGCCTGCTCCGCCTTCTCCGGCGGCCGGCTTCGCGATGACGCGGGGGTGACGAGCGAGGAATGCACCCAGATCGACGACGCTTGCAGTCGCTGCATCCATCCACTCGCGACCGACGAGGTCGGAGAAGTCGGTGAGGAAGCGCGCCTTGTCGCCGAGGATGATCCTCGAGTCAGGACCGTTGAGCGTCTTGTTCAGCCGGAAGGCTTTGGGATGCGTCATCCAGGTGGCGCGCTCTCGTGCGTTGAGGACGCGGATGTCCCATACGACGTAGTCGCGGAATCCCATCTCGTAGCGCACTGAGCACCACACCATGTCACCGATGATGACGGGGATGGGCGCTTTGGAGACTCGCTTCACCTGACGGGCGAGTTCAATCAACTGCGTCGGATTCAGTCGCCGTGCCCGGTCGAAGAGATACCGAACGCGCAAACGCTTCTGATCCACTCCTCCACCTTAACATGCGGGCTCCCACGGACCTTGCGGGTCAGCCGACTACGATGGGGTGCTGGACCGTCCATCTCGAAAGGGTTGTTTTGTCTCGAGACGTCGCGCTTGCTGCGCGCATGAAGTACATGCTCAAACGACTGAAGTCGTTCGATGTCCGCCGAGTGTGGACCTTCGCGTCCCAGATCGGGCAGGAGCAGGGCAAGTGGACCCCGCGGATCTTCGTCGACATGCTCATCTGGGCGGCCTTTCACGACACGGCGTACATCGACTACTACGAGGCCGATTTCGCCCTTCTCACGAAGGCCGAGCGCAAGACGTTCATGACGTCCCTGGTGCAGCACCATCTGGCTCAGGCGGTCAACGATCGCACCGATGTGCTGCAGTTCGAGAACAAGCTCACGTTCAACAAGCGCTTCGCAGAGTATCTGGGGCGCGATTGGCTCGACCTTGACGAGACGGACGCCGAGGGCTTTCGCGCATTCGCCGAGAAGAATCCGGTCTTCATCGCGAAGACTCCCGTCGGACGTGAGGGCAAGGGCGTCTTCCGCTACGACGCTGCAGATGTCACGGACTGGAATGCCTTCCGCGATGAGCTTCGCGACAAGGGCCAGCGGCTCATCGAGCAGCGCATCGTGCAGCATCCGTATCTGTCTGAGTACTGCGCAGGCACGGTCAACACGACGCGTGTGGCGACCTTCTTCGACGGCGACAAGGTGCACGTGCTCATGGCTGCCCAGAAGTTCGGACGCGGCGCGGTCAGCGATCAGTTCACGTGGGGCGGCTTCTTCACGATGATCGATGAGAACGGCAAGTCCTTCGGCCCGGGCCATACCGGCAAGCACAAGTCACGCTACGAGACCCACCCCGACTCAGGGAAGTCGATCGTCGACTTCCAGGTGCCGATGTGGGATCAGGTCGTCGACCTGGTCACCAGGGCAGCCAAGGAGGTGCCCACTGTGCCGTACATCGGCTGGGACGTCGCAGTGACCCCTGACGGTCCGGTGCTCATCGAGGGCAACTGGACACCTGGGCTCTACGAGACGCGCGTCAGTGCCACCGGCATCCGCACTGGCAGCCGTGCGCGGCACCGTTCTGTGATCGAGGCCAGCAGGAAGTGACGGTATCCGGCAGCCTTCCGCGCGCGATCATCTCCCGTGTCGCGCTCCGTGCGAACGCACGGGCGGCGGTGGGCGCCGGGGGATCGGTCGCCGATCTGCGCGGGGATGCGTTCGGACACGGCGTGCTGAACACTGCGCGGATCGTGCATGACGCGGGCGTCGAGCGACTCCTCGTCGATGATTCGTCGATCGCCGCCACGCTGGTGGCGGAGGGAATCGATGCGGTGCTCGGTGCGCAGGCAGACATCAGCGCTGACGCGCTCTACGGGCTGCCCGGCGCCGGAACGGCCCCTGTGATGTCTCTCACCGGGCGGATTCTCTCGCTCAAACCGCTGCGCGCCGGCGAGGCCGTCTCCTACGGCTATACGCACAGAGCTGAGAGAGACACGACGGTCGCGCTCGTCACCGGTGGTTACGCGCAAGGGATCGTGCGGGCACTCGGCAATCACGCGGCCGTTGGGGTTGGGACGGTGCTTCGGCCGATTGTCGGACGAGTCGCCATGGATGTCTGTGTTGTCGATCTGCAGACCAGCGACGACGCTGAAGAACTGGGGGCGGAGATCGTCTACTTCGGTGCGGGGTCGGCTGTGGGTGAGCTCGCGACGTGGACCCGTGTGACCGGGATGCGTGCGACCGAGCTCGTCGCAGCGGCGGGTGCCAAGGCGGTGCGCGAATGGGCGAGCTGACAATACCGGTGCTCGAGCTCTCTGGCTCGCAGCTCGTGCAGAACGTCTCCGCGGTGCGTGCCCATATCGCTCCGTCGACGCTCATGTTCGCGATGAAGGACGACGCGTACGGCCACGGCATCGAATGGGCGCTGGACGCTCTTTCCGACGACACGGTGCTCGACCGCTTCGGCAGCTTCGACGTGCAGACCGGGTTGCGCATCCGATCCCGCCGCTCGCAGGCCCGCGTCTTCGCCTGGACGATCTCCGACGACGAAGAGATTGCCGCGGCGCTGGATGCTGCTCTCGAGCTCGGCATCGGCAGCGTTGAGTATCTCGAGCGGGTGGTGCGGATGGCACGTGCCACCGGGAACCCAGCCGCCGTGCATCTGAAGATCGACACCGGGTTGCATCGCAACGGCATCCGGCCGGAGGAGTGGTCTGCTTTCGCGTCCAGGGCAGCAAAGGCTCAGCGCGCAGGCCATCTGGACATCGTGGGCATCTGGAGTCACCTGGCCGAAGCGAGTGACCGCGAGGACGATGAAGCCGCAGCTGGATTCAGGGGCGCGCTCGACGAACTTCACCGCCAGGGCATCGAGCCCGTGGACACGCATCTGACCGCGTCTGCCGCATCATGGTGGCGACCGGAGCTTCGCGGCACCGTGTGTCGGATCGGCGCGTTCTGCTACGGCATCCGTTCCGCTGACGGTCCGCAGATTCCCGGCATCCGCCCGGTTGCGACCTTGCGTGCGCGCGTTCTGGACGTGCGTGACGACGGTGTCGACGTCGGGATCGGCGCGTTGCACGGCCTGCTCTCGACGTTGCGGGGCGCGACAGTCGGTACTCCCGCAGGGCCGCGCCCGATCACGGAGATCCGTGACGACCGATCGACCGTGACGGGGTGGGCAGGCGCAGCCGCCGGCGACGTCGTGAACATCTTCGGCGCGGGCGCTCAGGGCGAGGGAGATGCGACTGCTCTTGCCGAGCATATCGATACCGTCGGCGAGGAAATCCTCACCCGGCTCACCCCGGCAGTGAGAAGAGTCGCGACCCGCTGATGAAGACGCGGGTCACGACTCTGAGTCAGTGCGTGGTCTGAGAACGGTCAGACTGCGTCGACGAGGCGGGCGGTCTCGTCGTGCCACGACGTGGCCATGCTGCGCAGCTTCTCTTCGTACTTGCGTCCGTGGTGTGCGCAGAACAACAGCTCGGAGCCGTTGACCTCAGCTGCGATATAGGCCTGCGCACCGCACGAGTCGCAACGGTCCGCAGCCGTCAGACGGTACTCGACAGTGGAGGTATCACGTTCGGTTGTAGCGTTCATCTCGGTGCCTCCTCGGGTATCGGCGTCGGTTCTTCGAATGTCCTCAATACAACCACGCCTCGCTGTATGTCATGCCCGGAAGGCGGCGTGTTTCGCTCACCGCGTACGCAACGCCGCAGGTACGCGGTGTCTGGGGAGTGTCTAGGCTCGGTCAGGCGGTATGGCGAATAGAATTGATCCTTGTGACCAGCGAGTATTCTGCCCATCATCTTCAGGTGCTTGAGGGGCTCGAAGCGGTCCGCAAACGCCCAGGAATGTACATCGGGTCCAACGGCTCACCCGGCCTCATGCACTGTCTGTGGGAGATCATCGACAACGCAGTCGATGAGGCTGTCGACGGCAACGGCACCAAGATCGATACCATCCTGCACCCCGACGGCAGCGTCGAGGTCCACGACCGCGGTCGTGGCATCCCGGTGGACATCGAGCCGCGCACGGGGCTGACGGGTGTCGAGGTCGTGTACACGAAGCTTCACGCCGGTGGAAAATTCGGTGGCGGCTCGTACGCGGCATCCGGTGGTCTGCACGGCGTGGGCGCGTCCGTCGTCAACGCGCTCTCCGAACGTCTCGATGTTGAAGTCGACCGCGGCGGGAAGACGTACGCGATGTCGTTCAGACGCGGCGAGCCGGGTCTTTTCGCAGACACGGGCGAGAAGCGGCCGGATGCACCGTTCACGCCGTTCGAGAAGAGCAGCGAACTGCGCGTGATCGGCAAGACCAAGCGCGGCGTCACCGGGACCCGCGTGCGGTACTGGGCGGACCGTCAGATCTTCACGAAGGACGCGGCCTTCCAGCTCGGTGAGCTCGAGAATCGCGCACGGCAGACAGCGTTCCTCGTTCCCGGCCTCGAACTGGTCGTTCGGGACGAGCGCGGCGAGGAGTCCAAAGAGACGTCTTACCTCTACCAGGGCGGCATCTCGGAATTCGTCGATTATCTCGCGATGGATGCTCCGATCACCGACACCTGGCGCATCCAGGGCTCCGGCACATTCAAGGAGACCGTGCCGGTACTGCAGCCGGACGGCCACATGGCATCGACCGAGGTCGAACGCGAATGCCGCGTTGACATCGCGATGCGGTGGGGAACCGGCTACGACACGGTGACCCGCTCATTCGTCAACATCATCGCCACGCCCAAGGGGGGCACGCACCAGCAGGGCTTCGAACAGGAGCTGCTCAAGGTTCTGCGTGCGCAGGTTGAGCAGAACTCGCGCCGATTGAAAGTCGGCAATGACAAGGTCGAGAAGGACGATGTGCTGGCGGGCCTGACGGCTGTGCTCACCGTCGAGGTCCCAGAGCCGCAATTCGAAGGCCAGACCAAAGAGGTTCTCGGCACCCCGGCGGTTCGCCAGATCGTCTCCCAAGTTCTGCGCAAGGAGCTCGGCGCCCGATTCTCCTCCACCAAGCGTGATGACAAGAGCGAGACGAGCCAGCTGCTCGACAAGGTCGTCTCTGAGATGAAGGCGCGGGTCTCCGCGCGCGCACACAAAGAGACCCAGCGACGCAAGAACGCGCTGGAGTCCTCGTCTCTTCCGGTGAAGCTCGTGGACTGCCGCTCGCACGATGTCGCACGCAGCGAGCTGTTCATCGTCGAGGGCGACTCTGCTCTCGGCACGGCTCGACGAGCTCGCGACAGCGAGGTGCAGGCGCTCCTGCCGATCCGAGGCAAGATCCTCAACGTCCAGCGCGCCTCTGTCGGTGACATGCTCTCCAACGCCGAATGCGCAGCGATCATCCAGACGATCGGTGCGGGTTCTGGTCGCACCTTCGACATCTCACAAGCGCGTTACGGCAAGGTCATCCTGATGAGCGATGCGGACGTTGACGGTGCGCATATCCGTACCCTTCTGCTCACGCTCTTCTTCCGTTACATGCGTCCCCTGATCGACGAGGGGCGGGTCTTCGCGGCGGTGCCTCCGCTGCACCGTGTGATCGTCATGAATCCAGGCTCGAAGCCGAACGAGACGCGGTACACGTATTCAGAGCAGGAACTGCACACGCTGCTGGCGAAGCTGCGCAAGCAGAACAAGCGTTGGCATGAGCCGATTCAGCGGTACAAGGGCCTCGGTGAGATGGATGCCGACCAGCTCGCGAACACGACCATGGACAAATCCGGTCGTCTGCTGCGACGCGTGCGCATGGAAGACGCTGAGGAGGCCGGTCGGGTCTTCGAACTCCTGATGGGCAACGAGGTCGCGCCGCGCCGCGAGTTCATCGTCGAGTCTTCGGACCAGCTTTCGCGCGAAGCCATCGACGCCTGAGGCTGCGCTGTTCCCTGAGCCCGCCGAAGGGCTACGAGCAGAGGTGGGTTCCCACTGACCCGATGACGGTGTCGAGGGGCTGTCCCGATCCGTCGCGCTTCGCACCGGCTTCCGGAAGAGTCCTGGCAGCGCCATCTGTTCCGACGGCGAGTGCCTCCTGCGGACCGACCCACGCCAGGCGCAGCCGGTCTTCGCCCTTCAGGAACGAGTGTGCGCGAACACCGCCGGTCGCACGCCCCTTCGGAGGGAATTCTGAGAACAGCGAAGTCTTCGCGCGTCCAGCATCCGTCCCAGCGATCGTGCCGTCCGCACCTGAGATCGTCACAACGATCGCCGATTCCGGAGCAGAGACGACGGTGAACGAGATGACCTCCGCGCCGGCTCCGACCTTGACGCCCGCCATGCCGCCGGCAGCGCCACCTTGGGGACGCACGTTGGATGACGCGTAGTGCAGCAGCTGTGCATCAGAGGTGACGAACACGAGTTCGGCGTCGTCCGGCGCAGAGGCACCACCGACGACGACGTCGCGGGGCTTGAGGCCGATGACCTCGGCCTCAGGGCGCACAGGGAGGGCAGAGGGGATGACGCGCTTGACGACCCCTGAGCGGGTGCCCAGTGCGTATGGCGTGTCATCGTCGAAGCGCAGCATTCCAATGATGCGCTCGCTCTTATCCAGGAGGCCGACGTAGTCGCGCAGCGCGACTCCGGCCGACAGATGCACGGCCGACGACGGTGCCGACGGCAGGTCGACGGGGGAGAAGCGCAGCACTCGCCCTGCACTCGTCACCGCGCCGATCTCGCTCCTGGTCGTCGTCGTGAGCGTCGTGAGAACCGCGTCGTGCTTGCTCCGGCGGGCGGCGGGCTGCAGCAGCTGGCCTTCTTCCAGATCGACCCGAACGGCCTTGCCGGTCGTGGAGAGCACGACGACGGTCGGAGTATCGGCGATCTGAAGATCGACGGGTCCCTTGGTGCTGCGCGGTTTCGGAGGAGCAGCATTGAGCAGCATCGTGCGGCGAGGGGTGCCATGCGCTTCGGCCGCGGCATCCAACTCGAGTGCGACCTGCGCGCGCAGAAGCACCTCGCTGCCGAGCAGTTCGCGCAGCTCGGCGATCTCGGCCTGCAGCTTGTCGCGTTCGGCTTCGAGCTCGATGCGTGAGAACCTCGTCAGCCGTCGAAGGCGCAGCTCGAGGATGTACTCGGCCTGGAGCTCAGAGAGATCGAAGACGGTGCGCAGGCGCGTGCGCGCCTGTTCGGAGTCGTCCGAGGAGCGAATGACCTGGATGACTTCGTCGATATCGAGGATCGCGACGAGCAGACCTTCTACGAGGTGGAGGCGTTCTTCGCGACGCGCGAGACGGTACCGGCTGCGTCTGGTGATGACTTCGAGACGGTGGCCGACGTAGACGCTCAGCATCTCCTTGAGGCCGAGCGTGCGCGGCTGGCCCTCGACGAGAGCGACGTTGTTGATGCTGAAGGAGTCTTCCAGCGGCGTCAGACGGTACAGCTGCTCGAGCACCGCATTCGGGTCGAATCCCGTCTTGATGCCGATCGCGACGCGCAGCCCGTGCTTCCGGTCGGTCAGGTCGTTGACGTCGCTGATGCCCTGCAGCTTCTTCGCCTGCACAGCATCCCGGATCTTCTCGATCAGGCGCTCAGGACCGACCATGTAGGGCAGCTCAGTGACGATGATTCCGGTGCGGCGGGGCCCGAGCGGCTCCACCGAGACCTTGCCGCGCACCCGCAGCGCGCCGCGACCGTTAGCGTACGCGTCTTTGACCCCGTCGAGACCCATCAGGATGCCGCCGGAGGGGAAGTCCGGTCCCGGCACGTACTCCATCAGCTCTTCGGTCGTGGCAGCCGGGTTGTCGAGCAGATGGATGGCAGCGGCGACGACCTCGATGAGATTGTGGGGCGCCATGTTGGTCGCCATGCCGACGGCGATGCCGCTCGCGCCGTTGACGAGCAGGTTAGGGAATGCCGCAGGCAGCACGGAAGGTTGCTGGAACTGGCCGTCGTAGTTCGGTACGAAGTCGACGACGTCTTCGTCGAGGCTCTCGGTGAGCGCGAGCGCTGAGGCAGCCAGGCGCGCCTCGGTGTAGCGGGACGCTGCGGGACCGTCGTCGAGAGAGCCGAAGTTTCCGTGCCCGTCGACGAGCGGCACCCGCAGTGCGAAGTCCTGGGAGAGACGCACGAGGGCGTCGTAGATCGCGGAATCGCCGTGCGGGTGGAGCTTTCCCATCACCTCGCCGACGACGCGCGCGCTTTTGACGTGACCGCGTTCTGGCCGCAGTCCCATCTCGGCCATCTGGTAGAGGATGCGGCGCTGGACGGGCTTGAGCCCATCACGAGCATCCGGAAGCGCACGCGAGTAGATCACCGAGTAGGCATATTCGAGGAACGAACCCTGCATCTCGCTGGACAGTTCGATGTCCTGGATGCGCTCCTCGGCGGGCTCGGCTGATTCAGTGCGGGGCATGTGCTTCCTGGGGCGTCGTCGGGCGCTGTGAAAGACTGGCCCGGATGTCTCTGATTCTACCGACCGCGCCGACGTCTGCGCGGATGCTCGACGGGGTGGCGGGCGACCTGATCGCTGTGCTGGAACTGGCGCCGGGTGCTCTCCCGCCTGCCCGATCGGTGGTGCTCGTCGTCGTCGATGGCCTCGGAGCGATCCAGTTGCGTGCTCATGCCGGTCACGCCAGGCACCTTGTGGCGGGGGTCGGGAAGAAGGATGTCGCATACTCGGTGTTCCCAACGACGACAGCGGCCGCGCTCACCTCGCTCGTGACCGGTGTGGCCCCTGGCATGCACGGGCTCGTCGGCTATCGTGTGCTCGACTCTTCGAGAGACCGTCTCGTGAACGTCCTCTCCGGCTGGGAGACCGATGGCATCGATCCGTTGATCTGGCAGCCTCAGCCGACGATCTTCGAACAGGCGACGGCGATGGGTCACCGTGCTTTTGCCGTCGGGATGCAGGAGTACGCCCGCAGCGGATTCACCCGCGCGACGCTGCGAGGAGCCGAGTTCTTCGGAGCACAATCGGCAGAGGAGCGCGTCAGGCTCGCATATCAACTGGCAGCGGATAACCCGGGCTCCCTGACGTACTGCTACCTGCCCGAAGCCGACAAGGCAGGTCACAGGCACGGCGTGGACTCGCGTGAGTGGATCGCTGCACTCGAAGAAGTCGATCACGCACTTGCGGTGGCGCCGCCGAAGCAGGTGGGGGTGCTCATCACCGCAGATCACGGGATGGTCGATGTGCCGGCTCACCGACACATCGTGCTGGACCATGGCGACGCGCGGTTGCGCGGCGTCCGCCACATCGGTGGCGAACCCCGCATGCTCCACGTGTATCTCGAACCGGATGCCGCGGTGGAAGACGTGAGCCGCACGTGGCGCACCGCGAGCGAAGGGGATGCCGATGTGCTCACCGGTGCGGAAGCGATCTCGTCCGGGGTGTACGGGTCGGTTGTCACTCCGGATGCCGCGGCGCGTATCGGCGACCTCGTGGTCATCTCACGCGGCAACAAGGCCTTCTACGACGGCACTGCGAAGGATCAGCGCCCGCGGGGAATGATCGGCCAGCACGGAGCACTCACTCCCGAGGAGCGTCAAGTGCCGTACATCCGCCGGGGTGCATTCAGCACCACCGCTCCCTGAGCCCGTCGAGGCTCAGTCGTCGGTGCGGGCGCCGAAGACGATCTCGTCCCACGACGGCATGGCATTGCGTCGGCGTCGGCGTCCGCTGTTGTCCTGCGTGACATCCTGCGGCGATTGTGCAGACGTAGGCGCAGGGGACGGCTCCGGCTCGGGCTCATCATCCAGAGGCTCGTCGATGGAATCGAACAGTGCGATCGGGCTGCGGGGGGAGTCGAAGCTGTCTTCGTCGTGTTCGCTCGCCGATGGTGCGCTCTCGCGCTGTCCTCGCCGTCGACGCAGCGCCTCGAGGAGATCGGCGGTTTCGGCGCTCGTGGTCGACTGGTCGGGCGCGCGGTTCATCGCCGCAGCCTGTGCGGCCGGGTCTGAGCGCTCGGGGCCTCGGGGCTCGTCGAGGTCTGCTTCGGGAGCAGGGAGCCTGCGAGGACCGAAAGCTCCTGAGTCGAAACGGCTTTCGTCCTTGTACGGCGACTCGGGCCGGTCGCCCTCTACCGCCCGCAGCCGGGGGATTAGTCCCTCGGGGAGCGAACCCTGGCGAGACAGCTGGGTGGCATCGGCGTTCAACGGTGCGAGCGCGCTGCGACGCGGGTCGAAGCTCCACCGCGCATCGTGGGAGACCTCAGCGGCGGTGAACTCGAGCTTCACGATCCAGCCCGATTCGTCCTTCCAGCTGACCCACCGCTCAGCGCTTGCGCCGAGGTCGGCCAGCTTCGCCCGGATGGCGGCACCGAACGTCGGCTGTGCGTCCGGCTCGACGTCGCTGCCGATGAGAACGGGAACCGCAAGAGCCTGGCCGACGACATGCTCGCGTTCGGCGAGCACTGGACCCTCGAATTTCGCAACGTCGTCGACGCTGACTCCGAGCAGTTCGGCGGTCTCCGCGGCAGACAATCCGGCACGGATGTGCGCCTGGACTTCGCGCGGACTGATGGTGACTCGCGGAGCTTCGTCATCGTTGCGGCGGCGCGCACGACGAATCTCGCGTTGGAGCACATCGTCGATGGGGAGAGCGAATCTCGCGCCGGAACCGGTGGCGAGGATCAGCAGGTCGTCTTCGGTGCCGACGATCGTGACGTTTTCCATGCGAATGCCCCTCTGATGGCTGTTCAGACATGGTGTCACGGTGCACGCCAACGAGACGGGAATACCCTGGGCGCGCCGTGAGTTTGGTCTTGAATGCGCGAGGTCATTTGCTAAATGTCTTCGCGTCGTGCAAACTATGCCCGCCGCGTACCCGACGGCGAACCGCCCACTAGCACCATGAACGTGGAGATCTACCGCATGGCAACCGACTACGACGCCCCCCGAAAGAGCGAAGACGACTCCGAGTCGATCGAAGCCCTGAAGGAGCGTGTGCCGGACAAGCTGTCCGGCACTACCGGAGACGAAGACTCGGACAACCCCTCGAGTTTCGACCTCCCAGGAGCCGACCTTTCTGACCTCGAACTTGACGTCGTCGTGCTGCCCGCGCAGCAGGACGAGTTCACTTGCATGAGCTGTTTCCTCGTGAAGCACCGCTCGCAGCTCGACCACGAAGGCGCAGATGGCCTCATCTGCAAGGAGTGCGCTGCCTGATCGCAGACGCACTCACGTTCGTGCGCCCCGGCCTTTCGGTCAGGGGCGCATCGTCGTCTTGGGCCGCGGTTCGCGCGCCTCAGGCCGCGTCTGCTTCAGCCGCGCGGATCGCGGCGGCAAGACGATCAGGCGTGCGTGTGGAGATCGTCCAACTAGGGATCGGGTCGTCCGGGTCGGTGTTCTGCACGACCACGATCCCGTCGATTCCGCCACGAAGCAGGTGCCAGCCGCGAGCAGCCAGCTTCGGACCTCGCGCCGCGCGTGCCTCTTCGCCGGTGTACTCGACCACCTCGCCGAGCCAATGGGCATCGATCTTGGCGCGGCCCGCATAGAGCGTGGTGCCTTCGATTCGGATGCGGGGCGAGCCGAAGATCATCGCGAGGATGACCGCGAGCGCGAGCGCTGCGCCGATCAGCAGGCCTGGGAGCGCACCGATCGGCGTGAACACGAGCATCGCCATCGGTGCGACGACCGCGGCGGCCACCAGCATCCATAGGCTCGGTGAAAGACGCTCGCGGTAGCGAACGCGGGTGTCTGCGTCGTGGTTCTGCATTAGCCTCGTGGGGTGAGTGATTCCGTTGATCTTCCCATTATCGCGTCTGTCACCCCGCACTACGCCCACCCCGGCGATGCAGGTGCGGATCTCGTCGCAGCCGAGGCCGTGCGTCTGGGGCCAGGGGAGCGCGCTCTGGTTGCGACCGGCGTGCGCATCGCGCTGCCGGACGGTTACGCCGCGTTCGTCGTCCCGCGTAGTGGCCTGGCTGCCAAGCACGGCATCACGATCGTGAACTCTCCTGGTACCGTCGACGCCGGCTATCGCGGAGAGATCAAAGTGAGTCTGCTCAACACCGATAGCTCCAGCACGTACGATGTGGCGGTCGGGGACCGGATCGCGCAGCTGATCATCATGCCGGTGACGCGAGTGAACTTCATCCCGGTAGATGAGCTCCCCGAAAGTGCACGCGGAGCAGATGGCTTCGGGTCCACGGGATATCAGGCGGCGCAGACCGCCGAACAGGCAGGAAAGACGAAATGACTGAAGAGATCACACAGCCCACATCGAAGTCGGCGCCTGCGAACCGTGCCACGGATGGGCCGTTCGACGAGTCAGAGGCGAACCCTGTTCGCCCGTACATCGACCTGGGCGGGATCAAGATCCTCCCGCGTGAGGGACTGAATCTGCGCCTCGAGGTGGAGGAGCAGTCCAAGCGCATCGTCGCCGTCGGTCTGGACTACGCGGATTCCTCGCTCCAGGTGCAGCCGTTCGCTGCTCCGCGGACGCTGGGACTCTGGCACGAGACGCGCATGCAGCTGGTCGACCAGGTCCGCCAGCAGGGTGGACGCGTCGAAGAACGCGAAGGGCCGCTCGGCAAGGAACTGCTGGCCGAGGTTCCCGCACCGGCCTCTGAGGGCTCCGGTCTCAACCTCGCGCGCTTCATCGGCGTGGATGGCCCCCGCTGGTTCCTGCGGGGAGTGATCGGTGGTGCAGCGGCATCCGACCCCGAAGCCGCCGCGAAGGTCGAAGACCTCTTCCGCTCGATCGTCGTGGTGCGCGGGGGATCCCCGATGCCGCCGCGGGATCTCATCCCGCTCAAGATGCCGGCAACGCCCGGGTCGGCGTGAGCGCCTCGGACTCACAGGGCCCGGATGCTGATCCCGATGTGGTCTCCACCGAGCCGGGGTCTGCCTCTGAGTTGATCGGCGCTGCCCTTGGCGGTGCCGCTCGGCGGGCGGGGCTCGATCCTGCTGAGGATTCCCGCACGCACAAGGTCGTCTGGTCGGCGATCGGCGGGTGGCGCGGCATCCTCGAATCCGTCCTGCCGAGCCTCGCTTTCGTGATCCTGTTCACGATCAAGCCAGACCCGCTCTTTCTTTCGCTCGGTGTTTCTGTCGGTCTCGCGGCCGTCTTCACGATCGTCAGACTGCTGCAGAAGTCGCCCCCGTCTGCGGCGATCGGCGGTCTCGTCGCGGCCGGCGCTGCGGCTGCCCTGGCGCTGTGGACGGGGCGAGGAGCAGACAACTTCGTCCCCGGGCTCGTCACGAACGCCGTCTACGGGACGGTCTTCCTCGTCTCCGCCCTCATTGGCTGGTCTCTGATCGGAATCGCCGCAGGCTTCCTGATGGGCGACGCGATGGGCTGGCGTGCCGACAAGCGCAAGCGTCGCGCGTTTTTGTGGCTCGGCATCGCGTGGGCGGGATTGTTCTTCGCCCGCTTAGCCGTACAGCTGCCGCTCTATCTCACCGATCAGGTGACGGCGCTCGGCACGTTGAAGCTGATCATGGGGCTTCCGCTGTTCGCTCCGATGGTCGCTGTCTCCTGGCTCGTCGTGCGCGCCCTGTATCCGCGCGAGTCGCCGCAGGAGAACACTTCTGACGCATGATAGATTTATCTTGACATCAAGATAAATCTCGACCTTTCGCCGAGAGCAGGACAGGCGCACACTGTTAGGTGCGCCTTGCTGGCAGCCGGCGGCAGAGGCGAGCAAGATGGAAGCGCCTGTCGCTCCCCTCAGACTAGAAGGAGACGGATTCGTGTCCACGGTGAACAGCTTCGGTGCCAAGAGCACCCTGACAGTCGGCAGTACCGACTATGAGATCTTCCGGATTGACACGGTTCCAGGCTTTGAAAAGCTGCCGTTCAGCCTGAAGGTGCTCCTTGAGAACCTGCTTCGCACTGAAGACGGTGCGAACGTGACTAAGGCGCAGATCGAGGCGCTCGGGTCGTGGGATGCTGCGGCAGAACCTAACACCGAGATCCAGTTCTCGCCTGCGCGCGTCGTGATGCAGGACTTCACCGGCGTGCCATGCATCGTCGACCTCGCCACGATGCGTGAGGCAGTCACCGCTCTCGGCGGCGACCCGAACAAGATCAACCCGCTCTCGCCCGCTGAGATGGTCATCGACCACTCGGTGATCGCCGACCTGTTCGGTTCCGAGAACGCTCTCGAGCGCAACGTCGAGATCGAGTACGAGCGCAACGGTGAGCGCTACCAGTTCCTGCGCTGGGGCCAGACCGCGTTCAACGACTTCAAGGTCGTTCCCCCTGGCACCGGCATCGTTCACCAGGTGAACATCGAGCACCTCGCGAAGGTCATCTATGACCGCACCAACGGCGGCGCGCTGCAGGCCTACCCCGACACCTGTGTCGGAACCGACTCGCACACCACGATGGTCAACGGTCTCGGCGTGCTCGGCTGGGGCGTCGGCGGTATCGAGGCAGAGGCTGCCATGCTCGGCCAGCCCGTTTCGATGCTGATCCCGCGCGTCGTTGGCTTCAAGCTGACCGGTGAGATCCCCGCCGGTGTGACCGCGACGGACGTCGTGCTCACGATCACCGACATGCTCCGCAAACACGGCGTCGTCGGAAAGTTCGTCGAGTTCTACGGTGCCGGTGTGGCATCTGTGCCGCTCGCCAACCGCGCCACCATCGGAAACATGTCGCCGGAGTTCGGTTCGACCGCCGCGATGTTCCCGATCGATGACGTCACCACCGACTACTTGCGTCTGACCGGACGCGACGAGCAGGCCATCGCCCTCGTCGAGGCGTACGCGAAGCTGCAGGGCCTGTGGCACGACGCGGCCAAGGAGCCGGTCTTCAGCGAGTACATGGAACTCGATCTCAGCACCGTCGTGCCGTCGATCGCCGGTCCGAAGCGTCCGCAGGATCGCATTCTCCTCTCTGAGGCGAAGACGCAGTTCGAGCAGGACATCCTCAACTACGCAGGCGCCAGCACGAGCGACGACATCGTCGATCTTGAATCGAAGCACTCCTTCCCGGCATCCGACCCCGGTTCGGTACCCGGTGAAGAGGACCACGACACGCGGCCCGTGCACATCTCCAGCGGAGTCAACGGCTCGTCCAAGCCGGTTCCGGTGACCACGCCCGACGGCGAGAGCTACATTCTTGACCATGGCGCGGTGACGCTGGCGGCAATCACGTCGTGCACGAACACGTCGAACCCGTCGGTGATGATGGCCGCTGGTCTTCTCGCCCGCAAGGCGCGGGAGAAAGGCCTCAAGCAGAAGCCCTGGGTCAAGACGACGCTCGGCCCCGGTTCCAAGGTCGTCACCGACTATTACGAGAAGTCCGGTCTCGACAAGGACCTTGAGGGCCTTGGCTTCTACACGGTCGGCTATGGCTGCACGATCTGCATCGGAAACTCCGGTCCGCTGATCGAGGAGGTATCCGCTGCGGTCAACGACCACGACCTCGCGGTCACGGCCGTTCTCTCGGGCAACCGCAACTTCGAAGGCCGTATCAGCCCCGACGTGAAGATGAACTACCTCGCATCGCCCCCGCTCGTGGTCGCGTACGCACTGGCCGGTTCCATGCACTTCGACTTCGAGACGGATGCGCTGGGCAAGGACAGCGATGGCAACGATGTCTTCCTGAAGGACATCTGGCCCACGCCCGCCGAAATCCAGGAAGTCATCGACTCGTCGATCTCGCGCGAGCAGTTCATCAAGCAGTACGCCACGGTCTTCGACGGTGACGAGCGCTGGACGAGCCTGCCGACTCCGACTGGTCCGATCTTCGAGTGGGACGACAAGTCGACCTACGTGCGTCGCCCTCCATACTTCGAGGGCATGACGATGGAGCTGACCCCCGTATCGGACATCACCGGTGCGCGTGTCATGGCAACCCTGGGTGACTCGGTCACCACTGACCACATCAGCCCTGCGGGAAACATCAAGATCGGTACGCCTGCCGCGAAGTACCTCGAGGAGCACGGAGTCCGTCAGAAGGACTTCAACTCCTTCGGCTCGCGCCGTGGCAACCACGAAGTGATGATCCGCGGAACCTTCGCCAACATCCGTCTGAGGAACCAGCTGGTTCGCGCAGTCAACGACGGCGCTGAGATCGAGGGTGGATTCACCCGCGACTTCACGAAGGCGGATGCTCCGCAGTCGTACATCTTCGACGCATGCCAGAACTACGAGGCTGCGGGCACTCCGCTGGTCGTGTTCGGTGGCAAGGAGTACGGTTCGGGTTCCTCCCGTGACTGGGCGGCCAAGGGCACGAGCCTCCTGGGCGTCAAGGCTGTCATCACCGAGAGCTTCGAGCGTATCCACCGCTCGAACCTGATCGGCATGGGCGTCGTCCCGCTGCAGTTCCCCGCTGGCGAGAGCTGGGAGTCGCTGGGCCTCGACGGCACCGAGGTCGTCTCGATCACGGGCCTGGAAGAGCTCAACAACGGCACCACGCCCAAGACTGTGCGCGTCACGGCTGCGCCGAGCGAGCACTCGCCCGAGGGCAAGCAGACGGTCGAGTTCGATGCAGTGGTTCGCATCGACACCCCCGGTGAGGCCGACTACTACCGCAACGGCGGCATCCTGCAGTACGTGCTTCGTTCGCTGGTGTAATTCCTCACCAGTAAAGCGCCCGTTCCGATCGAATCGGGGCGGGCGCTCCGCGTTCACTCGGCGTCTGCTCGGGCGATTCCCTGGACCCGGCAGTAGTATCGAGAGGGTCGTCCTTCTCACTCACGAGGGCAAATGACGAACACGTTCAGGAGGTGCTGATGCTCATTCTTCCCGGCATCACCGGACCGCGAGATCTCGACAACCTGAGCCCATCTCAGCTGACCCAACTCGCTGGCGAGGTTCGAACGTTCCTCGTGGAGAACGTTTCGCGGACCGGTGGTCACCTCGGTCCCAACCTGGGAGTCGTCGAGCTGACGATCGCTCTGCACCGTGTGTTCGAATCTCCCGAAGACCCGATCATCTTCGACACCGGCCACCAGTCGTATGTGCACAAGCTGCTCACCGGACGCCAGGACTTCTCCGGACTGAGGGTGCGCGGAGGGTTAGCCGGTTACCCGCAGCGCGGCGAGAGTGCACATGACGTCGTCGAGTCGTCACACGCGTCGAGCTCCCTGAGCTGGGCCGATGGCATCTCGCGCGCCTTCGCGGCAACAGGAAGAGACGACCGACACGTGATCGCGGTGGTCGGTGACGGTGCTCTCACTGGAGGGATGACCTGGGAAGCGCTCAACAACATCTCCGATGACAACGATCGCAACCTCGTGATCATCGTCAACGACAACGGCCGCTCCTATGCTCCGACGATCGGTGGAATGTCGCGCTATCTGAACCGTGTTCGCACGGCAGGTGCGTATCGCGACCTGCACCACCGCTCTGATCGGTTCTTCCGCGCCTTTGGCCCCGTTGGCCGTGCAGTGTTCCGTGGCGTCCGCGGCGGTACGCACGGATTCCTCTCTCGCTTCACGAACAACGTCGCGCTGTATTCCAATCTCGACATCAAGTACCTGGGGCCGGTCGACGGTCACGACATCTCAGCTCTGATGGAGACGCTCGAGCTCGCGAAGTCGTACGGGGCGCCGGTGATCGTGCACGCGATCACCGAGAAGGGGCGCGGCTACCAGCCTGCGCGTGATGACGAAGCGGATCAGTTCCACGCCGTCAACCGCATCGATCCCACGACTGGTGAGCCGCTGGGGTCGAGCAAGACAGGCTGGACCGATGTCTTTTCCGATTCCCTTGTGCGCGTCGGAGAGCGCGACCCGCGCGTCATCGCCATGACCGCTGCCATGCTGCGTCCCACCGGACTTGCACCCTTCGCTGAGCGCTTCCCGGAACGCGTCTATGACGTCGGTATCGCCGAGCAGCACGCGGTGACGGCGGCTGCCGGCCTTGCATATGGCGGGCTTCACCCTGTCGTCGCCCTGTACGCGACGTTCATGGGTCGTGCATTCGATCAGGTCCTCATGGATGTCGCGCTCCATAAGGCCGGCGTGACCTTCGTCCTTGATCGGGCAGGCGTGACGGGACCAGACGGCGCGAGCCATCACGGGATGTGGGATCTGGCCATGCTCCAGATCGTGCCGCACATTCGCATCTCAGCCCCCCGCGACGGCGCGCGGCTTGCCGAGGCTCTGGATGAAGCGGTGGCAGTCGATGACGCACCAACCGTGATCCGATATCCGAAGGGTGCGGTCGCCGAAGACATCGAGGCGATCGAGCGGCTTGCCGATGGCGTCGATGTGCTCGCACGCGATGAGAGCGAAGATGTCCTCATCGTGGGCATCGGACCCTTCGCATCTCTCGCAATGGATGTCGCTGCGCGTCTGCGCGCCCAGGGAATCGGTGCGACGGTCGTCGACCCGCGTTGGGCCATTCCGGTGCAGCCGTCCATCATCGAACTCGCAGGGCGCCATCGCCTGGTCATCACTCTTGAGGACGGCATCCGGGTCGGCGGTATCGGAACGCGTGTGCGGCAGGTTCTGCGTGAGGCGGGGGTCGATACAGCAGTCGACGAACTCGGCCTTCCGGATGAGTTCATCGATCACGCTTCGCGTGATGAGATCCTGGCGGATGCCGGGCTCACAGCGTCCAAGATCGCCCAGGACGTCGTCGCCCAGGTTCTCGGGACCCGGATCCCCGTCGCGCGCAACGCAGGGGAGACCGGTGCGATCGATCTGCCGCTGCACGAGCGCCGCTGAGTCCTAGACAGCTGTGTCGTGGCGTGCAACGGGCGCACGGTGACGCGGGACGCGCTTGTGACGCCTTGCTGTCCAGGCCCAGCCTGACACCACACTCAGGGCGCACACTGCGGCCACCATCGCGGGGAACCACGTCGAGAAGACATAGGCGAAGCTACCGCGGGTGATGAGCGCACCTGCGCTGAGGACGACAAGACCCAGCAACGCACCGAAGGTCGCGTACACGGCGACGTGCACGATGATTCGTGGGGTTCGTGCCAGGCGTCGCGCGATCAGCCGCAGGACAGGCGCCGCGATGAGCGTGACGACCGCTGACACCACGCCGCCGACCGGGATCCCGAACATCAAATACAACGTGATCATGGCCACAGGCGGGCCCCATGGAAGGCCGGAGTTCAGCACCGCCGTCACGATGAGCATCGCGACGAGCAGAATCATGAACGAGATCCATGCGGCGAAGGCGCCCTGACGGAACTCCCCGTCAGTGAACGCCATCGGTTCTTCAACGGTCCGCGGGGAGGCTTCGGTCATGCTCGCACCTCGCCGATCAGGGTGAGCAGCTCGCTCGTCGCCTTGCGGATTCCTGGGACTCTGGCGAACGGAAGCGCGAGTGCCAGAGTCCGCAGCCCGCTATCGAGCAGACGTCTCGTGCTGCGCTGCCCAGGGGTGCTGTCGTACGTCCACCGCAGCACGAGCGCAAGATAGGCAACGAACAGGGCCTGCGGCATTCGCTCTGCGATCTCTTCCGGCAGTCGATGCTGCGCGCCGGAGACGGCTGACCGAAACAGATTCAGGGTCATCTCGCGCGCGGGCCCGGACTCATCGGCAAGCGGGTTGAGCGGAGAGTCCGGAGGGATCATCGCGGTCAGGAACCCCGGCGCGACGTGCTGGTAGGGGAGCACTGCGCTCAGGCCCGTCTCGAACACGATCCGCAGGCGGTCGACGAGCCCAAGAACCCCTTCGAGCTGAGGAAGCGCGAGGGCCGCATGTTCACGCTGGACGCGGACGTAGAGCTCCTGCACCAGATGGGTTTTGGACGGGAAGTAGTAGTACGCGTTGCCGACAGAGACGCCTGCTGTCTCAGCGATCGCGCGCATCGTCGTGTCGGCGTACCCGTGCTCGATGAACGAGGTGAGTGCCGCATCCCGGATCTTCACCCGGGTGCGTTCGCTCTTGGTGACCGCCGTCTCGTCAGTTTCGAACATGTTCAAAACGTAGCATGAAGGAGGGGCCGCATCCGAAGATGCGGCCCCTCCTTTTACTGCCGATTACTCGCTCAACTCCCGATCCCGCGTACCGGCGGAGTGTGGAACGTCGAGCCGAAGACGCGCTCGGATGCTCCCTCGCGGTCGAGATACGGCGACGCGCCGCCATCGATGAATGGCCAACCCGCACCGAGGATGAGGCACAGGTCGATGTCCTCGACCTCCGGCACCACGCCCTCGTCGAGCATGAGCTTGATCTCTTGGGCGAGACCGTCCTGCACGCGCTGGAGGATCGTGGCAGCAGACGCCGGCGCGGTGCCGATGTTGCCCTTGAGAGCCTTCTCCGCAGCCTTGGTCCACCCGACGACACGGCCGCCCTTGTCTTTCTCGACGACCTTCTCGAGCTCAGCGAGCGCGTGGAAGTTCTCGTTCGCGTAGAACCGTTCGGGGAAGTGCCCCACCATCGTGTCCTGCACGTGGGCGGCGACCTTCCAGCCGACCAGGTCGATCAGCTGGAACGGGCCCATCGGAAGACCGAGTGGACCGAACGCCTTCTCAACGTCTGCGATCGGCGTGCCTTCATAGACCGCACGTGCTGCCTCGCCCATGACCTTGGCGAGCAGACGGTTGACGACGAAGCCGGGCGCATCAGCGGTGAGCACCGCGTTCTTGCCCAGCCCCTTGGCGACAACGAATGCCGTCGACAGGCTCTGCTCGTTCGTCGCAGGCGTCTTGACGATCTCGATCAGCGGCATGACGGCGACCGGGTTGAAGAAGTGGAAGCCGACCAGTCGCTCCGGGTGAGCGAGCTGCGAACCGATCTCCTCAACCGACAGCGAGGAGGTGTTCGTCGCGAGGATGGCATCCTCCGCGATGATCTTCTCGATGTCGCCGAAGACCTGCTGCTTGACGCCGACCTCTTCGAAGACAGCCTCGATCACGAAGTCGCAGTCCGCGTACTCGCTCTTGTCGACTGTGCCGTGCAGGAGGGCGCGCAGCTTGTTCGCTCCGTCGGAGTCGAGACGGCCCTTCGCCTCGAGCTTGCTGATCTCGTCGTTGATGTACGCCAAGCCCTTGTCAACGCGCGCCTGATCGATGTCGGTGATGAGCACCGGCACCTGCAGACGACGCAAAAACAGCAGCGCGAACTGGCTGGCCATAAGACCTGCACCGATGATGCCGACCTTGGTGACCTTCTTCGCCAGCGCCTTGTCGGGCGCGCCGACGGGGCGCTTGGCACGCTTCTGCACCAGATCGAATGCATACATGGATGCCGCGAACTGATCGCCGACGACGAGTTCGGAGAGAGCCTCGTCTTCACGGGCGAAGCCCTCTGCCTTCGTGCCGCTCTTGGCCTTGTCGAGCAGGTCGAGTGCGACGTACGGCGACTTCGGAACGGTGCCGATCTTCGACTCGAGCATTCCGCGAGCCATCTTGATCGCGATCGGCCACTTGGTGAGCCGCTCGATCTTGCCGGGCTCGTTCTTGCGCTCGACCTTCTTGCCGCCGAGAACCGCATCCGCCCAGGCGAGCGAGTTCTCGAGATAGTTCGCGGCGGGGAAGATCGCGTCCATGATGCCGAGGTCGAAGGCCTGCTGCGGCTTCAGCATGCGGTTCTGCTTGAGCGGGTTCGAGATGACTACCTCGAGGGCGTTCTCGATGCCGATGAGGTTCGGCAGTAGGTACGCGCCGCCCCAGCCGGGGATCAGCCCGAGGAAGACCTCGGGCAGTGCAACTGCTGCCGCTGAGGCATCCACCGTGCGATAGGTCGAGTTCAGGGCGATCTCGAGCCCGCCGCCGAGCGCGAGGCCGTTGACGAAGGCGAACGAAGGTACGCCGAGATCACCGATCGAACCGAACACCTTGTGTCCGAGCTGGGCGATCATGCGCGCGTCATCCTTGGAGGTGACCTTCGAGATGTCCGAGAGATCAGCGCCCGCCGCGAGGATGTACTGCTTTCCTGTGATTCCGACGGCCTGGATCTCGCCGGCCTTCGCACGAGCCTTGAGTGTGGCAAGTGTCTCACCGAGTACAGCGAGCGTCTTCGGTCCCAGGGTGTTCGGGCGCGTGTGATCGCGGCCGTTGTCGAGCGTGATGAGCGCGAGCACCTTGCCCGAAGGCAGGCGCACGTCGCGTGCGACGGAATGCGTCACGACCTCGTCGTCACCGGCGAGGTTGATGATGGGGGAGAAGTCGATCTTTTCGTAGTCAGTCATCTCTGCATCCCTCACTTGCGCTTCTTACCGTCGTAGAACGGGTTCTCCCAGATGACGCTGCCGCCTTGGCCAAGACCCACGCACATGGCCGTCAAGCCATAGCGAACGTCGGGGCGCTCGGCGAACTGGGCCGCGAGCTGGATCATCAGACGAACACCGGATGCTGCCAGCGGGTGACCGACGGCAATGGCTCCACCCCACTGGTTGACGCGCGGGTCGTCATCAGCAATGCCGAAGTGATCGAGCAGGGAGATCACCTGGATCGCGAACGCCTCGTTCAACTCGAACAGGCCGATGTCGGAGATCGCGAGTCCGGCCTTCTTCAGCGCCTTCTCGGTCGAAGGGATCGGACCGATGCCCATGATCTCGGGCTGCACGCCCGCGAAGGCGAACGAGACCATCTTCATCTTCGGCTGCAGGCCGAATTCCTTGACAGCGCCACCGCCGGCGAGCAGCGACATCGTCGCGCCGTCGGTCAGCGGAGAAGAGGTACCTGCCGTGACGCGCCCGTGTGGGCGGAACGGCGTCTTGAGGGCGGCGAGGTCTTCCATCGTCGTCTGCGGACGGCGACCTTCGTCTTCTGTCGCGAGGCCCCAGGAGCCTGCGGCATCCTTCACGGCGACCGGAACGAGATCGGGCTGAATCCTGCCAGCGTCGTACGCGGCCTGCACCT
Organism: Microbacterium zouquanmingi; assembly: GCF_052266675.1. Taxonomy (NCBI): domain Bacteria; kingdom Bacillati; phylum Actinomycetota; class Actinomycetes; order Micrococcales; family Microbacteriaceae; genus Microbacterium; species Microbacterium zouquanmingi. The sequence continues at coordinate 41,430 of NZ_JBQPRA010000003.1, forward strand.
TGTGCTGGCTGAGCATGCCGAAACGGTCGGAGCGCTCTTTGGTGAGGTGCGGGAACCGATCGAAGATACGCTCGGCAGTGACACCCATGTTGAGGGCGCCGGGGTCAACCATCTTCTCAGCGACGAAGCGGGGGTTCGGGTCGGCATTGGCGCCGATCGGGTGGTGGCCCATGTGCTCGACGCCGCCCGCGAGGGCGAAGTCGTACATGCCGATACCGATCGATGCAGCCATCGTGGTGACGCTGGTCATCGCGCCGGCGCACATGCGCTCGACAGCGAGGCCGGGCACCGTGTTGGGAAGACCAGCCAGGATCGCAACGGATCGACCGAGGGTCAGACCCTGGTCGCCGGTCTGCGACGTCGCGGCAATCGCGACATCATCGATGCGGTCCGCAGGCACGGCGGAGTTGCGCTCCATCAGACCGATCGTCGCCTTGACAGCGAGGTCGTCTGCGCGGGTGTTCCAGTACATGCCTTTTTCGCCGGCGCGTCCAAACGGGGTACGCATGCCATCGACGAAGTAGACGTCCGAGATCTCGGCCACTCTGCCTCCAAAGTTAGGGATGGCTTCAGCCTAGGAGTCGCGGAGAGAGCGTGGGGAATCGGTTGGATTGAACCTACGACTCGGAGGCGAGACCCGGATCGGGCGTTTGCCTGGCTTCTACAAAGGCATCCGCGATCTTCTGTGCAGTCTGCTCAATCTGCCAGGGGCGAGCCCCCAGGGCTGCGAGCGCTGCGGCCACCGCATCGGTGCTCAGCTCCGGCGGCGTCCACGCCACGCGCCGCAGCATATCCGGCTTCAGAAGGTTCTCGGTCGGCATGTGCAGCTCTTCAGCGACGGTTTCGACCGCGGGGCGAGCAAGCTTCAGCCGAGCATCCGCTTCGGGGTTCCGCTCCGCCCAGGCACGGGCCGGGGGAAGGGCGTCGCTGCTGACCCGCGCACGAGGGAGATCGTCCGACTCGCGACCGCGCACGATTGCTTCCCACCAGCGATCGAGCTCTGAGCGGCTTGCGCGTCCGTTGAACGCCTGAACGCCGGCGAGCGCGTGCTTCGATTGCGGATTCGCCAGTACCGCGGCGACGAGCGACCGGTCCGGCACGAGCCGGCCAGGTGAGGTGTCCTGCTGCTGGGCGTACTGTTCTCTGGCCTCCCAGAGCGCGCGCGCGACCGCGAGGTTACGGGCGCCCTTGACCTGATGCAGACCGCTGAGGCGACGCCACGGGTCATCGCGTGGAGGGCGCGGTGGCTGAGCGAGAGTTGCGGCGAACTCCTGAGCGGCGAACTCCGTCTTGCCCGCTTCTTCGAGTTCTTCTGCGAGCCGATCGCGGACATCGACGAGGTAGAGCACGTCGAGTGCCGCATAGTCGAGCCAGGAGTCGGGGAGTGGCCGTGTCGACCAGTCCGCAGCGGAATGCTCCTTCTTGAGAGTGATTTCAAGGACGTCTTCCACGACTGCAGCGAGTCCGACGCGATCGTGCCCGAGCAACCGTGATGCGAGTTCGGTGTCGAACAGCGTGTGGGGCTCGAGATCGAGCTCTCTTAGGGAAGGCAGGTCCTGGCTCGCGGCATGGAAGACCCATTCGACATCGCCGATCGCTGCCTGCAACGGTGCGAAATCACCGAGTGCGGGCGGATCGAAGAGGAAGACGCCCGCGTCACGGCGGAACACCTGCACGAGATATGCGCGCTGCGAATAGCGAAAACCGGATGCTCGCTCCACGTCGACAGCGACTGGCCCCGTGCCGGCGGCAAGAGCCGCACACGCAGCCTGGAAATCATTGGGATCGTCGATGACGGAGTACTCAGTCACGACCTGCCTTTCGCGCGCCGAACACGGCGATGTTCTCTGAGCCGGGCGGGAGGCCGGCAAGCATGCCGACCAGTTCGGCCCATGCTTCCACGTGCGGCCGGAATGGCTCTTCCGGCGTCCAAGAAGAGCGTAGTTCGATCTGCGCTCCATCGCCTTCTGCAGCCAATGCCCCGAAGCCCTTCGAGATGGTCTTCGTCGAGGTTCCAGAGGCCGAGTGATAAACCGCACCGCGCGAATCAAGCGCATCGACGAGCCACGACCAGGTGACATCTGCCAACAGCGGATCCGTGCCGATCTCCGGCTCCAAAGGTGCCTGCGCAAAGGCGACGATTCGCCAGGAGCCGCCCCATGCAGAAGGCTCGTCTGGATCGTAGAGCAGAACGAACCGGCCGGTGCCGTAGATTGACTCTCCGTGGTCATCGGGGCGGACGTCGGCTGCCAGTGCGATGGAGAAGGGCGCGAGTCCCTGTGGCGAGGCGATCTCGCGCACCACGATGTCATCGCGGAACGCCGTTTCTCGCAGTTCGGCGCAGACGCGCGCGAACTCAGTTCCGGCGTCGGGGTGTGCGCTCACGGTGACAGGCTAGAGTCAGGAAGCGATGAAGAGTCTCAGGCACGCCGTTGCGCTGCTGGTACCCGCCCTATTCGCGCTGTGCGCCGGGGTTGCCTTTTTGGTGTTCTCGATCGGTCGACGCGTCGTAACGCCGGCGGCGAGAGCAGCGGACACCGAAATCCTTGCGGTGGACACCGGCGCGCAGACAATCGAACTCGCCCGCACACCCGACACGGAGCTGCCTGGCCGCTACGGTCTGTTCACGACGGGCACCTACGGCTACGTCAAGCTGGGCGCGATTTTGAGTTCCGACGCGAAGCAGGTGCGTCGCAAGCTCCTCACCCAGGTCGATTCGGGTGCGCGGATCGACCGCCCTGCGGGCTTCAACGGCTGGTACTACTCGTCGCCGACAGAATTGCACCTGCCGTGGGAGCCGGTGCTGATCGGCTCTCCAGCGGGACCGTGCCCTGCTTGGCTGTTCCCCGCAGAGTCGTCGACCTGGGTGATCCAGATCCACGGCAGAGGCGCCACTAGGGCAGAGTGCCTCCGCGCTGTCCCCGTCCTGCGTTCGATGGGCCTGCCGAATCTGGTCGTCTCTTATCGCAACGATGGCGAGGCCCCTCGCAGCCGAGGTGGCTCGTATGCGCTCGGTGCGACCGAGTGGCAAGACGTCGACGCTGCGATCTCGTACGCGCTGCGCCACGGCGCTGAGCGAGTGGTGCTGATGGGGTGGTCGATGGGAGGTGCAATCGCACTCCAGGCCGCAGTGTCTTCAGCGAACCGCCTGGCGATCGCAGGCCTGGTGCTGGACTCTCCGGTCGTGGACTGGCGCACAGTCCTCCGATTCCAGGCTCGCGAGACCGGCATCATCGATCCACTGCCGACGCTCGCGATGAACGCGCTGTCATCGCCATTGACTGCGCGGATCAGCGGGGCAGAAGAAGCGATACCCTTCGACCGTCTCGACATGGTGGCGCGAGCCGAGGAGCTCGCGGTCCCGATCCTCATCCTGCACAGCGACGACGACGGTTTTGTGCCGGTGGATTCTTCTCGCGCTCTCGCAGAGGCGCGTCCAGACATCGTGACGATGCCGCACTTCACCGTGGCGCGGCACACCAAGATCTGGAACTACGATCAGACCGATTGGAATGCCGCGATCACGGCATGGCTGCGCGAGAACCGCTTCAGCGCTTCAGAGTGACCTGACGCTTCACTCGCATCAGCATCCCGGTCATCCCGCCGATTCGCAGCGGTGACACGGCACGCGTGAGACCGATCGACTGCGGATAGTCATCCGGGATCGCGAGGACCTCGTCGGCCGAAAGGCCGGTGATGCCCTGCACGAGGATGCTGGCGAAACCGCGCGTCGTCGGCGCCTCTGGCGGCGCTGTGGCGTGCATGGTGACGACGTCGTCTACGACCTCGACGTAGATGTACACCGGTGACTGACATTCGGCGACACGCTCGTACATCTCGGGGTGGCCCGCGACTTCCTCGGACACCGCAGGCAGCTCCTGGGAGAACTCCAGCAGAAGCTGGAGACGCTCGCCCTCGGGGAGCTCGAGGAAGTCGCCGCGGATCTCCGCGAGGGTGTCGGGAACGTGCGTAGTGCTCATTCGAGCAATTCTCACATGCTCAGAGCGAGCCGGGCTCAGCGCCTGTGACGATCGGCACGCGCACCGCGCTGCCCCACTCGGTCCAGGACCCGTCATAGTTGCGCACGTTGTCGAAGCCGAGCAAGTGCTTCAGAACAAACCACGTGTGGCTCGAGCGCTCCCCGATGCGGCAGTAGGCGACGATGTCATCGCCTTCGGTGATGCCGACACCGTCACGGTAGATGGCCTCGAGCTCGGCACGGGGACGGAAGCCGCCGTCTTCAGCGACAGCCTTGCCCCACGGCACGCTCTGCGCAGTCGGGATGTGTCCGGCCCGCAGGGTGCCTTCCTCGGGGTACGCCGGTGCGGTCGTGCGCTCACCGTTGTACTCCTCGGGGGAGCGGACGTCGATCAGCGGGCCCTTGCCGATGAAGGAGACGACGTCGTCCTTGTATGCACGAAGAGCCGAGTCATCCCGCTCGATCACCGGGTAGTTCGTCCGCACAGACTTGCTGGTCTCGGTGGTGATCTCTCGCCCCTCGGAGATCCAACGATCACGACCGCCGTCGAGCAGACGCACATCTTCGTGGCCGAACAGCGAGAACACCCAGAGCGCGTAGGCCGCCCACCAGTTGCTCTTGTCGCCGTAGATGACGACAGTGTCGTCGCGCGAGATGCCCTTGCGGCTGAGGAGCTCAGCGAAGCCCTCGCCATCGACGTAATCGCGCACGACAGGGTCGTTGAGTTCTGTGTGCCAGTCCACCTTCACAGCTCCCGGAATGTGACCGGTTTCGTAGAGCAGTACGTCTTCATCCGATTCGACCACCACAAGCCCGGGTTCTCCGAGGCGAGCTGCGAGCCACTCGGTGCTGACGAGGCGTCCAGGCTCGGAATACTCGGCGAACTTCGCGACGGTGGTGTCGAACTCAATGGTCATCTGGCGCTCCTGGGGTACTGGGCTCTCGGGTTGACGGCGTAATGTTGAGCCGCACCTTCGACCATAGAGCCGTTCGGCGCGCTTCGTCCCGGATCCGTAAGACTTCGACATAGGAAACGCATGACCGACACAGACAGTGCGACCATCGCGCACCTCACCGCGCGCGAGCCTGTCGTGACCGGGGCAGAGATGCTGGCAAGCCTCGTGCCGCCGCCGCAGTTCTCGTCGGCGAGCTTCGACAGCTACCGCTCCGACGATGCGTTTCCCTCTCAGGCTGAGTCCAAAGAGCTGCTCGAGCGCTTCGTCGGTCGCGGCCCCGCTCCGAAGAAGTCCGGATTCTTCGGGCGTGGCAAGAAGAAGGAAGCCGACCTCAAACCCGGCGTCTATCTTGATGGCGGCTTCGGCGTGGGCAAGACGCACCTGCTCGCATCCATCTATCACGCGATGCCCGCTCGCCGGAAGTACTTCGGCTCGTTCATCGAGTACACCGCTCTCGTCGGTGCGCTGGGGTACAAGAATACAGTCGACCTGCTTCGCGGGGCGGATCTGCTCTGCATCGACGAGTTCGAGCTCGATGACCCGGGCGACACCATGGTGATGACCCGTCTGCTCGGCGAGCTCGTGGCCTCCGGCACGAAGCTCGCCGCAACCTCGAACACTCCGCCGAACGCACTGGGTGAGGGGCGTTTCGCAGCACAGGACTTCCTGCGAGAGATCCACGCCATGTCCGACAGCTTCGAGACGATCCGAATCGATGGCGTCGACTTCCGCCAGCGAGCGCTCGACGGCAAGGCCGTCGCAGTCTCGGATGCTGAGTACGCGGCACACATCGCCGGGGCAGTGGGTACGGCATCCGATGATCTGTTCATCGACGTCGTCCGGCACCTCGCCAAGGTGCATCCCTCTCGTTACATCCGGTTGATCGATGGCATCTCTCTCGTCGGACTTCGGGATGTCGAGGTGCTCACCGACCAGTCGGAGGCGCTGCGCTTCGTCGCATTCGTCGACCGCGTGTATGACGCCCAGGTGCCGATCATTGCGACCGGCGTGAGCCTTGATCAGGTGTTCGCAGAAGAAATGCTGGGCGGTGGATACCGTAAGAAATACTTGCGCGCCATCTCTCGCCTCAACGCCCTCACGCATTCCGCGCAATTGCAGAGCGCTTCGTAACACGATGTTCACACCGCGAACCCGGGTGTAACGCCGCCGAAACAGACCACGCGCATCCCCGAAATCGGGCCTCGCCACACTGAAGCTCTCAATTACTTCGGATGTGAGGTTTTCCTATGGATGCTCCCGGCAACATCTCGTGGGGTATTACCGCCACGGCGCTCGTGCTTCTGATGACCCCAGGCGTGGCGTTCTTCTACGGCGGTCTGGTCAAGGCGAAGAGCGTCGTGAGCATGATGATGATGAGCTTCGGCTCCATCGGTCTGGTCGCGGTGCTCTGGATTCTGTTCGGCTACTCGATGAGTGCCGTCGAGAACCCCGGTCAGTTCGCCGGTAACCCGTTCGCGGACTTCGGGCTCAGCTCGATGGCAGGCGGGGACTCGTCGAACGTCGCTCTGCTCGGTGTCGCCTACGGTGCCACCTTCGCGATCATCACGGTCGCCCTGATCTCCGGCGCCATCGCCGACCGGGCGAAGTTCGGCAGCTGGTTGATCTTCGCGGGAGTGTTCGCCACCGTCGGCTACTTCCCGATCGCAGCCTGGGTCTGGGGCGGTGGCTGGGTCATGAACCTCGGCACCATGCTCTTCGGCGAAAACAGCGGCATTCATGTCATCGACTACGCCGGCGGTACCGCGGTGCACATCACGGCAGGTGCAGCGGCTCTTGCGCTCGCTCTGGTTCTCGGCAAGCGCGTCGGCTTCCAGAAGGGCATCCTCAAGCCGCACAACGTGCCGCTCACGCTGCTCGGCGCTGCGATCCTCTGGTTCGGATGGTTCGGCTTTAACGCCGGCGCAGAGTGGAACTCCGAGGACATGGGCGGCGTCGGCCTCATCGGTATCAACACTCTCGGCGCCACTGCCGCTGCGATCCTCGGCTGGATCCTCATCGAGAAGATCAAGGACGGCAAGCCCACGTCGGTCGGAGCCGCATCGGGTGCTGTCGCCGGACTCGTCGCGATCACCCCGGCGTGCGCCAACCTGACGCCCGGCTGGGCATTGCTGCTCGGCGCACTCTCCGGTGTGTTGTGCGCACTCGCTGTGGAGCTGAAGTTCCGCCTCGGTTTCGATGACTCGCTCGACGTCGTCGGTATCCACCTCGTCGGCGGTGTGCTCGGCACGGTCTACCTCGGCTTCTTCGCGACCGAGCAGGGACTCTTCGTCGGGGGCGACGCGCGTCTGCTCGCTGTCCAGGTGATCGCCGTCATCGGAGTCATGCTGTACTCCTTCGTCGTCGCCTTCATCATCGGCATCGTGATTCAGAAGACGATCGGATTCCGCATCACCAATGAGGACGAGATCGCCGGAGTCGACTCAGTGGTCCACGGTGAGGAAGGCTACGCACTCATCGACGCGTGAGTGCGGCCCACGAAGGCGTGGGTAGTGTGGCGGGGTGAGTTCTTCCAGAAGCATCCTCCGCCAGCTCGCCGACATCGTCATCAGGGCGCTGTCGGATAGAACGTCCCGGACTTCTGAGAAGCCGGGACGTTCTGGTGTGACCGCACCGACTGCGCGCCTGCGTGATGCGGGTGAGGCGATCGAACCGGGGCGGGAGCAGGGGAGTGAGACCGTCCGGATCGATCCGGACCACATCCAGAATCTCAAGGTCGACTACTCGCCGTCGAAGGACGGTGCTCCGGATTCCGGCGAGGTCATCTGGACGTGGGTCCCGTACGAAGAGAATGACGGACGCGGCAAGGACCGCCCCGTCCTCGTGATCGGCCGCCATTCCGCTGCGCGCGTGTACGCGGTGCGGATGACGAGCAAGGCCCACGACCGCGATCGCGACTACCTGTCGATCGGCACCGGGGAGTGGGACTCGCAGAGGCGCGAGTCCTGGGTCGACATCGAGCAGCTCTACAGCGTGCACGAGAAGGGGATGCGTCGTGAGGCCGCCATCCTCGATCGAAAGCGCTACGACCGGGTGGTGGCGGCGCTCGTCGTGCGATACGGGTGGGCGCGGCGCTGACTGTAACCGGCTGAGCAGCCGGTTACACGCCGCTCCGGGTCAGACGCGCTCGGAGGCCGCCGCTGCACGCAGTACGGGGAAAGCCGTCAGCACCATGTCGGCCAACTCGCTCAGCGGGCGGGTCAGCGGATCTGTCGCAGGTACGCCGATCTCCAGTTCGATCGCGTCGATCGCGTCGCCGATCTGCGTGGTGGAAAGACTCTCGTGGTTGACCGTCACACCGATCACACGTGTTTCTGCAAAAGCCTCGATGAGTGCCACCTCACTCGCAACAGTGGGCATCGGCATCATCGGGAAGTCGCCGAGAACCTGTCTGCCCGGCGCGTGCTGCACAATGACGCCGGCAGGTCTGCTGCCTCGCAGGATGTGCGCGGAAGTGAGGTACGCGGGGTGGCTCAGCGCCCCCTGTCCCTCTACGATGATGATGTCGGGGTCCTCTGCTTCAAAGGCTGAGACGACCTGGTTCTCGACCTCGCCGGAGCAGAACTGCGGTACCAGAGCATCCAGCGCCACGCCGTAGCGACCGCCCTGGATGATCGTCGTCTGGCCTGTGCCGACCATGACCGCGTGGATGCCGCGGTCGTTGAGGGCTTGGACGAGGAGCGTCGCGGTCGTCCGTTTGCCGATCGCGCCGTCGGTGCCGAGTACGGCGATCCGAGGGCACGTGACGTCGAAGATGCGACCCGAGAACAGGTGAAGATCCTTCTTTTCCTTCGGGCGTCGTACGTCGGTTATGGTCACGCCCGAGAGAAGCGCGGCAGCGACGAACTCCGCATCGTCGTTCAGGAACTCGTGCAGACCGTTGATGATGTGCATGCCGTGGGCGATGCCGTCCAGCAAAACGACGCGCTGCGCGTCGGAGAGCAGACCGTCAGCGGGTGCCACACCGCAGATCAGGTAGTCCGGCGTCGTACCTGCGTGTGCGATGGCCGCTGTGAGACTCGCGAGGATCGGGATGCCGTTAGCCGTGCCGTCGAGCAGGGCACCCGCGTCCGCGCCGGTATGGCGGCTGTCGATGACGCTGAGGATGTCGTACTTCTCGGAGTGACGAACCAGACCGTTGGCCGTCTTGCCATCCTGTTCGCCGAACTGTGCTTCGCAGTAGACGATCGCGGACGAGCCGACCGGAAGCACGGGGAGGGCGGTCGATGCGTCATCGGTGCGAGGATCAGTGGAATGGGTATACGGGTGCACGGAAATCGGGTCTCCTCGAGATGGTCCAGAGGAGGCGACGGAGAACGAAGTGGCCAGTGCGGCCCGTTGGTCGACAAGAAGTCTTCCCTGACGCCGGCAAGATGCCGACTTCGCTCACCGTATCAGTGAAAACTGCGGGTCAGCCCGGAATTGCTCTGTCTACGGGAAACGCCCTAGCCTTGCTGGCCGTAAACACGGAAGGACAGGCGATGTCCGGCGATGGGATGACCAGCGAAGCGAAGCGTCACGACCAGCTCACGAGCGCCCGAGGCGACCGAGGCGGGTGCTGCTGCGCGCATCGAGGTGGCGGAGTATGACGCGGACTCCTACGTGCTTTCCCGAGTGACGACCCTGCCGGTGACACGGCGTATACCGGGGTCGACCGGGCCTTGCATCGAGGCGAACAACAGCTCAGCGGCTTCCCGGCCCAGTTGTTCGAGGTTGAGATCGATGCTGGTGAGCGTCGGCGAGGAGCCGGTGGTCATGGCTTCCCAGTTGTCGACACCGATCACGCCCACGTCGCGCGGGACGCTGCGTCCTCCCGCGTGCAGGGCATCGAGCACGCCGCGCGCGATCTGATCGTTGCCGCAGACGACACCGTCGAAATCTTCGCCCTGTTCGAGCAGCCGGGTGATCGCGGTTCGCCCCCACTGTTCGGTCCACGCGCCGAACAGCGGCCGGCCGCCCACCAGGGACAACTGCTGGCGCTGAAGCTCCGCGGCGATACCGGTTGAGCGCTCTTGGGCGGCGGTGTAGTCGGGATCGCCCGAGATATGCACGACGCGTCGCCGCCCTGTACTCACGAGGTGCGTGACGGCCAGCGCGCCAGCATCCGTGTCGTCGGGAATCACCGACAGATCCGACTCGTTCTGGCTCGGGGCGTACGCGTACACGACCGGCACCGGCAGTGAACCGGGAAGCGGAGCGCGCGGGTTGGTGCGGTACCCCACGACGATGATGCCGTCGACATTGCGACGCAGCAGCGCATCGAGGTGATACTTCTCGCGAATCGCGTCACCGCGCGCGTCGCACAGAAAGATCGAGACTCGGCCTGCTCCGAACGCGTCCTCGGCGCCCATCAGAATCGGGAGGCTGAACCGGCCCTCCAAGTCGCCCGTGATGAGCCCCACGGTACCCGTCTGGCCCATGAGCAGGCTGCGTGCAGCCTCGTTCGGTGAGAAGTTGAGCGTTTCGGCCGCCTGGCGAACCTTGTCCCGGGTCGCCGCCTTCACGTGCTGTCGCCCGTTCAGCGCCTTCGATGCCGTCGCCAGCGATACACCGGCTAGATCCGCGACATCACGAAGGGTGGCGCGTTTCGCCGCGCTGTGTGCCATGACGCCTCGCTCTCGTGTGTTCATCCCTGGCTCATCAGATCCCATAACAAGCCGATTCAGGCGTACATCCGGCGAATTGTGGTGAACGTCATCATCCACGGTTTCGGAAACTCATGCAAGTCGAGAGCTTCATCCGACGAGTTGACGGCCAGAAAACCGGTAGATAGTATTCAGAAAACCTTTTAGGAAGTTTCCGAAGGAACGGCACCGTGCACCAGCCGGCACCGCATGCATCAAAGAAGATGAGGAGCAGTTTCCAAGATGATCAGCAAAACTCGCGTGGGCGCCCGTGCCGCGCTCGTATCCACCGCGGCGCTCGCGCTCGTGCTCACGGGTTGCACCCCCAGCGCGCAGAGCGACGCCGGTGGAGCGACCGCAGGTGGCAGCGACACACTCACCGTCTGGCACTACTTCAGTGACGACAACCAGGTGAAGGTCATGGACGACTACAAAGCCAAGTTCGAAGCCGAGAACGACGGCGTCACCGTCGAGAACGTCTTCGTGCCGTACGACCAGCTGAACCCGCGACTCATCTCGGCAGCCTCCACCGAAACCGGGCCCGACGTGGTCGTTTTCAACGGCGCGGATGCCTCCACCCTCGCACTCGGTGGCGTGCTCGCCCCGCTTGACGACTATTGGGGATCCTTCGCGGATGCTGAGGAGTTTCCGGATTCCGTGATCCACAGCGTCGATGACGTCACCTACGCGGTGCAGGGCTACGTGAACCTGCTCGGCCTCTGGTACAACGCCGACATCCTCACCGAGATCGGCGTCGAAGCGCCCACGACCCTCGACGAACTCAGCGCAGCACTCGATGCGGCCGTCGCCGCCGGTCAGGGCGGCATCACTCTCTCGGGCCTGCCGAACTCGCAGGGCGAGTGGCAGGGATACCCGTGGCTTTCGTCGTACGGCTTCACCTACGATGACCCACAGCGCGAGCCCCTCGTCGAGGCGTTCACCATGATCCAGCAGTGGACCGAGTCGGGCGCCCTGACCCGCGAAGCATCCACCTGGGACCAGACTGTTCCGTTCCAGACGTTCGCCGCCGGCGGTCACGCCTTCGCCGAAAATGGCAACTGGCAGATGGGAACGGCCGAATCCACCGCGCAGTTCGAGTACGGCGTCGTTGCGCTGCCGGTCGGCGCAGACGGCGGGGTGTACCTCGGCGGTGAAGGCGAGGGCATCGGTGCGTTCAGCGCCAATCCCGACCTCGCCTGGGCGTACCTCGAGAGCACGTACTTCAGCGAAGAGGGCGGTGTGATCGCAGCCGAGACCGTCGGCAGCATCCCGGCACGCGCCGACGCCGCTGCAAGCGACGCCGTCACCTCGAACACGCTCATGGCGCCGTTCGCCGAGTCGATCGCCTCCCACGGCGCCAATTACCCGGATGCTGCCATCCCGCCGGCAGCTGTCGCCGACGTGCAGCTCGCAGTCGGGCAAGCCTGGAGCGGCGTGATCAGCGGACAGTTGACTCCGGATGCTGCCGCCGACCAGGTGCTCGCAGCACTCGACGGCCTGCTGTAACCCACCGGCCTTGCCCATCCGATCAATGACGTCTGGAGCACAATGTCGAAGCTGACAGTCGCCGCACACGCCGCGCGCGCCGACGACCCGACGCCATCGGGCGGGCAAGGCCGCCCCCGCCGCCGATTGAAGCCCGCGGCCGGCTCGCGCAGCACGCTGCTCTTCGTGCTGCCGGCCGCGCTCTTCCTGCTGGTCTTCGCCGTCTACCCGCTCACGCAGCTCCTGCGCATGAGCGTCAGCGACGTCAAGGTCTCGAACCTGCGCGGCGATTGGCCCTTCATCGGCCTCGACAACGTGATCCGCAATTTCGGTGACGGCGCATTCGGCAGCGTGATCCTCAACACCGTCGTGTTCGTCGGCATCGTCACGGTACTCGGACTCGTCGGCGGGCTCGCCGCGGCCATTCTGCTGGCTCCCACCGGAAAGTGGACTGCCATCATCCTCGCGATCCTCGTGTTCGTGTGGGCACTCCCGCCTGTGGTGAACGGCAGCGTCTGGAAGTTCCTCCTCGGCAGCCAAGGCCTCTTCAACACCGTGTTCATGGACATCGGCCTCACCTCGGACGCGGTGCCGTTTCTCTACGACGACCGCCTGGCGCTCGTCTCGGTGGCCCTCGTGAACTCGTGGGTTGTGATCCCTTTCAACGCGCTCGTCTACCGCGCGGCGATGCTCGGCATCCCGGCCGAACTGTTCGAAGCATCCCGGGTCGATGGCGCCTCACGCTGGCAGGAAATTCACCACATCATCATCCCTTCGGTGCGATCGACCACCATGATCCTCGCCGTGCTGACGGTGGTCTACGGCTTCCGCTCGTTCGACTTCATCTACGTCATGACCTTCGGCGGCCCGGGCACGGCCACCACCACCCTGCCGTTCCTCGGCTACCTGCAAGCGTTCGTGCGCTTCGACTACGGCCTGGGCGCATCATCCGCCGTCATCGCCGTGCTGCTGGTGCTGGTGCTCGCGGTGTTCTACGCCCGAGGCGTGCGAAACGAGGAGAAGTGATGTCTGCAACCTCCACCCTGCTCACCGGCTCCGCGTCCCCGCTCCGTCGGCGTCGCAAGTTGCCGTTCGCCCCCGTCGCGGGCCCGCTTCGCGGTGTGCTGTTCCTCATCTACGCGATTCCGCTTTTGTGGATCCTGCTCACCTCGCTGAAGGCACCGGGCGACGTCATCGGGTCGCAGTCGTCGTTTTTCTTCACCCCAACGCTCGATGCCTACGTCGCGGCGCTGTCGAACGCGGGTCTCTACACCGCCATGCAGCAGTCGCTCGTGATCGCAGCCGGCACCACGGCGCTGTCGCTCGCGATCGCCATTCCTGCTGGCTATGGACTCGCCCGCTACGACGCGCGCATCACCACGATCATGCTCGGCGCGATGATCGTGCTGCAGATGCTGCCGCAGACGGCGAACGTCATCCCGCTGTTCCAGATCTTCGGCGGCTGGGGCCTGCTCGACTCCAACCTCGGCCTCATCCTCGCCGACACGGCATTGCTCACCCCATTCGCGATTCTGCTGCTGCGACCGTTCTTCCGCGCGGTGCCGATCGCGATCGAAGAGGCGGCGTCGCTCGACGGCGCATCGACCCTGCGCGTGTTCTTCTCCGTCATGCTCCCGCTCGCCCGAAACGGCATCGCCACCACCGGCACCCTCGTGTTCCTGCTCGCGTGGGGAGAGTTCCTCTATGCGGTGAACTTCTTCCTCTCGCCGGTGAACTACCCGCTCAGCGCCCTGCTCGCAGCCCAGGTGTCGGCGTTCGGCATCAACTGGCCAGGCCTCATGGCGCTCGCTGTGATCACGTCGGTGCCGATCCTCGTGCTCTTCTTCTTCACCTACCGACTTCTGCGCGAGGGACTCACCCTCGGCGCGGTCAAGTGACCCACCTCTGCCTCCGGAAGGTACCTCTGTGACTCTCGTTTTCTCCCGCTCCACGCCCGCGCACCAGATCGATGCTCCTGTCGTTCCGTCCAGTGGCGCGCTCAGCCCCATCGGCTTGCACGCCGCGCGCATCACCGACGGATTCTGGGCCGATCTGCAGCGACTCAATGGCAGCGCCGTCCTCGCGCACTGCGAAGGCTGGATGGAACGCCTCGGCTGGATCGGCAACTTCGACGACGCTGTCTCGGGAAACCTCGCCGACACCCGTACCGGGCGCGAGTTCAGCGACTCCGACGTGTACAAGCTCATCGAGGCGATGGCGTGGGAGATCGGCAGGACCCAGGATGCTGCGCTCGAAGCGCGCTACCAGGCGCTCATCGCCCGCATCGTTCCCGCCCAGGAAAGCGACGGATACCTCAATACGAAGTTCGGGCGTGAGGGCCAGCTTCCGCGCTACTCCGACCTCGAGTGGGGGCACGAGCTCTATTGCTACGGGCACCTGTTTCAGGCGGCGGTCGCGCGGCTCCGGACCCACGGCGAAGATGACCTCGTGCGGGCGGCGCTGAGGGCGGCCGACCACGTGTGCGAGACCTTCGGTGACTCCGGCATCGCTTCGGTCTGCGGTCACGCCGAGGTGGAGCCCGCCCTCGTCGAGCTCGCCCGCGCCACCGGCAACCAGCGCTACCTCGAACAGGCGCGCCTTTTCATCGAACGCCGCGGTACCGCCACGCTCGACGATATCGAGTTCGGGCGTGAGTACTTTCAGGACGACGTGCCCGTGCGCGATGCCGATGTACTGCGCGGTCATGCCGTGCGTGCCACTTACCTTGCGGCCGGAGCCATCGACCAGGCGGTCGAGTCGGGTGACGACGACCTGCTGGGCGCGATCCGCCAGCAGCTTGAGCACACTCTCGCCCGCCGAACATATCTGACCGGTGGCATGGGCGCGCACCACGAGGGCGAGTCGTTCGGCGACGACTGGGAGTTGCCCTCCGAACGTGCGTACAGCGAAACCTGTGCGGGCGTCGGGTCGATCATGGCGCACCATCGGATGCTGCTCGCCACCGGCGACGCGCACTGGGCAGATGTCGTCGAACGCACGCTCTACAACGTGGTCGCTACCTCGCCGTCGGTCGACGGCACGTCGTTCTTCTACACGAACACGCTGCACCGCCGCTCACCCGGCATCGTGCCCTCGACGGACTCCGTGTCTCCCCGCGCGGCGGCTTCGATGCGCGCGCCGTGGTTCGCCGTGTCGTGCTGCCCGCCGAACGTGGCACGCACGCTCGCCTCGCTGGGCGGGTATGTCGCGGCAGTATCCGCCGACGCCGTCCACGTGCTGCAGTACGCCAACGGAACGATCGACGCGCAGTTCGATGCCGGCGCCGTGCGTCTCGATGTGCAGACCGCCTACCCCCATGATGGATTTGTTCGGGTCACCGTTGTCGATGCTCCGGCGGTCGGCACGAATGTCGTGCTACGCGTGCCGGGGTGGGCGACTTCGGGAGCAACGATCGACGGACGCAACGTCGAGCCCGGTTGGGTCTCTGTTGCCGTCGCACAGGACCAGGTCATCGAGCTTGTGCTGCCGATGCAGCCCCGGGTCGTGCACCCGGATGCTCGCATCGACGCACTCCGCGGTCAGATGGCCGTCGAACGCGGCCCGCTGGTGATGTGTCTCGAACGCGCCGCTGATGCGGAGTACTCGGTGGAGCAGCTGCGCGTCGCGGGGGAGCCCCGGATCGACGGCGACCGCGTCGTGGTGCCGATGGTGCCGATCACGTATCCGGCGCGCGACTGGCCGTTCGGCGGTGCGGATGCTGCAATTGTCGGTGACACACCCGTCGACGTCGAGCTGATTGCCTACAACGCCTGGGGAAACCATGGGCCCTCCACCATGCGGGTGTGGATGCCCACCGTGTGACGTCGACTGATCGCGCGCCTGCTGACGCTCAGTTCAGCCCACCGGAGACCACTTGACAGCAATAGGAGCATCCACGCCAGGGGACGTCACCGGATCTGGACCCTGGATGGGTCACTGGACAAATTGGTTGTCGTGGCTTTGCGTCAGGCGAGGATTCCGCTTTGGATCGCTTTGAGGACGGCATTGGTTCTGTCTCGGGTTCCGAGTTTTGTCAGGATTGAGGAGAGGTGGTTCTTGACGGTGCCCTCAGCGAGGAACAGTGCGTCGGCGATCTGACGATTTCCGTACCCCTGAGCGACGAGACGGAGAACTTCGATCTCGCGGTCGGTGAGCTCCTGAGCAGGAAGCGCATCGCGGTCAGGGAGGACGCCCCCTGAGCGGACGGCGCGAATTACGCGTTCGGTGATCGCAGGCGAGATCAGTGTGTTGCCGGCAGCGAGAGTGGTCACCGCGTGCGTGAGCTGGTCGAGGGTGACGTCCTTGAGGATGTACCCGCGTGCGCCCGCTTGGATCGCGTCGAGAATGACGTCATCGTCGTCGAAAGTGGTCAGCACGAGAACAGCGACTGTGGATTGCAGTTCACGGAGGCGACGCAGCGTCCAGAGACCGTCGAACCGAGGCATTCGCACATCTAGTAGCACCACGTCCGGTTCGGTGGACTGAATCAGTTCGACTGCGATACGTCCGTCTTCGGCTTCGCCGATGACGTCGATCCCGGCGACCGCGAGCAGACTTCGGATGCCTTGCCGCACGAGCGTCTGGTCATCGACGACCACCACCCGCGTCATGGATGCGCTACCCGTGCGGTGACGCGAAACCCGGAGGACCCGTCGATCTCAAAGGTGCCGCCGAGTTCCCCGAAGCGTTCCCTGAGGCCCCGCAGGCCGTTGCCAAGCACAGGCTTCGCCGTGCCATGTCCATCGTCGTGTGCGACGAAGGTTGTGTACCGGTCGTCGGATGTGATCTCGATCCAGATCTCTTTCGCGTCGGCGTGACGAACGGCGTTGGTGATCACCTCCTGCGTCGCGCGCACGAAAGCGGTGCTCGCATGCTCGTCAGCCCGAACGCCATCGGCAACGTGGACCGTGACAGTGAGCCCGGGAATGCCGTCACCGATCCGTCCTAGTTCCTTCGAAAGGTCTGGCGCGTGCGCGCGAAGCTGGGTCACCGTGGCACGCACGTCACGGAGCAACTCGCGTGCGACCATGTCGGCATTGTCGATGTGGCTGCGAACGGCAGCTCCGTCCACGTGTCTTGCGGTTTCGAGCTGCAGGGTGAGCGCGGTGAGCTGGTGCCCGATGAGGTCGTGCAGGTCGCGGGAGATTCGCAGTCGCTCGGCGGTTCGAGCGGATTCCGAGAGCAGGACGCTTGCCACTTGCAACTCGACATGCGCGACGGTTAGCTGTGCGCGGAGTTGCTGTTCTCGAACCAGCGTTGCGGAGCTGAAAAGGCTGGCGAGCTGGATCAGTAGGTAGAAGCCGATCATCATGATGACGTCGAGCAGCGGTTGCTCCTTTTGGGAGTACGTGACCCCGACCGCGACGGTGTTCAGAGCAACGACGAGCAGCCCGCCCCACAACGGCACGATGTAGACACTGATCGCCGCGGTAACTACCAGAAGGATGAGCACGAGCCCCATGTCGGCCGTGATTACCAGGACCCAAGCTGCGACGACGCCAGCGCCGTACCCGATGAATCGAAGCACTGAATTGGCCATCACGGCGCAGAGCACTCCCACGCCGAACATCACGAGGACGCCCGCCCAGACCGGGCGAGGGATGCTCGTGTCGGCAGCCCCGAAAAGTGCGGGGGAAGAAACTCCGAGCGCCGCGGCGACCATTACGAGGCCCGCCCATCCTTCGGTTCCCAGTCGACGCATGTTTTTCAGGATATCGGCGGCAGGGTACTGCCTGCCCCTGCCAGAAGTCACGGGCGCTGGTGGTGACTTCTGGCACATGCGCGATCGCGTGGTGGTTTCTTAGCGTTGGAGCATGACTGATAGCGAACCAGCGATTCTCGCCGAGCGATTGGCAAAGAGTTACCAGGGAAAGGTCGCCGTCGCGGATGTGAGTCTGCGTGTTGAGCAGGGTGAGACTTTCGGCATTCTGGGAACGAACGGAGCGGGCAAGACGACGACCGTGGAGATTCTGGCCGGGTTGCGCAAGCCCGATCAGGGCACGGTGCGAATTCTCGGGCTGGATCCCCGTTCTGACCGTGCGCGCGTCCGCCAGCTCCTCGGTGTCCAGCTGCAGCACGCTCACCTGCACAACGCGCTGCGTACTTCGGAGCTCATTGATCTCTACCGGAGCTTCTACCCGACCCCACGACCAGCGGCGGAGCTGCTGGAGATGGTCGATCTCCAAGAGCAGGCGCGAGTCAGCTTCGAGAAACTATCCGGCGGGCAGCAGCAGCGTCTCTCGATCGCCCTCGCCCTCGCTGGACGCCCTCGGGTCGTGATCCTCGACGAGCTCACGACGGGGCTGGACCCCAAGGCGCGCAGGCGCATGTGGGGAACGGTCGAACGGCTCCAGGAGGAAGGCGTATCGATCCTGCTGGTCAGTCATGCAATGGAGGAGGTCGAGCGCCTGTGCGACCACGTCGCACTGATCGATGGTGGCCGTGTGGTCGCGCTCGACACTCCGCGCGGTCTCGTTGCGCACGCAGGTACCGAAAGCCTTGACGACGCGTTCGTGGCCCTCACTGGCCGAGAGCTGGAGGAGATGGAATGACCACTGTGGTTGAAGATCGACGTCCTGGACTGCGGTCGTTACTGACGCTCATCGGCTGCGAGGCGAAGATGGTTATGCGGGATACGGCCGGATTGATCGTTCCGCTCGGGCTACCCCTCCTGATCATGTTGACCAGCGCCTCGGCGGCGGGAGTCGAAGTGATCGTTAACGGTCTCACCGCCCTGGACCTGTACGTCATGCCGCTCGTGTTCGTCATGGTCATGGCTGCGATCAGCATCATCAACATGCCCAGCTACCTCGCCTACTACCGCCGCTCCGGAATCCTGCGGCGACTGGGAGTAACACCAGCATCCCCCTTCATGGTGCTCTTCGCACAAGCCGTCGTGAGTATCGTGCAAGCGGCCATCGGGATCACGCTGGCCTTCCTCGTTGCCGCGGTCTTCTTCGGTGCGAACCTCCCCGTGAACATCGGCGTGACACTCGGTGTTCTCGCCCTGATTATGGCTGCGATGTATGGCGTCGGTATGGTCGTCGCCGCTCTCGCCCCGACCCCCAACTCGGCGGTCGCCATCGGCCTGGTGGCCTTCCTTGGCATCGGGGCGTTCGGCGGGATGTTCGGTGGGCGCGACGTGCTCCCTCCGGTGATCGCCGACATCGGAGGCTGGTTGCCGGTCGGCGCCGCCGTGGACGCACTGGGGGCCGCGTGGGCCGGAGTCGCGGTTGACCCGCTCACACTGATCAGCCTCGGCGTAGCGGTCCTCCTCGGCACCGGCACTGCGGCACTCTTCTTCCGCTGGGAATAAGAGTGTTCCGGCACCAACTGCCTGAACCCGTGTAGCGCTCCGCCCGAGTGCCTCATAATTATCCGCTCTCGAAACCCTAGGGCGGTAAGAGGGTATGTCAGTGTCCGAAGTCGACGACCCGGTCAATCACATAGTCCTGGACGTAGTGCAGACGACGAATGGCACCTGAGCGTCTGAAGTCCTGTACACAACCCTGAGGTCACATCCACGTTGAAAATAGTCGAGGAATCTGGACCTGCTCAAAGAAGAACAGGACCGCATCGCCAGACGCGCAGATCGACGCCGGTCAGATCGAGTATGACCAGGCCAAAGCGCACCTGGAAGACTGCCTCGCGCTAAGCCGGTGGCATGCACGATTCGCTCCTCGATCCGAACCTCCACACCGCAGCGCTGACCTCTGAGGCCAGGCTGCGTGTGGGGGAGGATGTCAAACCTGCGGACATCGCAAGTTTAAACATCCAACATTGGGTGGACCTTCCCAAGCGATTCTCAAACAAGCATCCGGCATCGAGAACCCTGATTCACCGTGTTCTCAGGGGCGTTGAGGGGCGGGGGTCACGCCGTCGGGGCACGGGGAGAGGCGATACACAGGGTCCGGTGGCGAAAGCTCGAGCCGCGGTGCCGATGCGAATTCCAGGACTGAATACTGAAAAACATACGAGGTTATTGCGTACGAGCCGGGTACTTGCGGCCCAAACACCCGCTCACCAAACACCCGCTGATCAGGCTGCGGTGCCCTACGCCTGACGCGTGCGCCGCGCTCGCTGCCTGGCGAACAGCAGTGTCGCGCCCGCCGCAATCGTCAGCCCTCCGCTGAGGAGCCCAAGCGGCAACTCTGCCCCGGTAGCCGCAAGTTGCTTGGCAGAGGTGTCATTCTTCGCAGGATCCGGCTTGACGACCGGGGTCACCGGCACAGGTGCAGGTGCCGGATCGGGTGTTGGTGCCGGCTCAGGATCCGGCACCGCGGTCACCGTCAATGTCAGCGCAGCGAGCGACGTCGATGCTGCGTTGTTGAAATCTCCTCCGTAGGCTGCGGTGATCGAGTGAGTACCGACCGCGAGCGAGGCGGTGGTGAGGGTCGCGCTCGCCGTTGTGGCCGAGGCGCTGGCGGTTGTGGTTGCGCTGCCCAGTGAGATGCCATCGGCGAAGAACTCGACCGTGCCGGTGGGCGTCGCCCCCGTCACCTCGGCGTTGAAGGACACCTCAGTGCCGGCTTCCACAGACGCGTTGGCTGCAGTCACGACCGTCGTGGTCGCCGCTACTGGTGGTTCTACTTCAACAGTCACAGGCGCTGATATCGATGGTAAAACCCAAGTGTTGCCCGCATAGTGGGCGGTGATCTGGTGGGATCCGCTGGTCAAGGCCACGTTAGGGAGGGCAGCCTGGCCCGTCGCGGACACCGGAACCTCCCCGAGGCTGGTAGCACCATCGAAGAATTCGACATTGCCCTCGAAGTTCGCCGTAAACCCCGGGCGTGCAACCGTTGCAGTCAGGTCAACAGGGTCTCCCGCAGCGACCGTGCCACTGCTGGCGGTGAGCACGGTGGTGGCACCTAAGAGGGTGGTGGCGGTGCCAAAAATTCCGGGGCCCGAGGCGTGGTAGCTCACAGTGCCCGATTGGCCCCCGAACGCAGCGAGCACCATCGTGTACTCCACGTCAGCTTCGAGATTCACCAGCCCGAAGTCGTCAACCTCCGCAACACAGTTACTGACGTCATTTCGGTCGAAGGCTCCTTCAAATATTATGAATCGCCCATCCACCGGACTCTTTAAGTCACGGAAGGTGTACAGACCGGTTGCACTCACGACGGCCACCGAGGTGATCGCACGACGTCCACCGCCATCCCAAGCCGCCTCCGTTGAGCAGTCGCCGCCACTGGGCCAGGCGACGGTGCTCGGGCCTTCGTTAGTGACGGTGTATTTGAATTGGTAAGAGATGGGATCCGCGTAGGCGGGAGTGCTGATGAACAGGGCACCAGCGGCGAGTGCAACGACGGCGCTCGCGCTCAAAAATGATCGACGCATAATGCTCGATTTTAATGTGCATTGGGGGCGAACCCGGTGAACCGTTCGATTCGCTTCTTGATCCGAACCTCCACGCCGCAGCACTGGCCTACGAGGCCAGGCCGCGTGCGGGAGAGGACGTCAAACCTGCGGATGTCGCGAATTTAAACATCGAACATTGGGTGGGCGATGCGGGACTTGAACCCACGACCTCTTCCGTGTGAAGGAAGCGCGCTACCAGCTGCGCCAATCGCCCAAGACCCCGTGGGGTCAGGAATCGATACTACCGGACGGTCTCATCGGTTTTAGACCATTCGGGCGGACACGCGCGAGATCCGTATTGAGTTTTGCGACGCGGGAATCGTCGGCTATTGTTTTACAAGTGCCCGGGACGCCGGAACACGAAATGCGGATGTAGCGCAGTGGTAGCGCATCACCTTGCCAAGGTGAGGGTCGCGAGTTCGAATCTCGTCATCCGCTCGAGTGCAGAGAGTCTCGTTGAGAGGCTCACAGCACGTGGGGTCAATCCACACGGTGGCGTGGCCGAGCGGCTAGGCACCGGCCTGCAAAGCCGTTTACACGGGTTCGAATCCCGTCGCCACCTCACCGAAAACTGAACAGCCCCAACGGGCGCGATTGGCGCAGCGGTAGCGCGCTTCCCTGACACGGAAGAGGTCACTGGTTCGATCCCAGTATCGCGCACAGAATTAAACCCCCGGTAAGCCGGGGGTTTTCTCGTTCCTTGGCGCCTCGCCGGAAGTCCGTGTGAGCAGCTGATTCATGCCTTCCTCACTGACGGCAGCTGCCAACCTTCCGGAACGTACCCGATGAGGGCATCCAAGTCTTCCGCTTCGATCTCGGTGGGGGAGTCGAATCGGGAGAAGGCCCCGGTTACTCATGAGTGCGGACGGTACCGATCAGCATGCTCTCAGCCTACGCTTTCGGCATAGTCGCTGACCTGCGCAACCGCTCGAGGCGCACGGTGATCTTGTCCACCGTGAGAATGACCGCACAGATGATCGCGATGGTTCCGGGGATGAACACGAGCAGGTTGTCGATCGCCTCCCACGCGGCAGGACTCCACAACGCGACCCAGGTGAGCACGAGTGCAAGCGCCGTCATCACCTCACCGACGAGCGTCACGATCCCGAAGAACCAGGTCGCCCGGCGGTGCTTTGCCACACCTTTCGTCGAGAAGTGGAAGTCGATGCCGAAAGCGATCAGCAGCACCGCGAACACAGACAGCAGCAGTCCCAGGTCATCCGTCGTCAACTCACGCATGGCGTCAGGATCTCAGTTGCGCGTACGGAACTCCAGTGTCCTCTTCTTCGTGATCTGGTCGTCTGGTGAGGCTTGCGAGACGAGTAGCCTAGAAGGTGACCCAGATGGAGTGACCTGTGCCTGAAATCGACGAGCAGAACGCCGCGCCCCGCGACGGCTTCGCCCTGTTCTCTGACCGATCCGTCGTCGCGATGCGCGTGAACGGCGAACTGAAGGATCTCGCGACCACCGTCGCCGAGACAGACGAGGTCACTCCGGTGACGATCGAGAGCGAAGACGGACTCGCGATCCTGCGCCACTCCGCAGCCCACGTGCTCGCGCAGGCGGTGCAGCGTATCAACCCGCAAGCGAACCTCGGCATCGGCCCGCCCGTGACCGATGGCTTCTACTACGACTTCGGTGTTGACACCCCGTTCACGCCCGAGGACCTCAAGGCGATCTCCAAAGAGATGCAGCGGATCATCCGCGAGGGTCAGCGCTTCGTGCGCCGGGTCGTCACTGAAGAAGAGGCGCGCGCAGAACTCGCCGACGAGCCGTTCAAGCTCGAGCTGATCGACCTCGCCGGTGGCCCAGGCTCCGGAGCGAACGCCGCAGAGGGCGCCTCTGTCGAGGTCGGCGCCGGTGACCTGACGATCTATGACAACACCACCAAGGACGGCGAGGTCGCCTGGAAGGACCTCTGCCGCGGCCCTCACCTGCCCAGCACTCGCATGATCGGCAACGGCTGGGATCTCACCCGTATCGCTGCCGCCTATTGGCGTGGCAGCGAAAAGAACCCGCAGCTCCAGCGCATCTACGGCACGGCGTGGCCCACCAAGGAAGAGCTAAAGGCCTATAAGGACCGCCTCGCTGAAGCGGAGCGCCGTGATCACCGCAAACTCGGTGTCGAGATGGACCTGTTCTCCTTCCCCGACGAGATCGGCTCCGGACTTGCGGTCTTCCATCCCAAGGGCGGGATCATCCGCTACGAGATCGAAGAGAATCTGCGTCGCCACCTGCTGCGCAACGGCTACGAGGTCGTTAACTCGCCGCACATCACGAAGAAGGATCTGTTCCAGACTTCAGGTCACCTGCAGACCTACGCCGACGGAATGTTCCCTCCGATGCACCTCGACGAGGTCACCGACGAAGACGGCAACATCACCCGTCAGGGTCAGGACTACTACCTGAAGCCGATGAACTGCCCGTTCCACAACCTCATCTACCGCGCACGTGGACGCTCCTACCGCGAGCTGCCCCTGCGCCTGGCCGAGTTCGGAACTGTCTATCGCTACGAGAAGAGCGGAACGCTCTCTGGCCTCACTCGTGTGCGCGGTCTCACGCAGGATGACGCGCACATCTACGTCGCACAGGACCAGGTGCACGAAGAGCTGACCACGAACCTCAACCTCGTGCTGGCTCTTCTTCGCGACTACGGTCTGAATGATTTCTACCTCGAGCTGTCCACGAACGAGGAGGGTAACGACAAGTTCCTCGGCGAGCCGGAGCAGTGGAGCTCTGCTATCGCCACGCTGCGCGAGGTCGCCGTCGCATCCGGTCTTGAGCTCGTCGACGACCCTGGGGGAGCCGCGTTCTACGGACCGAAGATCTCTGTGCAGGCGCGCGACGCGATCGGGCGCACCTGGCAGATGTCGACGATTCAGCTCGATTTCAACCAGCCGGAGCGATTCGAGCTCGAGTACACCGGCGCGGACGGACAGAAGCACCAGCCGGTCATGATCCACCGTGCTCTGCTCGGCTCGGTCGAGCGCTTCTTCGCGATCCTGCTCGAGCACTACGCCGGTGACTTCCCGGTGTGGCTCGCTCCCGTGCAGGTCGTTGGCGTGCCCGTCGCCGAGCAATTCGGCGAGTACCTCGACGGGATCGTCGCGCAACTGCGCTCGCACGACGTGCGCGCAGAGGTCGATCACTCGGACGACCGGATGCAGAAGAAGATCCGCAACCACACCACCGGCAAGGTTCCGCTGATCCTGATCGCGGGGGAGAAAGACCGTGAAGCCGGCACAGTCTCCTTCCGCTTCCGCGATGGCACTCAGGAGAACGGCGTTCCGATCGCAGATGCTGTTGAGCGCATTCGTGCCGCCATCACGTCTCACGCGCTCGTCCACACTGTGGGAGATCTCGCGTGACGACCGGGGACGCCGTGGAGGATGCCGGGCATCTCGCCGGTGTCCCCGACGAGTTCCAGCGCCTGTGGACCCCGCACCGGATGGCATACATCCAAGCCGGCCCGGAGCCACTGCGCGAAGAGTGCCCGTTCTGTGAGGCTCCGAAGCATCCTGACGCTGAGCGTCTCATCGTCGCACGAGGAAAGACGGCCTACGTGCTGCTCAACCTCTTCCCGTACAACTCAGGGCACATGCTGGTGTGCCCGTATCGCCACGTCGCAACCTACGACCAGGCGACGCCAGAAGAAGTGGCGGAAATCGGAGAGCTGACCCAGATCGGGATGCGCGTGCTGCGCGAGGTCTCGAACTGCGACGGTTTCAACCTCGGCATGAATCAGGGCGCTGTGGCCGGCGCTGGTGTCGACGCGCACCTTCACCAGCACATCGTGCCCAGGTGGAAGTCCGACGCGAACTTCTTCCCGATCATCGCCAAGACGAAAGCGCTCCCGCAGCTTCTTGGCGAAGTGCGGGAGGCCATCGCGAACGCGTGGCCGTTCAGCGCACCTGACGCGCGCTGAACTGCATCTTCGGGTGCGCGTAGGATTCCTGGGCCTCGATGAGCTGGAGTTCGCGCTCACCTGAATCCAGCGTGAGCTGGAGCAGGTCAAACACACTCGAAGCGGTGCGCTCCAGTGCTGTCTGCGCGCTTCTGGTCGATACGTAGTGAGCGGTGAACAGCGCCGCCGTCACATCACCGGAACCGTTCGCCTTCATCGGCAAGAACGGCGTCTGCACGATCCACGCACCTGCGTCATCGACGGCGAGCATCTCGATCGTGCCCTCTTCGCGGTCTGGCCGCTCCACGCTCGTGACCAGCACGGTGCGGGGACCCATCGCGCGGGCGAGGGCGACGGATTCCAGGGTCGACTCCAGCGTGTCGGGCTCTGTGCGCGTGAGGAAGCCCAGTTCGAACTGGTTCGGCGTGATGATGTCGGCGACCGGCACGACCTTCTCGCGCAGCAGTTCCGGGATGGCGGGCGCGACGAAGCATCCGGATTTTGCATTTCCCATCACCGGATCGCAGGCGTACAGAGCGTTGGGGTTTGCCGCTTTCACGCGCGCAACGGCGTCGATGATGACCTCACCGATACCCTCGCCGCCCTGGTATCCCGACAGGATTGCGTCGACCTGCGGGAAGACCTCGCGCTCTTCGATGCCGATGATGACGTCACGGACGTCCTTCGGGTCGATAAGCGGGCCGCGCCATGCGCCGTACCCGGTGTGGTTCGAGAAATTCACCGTGTAAACCGGCAGCACATCGACGCCGATGCGCTGCAGCGGGAACACTGCGGCGGAGTTGCCGACATGTCCGTAGGCGACGGCAGACTGGATCGAGAGGATCTTCATCCCTCGATCTTCTCACTGTCGACGCCTCTCTCAGCGCACTGCGACAGCGATGTCTGCGACGAGCTGCTCTGCGTCGTCATCGCTCAGGTCATGCACGGTGAGTCGCAGATGGTGCGAGGGATCGGCGTTGTCGTCGAGGAGGAACTCGTCCCCGGTTCGTGCCAGCCAGCCACGGCGCATGAGCTGTTCCCTGACCGTGCGCGCGGGCTTCGGAAAGCGCACCCAGAGATTCATTCCGTCGGTGTACTCGGCATCGATGCCATGTTCGCGCAGTCGCCCTGCGAACACGCGATTGCGTTCCGCGTAGTGTGCTCCGGCTGCACGGATTCGTGCGTGCGCGTCTTCATCGGTCAGCATCCCCAGCGCGAGCCGCTGCAACAGGTGACTCACCCACGTGGTTCCAGGGCTCAATCGCATGGAGAGACGCTCTGCGGTCTCCGCATCCGTGGCGGCGATCGCGAGGCACATATCAGGGCCGAGGAATTTCGACACCGATCTCAGAAGCGCGAAGCGCTGGTGGTCGGGGCCGACCAGGCTCTCGTATCGCTGCTCGGACAGCATCGAGAAGTGATCGTCTTCGATGATCAAGACATAAGGATGCTGCGCAAGCAGTTCCCGGAGAGCGGCAGCACGCGCGGGGGACAGACTCGCCCCGGTCGGGTTCTGCGCGCGTGGGGTGGAGATGATCGCACGGACTCCCGCGTCCAATGCCTCGCGGAGGCCATCGACAGTCATGCCCTCGTCGTCGACGGGCACCGGCACGGCGCGATAGCCGCCGAGTCTGACCGTGTGGATGCTGGCGAGGAAGCACGGATCTTCGAGCGCCACCGCGTCATCGCGCATGAGCGCCTGAGCGAGCAGGCGTTCGACGGCGTCGACCGCTCCGCTCGTGACGGTGATGCGAAAGTCGGATGCCGCCAGGTCTGGCGCGATCCACTCGCGCGCCCATGTCTCAAGAGCGGGATCGATGACGGGTTCCCCGTAGAGCACGGGCCTTCCCACCACGCCGGCCAGCACCGCGGAGGGATCAGGGATGAGAGCGGGGTCGGGGTTTCCCGTGCCGATGTCACGGAGCACGGTGTTCGCGGCGTAACCCTCCTGGGCGACGGCATCGTGCTCGACGATCATCGTTCCGGCGCGGCCGCGACTGACCACGATGCCCGCTTGGGCGAGCTGTCGGTACGCCGCCACCGTGGTATTCCGATTGACCCCGAGGAGCGCCGCGAGCTCTCGCACTGGCGGCAGCAGGGTACCGGGGGAGAAGACACCTCGTTCGCGGAGTTCGCGCACGCTGCCGGCGATCTCAGCGGCGGTTCGGCCGGTGATCTGCTGGTTCAATGACGCCTCCTGACATCTGAGTCTACGATGCCCGAAGAGAGTGCTATCTTTTGGCATAGATCAAACACAGCTTTGGATGCACGGAAGGATCCACCATGGTCGCAGACGAGAATTCCACCACCGGATCGGTACGCGTCAAGCGCGGACTCGCCGAGATGCTCAAGGGCGGTGTCATCATGGACGTCGTCACCGCGGAGCAGGCGAAGATCGCCGAAGATGCCGGCGCAGTTGCGGTCATGGCGCTCGAGCGCGTTCCTGCCGATATTCGTGCCCAAGGCGGCGTCTCTCGCATGAGCGACCCGGACATGATCGACAGCATCATCAGTACCGTTTCGATTCCGGTCATGGCGAAGGCCCGCATCGGACACTTCGTCGAGGCGCAGGTGCTTCAGGAACTCGGTGTGGACTACATCGACGAGTCGGAGGTCCTCTCGCCCGCCGATTATGTGAATCACATCGACAAGTACGACTTCACCGTTCCCTTCGTGTGCGGTGCGACCAACCTCGGCGAAGCACTGCGCCGCATCAACGAAGGGGCGGCGATGATCCGCTCCAAGGGCGAAGCCGGCACCGGCGACGTGTCTGAAGCGATGAAGCACATCCGCAAGATCCGTGGCGAGATCGCCGCTCTCGCGGCTCTTCCGAAAGATGAGCTGTATGTCGCAGCCAAGGAACTGCAGGCACCCTACGAGCTCGTGGCGGAGATCGCAGAGACAGGAAAGCTGCCGGTCGTACTCTTCGTCGCAGGTGGCGTTGCCACCCCAGCGGATGCCGCGATGATGATGCAGCTCGGCGCCGACGGTGTCTTCGTCGGCTCCGGCATCTTCAAGTCGGGAAACCCCGCTGAGCGCGCTAAGGCGATCGTGAAGGCGACGACCTTCTACGACGACGCGAAGGTCATCGCCGAAGTCTCGCGTGGCCTCGGTGAGGCGATGGTCGGCATCAATGTCTCCGACCTTCCCGCGCCGCACCGCCTCGCCGAGCGTGGTTGGTAACCCACGCATCGGCATCCTGTCCCTGCAGGGCGACGTGCTCGAGCACGAGCACGTCCTGCAGGGGCTCGGAGCCGATACGCTGCGCGTGCGGCGTCCATCCGAACTCGCTGAGGTCGACGCGCTGGTGATTCCCGGTGGCGAGTCGACGGTCATCGACAAGCTCTCGCGTTCCTTCGGCCTGCAGGAACCGATCCGTCAGGCGATCAGAGACGGGATGCCGATGCTCGGCACCTGCGCAGGGCTCATCATGCTCGCAGATGCCCTGACCGACGCGGCGGAGGGGCAGCAGACCTTCGGCGGACTCGATGCCACAGTGCAGCGCAACGCGTTCGGGCGCCAGACGGAATCCTTCGAGGTCGTCTTGGTCGTGCCAGTGCTCGGCGGAGAACCCGTCCGGGCAGCCTTCATCCGGGGGCCGGCGATCACGGCGGTGGGTCCCGGCGTCACGACACTCGCCGCGCTGCCGGATGGTCGCGTCGTCGCCGTGGAACAGGGGGCCCTCATCGGGATCAGTTTTCATCCGGAGATCACCGGCGAGACCCGCTTCCACGAAAGGATCTTGGCCTCGGTGACATCGCGGTAGCGTGGCGGGATGCGAATGCCGATCGGATCCACGGATGTCTCAGAGAGCGGTGGCACCGTCACCCTGATCGGCCGTCGAGCTAACGGCTGGCGATCGATCGCTTCGACCGAGATGCCACTGGATGAGGCCGTCGCCCTGCTGGAGAAGCAAGCCCACGCGCATGAGGATCCTGCGTTCGAAGAAGCTGTCCTCTCGTCGGATGCAGATGCTCCTCGGTACGTGCCCGGCCAGTCGATTCTCTGGCGATACGGCCGCCACATCGAGGCAGTGCGGGTGATCCGGGACGACGAGCGGGGACTCGTCATCTGGATTCCCCCGGGATCTTCGCGTCTCGAGCCGGGCCCAGCCGATGGCAGGCGTCATCGGGATGTTCCCTTGGATGAGCGTTTCCTCGAGCCCTGGGTGATGCGCGAGAAGACATGGACCGGACAGGGGGTCGTCCGTGTCGCGCCGACCGGCAAACCGTGGTCAGTGTGGTTCTTCCGGCGTGCGGACGGCTCCCCGGCCGGCGTGTACGTCAACCTCGAGCTCCCGCACCGGCGCGGGACGGGCGAGACCTCGAGCGTCTTCTCGAATGACCTCGTTCTCGACATCTGGATCGATGCGGAACACGTCGGGTCCGAGGACGTCTGGCTGAAAGACGCCGATGAGCTCGAAGCTGTCGTTAGACAAGGGCGCTTCACCGCGGAGCAGGCCGAGGCGGTGCGCGTGCTCGCCGATCACGCCGGTCACGATTTCATCGTGGATGGCGCGTGGCCCCTTGACGAGGATTGGGCGCATTGGACGCCCGATGCCGAAATGGATGTGCCTGTCGCTCTGCCTCCCACGCCCCTGATCGAGTCCGCGAGGCGCCGATCAGGCCCGAACAGCCTCGGGGGCTGAGCACTCGCGCGGAACCATTGCCAGGAACCGCGTAGAATGAGGGCGCTAAAAGCGCGAGACGAGCGGAGATATATGTCCGGGCATTCCAAGTGGGCGACGACGAAGCACAAGAAGGCCGTCATCGATTCGAGGCGCGCGAAGTCGTGGGCCAAGCTCATCAAGAACATCGAAGTAGCGGCGAAGCTCGGCGGCGCCGATATGGCGGGCAACCCGACGCTCTACGACGCCGTCTTCAAAGCGAAGAAGATGTCGGTCCCGAAGGACAACATCGATCGCGCAGTGAAGCGCGGTGCCGGTATCGGCGGCGAGGCTGTCGAGTACCTCTCGATCATGTACGAAGGCTACGGACCCAACGGTGTCGCCCTCATGATCGAGTGTCTGACCGACAACAAGAACCGCGCAGCCGCAGAGGTTCGGACGGCCCTGACCCGCAACGGCGGCACACTCGCTGATCCAGGCAGCGTCGCGTACAACTTCGAGCGCAAGGGCGTCATTGTGGTCGGTTCCGAGGGAACCACCGAAGACGACGTGATGGAGGCCGTACTCGAGGCCGGTGCTGAAGAGATCGAGCCGCACGGCGACGACTACGGGGTCATCACCGAGGCCACTGACCTGGTGACCGTCCGCACTGCTCTGCAGGATGCGGGGATCGACTATGAATCCGCCGACGTAGAGTTCGTGCCGAACGTCAAGGTCGAGGTGGACGCAGCGACTGCCCGCAAGGTGTTCCGTCTCATCGATGCCCTTGAAGACAGCGAAGACGTGCAGAACGTCTACAGCAACTTGGACCTCACCCCAGAGGTGCAGGCCGAACTCGAGGACGACGAAGAAGAAGACTGAGGCGAGCCTGCCGAGCCGTCACCTCCCCCACGCATAGCCTGGGGGAGTGGCGGCTTCTTCTCTGCGCGTGCTCGGGATCGACCCCGGCCTTACCCGGTGCGGTGTCGGCATCGTCGATGTCGACCGCTCGCGACGCGGGACTCTGGTGCACGTCGGCGTCATTCGCACTCCGCCGGACGCTCCCATCGGAGAGCGATTGGCGGCGGTCGCCGCGGCAATCCGCGATGTCCTCGGTGAACACAAACCGGATGCTGTCGCCGTGGAGCGCGTCTTCGCCCAGCACAACAGCCACACCGTGATGGGTACCGCCCAGGCCAGCGGCGTCGCTCTCTTGATCGCTGCCGAAGCGGGGCTGCCCGCCGCGACCCATACACCGAGTGAAGTGAAGGCTGCGGTGACTGGTTACGGCTCGGCGGATAAGAAGCAGGTGCAGGCAATGATCGCCCGTATTCTGCGACTGGATGAGCCGCCTCAGCCGGCTGATGCGGCTGACGCCCTTGCGATCGCACTGTGTCATGCGTGGCGGCGCGGTGGGGCCACCGCTGGTGCGCCTGAGTCGCTGACGCCCGCACAGCGGGCGTGGGCGGACGCCGAGCGTGTCGCTCGAACATACATACGATGAAGATCGTAGGCTGGAGCAATGATCTCCTCGCTCCACGGCACGGTTCTGTCCACGGGGGTGCCGCCCACCGGCGCTGACCATGTCGTGATCGATGTCGGAGGAGTGGGCTTCTTCGTCTCTGTACCTGGCGACGTCGCACACACAGCGCGCGTCGGCGAGAAGCTGCGGCTCTATACAAATCTCATCGTGCGTGAGGATGCCCTGAGTCTGTACGGATTCGCCGAGCCTCTCGAGCTGGAAGTGTTCACGCAGCTGCTGAGCGTGACCGGAGTCGGCCCCAAGTCGGCCCTCGGCGTACTCGGACATCTCACGGTCGATCAGATCGCCGCTGCCGTCGCAGATGACGACGACGCTCCGTTCCGTCGGGTGTCGGGGATCGGCCCCAAGACTGCGAAGCTGATCGTCGTGCAGCTCGCAGGCAAGCTTCAGCCTCCTGCCGCGGCCGCGGGACGCGCAGCGCCCGCAGGCGATGTGGTCGTCACTCAGGTGACCGCCGCACTGATCGGTCTGGGCTGGTCAGAGAAGGTCGCGATCGAGGCCGCCGCAGAGACCGCAGAAGCCGCGAGCGACGCTGACCGCGCATCAGTGTCTGCGCTGCTGCGGCAGGCGCTCGCGGCTCTGGGCCCGGCGAAGGCCGGTGGCGCACGTGGCTGAGGAGCACTTCGAGGGCCGCGATCCCGCTGAGCCGGTCGACGAGACCGAGCTGGCAATCGAAGGCGCGCTCCGCCCGGAGAGCCTCGGCGAGTTCGTCGGGCAGCCCAAGGTCCGCGGTCAGCTTCAGCTGCTCCTGGATGCTGCGCGCATCCAGAATCGTCCTCCTGACCACATCCTGCTTGCAGGACCTCCCGGGCTCGGCAAGACCACGCTCGCAATGATCGTCGCCCACGAGAGCGAACGTCCGCTCCGTCTCTCGAGCGGGCCGGCGATTCAGCACGCCGGCGACCTCGCTGCGCTGCTGTCGAGCCTCGTTCCCGGTGAGGTGCTCTTCATCGACGAAATCCATCGCATGGCGCGCTCCGCCGAGGAGATGCTCTACCTGGCGATGGAAGACTTCCGCATCGACATCATGGTCGGTAAGGGGGCAGGGGCCACCAGCATTCCGCTTGATCTGGCTCCCTTCACGCTCGTCGGTGCGACGACACGGTCAGGGCTGCTCCCCAACCCTCTGCGCGACAGGTTCGGTTTCACCGGACATCTGGAGTTCTATGACGATGCCGACCTCGAGAAGGTGATCGAGAGATCATCGCTCGTGCTCGATGTGGGCGTGCCGGTCGACGCGCGTCATGAGATCGCTCGCCGTTCGCGGGGCACCCCACGCATCGCCAATCGGCTTCTGCGTCGAGTGCGCGACTACGCGCTCGTCCATGGCGAACGCGGTGGCGCGACGCTCGGTGACGTCAACGCGGCGCTCGAGCTCTACGACGTCGACCCGATCGGATTGGACCGTTTGGACCGCGCGGTTCTCGAAGCGCTCGTGCACCGTTTCCGCGGAGGCCCCGTAGGACTCAGCACCCTCGCTGTCGCCGTCGGCGAAGAAGCAGAAACAGTGGAGAGCGTGGTCGAGCCCTTCCTCGTGCGCATCGGCTTCCTCGGCCGCACCCCGCGCGGGCGGGTCGCGATGCCAGAGGCGTATGCGCACCTCGGGCTGTCGCATCCCGAAAGCGCCGCATTGCTCGATGACCTATAATCGCTGAAGACTTCACCCCTGACCCCCGGCACGTCCGACCCTCGGCGTGCACATTTTGAAAGGCTCTGCCTGATGGAAATCGTCCTCTTCGGCCTCCTCGCCGTCCTTCTCGTCTTCATGTTCTTCAACACGCGCAAGCGGCAGAAGGCGCTGAAGGCCGAACAGGAAGAGAAGGCCACCAAGACGGTTCCCGGCGTGAAGGTCCTGCTCCAGGGGGGCCTCTACGGCACGATCGTCGCGTACGACCCCAATGACCTCGACACGCCCGCACTCGTCGAGATCGCACCGGGAACGATCATCGAGGTCCACAGCCAGGCGATCCTCCGCATCGTCGAGCCGAAGGATGCTGTCGCAGACTTCGAGTCCGACGCGGACGTTCACGACCACGTGATCGAAGAGATCGAGGTCGACTCGACTCCGGAGACGCCCGAGCAGACCCGTGCCCGCCTGGAGCGCGACTCCGACGGCAACTGATCGCCATCGTCGAGTAGTAGTCTCTTCGCTGGCCCTGTCCGGTCCACTCGGTAACGCAGAAAGCTGAACATCCGTGGCTTCATCCTCTCCTGTCCGCCATGCGTGGAAGGTCCTCCTCGGCCTTCTCCTCGTGACGGCCGCTCTGTTCGGCATCAATGCACTGGGTGTCTACGGATTCCAGAAGAGCTCTTGGACTCCTGAGCTCGCCCTCGACCTGCAGGGTGGCACGCAGATCGTCCTGAGCGCCGTCACCGAAGACGGGTCGAACCCCTCGACGGAGCAGCTCGACCAGGCGGTCTCGATCATCCGTCAGCGTGTCGACGCCTCCGGTGTGGCTGAAGCCGACATCACGACCGAGGGCGGACGCAACATCGTCGTCCAGATTCCCGGTGTCGCCGATGAGGAGACCCGCGCTCGCATCCAGGCCAGCGCACAGCTCGAGTTCCGCTCGGTGATCTTCGCGGGCGACCCTGCGACCGAGTTCGTCGGCGAGGATGGCAACAGCACGCCCTACCCTTCGCCCGATCCCTCGGCCAACGCGGTGCCGACGGCGACGCCTACCGACGGCAGTGACATGGCCTGGGTGACCGAGAAGCTGCAGGGAGAGTTCCTCGCTTTCGACTGCGCGAACCCGGAGAACACTGCCTCGAGTGCTCCCTCTGATGAGCCGCTGATCACGTGTGATGACACCGGCATGGTGAAGTACATCCTCGGTCCGATGGAGCTTTCGGGTGACGCGATCGATGACGCCACCAGCGGTCGCGACCCGCAGTCGGGCGCATGGACCGTGCAGCTCACCCTCGACAGCCACGGCACCAAGGTCTTCGGCGAGATCAGCCAGCGTCTCTACCAGAACAAGCTCGACGGTCTGAGCCCGCGCGACCAGTTCGCGTTCGTTCTGGATGGCAAGGTCATCTCGGCTCCTCAGATGAACGCGCAGATCCTCAACGGAAAGCCGAGCATCTCCGGGTCGTTCACTCAGGAGACCGCTGAGACGCTCGCCAACCAGCTCAAGTACGGTGCTCTGCCGCTCAGCTTCACCACCGAGAGCTCAGACACGATCTCGGCAACGCTCGGAACCCAGCAGCTCCAGGTCGGCCTCATCGCCGGTCTGATCGGACTCGCGCTCGTCGCGGTCTACTCGCTGATCAGCTACCGCGCACTCGGTACGGTCATCATCGCCTCGATCGCGGTGATGGGTGTGCTGACCTACATCATCATCTGCATCTTGGCGTGGCGCCTCGGCTTCCGCCTTTCGCTGGCAGGTGTCGCGGGCCTCATCGTGTCGATCGGATTCACGGCCGACTCGTTCATCGTGTACTTCGAGCGAATACGCGATGAGTTGCGAGACGGAAAGTCGATCACCGGCGCCGTTGAAGACGGTTGGGGGCGCGCGAAGCGAACCATCTACATCTCGAAATCGATCAACATCCTCGCCGCTGTCGTGCTGTACGTCCTCGCCGACTCGACGGTGAAGGGCTTCGCCTTTACGCTGGGTCTGACGACCCTCATCGACGTGTTCATCTTCGTGATCTTCACGCATCCGGTCATGCAGATTCTTGCTCGCACTCGCTTCTTCGGCGGCGGACACAAGCTGTCGGGTCTTGACCCTGATGCGCTCGGTGCGGTCTATCACGCCCGCTCGCAGTTCCGCGAGGTCGCGCAGACCACGGTCGGTCGTGCAGCAAAGAACAGCCGCTCGCGCGGCGAAGCGGAACGGCGACAGACGATCGCCGAGCGCAAGAGAGAACAGTCGCTCACTTCGAGCAGATCCACGGACTCGGGAAGCGAGGGAGAGCGCTGATGGCCTCCATGAATGAGTTCGGCAACAACCTTTACACGGGAAAGACCTCCTTCCCGTTCGTCGGCAAGCGTCGTTTGTGGTTCATCATCGCGATCGTCCTTGTCGTGGCATCCGCCCTTGTACCCCTTCTGCGCCCGGTGCAGTTCTCGATCGAGTTCACCGGTGGATCGCAGTTCACGGTGGTCGCGCCGGAATCCACTGATCAGGCGACTGCGACGACAGCTGTGCAGTCGGTCGTTCCAGAATCGACTGCGAAGGTCGCGATCGTGGGCGGTACAGATGTGCGGGTGCAGACCTCGCAGATGTCGGCAGAGGATACTCAGGCTGTCGCCCACGCACTGGCAGAGGCGTACAACGTCGCCCCGGAAGAGATCACCTCATCCTTCATCGGCCCGCAGTGGGGTGAGAGCGTCACCCGACAGTCCCTGTGGGGTCTGGCGATCTTCCTCGCGCTGACGTTCCTGATCCTTGCGATCTACTTCCGCACCTGGAAAATGTCGGCGGCAGCCATCATCGGCCTGCTCGACGTGCTCGTCATCACGGTCGGCGTGTACGCGCTGGCAGGATTCGAGATCTCGCCGGCAGCCGTCATCGGCTTCCTCACGATCCTCGCGTACTCGCTGTACGACACGACGGTGGTGTTCGATAAAGTCCGTGAGAACACCACGGAAGACGGTGAGAACTCCTCTCGAACCTTCGGAGAATCGGTGAACCTCGCGGTGAACCAGACCCTCGTGCGTTCGATCAACACGTCGATCGTCGCGGCTCTGCCTGTCGGCGCGATCCTCTTCATCGGAGCTTTCTGGCTCGGTGCTGAAACCCTCACGGACATCTCGCTGTCGATCTTCGTCGGAATCCTCGTCGCCACATATTCGACGCTCTTCGTCGCAGCCCCGCTGTACTCGCTGTTCCGCGAGAAGGAGCCGAACATCGTGGAGGGCGATCGCCGCGTGCTCGAGCTTCGTGCTCGCGCTGCAGTCGACGCCTGAGGCGGCTGACCGCCACCGGGCCCGAACACCGGCAGGCGCGTAAGATGTTGTGACCCGGAGGTGAAGCGATGTCGGAGGCGACCACGCAGGCGCAGGGCTCGAGCCTGAGACGACTCGTCCCTCGCATCTTCTCGCGCGCGCCTCGGATCAACGATCTCGACAACCTCATCCGCTCAGTGCGGGTGAACCACCCCAAAGGTGATCTCGCGATCATCGAGCGGGCGTACAAGGTTGCCAAAGAGAAGCACGAGGGGCAGAAGCGTCGCAGCGGCGAGCCGTACATCACTCACCCGCTGGCTGTTGCGCAGATTCTCGCCGAGATGGGGCTGGGGCCCCGCGCAATCGCGGCGGCCCTCCTGCATGACACCGTCGAAGACACCGGGTACGCGCTCTCAGAGCTGACGGACACGTTCGGCGATGAAGTGGCGATGCTCGTCGATGGCGTCACCAAGCTCGACAAGGTCAAGTACGGCGAGAGTGCTCAGGCCGAGACCGTCCGCAAGATGATCGTGGCGATGTCCAAGGACATCCGAGTGCTTCTGATCAAGCTCGCCGACCGCCTCCACAATGCGCGCACGTGGGGCTTCGTACCACCCGAGAAGGCTGCGCCGAAGGCCAGAGAGACTCTGGAGATCTACTCGCCGCTGGCTAATCGACTCGGCATCCAGACGATCAAGTCGGAACTTGAAGACCTTTCGTTCGCTGTGCTGCATCCGAAGATTTACGCCGAGATCAACAGCCTGATCGCTCAGCGGACTCCTCAACGCGAGAAGTATCTCAAGCAGGTCATCGAATCGATAGGCGAAGACCTGCACGACCTCCGTATCAAGGGGCAGGTGGGGGGACGCCCGAAGCAGTTGTACTCGGTGTACCAGAAGATGGTGCTGCGAGGGCGTGAGTTCGACGACATCTACGACCTGATCGGCATCCGCGTGCTCGTGGGCTCGGTTCGCGACTGCTACGCCGTGCTCGGCGCCATTCACGCGCGCTGGACACCGCTGCCCGGTCGCTTCAAGGACTACATCGCCACGCCTAAGTTCAACCTCTATCAGTCGCTGCACACGACGGTCATCGGTCCCAGCGGTCGTACCGTCGAGATCCAGATCCGCACGCACGAGATGCACCAGCAGGCGGAGTTCGGTGTTGCAGCGCATTGGATGTACAAAGAGCGGATGAACGGCGGGAAGTCCGTCGATGGTCCGAGCGACACGGACATGACCTGGCTGGCGCACATCTCGGACTGGCAGGCCGAGACAGCAGACCCGAGTGAGTTCCTCGACTCTCTCCGCTTCGAGATCGGTGCGAAAGAGGTCTACGTCTTCACGCCCAAGGGGCGAGTGATCGGGCTGCCATCCGGTGCGACGACAGTAGATTTCGCGTATGCCGTGCACACCGAGATCGGCCACCGCACCATGGGCGCGAAGGTCAATGGTCGTCTGGTTCCGCTCGAGACGGTGGTCAACAGCGGCGATGTCGTCGAGGTGTTCACGTCGAAGAATCCGGATGCCGGTCCCAGCCAGGATTGGCTGTCTTTCGTCAAGAGCACTCGTGCCCGCAACAAGATCAAGGGGTGGTTCACCAAGGAACGCCGTGAGGAGGCGATCGAGCAGGGTAAGGAGTCCATCGCTCGCGCGATGCGGCGTCAGAACATGCCGCTGCAGCGTTTGATGAACCATGACTCTTTCGCTGAAGTGGCACTCCAACTTCGGTACGAGGATGTCTCTGCCCTGTACGCCGCAGTCGGCGAAGGGCACGTATCCACGCAGTCGGTGCTCGAGAAGGTCACCGCGCTCATCGCTGCGAACGACACGAGCACTGGTGCGATCGATATTCCCGTGCGGCCGCGTGCGCACGTACCGCGAACCGGGGATTCCGGGATTCTGGTGCGGGGTGCGTCTGACATTCTCGTGAAACTCGCCAAGTGCTGCACCCCAGTGCCGGGTGACAAGATCGTCGGGTTCGTGACGCGCGGCAGCGGAGTCTCGGTGCACCGCGCCGACTGCGTCAACGTTCACGCGCTCAGCGACCAGGAGCAGCGCTTCATCGATGTGGAGTGGGGCTCCACGAGCAAGAGCGTGTTCCGGGTGCAGATCCAGGTCGAAGCGCTCGATCGTGGCGGATTGCTCTCAGATGTGACCCGAGTGCTCAGCGAGCACCACGTCAACATTCTCTCGGCCACGGTGAACACCAATGATGAGCGGCTCGCGATCAGCCGGTTCGTGTTCGAGATGGGTGATTCCGTGCATCTTGACCGTGTGCTCAACGCGGTGCGCCGGATCGACGCGGTGTACGACGTCTACCGGGTCACCTCTTCGTAGGGTCACACGCTCCTCAACGCTGATAGTGCCGCGTGCTTCCCTGGCAGGCGTGGTCGGGATTCCACGTGCGCGATCGCACGAGCGACGAGATCGTGTCGACTATCGGCAAGGCACCGCATCCAGTGTGCGGCGGCTTCGTCACTGCTCGCAGCGAGAGCAAGGTCAGTCAGCGTGCGCAGCACAGTGGTGACAGGTGCGCCGCCCACGACCTCGAAGTCGTCCGTGTCAAGAAGCACATCGTGCAGCACGACACCGGGCGGAGCATGCACGCGCTGGCGGCGGGCGATGACCCGCTGCAGGTGGTGCTGCGCTGGGGGAGCATTCCCCGTGCCGTGCACCCACGCCGCCGTCGGCCCACTCGCGGCATAGCCGGGAACCAGGATCGGCTTCAGGGATGCCACGCGTGCGGCCGCATCCTCCGGAAGATCGGGCGGCATGTAGCCGTCGCCGACCTCGAACAGCAGACCATCCAGGCGCGCCGAGTTCAGTTCGGGTTGGGACAGCAGAGCCCCAGGAAAGAAGAGCAGCGATGGATGCACACTTTCAGTGTGCCGCGCTCTGTCCCTTCCCGGGGCTGCTGTGGATAACGTCAGTTACCGAGGGCTCCCAGCCAGGCGCGACGGGCTTCCAGCGCGTCAGCTGCTTCCTTCACGGCCTTCTTA
Organism: Microbacterium zouquanmingi; assembly: GCF_052266675.1. Classification (NCBI taxonomy): domain Bacteria; kingdom Bacillati; phylum Actinomycetota; class Actinomycetes; order Micrococcales; family Microbacteriaceae; genus Microbacterium; species Microbacterium zouquanmingi. Next base: position 80,800 of record NZ_JBQPRA010000003.1, read on the forward strand.
TTGCCGGACTTCTCAGCTGCTGCCAGTTCGCTCTCGAGCTTGTCGATCGCGTCCTGCAGCTGCTGGCTCATGTCGTTCGCACGCGCCTTGGTCTCGGGGTTGTTCCGCTTCCAGTCGACCTCTTCGCGTGACTTGAGCGCCTGCTCGATCACGCGGAGCTTGTCATCGAGGGCACGCTCCTGCTCGCGCGGGAAGATGCGGCCCACCTCGTCCCACTGACGCTGAATCTTGGTGAGCAGCGCACGAGCCTGCTTGATGTTCGATTCGTCAGCGACAGCCTTGGCGTCTACGAGGAGCGCCTTGCGTGCCTCGATCTTCGGTGCAGACTCAGCCTCTTCTGCGGCGGACTGCTCAGCGCGAGCAGCGTACAGGGCGTCGCCGGCCGCCTTGAAGCGAGCCCACAGGGCATCATCGGCCTTCCGTCCGGCACGACCGGAAGCCTTCCAGTCCTCGAGCAGGTTGCGGTACGCGGGGATTCCGTCCACGCCCTTCGGCGCGAGGGCTTCTGCGCGTTCGATCAGCGTGTTCTTGCGCTCACGCGCAGACTTGTGCGTCTCGTCGAGCTCGGCATAGAACGTGCGACGGTTCTTGTCGATGACGGAGCGAGCGTCACGGAATCGCTTCCACAGCTGCTGCGAGATGCCCTTGGGAAGGCGCGGACCGTTCTGCTGCTGGGACTGCCAGGTCTCGAAGAGCGTGTTGACCTCTTCAGTGACCTGCTTCCACTGGACCTTGCTGAGATCACGAGCGGCGATTGCCTCGATGCCCTCAACGACGACCGTGCGATCGGCGATCGCCTTGTCAACCTGCTCCTTGGCCTCTTTGGCTTCGGCCTCGCGTGCCTCAGCGAGAGCCTCAGTGAGAGCGCTCAGTCGCGCGTTCAGTGATGCGAGATCGCCGACAGCGGCAGCATCCGTCACCTCGGTGACGAGCTTGCCCGCCTGGCTGGTCAGATCGCTTGCCGAGGCGCCACCTGACTGGTGACGCTGCTCGAGCGTGTGCAACTTGAATGCGAGGTCGTCGAACTTGCGGACGAAGTACGCGAGCGCCTCTTCGGGCGTGCCGTCGGGATACTGGCCGACGACGCGCCACTGCTCGCCTTCGCGCACCTCGACGACGCCGTCGTCAGTGACACGGCCCCAATCGGCGGAGTCGGCCGCAGCCACTGGGGAAGCCGCGGCCGCGGGGGAAGCGACCGGCGCCGATGCGCGAGGTGGCATCGGGATGCGCGGAGGCGCGGGAACGGGCGGTGTGGGCTTGGGGGTCTCGGCTGCAGACACGATGTGCTCCTTGCGCGGTCAGCCCGCGTGAGGGTGGAAAGGACTTCGCTCAGCCTAGTACGCCTGGGGCCAGCCCGCGGATGCAGTGATTGTCGTAGTGGGAGCGGGCGTGGTCGCGCACCGCCTCGTGGAGAGCCTGGGCAGCTGCGCGGACGAAGACTTGCAGATCACCGTGATCGGTGGGGAGGGCCGTCTGCCGTATGACCGTGTCGGCCTCACCGGCGACTTCTCCGGTGTGACGCCGAGCGAACTGGGCGGTGGACGGCGCCGACCTGCCCGGATGCTTCGTCTATCGGACTCTCGACGACGTGCAAGCGGTGCGTGACTTCGTGCAGCGGCGACGCAGCCAGCTCGGGCTGGAGACGGCCGGAGCCCTGCAGAGCCTCGACGTCGACACGACCGTCTCACAGACGCGCATCAGGAGTGTGAGATCTCGTCTATTCGATCGGCGTTGCAGCAGGGAACAGGTCTGCGAACGGGTTCTCGAGGACCGCAGGAGTCGACGCCTCGCTCGGCTCGGGCTCGGGGGCGGTCACAGCCGCGTGGACGGACTGGCTGACGATGGCACCCACGATGACGAGCCCTCCGATGACGGCAGCGATCGTGTTGTCCCGTACTCGACGGCTGATCTGGCCCTCATGCCACGAAGTCCGTGCTGCGTACATCCGTGCGCGCTCGGCAGAGGCCTTCGAACGCTGGGCGTCCTTCGATCCACGACTCGCCATCATCTTCCTTCCCACGGCGCGCGGGGTCCGCGCCACAGGTGAGCCTACCGGTGAGCGTTGTCGCCGGTGAGCATTAGCCTGGGTGTATGACCTCCGCTCCGCTGCTCTCGGGACAGACGCCCCTTGCCGTGCGGATGCGCCCCACCTCGCTCGACGAGGTGGCAGGCCAGCAGCACCTGCTGCGCGCAGGATCGCCCATTGTCGCGCTGGCCGATCCGGATGCCGCATCGCCCGGTGCCGTCTCGATCATTCTGTGGGGTCCGCCGGGCACAGGTAAGACCACCCTGGCGCAGGCGATCGCTCGGTCGTCCGGCCGCCGCTTCGTCGAGCTCTCTGCGATCACCGCGGGCGTCAAGGATGTTCGTGAAGTGATGCAGGAAGCGATCACCCAGCGCGACCTGTACGGCCAGACCACGATCCTCTTCCTCGATGAGATCCACCGGTTCACCAAAGCTCAGCAGGATGCTCTTCTACCAGGGGTGGAGAACGGCTGGGTCATCCTCATCGCAGCCACAACCGAGAACCCCTCGTTCTCGGTGATCTCGCCGCTGCTCTCGCGGTCTCTGCTTCTCACTCTTCAGCCCCTGACCGATGCCGATGTCGCACTTCTGATCGAACGCGCGACGACCGACGCGCGTGGGCTCAACGGCAGCGTCTCCGTTGAAGACTCGGCGCGCGCGGCGCTCGTGCGGCTCGCTTCCGGTGACGCGCGCCGCGCGCTCACCGGCCTCGAAGCGGCCGCAGCCGTCGCAGTGTCGACGGCCGAAGCAGGCGCTGATAGCAGCGTCGTCACAGCAGACGACGTCGCCCAGGCGGTTGATCGCGCGCTGCTGCGCTACGACCGTCAGGGAGATGAGCACTACGACGTGATCAGTGCGTTCATCAAGTCCATCCGCGGTTCCGATCCGGATGCCGCGCTACACTACCTCGCCCGAATGATCGAAGCGGGGGAGGACCCGCGCTTCATCGCTCGGCGTCTGGTGATCTCTGCGGCAGAAGACATCGGTCTCGCTGACCCGCAAGGACTGGTCATCGCGACTGCGGCAGCCGACGCGGTCGCTTTCATCGGCATGCCCGAAGGGCGGATTCCGCTCGCTGAAGCGACGGTCTACCTCGCGACCACAGCGAAATCCAACGCGGCTTATTCCGGGATCAACGCCGCAATTGCCGACGTTCGGGCGGGCAACTTCGGTCGGGTGCCGCTGCACCTTCGCGATGCCCACTATGCGGGAGCCAAGCGGCTCGGACACGGCAAGGGCTACAAGTATCCGCATGACGACGATCACGGCATCGTCACTCAGCAGTACCTTCCTGATGAGCTGCAGGGCCGCCGTTACTACCAGCCCAAGGCACTGGGCGCAGAGCGTGAAGTCTCCGCTCGGCTCGAGCGCATCCGTCGGATCCTTGACGGTCGCTGACCACTCACAGGGCGCCGAAACCGCCCGCGACCCGTTCTGTTAGACTTGAGCGGCTCGAAACACAGTTTTCGGGCATCTCTGCGTTCACACCCCACCTTTTGGGCGCCCCGGCGTGCGCACATCAGGCAGAGCGTCGAGATACGTCCGTGAGACGTGAAAGACACGTCCACGTCATCGGAAGGAATACTTCGTGGTTACGAAGTCCCAGGACCGCCGCAAGGTGCGTCTCTCCCGCGCCCTCGGCATCGCCCTCACCCCGAAGGCTGCCCGCTACCTCGAGAAGCGTCCCTACGCTCCGGGTGAGCACGGCCGCACCAAGCGCAAGGCTGACAGCGACTACGCTGTCCGTCTCCGTGAGAAGCAGCGTCTGCGCGAGCAGTACGGCATCCGCGAGAAGCAGCTGCGCATCGCGTTCAACGAGGCACGTCGCGTCGACGGCCTGACCGGTGAGAACCTGGTCGAGCTGCTCGAAATGCGTCTGGACGCCCTCGTGCTCCGTTCGGGCTTCGCCCGCACCACGGCACAGGCTCGCCAGATGGTCGTGCACCGTCACATCATGGTCGACGGTCAGCTCGTCGACCGCCCGTCCTTCCGCGTGAAGCCGGGTCAGATCATCCACGTCAAGCCGCGCAGCGAGGGCACCGAGCCTTTCCAGGTGGCAGCAGCCGGCGGTCATGCCGAGGTGCTTCCGCCGGTTCCCGGCTACCTCGAGGTCGAGCTCGACAAGCTGCAGGCCCGTCTGCTTCGTCGTCCGAAGCGCGCCGAGGTCCCCGTGACCTGTGAAGTGCAGCTCGTCGTCGAGTACTACGCAGCTCGCTGATACAACGTTTCACTCAGAAGGCGCCGGGAGAGATCCCGGCGCCTTCTGCCGTTTCCGCCTACGATGGAAAGGCCGCGTGCCGCGGCCCAATCATGAGGATGGCGACATGAAGAGCTTTCTGTGGTTCCTGATCGGCGTGATCGGCGGATTCGTCGCCGCGCACTTCATGAACAAGGACCCGCGAGGACACGACCTTCTCTCAGAGGTCGACGCGCGGATCACGGGTTTCACCGCGATCCTCTCGGACGCGTACCGTGAGCAGGAAGCCCGTCTCATCGAGCTCCGCGAGAACTGATCACCCTCCCGGATGCCGCATCCCGTGCAGCATCCGTCCGTCTGACACAAGGACAGCCGTACCCAAATGAAAACCGCGGAAATCGCGCAGCGCTACCTTTCCTACTTCGAGAAGAACGGTCACACCGTTGTGCCTTCGGCATCTCTCGTGAGCGATGACCCCACCGTCATGTTCACGATCGCCGGCATGGTGCCGTTCGTGCCGTACCTGCAGGGGCTGCTTCCTGCGCCGTTCCCACGTGCGACCGACCTGCAGAAGTGCATCCGCACCAACGACATCGAAGAGGTCGGAAAGACCGCTCGTCACGGCACGTTCTTCCAGATGCTGGGCAACTGGTCCTTCGGCGACTACTTCAAAGAGGGCGCGATCAGCTACGCCTGGGAGCTGCTGACCTCAGCGGAGGCCGATGGCGGACTCGGCTTCGCCGAGAAGGACATCTGGGTCACCGTCTACGAGACCGATGATGAAGCTGCCGCTCTCTGGCAGAAGATCGCTGGGCTCCCCGCCGAGCGCATTCAGCGCATGGGCAAGGAGGACAACTACTGGCACACCGGCCAGCCCGGCCCCGCGGGCCCGTGCTCTGAGATCTACATCGACCGCGGACCGGCTTACGGCCGCGATGGTGGCCCGATCGTCGACGACAACCGCTTCACGGAGATCTGGAACCTGGTCTTCATGCAGGAACTGCTCTCCGAGGTGCGCTCGAAGGTCGACTTCGACATCGCAGGTCCCCTCCCGAAGAAGAACATCGATACCGGAATGGGTCTCGAGCGCGTCGCCATGTTCAAGCAGGGCGCCGAGAACATGTACGAGACCGATCAGGTTCGGCCGGTTCTCGATCGCGCCATGGAGATCTCCGGCCGCAAGTATGGCGTCTCGCACGAGGACGATGTCCGCTTCCGCGTGATCGCAGATCACGTGCGGTCCTCTCTCATGCTGCTCTCTGACGGAGTCAAGCCGGCGAACGATGGCCGCGGGTATATCCTGCGCCGCCTCATGCGTCGCACGGTGCGCTCGATGCGCCTGCTCGGTGTGGACGCTCCAACCTTCCCTGAGCTGTTCGCCGCCTCGCGTGATGCGATGAAGGCGTCTTATCCCGTCCTCGAGACCGAGTGGGATCGTCTCTCGTCTCTGGCTGTCGCTGAGGAGGAGACCTTCCTTCGCACGCTCGCGCAGGGCTCGACCATTCTGGATCTCGCGCTCGGCGACACGAAGAAGTCCGGAACGCAGATTCTTTCTGGCCCTGAGGCGTTCCTACTGCACGACACTTACGGGTTCCCGATCGACCTCACACTCGAGATCGCCCAGGAGCAGGGTCTGAGCGTTGATCGCGGCGCGTTCGACGAGCTGATGACCGAGCAGCGCACCCGCGCGAAGGCGGATGCGAAGAGCCGTCGCCGCCAGCTCGCCGATGTCTCGGTGTACCGCGACTTCCGCGCACTCGGAGAGACCGCATTCGCCGGGTACACGGATCTCGAGGCGGAGTCCCGCGTTCTGGGAATCCTCGTCGACGGGCACCCCGTCACCGCCGCCTCCGAGGGCGACATGGCCGAGATCATCCTCGCCGAGACTGCCCTCTACGCGGAGTCCGGCGGCCAGGTCGCTGACAAGGGCATGATCGTCGGCCCCGGTTTCGAGCTCGAGGTGCTCGACGTGCAGAAGCCGGTTCCGGGCCTCATCAGTCACACAGTCCAGGTCAGCACCGGAAGCGTCGCCGTCGACGATCGCGCGACGACGGTGGTCGACGCCGCTAACCGCCGCGCTGCGCGTCAGGCGCACTCGGCAACGCACCTGGTGCACGCAGCTCTCCGCGACACCCTCGGGACGAGCGCCACTCAGGCGGGCTCGCTGAACCGCGCGGGCTACATGCGGTTCGACTTCTCCTGGTCGCAGCCTCTCTCTGCAGATACGCGCACCGAGATCGAGGACATCACCAACCGGGCAGTCCAAGACGCTCTTGAGGTGACCACGCGCATCGTCTCGCTCGACGAGGCCAAAGAAGCGGGTGCGATGGCGCTGTTCGGCGAGAAGTACGGCGATGTCGTGCGTATGGTCGACATCGGCGGACCGTGGTCTCGTGAGCTGTGTGCGGGCACGCATGTGTCGTCCAGCTCTGAGATCGGCATCGTCAGCCTGGTTGGGGAGTCGTCCGTCGGCGCATCCAACCGTCGCATCGAGGCTCTGGTCGGTCAGGACGCATTCCGCGAGCTGGCTGCAGAGCGCGCAATCGTCTCACAGCTGACTTCGTCGCTGAAGACCCCTCGCGAGCAGCTGCCGGAACGCATCGCCGAGATCGCCGCGAATCTGAAGGCCGCAGAGAAGCGCATTGCGCAGTTCGAGGCGAAGGAGCGCGAGGGTCGGGTCCCGGCGATCGCCGAGTCCGCCCAGCGCGTGGGCGCGTACCGTGTCGCTGCGGTGTCGGTGGGTGAAGTCGCTTCCGGCGACGACGTTCGCGGTCTCGCGCTGAGCGTGCGCGAGCGTCTCGGCGCAGACGCCGCGGTCGTCGCACTCGGCGGTATCGCCGGAGGACGGCCGATCGTCGTCGTAGCCACCAACGAGGCTGCCCGTGCAGCCGGTGCCAAGGCGGGTGTGCTCGCCAAACGCGCAGCATCCGTGCTCGGTGGCGGTGGCGGCGGGCGTGACGACGTCGCCCAGGGCGGCGGTACAGATGCGGCATCCCTTAGCGCCGCACTCGAGGCCATCACGACCGACCTGCGCAGCGCGTGACCGGTTTTCGTCGGGGCGTGCGTCTCGGTGTCGATGTCGGTAAAGCCCGCGTCGGAATCTCGCGGTGCGACCCCGACGGGATGCTCGCCGTCCCCGTCGAGACGGTGCCTCGTTCGGACTCTTCGCTCGCCCGCATCGCAGAGATCGCGAGAGAGTACGAGCCGTTGGAGTTCGTTGTCGGTCTGCCGGTAAACATGCAGGGTGCGGAAACGCCGTCCACTGCGGACGCCCGCGAGTTCGCCGCGGCGCTGCAGGAGCTGACATCGATCCCGGTACGGCTGATGGATGAGCGTCTGAGCACGGTGTCCGCACACGCCGCACTGCGCTCATCTGGCAGAACACAGCGAAATTCTCGTAGCATTGTCGATCAGGTCGCCGCGGTGGTTCTGCTGCAGCACGCGATCGACACGGAGAAGAGCACCGGCAGCCCGGCGGGTGTTCTGGTTCCGCGATCTGAGGAGCCCATCTGAGCATGCCTGAACGAGAGCAGCGCGAGCAGGAATCGCAGAGTCTGTCTGATGATCTGTTCGCGAATCTTCCTGAGCCGCTTCATCAGGCGCCGGCAGTGAACTCCTCACCCCCCACGCCCGGCTCGCGCCGAGCGATGCGCGAGCAGACGCAGCAGGCTCGCAGGGCCTCACATGTTGAGAATGGCTCTGTCGCTCCACAGGCGGATTCCGATGACGCGCTTCCCGCGGAGAATGCCCCCGTTCCCACTCCAACGGCAGGGGACAAGCCCGCAGCCACGCTCGATGACCTCTTCGCTGCCGACGATGATGACGGCACCGGCTCCGGTGGCAGGCGGCGCAAGAAGCGGCGCACGGGCTGTCTCGTTGCGCTGGTCATCGTTTTGGCACTGATCGGCGGCGCAGTCGGCGCGGGTTTCTGGGTGATGAACACCTACGGTGATCAGATCAGCGACGTCATGGGATGGGGGCCTCCCGCAGACTGGGAGGCCGGGCTCGCCACCGGCGAAGCGGCCGTCACGATTCGCGAGGGCGACACCGGATCCAACGTTTCGACCGCGCTGTACGAGGCAGGCGTGACGCGGACCGATGGTGTCTTCTATGACTACCTGGTCGATGAGAACATCGCATTCACCTTCTACCCCGGCGTGTACACCCTGCAGCAGAAGATGACGTCAGCGGCCGCTCTCGAAGCTCTCCAGGATCCTGCCAACAAGTCCGAGAACACCGTGGCTATCGCAGAGGGCGGCACCGTGGAGTCCTCCCTTCCGCTCATCTCCGAGGGCGTAGGCATTCCTCTCGAAGAGCTGCAGGCCGCGGTCGCCGACCCCAGCGTCTATGACGTGGCAGCAGCGGATCTCGAAGGCTGGCTCTTCCCCGCCGTGTACACCTTCGATCCGGAAGCGACGGCCACTCAGGTGATCGCCCGCATGGTCGATCGCACCCGCGAGTCGCTCAGTGCGGCTGGTGTGGCCCCAGGCGACGAGCAGCGGATCCTCACCATCGCATCAATCATCCAGCGAGAAGGTCGAACGGATGACTTCGCCAAGGTCTCACGCGTCATTCAGAACCGTCTCGACGACGGAATGAAGTTGCAGATGGACTCCACCTCGCAGTACGGCTACGGCGAATTGCACGCGGGCGTTCTGAGCACCTCTGAGGAGGCGCAGTTCGATGACAACCCGTGGAACACCTACGTCCATGAAGGACTGCCGATCGGCCCCATCGCCAGCCCGAGCGACGCGGCCATCGAGGCTGCGATGCATCCGTCAGACGGCCCATGGCTGTATTTCGTGACGATCAACCCGCAGACTGGCGAGACCGTCTTCTCCACGACCTACGAAGAGCACCAGGCCGCCATCAAGGTCTGGCAGCAGTGGTGTCAGGCGAACCCCGACCAGGGATGCTGACGCCATGACGCGTCACCGTCTCGAGGTCTGGGGCGATCCGATCGAGCACAGCAGATCGCCGGCACTTCACACCGCGGCCTACCGCGCGCTCGGGCTGGACTGGCAGTACGGGCGAAGGCGCGTGAGCGCCGAGAGCTTCAGCGGCGAATTGGGCGCACTCGATGAGACCTGGCGAGGCCTGTCTCTTACGATGCCGCTGAAAGATGCAGCATTTGCCGCAACCTCTTCGCGCGACCGCCACGCCGAACTGACCGGTGCAGTGAACACGATGCTGCTGGGCTCAGAGCCGCAAGGATTCAACACCGATGTCGGCGGCATCATCGATGCGTTGGCAGAGAACGGAATCGAAGATTTCGCTGCCGTGCGTATTCTGGGCGCCGGGGCCACTGCCGCATCCGCCCTCGTCGCGGCATCCGAATGCGGCGCATCCCGAGTAGAGGTGCGCGCACGACGGCCCGAGCGCGCAGAAGGACTCTGGGCCTTGGGGGAGCGGCTCGGCATGCGGGTCGACGTCACCGAGCTCGACGCCAGCGGAGCACTGGTGGATCTGACGATCGCGACCCTGCCCTCTGGCACTGTTCTTGATGCATCCGTGAGCGCCGCACTCGCAGAATCCGGCGGCGATCTCTTCGAGGTGGCGTACGAGCCATGGCCCTCTGCATTGGCCGACGCATGGCACGGCGGACGGGTCGTCTCCGGCTCCGAGATGCTGCTGCATCAGGCGGTTCGCCAGGTGCGGGTGTTCCTGCACAGCGACCCGCTGCACCCGCTTGATGACGAAGCACGAGTGCGTGACGAAATGCGATCGGCGTACGTGGGAGACTAGAGCAATGCTCCGCGTGCTCACAGCCGGCGAATCGCACGGCCCCGAACTCATCGCCGTCATGGAGGGTCTGCCCTCCGGCGTCCCGATCTCCTCTGAGGCGATCCAGGCCGACCTCGCCCGTCGAAAGCTGGGCTACGGCCGCGGCTCGCGGATGAAGTTCGAGCAGGACGAACTGACCATCTCCGGCGGTGTCCGCCACGGCAAGACACTCGGGAGCCCGATCGCGCTGCGCATCGGCAACACGGAGTGGCCGAAGTGGATCGAGGTCATGAACCCCGAGCCCATCGAGATCACCGAAAAGTCACGTGGTCGCTCAGCCCCGCTCACAAGGCCCAGGCCCGGGCACGCGGACCTCGTCGGTATGCAGAAGTATGACTTCGACGAGGCGCGCCCGATCCTCGAGCGGGCGAGTGCTCGTGAGACCGCTGCGCGTGTCGCGCTGGGCGCTGTCGCGCGGTCTTTCCTGAGCGAGCTGGGGATCCGACTGGTCAGCCACACCCTGTCGATCGGTCCGGTGCGTTCGCCGGAAGACGCAGCTCTGCCGACCCCTGACGATGTCGATGCTCTCGATGCTGATCCGCTGCGGTGCTTCGACAGCGCGACCTCCGCGCGGATGGTCGAAGAAGTCGATGACGCTCGCAAGGCCGGCGACACGCTCGGCGGCATCGTCGAGGTGCTCGCCTACGGACTGCCTCCTGGGCTCGGCTCGCACGTGCACTGGGACCGTCGCCTGGACGCACGTCTCGCACAGGCGCTCATGAGCATTCAGGCGATCAAGGGCGTCGAGGTCGGCGACGGCTTCGAGACGACGCGTCGTCGCGGCTCTGCTGCGCATGATGAGCTCTTCGTCACCGACGACGGCATCACTCGCGCATCCGATCGCGCCGGCGGTACAGAGGGCGGTATGTCCACCGGCACGGTGCTGCGCGTCCGAGCCGGCATGAAGCCGATCGCGACCGTCCCGCACGCACTGCGCACGATCGACACCGCAACCGGCGAGGCGGCGAACGCACATCACCAGCGTTCAGATGTCTGCGCAGTTCCGGCCGCTGGCGTCGTCGCTGAAGCGATGGTCGCCGTCGAACTCGCGCGCGCCGTGCTCGAGAAGTTCGGAGGCGACAGTATCCGTGAGACGCGCCGCAACCTCGAGAGCTACCTCGACGCGATCCCCGCTGAGCTGCGTACGGCGCCCGCGTCGGAGGTAGCTCTGATCGCTCACGATGAGCAGCTCTGACCCGCTGACGCTTGTGCTCGTAGGCCCCATGGGCGCCGGCAAGACCAGCGTCGGTCGCCGGGTGGCCAAGCATCTCGGGGTGGCTTTCATCGACACGGACAAGCGGATCGCGTCTGAGCATGGCGCGATCGCAGAGATCTTCACCGCACGCGGTGAGGAGCAGTTCCGTGAGCTCGAACGCCGAGCGGTGGCAGCGGCCCTCCAAGAGGGCGGTGTCATCTCGCTGGGGGGAGGCGCGGTGGTGAGCCCGCAGACGCGTGAACTCCTGCAGCAGCACCCGGTCGTCTTTCTCGATGTCACCGCTGATGCTGTCGCGCAGCGGGTCCGCGGCAGCGGACGACCGCTTCTCGCAGGTGATAACGACCCGCTCGTCCGTTGGAAGAAGATCTACGAACAGCGCCGTGGCTGGTACGACGAGGTCGCGAATGCGACCTTCGACACTTCTCATAGGCCGATGCAGCGCATCGCCAGTGAGATCGCGGCATGGAGGAGAGAGCAATCATGAGCAGCACCACGATCAATGTGACCGGCCAGGCGTCCTACGACATCACTGTCGGTCGGAGCATCCTCGATCAGGTCTCGAGCGCTCTGGACCCGGCGGTCCGCAAGATCCTCATCGTTCATCCTCCGACGCTTGCCGCGCGCGCTGCGGAGCTTCGGGACCGGCTACTGGCTGATACCGCGAATGCGGGACGCGAAGTGATGCTCGCCGAGGTGCCAGACGCAGAGCAGGGCAAGCGCATCGAGGTCGCCGCATTCTGCTGGCAGGTCATGGGCCAGTCCGACTTCACCCGCACCGATGCGGTGATCGGCTACGGCGGCGGATCGGTCACAGACCTGGCAGGCTTCGTCGCGGCAACCTGGCTGCGCGGCGTGCAGGTCGTACAGATCCCCACCACGGTGCTGGGACTGGTCGATGCGTCGGTCGGCGGCAAGACCGGCGTGAACACCGCGGAGGGCAAGAACCTCGTCGGCGCATTCTGGGCGCCGCGTGCGGTCATCGGCGACCTCGATGAGCTCGGCAGCCTCAGTGCCAACGAGGCGACCGCAGGCTATGCCGAAGTGGTCAAGGCCGGTTTCATCTGGGCGCCGGAGATCCTCGACATCATCGAAGCGGATCCTTCCCGCGCAGTCGACACGACAACCGATGAGTTCCGTCGCACGGTCGAGCTCGCGATCCAGATGAAGGCGACGGTGGTCTCGGAGGACTTCCGCGAAGCAGGTCAGCGGGAGATCCTCAACTACGGACACACGCTCGGACACGCCATCGAGCACGCGGAGCGCTATCAGTGGCGACATGGCGCGGCGATCTCGATCGGCATGATGTACGCGGCAGAGCTCTCCCGTCTTGCAGGGCGGCTCTCGGATGCCGCGGTCGATCGGCACCGCTCGATCTTCGAGTCCCTGGGGCTGCCGACCACGTACCGCGCCGGCGCCTGGTCTCAACTGCTGGCGTCCATGCAGCGCGACAAGAAGAGCCGTGGCGGGATGCTGCGCTTCATCGTCCTCTCCGACATCGCCAAGCCGACAGTGCTGCAGGCGCCAGACGAGTCGCTGCTGTTCGCCGCGTATCAGGAGATCGGCGCATGACCCGGCGCCTGCTGCTCGTCAACGGGCCGAACCTGAACCTCCTCGGCATCCGGGATCCCGCCACCTACGGCACCTCGACACTCGCCGACGTCGAGAAGATCACGTCGGATGCCGCGGCGCAGGCCGGTTTCGACCTGCGCACGATCCAGAGCAATCACGAGGGCGTGCTCATCGACGCCATCCACGCGGCGCGCGAAGACTGCGCAGGCATCGTTATCAACCCTGGGGGGCTGACGCACACCTCCGTGGCACTGCGCGATGCGCTCACGGGAGTGTCGTTGCCGTTCGCTGAAGTGCACATCTCGGACGTCAATGCACGAGAGGAATTCCGACGTTTCTCGTACCTGCACGATGTCGCCGCCGTCCGAGTGATCGGCGAGGGCGTGGCGGGATACGCGACCGCCGTCGCACGGCTTGCTCCACTCATCCCGTAGAATCGACAGTCGACCACACTTTGGTCACCCCGCATACGAAACGGAACTCTCTCGAATGGCATCCACCGCAGACATCAAGAACGGCGTCGTCCTCAATCTCGACGGACAGCTCTGGACCGTTGTGGAGTTCCAGCACGTCAAGCCCGGCAAGGGCGGCGCGTTCGTGCGCACCAAGCTGAAGAACGTCGTCACCGGACGCACCAACGACAAGACCTTCAACGCCGGCGCAAAGGTCGACATCGAGAACGTCGACCGTCGTGACTTCACGTACCTCTATGCCGATGGCGACGGCTATGTGTTCATGGACACGACCGACTTCGATCAGCTCACGCTGAGCGATGTCGTCGTCGGCGACGCGAAGAACTTCCTCCTCGAGAACACTCAGGTCACGATCGCGCTCAACAACGGCAACCCGCTGTACATCGAGTTGCCGACGTCCGTCATCCTCGAGGTGACCTACTCCGAGCCCGGCCTCCAGGGCGACCGCTCGTCCGCGGGCACCAAGCCCGCAACCGTCGAGACCGGCTACGAGATGCAGGTGCCGCTGTTCGTCGAGACGGGCACCAAGATCAAGGTCGACACTCGCACGGGCGACTACCTCGGCCGCGAGAAGTAAGGCGTGAGCGCTCGGACGAAGGCGCGCAAGCGCGCACTCGACATTCTCTTCTCCTCGGATGTCCGCGGAGACGAGATCGCTGTCACGCTCGCGGCGGAGGCCAAGCGAGCAGCGAGCGAGCCCGCTCGTGAGGCCTCTTGGCTGTACGCTCGCGAGATCATCGACGGAATCATCGATCACCGTGATGACATCGATGAGAGCATCGTGACCCACAGTCGCGACTGGAAGCTCGAGCGCATGCCGGCTGTTGACCGTGCGCTGCTGCGGATGGGCGCGTGGGAGATCCTCTACAACGACGAGGTGCCGACCGCCGTCGCGATCGATGAGGCCGTCGAGCTCGCCAAGGAGTTCTCCACTGATGACTCCGGTGCATTCGTGCACGGAGTGCTCGCCAGAGTCGCACGCGCAAGCTGACTGACAGGTTGTCGGTGGTTCGCGGGAGGATCCCGGTATGCCCGCACCGCTGATAGATCTGTCTGCGCTGCGGCGGTTCACGGACGCCGGCAGCTTCGATCGTGGGCGCGCGTATGCCCGCGACGGCATGGTGCACCGTTCCCGATGGAACGACGACTTCTCGGTGCTCTCAGCGGACGTGCGCGGCTCCGCGCAATCCGACTATCACTGTGTCATCCGTGTCACACCGGGTCGTGAGACCGCGGCGGTCGCATCGACGTCCTGCAACTGCCCTGTGCGCTCGGGTTGCAAGCACATCGTCGCGACCGTCCTGGTGAGCAACGCCCAGGTCGAGGCTTCGCCACCTGCCACTGTGACTGCCACGGGTTCAGAGGTTCCCGGTCAGCCGAGCTGGCGGACCCTGCTCGAATCCTCACCTCCAGCCTCCAACGCTGCCTCGTTGGCGCTCGGTATCGAGGTGCGCCATCGCGAAGACAAGGGCGTGCATCAGTGGGCACCGCGTCCGATGCGCACCGCGACCGTGCGTGACGTCGTCAAAGGCGGGGGTGAGCTTCTGCTCGGAATGCGTCCGCTCATGCGCAGCCAGTCCACGGGCGCCTGGATCCAGGGACAGGCCTCCTGGGATGCGATCCGACGTCCAGGTTCGCAGTTCCGGCCCGAACAACTGCGCTGGTTCGCCGACCTCCTGAGCATCGCCCGCGAGTCGCTGCTGTCTGGAACGGCGGGAGACTGGCTCATGCTCGATCATGTGCAGTCGGCTCTGCTCTGGCCGCACCTGCGTGCGGCGGCCGGGCTGGGCATTCCACTCGTGTCCGCTCAGAAGAGCTTCCAGGTGGGGGTCGCCTCCACGGGCTCCGTCGCAGCGCAAGTCGAGCGCATCGGCGAAGATCTTTCGATCACCGCCGATGTCGTTCTTGACGATCGACCCGCGGATGCTGCGCATGTGCGCACGATCGGACACACCGGCATCTACGTCGTCGAACCAACCGGCAGCAGAGCGACCGTGACCCTTGCGGAGGTACCGCTGAGCCCCGTCGTTCACGCGCTGCTTACCGCGCGGTCGACACTCGTCGTTCCTGCCGCAGAGGAGGGCGCTTTCCTTCACGATGCGTACCCCGCGCTCGCGCGACGTGTACCGGTGCACACGGTCGGGGCAGTAGAGCTTCCGGTCATGCCGGTGCCGGCTCCGACCCTCGTGGTGGCGCACCACCCGCGGGACCGAATCGACTACGCATTCGAGTGGACCTACCAGGGATACGGCAGGTATCCGCTCACTGCGACCTCCGACGCCGTGCGCGACGACGTGCGCGAACAATCCGGCCGCGACGCGCTCGAGAAGATCTGGGAGCGCGTCACTGGCGTGCAGTTCCAGGCCACCGGCACGTTGCACGATGTCGATGCCGCTGAGTTCGCCACGCACATCGTGCCGGGGCTGCAGGAGCAGGGCGTATCGGTGGTGCGGACAGGCAGAGCGAAGAACTATCACGAGCTCAGCGGGGCGCCCGAGATCACGGTCTCCACGGTGGAGAGCGCTGATCCGGACTGGTTCGACCTCGGAATCCTCGTCAGGATCGATGGCCGCAGCATCCCGTTCGCGCCGCTGTTCACTGCCCTGAGCATGCGGCGCACGAAGCTGCTGCTGATCGACGGCAGCTATTTCTCACTCGCGCATCCGGCGCTTGATGCGCTGCGGGAGCTCATCGATGAGGCGACTGATCTCACCGAGTGGGAGACGGCGCCGCGCATCAGCCGGTACCAGACCGACCTCTGGGAAGAGTTCGAGGACCTCGCTGACGAAGCGATTCCGGCCACGACGTGGCGCGCGACTGCCGAGGGGCTGCGCGACGCGACCGGGGTGCCCCCCACCGCGCTTCCCGATTCGCTGAAGGCCGAGCTCCGCACATATCAGAAGGCCGGTTTCGACTGGCTTGCTTTTCTCTGGGAGCACCACCTCGGCGGCATCCTCGCCGATGACATGGGCCTTGGGAAGACGATCCAGCTGCTCACCCTGATGCTGCACGCACGCGCAACGGGGGAGAAGCGACCGTTTCTCGTCGTCGCGCCGACCTCGGTGCAGGCAACCTGGCAAGACGAGGCGGCGAGGTTCGCCCCATCGCTGAGCGTGCACGTGGTCGACGGCACACTGGCGCGACGCCGTTCGTCAGTCGAAGAGCTCGCCCGCGAGGTCGACATCGTGGTCACGTCCTACACGCTCGTGCGACTCGACGCCGAAGAGTACGCGTCGACCGAGTGGGCTGTGCTCGTGCTCGATGAAGCACAGTTCGTGAAGAACGCGTCGACGAAACAGCACAGAGCGGTGGCATCCATCCCCGCGCGCGTGACGTTCGCCGTGACCGGAACGCCGATGGAGAACAGTCTCAGCGACCTGTGGGCGCTGCTGAAGCTCACCGCTCCCGGGCTGTTCGCCTCCGCCCGAAAGTTTCGTCAGGACTACATCCAGCCGATCGAGAAGGGCAAAGTGCCCGAGAACGAAGAGGGCAGCGAGTACCGCCAGCGACGGCTCGAGCGGTTGCGCCGCCGCATTCGGCCTCTGATGCTGCGCCGCACCAAGGAGCTTGTGGCCACCGACCTCCCGGAGAAGCAGGAGCAGCTGCTGCACGTTGAGCTCAGCGCTCCGCATCGCGTGCTGTACGACACCGTGCTGCAGCGCGAGCGGCAGAAGGTGCTCGGGCTTCTGCAGGACCTTGATCGGAACAGGTTCATCGTATTCCGCTCTCTCACGATGCTGCGCATGCTCAGCCTGGCTCCCGGACTAGTCGACGAAGCAGATGCGCATGTCGGCTCCCGAAAGATCGACACCCTCATCGAGCGGGTGATCGAGTTGCACGCCGAGGGGCATCGCGCGCTGGTCTTCAGCCAGTTCACCTCATTCCTCAAGATTGCCGCGGACCGGCTGCAGCAGGCTGGCATCCCGTTCGCATATCTCGATGGCTCTACCCGCAATCGTCGCCAGGTGATCGACGGGTTCCGCAAGGGCGAACAGCCGGTCTTCCTCATCAGCCTCAAATCAGGCGGGTTCGGTCTCACGCTCACAGAGGCCGACTACGTCTTCATGCTCGATCCCTGGTGGAACCCTGCGGCAGAAGCGCAGGCCATAGATCGCACGCATCGCATCGGCCAGCACAGGCCCGTCATGGTCTATCGGATGATCTCCACGGGCACGATCGAAGAGAAGGTGCTGGCCCTTCAACAACGCAAAGCCCGCCTGTTCACCGCGGTGATGGACGATGAGGCGCTTTTCGCGCAATCGCTGACAGCCGACGACATCCGCGGGCTGTTCGAGGGGTAGGGCATTTACCCGGCCCCGCTGGGTCGGCGCCAAGGGCCCCACAGGTAGAATCGTGGTGTCCACAGCAGGAGGAGCGCAATGCGGATCACAGGACTCGGCCACGCCGGGATGTTCATCGAGACACTCGGCGGAAACATCATCTGCGACCCCGTCGTGGGCCCGTCGTTCTTCGGCTCCTGGTTCCCCTTCCCTGACAACCGTGGGCTCGACTGGGAGAGACTCGGCCGTGAAGCCGACTTCCTGTACATCTCCCACCGGCACCGCGATCACTTCGACCCGAAGCTTCTGCAGCGTTTCATCCGCCGCGACATCGAAGTCCTGCTGCCGGAGTACCCCATCGATGACCTCGAGCAGGACATTCGGGCTCTGGGCTACACCAACATCACCTACGCACCAGCCGGAGAAGTGATCGAACGCGGCGAGCTGAAGATCATGATCACGCCACTGCGCGCGCCCAGCGACGGTCCGATCGGCGACTCATCGCTCAGCGTTGATGACGGCACCGCTTCGATTCTCAACCAGAACGACTCGCACCCTCTCGATCTCGAGCGGCTTCTGAGCTTCGGCAAGCCCGACGCGTACTTCACTCAGACCTCCGGAGCCATCTGGTGGCCGATGGTCTACGACCTCCCGCAGGACGCCAAGCAGAACTTCGCACGCCTCAAGCGCGATGCGCAGAACAAGCGCGCGATGTACTACGTCGAGAAGGTCGATGCGCCGGTGGTGTTCCCGATGGCAGGCCCGCCGATGTTCCTGCGCGATGAGTTGTTCCAGTACAACGGCTACGGCCAGAACGACGATTCGATCTTCACCGATCAGAAGCAGTTCATCACGCACATGAACGAGCTTGCCCCGCAGTACGACGGACGCCTGTTCGTTCCGGGAACCGTCGTGACGCTCGAGAACCGTGAACTGGTCTCGATCGAGCAGACGCTGTACACGCAGGACGAGATCGACAGCATCTTCGACGACAAGTGGACCTACCTGGAGGCTCAGCGCGCCAGTCGCCAGCAGGAGATCCGCGATGAAGTCGCAGAGCGCGCCGAACCGCTGCCGGCAGGAGAGATCCTTGCCGCGCTCAAGGCATGGTGGGAGCCGCTGCTGAAGAAGTCCCGCACCATCCGTCTCGGTGTGGGCGGCTGCGTGCGATTCCGCATCGGCGACCTCGATATGGTCGTCGACTTCCCCAAGGCCAAGGTGCGTGAATACGCGGGGGAGGAGTGCATCTACTGGTACACGCTCCCCGCTGACCTCGTCTCCACGAACATCCGGGACCACGAGATCGACTGGTCCAACTCGATCTTCCTGTCGATGCAGTTCTCGGTGGGACGAAGCGGCAAGTTCAACGAGTTCCTCACCACGTTCCTCAAGTGCCTGTCGGTGGATCGCATCGAGTACGTCGAGAACTGGTACTCCGAGCAGACCGACCAGACTGAGGATGCCCAAGTCGGCGATTGGGTCGTGCAGCGTCGTTGCCCGCACCTGCGCGCTGACCTGACGAAGACCGGAAAGGTCGACGAAGACGGCGTTCTCACGTGCAGCATGCACGACTGGAAGTGGGATCTGAAGACGGGCAAGTGCCTGACGACCACCGGTCACGAGATCCGCGCCGAGCACTGTCCGGTCACCGAGGACGCACTGCGGCTGGACGCCTGAGACTCAGCGGTCATCCGCCGTCCTGCGCTGAACGAAGATTCCCGCGAGCGGGTTCAGTACGACGAGGATCAACCAGGTCAGTTTGGCGGTGTTCGCATCGACGAATAGCGCAACCGGAACCGATGCGAGGAACACCACAGGGGTGGTGAGAGCCGCGAGAAGCTCGAAACGGTTCTGGCGGTTCGTGCGGCGCGGATCCTCGAGCCCGCGCGCACGGGCTACCTGATACATGAGGACCTGCGACGATGAGACCGCGGCGATGTTCAGCGCATACAGCGCTGTGGGCAGGGCGAGCTCGGTCGTCACCGGGTCGCTGATGCCCTGTGTCGTGAAGGCGATGATGATCACGAGGGCTGTCGTCAGCAGATTCAGCGCTGTGACCGGACCGTCCATGCCTGAGAGTCGGCGCATGAGCCGGACGTTGGCGCGCCAGACGACGGCGATGACGACGAAACTCAACGCGAAGCCCAGGAACTGGGTCGATGCCCCGGATGCCATCAGCGCATCGAGACTCTCCCACGCCTCTTCCGGCGGGGGATCGACGTTTGCGATCAGGAGCGTCATGGCGAAGCCATAGACCGCGTCGAAGAGTGAGACACCACGGCTGAACGGCATCGAATCCGTCGCGTCGACCGTATCCACCCGCGCACGCCGGGCCACAGGTGCGGGGTCAGCGTCATCGCTCATGCCCACAGCGTGGCACCAGCGTGTGCGGCGGGGCAACCGAAACCGGTAGAATGGGCAGCGCAAGCAACCTTTAACACCGTCCAGAGAGGCGGAGAAGGGAGCGGCTGATGAACGCACGCACTGTGCTGCAGCAAGCCGATATCTCGCGGGCTCTGACCCGCATCGCCCATGAGATCCTCGAGTCGAACAAGGGCCCGGCCGATCTGGTGCTGTTGGGCATCCCCACGCGCGGCGTCGCTCTGGCTGCGCGTCTGGGAGCGCTGATCACTTCGATTACGCAGACCGAGATTCCCGTCGGATCTCTCGACGTCACGCTGTTCCGGGATGACCTCGCGCAGCATCCGACGCGGTCTCCGCAGCCCACCGAGATCCCCTCCGGCGGCATCGACGGGAGAACTGTCGTCCTTGTCGACGATGTGCTCTTCTCCGGGCGCAGCATCCGTGCCGCCCTTGATGCCATTCAGTCGATCGGACGACCCGCGGTGGTGCGTCTGGCCATCCTCGTCGATCGCGGCCACCGCGAGCTGCCGATCCGCCCTGACTTCGTCGGCAAGAACATTCCGTCGGCACGCACCGAGCGCGTCAACGTCCGTCTCAGCGAGAACGACGGCATCGATGAGGTGACGATCGGCGAATGAGACACCTTCTCGACACCAAGACACTCGATCGCACCACCGCGCTGCGCATCCTCGACGTCGCCGAAGACATGTCGGACACGCAGTCCCGCGAAGTCAAGAAGCTCCCCACGCTTCGCGGCAAGACGGTCGTGAACCTCTTCTTCGAGGACTCCACGCGCACGCGCATCTCCTTCGAAGCAGCAGCCAAGCGCCTCTCGGCCGATGTCATCAACTTCGCGGCGAAGGGGTCAAGCGTCTCCAAGGGCGAGAGCCTGAAGGACACCGCACAGACGCTGCAGGCGATGGGAGCGGATGCCGTGGTCATCCGCCACTCGGCCTCCGGAGCTCCGCGCACGCTCGCGACGAGCGGGTGGATCTCCGCTGGCGTCGTGAACGCCGGCGACGGTACCCACGAGCATCCGACGCAGGCTCTGCTGGATGCCTTCACAATCCGCAAGCGTCGATTCGGCGCAGAGAGCCGCGGGCGCGACCTGTCTGGTGTGCGGGTCGTGATCGTCGGCGATGTGCTGCACTCCCGTGTCGCCCGGTCGAACGTCTGGCTGCTCGCCACTCTCGGTGCTGAAGTGACTCTGGTCTCCCCGCCGACGCTGATCCCGCAGAACATCTCGGAGTGGCCGGTTCAGGTGAAATACTCGCTCGACGATGCCCTTGCCGATGGCCCGGATGCCGTCATGATGCTGCGCATCCAGCTCGAAAGGATGAACGCAGCATATTTCCCCAGTGAGCGGGAGTATTCCCGCACGTGGGGATTGGACGCCGTGCGCGCGGCGGCCCTTCCGGACGATAGCATTGTGATGCACCCCGGACCGATGAACCGTGGGCTCGAGATCTCGTCCGAAGCTGCGGATTCACCGCGCTCGACCGTACTCGAGCAGGTCACCAATGGTGTGTCCGTGCGGATGGCTGTGCTGTACCTGCTGCTGGCAGGAGAACGTATCGAGGAACGAGGGAGAGACCTGTGAGCGAGACCCTCGTGATCACCGGAGCTCGGATGCTCGGCGAGAACGCCGCAGATATCCGCGTCGAAGACGGAATCATCACCGAGCTCGGCACCGGCGTCAGCCGCGACGGCGCTCGTGTCATCGACGCCGACGGACTCGTCGCACTGCCGGGTCTTGTCGATCTGCACACGCACCTGCGCGAGCCGGGCTACGAAGCATCCGAAACCATCCTGACCGGCACCAGGGCCGCTGCAGCCGGTGGATTCACCGCTGTCTTCGCCATGCCCAACACTGAGCCGGTCGCCGATTCAGCCGGCGTCGTCGAGCAGGAGCTCGCGCTCGGCGAAGCAGCTGGTTACGCCACAGTGCAGCCGATCGGCGCCGTGACCATCGGGCAGAGGGGCGAACGCCTCGCCGAGCTCGGAGCCATGGCGAATTCGCGCGCCAAGGTGCGGGTGTTCAGCGATGACGGGTTCTGCGTCTTCGATCCACTGATCATGCGCCGTGCGCTGGAGTACGTGAAGTCCTTCGGCGGCGTGATCGCTCAGCACGCGCAAGACCCTCGACTCACCGAGGGCGCCCAGATGAACGAGGGCACCGTGTCAGCTGAGCTCGGTCTCACCGGTTGGCCAGCCGTCGCCGAGGAGTCGATCATCGCTCGCGACGTGCTCCTCGCCGAGCACGTCGGCTCCCGGTTGCACGTCTGTCACCTCTCGACCGCCGGATCGGTCGACATCATTCGCTGGGCGAAGAAGCGGGGCGTCAACGTCACGGCTGAAGTGACCCCGCACCACCTGTTGCTGACGGATGAGCTCGTTCGCGGATACGACGCACGCTACAAGGTGAACCCGCCGCTGCGCCGCGAAGAAGATGTGCTCGCCGTGCGCGAAGGACTCGCCGACGGAACCATCGACATCGTCGCGACCGACCACGCACCGCACCCTTCCGAGAACAAGGCCTGCGAATGGCAGGCGGCGGCCAACGGCATGGTCGGTCTGGAGAGCGCCCTTCGGGTCGTGCACCAGGCGATGGTGCAGACAGGTCAGCTCGACTGGGCTGATGTCGCACGCGTGATGAGCGCCGCGCCCGCACGCATCGGAATGATCTCCGGACACGGCACGCCGCTCGCGGTGGGACAGCCGGCCCAGATCACGCTGTATGACCAGAGCGTCGCGGGGGAGTTCACCGCTGCGGATCTGCATGGACGCAGCCAGAACTCGCCGTACCTGGGCCGTGAACTCCCAGGTCGCGTGCAGTGGACGATCCACCACGGCGTCGTCACTGTGGCAGATGGCGAAGTCGTGCCGGAGCTGAACCGATGAGCATGCGCGATATCGCCGTCGCCATCACGATCGCCCTCGCCGTCATCGCGCTGATTGCAATGCTGTTCGCCTGGCGGCGACGGTTGCGGCGAGACTCGATCTACACGGCCCCGCTCGGGGTGCCAGAGCACGCCGAGATCACCAGCCGCTACGAAGTGCTGTATGTGTCGACAACGCGTCACGACCAGCCGCTCGAGCGACTCGCGATAACGCCGCTGGCCTACCGCGCCCGCGGCGAACTCGCGGTGACAGACCGCGGGATCGCCCTGTGCCTGGACGGATCGCCGACAGTCTTCCTCCCGAAGGACAGGCTCTACGGGGTCGACCGAGCCACCGTCACCATCGATCGTGTGGTCGAGCCTGGCGGCCTCGTCCGAATCGCGTGGCGCGCGGACGCCGACACCGTGGTCGATTCCTATCTGCGCAGTGCCACCAGCACCCCAGACACTCTTATCTCAGAACTGCAGCGGCTCACCCCCGCACACGACTCAGGAGCCACGTCTTGACCAGCTCACACGCATTGATACCCGCCGTTCTCGTTCTCGAAGACGGCACCCGCTACGCAGGCCGCGCATACGGCGCGGTCGGCACGACCCTCGGCGAAGTCGTCTTCGCCACGGGGATGTCGGGCTACCAGGAGACCATCACCGACCCGTCCTACGCAGGACAGATCGTTCTGCAGACGGCGCCGCACATCGGCAACACCGGGATGAACGATGAAGACGCCGAGTCGCACCGTATCTGGGTTGCCGGCTACATCGTGCGCGACCCCTCACGAGTGGTCTCCAACTGGCGTGCGAACGCTTCACTGGACGACGTGCTCGTTCAGGACGGCATCGTCGGCATCAGCGGGATCGACACTCGTGCGGTCACTCGCCGCATCCGTTCGGCCGGTTCCATGCGCGGCGGCATCTTCTCGGGCCAAGCAGCCGCGCTCGACGCCGCTGAACAGCTTCGACTCGTGCAGGAAGCACCGGAGATGAGTGGCCAGAACCTCTCCGCACAGGTCTCGGTCGACGTCGCCACCATCACCACCGCGATCGGGGAGCGCATCGGCAACCTCGCAGTGCTCGATCTCGGCGTCAAGCAGGCCACGATCGACAATCTCGCCGCTCGCGGTTTCGAGGTCCATGTGCTGCCGCAGAGCTCCACAATCGAAGACATTCGCGCAATCGACCCCGTTGCGGTCTTCTACTCGAACGGTCCAGGCGACCCGTCGGCATCCGATGACCACGTCGCGATTCTTCGCGCCGTGCTCGATGCGGGCCTGCCGTTCTTCGGCATCTGCTTCGGCAACCAGCTGCTCGGGCGTGCGCTCGGCCTCGGCACCTACAAGCTGCCGTTCGGTCACCGCGGCATCAATCAGCCCGTGCTCGACAAGACCACCGGCAAGATCGAGATCACCGCACACAACCACGGCTTCGCTGTGGACGCGCCGCTGGAGGGCACCTTCGACAGCCCGAACGGCTACGGCAAGGTGGAGGTCAGCCACATCGGCTTGAACGACAACGTCGTCGAGGGGCTGCGTGCCCTCGAGATCCCGGCCTTCTCGGTGCAGTACCACCCTGAGGCCGCAGCCGGTCCGCACGACGCCAACTATCTTTTCGACCGCTTCGCAGAGCTGGTCATCTCCACGCAGAAGGGCGCCAAGTAATGCCAAAGCGCAGCGACATCAACTCCGTGCTCGTCATCGGCTCCGGCCCGATCGTCATCGGCCAGGCCTGTGAATTCGACTACTCCGGCACCCAGGCGTGCCGCGTGCTGCGTGAAGAGGGCGTACGCGTCATCCTCGTGAACTCCAACCCCGCCACGATCATGACCGACCCCGACTTCGCAGACGCGACCTACATCGAGCCCATCACATGGCAGGTCATCGAGACGATCATCGCGAAGGAGAGGCCCGACGCGATCCTCCCGACCCTCGGCGGACAGACGGCGCTGAATGCGGCCATCGAGCTCCACAACCACGGGATCCTCGAGAAGTACGACATCGAGCTCATCGGCGCGAACTTCGAGGCGATCAACAAGGGTGAAGACCGCCAGATCTTCAAGGAGCTCGTCCTCGAGGCGGGCGCAGACGTCGCAGCATCCGTCATCTGCCACACCATGGATGAACTCATTGCCGGCGCCGAGACTCTCGGCTACCCACTGGTCGTGCGCCCGAGCTTCACCATGGGCGGGCTCGGCTCGGGCTTCGCCTACGACGAGGAAGACCTCCGCCGCATCGGCGGGGCAGGTCTGCACGACTCACCCACCACCGAAGTGCTCCTCGAGGAATCGATCCTCGGTTGGAAGGAGTACGAGCTCGAGCTCATGCGCGACACTGCCGACAACACGGTCGTCGTCTGCTCGATCGAGAACGTCGACCCTGTCGGCGTGCACACCGGCGACTCGATCACGGTCGCTCCGGCTCTCACACTCACCGACCGCGAATACCAGAAGATGCGTGACATCGGCATCGACATCATCCGCGCCGTCGGCGTCGACACCGGTGGCTGCAACATCCAGTTCGCGGTCGACCCGAGCAACGGCCGAATCATCGTCATCGAGATGAACCCGCGCGTCTCGCGTTCGAGTGCACTGGCATCGAAGGCGACCGGATTCCCCATTGCCAAGCTCGCAGCCAAGCTCGCGCTGGGCTACACGCTCGACGAGATTCCGAACGACATCACCGGGGTGACGCCGGCGAGCTTCGAGCCGACGCTCGACTACGTCGTAGTGAAGGTTCCGCGCTTCGCGTTCGAGAAGTTCCCGGCAGCAGACGCGACTCTGACGACGACCATGAAGTCCGTCGGCGAGGCCATGGCGATCGGCCGCAACTACTCAACTGCTCTGCAGAAGGCGCTGCGTTCACTCGAGAAGCGCGGTTCGAGCTTCCACTGGGCTGAAGAGAGCCGTTCTCTCGAAGAACTGCTCGAGATTTCGAAGACCCCGACGGACGGCCGCATCGTCGTTCTGCAGCAGGCGCTGCGCAAGGGCGCGACGATCGAGCAGGCGTTCGAGGCGACCGCGATCGACCCGTGGTTCATCGACCAGATGGTCCTCATCAACGAGGTGGCAGAGACTGTCCGCACCGCGGGCGAGTTCGATGCCGAGATCATCCGCCACGCGAAGGAGCACGGCTTCTCCGACGCCCAGCTCGCGCAGCTGCGCGGCATCACCGAGGCTGAGGTCCGCGGCGTCCGCCACGGACTCGGCATCCGCCCGGTGTACAAGACGGTCGACACGTGCGCGGGCGAGTTCCCGGCATTGACGCCGTATCACTACTCGAGCTACGACTTCGAGACGGAGGTCGCGCCCTCGGATCGCACCAAGGTCGTCATCATCGGATCGGGTCCGAACCGCATCGGTCAGGGCGTCGAGTTCGACTACTCGTGCGTGCACGCATCCTTCGCGCTGTCGGATGCCGGGTACGAGACCGTCATGGTCAATTGCAACCCCGAGACCGTCTCGACCGACTACGACACCTCGGATCGGCTGTATTTCGAGCCGCTGACTCTCGAGGACGTCCTCGAGGTGCTCGATGCAGAGGCCGCCAGCGGCACGATCCTCGGCGTCGTCTGCCAGCTCGGCGGACAGACGCCCCTGGGCCTTGCGAAGGGCATCGAGGCTGCGGGATACCCCGTGCTCGGCACGAGCCCCGAGGCCATCGACATCGCAGAGGAGCGCGAGCTCTTCTCGCAGCTGCTGGGTCGCGCTGACCTCGTCGCACCGCGTCACGGCACGGCGATCGACGTCGACGAAGCGGTGGCCATCGCAGAAGACATCGGCTACCCGGTGCTCGTGCGCCCGAGCTTCGTGCTCGGCGGACGCGGCATGGAGATCGTCTACGACACCCCGAGCCTGCGCGACTACTTCGTGCGCACCGCCGGCGAGGTCATTGTCGGCCCCGGCACCCCGCTACTGGTCGACCGCTTCCTCGACGACGCGATCGAGCTGGATGTCGACGCGCTCTACGACGGCGAGGAGCTGTACATCGGCGGAGTCATGGAACACCTCGAAGAGGCCGGCATCCACTCCGGTGACTCGAGCTGCACCCTGCCGCCGATCTCACTGGGCCGCAGTGACGTCGACCGTATTCGTGTGGCGACGCTCGCGATCGCCGAGGGCGTGGGAGTGCGCGGGCTGCTGAACGTGCAGTTCGCCATCAGCGCCGGCGTGCTCTACGTCATCGAGGCGAACCCTCGTGCCAGCCGCACCGTTCCGTTCGTGTCGAAGGCCCTGGGGATACCGATGGCCAAGGCCGCCAGCCGCATCATGGTCGGCGCCACGATCGCTGAGCTGAAGGAAGAGGGGATGCTCCCGGCATCCGACGGCTCGCGTGTTCCGCTGGGTGCACCGGTGTCTGTCAAGGAAGCAGTGCTGCCCTTCAAGCGCTTCCGGACCAAGGACGGCAAGATCGTCGACTCGGTTCTGGGCCCCGAGATGCGCTCCACCGGCGAGGTCATGGGAATCGACAAGGACTTCCCGACCGCGTTCGCGAAGAGCCAGGCTGCCGCATACGGCGGCATGCCGACCTCGGGCACCGTGTTCATCTCGGTCGCAGACGCAGACAAGCGCGCCGTCATCCTGCCAGCCCACCGTCTGCAGCAGCTCGGGTTCACGCTCGTTGCCACCGAGGGTACCGCTGAGATCCTCTCTCGCAATGGCATCGCGGTCACCGTGGTCGCCAAGTACAGCGAGACTCAGCAGGACGGCGGCGAGAACATCGTCGATCTCATCAACAACGGCCAGGTCGACATCGTGGTGAACACGCCGTCCGGCGGCGCAGCACGTGCCGACGGATACGAGATCCGGGCAGCGGCAGTCGCGGCAGATAAAGCACTTTTCACGACCATGGCCGTGCTCGGCGCCGCGGTGAGCGGTATGGACGCCGCCGACACCGGCTTCGATGTGCGCAGTCTGCAGGAGTACGCACTCGACCGGCAGGCGGCTCTGTGACCGAAGAGGACACCGGTTCGCGATTCGGTGAGCGCGTCCGGCACGCGCTCTCCGAATACGGCCCGCTCTGCGTCGGTGTCGATCCGCATGCCGCTCTTCTGCGCGCGTGGGGACTGGACGAGTCGGCGTCTGGCGTGCGTCAGTTCGGCATGCGCACCGTGAATGCCGCGGCTGGTCGCGTCGGATTTGTGAAGCCGCAGGTGTCGTTCTTTGAACGTTTCGGCTCGGCGGGCTTCGCGGCTCTCGAGGATGTCCTGGATGCTGCGCGGAGGAGCGACCTCATCGTGATCGCCGACGCGAAGCGCGGCGATATCGGAACGACCATGGACGCGTACGCGGCGGCCTGGCTCACTCCGGGTTCGCCGCTGGAGGCCGACGCATTGACCGTCAGCCCCTACCTCGGTGTCGGCGCTCTCGACGGCACCTTCTCGCTGGCAGAGACACACGGCAAGGGTGTGTTTGTCCTCGCCGCGACCAGCAACCCCGAAGCACTGGGCGTGCAGCGCTCTCAGACGTCGCAGTCGCAGACAGTCTCTGCGCAGATCGTCGAAGAGGTCAGCGCCCGCAATGCCACCAGCACGCCTGCAGGACAGTGGGGGAGTCTCGGCTTCGTCATCGGGGCCACGGTGGACTGGACGGATGCGGGGCTCACCCCGTTCACTCCAGCCGCCCCCATCCTCGGTCCCGGTTTCGGCGCACAGGGCGCTGAGCCCGCCGAACTGCAGCGCCGTTTCGGCGCAGCATCGCCGACTGTGATCGCGTCTGAGAGCCGGAGTATCCTCTCGGCTGGCCCCGATGGCCTGGCATCGGCAATCGACGCACGCGTCGCTGACTACCGGAAGGCTCTCGATGTCTGAACGAACCGTGCCAGAAGTGGACCGTGCTGCTGCCGCACGTCGCGCGGTCGAGCGTCGGCGCGCACGCGCGTCGCTCAAGCGCGACCTCACGATGCGCGTCATCACCCCGCAGACTGCCGCGGCTCGGGCCTTCGAGGACGCTGATTCTGTCGCCGGCTCCATGCGGATCACGGACTTCCTGGTCGCTCTTCCCGCGATCGGCGTGGGAAAGCGCGACCGCATCCTCGCTGACCTCGAGATCGCTCCAGTCAAGCGACTCGGCGGTCTCGGAGTGCGTCAGCGCGCGAGCCTCACCTGCTGGCTCGACGAGCGCTTTCCCGAGCCCGTGCCGCGCGCAGGTCGCAGCCGGTTGCTCGTCCTCGCCGGCCCCACCGCCGTCGGCAAGGGCACCGTCGCCGCACACATCCGAGCGAATCATCCGGAGATCCATCTCTCGGTATCCGCGACGACACGGCCGTCGCGCCCGGGCGAGATCGATGGAGTGCACTACTACTTCGTCGACGACAGCGAGTTCGATCGGCTGATCGCAGACGGGCAGCTGCTCGAGTACGCGGTCGTCCACAACAAGTCCCGCTACGGCACTCCTCGCGCACCGATCGACACCGCGCTGGCCGAAGGGAAGACCGTGCTGCTGGAGATCGACCTGCAGGGTGCCAGGCAGGTTCGCGCGGCTGAGCCGTCGGCAACTCTCATCTTCCTGCTCCCGCCATCATGGGATGAACTGGTGCAGCGTCTGATCGGGCGCGGCACCGAGGATGAAGAGGAACGCACCCGCCGGCTGCGCACTGCGAAGGTCGAATTGGCTGCTCAGAGCGAGTTCGATTACCGCATTGTGAACGAGGACGTCGCCGCAGCAGCTCGCGAGGTCGTAGAATTGTCTGAGGCGACCGCGCGCTGAACGCTTTAGCGTGCCCGCCGATTCGACTTCGCGACGAACCCGTCGCCTGATCTGGAGGTCCCACCATGGCCGGACACCACACCAAGGGCATCATCGATCCGCCTATCGACAACCTGCTCGACCGCGTTGAGTCCAAGTACGAACTGGTCATCTACGCGTCCAAGCGCGCGCGTCAGATCAACGACTACTACGCGGATCTCCACGAGGGCAACCTGTTCGACAACGTCGGACCGCTGGTCGACTCGTCCGTCGAGGACAAGCCGCTCACCATCGCGCTCCACGAGATCAACGAGGACAAGCTGCGCCTTCGCCACGCTGAGTGAAGGCTGCTTCCTCGATGAGCGCGCTGCGCCTTTTCACCTCTGAGTCCGTCACCGAAGGCCACCCCGACAAGATCTGCGACCAGATCTCGGACAGCATCCTCGACGGCCTGATCGCCAAAGATCCTGCTTCGCGTGTTGCTGTGGAGACCCTTGTCACCACAGGACTGGTTCACGTGGCCGGCGAGATCCGCACCGAGGCGTACGTCGACATCCCCACGATCGTCCGCGAGGTCGTCAACGGGATCGGTTACACCTCGAGCGAGACAGGCTTCGATGGCGACTCGTGCGGCGTGAGCATTTCAGTGGGGGAGCAGTCCACCGATATCGCGCACGGTGTCGACCTCGCTCAGGAGCACCGAGACGGCAGCTCCAGCGATGCGCTCGACGGGTTGGGTGCTGGCGACCAGGGCATCATGTTCGGCTTCGCGACCATCGAGACGCCCGAACTGATGCCGATGGCCGGACACACCGCGCATCGCATCGCCGAGCGGCTGACCGCGGTGCGCCGCTCTGGCGAACTGGGCTTCCTGCGCCCTGACGGCAAGACCCAGGTCACGCTCGGCTACGAGGGCTTCGTCCCCAAGACGATCGACGCGGTGGTGCTCTCCACCCAGCACCACCCCGACATCTCGCAGAGCGAGCTCACCGAGCAGGTGCGCCGCCTGGTCATCGACCCGGTTCTTGAGAACACCGGTCTCGAGATGCCTTCGGACGATCGTTACTTCATCAACCCCGCAGGCCCGTTCGTCACCGGCGGACCCAAGGGTGATGCCGGCCTCACCGGACGCAAGATCATCATCGACACGTACGGCGGAGCAGCTCGCCACGGCGGCGGCGCATTCAGCGGCAAGGACCCGTCGAAGGTCGACCGGTCCGGCGCCTACGCTATGCGCTGGGTCGCGAAGAATGCCGTTGCGGCAGGTCTTGCCGACCGCCTCGAGGTACAGGTCGCATACGCGATCGGCGTCGCACGCCCCGTCGGGCTCTATGTCGAGACGTTCGGAACCGGCAAGGTGTCGGAAGAGGTGATCACCAATGCGATCCGCGAGGTCTTCGACCTCCGACCGCAGGCGATCATCGAGCAGCTTGACCTCCTTCGCCCGATCTACAGGCAGACGGCGGCGTACGGCCACTTTGGCCGTGAGCTTCCCGACTTCACCTGGGAGCGCACCGACCGCGCTGACGAACTGCGTCGCGCCGCGGGACTCTGATGTCCAGGCGCGGGGCGAGCCCGTGCACTCGAGGAGCACCCCGGTGACCCGACGGATCGCGCGAGTGCTCCTGGACTCTCCGCTCCCGCAGCTCGATCGCCTCTTCGACTACGTTCTGCTCGACGAATTCGGCGACGTCCCGATCGGCGTCCGGGTTCGCGTGCCGTTGCGCACCGCAGGGCGCATGGTCGATGCCTACGTCGTCGAGATCGCCGAAGAAGACGACGCATCGCGAGCGCTGTCCACCCTCGACAGCGTTGTCTCGCAGGTTCCGGTGCTGCCGGAACGCCTTTACCGGCTTGCGCGTCGTGTGGCGGATCGTGCTGTCGGCTCAGCGTCCGACATTCTGCGCCTCGTGATTCCCAAGCGCCAGGTGCGCGTCGAGAAGGCCTGGAAGGCAGACGCCGTCGCGGCGGAGCCTGACGAAGAGTCGACTGCTCGCGCCGATGCCGTTCTCGGCGAGTACGACGGACTCGTCGCTGTCATCGACGAGGGCGGACGCGCAGCGGTAGAAGCGATTCCGGGTATGGAGGCGACGACGCCGCGCTGGACACAGCTGCTCGCGGCTGCCGCGACGCGGATGCTCGCAGCCGGAGCATCCACGATCATCGCCGTCCCCGACCATCGTGACCTCGATCGTCTGCTCGCTGCTCTGGAGGAGCTGGTCCCTGCGGGAACTATCGTCCGGTATGACTCGAGGCAGACCAATCCCGATCGGTATCGCGGCTTCCTGCGGACCCTCGAAGACGCCCCCTGCATCGTGGTCGGCAATCGCTCTGCCGTGTACGCCCCCGTTCGCGCAGGGCTGGTTGCCATCTGGGACGACGGCGATCCGCTGTACAGCGAGCCGCTCGCCCCCTACGTGCACAGCCGGGACGCGATGCTGCTACGTCAGGAGCAGGAGAGATCTGCGCTGCTGTTCGCAGGCCATACCCGCACCAGCGACGTCGAAAGGCTCGTGCAGCTCGGTTGGCTGACCGACGTTCGCGCCGCACGGCGTGTGCTCCCGCGAGTCATTCTCAGCAGCCCCCAAGACATGGAGCAGCCCGCACAGCGAGTGCACTCCGGAGCCTTCGTGGCGGCGCGAAAGGCGACCGAGGAAGGGCCAGTGCTCGTGCAGGTCGCCCGGCCCGGCTTTGCTCCGACGCTCGTCTGCGCCGAGTGCCGCGCGCCGGCCCGATGTGCGCACTGCGGCGGCCCACTGGGGGCGGCCCACCGTGGCGCGGTCCCGGTGTGCGGATGGTGCGGCCGGTCCGCAGGCGCCTGGAAGTGCCCGTCGTGCTCGTCAGCGCAGCTGCGTCTGGCTGCATCCGGCAGTGAACGCACGGCAGATGAGCTGGGTCGTGCTTTCCCCGGCGTCCGCGTGATCGTGGCGGACGGCGCGCACCCCGTCGAAGCGGTGTCGGACAAACCTGCGCTCGTGGTCGCGACGCGAGGCGCAGAGCCGATCGCTGAGGGCGGTTATCGCGCCGTCCTTCTTCTAGACGGTGTGCGGATGCTGCAGGCCCCTGATTTGCGCATCGGAGAGTCCTGCCTTCGCTGGTGGTCGAACGCAGCTGCACTCGCAGCACCGGGCGCACCGATTCATCTGGTGGGGGTGGATGGCCCGACAGGCCGAGCCCTGGCCACCTGGACTCAGGCCGGGTACGCCCGCTCCGAGTTGGAGAGCCGTGCGCCGCTGCATCTTCCGCCCGCGACACGGGTAGCGCTGGTCGAAGGTCAACCGGCCTCCGTCTCCCGCGCGCTGGAGATTCTCGACGAGATCCCCCTGCCACCGGGAGCCGTGCTCGGCCCGGTTCCGATCGAAGTCGACCCCGCTTCGGTCACGCACGACGACGGCCGTGTGCGCGCACTCGTTCGATTCGAGTACGCCGCTGGAGCCGCCGTCGCCAGCCGCCTTCGTGGTGCTGTCGTCGCTGAGGCGGTCAAACGTCGCCGCGGCCGAGGACAGAGCAACCGCATCCCGCTTTCCGTCCGTCTCGATATGCTCGATCCTGAGCTTTGAGCCCCTTCCCTCGAGCTTCTTCCGGAGTACATTCATGCGTCTCGTCTTCGCCGGCACACCAACGGCTGCCATACCGACACTGCGCGCCCTCGCAGAAGTGCACGACATGGCCGCGGTGATCACCCGGCCGGATGCTCCACTGGGCCGCAAGCGCGTTCTTACTCCCTCGCCGGTTGCCCAGGCCGCCGAGGAGCTCGGTCTGCCGATCATCAAAGCAGTGCGCCTCGATGAGGATGTCACGGCGCGTATCGCCGCGCTGAAGCCAGAGCTCGGCGTCATCGTCGCGTACGGCGGACTTGTGCGTGAGCCGCTGCTGTCCATCCCGGCCCACGGCTGGATCAATCTGCATTTCTCGATCCTTCCGCAGTGGCGCGGGGCTGCTCCAGTACAGCGCGCACTGATCGCCGGTGACGCCGCGCTCGGTGCGAGTGTGTTCCAGCTCGTGCCCGCGCTCGATGCAGGTGATGTCTTCGCTGCACGGACGGTCGATGTCGCCCCCGATGCCACGGCCGATGTTGCGCTGGACGTGCTCGCTCACGATGGTGCGGGGCTGATGGCAGACGTCGTCCGAGGTATCGCTGACGGCACCGCCGTCGCGATTGCGCAGCAGGGGGAGCCCACCTCGGCTGCGAAGCTGGAGTTCGCCGACGGTGCTCTCGACTGGAATCAGCCGCTCGAGCAGGTCTTCGCAAGGTTCCGCGGTGTCACCCCGGAGCCGGGAGCCCACACGAGCATCGGCGGACTGCAGGTGAAGATCCTTGAGGCGTCGCGCTCTGACGAGAGCGCTGTGGCACCGGGCGGGATAGCCCCGACGAAGACGGCGTTGCTGATTGGCACCGGGACGCAGCCGCTCGCTGTCACTCGAGTTCAACCCGCAGGAAAGCAGGCGATGAACGCCACTGATTGGTGGCGCGGTCTCCGTGCCGATGACACGATGCGGGCCGGCGAGTGAACGGTCAGACTGGTCGCCCCGCCCGCCGCGAGCGGGGCGGTTCGGCACCGACGCGGCACGTGCAACCAGCGCGTCGCGTTGCATACGACGTATTGCGTGCGGTGAGCGAATCGGACGCTTACGCCAACCTCGTTCTGCCTTCCGCGATCACCGCGGCCTCTCTCAGCCCGCAGGATGCAGGGCTTGCCACTGAACTCACCTATGGCACGCTGCGCCGCCGCGGCACATACGACGCCATCATCGCCTCTGCCGCCGGTCGCACGATCGAAGAGATCGACCCCGCGGTGCTCGATGCGCTTCGGCTGGCCACGCACCAGCTGCTCGCTACGCGTGTCGCCTCCCACGCCGCGGTCAACGAGTCCGTGAATCTCGTCGCCGCTGAGGTCGGGCGGGGGCCTGCGGGCTTCACGAACGCGGTGCTCAGGAGCATCTCTCGCGACACTCCCGGCGAGTGGCAGGAGCGGATCGAGAACGGCGCCCGCTCGGACGACGAGCGCCTCGGGCTGCGAACCGCGCATCCGGTGTGGATCATCCGTGCGCTGCGCAGGTCTCTCACGGCAGAAGGACGCGCCGATGAGCTCGAGTCGCTCCTCGAAGCCGACAACGTGTCGCCAGAGGTGACCTTGGTCGCCCTGCCGGGGCTCGCGGAGCCCGCAGAACCGCTGCGCCCCTACGCACCGACGGCATTCGGGTCGCCCGGTGGCGACCCGCACCGTGTCATCAGCGGTTCAGGCGGAACCATCCGTGTGCAGGACGAGGGCTCGCAGCTGGTCGCCCTGGCTCTGGCCGCGGCGGCACCGATCCGAACAGGCGAGCACTGGCTCGACCTGTGTGCCGGGCCCGGGGGCAAAGCCGCTCTCCTCGCCGCGATCGCCCACCAGCATGACGTCTCGCTCGAAGCCAATGAGGTCATCCCGGCAAGGGCGGGCCTCGTGCGTGGCGCCCTCAAGGCCGTTCCCGGCGAGGTCGTCGTGCATGAGCAGGACGGGCGCGAACTCACCGCCGCGAATCCTGGCCGTTTCGATCGCATCCTCGTCGACGCGCCGTGCACGGGTCTCGGTGCACTCCGTCGTCGTCCTGAAGCCCGGTGGCGAAAATCCCCGGCTGATGTCGCCGAGCTCGCCCCGCTTCAAGCGCAGCTGCTTTCTGGCGCGCTGGATGCGCTCACCCCCGGCGGCATCGTCGCGTATGTCACATGCTCGCCGCACCTTGCAGAGACTTCAGGCATCGTCTCCGAGGTCATCCGCACGCGCGACGATGTCATCGAGCTGGATGCCGCGGCCGTGTTGTCAGGCGTCGTGAAGAGTCCGATCGACCTCGCGTCCAACGACGCCGGACACGTGCAGCTGTGGCCGCACCGCCACGGCACCGACGCCATGTTCCTCGCGCTCCTGCAGCGCAAACCGACTGGAGAGTGACCTCATGAGTCTTCCTGACGCACCACGCATCAACCCCAGCATCCTTTCGGCTGACTTCGTGAACATGCAGGCCGACCTCGCGCGCATCGCGACCGCCGACTTCGTGCACGTCGATGTCATGGACAACCACTTCGTCCCCAACCTCACCTTCGGTCCGCAGATGGTCGAACGCGTCCAGGCGACCAGCCCCATCCCACTCGATGTGCACCTCATGATCACCGACCCCGATCGGTGGGCTCCCGAATATGCCGAGATCGGCGCGGCCAGCGTGACGTTCCACCTTGAGGCGGCCTCTGACCCCGTTGCACTTGCTCGAAAGCTCCGCGATATCGGTGCGCGGGCGGGGATCGCGATCAAGCCGGGAACCGCGGGTGAGCGCCTCTACGAGATCCTCGACGAGTTCGACCAGGTGCTCGTCATGACGGTCGAGCCGGGCTTCGGCGGACAGGGCTTCATGTCAGAGACGATGCCGAAGCTGAGCGCCCTCGTCGCCGAGGCCCGGCGCCGCGGCTCCGCAACCTGGTTCCAGGTCGACGGCGGCATCTCGGACGCAACGATCGCCGAGGCCGCAGAGGCCGGTGCCGACACGTTCGTCGCAGGATCGGCCGTATACGGCGCACAGGATGTCGAGGCAGCCATCGCAGGGCTTCGAGAGCGCGCTCGAGCCGCTAGCCTTGAATCGTGAAGACTTTCGACGAGCTGTTCGCTGAGCTCAGCGCCAAGGCCGAGACCCGCCCAGAGGGGTCTCGCACCATTGCAGAACTCGATGCCGGCGTGCACACGATCGGCAAGAAGATCGTTGAAGAGGCCGCCGAGGTGTGGATGGCTGCGGAATACGAGTCGGATGCTGAGGCCGCGGAGGAGATCTCGCAGCTTCTGTACCACCTTCAGGTCATGATGCTGGCGAAGGGTCTGAGTCTCGAAGACGTCTATCGACATCTCTGAAGCGCTCCGACTCGTTCCTCTGATCTGAAAGTTCTCTAATGTTGCGCATTGCTGTTCCCAATAAAGGCTCGCTCGCCGAGACCGCCGCCGAGATGCTCGCCGAGGCCGGCTACGCCGGCCGCCGAGATTCCAAGACTCTGCACGTCATCGATGAAGCGAATGACGTCGAGTTCTTCTTCCTGCGTCCCCGCGACATCGCCACCTACGTGGCATCGGGTGCGCTCGACGTCGGCGTCACCGGCCGTGATCTGCTGCGTGATGTTCCGCAGCAGGCTCGCGAGATCGAAGCCCTCGGCTTCGCCCGCTCGACCTTCCGCTTCGCTGCTCCCGCCGGCAAGTTCTCCACGATCGACGACCTTGCTGGCGTCCGCATCGCCTCGGCATATCCCGGTCTCGTCGACGCGTTCCTTCGGGAACAGGGTGTCGAGGCAACGCTGGTGCCGCTGGATGGCGCGGTTGAATCCGCTGTACAGCTGGGCGTGGCAGACGCCATCGCCGACGTCGTCGAGACGGGCACTACGCTGCGCCAGGCGGGGCTGGAGATCTTCGGCCCGGTGATCATCGAATCAGAGGCTGTGCTGATCAGCCGTCCTGGCGATGTGGACGGCACCGAGAAGCTGCTTCGGCGCTTGCGCGGTGTCATCGTCGCCCAACGTTACGTTCTTCTGGACTACGACCTCCCCGCAGACAAGGTCGACGAGGCGACAGAGATCACGCCGGGCGAGGAGTCGCCGACGATCTCGCCGCTGCAGGACCCAACGTGGGTGGCCGTTCGCGTCATGTTGCCGCGCAAGGGCATCAACAAGGTGATGGACGATCTGTACGCGCTGGGTGCGCGGGCCCTGCTCGTCACGGCGATCGAAGCTGCGCGGCTCTGATGACACTCACAAGTCGCGTCATTCCGTGTCTCGACGTCGCAGCCGGCCGCGTCGTGAAGGGCGTCAACTTCGAGAACCTCCGCGATATGGGCGACCCTGTCGAACTTGCTTCTCACTACGCCGCTCAAGGCGCTGACGAGATCACCTTCCTCGATGTCACCGCCACTGTCGATGATCGTTCTACGACGTACGACGTGGTGCAGCGCACCGCCGAGAACGTGTTCGTCCCTCTCACCGTCGGTGGCGGAGTGCGCAGCGTGGAAGACGTCGCGCGCCTGCAGGGTGTCGGCGCCGACAAAGTGGGCGTGAACTCCGCCGCAATCGCGCGCCCGGATCTCATAGGTGAGATCGCCGACCGCTTCGGTGCGCAGGTGCTCGTGCTCTCCTTGGATGTCAAGCGCGCACCTGCGACGGCATCCGGTTTCGTCGTCACGACGCACGGCGGGCGAACGCAGACTACTCTCGATGCCCTGGAGTGGGCGCGTGAGGCCATCGAGCGCGGTGCGGGGGAGCTGCTCGTGAACTCCATCGACGCCGACGGCACACGCGACGGTTTCGACCTCGAACTGGTGCGCGTGATGCGTGAAGTCTCGTCGGTCCCGGTGATCGCTTCCGGCGGTGCGGGCACGGCTGCCGACTTCGCCCCGGCCATCAAGGCGGGCGCTGACGCCGTGCTCGCTGCGAGTGTGTTCCACTCCGGCGCTCTGACCGTCGCGGATGTGAAGGACGCCATGCGTGCAGAAGGGATTCTGGTCAGGTGAGCGACATCGATACGCGGATTGCCCAGGTCGTCTGGAACTCCGACGGCCTTGCACCGGCGATCGTGCAGCAGTGGGACACCCACGAAGTGCTGATGCTCGCCTGGCTCGATGAGGAAGCGCTGCGCCGCACCCTGACCACGGGTCGGGTGACGTACTGGTCCCGCTCTCGTGGGGAGTACTGGCGCAAGGGCGATACCTCTGGCAACATCCAGCGAATTCATGAGGCGCGTCTGGACTGCGACGGCGATGCCATTCTGCTGCTCGTCGACCAGACGGGGCCCGCCTGCCACACCGGGACACGCACCTGCTTCGACGCGACGGATCTCGAAGCGGTCGATGGCGTGACCGAATGAGCATCGCACAACGCGGACGCAGCGTGTCCGCCATCGGTCTGCTGCTCGCCGGCGGCATCGGCATCATCTCGTCCACCCAGACGTGGTTGACCGTGACGCGAGCGGATGCCGCAGAGCCGATCCTCGTGCCCGGTGCTGATGCGATGGCACTCCTCGCGCCGTTGAGCCTCGCAATCCTGGCCATCGGCGCCGCGCTGACCCTCGTGGGAGTGGTGCTCCGCTACGTGTTCGCAAGCCTCGCGCTGCTCGGAGGCGTCCTTCTCACCTGGTGGACCGGGGAGATCCTCTTCACCTTGCCCGTATCGGCTGTCGCTCCGACCGTCACTGAGACCACGGGCCTTGCGGGCACGGCGACAGTGACCGACATGATCGCCGCTATCGAGCCATCCGCTTGGCCCACGATTGCGCTGATCGGCTGGGTGATCCTGATCGTCACCGCGATTTTCG
Organism: Microbacterium zouquanmingi; assembly: GCF_052266675.1. Lineage (NCBI taxonomy): Bacteria > Bacillati > Actinomycetota > Actinomycetes > Micrococcales > Microbacteriaceae > Microbacterium > Microbacterium zouquanmingi. The sequence goes on from NZ_JBQPRA010000003.1 coordinate 119,598, forward strand.
TTCTGCTCACCGCACACCGGTGGAAGCGCGGCGGTCGTCGGTTCCAGAGGGATCAGTCATTCCCCGACGAGCAAGACGGCCCAGTCGATGCCATCGATTCCTGGGACGACCTGTCGCGTGGCTCCGACCCCACGCGATGACACCGATAGACTGAACTGAACCACCCACGACCGCCTCGGAGGAGAACATGACCAACCCGATCGCCGACCCCGGCCACGGACACTCGCCTGCGGCCTGGACCGCTGTAGTGGTCATGCTGATCGGCGTCGCCGCCGGCACCATCGCTTTCTGCTTCGATCAGCCTGTGTTCGTGTGGGCATCAGTCGGCATCATCGTGGTCGGGCTGCTGCTCGGCGTGATCCTTGCCAAGGCCGGTTACGGCGTCAACGGACCCAAGTACACGCCGAAGGGCCACTGATGGTGCTCGCCGACCTCACGGCCGGCGCAGTCGAAGACGCCGAGCGTCGCGCTCTCACACGTTCGCTCGCAGAGGTCGAGCGCGCGGCAAGTGAGTGCCCGGCAGCGCTCGATGCACTCTCGGCACTCGCACCGGCATCACGTGTGAAGATCATCGCCGAGGTCAAGCGGGCCAGCCCTTCTCGGGGTGCGCTCGCTGCGATCCCGGACCCAGCGCACCAGGCATCTCTGTACGAGACCGGTGGTGCATCTGCCATCAGTGTCCTCACGGAGGAGCGTCGTTTCGGCGGCTCGCTGGCCGACCTCGAGGCCGTCACTGAGCGCGTCTCTCTTCCCGTGTTGCGCAAGGACTTCATCGCGACGCCGTACCAGGTCGCCGAGGCGCGCGCTGCTGGCGCAGACCTCGCTCTGCTGATCGTCGCGGGCCTCGAGCGCAAGGCGCTGTGCGAACTGTACTCGCTGATCCTCGATTTCGGCATGACACCTCTGGTTGAGACGCACTCTGCAGAAGAGCTCGACGTCGCAATCGACCTCGGAGCATCGCTCATCGGTGTGAACGCCCGCAATCTCTCGACCTTCGAGCTCGATCGCGACCTCTTCGGGACTCTCGTCGATCGCATTCCCGCAGACGTGATCAAGATCGCAGAATCCGCGGTCCTCGAACCCGCTGATGTCACCCACTACCGCGAAGCGGGTGCCGATGTCGTTCTCATCGGCGAGGCACTCGTCACGGGCGACCCTGTCTCCACCCTGCAGTCATTCCTCTCAGCAGGAGATTTCGAGGGGAACGCAGCCCGATGAGCCTTCGTGAGCAGTCAGGGCCGTTCTTCGGCGAGTTCGGCGGGCGGTACATGCCCGAGTCGCTCATCGCCGCGATCGACGAGCTCACTGCGGCTTACGAGCAGGCCATCGCCGACCCCGCGTTCCGTTCCGAGCTCGCGCATCTGCTGAGTTCGTACGCCGGTCGACCTTCCGCGCTCACTGAAGTGCCTCGCTTCGCAGAGCATGCCGGGGGAGCGCGTGTGTTCCTCAAGCGTGAAGACCTCAACCACACCGGCAGTCACAAGATCAACAACGTGCTCGGTCAGGCCCTGCTCACCAAGCGCCTGGGCAAGACCCGCGTCATCGCCGAGACCGGCGCGGGGCAGCACGGCGTCGCCACCGCAACAGCAGCCGCACTGTTCGGCTTGGACTGCACGATCTACATGGGCGAGGTCGACACCGAGCGCCAGGCTCTCAACGTCGCGCGCATGCGTCTGCTCGGTGCCGAGGTCGTCCCCGTGACGACGGGCTCCCGCACGCTCAAAGACGCGATCAATGACGCGTACCGCGACTGGGTCGCCTCGGTTGAGACCACCAACTACATCTTCGGCACGGCGGCTGGTCCGCATCCGTTCCCGGCTATGGTGCGCGACTTCCAGAAGATCATCGGCGAAGAGGCACGTCAGCAACTGCTCGACGAGACAGGTCGCCTCCCTGATGCTGTCGTCGCCTGCGTCGGCGGCGGCTCGAACGCGATCGGCATGTTCGATGCCTTCCTGGACGACGAGAGCGTGAAGCTCTACGGCGTCGAAGCAGCAGGTGACGGCGTCGACACCGAGCGGCACGCGGCATCCATCGAACGCGGGCGCCCCGGCGTGCTGCACGGCGCGAAGACCTACGTTCTGCAGGACGATGACGGGCAGACGATCGAGTCGCACTCGATCTCCGCGGGCCTCGATTACCCGGGTGTGGGCCCCGAGCACTCCTGGCTCTCTGACATCGGGCGCGCGAAGTACATTCCGGCCACTGATGACGAGGCGATGCAGGCGCTCCGTCTGCTCAGCCGCACCGAGGGCATCATCCCCGCCATCGAATCCGCTCACGCTCTGGCGGGCGCCATTGGGATCGGCAAGGAATTGGGGCCGGATGCTGTGATCGCCATCTGCCTCTCCGGCCGGGGCGATAAAGACATGGAGACCGCCGCCACCTACTTCCGTCTTTACGACGAAAAGTCCACGGAGGAGCCCCGATGAGCCGCATCGACGATGCAATCCAGAAGGCGAAGGATGCGGGCCGAGGGGCTCTCATCGGCTATCTGCCAGTGGGTTTTCCTGACCTTCAGACCAGCATCCAGGCAGCCATCACACTCGCTGAGAACGGCGCCGACATCATTGAACTCGGCCCTCCGTACAGCGACCCCGTCATGGATGGTCTCGTCATCCAGGAAGCAACCCAGGCAGCGCTTGCGAATGGCTTCAAGATGCGCGATCTGTTCACCGCGATCCGCGAGATCACCGCAGCAACTGATGTCCCCGTTGTAGTCATGACGTACTGGAATCCGGTCATGCAGTATGGGGTCGATCGCTACGCGGATGATCTGCTCGCCGCAGGCGGGGCCGGGCTCATCACACCCGACATCACGCCTGATGCTGCCGAGGAATGGATCGCCGCGAGCGAGCGCACCGGGCTTGACCGCATCTTCCTGGCGGCTCCCACGTCGACTGATGAGCGCCTTGATCTGGTGGTGAAGTCGTCGACCGGATTCATCTACACGGTCTCGACCATGGGTATCACGGGGGAGCGCGCCGAACTCGACAAGGCGGCACGAACCCTGGTGGCGCGTCTGCGCGACCACGGCGCCAAGCACGCGTGCGTCGGCATCGGTATTTCCAGTGCTGATCAGATCAGCGATGTCGTCGGCTACGCCGACGGTGCTATCGTCGGCACCGCTCTGGTTCGTGCGCTTCGCGATGGGGGCCTTGAGGCTCTCGCCGAGATCACACGTACCCTCGCTGCAGGCACGCCGTCTGCAGTCCGCTCACACGAGAACTAGAATCGCACTCATGCCCCTCGCGCTTCACTCTGCCCTCAGCGGCGTGCTCACCAGCATCCCGAGCCCTGACGTCAGCTATTTCGACCTCGGACCCGTGCGCATTCACTTCTATGCGCTGTGCATCATTGCCGGCATCATCGTCGCGACACTGATCACGAACCGCCGTCTCACCAAGCGCGGTGCGGAGCCATGGGTCGTCATCGACATCGCGATCCTCGCTGTACCGCTCGCGATCATCGGCGCGCGCATCTTCCATGTGCTGACGCACCCGAACTTCTACTTCGGCGAGGGCAAGAACACGTGGAACCCCTTCGAGCCCGGCTCGGTGTGGGCGATCTGGGAGGGCGGAATCGCGATCTTCGGCGCGCTACTCGGTGGCGCTGTGGGCGCCTACCTGGGGTGCAAGTGGACCGGCATCAGGTTCTGGACCTTCGCCGACGCGCTGGCGCCAGGAATTCTGCTCGCTCAGGCGATGGGACGCTTCGGCAACTGGTTCAACCATGAGCTCTTCGGTCTGCCGACTGATCTTCCGTGGGGCCTCGAGATCGAGTCTGACAACTCGGCCTTCCCTCCGGGACTCGCCGAGGGCACGCTGTTCCACCCGACCTTCCTCTACGAAGTGATTTGGAACCTGCTCGGGGTCGTATTCCTGCTGTGGATCGGCCGACGGCTGAGTCTGCAGTGGGGCAAGCTCTTCGCGATCTACCTGATCTGGTACAGCGCTGGACGCGTGGTCTGGGAGTCGATCCGCATCGACCCGAGTGAGATCATCCTGGGTCTGCGCAGCAACGTGTGGGCATCGATTGTCGGCATTGTCGTAGGTCTTGTCATCCTCGTGGTTCAGACGCGTCGCCACACCGGCCAGGAGCCGAGCCCGTATGTGCCAGGGCGCGAGCGCAAGATCAGCGCTGATGTAGAATCGCAACACGACCTCGATGACTTCGTTGACGTGAGTGAGCCTCCCGCCGAAGTCACTGCTGGAGCAACGGCCACAAGCACTGCCTCCTAGGGCGAGGGACCCCCGATAGGCCTCCTCGTCGAGCGAGGCATCCATTGCACTGAACGAGTGGGCCGACGGCGTCCCCGGTGTCACCTGATTACCTGAGGACGGTAACAGATGTACTTCCAGCCTCCTTACGGCGCATCCGGCGCCTACCCCCCGAAGCAGGGCCTGTACAACCCGGCATTCGAAAAGGATGCCTGCGGCCTGGCCATGGTCGCCACCCTCCGGGGTACTGCAGGACACGACATAATCGCGCTGGCGCTTCACGCGCTGCGCAACCTCGAGCACCGCGGTGCGATCGGCTCTGACGCCGGCACCGGAGATGGTGCGGGCATCCTCACCCAGATGCCAGATGGCTTCCTCCGCGAAGTCACAGATTTCGAACTGCCCGATGCCGGCGAATACGCCGCCGGGCTCGCCTTCCTCCCGCTGCAGGCATCTGATCGCCGCGCGCAGAAGGCCGGCATCGAGAAAATCGCTCGCGAAGAGGGCCTCGACGTGCTCGGTTGGCGCGTGGTCCCCACCGCCAACGAGAACCTCGGCAAGCTTGCCGATGAAGCCCGCCCCGCCTTCGAACAGTTCTTCGTCACATCGGCAGGCTCTTCGGCCGCGCTGTCGGGCATTGCGCTGGATCGCGTCGCGTATCGCCTCCGCAAGCGTGCCGGGCACGAGCTGGGCGCCTACTTCGTGTCGCTGTCGAGCAGGACGCTCGGCTACAAGGGCATGGTCACGACTCTCCAACTCGAGCCGTTCTACCCTGACCTGCAGGACGAGCGCTTCGCCTCTGAGCTCGCAGTCGTCCACTCCCGTTACTCCACCAACACGTTCCCGTCCTGGCCTCTCGCGCAACCCCTGCGGATGCTGGCGCACAACGGAGAGATCAACACGGTCGGCGGCAACCGCAACTGGATGCAGGCACGGCAGTCCCAGCTCGAGTCAGAGCTGCTCGGAGACATCCACCCGCTTCTGCCGATCTGCACTCCCGGCGCCAGCGACTCAGCGTCCTTCGACGAGGTACTGGAGCTCCTTACCCTCACCGGGCGCAGTCTGCCGCACGCCATCATGATGATGGTTCCCGAGGCATATGAGAAGCAGACCGATATCTCGCCAGAGCTGCGGTCGTTCTACGAGTACCACTCCAACCAGATGGAGCCCTGGGACGGCCCCGCCGCGCTGATCTTCACCGATGGAACGCTCGTCGGTGCGACCCTCGACCGCAATGGCCTCCGCCCCGGGCGTTGGACGGAGACGACCGACGGACTCGTCGTCATCGGTTCGGAAACAGGTGTGCTTGAGTTTGAGCCGGAGCGCATCAAACGCCGCGGTCGTCTCCAGCCCGGCAAGATGTTCCTCGTCGACACCGCCGCTCACCGCATCGTCGAAGACGAAGAGATCAAACACGAGCTGGCCACGCTGCACCCGTGGCAAGAATGGCTCGATCAGGGTGCTGTGCGCCTGGCTGATCTTCCTGAGCGCGAGCACATCGTTCATCCGCCAGCATCGATCACCCGCCGACAGCGCACTTTCGGGTACACCGAAGAGGAGATTCGCATTCTCCTGCGGCCGATGGGACAGACCGGTGCCGAGCCGCTCGGCGCCATGGGCTCTGACACACCCATCGCCGTCCTGAGCGACCGTCCGCGGCTGCTGTTCGACTACTTCACCCAGCAGTTCGCCCAGGTGACGAACCCACCGCTGGACTCGATCCGCGAAGAGGTTGTCACGAGTCTTCGCTCATCGCTCGGTCCTGAGCGGAATCTGCTCAGCTGGGGCCCGGAGCACACCCGAACCGTGGCCATCGACTTCCCGGTGATCGACAACGACGAGCTCGCAAAGATCCGCCACATCGACAAGGCGCTGCCTGGGCGCTCGGCCGTCACGATCAGTGGGCTCTACCACTTCGATGCCGGCGCGCACACGATGCAAGCGCGTCTCGACGAGATGTGCGCCGAGGCGGATCAGGCGATCGAGAACGGTGCGGAGTTCATCATCCTCTCTGACCGGGACTCGAACAAGGATCTCGTGCCGATCCCTTCGCTGCTCATGGTGTCGGCGATCCATCACCACCTCATCCGTCGCGAGAATCGAATGAAGGTCGGCCTGCTGGTCGAAGCCGGAGACGTGCGAGAAGTTCACCATGTCGCCACGCTGATCGGCTATGGCGCTTCGGCAGTCAACCCGTATCTCGCCATGGAAACCGTGGAGCACCTGGTGCGCACCGGCTTCATCGTCGATGTGACGACTGAGAAGGCCGTGCGCAACCTCATCTATGCGCTCGGCAAGGGTGTACTGAAAATCATGTCCAAGATGGGCATCTCAACGGTGCCGTCCTATGCGGGCGCTCAGGTCTTCGAGGCCGTCGGACTCAGCCAGGACTTCGTCGACGCGTACTTCACCGGTACCGAGACGAAGCTCGGTGGCATCGGCATCGAGGACGTCTTCGCCGAGAACCAGGCACGTCACGATTACGCCTACCCGGAGGATGCAGCGGCGCGAGCCCACGAACGGCTGTGGACTGGTGGCGAGTACCAGTGGCGCCGTGACGGTTCACCGCACCTGTTCAGCCCGGAGACGGTCTTCAAGCTGCAGCACTCGACGCGCAACCGCCGCTACGACATCTTCCGCGAGTACACGAAGCTCGTCGACGATCAGGCAGCAGAGCTCAAGACCCTGCGCGGACTGTTCTCGCTGCGCAAGGGCACGCGCCCCGCAGTGCCGATCGATGAGGTCGAACCCGTCAGCGCAATCGTGAAGCGCTTCTCCACCGGCGCGATGAGCTACGGTTCGATCTCACGCGAAGCCCACGAGACCCTGGCGATCGCGATGAACCGCATCGGCGGCAAATCGAACACGGGGGAGGGCGGCGAAGACGTCGATCGCCTGCTCGACCCGGAGCGACGCAGCGCGATCAAGCAGGTCGCTTCCGGCCGCTTCGGTGTCACCAGCCTGTATCTGACCGAGTCTGACGACATTCAGATCAAGCTCGCGCAGGGGGCCAAGCCCGGTGAGGGCGGTCAGCTGCCGCCGGCGAAGGTCTACCCTTGGGTGGCCAGGACCCGGCATGCGACGGCGGGCGTCGGACTCATCTCGCCTCCACCGCATCACGACATCTATTCCATCGAAGACCTCAAGCAGCTGATCTTCGACCTCAAGCGTGCAAATCCGAATGCCCGCATCCACACCAAGCTCGTCAGCCAGTCGGGCATCGGCGCGGTGTCGGCGGGAGTCGCGAAGGCGCTCAGCGACGTCATTCTGGTTTCCGGTCATGACGGTGGAACGGGAGCCAGCCCGCTGAACTCCCTCAAGCACGCCGGCACGCCGTGGGAATTGGGGCTCGCGGAAACGCAGCAGACGCTCATGCTCAACGGCATGCGCGATCGGGTCGTCGTGCAGGTAGATGGTCAGCTCAAGACCGGCCGCGACGTCATCATCGGCGCGTTGCTGGGGGCCGAGGAATTCGGCTTCGCGACCGCACCGCTCGTCGTCAGCGGCTGCATAATGATGCGCGTGTGCCACCTCGACACCTGCCCAGTCGGCGTTGCGACTCAGAACCCCGTCCTGCGCGAGCGATTCGCCGGCAAGCCGGAGTTCGTCGTCAACTTCATGGAGTTCATCGCCGAAGAGGTGCGCGAGATTCTCGCCGAACTCGGGTTCCGCTCTCTCGACGAGATCATCGGCCGCGCCGACCTCATCGAGGCGAACAACGCGATCGCGCATTGGAAGACCGAGGGGCTCGACCTCTCGCCGATCCTCGAGGGCCCCCAGTTCCCGGCATCCGAACCGCGCAGGCATGGGCGCGCACAGGAACACGAGCTCGATCGGCACTTCGATGTTCAGCTCATCGAGATGTCGCAGGATGCTCTGCACGCGCAGGATCCGGTGTTCATCGAGCTGCCGATCCGCAACACCGAACGCGCCGTCGGCACGATGCTGGGGCACGAAGTCACTGCTCGTTTCGGGGCGGAAGGACTGGCGCCTGGAACGATCGACATCACGCTGCACGGCACTGCCGGGCAGTCGCTCGGAGCATTCATGCCGCGCGGCATCACTCTGCGGCTGGAGGGCGACGCCAACGACTACGTCGGCAAGGGGCTCTCCGGCGGCGATATCGTCGTTCGACCCTCGCGCGAGGCGCACATCGCACCGCACCAGAACGTGATCGCCGGGAACGTGATCGGCTACGGGGCCACGTCCGGAACGATGTTCATCTCGGGCGTCGTGGGCGAACGCTTCCTGGTACGGAATTCGGGTGCGACTGCGATCGTCGAGGGGGTCGGAGACCACGCCCTCGAGTACATGACAGGCGGGCTCGCCGTGATTCTCGGCACCACCGGGCGAAACCTCGGTGCAGGTATGTCCGGCGGAGTCGCATATGTGCACGGGCTCTCACCTGACAAGGTGAACCGGGAGGGGCGCGCCAGCGGCGAGCTGCGTCTCGAGCCGCTGGACCGTGCGGATCTCGAAGTGCTCCGCGGTCTTCTCATCGAACATGCCGAACGCACCGACTCGCCGCTCGCCGAGCGAATGCTGTCTGACTTCGACTCTGCGGCATCCCAGTTCACAAAGGTGCTGCCGCGGGACTTCGCAGCTGTACAGACCATGCGCCAGGAGGCAGAGGCCTCTGGCATCGATCCGGACGGCGAGTCCGTCTGGAACCGCATCCTGGAGGTGACCGGTGGCTGATCCCAAGGGCTTTTTGAAGGTGACGGAGCGTGAGCTGCCCGCACGCCGTCCTGTTCCGGTTCGCATCATGGACTGGAAAGAGGTCTACGAACCCGGCGATAAGAACGTGCTCCGTCGTCAGGCCGGTCGATGCATGGACTGCGGTGTTCCGTTCTGCCACGCCGGGTGCCCGCTGGGCAACCTGATTCCGGAGTGGAACGATCTGACCTGGCGCGGCGAGGACCGTTCGGCGATCGAGCGGCTCCACGCGACCAACAACTTCCCGGAGTTCACCGGCCGGCTGTGCCCCGCCCCGTGCGAGAGTGCGTGCGTGCTGGGCATCAACCAGCCCGCTGTCACCATCAAGCAGATCGAGGTCTCGATCATCGACGAGGCCTTCGCGAAGGGCTGGGTCGAGCCGCAGCCTCCTGAGCGTCTGACGGGCAAGACCGTCGCGGTCGTCGGATCGGGCCCCGCAGGGCTCGCCGCAGCGCAGCAGCTCACGCGTGCCGGCCATACAGTTGCCGTGTTCGAGCGTGACGACCGCATCGGTGGCCTGCTTCGCTACGGCATCCCGGACTTCAAGATGGAGAAGAGTCACGTCGAGTCTCGTCTTCGTCAGATGCAGGAGGAGGGAACCCGGTTCCGCGCTGGCATCGAGATCGGCAAAGATATCACTTGGGCAGAGCTGCGCGCGCGTTACGATGGCGTCGTCATCGCCACCGGTGCCACCGTGCCGCGCGATCTCGCCATTCCCGGGCGTGATCTCGACGGTGTGCACTTCGCAATGGAGTACCTGGTCGAATCGAACCGCGCAGGCGCGGGCGACGCGGTCGCGAACCAGATCACCGCTGAAGGCAAGCATGTCATCGTGATCGGTGGTGGTGACACCGGAGCGGACTGCATCGGAACGGCGCACCGCCAGGGCGCTCTCAGCGTCACCAATCTCGCAATCGGCAAGCAGCCGAGCGATGAGCGCCCCGATCACCAGCCCTGGCCGATGATGCCGACCCTCTTCGAGGTCCAGTCTGCTCACGAAGAGGGCGGCGAACGGAAGTATTTGGCCTCCACCGTCGAGTTCCTCGCGAATGAAGCCGGAGAGGTGCGCACACTGCGTGTCGCTGAGACTGAGTACCTCGACGGACGTCGCGTGCCCAAGAGTGGCACAGAGCGCGAGATCCCCGCGGACCTCGTGCTGATTGCCATGGGGTTCACGGGCCCCGAAACAGACACCTTCACTGACGAGCTGCATCCGCAGATCACCGAGCACGGTGCATTCGTTCGAGAAGATTCCTACGAATCAACCATCCCTGGTGTCTTCATCGCCGGTGACGCCGGCCGTGGGCAGTCGCTCATCGTGTGGGCCATCGCGGAAGGACGCGCGGCGGCGGCAAGCGTGGACCGTTACCTTATGGGAGAATCAGTCCTGCCAGCGCCGGTGCGACCGTCTGATCTCGCAATCGGTCTGTAGGCCGCGTAGGCTGGCGGCGGCAACGTCGCCATAATTCCCCCATCCTCTTACCCTGGAGAATTCTATTGAGACGCGCGAAGATCGTCGCCACGCTGGGCCCGGCAACATCCAGCTATGAGAATGTCCGAGCCATCATCGAGGCTGGGGTTGACGTTGCCAGACTGAACCTCAGCCACGGCGACTACACCGTCCACGACGCGAACTACGCGAACGTACGCCGTGCTGCGGATGACGCGGGCAAGGCAGTCGCCATCCTCGTGGACTTGCAGGGCCCGAAGATCCGCCTCGGCAAGTTCGAGGCGGGCCCTTACGAGCTCGCCGAAGGTGACATCTTCAAGATCACCATCGAGGACATCGTCGGTAACCGCGAGATCTGTGGCACAACGTTCAAGGGTCTGCCTCAGGACGTCAAGCCCGGTGATTTCCTGTTGATCGACGACGGCAAGGTGCGCGTCGAGGTCGTCGAGACCGACGGAACCGTCGTCACCACGCGGGTGATCGTCGCCGGCGCGGTGTCGAACAACAAGGGCATCAACCTGCCCGGCGTCGCCGTGAACGTTCCGGCCCTGAGTCAGAAGGACGAGGACGACCTTCGCTGGGGTCTGCGCACCGGCGCCGACCTCATCGCGCTGTCGTTCGTGCGCAACGCGGAAGACGTCACGCGGGTGCACGAGATCATGGCCGAAGAGGGGGTGAAGGTCCCTGTCATCGCCAAGATCGAGAAGCCGCAGGCCGTCGACGCGCTGGAAGAGATCGTCGATGCCTTCGACGGCATCATGGTCGCCCGTGGCGACCTGGGTGTCGAGCTGCCGCTGGAAGCCGTGCCGATCGTGCAGAAGCGCGCCGTCGAGCTCGCCCGCCGCAACGCGAAGCCGGTCATCGTCGCAACGCAGATGCTCGAGTCGATGATCTCGAGCCCTGTCCCGACGCGCGCTGAGACCTCCGACGTCGCGAACGCTGTGCTTGATGGCGCAGACGCTGTGATGCTCTCTGGTGAGACGAGCGTGGGGGAGTACCCGATCGTGGTCGTCGAGACCATGGCGCGCATCGTGGAGTCCACAGAAGAGCACGGACTCGAACGAATTGCGCCACTGACGACCAAACCGCGCACGCAGGGTGGCGCGATCACTCTCGCAGCCCTCGAGGTCGCCGAGTTCGTCGACGCGAAGTTCCTCTGCGTGTTCACGCAGTCCGGTGACAGCGCACGTCGTCTGTCGCGACTGCGCTCGCGCATTCCGATGCTCGCGTTCACGCCTGAGCCCGGCATTCGCCGCCGCATGGCACTCACGTGGGGCATCCGCTCGACACTGGTCGAGTCCGTCCAGCACACCGACATGATGTTCCTGCAGGTCGATGAGTATCTACTCAAGAACGACCTCGCGAAGGAAGGGGACAAGGTCGTCGTGATCTCCGGTTCCCCTCCCGGCATCGTCGGCTCGACGAACGATATCCGCGTGCACAAGGTCGGGGATGCCGTCAACGGCGCAGCTCCGATCTACAAGGCCGGCGCGTAGAAGTCGAAATACGAAGAGGACCACCCCATCGGGGTGGTCCTCTTCGCATTGGTGCCGGCGGTGGGACTCGAACCCACACGTCCTTTCGGACAAAGCATTTTGAGTGCTCCGCGTCTACCATTCCGCCACGCCGGCGCGGATGTCGCGTCTACGACTTTAGCGCAGTGTGGAGCTTGTTCCGTGCGACCACGGGCGTGTGCGGCGGGCACTCACCGGGCGTCCCCTAGAATGGGTACTGTGACCGAGCAAGAACTGTCTGAGCAGCCCACGGCATCCGCCCCCCGACGCGTTGTCGTCGCTGAGGACGAATCGCTGATCCGACTCGACATCGTTGAGATCCTCCGCGACAACGGCTTCGATGTCGTCGGTGAGGCAGGTGACGGCGAAACGGCTGTTGCTCTTGCCACCGAGCTTCGTCCTGACCTCGTCATCATGGACGTCAAGATGCCGCAGCTCGACGGAATCAGCGCCGCGGAGCGCCTGCACAAGGCGAACATCGCTCCGGTGGTGCTGCTGACCGCCTTCAGCCAGAAGGAGCTCGTCGAGCGCGCAAGCGAGGCTGGCGCACTGGCTTATGTCGTCAAGCCGTTCACGCCGAACGACCTGCTGCCTGCGATCGAGATCGCACTGGCCCGCCATGAGCAGATCATCACGCTCGAAGCTGAGGTCGCCGACATGGTCGAGCGCTTCGAGACCCGCAAGCTGGTCGACCGCGCCAAGGGCCTCCTCAACGAGAAGATGGGCCTCAGCGAGCCCGAGGCATTCCGCTGGATCCAGAAGGCATCAATGGACCGTCGCCTCACGATGCAGGACGTCGCCAAGGCGATCATCGAGCAGCTCGCGCCCAAGAAGGCGTGACCGATCTCGGAGGCGGCATCCGCCTCCGACCGCTCGAACCAGGTGACGGCGTGGCTCTCGCCGCGTCCTTCATCCGGAATCGCGTGCATCTTGCGCCGTGGGATCCCCTCCGAGATCAGGCATTCTTCACTGGGAGCGAGCAGGAGAGACTTGTCGCTTCGCTCCTCACTGATCGGGATGCTGAGGGCTGATGACGCGTGCAATCTCATCAGCGATCGAGCACGCGGCAGCCGTTCTAGAACTTCACCGCCTGCAGGCGGCGACGCTACTGCACAACGCTGCGTCACAACGCGTACTGGCAGCCAATGGCTTTGAGCGCATCGGGATGGCACCGAAGTATCTGAGAATCGCGGGGGAGTGGCAGGACCACTATCTGTTCCAGCGCATCCTCAGAGGCGCCTGATCTGTCAGGCGGGCGCGTCCTTCACCAGGTTCGTGATGCGGATGGTGGAGCACCGCCGATCCTGATCGTCGGTGACGACGATCTCGTGCACCATCACGCTTCGACCCAGGTGAATCGGGGTGCACACGCCGGTGACGAAACCCGACGTCGCAGAGCGGGTGTGCGTTGCATTGATGTCCAGACCGACAGCGAGTTTGGTGGGACCCGCTGCCAGATTCGCGGACATCGATCCGAGCGATTCACCGAGCACGACGTATGCGCCCCCGTGCAGAAGCCCGACAGGCTGTGTGTTGCCCTCGACCGGCATCCTTGCGACGGTGCGCTCAACCGAGAACTCCAGGAATTCGATCCCCATCTTCTCGGCCAGTGCGCCCATCCCGCGCTGGCCCACCCACTCCAGTCCGGTCATTTGGGTTTCGGTCACGGATCCTCCTCAGCGAGTGTCTGCCGTCCTCGTTAGGCTGTGAGAGTGACGGACACCGCAAAGCCTACCCTCATGGTCGTCGACGGCCATTCGCTCGCATACCGTGCGTTCTTCGCACTTCCTGTCGAGAACTTCACGACGAAGGACCACCAGCACACCAACGCGATCTACGGCTTCTTGTCGATGCTCGTGAATCTGATCAAGGCTGAGAAGCCCTCGCACCTCGCGATTGCCTTCGACACGTCGCGTCACTCGTTCCGCACGGACGAGTACCCGGAGTACAAGGCGACACGTTCCGAGACTCCGCAGGAGTTCCGCGGGCAGATTCCGCTTCTGCAGGAGTGCCTGTCCGCCATGTCGATCCCAGTGCTCACCAAAGAAGGCGTGGAGGCCGACGATATCCTCGCAACTCTCGCGCACCAGGGCTCCGAAGAAGGCTATGAAGTGCTCGTCGTCTCGGGTGACCGCGACACGATCCAACTTGTGAACGACAAGGTGACGCTGCTGTATCCCTCCGTTCAGGGGGTCTCGCAGCTCAAGCGCTACGATCCGAATACTGTGCAGGAGCGCTATGGCGTTCGGCCGGAGCAGTACCCCGATATCGCGGCCCTCGTCGGTGAGACGAGCGACAACCTCCCCGGCGTTCCGAAGGTGGGGGAGAAGACCGCGGTCAAGTGGTTGACGCAGTTCGGCACTCTCGATGACCTTCTGGCCCGCGCCGAAGAGATCAAGGGCGTCGTCGGCGGAAATCTGCGCGATCACCTCGAAGATGTGCGCCGCAACCGTCGACTCAACCGGCTGCTCACTGATGTCGAACTTCCTCTGGCTCCGGCCGGTCTCGCCGTCTCACCTCCTGATGTGCAGGCGATCCGCGATATCTTCGCGCGCCTCGAGTTCCGCACTCTGCTTCCGCGGGTCTTCGACGCGATCGGCGGCGAAGAAGAAGCGGCATCCGCCGAGCCGACCATCGACCTGCCCGTGCCGATAGAGGGCAGCGTCGCAGAACTCGCCGAGTGGCTCGACACGCAAGACGGGGAGCTCGCGCTGACTGTTGTCAGCCACGGGGGTGAGGTGACCCGCATCGGGTTCGCCAACCTCACTGACCTGCGCGAGACCGACTGGTCAGCAGACGCTGCTGCAGCGCTGCGCCCCTGGTTGGAGTCCGACAGCCCCAAGGTGCTCAATGATGCAAAGGCGCAGGTCAAAGCCCTGCTCAGGGCAGATGTCCGGCTCGGGGGGCTTGCGTACGACACGCTGCTCGCGGGTTGGCTGCTGCGTCCGAGTCTTCCCGATAAGACGCTCTCGCACCTCGTGGATCGCTACCTCGGCGAGAAGCTCCCTGTTTCCGACCCGTCGCAGCTCGTCCCAGAGACTGATGGCGCTACGCCCTCTCAAGAGGCGTGGTTCACGCTGCGCACTGCTGCGGCGTTGCGTGACGATCTGCCCGAGTCTGTGGCATCCGTCCTCGTCGATATCGAACTGCCGACCCTCACGACGCTCGCCGACATGGAGCTCGCTGGTGTGGCCGTATCCCACGAGGTGCTGTCGACCTTCTCCGCTGAGCTCTCCACGCGCACCGATGGCATCGCCACCGAAGCGTTCGCGCTCGTAGGACGAGAGTTCAACCTCGGCTCACCGAAACAGCTGCAGGAAGTGCTTTTCGAAGACCTGCAGCTGCCGAAGACACGCAAGACGAAGACCGGGTACTCAACAGATGCCGCCGTTCTCGCCGATCTTCAGGAGAGCAACCCGCATCCGTTCCTCGACTTGCTCCTGCAGCACCGTGAGGCGACGAAGCTGCGTCAGATCATTGAGTCACTCGACACGGCGATCAAAGATGACCACCGCATCCACACGACGTACGTGCAGACAGGCAGCCAGACCGGACGGCTCTCCAGCACCGACCCGAACCTGCAGAACATCCCCGTACGCACCGAGGAGTCGCGCCGCATCCGCAGTGCGTTCGAGGTCGGCGAAGGGTACGAGACCCTGTTGACTGCGGACTACTCGCAGATCGAGATGCGCATCATGGCGCATCTGTCAGGCGACGAGGGGCTCATCGAGGCGTTCAACAGCGGCGAAGACCTGCACCGCTTCGTCGGTTCGCGCGTCTTCGGAGTCGAACCCGCCGATGTCACTTCCGCCATGCGCACGAAGGTCAAGGCGATGTCGTACGGCCTGGTCTACGGCCTCAGCGCCTTCGGCTTGTCAAAGCAGCTGCGCATCGAACAGTCTGAAGCGAAGCAGCTCATGCTCGAGTACTTCGCTCGCTTCGGCGCGGTGCGCGACTACCTCCGGGCGTCCGTCATCAAGGCGAAAGAGGTGGGTTACACCGAGACGATCTTCGGGCGACGCAGGCCATTCCCCGATCTCTCGAGCCCCAACCGCGTTCTCCGAGAGAATGCCGAACGCGCAGCGCTCAACGCTCCCATCCAGGGCAGCGCCGCCGATGTCATGAAGATCGCACTGTTCCGCATCCACGCTGACCTCAACGCCGCCGCGCTGCGCTCACGCGTGCTGCTGCAGATCCACGACGAACTCGTTCTCGAGGTCGCACCAGGGGAGTGGGATGCCACAGAGCAGATCGTGCGCACCCGCATGAACGGCGCCGCCGATCTCTCGGTTCCACTCGATGTGCAGGTCGGCCGCGGACACGATTGGAACGAAGCCGCTCACTGACCACGACGGCGTGTGCGCGGCTACGCTGATCATCATGACGGATACCCCGCGCACACCCACCGCGATCGACAAGGTTGCCGAAGACTGGGTCGACACGCTGACAGATCTCAATCCGACTCTCGGCACGTACATCGGCCGGGATGCCGGTAATGACCGCTACTCGGATCTGAGCCCAGAAGGACACGAGCGGTATATCGCCGCGGTGCGCAAGGCCCGGCGCGACCTGGCCGCACTCGACCCGACTGATGCCGTCGACGACGTCACCAAGACAGATCTGTTGAGTGAACTCGATCTGGAGGTCGAGTTCGACGATGCGCAGTGGCACCTTCGTGACCTCAATGTCATCGAGTCCGCTGCCCAGGATGTGCGTCAGGTATACGACCTCATGCCCACTTCCACCGTCGCGGATTGGGAGACCATCGCGAAGCGACTTTCGGCGATCCCTGACGCCCTGAGCGGGTATACCGCGACACTCCGTGAAGGCCTCGCGCGCGGCGTCGTGCCCGCACGTCGCCAGGTCACCGAGGTTGCCGGTCAGATCCTGCGCTATGCCGCCGACGACGGCTTCTTCGCGTCCTTCGCGAACGGTGCTTCGCTCGACGATGGAGCGATCCCGGAATCGCTGACGCGCGACCTCGCCCGAGGCACGACTGCGGCGAGAGAGGCATACGACGAGCTGCGCGCGTTCCTGACCGGAACGCTGGCACCAGCAGCATCCGATATCGACGCGGTGGGCCGCGATGTGTACGCGCTGCACTCCCGGCGATTCCTCGGCGCAAAGATCGATCTCGACGAGACCTATGAGTGGGGACGCGAGGAGCTCGCCCGCATGGTGACCGAGCAGACCGCCATCGCGAACGAGATTCTTCCCGGCTCGACCGTTGAAGAGGCCGTCGCCCATCTCGAAGCAGACCCCGCACACAAGCTCTACGGCACCGAAGCGCTCCAGAAATGGATGCAGGAGACCAGCGACCGCGCTGTGGCAGAACTGGCCGCCACGCACTTCGACATCCCGGAGAAGATCCGCACGATCGAGTGCATGATCGCTCCCACCCAGGAGGGCGGGATCTATTACACCGGGCCAACCGATGATTTCTCCCGTCCAGGTCGGATGTGGTGGTCGGTACCAGAAGGCGTCACCGAGTTCGACACGTGGCGCGAGCTGACGACGGTCTATCACGAAGGTGTCCCTGGACATCATCTGCAGATCGCGCAAGCGGTCTACAACCGCTCGGAGCTGAACTCCTGGCGGCGTCTGCTCGCAGGCACGTCAGGACATGCCGAAGGCTGGGCGCTCTACGCCGAACGGCTCATGCAGCAACTCGGCTATCTCGATGACCCC
This sequence comes from Microbacterium zouquanmingi, assembly GCF_052266675.1. Taxonomy (NCBI): domain Bacteria; kingdom Bacillati; phylum Actinomycetota; class Actinomycetes; order Micrococcales; family Microbacteriaceae; genus Microbacterium; species Microbacterium zouquanmingi. The sequence continues at coordinate 137,186 of NZ_JBQPRA010000003.1, forward strand.
GCCGATCGCTTGGGCATGCTCGACGGTCAGCGCATGCGCGCCGCCCGTGTCGTGCTCGACATCGGCGTGCATCTCGGCAAGGGCCGTCTGGACGGCACCGGAGTATGGGACGCCGACTATGCGCTGGACTTCATGCGCCAGAACGTCAATATGTCGGACGAGTTCGTGCAGTTCGAGGTCAATCGCTACCTCGGGTGGCCGGGGCAGGCGCCTTCGTACAAGGTGGGTCAGCGGATCTGGGAGCAGGTCCGCGATGCCTGCCGTGCAGAGCAGGGCGAGGCCTTCGACATCAAGGAGTTCCATAAGCGCGCGCTGGACCTTGGAGGGGTCGGCCTCGACACCCTCCGCTCTGCCCTGGTGAAGTAGGGCGCCATGAATCTTGAATTCGGTCTCGACACCTTCGGCGACATCACCCGCGGCGCCGATGGGGAGCTTCTGACAGCTGCCCAGACGATCCGCAACATCGTCGCGCAAGCAGAACTCGCGGACAGCGTCGGCGTCGATTTCTTCGGCGTGGGGGAGCATCATCGCGTCGAGTTCGCGGTGTCAGCTCCTGAGATGGTGTTGGCCGCGATCGCCGCGCGTACCGAGCGCATCCGCCTCGGCACCGCCGTGACGGTGCTCTCGTCGGATGATCCGGTTCGAGTGTTCGAGCGCTTCTCGACCCTCGATGCGCTCTCATCGGGGCGCGCAGAAGTTGTGCTCGGCCGGGGTTCGTTCACGGAGTCCTTCCCGCTGTTCGGATTCGAGCTGCGTGACTATGAAGCGCTCTTCGAGGAGAAGCTCGAACTCTTCGTCGAGCTCTTGAAGGAGCAGCCGGTGACCTGGTCTGGAACGATGCGGGCAGACCTGGAGAATGCAGACGTCTTCCCCAAGACCGAGGCGGGGCTGCGCACCTGGGTGGGCGTCGGCGGCAGCCCGGAGTCCGTCGTGCGCGTGGCGCGCCACGGTCTGGGTCTGATGCTGGCGATCATCGGCGGACCTGCCGAGCGTTTTGTGCCGCTCGTCGAGCTGTATCACCGTGCGACTTCGACGTTCGGGACACCGCAGCATCCGATCGCCGTTCACTCGCCCGGCCACATCGCACGCACCGACGAAGAGGCGTGGGATGCCGCGTACAGCGGGTTCGAAGCGATGAACAACACCATCGGAAGAGAGCGCGGCTGGCCGACCTACAGCCGCGCACGATTCCAGAACGACGTCGGCCCCGCCGGCGCGATCTACTCCGGCGCTCCCGAACGGGTGGCGAACAAGATCGCCGACACCATCCGCACACTCGGCATCAGCCGATTTGATCTGAAGTACGCCACGGGCACACTCGGTCATGATCAGATGATGCAGAGCATCGAGCTCTACGGCACCGAGGTCATCCCGCGTGTTCGTGCGCTGCTGTCATGACCGGCCCGTTGCCCAGCAGAGCGAATCTCGCTGCTCGCCTCGATGATCTGCCGTTCACTCGGCGGCACGCGCGCCTGCTGACGGGGTCAGGGCTCGGGTGGGCACTGGATGCGATGGATGTCGGTCTCATCTCGTTCATCCTCGCCGCGCTCACCCAGCAGTGGGATATCAGCAAGGCAGAGAGCGGGTGGATCGCGTCCGTGGGATTCATCGGGATGGCGCTCGGCGCCAGTCTCGGCGGCCTGCTCGCGGACCGGTTCGGGCGGCGTCAGGTCTTCGCCATCACCCTTCTGATCTACGGCGCGGCCACCGGCGCAAGTGCCCTGGTCGGCGGGGTGGCGATTCTGCTGGTGCTGAGGTTCTTCGTCGGTCTCGGGCTCGGCGCCGAGCTCCCGGTGGCATCGACGTACGTGAGCGAGTTCGCACCGGCGCGGATCCGCGGACGGCTGATCGTGATCCTTGAGGCCTTCTGGGCAGTCGGCTGGACGGCAGCAGCGCTGATCGGCTACTTCGTCATCCCTCTCTCTGACGACGGGTGGCGCTGGGCGTTCGCGCTCGGCGCGATACCCGCGGTGTACGCTCTCGTGGTTCGCTGGGGTCTGCCGGAGTCGCCGCGTTGGCTCGCATCACGGGGACGGATGGGTGAAGCCGAGCGCATCATCGAGAAGTTCGAAGCGGATGCCGGGGTTGTGACGCCACCCACCAAGATCCCCGACTCGCCGGGGCGGATGCTCGCCATCACGGCGAGTGCTCGGTTGCAAAAGCTCTGGTCGGCTGAGTTCCGCACGCGAACCCTGTGCCTGTGGCTGGTGTGGTTCTGCGTCAACTTCGCCTATTACGGGGCGTTCATCTGGATCCCCAGCATTCTCGTGGATGCGGGGTACGATCTTGTCCGATCCTTCGGCTTCACGTTGGTGATCACGCTCGCTCAGCTGCCAGGCTACGCGGTGGCCGCCTGGCTCATCGAAGTGTGGGGGCGCCGGGCCACGCTCTCGGTCTTCCTCGTCGGCTCCGCTGTCTCGGCGGTGTTCTTCGGCACAGCGAGCGGGGATGCGGCGATCATCGGATCCGGCATGGCGCTGTCCTTCTTCAACCTCGGCGCATGGGGTGCGCTCTACGCGGTCACACCGGAGATCTATCCGACCTCGATGCGCGGCACGGGATCGGGGTGGGCCGCGGGTGTCGGGCGGATCGCATCGATCATCGCGCCGTTGCTCGTTCCCGTCGTTCTCGGGCTCGGCGGAGCCCCGATGCTCTTCGTGGTCTTCGCACTCTTCTTCATCGTCGCGGCCGTGGCCGCGTGGGGCCTGGTCGATCGACGCGGCCAGTCTCTCGATGACCGATGACGTCACAGGCCGCACGACGGCAATAGGCTGAGTGAGTGGCTGATGTGAGGTTCGTAGCGATCGGGGACTCGTTCACCGAAGGGGTGGGCGATGAGCTGCCCGATGGACGAGTGCGCGGCTGGGCAGATATCGCAGCGCAGGGCTGGGCGGACGCCGCAGGCCATCCGATCCAGTATGCGAACTTCGCAATCCGCGGCAAGCTCGCCTGGCCCATCATCGAAGAGCAGCTGGAGCCGGCACTCGCACTGAGACCGACACACTTGTCGTTCAACGGCGGCGGCAATGACATGCTCCGCCCACGTACGAACGTGGAGCACATCGCCGATACCTTTTCACGAGTGATGCGGCGCTGTGATGAGCAGGGCGTCCGCGTGATTCTGCTCTCCGGTGCGAACCCCGCGGGCCAGCTTCCGATGGGGTCGCTGATTCAGCGTCGCGGTGACGAGCTCTCGGCCGCAGTGCTGCGCCGAATCGCGGACCGTGATGACGTGGTCCGCGCATTGAACTGGCCCGACCGCGAGCTGTCTGCCGGCGCCTATTGGTCTGAAGACCGGCTGCACATGAACACGAACGGACACCACCGCGTGGCAGCGCGGGTGCTGCATGCGCTGGGCTACGAGCCACCAGCCGTGTGGTGGGCGCCGAGTTCTGCTTCGAATGGCCCAGCGGGTCTCGCGTACTACCGTCAACATGTTGGTCCGTGGATGAGGCGGCGCATCACTCGCACATCGTCGGGAGATGGGCGTGCCGCGAAGTATCCGACGTGGGTGGAACGGGCGCCTCAGTGAGCTCCGTGCGCGGTCGGCGGCTTCCACGCCGGATCGTGCAGCTGCTGATCGGCCTGTTCCTGTACGGGATCGGCATCGCCTTCATGGTGCGCGGTGAGATCGGTGCTGCGCCATGGGATGTGCTTTCACAGGGGATCGCGTTGCACGTGCCGCTGTCATTCGGCGTCATCACCATTCTGACGAGCGTGGTGGTGCTCATCCTGTGGTTGCCACTGCGTCAGAGATACGGCGTGGGTACGATTCTGAATGCTCTGCTGGTTGGCCCTTCTGCCGACGTCGGGCTCCTGCTCATCCCTGTCAATCAGCCGCTGTGGCTGCGGATCGGGTTCTTCGTCATCGGACTCTTCGTCTTGGCTGCTGCGACGGGGCTGTACATCGGCGCGCGCTTCGGTCCCGGCCCGCGTGATGGACTGATGACAGGTCTCCATGCCCGCACTGGGCGGCCGATCTGGCTCGTACGCACCGGCCTTGAGATCATCGTGGTGGCAATCGGCTGGGCTCTGGGCGGCAACGTCGGGATCGGAACCCTCGCATTCGCGTTGCTCGTCGGTCCGCTCTGTCAGTTCTTCATGCGCATCTTCGACGTGAAACTGCCAGAGGGTGCGAAAGCGCAGGAGGAATGACCGATATCGAGATGGCCCGTCTCCCGGGCGGAAGCGTCACTCTCAGCGACGCACGTCGAAAGACGCGTCGGACTGTCGATCTCGAACCATTCGAGATCGGCGTGTATCCGGTCGCCGAGGAGCAGTTCTCGGAGATCCTCGGGGTCGCCGGCCAGCATCCTCGCAGGCCCGCGACGGGTCTCAGTTGGCTGCGTGCCATCCGTTTCTGCAACGCAGCATCCGAGTGGGAGGGTCTGGATTCGGCCTACTCGTTCGATGGAGAGCAGATCGCCTGGCGTGTCGACAGCGACGGCTATCGCCTGCCGACGGAAGCAGAGTGGGAGTACGCGTGTCGTGCAGGTTCTGTGGGACCCCACTATGGCCCGCTCACCGAAGTCGCGTGGACTGCGGCTGACGGGGTGACCTCCCCACAGAACATCGGAGGGAAGCTCCCGAATCTCCACGGGCTGTTCGACACGCTCGGCAACGTGTGGGAGTGGTGCTGGGATCTTCTGGATCCTGCCCGCTACGACGAGTACCGGGTCTTCCGGGGTGGGGGATACGCCGACGACGCCTGGAGCGTCCGTGCGTCTGTCCGACGCGGGGGAGCGCCCCGGATGCACCATGAGGATGTCGGGATGCGGCTGGCGCGAGGTGGCTTCGACAGCGTGGACGCTGCGCAGGGATGGTCGGCGGCAGCCGATCAAGAGCGAGCGTCGGGCAGCGGTCGGCTGCCGTCAGGGTGGACACCGCGCCGCTGACCGCACAGCAGTGCCGAGGGCCCTGTCATGTCAACCCGTTGCTGAGCATTCGAATTACTGCGATCATCGAGGTCTCGCAGGGTTGCGACCCTGGATGAGTGCCGACCTGCGGCACTGGAAGGGATGACGATGAGCATAGGTACCGGAATCGCCCTGTTCGTGATCGGCGCGATCCTTGCATTCGCAATCAACATCGAGGTGTCCTGGGTGAACCTGGACCTGATCGGATACATCCTGATGGGTGCAGGCGCCGTCGTCTTCATCATCGGTCTGATCCTCGTCGCTCGACGTCGGCAGACGAACTCCGTCACGCGTACCTCCGTCGACCCCGGGGCTGGCACGCAGACGACTCGCCGGTCGACGAGCGCACCGGACGACACATCGCTCTAGGCGCTCATCTACGTGACCGTGAGCGGCGCACCGGTTCCGGGTCGAGCCCCATCCGGATTCTGGTGCGCTTGCGCTCAATGAGGATGAAGACGACGCCGAGCAGCCAGAGCGGCACCTGCGTGAGGAACGCAAGACGGAACGCCTCACGCGAGTAGGTGTCGGGGGTTCCTGCACCCTGCAGATCGAGCACAAGCCCGATCAGGAATACTGCGGTGAGGGCGGCGATGAAGCCGCCGGCATTCGTCAGCCCTGTTGCCGTGCTCAACCGGTGGGCCGGATTATGCGTGCGTGCGTGATCGAAGGCGATCATAGATGCCGGACCACCTGTGGCGAGAGCTATCGCGAGGACATATAGAAGCCACAGCGGTGCTGGGCCAGGGTAGACGATGACGGCAATCCACGCGAGCATCTGAACGCCGATCGTCGGCAGCACGAGTGCGACGGATCGTTGGTTCGGATTGCGGCGCGAGAGCTCGCCGAGGATGGGGCCGAGACACATTCCGACAGCGACATATACCGAGATCAGTGTTGCCGCCGCAGTGGGGGAGAGGCCCTCACCCGCCGTCAAGAACGGCATTCCCCAAAGGAGGACGAAGGCCGTACCCGCGAACGGTGTTGCGAAATGCGACCAGAACGCGAGGCGCGTGCCAGGGTGCTCCCACGCCGCACGGATGCCCACGCCGGAATCGATCGTCGACGTGACCACGTGCACGACGCCGGTGTCAGTGTTGACCGTCACGTCCTCGTCGATCTCAGGCGGTCGGTTGCGAATAAGGGCGAAGACGAGGATCGCGAACAGGATGCCGAGGCCGGCGATGCTGCCGAACGTGATGGTCCACGTCGTGGCGTGCAAGAGCGCCGCGACCGGGATCAGCGCGATCAGCTGACCGGCCTGACCGATCACCCCGGTCAGTTGCACCATCAGCGGGCCGCGCTGCGCAGGGAACCAGGTCGCGATCAAACGCAGCACCGCGGGAAAGACCATGGCGTCGCCCGCACCGAGCAGGACGCGCGCGAGGATCGCGATCCCGATGCTCGGGGAGATGGCCATGATCAGCTGTCCTGCGGCCATGAGCACCATCCCGAGGGTGATGATCGGTCGCGCACCGTACTTGTCGAGGAATACCCCGATCGGGATCTGCATTCCGCCGTACACCGCGAGCTGCACGACGGCGAAGAGGGAGAGCGTCGCGGCATCCGCATGGAATCTCTCTGCCGCATCCACGCCTACGGCGCCGAGAGAGGTGCGGTTGGCGACCGCGAGCATGTAGGCGGCGACGCCGACGATCCAAATCAGCCATGCCCTCGACCCGACTGTGGAACCAGGGGAGGAGGGAGTGGCGCGCACGCGCCTCAGTTTACGCGCGGGGTGTCGCCGCACCGCCTTGGGCCACGGCACTCACACGCCGCGGGCTGTGACGAGCAGATACTCCCACGCCATTGCACCGTCGTCGAGGTGCTGCTCGGCGAGAGCGCGCATCGCAGTGTCGAGCTCGGCAGTGCGCCCGTTCAGCGCTGCCTCGCGATACGCAGCAGCAGTCGGCCCATACAGATCACGGAAGAAGTCACGGAACTCATCGACTGTCGCGAATCGATCAACGCGCAGCTCACGTCTCTCGAGCGTGAGATCCGTCACCCGGTTCCCGAGCAGTTCGCGAACATAGCCTTCGTCGCCCCACAGCGGTGGCGGTTGCACGCCGGCAGGTGGGGCGGGCACGAAGGCCTTGAGTGTGCGGAACAGCTGACCGATGAATCCTTCCGGCGTCCAGTTGATCAATGCGAGACGCCCGCCCGGGCGCAGAACTCGCGTGAGTTCGCGCGCTGCCTGCGCATGGTGCGGAGCGAACATGACGCCCACGCAGGAGACCACGACGTCGAAGGATGCGTCCGGGTAGGGGAGCGCCTCGGCATCCGCTCGCTCGAACACCAGCTCGATGCCTTCCGTCTCAGCCTCGCTTCGTCCGACTTCGAGCAGTTCCGGCGTCAAGTCACTTGCGACGACGGATGCGCCGGCGCGAGCTGCTTTGAGTGCTGCGTTGCCTGTTCCCGCCGCGATATCGAGCACCTGATCCCCACGAGCGACCCCGGCGGATGCGACGAGCACGTGCCCGAGCTCGGGAATCACTTCTCTGGCGACGGCGGCGTAGTCGCCGAGCGCCCATACCGCCCTGTGCTTCGCTTTCAAGGCGAGGTTGGCGTCGGCTTGAGTCTCTGCGGTTGTGATCTCCATGATGTCCTCCTTGTTGTGATGCTCCTCACGCTACGAAGGCGGTCGTGACCGCTCTAGTATCAGATCTGTACCAGGTCTATCGTTTGTTGCGTGGGCGCGCCGTACTACCAGTTCTGCCCTGTCGCCAAGGCGATGGAGCTGCTGGACGAGCGCTGGACGATGCTGATGCTCCGCGAGTTCCTGCTCGGCGCGACGCATTTCAATGAACTGCGTCGTGGTCTTCCACGGATGTCGCCGACGCTGCTGTCGCACCGACTGGATCAGTTGCAGCACGCAGGTCTGATCGAGCGCGTGCGCGATGGCGCCGACGTGCGGTACGCGCTGACCCGGGCCGGCGAAGAGTTGCATCCCGTCGTCGAGCAGCTCTCCATGTGGGGCATCCGGTGGATCGGGGAGCTGGGCGACGCCGACCTCGACCCGAAGCTTCTCCTCTGGGACATGCACCGCAACCTGGATCGCGCGACCGCCCCTTTGACGCGCACCGTCATCGCACTCCAGTTTCCTGACGCTCGCCCTGGCCAGCGTCAATGGTGGCTGGTGATTCATAACGGAGTGGCGGACGTGTGCGATGCAGACCCCGGATACGAGATCGCGATCGATGTGCGCTGTTCGCTGCGTTCGTTGACGCGATATTGGCGCGGCGACGTCGAATGGACGGCTCTATTGGGCTCGGACGACGCGCGGATACTCGGACCGAGCGACCTGAGCGATGCGCTCCCGTCCTGGTTCATTCGACCAGGATATGCCGCGGTGCCACGCGTCATCGGATCCGTCGGAGTGATCGGCTCGTGACGTCTGGACTCGAATCGCGGTAGTACCAAGACGAGGCGCATCGCCCGTGAAGGCCCACGCGGCGCCCCGCTGCCACTCGCGACGTCCTGCTGGGCTTCTGTCTGGGCTGATGTCAGTGATTGATGAACGTCGCTGAAGAAACCTGGGCGAGGGCGCCGTCACAGCTCCCGGGTGCGATAGAGCCGCGCGGAGACGATGATCGCGCAGATGATCCCGAGGATGCCGATCAGTGCACCGCCTCCGCCAATCGCCGCGACGGGGACTCGTTCGAAAGCCTCCTGAACGGGAGCGAGTGTGCCTGTCGTCTGCAGAAGCCAAGCGATGCCCGCCACGGCGAACGCCGGGGTGTAAGCCATCAGGCGACCCCGCGTGTAGCCGATACGAAAGAGGACGGGGAGCTGCAGTGCCATCGACAGCCCAACGAACGCCAGCGCGACGGTGTGGGCGATGAGCAGCACTTCAGTGTCGGTCTGCCCACCCCGTACCATCGCGCTTATGACGGTGACCGCTGTTGCCAGCGCTGCTGCCACGAGGTAATAGGCGATGATCGACACTGTGCGTCCGATCACAACGGTGCTGCGAGAAACCGGCAGCACTCCGTAGAGAGTGTCCAAGCGCCCCCGCTCATCGCCGAGGAACGGCGCCGACACCATCAATGATGTGACGAGAGCCGATGCGATGATCGCCATCCCTGGTACGGGAAGCAGCACGCCCACCGCGACGACGAAGAGCAAGGTGAGGGTCGTCTGCGTGCGGGGGAACCAGGAGGACAGGTCCAGTCGAGTGAATGCGGCGATCATGCGGCGACCTCCCGTCGCTGGGACGCGAGGTGGATAACGATGTCGTCGATGCTTGCCGAATCGATGATCACCTCCTGGCCGAATGCTGCAGAGTCAGACAGTCGGATCAGCGCGGACCATTGGTCGCCTGAGCGTTCCAGACTGATGAAGGGAGCCGTGGGCGCGGGGCCGGAACCCCGGGCCATCGCGAACTCCTCAACGGCGTCGAGGAGCGCGCCCTGATAGGCGATGCGACCATCGACGAGGACGACGAGCTCATCGGCGAGGCTGTCGAGCTCTGTCGTGATGTGGGTCGAGAGCAACACCGTGTGGGACGGGTCGAGCATGAACTCACGGATGAGGTCCCCGATGATTCGGCGACTGGCTGGATCGAGGCCGCTGGACGGCTCGTCGAGGATCAGCAGCTCAGGCGACTGTGCGAGCGCCACGGCTAACGAGAACTTCACACCTTGCCCTCGCGACAGGTCGCCAACGCGTTGACCCGGAGGCACCGAGAGCCGGTCGAGCAACTGACTGAACCGTTCGCTGTTCCACCGTGGGTAGAACGGTGCGAGACGCCGCCCGAGTGAGTTCACGCGCCACTCCGGGGCAGCGGTCGGATGATCGAGGACGATGCCGGTGCGCTCGAGCGCATGCGGTGCGCCCGCAGGATGCCCGAAGACCTCGACCCCACCCGATTCGGGAATCAACAGGCCGAGCAGGGCGCGAATGACCGTGGTCTTCCCAGCCCCGTTGGGGCCAACGAGGCCGACGACGGTGCCGCGAGAAAGCGTGAGTGAGACGCCGTCGACTTCGAAGGTCGGCCGTCGTACGTGCAGGTCCGTGATCTTCGCCACGTAATCAGTCATCTTTCCTCCAGATCTCATCGAGATGGTTGTGGATGTCGGTCAGACTCAATCGGGCTTGTCGAGCGGCGATGACGACCTCGCGCAGCGTGTTATCCACCCGTGCGCGCAGCGCGGCAGATGCGATATCGGGTGCGACGTCCAAGACCACGAAGCCGCGACCGTGCTGACTGTGCACGAGGCCCTCCGCCACGAGGTCGTTGTATGCGCGGGTAACGGTGATGACGCTCACGCGGAGGTCTGCGGCGAGTTGCCGCAGCGACGGCAGGGTCTGCCCTGGGTGCACCTCGCCCGAAAGGATCGATGAGCGCACCTGCCTTCTGATCTGCTCGTAGATCGGTGTAGCCGAGGCCATCGACACCACAACTCGCATCGCACTCCCAACTGTTCTGGTGATTAAGAACAGTAGACCACCTTTGGCGAGGATGCGAATCATGATCTGCGGATCCCCGGGCACCGCTACGCGGCGTGAGCCGGTGAGCGCCCTGGCTATCCAGGCATTCCTGGGTACCCACTCGGGGTGACCCATACGTGAGCCGTCACGACCTTTCGTCCGCTTTCCTGCGCATTGCGCAGGGATGGGACGTTGTCGGGGTGGATGTGGCCCCACAGCAGATCATTAGGGTTCGCAGGAACCGCCCGGCACAGCCGTTGTAGCGCAGCGATGCCTATCCGCTGTCCACGATGTGCTGAGTCGATCGCGATCTCCTGCACGCAAAAACCAGTGAATCCGTAGGCATCTTCGCGTGCGGCGGCGACGATGCCCGCTGAGGTGCCGTCCACCAAGATGTCGAAGAGGAGACCTTCTTCAGCTGCATCCTCCAGCGCGTCGGCATCGGCTGGTGTGGCCCACTGATCGAGCTGAGGTCGTGACGGGGTGAGCTCTGCGTAGATTGCGGCGACACGTTGCGCTGCTCGTTCAGGGGCACACCATTCGAGGGTGACATCGTCATGCCGGTGGGCGAGCGACTGAGCAAGCATCTCCACTACTGGTCGCGCGACGATCAGTAGATCCGGTGTCGCGTGCCCCGCATCCACGACAGAATCTTCAAGCGCCAGAAATCGTTCGTCAACGGAAGGCAGGTTCACACGGAAGCACAGGGGCGAAAAATCATCGAAGTGCGGCATAACTGCACTGAGCGCCACGATCCCTTCTGGATTCGGCGCCAGAGATGTCGCAAGGACGTCAACGAAGGGCTTTTCGATGTCTTGCCCACGGAACCGAATACCTACGATCGCCCAATGGCCATCCGCCAGCTCAACTCGCCTGTTCGCCCACGCCAGCGGATCCTGGATCGGAAGTTGAACCATGTCGCGGAATTGCCCGCCCCATTCGGCATCTCCCACGAGTGCGAGGCCTGGCTCCAACCACTCTGCCAAGTTCTCCCGCCACCTCGGCGACCAGTCCTTGATCTGTGAAGAGGTCCATCTTGCAGCGGCTTCGGTTGTGTCTACAGCAGGCGTCGTCATCGGGGGAGAGCCTATCAACGCCATGGAGCGATGCTCGGGGGGCTGGCAGGGGGGCGATCGGAGATTCATGTGCCCCTGGAGAACAACGCGCCAGGGCAGATTGGTCTTCACCCATCGACGCGACCACTACTGACAAGTCGACGAGATGTGGACCACATTTCCGGAGGCTGACAAGACCGATGAGGTAACTGACATGACTAATGAGACCGGCATCTATCCCTCAGGGAGAGTGGCTTCCAGATCTAACCTGACATAATGTGCATTATCGGCTAACTCGTTTGTAGCGGTCGTACCGGCTCGAGTAGCTGTTTCTGCTGGTCATTGTGACCGTGCAGGAGATGCTCGGCGAGCTCCCCGCACTCGTGGAAGCGCTCAGCCGGTACCGCTCGCGCGGGTGGCTCCGGAATGGGACGCGACGTCCGCAGAGCGGATCGTGTTCGTCCCATAGAGCAGTCCCTCTCAGCGGCCCACATACTCCGCGAGGTACTCACCCGTCAGCGTCGACTTCGCCGCAACAAGATCGCCCGGAGTGCCTTCGAACACCACGCGACCGCCGTCGTGCCCGGCGCCGGGACCTACGTCGATGATCCAGTCGCCATGGGCCATAACCGCCTGATGGTGCTCGATGACGATGACCGTCTTCCCTGCGTCCACGAGCCGGTCGAGCAGGCCGAGGATCTTGTCGACGTCCGCCAGGTGCAGCCCCGAGGTCGGCTCATCCAGCACGTAGATATCGCCCTGACCCCCCATCTGAATCGCGAGCTTGACGCGCTGACGCTCGCCACCCGACAGGGTCGACAACGGCTGGCCGAGCGAAAGGTAGCCGAGCCCGACGTCGTCGAGACGTTCCAGGATCGCGACCGCCGCAGGAATCTTCGAGTCGGGCTGTGCGAAGAACTCGCGGGCCTCGGAGACTGGAAGGTCGAGGACCTCCGTGATGTCCTTACCGCCGATCTTGTACTGGAGCACCGCCGCCTGGAACCGCTTGCCACCGCAGTCCTCGCAGGGCGTCTCAATCGTGTCCATGAACCCGAGTTCGGTGATGATGACGCCCGCTCCCTTGCACGATGGGCAGGCTCCCTCGGAATTCGCGCTGAACAGCGCCGGCTTCACGCCATTTGCCTTGGCAAACGCCTTGCGGATCGGTTCGAGCATTCCGGTGTATGTCGCCGGATTGCTGCGACGCGACCCCTTGATCGCGCTCTGGTCGATCGACACCACGCCCTCGCGCATCGACACCGACCCGTGGATCAGCGAACTCTTTCCTGACCCCGCAACGCCGGTCACAACTGTCAGGACTCCCTTGGGAATGTCGACGTCGACATTCTTGAGATTGTTCGTAGACGCCCCGTGGATCTCGATCGCTCCGTTGTGCGTTCTGAAGGATGCTTTCAGCGACGCCCGATCGTCGAGATGCCGCCCCGTTATCGAGCCACTGGCACGGAGCCCGTCGACCGTGCCTTCAAAGCAGATCTCCCCTCCCCCGCTTCCGGCTGCGGGACCGAGGTCGACCACATGATCGCCGATCTCGATCGTCTCGGGCTTGTGCTCGACCACGAGCACCGTGTTGCCCTTGTCGCGCAGTTTCAGAAGCAGCGAGTTCATCCGCTGGATATCGTGCGGGTGCAGGCCGATCGTCGGCTCGTCGAACACGTAGGTGACATCAGTCAGCGATGAACCGAGATGCCGCAGCATCTTGATCCGTTGCGCCTCTCCCCCGCTCAGGGTTCCTGACGGACGATCCAGACTCAGGTACCCGAGTCCCAACGTCACGAACGCGTCGAGATTGGCCTTGAGCGCGTCGAGGAGCGGCCCGGCCTGCGGGAGGCTGAGGGTGCCCGCCCACGTCGCGAGGTCCGTCACCTGCATCCGGCACGCATCGGCAATGCTGATTCCGTCGATCTTCGACGAGCGTGCGCCCTCTGTCAGCCGCGTTCCGTCGCACTCCGGGCAGGTGGTGAAGGATGCTACGCGCTCCACGAACGCACGGATGTGCGGCTGCAGCGCATCGAGGTCTTTGGACAGCATCGACTTGGTGATCTTAGGGATCAAGCCCTCATAGGTCATATTGATTCCGCTAATCTTGACCTTGGTGACCTCGCCATAGAGGAAGAGATGCCGCTGCTTCTCAGTGAAGTTCTCGATCGGCTTATCTGCAGGATAGAAACCAGACTCCGAGAATCCCTTCACCATCCACCCGTCAGCCGTGTATCCGGGCACCATGATCGCGCCCTCGTTGAGCGACTTCGTTTCGTCGACGACCTGCGCGAGGTCAAGATCCGACACCGTCCCCCGACCCTCGCAACGCGGACACATGCCACCGAGATAGATCGCATCTTTGACGATCTTCTTTTCCCCGCCAGGCCCGGTCATCACCCCGCTGGCCTTCTGCGTCGGGATGTTGAACGAGAACGCGGTGGGTCCACCGATGTAGGGAGTGCCGAGCTTCGAGAACAGAATGCGCAGCATCGCATTGGCATCCGTGACTGTCCCCACGGTCGATCGCGGATTCGCGCCGAGGCGTTCCTGGTCGACGATGATCGCCGTCGTCAACCCCTCGAGGACGTCGACATCAGGTCGCGGGACCGAAGGCATGAACCCTTGAACGAAGGCGCTGTAGGTCTCGTCGATCATGCGTCGCGACTCAGCGGCGATCGTATCGAACACGAGTGAGCTCTTGCCTGAGCCGGAGACCCCCGTGAACACGGTCAACCGCCGCTTGGGAATATCGACATCGACGTTCTTGAGATTGTTCTCTCTGGCTCCCCTCACCTGGATGAGATCGTGTGCATCAGCAGGACGACGCGATTCAGTCATGTGAAGAATCTTGTCACGGGCTTCCGACAACGAACACCCTCCGCGCGCTACTCTGGACTCACCTTTCACAGGCCCCTCACAGAGAGTTGCTTCCCATGTCTGAATCGATCACCGAGGTGAGATCCTTCTTCAAGTCGATCCGCGTCACTTTGGGAGTCTCCGGAGCGATCGCGCTGATCACCGGAATCGTGTTGCTGGTCTGGCCCCTGAAAACCGCAATCATCGTCACGGGCATCATCGCCGCGTACTTGATCATTGCCGGCCTTGTCTATGTCGGGCTCGGAATCTTCTCTGGCAGGAAGAGCGGCTGGGCGCGCGTCGGCTTCATTGCGCTCGGCGTGCTCTACATCGTTGCCGGTGTCGTGGCATTCCTGAATCTTGCTGCCGCCACCATCACCCTTGCGGTCGTCACGGCGATCTTCCTCGGTGTGAGCTGGATCGTCGATGGCATCGTCTCGCTCACCCTCCTGAACAAAGACGGTTCGAAGGCGTGGACGATCATCTACGCGATCCTCAGCATCGCCGCCGGCGTCATCGTGCTGTTCTCGCCGCTGCTCGCCGCCGTCGCTCTGTGGTGGGTCCTCGGCATCACTCTCGTGGTGCTCGGAATCATTCAGATCATCCGTGCAATCACGCTCGGGCGCGATGAGAAGCAGGCCGCGGGCCTCCTCGCTGAAAAGGTCTGACCACCCCACACAAGTGACAGATGCCCCGCCGGTCGGCGGGGCATCTGCCATATCCGCTGGTTACTCGGCGACGAATCCGCTCGTGTCGCCGATCAGGCGCGTGTTGTCTTCGGGAACCGGATCGACAGCAGCCTGAGCCACCTCCGCGGCGAACTCCGAAACGTTGTAGAGACGCCCCGCGTCCTCACGACGCGCAGAGATCGCGCCAGGGTTCGCGCGCTCGAGGAGCGTAGCGGTGATCGTGCCCTCGATCATGTCACCCGACACCACGGTGAAGCCGATGCCCTTCGCCTCGAGCGAAGGAATGAGCTCACGCAGCGCGTCTTCACCGGCTCGCTTAGACAGCGCAACGGGCTCGTACTCGGGCATCGTCGGCGTCGTGCGGATGAAGTGCGCCTGGTGGCTCGTGACGAAGACCACGCGGGATCCCTCACCAAGCAGCGGAAGGGCGCTGTTGAGAACGCTGAGCTGCGCGTCACGGTTGAGAGCGAGCGCGTAGTCCTCGGCCATGCCGGCCTCCATGCCACCGGATGCGTTCAGGACCAGGACGTCGAGCTTTCCGTACTCCGCGCGCACCCTTTCGAACATCTCCGAGACGGATGCCGGGTCGGTGAGATCCGCGCCGACGACGAGCGCACGGCCGCCGAGCTCACGCAGCTGTGCGGCGAGCTTCTCGGCGCGTGGCGCCTTATTGCGGAAGTTGATGACGACATCCGCGCCGGCCTCGGCGAAGTAGCGGACGGTGTCGGCACCGATACCGCGAGACGAGCCGGTGACCAGCGCGACCTTTCCAGCGAGGGAACCTGCGGGCAGAACGTCGGTCACGGTGACTCCTTGTCGTGCGGGGGAAACGCCGCGGGATGCGCGGCCTGATCACTTTACCAACGAGGCCGAGCGCACCTTTGAATGAAGGTGTCGCGTGATAGGTTGACGACAAAAGGAGGACGCCATGGATGACGCATCCGTCTTCATCTCGCTCGTTACGGAATGGGCCTGGATCGGCTGGCTCGTCCTCATCGCGGTCTTCCTCGTGATCGAGATGCTCACGCTCGATTTCACCTTCTTGATGCTCGCACTCGGAAGCATCGTCGGACTCGTCGTTGGACTCATCGGCCTGCCGCTGTGGGCACAGCTGATCATCGCAGCAGTCGCCGCGGCTCTCTTCATCCTGTTCATCAGACCTCCCCTGCTGCGCCGGTTGCATCGCGGTGAGGATCCGACGAAATCGAACGTGGACGCGCTCATCGGGCTGCGTGGCACCGCACTCGATGACATCACTCAGGTCTCCGGACAAGTCAAGGTCAGCAACGGCGACACCTGGACGGCGCGTGCTGAGACCGCGGCCCTGATTCCGCAGGGAGCGCCGGTGACGATCGCGACGATCGACGGCGCGACCGCCATCGTGCGCCCCGCACACGATTAGCTCGACAGACGAAGCCCCCAACCGACTAGGAGAACTCGTGAACGACTCCTCGTTCATCCCCACCGCGATCGGCTGGATCCTCGCGATCGCCGTCATCATCTTCGTGGTGGTGACCGTTGCTCGATCCATCCGCATCATCCCGCAGGCCACCGCTGGTGTGGTCGAGCGTCTGGGCCGCTATCACAAGACCCTCACCCCCGGTCTGAACATCCTCGTGCCCTTCATCGACCGGCTCCGCCCGTTGATCGACATGCGCGAGCAGGTCGTCTCCTTCCCTCCGCAGCCGGTGATCACCGAAGACAACCTCGTCGTATCGATCGACACCGTCGTCTACTTCCAGGTGACTGACGCCCGCGCCGCGACCTACGAGATCGCGAACTACCTCGGAGCCGTCGAGCAGTTGACGACCACGACACTCCGTAACGTCGTCGGTGGGCTGAACCTCGAAGAGGCGCTCACCAGCCGCGACAATATCAACGGCCAGCTGCGCGTCGTCCTCGACGAAGCGACCGGCAAGTGGGGCATCCGCGTCGGACGCGTCGAGCTCAAGGCGATCGACCCGCCCCTGTCCATCCAGGACTCCATGGAGAAGCAGATGCGCGCGGAGCGCGATCGCCGCGCCGCGATCTTGACTGCAGAGGGAACGAAGCAGTCCGCGATCCTCGAGGCGGAGGGTGCTCGTCAGGCCGAGATCCTTCGCGCTGAGGGAGACAAACAGGCCGCAGTGCTGCGCGCACAGGGTGAAGCAGAAGCCATTCAGAACGTCTTCGCGTCGATCCACCAGGGCGCACCCGACGACAAGCTGCTCGCCTACCAGTACCTGCAGATGCTGCCGAAGATCGCCGACAGCGCATCCAGCAAGCTCTGGATCGTGCCCAGTGAGCTGACCGAAGCCTTGAAGGGCATCGGCACCGCCTTCACGCCGCGCACGGGCTCCGGGCAACCACCGACGGGCACGCCCGGCGCGTGACACACCCCTTTTTCACGAAGGCTGCACGGCCTCGAGTCTTCGCTCACCGCGGTCTCGCCTCAGCATCCGGCGCGGCGCACAGCGTATGGGAGAACACCGCTGCAGCTTTTGCGGCGGCGCACGCGGCAGGCGTCGACTACATCGAGACGGACTGCCGGGTCACCGCAGACGGCGACGTGATCCTCATCCACGATGAGACCCTCAGCCGACTCTTGAATGACGATCGCCGGGTCGACGAAGTGCGCACCGCGGAGCTCCGAGAGCTCTATGCACTGCACGGCGGATTGCTGACCGTCAGCGAGATGCTCGAATCGTTTCCCGAGACGCGTTTCAACATCGATGTGAAGACGGATGCCGCGGCCGCTCCCCTGGGCGCGATGATCGCTCCGCACGCACACAGGGTTCTGCTGACGAGCTTTTCGGATGCCCGGCGCCGCAGAGCCATCCAGGCCACGCTCGACGCGGGAGCGATGACACGGCCCGCGGCATCGGCCGGCCAGACGAGCATGATCGCGATGCGACTGCTTTCTGCACTTCGAACCTCGCCTGCCCGGATGCTTCGCGGTCTCGACGCCCTCCAGAT
The DNA here is from genome assembly GCF_052266675.1 of Microbacterium zouquanmingi. Classification (NCBI taxonomy): domain Bacteria; kingdom Bacillati; phylum Actinomycetota; class Actinomycetes; order Micrococcales; family Microbacteriaceae; genus Microbacterium; species Microbacterium zouquanmingi. The sequence continues at coordinate 155,087 of NZ_JBQPRA010000003.1, forward strand.
TCCCGAGCGCTTCGGGCGGGTGCGGGTACTCACCCCGGCGCTGCTTCGCGCCGCGCATCGACACGACGTCGAGGTTCATGTGTGGACCGTGAACGAGCGGGCCGACATGGAGCGCCTGATCGCAGCCGGCATCGACGGCATCATCACCGACCGGGCCGATCTGGCTCTAGAGACCCTCTCCTGAGCGCGAACCACACAGGACTGAGATTCGACTGTGAATACCTCCGTGAACTCGGCCGCATTGAGCCTGCACACAGGCGCAAGCGATATACCTGAGGACGACGAGAGGACCACAAAATGGCAGATCGCAGCCTGCGCGGCATCCGACTCGGCGCCCAGAGCCTACAGAGCGAAGAGGGCGTCGTTTTCATGGAACGCCGCGAGACGACTTATAAGTGTGAAACGTGCGACAGCATCACATCGCTGATGTTCGCAGCCGATGCCGAGCCACCGCAGAAGTGGGAGTGCCGCGCCTGCAGTGCTGAAGCTGTGCTGTTTGTGGACGGCCAGACCATCACGCCCGACCCGACGGACGAGAAGGTCGCGCGTACCCACTGGGACATGCTGCTCGAGCGACGCAGCCGCGCAGAGCTCGAAGAGCTCCTCGAGGAGCGCCTCGCGTTCATCCGTGAACGACGCGGAGCGGCTCCGTCACCAGATCAGGCGAAGATCGGGGCTTAACGCCGCTGACGGGAGCGCCACCACCCGAGGAGGAGCGCTCCCAGCCCGCCCCAGAACAGCAGCTGCTGCAACCAGGGGCCGATGAGAACACCAGCTGTGAGGCCGGAGCGAAGTTCGACTTGTTCGAGCATCGCCCCGGCCTCATCTGCGTCAAGGGCTGCCGTGGTTCGGCCGTCGGGGCCGATCATCTGGCTCGCCCCGACGGTAGAGATGTTCACGACGCTCCGACCGGTTTCGATCGCCCGCATACGAGCAAACGCCAGCTGCTGCAGGTTCTCGTCCGTGCCGCGGAAGTCGGCATTGTTCGTCTGGAACACCAGCACCTCGGCACCGCCCATGATCCCTTCACGGATGACGGCGTCGTAGATGACGTCGAAGCAGATCGCGAGACCGACCTTCACGCCGTCGACGTCCACCAGGGGCGGGTTAATGCCGTGCGAGTATTCTCGCCCTATCAGTCCGATGAGGTCGGGAACGATCGCGTAGTAGAACGCTCGATCAGGGACGTACTCGCCGAACGGCACCGGATACCGCTTGTCATGAGACTGCTCGGCGGTCCCGTCCTGTGTCCAGAGCATCGAGGTGTTGAAGTACTCGTCGCCGCGCGCAGTGGCCGCATTCGCAAGCAATGGTGCATCGACGCGGTTCGTGACACGAGTCAGGCGTCGCGCAATCGCGTCGGTCTGGAACGGATCACCGTCGATGCCGCCTTCGGGCCAGACCAGAAGATCCATGTCCTGGCCGAAAAGGGGCTCTGTCGCGTCAGTCTGAGCCTGGATCACCGAGAACGGCTCGCGATGATCGAAGTAGCCGGTCGGCCCATTTCCCTGAACTGCTCCGATGAGCATTGTTCCTGCCGAAGAGGTCGGGAACGCCGGGGTGACCAGGAGGACGAGAATGATCGCGCCAGGGACCGCCAGCCGAAGCGGATGCTGCCACAGGCGAAGACGCGCGCTCTCGATGAGCATCGCGACGATGAACACCATGAGGAAGCTCAGTCCGCTCACTCCCACCCATGACGTCAGAGTCGCCAGTGGGCTCTGCGACTGTGTCATGCCCAGACGGGCCCAGGGGAAGCCCGTATACGGCCACGAACCGAGGAATAGCTCCAGCGCCACCCAGAGCGCCGCCACGGTCGCAGGAAGCGCCACCAGGCGCCCCACGCGCCCGGGAAACGCACGAGGCAGCCAGCGGTACGCAAGAGAGATCAGGATCACGGCGGTCGCCGTCAGCGCCGCTTCCAACAGCGCAAGCGCTGCCCATGGGATGACGCCGAGATAACGTGAAGTCCACGAGACGAGAAGGAAGAAGAACACCGCGCCGTAGACGAAACCAACGAGCAGCGCTCCCCCAGCTCGTCGCCCGATGAGAGTGAGCAGCAGCAGTGCAACCGAGGGAAACGCGAGCCCCCACGCGCTTACGGACGGATAGGCGAGATCCATCAGCCAGCCCGCCAGCGCCGCGCAGACGACGGCGAGCCAGAGCGGGAGGATCGCACGTGGTCGGTGAGGGGAACGAGCCGGCGATGGCTCGGCGGAGGGTGTGGACATCCGTCCCATTCTCACATCGCCGAATAGGCCACGATGCCGCGGCGCACGCCGTCGAGCGCCTGCCGTGCCGTGCGCGCCAGAGTCAGATCCTCAGCCACGATCGAGAGCTGGTCAAGAAGGTCGATCGTCTGCTTCGCCCAACGGACGAAGTCGCCGGCGGCCATGTCGGCATCGATGAGAACGCGATCGAGCAGCGCACCCCGTGCCCAGGCATGCATCGCGCCGGCAAGGCCCGCAGCGAGCGGCTCAGAGCCGGGCAGGTTGTGGTCCTGCTCGAGGTCATCGAGTTCGGACCACAGCGTGGTCGTCTTCTCGTACGCGACCCTGAAGGCACCACGCGGCAATCCGCGCTCTCCCGAGTTCGCTTCGTCCCTGCGCGGTTCGTAGACCAGGCAGCACGCCATCGCCGCCAGCGAGGGAGCATCGAGACCGTTCCACAGTCCCTGTCGCAGCGACTCGGCGACCAGCAGGTCGCGTTCGCCGTAGATCCGGCGCATCGTGCGTCCAGCATCCGTCAGAGCCACATCATCGCCGGTGCCGGTGACGTAGTCCAACGCTGCCAAGACCTCGACGACGTGATCGAACACGCGCGCGACCGTGCCGGTGCGGCTCTCGATCTGCTTGCGCGTGCGGTCAGTCTGACGCTTGAGCTTCCAATAGCGCTCGGCCCAGCGCGCATGTGCTTCACGATCCGGACACCCATGGCAGCCATGCCGCTGCATCCGCATGCGCAAGGACTGGATCTTCTTCATCCGCTTATCGCGTGCGACCCGCGGCGCGTGGGAATCCTGACGATTCTTCTTCTCGAGATCGCTCAGTTCACGACGGATGCCTGCATAGTCGAAGAAGTCGCCGCGCTCACACGTCATCGCCTTGACGTAGCCGTCCAACGATTCTTCGGCCTCGCGCACCTGACGGGCAAGCCCGACGACGGCACGATCGGCCTGGAACTGCGCGAAGGACGACTCGAGAATCTGCCTGGCCCTCGGCCTGCCGAACATGTCGATGAGGTTGACGGCCATGTTGTACGTCGGACGGAAGCTGGAGTTCAGCGGATACGTGCGCCTGGACGCGAGAGCCGCAACAGCCTGAGGATCCATCCCCTCTGTCCACTGCACGACAGCATGGCCTTCGACGTCGATACCGCGACGACCGGCACGACCGGTGAGTTGGGTGTACTCCCCCGATGTGATCGCGACACGCGCTTCGCCGTTGAACTTCTCCATCTTCTCGAGCACCACCGTGCGCGCGGGCATGTTGATGCCGAGTGCAAGCGTCTCCGTGGCGAAGACCACCCTGACGAGCTTGCGACGGAACAGCTCTTCAACGACTTCTTTGAACGCGGGCAGAAGGCCAGCATGATGCGATGCCACACCGCGCTCGAGATTCTCGACCCACTCGAAATATCCGAGGACACCCAGGTCCTCGTCCTGAAGCGTGCGGGTGTGCTCCTCGACGTACTCGCGAATCTCACGGCGCTCTTCTGCGCTCGTGAGTCGGATACCTGAGCGGCGCACCTGTTGCACCGCAGCGTCGCAGCCGACGCGGCTGAAGATGAAGAAGATCGCCGGCAGAAGATTCGTGCGCTCGAGGAGCTGAATGACGTCGGGGCGATCCATCCGTTCGATGCGCTGAGCGTTCGAGGCGCGCACGGGGCGTCTTCCGCCCCGCTCGGGACGAGGACTCTGCCGGCCGGACTGCCGAGCACTGTTGTAGGACTGCGCGCGCCGGTTGCTGTCGTAGCGGGAGCCGGTGAACGAGCGAATCCGCATCAGCTCCTGATTAACTGTCGCTGTGGCGACGCCGGCACGGTCATCGAAGAGCGGCAGCAGATCATCGCGCACGAGGACGTGCTGCTCGAGCGGCACAGGACGGATCTCCGAGACGATGACTTCGGTATCGCCTCGGACTGTGTCGAGCCAGTCGCCGAACTCCTCCGCGTTCGAGACGGTGGCACTCAGCGACACCAGCCGGACACTCGGCGGCAGATGGATGATCACTTCTTCCCACACCGCGCCGCGGAAGCGGTCTGCAAGGTAGTGGACCTCGTCCATCACGACGTAGCGCAGATCATTGAGCGCTGCGGATCCTGCGTAGATCATGTTCCGCAGGACTTCGGTCGTCATGACGACGATCCGGGCGTTGCCATTGATGTTCGTGTCACCAGTGAGCAGACCGACGTTCTCGGCACCGTACACTTCGACGAGTTCGCGGAACTTCTGGTTCGACAGGGCCTTCATCGGCGTCGTGTAGAACGCCTTATCTGAGGGCGTCTGCATCGCGAGGTGAATCGCGAACTCGCCGACGATCGTCTTGCCTGCGCCCGTGGGCGCCGCGACCAAGGCACTGTGTCCTCGTTCGAGCGCGTGGCATCCCTCGACCTGAAATGGATCGAGTTCGAATGCCTGCGTGGCAGCGAACCGCGCGGTCTCAGGGTGGGACGCGGCAACATTCGCTGCCGCGTAACGCTCCGCAGGGGAACTCATATGTCCGCGTCCGGTAACAGCCCATCGGCCTTAAGGCGCTTGTTCTTGCGCCGGTCAAACAGCATGGACAGGCCAGCCGCTGCGAAGAACAGCACGACGAGGATGCCGGCGAGCAACAACATGCTCACGACATCGGCTGCCGGAGTCGCGAGGGCCGCGAACACCGTGGCGATGAGGATGGCCACTCGCCAGCCCTTGAGGATCGCGCGGCCGCTCATGATGCCGGCGACGTTCAACGCGACGAGGAAAACGGGCAGCACGAACGAGACGCCGACGACGAGCATGAGTTTGAGGCTGAAGTCGTAGAACTGCTTGGCCTCGAAGAGGTTGTTCGCGCCCTCCGGTGTGAACGTGGCCATCAGCTCGATCACGTGCGGCACCACGAGCGCGCCGACGTAACAACCTGCGAAGAAGAGCGGCACGGCAGCGGAGACGAAACCGATCGTGTACTTCATCTCTTTTCGTGTGAGCCCGGGCATGATGAACGCCCAGATCTGCCACAGCCAGATCGGGGCTGCGATGAAGATCCCGAGCGAGAACGCGATGCGCATGCGCAGGTCGAAGGGGGAGGTCACCGACGAGAACGTCAGTCCGACCAGGTCGTCGCCGCGCGCTTCGGCGATACGCCGAACCGGCTCGGTTATGAACCAGATCACAGGGTCTGAAAGGAAGAAGCCCAGTATCATCGCGACGACGAGTGCCGCCGCAGAGATCATCAACCGCCGGCGCAACTCCACGAGATGCGCGCCGAGCGACATCCGGCGTTCACTGCGTGGTGTATCACCCGCGGCCGACTGCTTGTCGATCGCGGTCACCGTGGTCAGGCGGTGGTGTTGTTGCTGTTGCTGTTACCGCCATCGATCACGGGCTTGGTGACAGCCTCGGGTGCGGTCGTTGCTTGAGCCGCCTCAGGCGAGGTCTGCGCGGGGGTGCTGTCGTCATCTTTCATGGCCTTCATCTCGCCCTTGAAGACGCGCGCGGACTGGCCCATGCTCTTGGCCAGCGCAGGCAGCTTTGCCGCGCCGAAGAGCAGAAGAATGACGAGAACAAGTACGAGCAGGTGCCAACCGGTCAATCCAGCCATAGTTCCCTCCAGGGATAGAAGTCTCTGTGCAGTCTACCTGCCGAGGCTCGATTCGGGCTGTCGATACAGAGCGAGTCCAGCCTCCGCCCACTCACGCGTTGCGACGCGCGCGGTCCGAGGCTCCTGCACCTCAAGGCATCCGCCGAAGCGACCAGCGACGCGCTTGATCCCGCGCGGGTCCGAAAGCCTGATGCGAACACGCGCGACATCGCCGTCGATCTCGGTGTTCTCTTCGTGCGCGTAGTCGCCCAGCAGGGGCACGAGACGGCGAGGGAGCGTCACCATCACTTCGATGTCCTCATCCACCGAGTCGAAGGTGTCCGTGACAACCGCATCCGCATGGGTGATGGGGATCTTGGTGAGCTCAGGGTCACTGACACGATCGAGATGGAAGGTGCGCATCGCCTCACGCAGATGGCACCAGCCCTGCAGGTACCACTGTCCGTTGGTGATCAGCACCTGCACAGGATCGACGGTGCGCGTCGTCGGCGCGGCATCCGGCGCCTGGTAACGGAACGAGACCGCGACGCTGGCGTGCAACGCGGCTGCGACCACGTCACGCACCTCATCGACAGCGCCGGGGGCGATCACCACGTCGGCCGGGACATCTGCCGAGGCGCGGGACAGCTTCGCCAGCAGGCCCGCTACAAGTCCGGAGTCGGAGACAACGGGCACAGCGGCCACCATCTGCAGCCCCGCGAGTAGCGCAGCGGCTTCACGAGCGGTGAAGCGGGGTACGCGCCTCAGTCCGACATCATTAGTGATCTCGATGATGCCCTCGTCGTCGAGGAGGTCCCAGTTGATATCGAACAGCTCATGGGGCTGCTGCCAGTATCCGCTGTCCCCGGGGAGGCCGATCACGGTGAGTTTCTCGACCATCTCGCGCATCAGAGTGGGGGCAACGTCGAACTCCTCGGCCGCCTCAGCCAGCGAAACCTGTCCGCGCTCAAGAAGATACGGAACGAGCGTGAGATATGCCCGAACCCGGTCGGTCGCCAGCAACGGCTTATTCTTCTCGGCCATCACTCCCCCGCTCCCGCTGCATGGCGCTCGGCGATCGCTGAAAGGCGTTCGATCACAGCATCCCGTAGGGCCGCAGGCTCAACGACACGCACCTCAGGGCCGTAGGACGCGAGCTCGTCCGCGAAGATGTGAACGTCGACGAACGGCACACTGAACCCTTGGCTCTCCTGTTGCGCTCGACGGCCGAGCCGCAGGGCCGCCTCGGTGCCGGGAGTGATCTCCAACAGAGCCGTGTTGCGCTCGGCGACCTCGGTGAGCCCGCGCAGTGCACGCTCACCGGCACCGTCGCGCAGTTCCGGCGCGAAGGCCTGTTTGGTGATGACAACGTTGCCGACGATACGACTGAGCAGGAAGGTGCGTTCGCCATCAGCATCCAGATCGATGCCGTACACGTGCCACCGAGCCTCGAAATCCAGCAGCGCGAGTGGCGTCATGGTGCGCCTGCGCGGAGCCTGCTCGCCAGGCTTGAGGTAATCGAACTTCACCACCCGGCAGTCTTCGATCGCCTTCTGCAAAGGTGCGAAGCTGCTCGTTCTGGTTGTGATGCGAGGTGCGAAGCCGATGATCGGCTCATCACCGTCGATGCCGAGAGCGCGGATCTTTCGCACGCCTGCCTGAGCATCCGCCGACGCAGACTCCGCACTCCAGACGCTTCCCGCGAGCTGAAGCACCGCCAGTTCCGCGGGGCTGAACGAGATATCCGCAGGCAGATCGTATTCAGCCTTCGGGATCCGATATCGCGCCGCGCGGAGATCGTGTGGATCGCTGGGGTCGCCGATCGTCTCGATCGGAACGCCGAGAGCGCGAAGCTCATCCTTGTCACGCTCGAACATCTTCTCGAGCGCATCGACGCGAGCACCGGTCTCGGCTCGCTGGCGATAGCCCGAGACGTTGTCGAGGATCTGCTGTTTGGTGAGCCCGATCTCCGTGGCCATCAACGCCACGACGAGATTCGTCTGACGCTCTTCAGGCGGGATCCGGGCTGCCATCACTGCTGCGCTGACGCCGGAGGATCGATTGCGAGGATGTCGACGACGAACACGAGCGTCGCGTTCGCGGGCACCGAACCGCTACCCTGCTCACCGTAAGCGAGCTCCGGCGGCGCGACGATGAGCACCTGCGAGCCGATGGTCTGTCCGGTCAGTCCCTGGGTGAAGCCCGGGATGACTCCCGCCATGTTGAATGTCGCAGCGCCCCGGTCCCACGAGGAGTCGAAGACCGTGCGGTCGTCCCAGAGCACGCCGGTGTAGTTGACGAGGATCGTGTCGTCCGCGGCGACCTTCTTTCCATCGCCCTTGATGAGCGTCTGGACCTTCAGGTCGGTGGGTGCAGCACTGTCGGGAACGATGATGCCCGGTCGGCCGTCCGCTGCGCGCACGACCGTGGGCATGCCGGCAGCATCGTTGTACTGCAGTGAGCCCTCGGCCCGGTTCGGGAAGACCTTGACGACGTCGAACACTGCGACGACAGGCTCATCGGGATCCAGGCCGAAGCCACTGAGGTTCTGTGCGCCGAAGTCTTCAGGTGCGACGACGCTGAGCACGCGAGAGCCCTCGGTAGCGCATTCCAGTGCGGCGCCGAACGCGGGAACGGTGCCTGCCCAGTACCCGACGCTGGCCAGCTGTGCGGCGGCTTCGTCGTAGGCGGTGCCGGCGATCGGCTTGCCGGTCTTGCCTGAGAACAGCGAGAACTCGAAGACTGCGCTCTGCGTGGAGGAGGTGAGCGTCGGACCATCTCCGACGGTCACGTCGCCGAAGGCGCTCACGGTATCGCCGATCGGGGTGAACAGCTCGACATCGGGTTTGCTGCCGACGTCACCGGTGATGTGCGCGAGGTCTTCGATTCCGCTCGCGGACGATGCTCGTTCGCAGGCTGCGCCGTCGAACGCAGGCGCGGTGGAGCATCCGGTCAGAGCGACGGCGGCAAGAGCGAGAGTGGCCAGAGCGGCTGAGGTTTTACGCACGCGCTCCAGTCTATTGCGCTGATGCGTCCGCGTCGCGCGACGCGGCGGCCTGACGCGCACCCTCTGCGGCCTTGGTGGCCTCACGCACCCGCTTGCGCAGGTTCTTGTCAGTGATCTCACGATCGCCGACGGCCCCCGGCGTCCATACCTCGACGTCTCCGTCACCGTAACTCGACTTCGACGCGCGACGCTTCACCTCCGGGGCGATGGTTCCGGGTGCAAGACGCCGCGCTGTCAGCAGGAATCCCGTGTGCGCGACCATGCGGTGATCGGGGCGCACGGAGAGACCTTCGACGTGCCATCCGCGCACCATCGTCTCGGAGGCATCAGGATCGGTGAAGCACTCCATGCCGCGGATGTACTCGGCCACACGCGAAAGCTGGGTGGCCGTTGCCACGTAGCACAGCACCACTCCCCCTGGCGTCAGAGCGTCGGCCACAGCATCCATGACGTCCCAGGGCGCGAGCATGTCCAGGACCACGCGATCCACCGTCCCCGGCGGCATCGTCTCGGGCAGCGCCTCCTGCAGATCGCCGACGACGATCTCCCACGTCTGTGGTGCGCTTCCGAAGAAGGTCTCGACATTCGCTCTGGCGACGTCGGAGAAGTCCTCTCGTCGCTCGAACGAGACCAGGCGCCCCTCGGGACCCACCGCTCTCAGAAGCGAGAGCGACAGCGCACCCGAACCGACGCCTGCCTCGACGACTGTCGCGCCGGGGAAGATGTCGGCCTGCATCACGATCTGCGCGGCATCCTTCGGGTAGACGATCGCCGCACCACGCGGCATCGACATCGCGAAGTCCCGCAGCAGCGGGCGCAGCGCGAGGTACTCGTGCCCAGAACTGTTGATGACCACCGAGCCGTCCGGGAGCCCGATCAGATCACGGTGGAACAGTACGCCGTGGTGCGTATGCATCTCGCCGCCGGCTTCGAGGGTGACCGTGTGAAGACGGTTCTTCGGGCCCGTCAGCTGAACGCGATCCCCCTCACGGAAAGGGCCGGTCGCCCGGGGTGCGTAAGCGTTCATCGGGATGCTCCTTCTTGCTGTCCTGCGCGCACGGAGCGGAAAGCACTGACGACATCGTCTGCTGTCCGACCGTCAAGGGTGGGCCACAGTTCGTGGGCTCCAGCACCATCGAGCGGGAGCATGTGCGGCACTCCGACGGTGACGGCTCCGGATGCCAGACCGGCACGCAGTCCTGTGACGGAGTCCTCGATGACGAACGCCTCTACGATATCGACGTCCAAAAGCTCCGCGGCCTTCAGATAGGGGTCCGGGTGCGGCTTCGGGTGCTCGACATCATCTCCGGCGACGATGTGCTCGAACGCATCGAAATCGATCAGGTCGACGACACTGCGGGCCATGCGCCGCAGGGACATCGTCACGAGTGCGGAGGGTATGCCGGCGGCCTTCAAGGACCGCAGGAGCTCCTGCGCCCCCGGACGGAACGGCACGCCCTGCGTCGCCAGAGCGGTGCGCACATCGTCAGTGAGGCGGTTGACGATGTCGTCAGCCGGCATCTCGACTCCGGCTGCCTGCAGGATGCGAGCGCTTTCATGAAGGCCGTTGCCGACAAGCTGCATCGCCTGCTCGTGGGTCCATTCGCCGCCGAAGGATGCCACCAGCGCCGTCTCCGCAGCCATCCAATACGGCTCGGTGTCGACAAGTGTTCCATCCATGTCCCAGAGGACCGCGCGGGGCTTTTGACTCACCCGTCCATGCTATCCGGGCGTTGTGCCGCACTGACCCGGTGCGAGACTAACCTTGTAGGACACTTGCGTTCCATCACCGAAAGGAGATCTGGATGGATGCACTGGGAAACCGCATCATCGTGGTCGCCTTCGACGGCTGGAACGATGCCGGTGAAGCGGCCAGCGGGGCGATCGAGATGCTGCGCGAGATGGGTGATTACGAACTTGCGCACTCGGTGGACCCGGAGCTCTACTTCGACTATCAGTACACGCGACCCGCGTCGAAGATGGACGCCACCGGCCGCCGCGAGCTGCGATGGCCAGAAGCCGCCCTGTGGCGTCCGCGCACCCCGCCTGTCGAGGGAACGCCCGAGTTCTGGATGCTCACCGGAGTTGAGCCGGCCCGCACATGGCAGGCGTTCGCGAACGAATTCATCGATGTCGCGCTGCGCGATGACGTCACCGGGATCATCCTGCTCGGCGCGATGCTCTCAGACGTGCCGCACACCAGGCCGATCTCGATCTTCTCCGCGAGTGCGAACGAGGACGTGCGCGAGGCTCTCGAGCTCGAGCGGTCGCTGTACGAAGGCCCTGTCGGCATTCTCAGTGTGATCGAGCACTTCGCTGAAACGGCGGGGATCCCCACTGCCACGCTCTGGGCGAGTGTGCCGCACTACGTCGCATCCGCTGCCCCATCCCCGAAGGCCACCCTGGCGCTGCTGGATCGTCTTGAAGAGCTCACCGGCGTCGATATCCCTCGTGACCGACTGCGCACAGATGCCGCAGCCTGGGAGGCGTCGATCGATGCGGCCGCGGCGGATGACGAAGAGATGACGGACTACATCCACCAGCTCGAGCGCACCCGCGACACGTGGGATTCGCCCGAAGCATCCGGGGATGCGATCGCTCAGGCGTTCGAGCGCTACCTGCGCCGCCGGGGCGATGGCCCCGGCGACCACAAGCGCTAAGCCGCGATCGCTCCGGTTCCGAGCAGGATCAGCAGCGTGACGCCGAGCAGGATCCGGTAGATCACGAACGGCAGGAAGCTCCGCTTGGAGATCCAGCTCATGAAGAACGCGATCACACCGAGCGCCACGACGAACGCGATCCCTGTCGCCGCGACCGTCTCACCCATCGTGAAGTACTGGTCAGGTGCGTCCCAGCTCTTGAACACCTGGTAGAAGCCGCTTCCGAACACCGCAGGGATCGCCAGCAGGAACGCGTAACGCGCCGCAGCGGCACGTTCGTAGCCGAGGAACAGTCCCATCGTGATCGTGCCGCCGGAGCGCGATACCCCGGGGATCAGCGCAAGAGCCTGCGCGAAGCCGAAGAGGATTCCGTGCGGGTAGGTGAGCTGGTCGAGCTTGCGACGCTTCGCCCCCACATAGTCGGCGACTCCGAGCAGAATGCCGAACACGATCAGCATGATCGCGACGATCCACATCGAGCGGAGCACGGTCTCGATCTGATCCTGGAACAGGAGCCCGAGCACCACGATCGGGATGCTGCCGATGATGATCAGCCACCCCATTCGGGCATCAGGGTCATTGCGCGGCAGCTTGCCGGTCAGCGAGCGAAACCAGTGCCCGATTATTCGGGTGATGTCTCGCCAGAAGAACACCACCACTGCGGCCTCGGTGCCGATCTGCGTGATCGCGGTGAAGGCCGCTCCCGGGTCTTCACCGGAACCGGTGAAGGTGCCGACGATGCGCAGGTGCGCACTCGAGGAGATCGGGAGGAACTCGGTCAGTCCCTGGATGATGCCGAGGAACAGCGCTTCGAGCAGATGCATGAAGGGGCCTTCTAATTGTGCGGAGAAGATGCGTCAGTACGAGCGCAGCAAATCGGTCAGAACCTGCTGACCGAAGACAAGCGATTCTACGGGCACGCGCTCGTCCACTCCGTGGAACATTCCTGTGAAGTCGAGATCAGCCGGCAACCGGAGCGGTGCGAAACCGTAACCGGTGATGCCCAGCTTCGAAAGCGCCTTGTTATCAGTGCCGGCGCCGAGCAGGTACGGAATCACGGGTACGCCGGGGTCGTGCCGGCCCAGCGAGGCGACCATCGCGTCGACGAGATCCCCTTCGAAGGGCGTTTCCATGCCGATGTCGCGCACGACGGTCTCGATCGTGATCTCGTCGCCGACGATCTGCTGCAGTTCTGCGAGCACATCGTCTTCAGTTCCGGGAATGACGCGTACGTCGATCAGCGCTTCGGCTCGCTCCGGAATGACGTTGTGCTTGTACCCGGCAGTGAGCATGGTCGGGTTCGTCGTCGTGCGGAACGTGGAGCGCAAGAACGCTTCGGCGGGTCCGGATGCCGCGGCAAGAGCATCCGGGTCGTCCACGGAACGTCCTGTGAGGTCGCTCAAGCCCTGCAGGAGCGCTGTCGTCGTCGGGGTGAGGCGAAGCGGCCAGCGCGTGCGTCCGATCGCTGCGACGGCCTCTGCGAGCTTCACAACGGCATTGTCGTCGTGCAAGCGGCTGCCGTGGCCGGCGCGCCCCTTCGCGACGAGGCGGATCCAGATGAGGGCTTTCTCGCCCACTTGCAGAAGGTACGCACGACGATCATCGACCGTGATCGAGTACCCGCCGACTTCGCTGATCGCTTCGGTGGCGCCGGCGAACCAGTCAGGGCGATTCTCGACGACCAGTGCTGAGCCTTCGACTCCGCCGTTCTCCTCGTCTGCGAAGAAGGCGAGGATCAGGTCGCGCTCCGGCTGCTCCCCCGCCCGGAGGATGTCGGCGACCGACGTGAGAATCATCGCATTCATGTTCTTCATGTCGACAGCGCCGCGTCCCCAGAGCATCCCATCGCGCACCTCGCCTGCGAACGGGTCGACGGTCCAGTCCTCGGCCATCGCAGGAACCACATCCAGATGGCCGTGCACGACGAGGGCGGGCTTGCTCTGGTTGCGGCCCTGCACGCGCGCCATGACGTTGGTGCGCCGCGGGATCGGTTCGTAGTACGAGGCACTGAGGCCGAGACTCTCGAGATAGGCGCCGACATACTCAGCGGCCTCGCGTTCGCCGTTCGCCTTGCCCCCACCGAAGTTGGAAGTATCGAAGCGGATGAGGTCTTGTGCGATGCGCACGACTTCCGGATGCTGCGGCTCAGACATGGCTCCAGGCTATCGAAGCGCGGGCGGCACGCCCGGGACGCACTCTGGTTCGAAGGCACTTGGGAAACCTGGTAATGTTTCTCTTCGGTCGGCAACGACCTTCACCACCTGCGCGGGTGGCGGAATGGTAGACGCGCTACGTTGAGGTCGTAGTGCCCGCAAGGGCGTGGGGGTTCAAGTCCCCCTCCGCGCACACAGAGAAAAGGCCCCCAGAGATGGGGGCCTTTTTCGTGCTCCACAACCTTCTCGGGTGGGTTATAGGCGGGTTATTCCGTCGGCGAACACCGCGTGGGAGATCTGGGTGGCGGGGCGCCGGCAGGGCTGAGTCTGCTTGCCGGTCAGCCAAGACACGAACCTGCGCAGCTGCTCTCGGCGCATCACATCCGGACGTCGCCGCACCGCGGATGCTCCGTGGCGACCATTCTTAACCAGCCGTGAACCACATAGCACGCACGTCGTCGCATTCGGGGGAAGGGTCACGACTAAGCATCACGGACCATCGCCGCTCGGATCGACGCGGCCTCGGATCCTCGCTACGCAAGAAGGATTTCGGGGCTCAATAGCGAAGATCACCGGCGAATTCCTTCTCCCATCAGCAGAGTTCATCGCTCACACCGCGCCGACACCGAACGCGAGTCCGAGCACATAGGTAATCGCAGCCGCACCGAAGCCGATCGCCAGCTGCCGGAGACCGCGCCGCAGCGGCGGACCGCCAGAGAGAATGCCCACCATCGCTCCGGTCGCCAACAGCGCGACGCCGACCAGCAGAAGGGCCACGAGAATAGCGGTGAGCCCTTCGAGTCCGAAGATCCACGGCAGCACGGGAATGATCGCTCCGGAAGCAAACAGGAAGAAGCTTGAAAGTGCAGCGGTCCAGTCGCTGCCGACGATGTCGTGATCCGCAGAGTTTGCGTGCGTGCGGAGCGGGCCAGTGACGCTGCGCCGCGCCCCTTCCTGAGCGGCAGCGATAACGCGGCGAGAGCGTGCCAGCGCCTCGGATTGGTCCATGCCGCGAGCCCGATAGACGAGCGCGAGCTCGTTCTCGTCGATATCCAGGTCGCCAGCGGAGATCGCCGCATCCTCATTCGCCTCAGTGGACGCGAGCAGCTCGCGCTGCGATCGCACCGAGACGAACTCCCCCGCTCCCATCGAGAGGGCTCCAGCCAGGAGCCCGGCGATCCCGCTGAACAGAACGAACGCGGGTGCGACGCCAGTTGCGCCGATACCGAGCACGAGGGCGAGGTTGCTCACCAGGCCGTCGTTCGCGCCGAACACCGCGGCACGGAATGAGCCGGAAAGCCGTCGCCTGCCACGTGCTGCAAGGCCGCGGACGACCTCGTAGTGGATCTTCTCGTCGGCGCGCATCGCGGGAGTCGCGTACTTCTCGGTTTCGTACGGCGACCTGGCTTCGGCGCTCTGCGCAAGCACGAGAACGAAGATCGATCCGAAGTGGCCCGCCATCCATCCGAGCAGACGCGAGCGAAACCCTGCGCGAGGAAGCCGTGAAGGCTCTTCACCGAGCAGATCGAGCCAGTGCTGCTCGTGGCGCCGTTCGGCGTCCGCGAGGTTCTGCAGAATCTCCTTCTCCTCACCGCTCTTGCGGGAGGCGAGCTTCTGGTAGACGAGACCCTCTGCGCGCTCCTCAACGAGGTAGCGCGCCCAGCGACGTCGATCTGCTTCGGTCGGCTCTGGGGTGGCCGGCGCGCTCATGAGTCCTCCGGTTCGGGGTGTTTCGGGCGAGTTCAACCGTACTTGCGCATTCGTCGTCGAACGCGCGAAAGCCTCGGATTGTCAGCATTTCGGGGTTCCTAAGGAGCCCCTGCATTCAGGAGCGGACGCGCTTGCGCAGAACTTCGATCCGCGACTGCAGCTGGGTCACCGTGGCCTGAGCAACAGCAGGACCACCGCAGATGCGGCGGAGCTCGGCGTGGACCGCGCCGTGCGGTTCACCTGCCTGGCGTGCGTACAGGCCGACCAGACTGTTCAGCAGCTGACGCTGCTCCCGAAGCGTGCGGTGCAGAGGCTGCGGCAGCGTCGTGACAGCCTCAGGGCCAGCCTGAGCCTCTCGAGCCTCCCGCAGGCGAGACTGACGAGACTGACGCTGCATGAGCAGCTCGTGCACGTGCTCCGGCTCGAGGAGTCCTGGAATGCCGATGAACTCCTCCTCTTCAGGAGTTCCGGGTTCTGCGAGCTGCCCGAATTCCTGCCCTTCGAACACGACACGGTCGAAGTGCGCGAGTGAGGAGATCGCCTGATAGCTGAACTCCTGAGTGAGCGCGTCGGATGCTTCTTCCTCGCGGTTGGCGCTCTCGAGCAGAGAATCCTCGAGCCCGTCATCGTCTTTGGTCTGACGATCCAGCGCATGGTCACGCTGCTTCTCGAGCTCGTTGGCGAGTCCCATCAGCACGGGGACGTTCGGCAGGAACACGCTCGCGGCCTCGCCACGGCGTCTGGCGCGCACGAACCTGCCAATGGCCTGCGCGAAGAACAGCGGTGTCGAGGACGACGTGGCATAGACGCCGACAGCGAGCCGCGGCACGTCGACGCCTTCGGACACCATGCGCACCGCGACCATCCAGCGAGAGTCGTTCTGACTGAACTTCTCGATGCGCTCGGATGCTGCAGCATCATCGGAGAGCACCACGGTGGGCCGCTGCCCCGTGAGGCTGTGCAGGATCTTGGCATACGCACGGGCGACCGTCTGATCGGTGGCGAGCACCAGCCCCCCGGCATCCGGCACGTGATGTCGAATCTCCGTCAGTCGTCTGTCTGCGGCTGACAGCACCGCCGGCATCCACTCGCCCTCAGGATCGAGGGCGGTGCGCCAGGCCTGAGAGGTGACGTCCTTCGTGTTGTCCTGTCCGAGATGCGCTTCCAGCTCGTCTCCGGCGCTGGTGCGCCAGCGCATCTTGCCGGAGTACATGTGGAACAGCACGGGACGGACGACACCGTCGGCCAGGGCGCGACCATAGCCGTAGGCGTAGTCGGTCGATGATACGCGGCCGCCCGATTCGTCGGGCGCGTAAGTGACGAACGGGATCGGGGCGGTGTCGCTGCGAAAGGGCGTGCCGGACAGAGACAGACGCCGCTTCGCCGGACCGTAGGCGTCACGGATCGCGTCGCCCCAGCTGAGCGCATCACCACCGTGATGCACCTCATCGAGGATCACCAGCGTCTTCGCATCCTCAGTGAGGTGACGGTGCACCGAGGACTTCGCGGCCACCTGCGCGTAAGTGACCACGACCCCGTGATACTGACGCGATGGCGCCCAGTGACTGTTGCGGAAACGCGGATCCAGACGGATGTGCACACGTGCCGCAGCATCCGCCCACTGCGTCTTCAGGTGCTCGGTCGGCGCCACCACGATGATGCGGTTGACCTCACCCATCCGCAGTAGCTCGACCGCGAGAGTGAGCGCGAACGTCGTCTTGCCTGCACCCGGTGTCGCCGCAACCAGGAAATCTCTCTGATCACGCACGAAATAGAGATCAAGCGCTTCCCGCTGCCATGCGCGAAGCTTGTCTGCCGTCCCCCATGGGGCGCGCTGGGGGAAGGACGGAGAGAGCATCAGTCCAAGGGTAATAGCTCCCGCGCTAGGATCGGTCGATGTCGAAGGAGAGCGTGATGACCGATCAGGAACCGTCCAGGGCCCCATTCGTCTCCAACGAAGGTCCCCATCCGTGGCACCGCTTCGTTGCAGTGGGTGATTCATTCACCGAGGGGATCGGTGACCCCGATCCGAACGCGCCCGGAGGCAACCGCGGCTGGGCGGATCGGGTCGCCGAAGTGCTCGCGACCCAGGTCGACGACTTCGCCTACGCCAACCTCGCCGTACGCGGCAAGCTCATCGCACAGATCGTCGCCGACCAGATCGAGCCCGCCGTCGCGCTTCATCCCGATCTGGTTTCTATCTGCGCTGGTGGCAACGATGTCATCCGCCCCGGCACGGATCCAGACGACATCGCGGCACAACTCGATGATGCCGTGTCTCGTCTCGCGTCCACGGGTGCAGCGATCATCCTGTTCACCGGCATCGACACGGGCTTCACACCCGTGCTCCGCGCATTCCGCGGCAAAGTGGCCATCTACAACGAGAACGTCCGCGCGGTCGCCGAGCGGCACGACTGCATTGTCGCTGACCAGTGGGCGCTGAAGACCGTGCAGGACTCGCGCTTCTTCGATGACGACCGGCTGCACTACAACGCACTCGGACACCACGAAGTCGCCCGCATGGTTTTGCGTGCACTGAACGTCCCCAATGATCTGCAGGCGATGCAGCCCGATCCGCTCCCGGTTCGCACGTGGCGCGAAGCGCGCACCGAAGACTTCGGCTGGGCCAGGGAGCACCTGGTGCCGTGGGTGCTGCGAGGCGTGCGTCACCAGTCCTCGGGAGACCTCATCACCGCCAAGCGGCCCGAACCGTCACCTGTGTTCCTCGTCCCTGACGACAAGCGAAGCACCGAGTAGCGCGGTCAACTCGTCAGGGCCCACAGCGCGACCGCGGCGGCGGATGCCACGTTCAGCGAGTCCACTCCCCCGCGCATCGGAATCGTGACGACGACATCAGCGGCCTCCAAGGCCACGGACGAGAGACCGTCGCCCTCGGTGCCGAGCACAAGGGCTACCTTCTCCGGCCGGTTCGCAGCGTAGGCACCGAGCGGCAGTGCGCCTTCGCTCAGTGCGAGCGCAGCGAGCTCGAAGCCGGCCGCGCTCAGTTCGGCAAGCCCCGCCTCGCGATCGGTCATCCGCGTCCACGGCACCTGGAAGACCGTGCCCATGCTCACCTTCACGCTGCGACGGTAGAGCGGGTCAGCGCAGCGGGGGGTGAGCACCACAGCATCCGCCCCCAGCCCGGCAGCGGCACGGAAGGCAGCGCCGACGTTCTGATGCTCGATCAGGTCCTCCAGCACGAGCACGACGCGTGAGCCTTCCAGCACCTCAGAGATGCTCGGAAGCGCGGGGCGATGCATGGATGCCAGTGCTCCACGGTGCACGGCGAAACCGGTGACGTGCTCGGCGACGGTGTCTCGGACGACGTAGACAGGTGTCGCTGAATCGACCAGAAGCCGTTCCAATCCCGGCAGCCATCGCTCTTGCGCGAGCACTGAGCGAGGCGTATGCCCTGCGCCGAGCGCGCGTTCGATGACCTTCGCCGATTCGGCGATGTATAGCCCGCCCGCCGGCTCCTGCACACGACGAAGGGCGGTGTCGGTGAGGTTGCGGTAGTCGGCCAGACGCGGGTCGGATGCGTCGTCGACGCGCTCGATGTGCATACCGACAACTCTGCCATCGCAACGTCCCACGATCGCGCCGCACCGTAGACTCGTCGAGGAGGTTCCGTGACTGCGACGATCAGTACTGCACTGGCTGCCGACATCGCGAAGTCGGCCGAACTTCTGCGCGGGCGCCGCATCGCTCTTCTCACGGGGGCGGGAATCTCCACCGATTCCGGTATTCCCGCCTATCGCGGCGAGGGAGCACGCACCAGGGCCGATCCCATGACAGGGGCCCGTTATCTCGCAGACGAGGCAGCGCGGCGCCGCTACTGGATCGGCGGACACCTCGGCTGGAAGGCATTCGCTTCCGCCCAGCCGAACAGAGCGCACATCGCACTCGCAGATATGGAACGCGATGGTCTGGTCACCGGAGTGATCACGCAGAATGTCGATGGACTGCACCTGCGGGCGGGCAGTTCACGAGTGGTCGAGGTTCATGGCACCATGCGCCGTGTACTCTGCCTGCAGTGCGGGCAGGTCTTCGACCGCCGCGACATCGCTTCTCAGATCGAAGAGCGCAATCCCTGGATCACGGTTCCCGAGAACATCGTGCTGAACCCGGACGGCGATGTCGCGCCGGAGAGCACAGATGACTTCATCGTGCCGTCGTGCACAGTATGCGGCGGAATGCTGAAACCCGATGTCGTGTTCTTCGGCGAGTTCGTCCCCGTTGATCGCTTTCGCGCCGCGGAATCCCTGCTGCGCAGCAGCAATGCTCTGATCGTTGCCGGCTCTTCGCTCGTCGTGAACTCCGGAGTCCGCATCGTCGAGCGGGCCAGGCGCCGCGGCATCCCGCTCGTCATCATCAATCACGAGCCGACCCGCGCCGATCCGTGGGCGGACGTCGTACTCGCCGGAGGCACGGGTAACGTGCTTCCCACTCTCAAGGAGCAGCTCACGTGACCCTCATCACTCTCGTTCGCCACGGCCAGACGGACTGGAACCTCGCGCGTCGCATCCAGGGTTCGACCGATATTCCGCTCAACGAGACCGGGCGCAGCGACGCGCTCGCCGCCGCTGCGCTTCTACGCAGCGAGACGCACCACGTCATGTATGCGAGTCCCCTCATCCGGGCGCACGAGACTGCCCGCATCATCGCATCCGAGCTGGGTCTTACCGACCCCACGATCACGCATGGCATGCGCGAACGCGATTTCGGAGAGGGTGAAGGGCTCCTGGTGCAGGAGTACCTCGAGCGCTTCACCGACTGGCATGGCGCTCCTTCAGGTGCGGAGACGCTCGACACGGTGCGCGATCGTGCGCTCACAGCCCTTGAGACGATTGCTCGTGAGTCACGGCGCCGTTCCGCCCCCGCAGCAGAGTCGGTGATCGTCGTCACGCACGGCGGCGTCATCCGGGCACTGCTCCATCACGCTTCCGGCGGCACCTTGCCCCGTGAAGGTGATGTGCTGCGGAACGGCTCTGCCTACCGCTTCGAGCTGGCACCTGGCCTGCTGCGACTGCTCGAGCCTGTTTCGATCTAGGCTCGCGCGGCTAGGGATCTGGCGTGCCGCAGCAGCGGCTCGTCGATCATCCGCCCTTGGAATCGGAACACGCCGCGCTCACCCTCGGCTGCCTTCAGCACCTCTTGCGCCCAGGCGAGCGTGTCCGCATCAGGCGCGTACGCTGCGCGGATCGTGGACACCTGCCCAGGGTGGATGCACGCTGACGCGTGGAACCCGGAAGCCGCAGCATCCTCTGCCTCGGCCGCGAGCCCTTCGACGTCTTCGATCGAGATGTAGACGGCATCGATCGCCGCCTTGCCGTGCGCCCCGGCCTCCATCAGCACACGCGCCCGCGTGTAGCGTGCCGCATCGCGGTAGCGGCCGTTCGCGTGTCTGCTGGAGGTGCCGCCCAGCGAGGCGATGAGATCCTCAGCGCCCCACATGAGCGCGCAGACCCGATCGTGAGCCGCGAGTGCGCCCGCGGCGCTCACGCCTCGAGCGGTCTCGCAGAGGGCGATCACTGAGAACGACGGGTCGAAGACATCCAGCAGTGCCGCGTCCTCGGCTTTCGCGACCATCACCGTGCGGAACGGCGAGTGCTGGAGCATTTCGAGATCCGCAGAGAAGTCCGACGTGTCGGGCGCGTTCACCCGCACGATCACGCGCGTGGGGTCAAGATCGGATGCCGCAACGTGCGCCCGAGCAGCTGTCTTGCTGTCCGGGGCGACGGCGTCCTCAAGATCGAGGATCACGGCATCCGCCCGCTCGGCCGCTTTCGCGAAGCGCTCGGGGCGATCACCGGGGCAGAACAGCAGCGCCGGTCCCAGCGTGAACCCCATCAGCCCTCCTCCGGTCTGCAGTACATGAGCGCGGTGCGCGTGGCCGTAGCGACGACGACGCCGTCCTGGTTGCGTCCGGTGTGTGTGATCGTGACGATCCCCTGACCCGGGCGAGAGTTCGAGAGTCTCTTCTCGGTGATGACGCTCTCGGTGTAGAGCGTGTCACCGGCGAACAGCGGATGGGGAAAAGAGATGTCGTGCAGGCCGAGCTGCGCGACCAGCGTCCCCTGCGTGAGCTGAGCCACCGAGGCACCCACCATCGTCGAAAGAGTCCACATCGAATTGATCAGGCGCTGACCGAACTCGCCCGCTTCTGCGAATGCCGCATCCAGATGCAGTGCCTGCGTATTCATCGTGAGCGTGGTGAACAGGACGTTGTCGGCCTCTGTCGCCGTGCGCCCAGGACGGTGCAGGTAGCGCGCACCCACCTCGAACTCTTCGAAGTACAGGCCGCGCTGGATGATGTCTGTCATACGAGCCCCAATCCGCGTGCGATCACCAGCAGCTGCACTTCGGTCGTTCCCTCGCCGATCTCGAGGATCTTCGAGTCACGATAGTGGCGGCCGACCGAGAACTCGTTCATGAAGCCGTTTCCGCCGAAGATCTGGGTCGCGTCGCGAGCGTTGTCCATGGCGGCATCTCCCGCTGCGAGCTTGGCGATCGCGGCTGCTTCGGCGAAGGGCCTGCCCGCGTCGCGCAGACGTGCCGCGTGATGCCAGGCGAGGCGCGCGGTGTGCACTCGAGCACGCATGCGCGCGAGCGTGAACTGTGCGTTCTGACGCGTGCTGAGGGCTGCCCCGAATACCGTGCGGCTTTTGGCATACTCGACAGCTGCCTCCAGGCATCCTTCCGCAGCCCCCGTCGAGAGCGCGGCGATGGCGATGCGGCCCTCATCGAGGATGCTGAGGAAGTTCTTGAACCCGCTCCCCCGCTGCCCGACCAGGTTGCCCTCCGGAACGCGGACCTCGTCGAACGTCAGAGGGTGTGTGTCAGAGGCGTGCCAGCCGACCTTGTCGTACGCCGGCTCGACGGTGAATCCGGGGGTGCCGTTGGGCACGATGATCGTGGAGATCTCTTTGCGACCGTCGCTCTCACCGGTGACCGCGGTGACCGTGACGAAGCGCGTGATCGGCGTGCCCGAGTTGGTGATGAACTGCTTCGATCCGTTGATGACCCACTCGCCTGCGTCCAGACGCGCCGTCGTGCGAGTCGCCCCTGCGTCGCTGCCTGCTTCGGGCTCGGTCAGTCCGAAGCCGGCCAGTGCACGACCGGCAAGAAGATCGGGAAGGAGCTCTTCGCGCTGGGCGTCATCGCCGAACCGGAAGACCGGCATCGCACCGAGGCTGACGCCCGCCTCCAGGGTAATGGCGATGGACTGGTCGACGCGGCCGAGCGCTTCGATCGCGAGGCACAGCGCCATGTAGTCACCGCCCTGGCCACCGTGATCCTCAGGGAAGGGCAGCCCGAAGAGTCCGAGCTCACCCATCTGGGCGACGACGTCCATCGACAGCGTGTGCGTGCGGTCGGCCTCGTAGGCCTGCGGCGCGACGACGACATCGGCGAACTCGCGCACCATGGCGCTGAGTTCGGTTTCCTCTTCAGTGAGATCGATGGTCATGCTGCTCCTTCGTCGGTCTGGTCTGCGGTCACGGTCGCGACTGCTTGATCTCGTCGCACCTGGTCACCGACGGCGACCAGCAGGTGCACAGTGCCGTCGTGCGGCGCGAGCACCGGATGCTCCATCTTCATCGCCTCGATCGAGACGAGCGGGTCGCCCTGGGACACGCGTACGCCGTCGGAGACGTGCACCGCGACGACGCTTCCCGGCATCGGCGCACGCGCCTCGGGAGAAGTCGCAGCAGCTTCTGGCTGGCGGCCAGCGAGCTCATGCCGCATGCGGGCGCGCCGATCGAGCGGCCTCAGCCGCACGGAGCTCCCCTCCTCGCTCACCCAGATCGCGCCGTCGGCATCGATCGCGGTGGGAAGCATAGCCGCGGCGCCGCTCGCCGTGGGCTCGCTGCTGGCTGCATCCATCAGCGCCCCAGCATCCACCAGCGCCCCGGCATCCGTCAGGAATGCGACCTCCCGCGCACTCGCATCCGCCAGCGCCGCCCACACCCCGCCCGCGCGAGAACTCGTCTGCGCGGCGAGAATTGCGCTGGCAGCAGCCGTCTCGTCGCGCAACGCGATTCTCGCGGCGTCGACCATCTGCGGCGACGCGACTGCAGCCGGAACAGGAAGCAGCGTGTCGACGAGTCCTGTGTCCAAGTCGCCGGACCGCACGCGTTCGTTCTGCAACAGCATCCGCAGGAAGGCGATGTTCGTCTCCACACCGAGGATCGTCGTCCGTGTAAGAGCCGCATCGAGCCTCTCGAGCGCAGAATCGCGATCGGGAGCGTAAGCGATCACCTTCGCGATCATCGGGTCATAGAACCCGGTAACTTCGCTTCCGGTCTCCACCGCGGCATCCACCCGCACATCTCCTGGCGCATCGAATCTCAGCACGCGCCCAGTGGACGGAAGGAATCCGCGCTCTGGTGACTCCGCGTAGATTCGGGCTTCGACCGCATGCCCTGTCACCACCGGCGCAGCCGGAAGCCTCTCGCCGGCGGCGACCGACAGTTGCAATGCGACGAGGTCGAGTCCGGTCACCGCTTCAGTCACCGGATGTTCCACCTGCAGTCGCGTGTTCATCTCGATGAAGAAGAAGTCCTGCGGTGAGTCCGCATCGATGAGGAATTCGACAGTCCCCGCACCGACGTAGTCGACGCTCTCGGCCGCACGCACTGCCGCGTCGAACAGCTTCTCTCGTACCCCGTCAGGAAGACCCGCGGAAGGCGCCTCCTCGATCACTTTCTGGTGGCGGCGCTGCAGGGTGCATTCGCGCTCGCCGAGTGCGATGACGGTACCGTGTGCGTCTCCGAAGATCTGCACCTCGATGTGGCGCGGCCTCGTGATGAGGCGCTCGAGCAGCAGCGCGTCGTCGGAGAACGCTGACTTTGCCACGCGCCTGGCAGAAGCGAGTGCATCGTCGAGGTGCGCTTCAGAGGAGACGACCTCCATACCCTTGCCGCCACCACCCGCGCTCGGTTTCACGAGCATCGGGTATCCGACTTCACTCGCCCGCACGGCGATCTGGCCGTCGCTGAGCCCTGCCGCATCGAATCCTGGCACGACCGGAACACCGCGAGAAGCTACCTGCTCCCGGGCCGCGACCTTGTCCCCCATGATCTTCAGCGCCCCGGCGGAAGGCCCGATGAAGACGATCCCGGCCTCGGCGCAGGCCTGGGCGAGGGCGACGCTCTCAGACAGGAAGCCGTACCCGGGGTGGATCGCCTGGGCGCCGGACTCGCGCGCAGCGCTCATGACGGCATCCACATCGAGATAGGACTCGGATGCTGGCGCCGGACCGATCCGTACAGCAGTGTCGGCTTCACGGGCATGCGGAGCATCCGCGTCGGCATCGCTATACACGGCGACGCTCCGGATTGCCTGCTCACGAAGAGTGCGCATGATGCGGCGGGCGATCTCGCCACGATTGGCGACGAGCACGGTCTGAAAGCTCATGGTCACATCCTGAAGACGCCGAAGCGCGGTTCTGGGAGGGGGCTGCGGGCGATGACATCCAGTGCGAGACCGAGCCGCTCGCGTGTCTCGTCGGGGTCGATGATCCCGTCGTCCCATAGGCGTGCGGTGGCGTAGTAGGGCTCTCCCTGGTCTTCGTACTGTGCCCTGATCGGGTCTTCGAAGGCGCTGCGCTCTTCGGGATCCCAGGACTCGCCGCGGGCCGTGAGCTGGTCCTCTTTGACGGTGGCGAGCACAGATGCTGCCTGGTTGCCGCCCATCACCGAGATGCGACTGGCCGGCCACGTCCACAGGAAGCGCGGCGAGTACGCCCGCCCGCACATCGAGTAGTTTCCGGCGCCGAAGGATCCGCCGATGATGACGGTCAGCTTCGGCACGCGGGTGGTGGCCACAGCGGTCACCATCTTCGCGCCGTCCTTCGCGATGCCGCCTGCCTCGGCGACCGAGCCGACCATGAAACCCGTGATGTTCTGCAGAAAGAGCAGCGGGATGCCGCGCTGGTCACACAGCTCGATGAAGTGGGCACCCTTGAGCGCGGACTCGCTGAACAGCACCCCGTTGTTGGCGACGATGCCGATCGGGTGACCGTGTAGACGCGCGAAGCCGGTGACGAGGGTCGTGCCGTATTCGGCTTTGAACTCGCGGAAGGAGTCGCCGTCGACAAGCCGGCTGATCACCTCGTGCACGTCGTACGGGGCGTTGACGTCGACGGGGACCGCACCGTACAGACTTGACTCGTCTTCGGGGGCGACGGATGCCGCGATCTCCCACGCCGGAGCCGCGGGCGCAGGCAGGGTCTGCACGATGTCTCGAAGGATCTCGAGGGCGTGCTCGTCGTTCTCTGCCAGGTGGTCTACGACGCCGGAGCGGCGGGCATGGAGTTCGCCGCCCCCCAGTTCCTCTGCGGTGACGACTTCGCCGATCGCCGCTTTCACAAGTGGCGGTCCGCCCAGGAAGATCGTGCCCTGATTGCGGACGATGACGGTCTCATCGCTCATCGCCGGGACATAGGCGCCGCCCGCCGTGCACGAACCCAGCACCGCCGCGAGCTGCGGAATGCGCTCAGCGCTCATCCGCGCCTGATTGAAGAAGATGCGCCCGAAGTGGTCGCGGTCAGGGAAGACTTCATCCTGCTTCGGAAGGAAGGCTCCCCCGGAATCGACCAGGTACAGACAGGGAAGACGGTTCTCCAATGCGATCTCCTGCGCGCGCAGATGCTTCTTGACCGTCATCGGCAAGTAGCTGCCGCCCTTGACTGTCGCGTCGTTGCAGATGACCATGACGTGGCGGCCGTGCACCAGTCCGATTCCTGCGATCACGCCTGCGGCCGGCACCTCGCCTCCGTACAGGCCTTCTGCCGCGAGGGGGGCGATCTCGAGAAAGGGGCTTCCCTCGTCGAGGAGTCTCGTGATGCGCTCACGAGGCAGCAGCTTGCCTCTGGCGACGTGACGCTCCCGCGCACGCTCAGGGCCGCCTGCGGCCGCACGATCGAGTCGTTCGCGCAATTGTGCTGCGAGCGACTGCTGTGTCACTGTCATCGTGACGTCCTCCTCGACTCACGTAGTGGCATCCACCGTGCATTAACGGTTAGTGTTCACTAACCCGACAATTTTAGGTTAGCGAGCGTTAACTGAAATGACAAGCCCTCTCACCTCTCGTGACCGCGCGAAAGCCGAACGTGCCGACGCACTTCTGCACGAAGCCGCCCGCCTTTTCGCCGCACGAGGCTATTCGGGCGTGAGCTTGGAAGACATCGGCGCTGCTGTCGGCGTATCGGGCCCTGCCGTCTACCGTCATTTCAATGGCAAGCAGGCGCTCCTGGGCGCTGTCCTGGTGAAAGTCAGCGAAGACCTCGTCGTCGGCGGCACGGCAGTGGCTGAGGAAGCCGCGGGCACCTCCGAGAGAATGCGCGCATTGATCGCGTTCCACGTCGACTTCGCGCTCGGCAACGCCGACATCATCCTGGTTCAGGATCGCGATCTCGCACACCTCTGCGACGAGGATCGCGCCGCCGTGCGCACGCTGCAGCGCGCCTACATCGGACTGTGGATGTCGACGCTTGTGCCCCTTCTCGACGCATCCACAGACGAGCTGAGACTGCGGGTGCAGGCGTGCTTCGGTCTGATCAACTCGACACCGCACAGCACCCGCAGCGCCTCACGATCCACGAGAGCCACCGCCGCCGTGCTCAGAGAGATGGCGTACGCAGCATTGCTCGCACCCGTCGGCTGAGGCCGGGGTGACAGCCCGGTCAGCGCAGGAGCATCGCGCGACCCGGCTGCTCGAGAATGTCCGCGACATCCTTCACGAATCGGGCCCCCTCTGCGCCGTCGACGATGCGATGATCGAAGGACAGACTCAGTGTCATCACCTGCCGAAGCGCGATCTCGCCCTGGTGCTCCCACGGCATGCGGCGAACAGCTCCGACCGCGAGAATCCCCGACTGGCCAGGAGGCAGGATCGGAGTGCCGGCATCGATGCCGAACACACCGATATTCGTGATCGAGAATGTGCCGCCGGCGAGTTCTGCCGGCGTCGTCTTTCCCGATCGCGCTGTCTGAGCCAGCACGGTCAGCGCGTCCGCGAGTTGCGGCAGCGTCATGCTGTCTGCGGCACGGATGTTCGGCACGATGAGCCCACGCTCCGTCGCCGCGGCGATTCCGAGATCGACGTAGTGGTGCTGCACAATCTCGCCGGCCTCTTCGTCCCACCGCGAGTTCAGTCCGGGTGTGCGGCTCAGAGCCAGGCACGCGGCCTTTGCCACGACGACGAGTGGACCGATCTTGTGCGCGGTCAGTTCGCGATCTTCACGCAGTGTCGCGATGAGCTCCATGGTGGCGGTCACATCCACCGTGTGGAAAGTCGTCACGTGCGGTGCGGTGAATGCACTCTGCACCATCGCCGCAGCGGTGTGCTTGCGCACACCCCTGATCGGGATGCGAGTTTCGCGCGCGTCGGTCGTACCTAGAACGCTGATGGCCAGATGCTGAGGTGCTGGCGCATCCGTTCTCGCACCGACACGCTCGGCGTAGGCATCGATGTCTTCACGAGTGATCACGCGATCGCCGACTTCAGCGGCGACCAGGACGATGTCGACGCCAAGTCGCTTGGCATGTGCGCGCACCGGGGGCGTCGAGCGCGGCCGTTCACCGACCCTCACGGTCGCCGGCGCTTCATCAGGAAGCACATCGTGCGGTGCCGCCTCCAGCACGGCGGTGTCCGCGGGAACCGTGCTCCCCATGACACGACGCACACGGCGCATCGGACGCTTCTTGCTCGATGGGGCAGCACCATATCCGACGAGGTTCGGTGGCGTCGCCTCCGTGTCGTCAGCATCCGCGTTCTCAGTCTGCGCGGCGCTCTCCTCGCTGCCAGGCTCGGGCTCGGCAGCGTCGTCGCCGGGGACGTCGAAGGCGATGAGCGGCGCGCC
The DNA here is from genome assembly GCF_052266675.1 of Microbacterium zouquanmingi. Lineage (NCBI taxonomy): Bacteria > Bacillati > Actinomycetota > Actinomycetes > Micrococcales > Microbacteriaceae > Microbacterium > Microbacterium zouquanmingi. Next base: position 183,262 of record NZ_JBQPRA010000003.1, read on the forward strand.
CACCGCGACGGTCTCTCCCGCTTCGGCGTGCAGCGTTGAGACCGTGCCCTCGAAGGGAGACGGAAGCTCGACGACGGCCTTTGCCGTCTCGACCTCGGCGAGCGTCTGGTTCAACGTCACGGTATCGCCGGGGGCCACGAGCCACTGGACGACTTCGGCGTCGGTAAGCCCCTCGCCGAGGTCTGGAAGATGGAATTCCTGAATCATGACTCGGCTCCCGCAAGGCTGTTCGGTCGATCGAGTACGCGGTCGACGGCATCCAGAATCCGATCGAGGTCCGGAAGATGGAACTTCTCCAGCTTCGCGGGCGGATAGGGCACATCGTGGCCGGTGACGCGCACAGGCGCCGACTCGAGGTACTCGAAGCACCGCTCGGTGATGCTGGCGATCACTTCTGCTGCGACGCCCGCCTCACGGGAGGCTTCATGGGCGACGACGACGCGTCCTGTGCGCCGAACGGATGCGGCGATCGTTCCGTAATCCACCGGTGAGAGTGAGCGCAGATCGATGACCTCCAGCGACAGCCCCTCGTCCTCTGCGGCAGCTGCGGCATCCAACGCCGTCGACACCATCGCCCCGTAGGTGATGACTGTGACATCAGCCCCTGGGCGGACGACACGCGCAAGCCCCATCGGCGACGCATCCGCGAGTGAGGCGTCGAGATCGACCTCACCCTTGTGGTGATAGAGCCGCTTCGGTTCGAAGAAGATGACCGGGTCATCCGAGGCGATCGCCTGCTGCAGGCATCGGTACGCATCCTGCGGATTGGAGACCGCGATCACGCGCAGGCCGGCAGTGTGGACGAAGTAGGCCTCGGGCGACTCCGAGTGATGCTCAGCCGCCCCGATTCCTCCCGCCCAGGGGATCCGAATCGTGATCGGCATCTTCACGCGCCCCTGTGTGCGGTAGTGCAGCTTGGCGACCTGCGAGACGATCTGATCGAAGGCCGGATAAACGAACCCGTCGAACTGGATCTCGACGACGGGACGATAGCCGCGATACGCGAGCCCGACTGCAGTGCCGACGATGCCCGATTCCGCCAGAGGCGTGTCGATGACGCGCGCCGCCCCGAACTCATCGAGGAGACCGTCGGTGATGCGGAAGACACCGCCGAGCTTGCCGATGTCCTCCCCCATCAGGACGACCTTCGGTTCGTCTTTCATCGCTTTTCGGAGGCCGGCGTTCAATGCCTTGCCCAATGTCATCTGAGTCATGTCACACCTCTTCGAACGACGCGAGATACGCGGCATACTCTTCGCGTTCGCGGTCGATGCCGCAGTGCGGTTCTGCGTACACCCCGTCGAACACGGCGAGCGGCTCGCGGGTGACCATGCCGAGGCACGCGGCTCGCATCTCTCGGGCGATTTTGTCGGCATCGGCGTGCGCAGCAGCGATCTGCTCGTCGTCGATCTCGCCGAGGCCGCGAAGATACGCCTCGACGCGAGCGATCGGGTCGCGTTGCTTCCATGATTCGAGCTCTGCGGGATCGCGGTATCGGGTCGGGTCATCCGACGTCGTGTGCGGCCCCATGCGGTAGGTGACAGCCTCGAGGAACACCGGCCCCTTGCCCGATCGCGCATGCGCGAGTGCCCAGCGCATGGCCGCCATGCAGGCGAGCACGTCATTGCCATCGACACGCAGGCTCGGGATGCCGAATCCGGGTGCTCGCCCGGCGATCGGGTACTGCGATTGCACTGTCACCGGCTCAGAGATCGCCCAATGGTTGTTCTGGCATACGAAGACGACCGGGGCCTGGTAGGAGGCGGCGAAGACCATCGCCTCGTTGACGTCTCCCTGGCTGGTCGCACCGTCACCGAAGTAGGTGACGGCAACTTCAGGAGCCTGCTCGTGCTTGATGCCCATGGCGTAGCCCACCGCGTGCAGAGTCTGCGCGCCGATAATGATCTGCAGTGGGGCTACCCGCATCTCCAGGGGATCGAACGGCGCCCCTTCTTCGCCGCGCCAGACCCGCACGAAGTCACCTGGCTGCGCGCCGCGCGCGTAGAGGACCCCGGTCTCGCGGTAGCTGGGGAAGACGAAGTCGATCGGATCGATCGCGCGGGCCGTGCCGATCTGCGCTGCTTCCTGGCCGTTGCAAGGAGCCCAGAGACCCAGTTGCCCCTGACGCTGCAGGGCGATGCCTTCGGAATCGATCCGACGCAGGATCACCATGTCGCGGTGCAGCCCGCGAAGCTGCGCTGCATCAACGTCAGCCACGAGCGCATCGAGCTCAGGGTTGCTCAGTCGGGTTCCATCCGGCGCGATGAGTCTCTCAACAAGCTCAAGATCTTGGCCGGTGTCTGTGTTCGGGGTGGTTTGCGATGACATCTTCGTCCTCCTGACGGGTGAGTCCCTCGTGAGGACCAGCACGCCTGACGCCGACGGCTCCGTCGGTCACTTCGAGCGTACGTCCGTTCATCAGCACGCTCAAGCATTCACAGTTTGCTTGAGCATGTTGCCCAATAATGCCGTTTGTCACCTGCTAGGGTTTGGCACTATGTCCACGCTTGATCGAGTAGATCTCGAACTGCTCATTGCGCTGTCGGAAGACCCCAGAACCACCGTCGTCGCGCTTGCCGAACGTCTGGGCCTATCGCGCAACACCATTCAGGCGCGAATGGCCAGGCTCGAGCAGACTGGCGTGTTCCTCTCCTACGAGCGATCCTTCTCAGCAGAAGTGCTGGGCTTTCCTCTGCAGGCGTTCATCAGCATCGGACTCCGACAGACCGAGCTGCCACGGATCACCGCAGAGCTTGCGCGCATTCCCGAGGTTCTTCAGGTGCACGGACTGAGCGGATCTATCGACCTGCTCGCGCGCGTCGCCTGCCGCGACGCCCGGCATCTGTTCGATACAGACGCCCGCATTCTGTCGATCGAAGGCGTGGAACGCACGGAGACCTCGCTCGCGATGGGCGAGGTGATCCCCTATCGCGTCGCGGGTCTCATCGGTCTCGCGAAACGGGAACCCTGAGGAATCGACGGATCGCACCAGCGGCCTCGGCGGGCGTCTCGTAGTGGATGAGGTGACCGACGTCTGCGATCTCCACCAGCTCGGCATCGGGGAACAGCGCCGCCAGACGCCGCTCGTCCTCGATAGGGGTGATGTCGTCGTGCTGCGCAGCCACCAGCAGCGTCGGCACGTCGATCTCGGGAGCGAACGCTCGCACATCGTTCGAGACGCTGGCGACGAACGCGTCACGCAGAACATCGCGATCGGCGAACCTCGAGAAGTACGTGTCGTGCTGATCGTGGATGAAGCGGCGCAGATCCGCGTCTGCTGTCTTCGCCATCGCGATGCTCGTTGCGCGCACGATCAGTCGGTTCCGTAGCAGCGCTGTTCCGATGCGCGCCGGGAGCTTCGCACCGAGCGCGTAATAGAACACGGCGAGCTTGGTGAGAATGCCCTTCGGTCCCTGCAGAGCAGGAGCGCCGATCGGGTTGATGAGAATCAGCTGCGGCGTCTGGAGACCGCCCGCGACGGCTGCAGAAGTCACGATCGACCCGAAGGAGTGGCCGAGGATGACAGCGCCAGGTGCGACAGCTGCTGCGAACTCGCGCAGCCACTGCGCGTATGCCTGGAGATCGTGGACACCGCCGGGAAGAGGTTCGGTCTCGCCGAAACCGGGCAGGTCGGGTGCGATCACGCGGAGCTCGGGAAGGAAGGCGAGCACCGGCTCCAGACCGTGATGCTCGCCGCGGAATCCGTGCACCGCGATCACCGTCACCGGTTCCATCGAGTCGGTAGCGGGGCCGTACACCCAGTACGCGGTCCTACCGCCAGAGACCTCGACCTCGTGCCGCTCGACGGGAAGACGACTCAGCCTGTCGGCATATGGCGATGGCACGGGCATGCCTTCAGTCTACGGGCGCGCCTGCGCCGCAATGTCCGAGGCCATCCCTAGCGTGAGAGGTGACAGAGGAGAAGTTCATGGCACTCGATCTGGAATTGCCGGCCTGGCTCGGTCGCATCGGCGTCTTCGACCTCGAGACGACGGGAGTCGATGTCGGGACCGATCGCATCGTCACCGCATACGTCGGTGTGCTCGATTCCCGCGGCGACGAGGTCGCCGCACGATCATGGATCGCCGACCCTGGGGTGCCGATTCCAGACGGGGCAGCCGCCGTGCATGGGATCACCACCGAACGCGCTCAGCGCGAAGGCCGAGATGCCTGCGAAGTAGTCGCCGAGATCAGGTCCTCGCTCAGCTCGCTGTTCGCGCAGGGGCTCCCTGTGGTCGCCTACAACGCCTCGTATGATTTCTCACTGCTCGCGCATGAGTGCCACCGGCACGGTGTCGCGGTTCTCGAGGCACCCGGTCCGGTCATCGATCCACTGGTGATCGACAAGGCAGTCGACCGGTACCGCAAAGGCAAGCGCACTCTCGAGTTCGTCGCGCAGCACTATGGAGTGACGCTCGACGGTGCGCACGAGGCATCCGCAGACGCCATCGCTGCCGGCAGAGTCGCACAGGCGCTCGCACGGGCGTTCCCGCTCGCGACGTCCGCGCAAGAACTGCACGCACAGCAGATCGGCTGGGCGCGGACGCAAGCTGAGAGCCTTACCGAGTACTTCATCCGCATCGGTCGCATCGATCCAGAAGATGCTCTCGACGGGCAGTGGCCTGTGCGAGAAACGGCGCACGAAACGCGCTGAGAACACAAGGAAGGCCCCGCCGAAGCGGGGCCTTCCTTTCGTTGCGGGAGCTTACTTGCTGCCGCCGAAGCCCTTGAAGCGCTGGTTGAACTTCTCGACGCGACCGGCCGAGTCCATGATGCGCTGCTTACCCGTGTAGAACGGGTGCGAAGCAGAGGAGATCTCGACGTCGATGACCGGGTACTCCGCGCCATCCAGCTCAATCGTCTTGTCGCTGGTGACCGTCGAGCGGGTCAGGAACGTCTCGCCCGAGCCGAGGTCGCGGAACACGACGTTCTTGTAGTCGGGGTGAATGTCAGTCTTCATGCGGAATCCTTGGATTGCGGGGTGCGTACAGAATGAAAGTCAAAGGGTGCAGAAGCACCAAGGGTCAATATTAGCAGATGCCGAGCTCAGGACGTGGCACGCGCCGCGTAGCGTCCGTCTTCGGCCGAGAGCGCGATCGGCATTCCGAAGGCTTCGGCCAGAGCATCCGGCGTCAGCGTCTCTTGGATCGGGCCCGCGGCGACGATGGCGCCTTCGCGAATCAGCAGCACGTGAGTGAATCCAACCGGTATCTCTTCTACGTGATGGGTCACCATGACCATCGCCGGCGTCGTCGGAGATGACGCGTAACCGCTGAGGAGGCTCAGAAGCTCCTCACGCGCCCCGAGATCCAGCGAAGCAGTCGGCTCATCGAGAAGCAGAAGTTCGGGATCGGTCATCACTGCACGCGCAATCTGCACGCGCTTCTGCTCGCCATCGCTGAGCGTTCCGAAGGTCCGATCGGCGAGGTGGTCGAGCTTCCACTCCCCCAGTACACGCAGCGCGCGGCGCTCGTCGATGTTCTCGTACTTCTCGTTCCACCGGCCGGTCACTGAGTAGGCAGCGGTGAGCACGACGTTGAGGACTGTCTCCTCGCGGGGGATGCGCCTTGCCATCGCCGAGGACGCGAAACCGATCCGCGGGCGGATCTCGAAGACATCAGTGCGCCCGAGAGTCTCGCCGAGGATCGTCACGGTTCCACCCGTCGGGTGCATGAGCGTGTCGGCAAGCTGAAGCAGGGTGGTCTTGCCCGCTCCGTTCGGGCCGAGCACCACCCATCGCTGGTCGTCTGCGACCTGCCAGGTCACATGATCGACGATGTTGCGCCCGTCACGGCGCACGACGACATCGGTGAAATCAAGAGCGCTCGGCATACTGCCCAGCCTAGACGCTCTCGTCCGTCAGCTCGGCGTAGAGCGACCGCGTCGTGTCGGCGATCGCCGCCCAGCTGAACTCATCCGTCGCACGCTCGCGCCCTGCCCGGCCGTACTCACGCGCCCGTGCAGGGTCTGAAACGACTTCGGTGAGAACCCGGGCAAGATCGGCGACGAACCGGTCCGGGTCAATCGGGGTGCCTGTACCGTCCTGCACCTGCTCGATGGGCACGAGTCGTCCGGTGACGCCATCAGCGACGACCTCGGGAATGCCGCCGGTCGCCGTGCCGACGACTGCCGCGCCGCACGCCATGGCTTCGAGATTCACGATGCCGAGCGGTTCGTAGACCGAAGGGCACACGAACGTGGTCGCTGCGGCGAGAATCGCGCTGAGCTCATCTCGCGGCAGCATGCGCTCGATCCAGATCACTCCCCCGCGCGTCTGCTGCAGCCGCCCGACGCCTTCTTGGATCTCGGTCATTATCTCGGGCGTGTCGGGCGCGCCCGCGCACAGCACCAGTTGCACATCAGCCGGCAGCAGCTCTGCGGCGCGAAGCAGGTATGGCAGGCCCTTCTGCCGCGTGATCCGCCCGACGAACACGACGGACGGCCGACTCGGGTCCATCCCGATCTCGTCGAGAAAGGCCGGATCGTTCACAGGACGCCACCGCTCTACATCGATGCCGTTGTAGATCACATGGATCCGCTCGGGGCTCACCTGCGGGTACGCGCGCAAGATATCAGCACGCATGCCCGCGGAAACGGCGATGATGGCATTCGCATTCTCGTACGCGAGCTTCTCCACTCCACCGGAGACGGCGTACCCGCCGCGGAGCTGTTCCGCCTTCCAGGGCCGCAGCGGCTCAAGGCTGTGCGCAGTGATCACGTGCGGGATGCCGTGCAACTGTGCGGCGAGGTGACCGGCGAAATTCGCGTACCAGGTGTGACTGTGCACGAGATCGGCACCGGCAACGTCGCCGACCATCAACAGATCGGTTCCGAGAGTCTGCAGCACCTGGTTCTGCCCCAGAAGCTCGGCAGGCGTCCGATAGGACGTCGTGCCCGGTTCTGACCTCTCAGCGCCGAACGCACGCACCTGCACGTCGAGGGAGGATCGCATCGCTGCGACCAGTTCCGAAACGTGCACTCCCGCGCCGCCGTAGATCTCCGGCGGGTACTCCTTGGTGATCATGTCGACGCGCATGCTTGAACGCTAGTACAGCGACACCTTCGGGTTCTATTGTGGAGCCATGGCAGCCCCAAAGAAGGTTTTCGGCATCATCCTCGCCGGCGGAGAGGGCAAGCGTCTCATGCCGCTGACAGCAGACCGCGCGAAGCCTGCTGTGCCCTTCGGTGGCCAGTATCGGCTCATCGATTTCGCGATCTCAAACCTCATCAATTCCGGGCTCCGGCAGATCGTGGTACTCACTCAGTACAAGTCGCACAGCCTTGATCGCCACATCACCCAGACCTGGCGGATGTCTTCGCTGCTCGACTCCTACATCACCTCGGTGCCCGCCCAGCAGCGTCTCGGCAAGCGCTGGTTCTCGGGCTCGGCCGACGCCATCCTGCAGAGCCTCAACCTCATCAATGACGAGACGCCGGACATCGTGATCGTGATCGGCGCCGATCACGTGTACCGGATGGACTTCCAGCAGATGCTCGATGCGCACATCGCCTCCGGCGCAGAGGCGACCGTCGCCGGCATCCGCCAGCCACTCGCCCTTGCGGACCAGTTCGGTGTGATCGACGCCGATCCGGACGGATCGGGACGCATTCGCGCGTTCCTCGAGAAGCCGACGGATGCTGAGGGCCTGGCGGACTCGCCTCACGAGGTCCTGGCCTCCATGGGCAACTACATCTTCAATGCGGATGCTCTGATCGCGGCCGTCGAAGCCGACGGCGAAATCGCCTCATCCCACCACGACATGGGCGGCGACATCGTCCCGTACTTCGTGGACCGCGGTACGGCCGGGTACTACGACATGAAGAACAACGACGTGCCAGGGTCTTCCCCGCGCGACCGTGCGTACTGGCGCGATGTCGGAACCATCGATTCCTTCTTCGACGCCCACATGGACCTCATCGCCACGCTGCCCGTCTTCAACCTGTACAACACGCTGTGGCCGATCCGCACGCAGAGCGTCAACGCGCCGCCGGCCAAGTTCGTCCGCGACGCCGTCGGTCGCATCGGCAACGCGATCGACTCGATCGTCTCGCCCGGTTCGGTCCTCTCCGGGACGCATCTGGAGCGCAGCGTGATCGGCCCTGGCACACTGGCTGCCGGCGGATCGACGATCACCGACTCTGTGCTGTTCGATGGCGTCGTCGTGGGTCAAGGGGCGAGAGTGCACAGAGCCGTCCTCGACAAGAACGTGGTGATGCTCGATGGCGCCACAGTCGGCGTCGACAGGCAGCGAGATCTGGACCGCGGGTATACCGTGACGGAATCTGGCATCACGATCGTCGGAAAGGGCGAGCTGGTCGAACTCTGATCAGGGCCGTACCCCACCTGGCGCTATTGTCGATCGTGTGACTGCAGCGCGCTTCCTCGTCGTCCTCGATGCCGATTCCACCCTCATCCGCAACGAGGTGATCGAGCTCCTCGCTGACGAGGCGGGGAGGCGCGAAGAGGTGCAAGCCGCGACCGAGGCCGCGATGCGCGGAGAGGTGGACTTCGCGACCAGTCTTCGCTCGCGAGTGCAGGCGCTGACCGGCATCTCGACGGATGCTTTCGAACGAGTTCGCGCGCGCATTGAGCCGACCACGGGTGTCCGCGAGCTCACTTCCGCTGTTCACGACCGGGGCGGAGTGGTCGGTGTCGTCTCCGGTGGGTTCCACGAGATCCTCGATCACATTGCTCCGGACCTGGGCGTGGACCGGTGGCGCGCCAATCGCCTCGCTGTTGCCGATGGCGTGCTCACCGGCACAGTCGATGGCGAAATCGTGGATGCTGCAGCCAAGTCCGCATCTCTCCAGGAGTGGGCGAACGAGCTCGGCGTGCCGTCGCACGCAACGATCGCGATCGGCGACGGCGCCAATGATCTGCAGATGATGGCGGTCGCAGGGCTCGGCATCGCATTCAATGCGAAGCCCGCGGTGCGCGCGGTCGCAAGCCTCGTCATCGCACCGCAGGATCTGCGCGAAGTCATCGCCCTGCTGCCCTGAACGGCGCCTGCCCCTGAACGAGGTCTGGATAACGTCAGAACCCACCATTAGCATCGCGGCATGGACATCCTTCTCGTACCGGGCCTCTGGCTGGATTCATCCTCGTGGGACGACATCGTCCCCGCGCTTACGGCAGCAGGTCACACGCCTCTTCCGCTGACCCTTCCCGGCGTCGGCGATCCCGCTGAGCGCTCTGCAGACATCGGAATAGCCGATTGGGTCGACGCCGTCGTCACACAGATCGACGTCGCATCAGAGCCGGTCGTTCTCGTGGGTCACAGCGGCGGAGGCAACGTCGTGTGGGGCGCGGCTGCTGCACGGGCCGACCGCGTCGCCCAAGTCATCTTCGTCGACACCACGCCGCCGCCAGATGATGCGAGCATCTCTGAGTTCGACGTCATCGATGGCGTGACTCCCTTTCCTGGGTGGGACTACTTCCCCGCCGAGGATGTCTACGACCTCGACGCTGAGACGCGCGCACGAACCCTGCCGCTGACCCAGTCGGTACCGGCCCGTGTCCCTACCGACCCCGTACCACTCACCGGAGCGCAGCATCGTGTGCCGGTCACCATCCTCATGGGCAGTATGGACAGGCAGCAGCTCGAAGCCGTGATCGATCAGTGGTCCTCATACGCCGATGAGTACCGCGCGATCGCCGACGTCACGGTGAGGAAGATCGGCTCCGGCCACTGGCCCCAGTTCTCCCAGCCAGCAAGACTGGCTGAGCTGATCAATGAATCAGTGGCCCATGCCCAGTCCACCGTCGACGGGAATGACGGCGCCTGAGATGTAGGCGGCATCCGCGCCTGCAAGCCACGTGACCACGCCCGCGACCTCGTCCGGCGTTGCGAAGCGCGCGGCCGGAATGTTGGCCTTGTACTGCTTCTGCGTCTCTTCGGGAAGCGCCGCAGTCATGTCCGTCTCGATGAATCCGGGGGCGACCACGTTGGCGGTGATCCCGCGCGCCCCCAGTTCGCGCGTGACAGAACGAGCGAAGCCCACCAGGGCGCTCTTCGATGCGGCGTAGTTCACCTGCCCCGCCGAGCCGTAGAGTCCGACGACGCTGGAGATGAGGATGATGCGGCCGAAGCGCGCACGCAACATGCCCTTCGATGCGCGCTTGACGACACGGAAGGTTCCGCCGAGGTTCGTCGAGACGACGCTGTCGAAGTCATCCTCGCTCATGCGCATGAGCAGGGTGTCCTTGGTGATGCCAGCGTTGGCGACGATGACCTCGACCGGTCCGAGTGCGGCTTCGACCTCGGTGAAAGCGGCATCGATCGACACGGCGTCCGTGACATCGGCGCGCACGGTGAGGGTGCCCTCCGGACCTTCACCGCTGCGCGCGGTGACCGCAACGCGGTAGCCGTCGCGCACGAAGCGCTCGGCGATCGCACGACCGATGCCGCGATTTCCGCCAGTTACCAGGACGACACGCTCTGAACTCATGATTGTTCTCCCACCGGGTTCTACGATCTGCCGAGTGACCGGCCCGGGCCATCTTATCCGGACACCAAAGGCCATCCGTGCCCCGCTCCGCGGCGTAGGCTTGAAGCACCGTGAAACACTCACATGCCGCCCCTGTGACGTCCCTCCCGCAATCCCCGCAGGAGGAGGCGACCGCCCGTGTGCGCCGGTACTGGATCACGATGGGGATCCGCATGGCGTGTTTCGCGCTGACCGTCCTTGTAACCCCCTACGGCTGGTACACCTGGGTATTCGCCTTCGCGGCGGCGATTCTGCCGTATATCGCAGTGGTCTTCGCGAACGCGGTGAGTCCGACCGCGACGCCGCCGGCGGAGTCGCCGGTGCAGGAGATCACAGCCGCACCGCGCACGGAAGAGACCCCTGCAGATCCAACCGTGATCACCATCCGCGAAACGCCCGCCGTCGCCGAACACCCCGAAGAGGACGAGAAGTGATGCACAAGTGCTCTCGAGCGGGATGCCGAATCGACGCGACTCAGCAGATCGTCTGGCGAAACCCGCGAATCCACAGCGCGGACCGCGAGAAGATCTGGCTGGCATGCGATGAGCATGCGGGCTTCCTGCATGATTACCTTGCGGCACGCGACTTCCCTGTCGCCGTGCGTGAGGGGTTGCCGGAGTGAACAATCGTTTCCTGCGCTGGGGCGTCTATCTTCTGATCGCGATCGGATTCGCGGCCGCCTGCGTGTTCCTCTCGAACTGGCAGTTCGAGAGGAACGAGAGTCGTGCTGAGGATCTCGCGCTCGTCGAGCAGAACTATGATGCCGATCCTGTGCCGCTTCGCGATCTGATCGGCGCCGACGGCGAGATGCGACCCGGTGACGAATGGCACCCCGTCGTCTTGCAGGGTGAATACCTCGCGGACGAACAGCTGCTCGTGCGCAATCGTCCGCACGGCGGCACAAGTGCTTTCGAGGTGCTCGTGCCGTTCCAAGACGACGACGGTCGCGTCTTCATCGTGGACCGAGGGTGGGTGGCGCCGGGCGAGGGCGCCCTGCCGGATGCTGTCGCGGCGCCGCCTACCGGCGAAGTGACGGTGATCGTCCGGTTGCGACCAGGCGAGCAGCTGCCGTCTTCGGGACGAAGCGCACCCGAGGGTCAGGTTCCCACGATTCATCTGCCTACGATCGCCTCAGAAGTCACTGGCGATGTCATTGTGAGCGGCTACGGCCGGTTGGTGGAAGAGAGCCCCGCACCGGATGCCGCGCTCGGCGCGTTCGAGTCTCCTACCGAAGATCCCGGCCCGCACCTTTCCTACGCGATTCAGTGGATCCTGTTCGGTGTGATGGGATTCATCTTCATCTTCTACATCATCCGCACCGAGGTGCAGAAGCATCGCGAAGAGCTCGAAGGTCGCCCGACGCCCGAGAAGAGGCGACGACGGCGTGATCAGGATGCTGACGCCGAGGACGATCTTCTCGACGAGGCGAATCTGCCCGTCTGATCGTGCCTGTCTGATCAGCAGATGGGACGTCAGTCGCTGAGCAGGTCGGGGCGGCGCGCCCTGGTTCTTTCGATCTGCTGCTCACGGCGCCATGCGGCGATGGCGGCGTGATTGCCGCTGAGCAGCACGCCGGGAACCTCACGGTCACGCCAGGTCGAGGGTTTCGTGTACGAGGCGTACTCCAGAAGCCCGTCTTCGTGTGACTCTTCGATGAGGCTCTCGGGGTTGCCGACCACGCCGGGAACGAGGCGTCCGATCGCTTCGATCATCGCCATCGCTGCGACTTCGCCGCCGTTGAGGACGTAGTCTCCGAGGCTCACCAGACGAACTTCACCGAGCGTCGCGGCATACTCGAAGACGCGCTCGTCGATGCCCTCATAGCGACCGCAGCCGATGATGAGGTGATCGTGCTCTGCGAACTCGCGAGCGGTGCTCTGACGGAAGACCTCGCCCGCCGGCGAGGGGAAGATGATCGTCGGCTTGGATGAACCCGCAAGCTCGTCGAGGACAAGACCCCAGGGCTCCGGCTTCATGACCATGCCCGCTCCCCCGCCATACGGGGTGTCGTCGACAGTGCGATGCCGGTCGCTCGTCCAGTCGCGCAAGTCGTGGACGTGCAGATCCAAGATGCCGTTCTCGCGGGCCTTGCCCAGCAGGGAGAGGGTCAGCCCATCGAAGTACGACGGGAAGATCGAAACGACGTCGATGCGCATGGGCTGATCGTAACGATCGATCACTCAGCGGAGTCGGCCGCGGAATCTGCGACCTCTTCGAAGAGGCCAGCAGGAGGAGTGACGAGAATGCGGCCCTCGTTGATCTCGACCGCAGGGACGATGGCTTCGACGAAAGGCACCATGACCTCGTCGCCAGTGGCCTTCGCCTTGACGATCAGGAGGTCCTGGGCCGGGAGGTGCTCCACGCGGACGACCTCACCGATCACCTGCTCGTCGCGAACGACGTCGAGACCCACGAGCTGGTGGTCGTACCAGGCGTTGTCTTCGGGCTCGTCAGCATCCTGATCGATCCAGAGGATGGCGCGAGCGAGCGCTTCGGCTCCCTCGCGGTCATCGACACCCTGGAAGAAGACGACGGAATTGCCGTTCATCACCCGATACTCGCGAACGGTGATGGACTTGCCGTGCCACGGAGATGCCTCAGGCACCTGCAACGTGAATTCGGCTCCCGGAACGAAGCGACGTTCGGGGTTGTCTGTATACAGCTCGAGCTTGAGAGCGCCCTTGAGGCCGTGAGGCTTGACGAGGCGCCCTACGCGCAGCTGGTTCTTGCCCTGATTGCGATCGCTGGCAACCACGTCAGTCGTCCGCGACATCAACGCGGACACGCTGCCCATCCGCCAGTGCGGAGATGAGCGTGCGCAGTGCTTTTGCGGTGCGGCCGCCGCGCCCGATCACGCGCCCACGGTCGTCGGGGTGCACGCGCACCTCGAGCAGATCGCCTCGCGGCGACGTGGATGCGGTGATGCGAACATCTTCGGGGTGATCAACGATCCCCTTGACGATGTGTTCGAGCGCGGCGGCGAGCACAGCGATTACTCTGCGTCGGCGGCGGGAGCCTCAGCGGCCTCCGCGTCGGCGGCGGCGGGAGCCTCCTCGACGGGAGCCTCCTTCTTCTCGACCTTGGGCTTGACGACCGACTTCTTCGCCGAGTCGATCTCGAACGGAGCCTTGGGCTCTGCGACCTGAACGGTGGACTTCGCGTCCTTGTCGCCCTTGAACTTGCCCCAGTCGCCCGTGAGCTTGAGAATTGCGGCGACCTGCTCGGTCGGCTGTGCGCCGACGGAGAGCCAGTACTGCGCACGCTCGGAGTCGACCTCGATGAACGAGGGCTGCTCGGTCGGGTGGTACTTGCCGATCTCCTCGATCACGCGACCGTCGCGCTTGGTCTTCGAGTCGGCGACGACGATGCGGTAGTAGGGCGCACGGATCTTACCGAAACGCTTGAGACGAATCTTTACAGCCACGATTCTCCTGAATGGTGTGGAAGGAACGAACTGATCGCCTGGAGAGTGGGGTGCACACCCGGCGGAAGCTCAAATGAGTGGACGCGATCTGGATAGAGGGTCGAGATCGTCGTCCGACCCTCTATTCTGCCAGATCATGGCGCCGTGCGCGAAACGGGACCGTCGGTATGTCGGTTCTCCGAGGCGCTGCGTGTCAGACTTTGCTCGTGACGCAGGAATTCACTGAATCCGCTCGTTCGACTGTCGGGCTCGAGTGGGAGATCATGCTCGCTGATCCTGACTCGGGCGACCTGGTCGGTCGAGCCCCTGAGCTGCTCGACGCGCTCGAGGACGAGAGCGCACCCGAACGGCACACCGTCACCGGCGAGTTGCTCACGAACACGATCGAAGTGACCAGTGGGATCGGCGACAGCGTCGCGCATGCGATCGGTGACATCGCCGCCGCCATCGCGGCGGTGCGGGCGACGACGGATCCTGCCGGGATCGAACTGCTTTCGGCCGGCAGCCACCCGTTCGCCCAGTGGTTCGATCAGCAGGTCACCGACAAGGGCCGGTATCACCGCTTGATCGAGCGCACCCAGTGGTGGGGCCGCAACATGATGATCTGGGGCATCCATGTGCATATCGGCGTCGAGGACCGCGACAAGGTCATGCCGATCATCGGCGCCCTGACCGCATATCTTCCCCACCTGCAGGCGCTCGCATCCTCGAGTCCGTACTGGGCGGGCGAGCGAACGGGCTATGCATCGAACCGCGCTCTGGTGTTCCAGCAGCTTCCGACCGCCGGACTCCCCTGGACTCTGCAATCGTGGTCGGAGTACGAGCGGTACCTCGACGACATGGTCCGCACGGGTGTGATGGCCGATGCAACCGAAGTGCGCTGGGACATTCGGCCGGCACCGCGCTGGGGAACCATCGAGGTCCGCGCCTGCGACGGTCTCTCCACGCTCACAGAGCTCTCTTCGATCGCGGCGGTCACCCAGGTTCTCGTCGAGCACTTCTCTCGTCAGCTGGATGCTGGGGAGACACTTGCGATCATGCCTCCGTGGTTCCATCGCGAGAACAAGTGGCGCGCCGCACGCTACGGGATGGATGCACGTCTGATAGTGGATGCCGTCGGCACTCAGCGTCTCGTGCGCGACCACGTCGCAGAGATGCTCACCGATCTCGCACCAGTGGCCGTCGATCTCGGCTGTTCGACCGAGTTCGCGGCGACCAAGAAGATCATCGACTCAGGCGCGAGCTACGAAAGACAGATCAGAGTCGCCGAAGCATCCGGCGGTGACCTCCGGGAAGTCGTGCAGCACCTGATCCGGGAGTTCCGGTCGGGACCCGGATCTCCCGTGATCTGATTCAGTCCTCGTCGACCCAGTCGAAGGTGCGCGTGACGGCCTTGTGCCAGCGAGCGAGGCGCCGTTCGCGCTCCTCTTCGTCGATCATCGGCTGCCACCGAACGTCTTCGCGCCACATTCCGCGCAGCTCATCGATATCTGACCAGGCACCGACCGCGAGGCCCGCCGCGTACGCCGCCCCCAGAGCGGTCGTCTCGACGATCTCGGGACGCACAACCGGAACGCCGAGCACATCCGCTTGGAACTGCATCAGCGTGTCGTTGGCGACCATTCCCCCATCGACCCGCAGCTCTTCGAGGGTTTCGCCAGTGTCTGCGGCGACGGCATCCAGCACTTCCCTGGTCTGGAACGCAACCGCTTCCAGCGCCGCACGAGCAATGTGACCCTTGTTCGCGTAGCGCGTGAGCCCCAGAATCGCGCCGCGGGCGTCCGGCCGCCAGTACGGAGCGAAAAGTCCCGAGAAAGCCGGAACGATATACACGTCGCCGTTGTCTTCCACGCTCAGCGCGAGCTTCTCTACGTCTGCCGCCTCATCGAACAGTCCGAGATTGTCGCGCAGCCACTGCACGAGTGACCCCGTCACGGCGATGGAGCCCTCCAGCGCGTAGCGGGGGGCCTCGTCGCCGAGCTGGTAGGCGACGGTGGTGATCAGCCCGTTCTCGCTGACCACGATCTCTTCACCCGTGTTGACGATGAGGAAGTTTCCGGTGCCGTAGGTGTTCTTCGAGTCACCGCGCTCGAACGCCGCCTGGCCGAACGTGGCAGCCTGCTGATCGCCGAGGATCGACGCGATCGGGGTGCCATCGAGCGCCGTGCCTCTGGCTGCGCCGTACACCTCCGATGAGGAGCGAATGCCGGGAAGCATCGCGCGCGGGATGTTGAACGCGCGCAGAAGTTCGTCGTGCCAGTCCAGCGTGCGCAGGTCCATGAGGAGGGTCCTGCTGGCGTTCGTGACATCCGTGGCGTGGACTCCACCGTCAGGGCCGCCAGTGAGGTTCCACAGCACCCAGGTATCGGGCGTTCCGAACAGCAGCTCCCCCTTCTCCGCCCGATCGCGTGCGCCATCGACGTTGTCGAGGATCCACGCGATCTTGGATGCGGAGAAATAGGTGGCCAGTGGAAGCCCGGTGATCTCGGCAAAGCGACGGATGCCGCCGTCAGCTGCGAGCTCGTCGATGAAAGGCTGCGTCCGCGTGTCCTGCCAGACGATCGCATTGTGCACTGGTTCGCCCGTGATGCGGTCCCAGACGATCGCGGTCTCCCGCTGGTTGGTGATGCCGATGGCTGCGACATCGGCCGCCGTGATGTCCGCCGCATCCAGCGCCTCATCGATCACGGCTGTCGTGTTCGACCAGATCTCGGTGGCATCGTGCTCGACCCACCCAGCGCGCGGGAATATCTGCTCGTGCTCCCGCTGACCGGTGGTGACGATCTTGCCGCTCGCGTCGAAGACGATGGCTCGGGTGCTCGTGGTGCCCTGATCGATGGCGACGATGTGCATAGGGTTGTTCTCTCCAGCCGGTGACGGCGCTGTCCGCGTGCATCCCAGCCTAGAAGACCGCGGAACGAGCGTTCGCTGCTCTGCACGAACGTGCAGAGCGGTGCTCACACCTCGATGAGCTGTTCTGCCAGGTGCTCGTCCAGAACGAGATCTGTGATGAGACGGGCCGCGATCGCGCCTCTCAAGCTCGGCAGCTTCTGCACTCCGGCGACGACGCAGATCCGGCGCGACACTCGCTGGAGCACCGAGAACGAAGGACCGGTAGCCCGCTTGTTCAGCTCGATGTCCTTCCAGCTCCCGTCCTGCCGGTAGAAGACTGTGGCCACGTCCCCGATGACCTTCTCATCACGCAGGTTTCGGTAGTCCGCGCGGTCGAGGTATCCGCCGACGTAGACGCGACTGGGCACTTCGGCGAACGGCGAGCCGAGTCCGAAGAGGGCGATATCCGCCCGTGCCTGCAGATCGAGCACTCGCCTCGTGCTGCGCTCACGCCACATCGCCTCTTTGGTGAGCGGATCATCGAAGAACGCAGGCACGGGGAACTGCTGGACCGAAGCGCTGAATGCCTGTCCGAACCGGTGGAGGATCTCGCTGGCGTAGTCGGTGCCACTAGTGAACGTGTTTCCGGCCCCGTTGAGCTGGACCACCGAGGAGTTGTGGGTCTCCTTGTTCGGCAGGTG
Organism: Microbacterium zouquanmingi; assembly: GCF_052266675.1. Taxonomy (NCBI): domain Bacteria; kingdom Bacillati; phylum Actinomycetota; class Actinomycetes; order Micrococcales; family Microbacteriaceae; genus Microbacterium; species Microbacterium zouquanmingi. The sequence goes on from NZ_JBQPRA010000003.1 coordinate 200,707, forward strand.
TCTGCTGATCGCATCGAGCGTCGAGCCCCACGCGATGCCGAGGGTCATATTGGAGTCGAAGTACAGCGGCAGTTGACGAGCCGCACTCATCACCACCCGCTCGAATCGCTCCACATCTGAGAGCCCCTGCGGGATCGGCACCACGTGCGCGGCGATCCCGAAACGCGCTCGAATCGCTTCTTCCAGGCGGAGCGCCTGCCCCTGCGGCGGATGGATCCTCACCTCGACAAGCCCTGTCTCGCGCGCGTGGCTGAGCAGGCGTGACACGGATGATCGCGAGGTCCCGAGCTCTCGAGCGATGGCGTCCATCGTCATGTCCTGCAGGTAGTAGAGCTGGGCTGCACGAAGAGCCTGTGCCGTCTTCGAATCATCCTCAGCTCTGTCGATCATCATCTCTCCTTGCACGTTCGTGCAGCGTTGTTGCGCGGGTGTGCTGCTCAGATCAGGATATATGTGACGGCCCACCAAGGAGAGACGATGAGCGCTGCAACCACCCCGGCAGAACGACAGAGCGTTCGTGACGTGCGCGAGAGCGGACGCACGAGTGTGATCGTGATCGGTGGGGGCATCAACGGAATCTCCACGTTCCGTGACCTCGCAATGCAGGGTGTAGACGTTCTGCTCGTCGAGCGAGGTGACTTCGCATCCGGTGCAACAGCCGCATCCAGCCACATGATCCACGGCGGCATTCGCTATCTGGAGAACGGCGAGTTCCGTCTCGTCAAGGAGTCCGTGCAGGAGCGCAACGGTCTGCTGAAGATCGCCCCGCACTACGTCAAGCCCCTGCAGACGACGATCCCGATCTACTCGACGTTCTCGGGCATCTTTGCCGCGCCGCTGCGGTTCCTGACGCACAAGCAGGGCAAACCGCAGGAGCGCGGCGCCTTCTTGATCAAAGTCGGCCTCACGCTCTACGACACATTCTCCCGAGACGGTGGGAACGTGCCCCGCCACCGGTTCCACGGTCGTAAGAAGTCGCTTGAGCAGCTTCCGCACCTCGACCACGACATCAAGTACACGGCGACCTACTACGATGCATCGGTGCACGATCCTGAGCGCCTCGCGCTCGACGTACTCCGCGATGGCGAAGCAGCTCATGAGGGCGCTCATGCGCTCAACTACATCGAGGCTGTCGGACTCGATGCCGAGGGACTGCGCCTGCGCGATCGCGAGACGGGCAGCGAGTTCCACGTGCAAAGTGACGTCGTCGTCAACGCATCCGGACCCTGGACAGACCTCACGAACGACGCCATGGGCACCGAAACCGCGTTCATGGGCGGCACGAAGGGCTCGCACATCGTTCTCGATCACCCGGAACTCCTGGATGCCACCGGCGGACGCGAGATCTTCTTCGAGCACTCCGATGGGCGCATCGTGCTCATCTACCCGCTCAAGGGCCGCGTGCTCGTCGGCACGACCGACCTCGAAGCCGACCCCCGCGAACCCGCGCGCTGCACGGAAGAAGAAGTGCAGTACTTCTTCGACCTCATCGCACACGTTTTCCCGAAGATCGCCGTCGAACGCTCGCAGATCGTGTACAGGTATTCCGGCATCCGCCCCCTGCCCCACCACGATGACACCGCTCCCGGTTTCGTCTCGCGCGACTACCGGATCGAACGGCGCGAGGATGCGGGCTGGCCCGCGGTCTTCAGCCTGGTCGGCGGAAAGTGGACGACCTTCCGCGCTCTCGGCGAGAACCTCACCGATCACGTGCTCGGCGAGCTCGGACGCCAGCGCGTCGTGAACACAGCTGGCGTGCGCATCGGCGGCGGCAACGGGTACCCCAAGACGCCTCGCCGCAAGCTCGAATGGCTCCGCGACAACGTGGGCGACGATGAGCGCGGACGCGTGCTTTTCACCCGCTATGGAACGCGCGCAGCGGACGTTGCCGCATTCATCAGCGAGGCCGACGACTCACCGGTTGTCGGGGACGCTCTTTCGAGCCGCGAGCTCGAATGGATGGTTGCTCACGAGAAGGTTCAGCACGTCGCGGACGTCATCTTCCGCCGCACGAGCCTCGCATTCACGGGTGACGTGGATGCGCAGGTCGTCCGTGCGATCGCCGAGGCTCTCGCACCCCTGCTCAGCTGGGATGCGGCCACGGTCGATGCGGAGATCGAAGACACAGCAACCCAGCTGCGCGAGGCGCACGGGGTGGATATCGCCGAGCGCGGCACCGTCACGGTGTGATCGCAGCCTCGATCACGGCGACGAATGCCCTCGTGACGCTCCGGGGTGCCAGCTGATCCCAGGCCGCGTACTCCACGCGCACCGGGCCGTCGACGAGCCGGAGTGCAACGACTGCTCCAGTCTCCCGAGCGATACCGGGTGGCAGCAGCGCGATGGCGAGGCCGGCGCTGACCAAGCTAAGAATGAGATCGGCCGAGTCTGCTTCATAGGCGACGTCGCGTGAGATGCCGAGCGATTCGAATGCGGCATCCGACTGGGCGCGGCCAGACGTGCCAGCCGGAAAATCCGCGAAGGTCTCGTCAGCCAGATCGGCCAGGCTGACTCGCCGCCGCGACGCCAGCCGGTGAGAGCCCGGGAGGACCGCCAGCAACCGCCCACGCGCGAGCTGCCGAACGGCCACCGACGCGGGAACCACGCCCTCACGCAGCCCGAGCAGAGCCACATCGATCTCGCTGCTTCGTACAGCGGCCACGAGCGCGTCGCTGTTGCCGACACGAAGCTCGACCCTCGTATGCGGGTGCGCATCATGGAAGGCGCGCAGTAGGTGCGGCACATCGACTGCTGTGACGGTGGGGATGACGCCCAACCGCAGCGTTCCTCGGACCTCGCCTGCTGCGGCGACCGCCTCCTCCGTGGCACTGTTCACGGCGATCAGCGCTTCTCGCGCATGCGTGACGAACGCCGTGCCCGCCTCTGTCAGGCGAACACTCCTGCTGGTACGAGCAAATAGACGCTGACCGATCTCACGCTCGAGCGCGGCGATCTGGTGGCTCAAAGCCGACTGCGTGACGAAACACTTCGCCGCAGCTCGGGTGAAACTCTCGGTATCGGCAACCGCGACAACGTAGCGAAGCTGCTGCAGATCCATATGTACATGAAAGCACGTCATAGTTGATGTGACAAGAATGCGTTGGACTCATTGTTCTTCTGAGGAGAGCCTGGATGCATGCCGCTCCTCACGATCCTGCTCACCGCTTTCGCACCAGCCGTGTGGGGAACCACGTACATCGTCACGACCGAGCTGCTGCCCCCCGGGCATCCGCTCTTGGCGGGGCTACTGCGCTCCCTTCCTGCGGGGCTGCTGGCGATCACTATCGGGCGCAGGCTCCCCCGCGGTGACTGGTGGTGGAAAGCCTCAGTTCTCGGCTTCCTGAACATCGGCGCCTTCTTTCCCCTGCTGTTCGTCGCTGCCGAGCGCCTACCGGGCGGTGTGGCAGCAGCCGTGGGCGCCATCCAACCGCTCATCATTCTCGGCCTTGGCGCCCTCGTGGTCGGTGAGCGCATCCGCATCGCGTCTGCCATCGCCGCTTTTGCGGGCACCGCCGGTGTCGCACTGATCGTCCTCGGCCCCGCAGCGGCCCTCGACGCCGGAGGAATTCTTGCGGCGATCGGCGGCGTCATGGCAACCGCCAGCGGCATCGTGCTGACCAAGCGCTGGGGGCGCCCGCCTGGCGTCGACGCGGTCTCCTACGCGGGTTGGCAGCTCACCGCCGGTGGACTGTTTCTGCTGCCGTTCGTCATGACGTTCGAGGGGCTGCCCGGACAGCTCGACAGCGACGCCGTCCTCGGCTACGCCTGGCTCGGCATCGCCGGTGGGCTGATCGCCTACGCCCTGTGGTTCCGCGGCATCCAGCGACTACCCGTGATCGTTCCCGGCCTTCTCGTACTGTTGTCGCCGATCGTCGCGACAGTACTCGGCACGATCGTCGCGGGCGAGGCCTTCACCGGCATCCAGCTCATCGGCCTGGCTCTTGCGTTCGGCTCGCTTGCCGGAGGACAGTTCGCCGCTCGCGGTCGCCAACCGACGCTCGCTCCCGTCGTGGTCGCAGGGCCGCTCCGGGAGTGAGCGCCGGTCAGCTCTTGCCGAAGAGCTTCTGAATCTCGGCGAGATCGGCCTCAGTCGGGGCCGTCTGTCCGCCGAGGCCGAAGCCTGAGCCGGTCGAAGGGCTGCTGGGAAGACCCGCGTTCTCGGCGGCGCGCTTTGCCGGGTTGCCCGAGCGCGAAGCTCCCTTGGCCTTGCCCTTCTTGCCGCGCTTGGAAGAGGCTCCGGGGCGGCCCATGCCTGGCATCGCGCCCATTCCGGGGATGTGCGGAGTGCCACCACGGGCAACCGTCTTCATCATCTTGGCGGCCTGATCAAAGCGCTGCACGAGCTGGTTGACGTCGGTGACGGTCATGCCGGATCCCTTGGCGATGCGGAGGCGACGCGAGCCGTTGAGGACCTTGGGGTTCTGCCGCTCGCCTGGCGTCATCGACCGGATGATCGCCTCTGTGCGATCGATCTCCTTCTCGTCGAAGTCGTCTAGCTGCTGCTTCATCTGGCCCATACCCGGGAGCATCCCGAGCATCTTCTTCATCGAGCCCATCTTCTTCATCTGCTGAAGCTGGCCGAGGAAGTCCTCAAGCGTGAACTGATCGGTCGCGAATTTCTCGGCGACCTTCTGTGCCTCTTCTTCGTCGAAGGCCTGCTGTGCCTGCTCGATGAGGGTGAGGATGTCACCGAGGTCGAGGATACGGCTCGCCATGCGGTCGGGGTGGAACGGCTCGAGGTCGTCGAGCCCCTCACCTGTCGAGGCGAAGATGATCGGGCGTCCGGTGACTGATGCCACGGAAAGCGCCGCACCACCGCGGGCGTCACCGTCGAGCTTCGAGAGGACGACACCTGTGAAGTCGACCCCCTCCTGGAACGCCTTTGCCGTGTTCACGGCATCCTGACCGATCATCGCGTCGATGACGAACAGGACCTCGTCCGGCTGGACCGCCTTGCGGATGTCGGATGCCTGCTTCATGAGCTCGGCATCCACGCCGAGGCGTCCTGCGGTGTCGATTATGACGACGTCGTGCTGCTGGCGGCGGGCGTGCTCGACACCGTCGCGCGACACCTTGACCGGATCTCCGACGCCGTTGCCGGGCTCTGGCGCGTAAATGGTGGCACCGGCCTGCTCTGCAACGACCTGGAGCTGGTTCACGGCGTTCGGACGCTGGAGGTCGGCTGCGACGAGAAGAGGCGTGTGACCGTCCTTCTCGAGCTGCTTCGCGAGCTTTCCGGCGAAAGTCGTCTTACCCGAGCCCTGAAGACCGGCGAGCATGATGACCGTCGGCGGAGTCTTGGCGAACTCCAGGCGGCGCTGTTCGCCACCGAGGATGCCGACGAGCTCTTCGTTGACGATCTGCACGACCTGCTGCGCCGGGTTCAGCGCCTTGTTGACCTCATCGCCGAGTGCGCGCTCGCGCACCTTCGCGGTGAAGTCCTTGACCACCGCAAGCGCGACATCGGCGTCGAGCAGTGCGCGCCGGATCTCGCGAACCGTGCCGTCGACATCAGCCGCGGTCAGTTTTCCCTTCGTGCGAAGGTTGCGGAAGGTTTCGGTCAGCCGATCGGAGAGCGTGCCAAAGGTAGCCATGGTGCTTCTGATTCTACGCGAGCGGCGCCGTAGCGCCGATCCTTTCGATCAGTCCGACCACGGTAGGTCGTAGATGCCGTGCATCGCCTCCTGCAGGAGCCCCTCGGATGTGCCGTGACCGGCACCTCGTTCGGCCCACACACGCAGTGATGAAAGCACGGCAGCCGCATGTGCGGCACCGAGAATGTCTGCTTTCACCGATGAGATCCCCACGGTCACTGCCGCAGAAGCGATGGCGGCCGCGAGTCGCGCCTGGCGCACGCCGGCTTCGCGCATCAGCTCGTCGTCGAGACCCATCGCCGTGGCATTGCGCAGCGCGAGCGCGAGCGGGTCAGGTGCGAAATCATGCACCACGCGCAACAGGATGCTCCGGACGGCACCGCCATCAGCATCCGCTCCGAGTGTCGCGAGCACAGCAAGAGCCTCACTGATCCGCGCATCCAACCCCGACCACAGCACATCGCCCTTCGATGAGAAGTAGTTGAAGAAGCTCGAGCGGCTCACTCCAGCGCGTTGCGTGATGTCCGCGACCGAGGTCGCGTCGTACCCCTGCTCCAAGAAGAGTTCACACGCGGCCTCGGCGAGCGTTTCGCGCGACGATGCGCGAGGACGTCCAGCTCGAGGCTCCGTTTTCATACTTTCACCGTACCGCGCGCGCCGATTCCTCAGCGCGGGAGTATTGTTAGACGGCATCCAACAACCCGGAAGGTGATCATGCTCGAGATTCTGAACGCGGGACTCGCCCCACTCTTCGTGCCCTACCTCGATGGGTGGGACCTGCAGCGGAGCATCCATCACGATGTGGTCGAGGGCACGCGTCCCGACACGCTAATCCTCCTCGAGCACGAGGCCGTGTACACGGCAGGAAAGCGCACGGAAGAACACGAACGGCCGCAGGATGGCACCCCGGTCATCGATGTCGACCGCGGCGGCAAGATCACTTGGCACGGGCCCGGTCAGCTCGTCGGATACCCGATCGTGCGTCTTCCTGAACCGATGGATGTCGTCGCCCACGTCCGCCATCTCGAGCGCGTGCTGATTGATGTGCTGCGTCCACTCGGCGTCGACGGTTACCAGGTTGAAGGGCGCAGCGGCGTCTGGGTACGCCGTCCGCTCAGTGAGGACAAGGTCGCCGCGATCGGCGTGCGCGTCCAGCGCGGAGTGACGATGCACGGGTTCGCGATCAACTGCGACAACACGCTGTCCGGCTTCGGGGGGATCATCCCCTGCGGAATCGCGGACGCCGGCGTCACCACTGTGAGCGAGGTCGCTGGTCGCGAGGTCTCCCCCGCTGACATCGTCGACGCCGTGTCGTCGGCATTCGTCACCGCGTATGCGGATACTGCGATGGAAGGAGTCTCGGCATGAGTGCTGCTGTTCCCGATGGCCGAAAGCTGCTGCGTCTCGAGGTCCGAAACGCCGAGACCCCGATCGAGCGCAAACCCGAATGGATCAAGACCAAGGCGAAGATGGGGCCCGAGTATCAGGCTCTGCACTCGCTCGTGAAGGACGAGGGTCTGCACACGGTCTGCCAGGAGGCCGGGTGCCCCAACATCTTCGAATGCTGGGAGGACCGCGAGGCGACCTTCCTGATCGGCGGCTCGCAGTGCACCAGGCGCTGCGACTTCTGCCAGATCGACACGGGCAAGCCCGCCGCCTATGACACCGATGAGCCCAGGCGCGTGGCAGAGAGCGTCACGCGAATGGATCTGCGCTACGCGACGGTGACCAGTGTTGCCCGTGATGATCTGCCCGACACCGGCGCGTGGCTGAATGCAGAGACCGTGCGTCAGATCCACGCGCAGAACCCCAATACCGGCGTCGAGCTGCTCGCAAACGACCACAGCGGCAACCCCGACTACCTCGGCCAGATCTTCGACGCCCGTCCCGAGGTGTTCGCGCACAACGTCGAGACGGTGCCGCGCATCTTCCGCCGCATCCGCCCCGCCTTCACCTACGAGCGCTCACTCGACGTGATCACGCAGGGGCACAACGCCGGACTCATCACCAAGTCCAACCTCATCCTCGGCATGGGCGAGTCGCCAGAGGAAGTCGTCGATGCGCTGCAGGATCTCCGTGATGCCGGATGCGACATCATCACGATCACGCAGTACCTGCGTCCGACGCCGAGGCATCTGCCAGTGGCCCGGTGGGTCAAACCTGCGGAGTTCGTCGAGTTCAAGGGGGAGGCGGAGCGCATCGGATTCCTCGGTGTGCTCGCGGGCCCCTTGGTGCGCTCGTCGTACCGCGCGGGTCGCCTGTGGGCGCAGTCGATGATCTCGAAGGGGCGCGAGATTCCGCCGCACCTCTCGCACATCGCAGCCAGCGCCGATCTCGGCTTCGCCCAGGCGGTGTGAGCTTCCCCGAGACCGCAAAACCACGCCGAGACAGCGCGTTTTCGCGTGCGTCTCGGCGTGGTTTTGCAGTTTCGCGAGAGGTCTAGTCGGCGCTCATCACCGACTGAACCATGCCGTCGGAGGAGAGATTGACGAGGAGCACTTCGTCGGTGTCCTCGGCATCGAGCGCGTACTCGAGGACAGCGAACGGCTCGGTGCCGCCGTGCTCATCGGCAAGGATCGTCATGCTCATGAGACGCAGGGACCGGATGATGTCGACGGCGTCGTCACCGCTGACGTCGACCAGCATCTCCGGAAGCTCCTCGCCATAGGTTTCCTGTTGTTGCAGGATGAACTCAGTCACTTCGCTCGCGCGGTCGTCTACTTCCGCGAGCATGCCGCGCCGCGCCGTGGCGTCCACGTCCTCAAGGCCCGAGATGAGGGCTGCGGCGATGTCGAGTGCATCCGTAGAGATATCGTCCTGGTCGGGAGCTGTGAGATCGACAGTCACCGTCTGGTCGCCGAGATCCACCGTCTCGGACCAGAAGATCGATCCATCCGGACCTGAAGACAGGAGCCCGAAGTAGTCGTGTTCGATCGCCATAACGCTATGAAACCAGTCCGATCACTGACCGACAAGGGATGCCGCGAAGATGTGCGGCGTGAAGCCGGTGAGATCGTCGATTCCCTCACCTTGGCCGAGCAGTTTGACGGGGATGCCGGTGCGCTCCTGCACGGCGAGAACGAACCCGCCTTTGGCTGAACCATCGAGCTTGGTGAGCACGAGTCCGGTGACGCCAGCGTGCTGGAGGAAGGCCTCAGCCTGCATGACGCCGTTCTGTCCGGTCGTGGCATCGAGCACGAGCAGCACTTCACTGATGGGCGCCTGCTTTTCGATGACGCGACGAATCTTGGTCAGCTCGTCCATGAGTCCGCCCTTGGTGTGCAGGCGGCCGGCGGTGTCGATGATCGCGATCTCGATGCCCTCGCGCTGCGCGAACTCGACCGTCTGATATGCGACGGAGGCCGGATCCTGTCCTTCCTGCTGCGGACGGACGATCGCTGCTCCTCCACGCTGAGCCCAGGTCGCGAGCTGATCGACTGCGGCCGCACGGAAGGTGTCGGCTGCTCCGACGACGACGCTGCGCTGGTATCCGCGCAGGAACTTCGTGAACTTGCCGATCGTCGTCGTCTTGCCCACACCGTTCACGCCGACGACGAGCACAACGGCTGGCCGCTCGGTGAGCTTCAGAGTCGTGTCGAACTTCGCAAAATGCTCTTCGAGCGTTTCGCGCAGCATCCGCTGCAGATCCTTCGGGTCAGTCGTACGGTAGCGTTCGACCTTCTCGCGCAGTTCATCGACGATTCGCTCGGAGATGTCGGGGCCGAAGTCGGCAGTGATCAGCGCCGTCTCGAGGTCTTCCCACGTCGTCTCATCGATTGTGGGTTTGACGAACATGCCGCGCAGCGCGCGACCGAGGGTCCAGGACTTCTCCGCCATGACTCCAGCCTACGGTGCGGGTAGCTCAGCCACGCAATGCGGGAGCTGCGGAGCCGACGAGGTCGTGCAGTGAGGAATCCGGCAGATACGCCCGAGTCAGTGCGATCCCCACGCGCGGGAGGTCGCCCTCATCGCGGTAGAGCAGGTGCATCGGCTCGGCGCGAGGATTGAACTTCTGCTTGAACTTGTGGAGCGAGCGGAAGCCGTAGAGCGGTTCGACCAGCTGTGCGACGCGATCAAGCACGGCGTAGATCGCGTTCGTCTCAGTGTCCTCGGTTCGCACCAGTGGAGCACCCGAGAGCGAGATGAAGGAATGCCCCTGTTCTGAGAAGTGCTGCGCCGCAGCGCCGATCAGGAACTCCATCACCGGACCGAATCCGCCATCTCTGCGGCGCATGAGATCCAGCGTCCAACCCTCGACAACACCGCCAGGGCCGTAGACCGGAAGCCACGAGGTCACACCGTGCAGGCTCCCCTCAGCATCCACCGCAATCCCGACGGCGACCTCAGGATCCATCGCGTCATCTACCGTGCCGAGAGTGAAACGCATCTCGGGCAGCCCTTTGTCGCCGGTCCACTGCTCGGAGATTGCGCGGACCTGCGCCCTGACGCTCCACGGCTCGTCTGCCAGCCGCACCATCCTGAACTCGATGTTCTCGCGCGCAGCGCGATTGATAGCGGTCCGCACCGCGCCCCAGGCCTTGCCCTTGAACTCGAGCCCTGGAAGATCGACGAGAGTGTCTTCGGCCACGACGATGGAGCGCCATCCTTGTGGCATCGCCAGACGGATCTTCTCACTCGACGAGAACGCACACGGGATATAGCCCATCTGCTGCGCCGCTGACGCATAGGCCTCGAGAGCGTCCCGTTCGTTGCCATCGGGCACGATCGGATCACCCAGCAGAATCGCGACGCCGGAGTGAGTCTGGTAGGCGATCACTCCGTCCGCGGCCTCCATATGACTGTTCCCGCGCCAGGTCGCCATCCACGACAGCGTTCCTCCGCCGGTCTCGTGAAGCGTCTCGCGCACGGCCTGTGGCGTGACGGGCGTGGTCGAGAGACGCCGGCGCGACCGGCGAAACGGAACGCGGAACGCCCCTCGTGCGATGAACATCACGATGAGCATCGCGACCCACAGCAACGTGGGCGCGATCTGCAGCCCGACAACGTCCCATACGGAACCGATCCGACCGCCGCTCAGCAGCACAGGGATCAGGGCGAACGAGATCACTGCGGTGACGAGGTTGAAGATTGCGAGGACGACAGTTGCTAGCCACGCGATCCGGTACCCGATTCGCACTCCGTTCGCGATGAATGCGATCACCACGACGTCCAGAGCCACGTCGAAGAACGAATAGACCGGCGCGTTCTCCCCCAGCGGGCCATCAAAAGGAACCGCGAGATCGATGATCTGAATCGCGCCGATCGCGATCAGACCGGCAAAGGCGAGGAGGCGCCATTCGCGCTCAGTCGGTCGCCCCTCGGGGTGGCGGAACGCGGGAAGCATGCCGCTGACCACAAGGGCTGCAGTCATGGCGACGGCGTGCTCGAGGTCATAGAGCTGCCCGAGGTAGAGCACCGAGATCGTCACCCACAGCACGATCGCAATGCGTGCGCGCAGACGCCAGGGCGACGGCAGAGTGGCGATCGCGAACACCAGGGCGGTCATGGCGCCGCACGAAGGGCCGACGTCCAGTGCCTGCGACAGCCGATCCGACCAGCGCCAATCGACAGGCGTGAACAGAGCGAGAATCCCCGCGGCTCCCAGCACGCCGACGAGATGTCCGACGATGACGAGGCCGATGGTGCGCAGCGAGCCGAACTGCCATTCCGCCCAGCCGATCCCACCGAGGATCAGTGGAAGAAGCGTCAGGTAGGCGAACGGTGGATCCGCGAAGAGCGGCGAAGTGAACAGGGTCCACCAGCGTCCCTCGGCGAACGAGGGCAACCCTGTGGCGACCATCTCGAACCAGGGCTTGTCGTGCGCCGCCGACCACAGCGAGCCCGTGATCACGCCGATCAGCAGGAACACGAACGTAAAGGCGAGTGTGAAGGGCATCCGGCGCACACCCTGGAGCACGAAGGTCATGCGCCTCAGCATATTGGTGTGCGGATGTCGCACAGAAGGTCAGCTTGCCGCGCGATCTCCGACGCGCTGCCCGACCACCGCAGAGACACCATCCTGCCGCATCGATACCCCGTACAGGGCGTCGGCAATCTCCATCGTGCGCTTCTGGTGCGTGATCACCAGAAGCTGCGAGCTCTCCCTGAGCTGTTCGAACACGGTCAGCAGGCGCCCGAGGTTCGCGTCGTCGAGAGCGGCCTCCACCTCATCGAGGATGTAGAAGGGGCTCGGGCGAGCCTTGAAGATCGCCACGAGCAGAGCCACCGCAGCAAGCGAGCGCTCCCCACCGGAAAGCAGGGAGAGCCGCTCGATCTTCTTGCCGACCGGGCGAACCGCCACCTCGATTCCCGTGGTGAGCATGTTCTCCGGATCGGTCAGAGAGATGCTCCCTGTACCGCCAGGGAACAGCAGCGGAAAGACCTCAGTGAACGCCTGCCGAGTGTCTTCGAACGCGCTCGCGAAGATCGTCTGCATGCGCTCATCGAGATCCGCGATGATCGTGAGCAGATCCTGGCGGGTCTGGGTCAGGTCAGCGAGTTGTTCGGTGAGGAATGCGTGCCGCTGCTCGAGCGCTGCGAACTCCTCCAGGGCCAGAGGATTCACCCGTCCGAGCTGTGTCAGCTTGCGCTGGGATTCAGCGAGGCGCCGCTCCTGCACTCTCCGGTCGTACGGGATCGCCGTGGAGTCGATGCCGTCAATGGACTCAGGATCGACCTCAGCAAGCGGATCACGGGGAACAGGCTGTTCCGGTCCATATTCCGCAACGAGAATATCTTCGTCGAGTGCGAGTTCTGAGGATACTCGTTCCAACAGACTCGTGAGGTGCAGCTTCTTCTCGTGGATCTGCAGTTCAAGACCGTGCACACTCTCCGTGAGGCCAGCAAGACGTTCACGCAGGGAACCCTCTTGCACGCGCAGCGCAGTGAGCTCCTCGTTCTGCGCGGAACGCGCGCTCTCCGCTTCAGTCAGCGCCAGTCGCGCTTCGGCGGTCGAGCGGTCCAGGGAATCGAGGATCCGAGGAAGCTCAGACGCGACGCCGGAAGCCGCTTCACGCTGCGCGCGGCGGATGACCGCACGACGCGCGGCTTCGGCCGCGGCATCCCGCTCCTGCTCGCGCTGGCGTTCAAGGCTCGCGACACGCGCCTGGGCCGCGCGCACGCGTTCACGCAACGTCTCGATCTCGAGTCTTGCGCGCACCTCGCCTTCACGAGCTGCTTCAAGCGCTTCGAGGAGGCCGTCTCGAGCGGATGCATCGAGCACCGGACGCGGCTTGGTCTCTGCGGCTTCGAGTTCTCCCTGCGCGGCTGCTGCCGCAGCCTCAGCATCTGTCACGGCGCTCTGCGCCTGCGAAAGCCCGGATTCCAGGCGCTCGCACTCGGCGACTGCCGACTCGTGCCGAACGGTGACCCGATTCAACTGCTCGGCATGCGTCGCGAGAGCGGCGTCGTGCTCACGCAGTGCGCGCAGCGCATCCTTCGCTCGCTGACGCGTCGCATTCACTCGTTCTGAAGCATCCGTCCGTGCTTCGCGCATCGAGTCGACGATCACCCGCACTTCGGTGAGGCGTTCCTGCGCAGCATCCCGCTCAGCTGTCAGCTCGAGGCGCGACCGTTCTCCACCAGACCTCGTGCGAAGGGTCTGAGCGGTGATCACGTCGCCACCGATCGTGACGATCGTCACCGCGCTGTCACCCAGCGCGTCCAGAGCTGCACGAGCATTCCGTGCCGCATCGAGGTCGTCAGCGACGAGCACGTGTGCGAGCACGCCGAGCACGCCCGTGGGCGCGGTGACCACCGAGGCCGCCGGGGTGACGCCTGCCAATGCGGGGAGCTGAACGGCCCCCGCCATGGCGTCCGCCATGACGAAATCGACCACGCCGCGCCGGTCTGCCACTGCCGACGCAGCAAGCGCGAACGCCGCCTCTGCATCGTCGACGAGTACGCCTTCAGCCAGCGGTCCGAGTACTGCCGCGATCGCTGCCTCGTACCCCGCGGTGACCTGCACGGCGTCTCCGACGAGCCCTCGAACACCGGGGGCGCCGCTCTTGACGACTTCGGCGGCTCCTCCAGAGAGCGACAGAGCGCTGCTGAGCGCCGCCGCCTTCGCCGTCAGGGACCCTGCTTCGCGCTCGGCGGCGTGCAATCGTTCGCGCAGCTCCTCGAGCGCTGCTTCAGCCGCTGTCGCATCGCGCTGAGCATTGTCGTACGCTGCCGCATGCTCGGCGGCACTTCCCTCGGGGGCTTGCGCGTCGTCGATCTGCTCCAGCGCTTCGGCTGCCTCACGGCGTCGTTCGTTCGCCGCCTCAAGCGCGCTCGCCTGGCGCTGCACAGCACCGCGCACAGCGGCGAGAGCGGATGCCGCGGCTTCTGCCGTACCCCGCAACGCCGTCAGATGCATGTCATGTTCGGAGACGAGAGCGCTCTGCTCGGCGATGTCGACATCGAGCGTGTCGAGCTCTGCACGCGCATTGACCACTTCACGGCTGGCGGCGGACGCGGCATCCTGTGCCTCACCGAGCCCGGCAGAGATCGTGGTGATCTCGTCCTTGGCCTCATCGATCGTCGCCTGCGTGACCGTGACGGAAGCGACGGCCGCGTCGTCCTCTTCTGAGCCGAGAAGTGCGAGGCGCTGATTGGCGAGAGTGTAGAGCGACCGCATGCGCTCCTGGACCTGCTCAAGGCCGAATGCGACTCCACGAGCCTCGTCGACTGCCGCCGAATTCTGATCAGCCTCGAGCTTTGCAATCGCGGTCCGCACGGCATCCGCCTGCTCCGTGATCACAAGACGCTCGGTGTGACGCTCCTGCTCCGTACGGGCATGGTCGGCAAGCGACGTCCGCAGCGCCACCACATCGTCGGCGAAGATGCGTGCCTTCGCGTCTCGCACGACGGCAGCGATCGTCTGGGCCTCGCGGGCGATCTCCGCCTGGCGTCCGAGCGGCTTGAGCTGGCGCCTGATCTCACCGGCGAGGTCGCTGAGGCGCGTGAGATTGGCCTCCATCGCATCGAGCTTCCGGAGCGTCTTCTCCTTGCGGCGTCGGTGCTTGAGGATCCCGGCTGCCTCTTCGATGAATCCGCGACGGTCCTCCGGTGAAGCCTGAAGCACGGTATCCAGGCGTCCCTGCCCGACGATGACGTGCATCTCGCGACCAAGACCGGAGTCACTCAGCAGCTCCTGCACATCGAGAAGTCTGCAACTGGAGCCATTGATGGCATACTCACTCGAGCCGTTGCGGAAGAGTGTGCGGCTGATCGTGACTTCTGCGAACTCGATCGGCAGCGCGCCATCACTGTTATCGATCGTCAGCTGGACCTCTGCGCGACCGAGCGGGCCGCGCGTGGACGTACCGGCGAAGATGACGTCTTCCATCTTGCCGCCGCGAAGCGTCTTCGCTCCCTGCTCACCCATCACCCAGGCGAGCGCATCGACGACGTTCGACTTGCCGGAGCCGTTGGGTCCGACGATGCAGGTCACGCCCGGTTCGAAGACGAACGAAGTGGGCTGTGCGAACGATTTGAAGCCCTTGAGCGTCAAGCTCTTCAGATGCATGCGCGCACCGTCCGTCCGGGGAGAATCACGCCGCCACGCTACCGGAATCACACCGTGATCCCGGCATCCCGCGCGGTGACTGGGTGGATCTGCGCACGATGCGACACGCCGATGAACAAACAAATCCTTGACGTCTGCTGTGAAGATCCACTAACTTTGCAAGCCGGATCGCTCACGAAAGGAGGACCTCATGATTACCGCAACTGTCAAGGCATCAGCCATCGGCTTCGATGCGAAGCGTTCAGCGCATGATTCGTCCTCCGCCTTCGGCGTCCGACGTAGCGCGCTCTCGTAGAGCCTCTGCCGGAGATCTCCTCCTCTCGAGCCTGATCTCCGCCGGTTCCCGCCGCTCCCGCATCGGTCGATGACTTCGACCCTCTGCATCCCACCTCAGGTGACGTCTCCACTCTTTGAGACCTCTCGTCCGCGCTCCGGCCGTCCCCGGATCTCGCGCTTCCTTCCCCCAGAAAAGTTCGATAAGAAACGAGCACTCTCGTGAGTACTGAAGCACTGCTTCGCAACACCATCCACCCACCATGTAGCCAGGAACAGGAGACTCTTGAGATCACTGTTCCCGCAGACCGAAAACAACTGAACATCGCCGACCGGCTTTCGCTGCGGCTCGGACTCTGGCTGATGCTGCGCACGCAGCGCTCAGCCCGCAACCGCCGCACGATGATGAGTCGTGAAGAGGCAGCTCGGCTCCTCGACGCCCAGCGCCCCGGGGGACTCACCCACTTCACCGAGCGCGAAAAGGTGGCGATCCTCACCTACGACATGCAGCGCCACATGCTCTGAATGGGAGGCACTGTCATGACTATTCACCTCACCGAATCGGCCACACTGCATCCGCTCCTGCTTCCCGCAGGGGCGGATGCGGCGCCCACCGATGAGATCCGCGCGTACGCGGACGTACGCAACCGGTCCCTTCTCGAGACGACCGGTCGTGACGATGACGCCCTGTCTGCCGCAGCGCTTCTGCCCGTGCTCTACAGCAGTCGCGCGTCGCGAAAGCGGCAGTGGTTCGTTATGGATGCCGGCGAGATGGTCGGATGCATGGCCGTGGACATGCTGCAGGATGCATCCGCGGACACCGCCATCGCCGTCATCGCTCTGCTGCGCTCGCACTGGCGCCAGGGCATCGGCACGGCTGCCCTCGCGGTGCTGGAAACCGAACTCCGCGCCGCAGGCGTGCGGGCGCTTCTCGGCTGGGCCGAGCATCACGGCGACCAGACGAACTCGCTTCACTCACCAACCGGTTTCGGAGCGGTTCCGCGGGACGCAACCGCAGAGTTCCTGGAGAATCGCGGCTTCGCCCTGGAACAGGTCGAGCGCGCGAGCGAACTCGTCTGGTCAGCGGAAACGCACACGCGATTGACTCGATCTCTCAACGTTGCCCAGGAGCACGCGCGCGACTACCGGGTCGTCCAGTGGGTTCTGCCCACACCTCCCGAGTTCGTCGACGGCTATGCCTGGATGAAGTCGCGCATGTCTACCGATGTGCCTGATGCAGAACTTGGGATTCCTGAAGAGGTCTGGGACGCCGAACGTGTCGCTGAGCTCGAGCAGCGGCAGGCTGCGAAGGGATTCACCATTCAGGTGACTGCGGCTGAGCACATCGCGGGCGGCGAGCTGTGCGCGTTCAACGAACTCGCCATCAACCTCTGCGAACCGGCCGGGACGACACACCAGTACGACACTCTCGTGCTGGCCGGTCATCGCGGGCATCGCCTCGGGACGCTCGTGAAGACCGCGGGACTCCTCCGCTGGCATGACCGTTACCCTCAGTCACCGCGCGTGATCACGTACAACGCGGAAGAGAATCGTCCGATGCTAAGCATCAACGAGACGATCGGATTCGCGCCCATGTCGTATGAGGGCGCATGGAAGAAGGACCTCACATGAGTGACATCGTCATCACCCCGATGGTGGTGCCCTCCCACCTGGATACACCAGAGGCACATGAGTTGCGCGCGATGGTGCGTCTCGGGAATGAAATGGCGAGGAAGGATGCCGGGATCGATGACCTCGACGAGACCGTCGCGGAATCCCTGCCATCCTGGCTGGATCAGACCGACCAACTCCGCGCGGGTTTCATCGCCCGACGAGGTGATGAGATCGTCGGTGCGGCTGAGCTCTCCACGTCCACCGCCGCCGGCACGCTTGCTGCAGATCTCGCTCTGATGGTGCCGGCCGCCGAGTTCCCAGGGGGTACCGCTCAGGTGCTGCTCGATCGCCTCGAACACGAGGCCGCATCCCTGGGACGCTCAGTGCTGCAGACGTGGACCCTGCACCCGGCACGCCACTCCGGAGGGACTCTCACCCCTGCAACGGGCTGGGGCTCTGTCTCTTCGACGCCGATGTCAGACCTGCTCATCGCGCGCGGCTACGCCCTCGAGCAGGTCGAGCGGAACAGCGTGCTGCCATTGCAGGGGCCGCTCGAGGATGTGTGTGCCCGTCTCGAAGAGGCCAGCGCCTACGCTGGGCCCGACTACCGCGTTGTTTCCTGGAGTCTGCCGACACCACCGCCGTTTCGCACCGGGTATGCGCACCTGATCGCCAGCATGATCACCAACATTCCGACCGGTGATCTGGTCACGCAGGAAGAGCAATGGGATGAAGACAAGCTCGTGCGTCACGACGAGCGGATCATGGCCGCCGGACAGACGCTGTCGATCGTTGCCGTTGTGCATGAGCCATCAGGACAGATGGTCGCGTTCAATGAATTGGCCGTCGGTGAAGACCGCGCAGGTGTCACCCAGCAGTGGGGCACGCTCGTCCTGGGTGAGCATCGGGGCAAGCGGCTCGGCACGATCGTGAAGTGCGCGAACCTTCTGCGCTGGCGGGAGATTGCACCGGATTCGCCGAAGGTGACGACGTTCAACGCCGAGGAGAACAGACCGATGCTCGGTATCAACGAAGCAATCGGGTTCGTGCCAGCATCCTACGCGGGAGGGTGGCAGAAGAAGCTTCGTTGAGATCATCCGAGCGATGTATGCAGTGGCGACTCCAGGCTGACGACACGACCAATCCTGCTCGCGAGGCTGAAAGCATGAATTCTTCCGTCATCGAAGCGAAGTCCCTGACCAAGGCATTCGGCACCACGACTGCACTAGCCGGTGTGGACCTCACGGTGCAGCGCGGCGAGTCCGTCGCGATCATGGGCGCGTCCGGATCCGGCAAGACGACGCTGCTGCACGTTCTTGCGGGAATCACCGCGCCGGATGCTGGTCGAGTGCTGTTCTCCCCGGTCACCGGGCCTGCCGCGGATGTCACCACGATGAATGAGCGTGACCGTTCGCGATTGCGACGAGAGTCCTTCGGGTTCGTCTTCCAGCAGGGGCTGCTGATTCCTGAGCTCACGGCGATCGAGAACATCGCCCTCGCTCTGATGATCAACGCGACACCGCGTCGGACAGCCATCGAGCGTGCGGCGGGGTGGATGGCATCACTCGGTCTCGTGGGGTTCGAGGATCGCCGAATCGGCGAGCTATCCGGTGGACAGGCACAGCGCGTCGCAATCGCACGCTCACAGGTGACCGGTGCGGAACTCGTCTTCGCGGACGAACCCACTGGTGCTCTGGACAGTCAGACCTCGGCAGACGTGATGAACGCGCTCCTGTGGTCGACGACGGGTCAGGGCCGCACGCTGATCGTGGTGACCCATGATGCCGATGTCGCATCTCGCTGCTCGCGCACCGTCCACGTGCGCGATGGACGCATCACCGCAGCTGCCGGAGCGCAGGCATGAACGCCCGTGTTCTGGCTCTGCTCCTGCGTCCCGGTCCTGGCCAAGGCGGCATCATCGCGCTTCCGATGATCGCCTTCGCGTTGGTGACCGCAATCGTGCTGGTCGTCATGGGCGGCGCCCAGGCGTTCTGGAGCTGGACTGATCCGGAAGCCAGCATCTACCACGCTCTCGCGGCCATCGCCCTGGTGCTGCTGGTCGTGCCATTGGTCAGCCTCGGCGGTGCGGCGGCACGGTTGTCTGCACGACGCCGTGACGAGCGGCTGTCGACCCTGCGCCTGATGGGTGTTTCTCCTGGCGGCGTCATCACTGCCACGGTTGTGGAATCGACGCTCCTCGCTGCGGCGGGTGCGCTCGCGGGAATCGTCCTCTACATCGCGTGCGTCCCGCTGCTCGGTCTCATCACTTTCCGCGGGACACCCCTGGGGCTCACCGCCGTGTTGCTGTCGCCGCTCGCCATCGCCGGAATCGCTGCGTGCATGATCGCTCTGGCCGGGGTGAGCGCGGTGATCGGCCTGAGGCTGGTCGTGATCTCGCCGCTCGGCGTGCGAACGCGTGCTGCAGTGCCGCGAGTGCATTGGATGCGTGCCGTCGGCGCGATCGCTGTCATCGCGCTCGCCTTTGCGACCATGATGTGGTTCCCCGGTACGACAGGCGTCGTCGTCACGATCATCGTCGTGGCAGGGATGTTCGCCGCAGCGCTTGCGGTGCTGAACCTGGTCGGGCCTTGGGCTCTGAAAGCGCATGCCCGACGTGGACTGCGACGCGCGGAACAGCCGAGTCGATTGCTCGCCATGCGCTTCATCCTCGAATCTCCCAAGGCCGCCTGGCGCCAGGTGAGCGGAGTGGCGATGGCCAGCTTCATGGCCGTCTTCGCGGGCGCGGGCGTTGCCATGGTCGACACAGCATCTGCTGCGGCTGCCGATGATGCGACCCTCGTACTGATCGGTGACATCCGCACCGGGCTCATCATTACGCTCGTCGCCTCGTTCGTCATGGTCGCTGTCTCAGTCGGAGTCAATCAAGCATCCGCAATCATCGATCAGGGGGAACTGCACCGCAGCCTGCACTTCTTCGGAGTGCCTCTGGAGGTCGTCGATTCCGCACGCACCCGCGCTGTCATGGCGCCTCTGCTGGTCACAGCGATCTGCTCGGCATTGTGCGCGGCTGTTCTGGTGCTGCCGCTGATCGGCCTCGCGCTGATCGTGCAGCCCCTCTCGATCGTGACGATCCTCGCGGTACTCGTCTCCGGGGTGGGCATCGTGTGGCTGAGCACCCGTCTCACTCGTCCGCTGCTGGCTCGCGCCTTTGCGCCTGCGTGATGATCGCCGTCTTATCTGCCGTCGACGATCGACATGAGGCCTGCGAAGGCGAAGATCGCGGGTACCGCGTACAGAAACACGAGCGTTGCGGCCCATCCGGTTGCACCGAGTATCCACCAGATGCCGGTGCGCCGATCTCGCAGATCAAGCCGAGTGCCATCGCTTGCAATACGACCTGTGGGCATCATCTCCACGGCGTATGGCGTGTCCTGTTCAGGAATGCGTTCGTCGCGGTAGCCCGAGGCGTTGCGCACGAACGGTTTCGCCGCTCCCTCAATGACTTCTGCGACCACTTTCCACGGCTCGGGGTTCGCGAAGTCGGCGGCTGACGACCGGAAGAAGACCATTCGATCTGCGATCGTCTCCATGCTGAACGCCGGCGCGTGATCGATCAAGGCCGCCATCACATCCGGTGGGAGCAGGAACAGAGCATCCCGCTCGTAACCCGCTGGCACGAAAAGTCGGAACCAGCGGTCGA
The DNA here is from genome assembly GCF_052266675.1 of Microbacterium zouquanmingi. Taxonomy (NCBI): domain Bacteria; kingdom Bacillati; phylum Actinomycetota; class Actinomycetes; order Micrococcales; family Microbacteriaceae; genus Microbacterium; species Microbacterium zouquanmingi. The sequence goes on from NZ_JBQPRA010000003.1 coordinate 221,360, forward strand.
AATCGCCCTCCAGCGAGAGTGTCTGGTAACCGCTGATATGCACGGGCAGCATGCGCGCGAGGCTCTTGCCCGCTTGTGATTCGAGCAGCATGTGCGGAAGCGGTGCGTGCAGGTGGAGCGCGATGTACTGCCAAGATCCAGACCGCGATCGGCTCCGATACCGAATATTGCCGAACTCGATGCCATCCGCGACGAAACGCGCAGATGAGTGGATGCGATCTTCCGCGGTGATGAGCGAGGCGAAAGCAGCACCTCCCCCCGACTGAGGCTCGAACCCGTTTGAGAGCGCGGTGAGCTCCTGACGCCACGCCCGAATCCGCATCCGCGGCGATGGCGGCCTTGCCGACCATCTGTGCAGCCAGACGGCGAAGACGATCCACGCCACGAGAATGGCGCTGCAGATCGTGATGTCCCCGACGTCCCGCGCTTCGATGCGGTTGTCCTGCAGTGTGTCGATGCGGACCCCGAGAACCATCAACACGATGCAGAGATACCAGAGCATCAGACAATCGTTGATGTCCGAGAGCACTCGGCGTTTCGTCGGCACCCACCGAGGGCGTGAGCTGATCCTGCGCCGGTGCATCGCCTCCGCGACTTCGCGATCAGGAGCCGAAAGCCAGTACAGATCCACCAGTCGTCCCCCGCTTTTGTTCAGATCTCAGGCTATCTGGACTTGCGCTGGCACCGCGGGCAGAAGTGCGACGACCGATTCATGAAGGCCTCCCGGCGGATCTCGCCCCCGCAGCGCGGACAGGCTTGCCCGCCTCGTCCATAAGCGTTCAGCGAGTGGGCGAAGTACCCCGCCTCGCCGTTGACGTTCACGTACTGGGCATCGAAGCTCGTCCCGCCCTCGGCGAGAGCCTTCTCAAGCACCAGTCGCACTTCTGTAAGAAGGCGGTCAACTGCAGCACCCGTCAATGTGCGCCCGTGTGACTCAGGGTGGATGCGCGCAGCCCAGAGCGATTCGTCAGCGTAGATGTTTCCGATTCCGCTGACGACGGTCTGATCCAGCAGAATCCTCTTGACCGCGCTCGCCCGACGTCGCACGGCGCCGATGAAGACATCGTCGTCGAACGCGGCATCCAGTGGGTCGCGCGCGATATGCCGTACTTGTGTCGGAATCAGATCGCTGCCGTCGGCAGTGAGCTCATCGACTGCCAGCGAACCGAACGTGCGCTGGTCTGCGAAAACAACGGCGAAGTCGCCATGCTGTGGATGCTGGATGCCGATGCGGATGCGTTCATGACGCTCAGTGGGAGCCTCGGGAGTGCGCAGCAGCATCTGACCGCTCATCCCCAGATGGGCAGTGAGCGCGTGAGTCTCCCCTGCCATGGGAAGCCACAAGAATTTGCCGCGTCTGGATGCGCCGACAATCGATGCGCCCTCCAGACGGGCGGCGAAGTCCGCCGCTCCTGCGGGATGCCGCGTGAGCGCTCGCTCATCGAATACCGAGACGCTCGTAATCGTCGCGCCGATGACTGCGGGAGCGAGGCCTGCGCGGACGACCTCGACTTCGGGAAGCTCAGGCACGCTCGCTGAGTGCGCGCCACACGTTGAGGGCACCCGCCATCTCGGCGGTCTTCTTGCTCGTGCCCTCACCGCTCATGCTGACGTCGCCGACCGTGACGATCGCCGTGAAACGGCGATCGTGGTCTGGGCCTGTAGCCGACACGGAGTACGTGGGAGGTGCGGCGCCGATGCGGGCAGCGAGCTCCTGCAGGCTCGTCTTCGGATCCATCGCGGCACCATAGCGTTCTGGATCGTCGAGCAGAGGCTCGGTCAATCGCAGCACGAGTTCGGTCGCAGCATCCTGACCTGCGGAGAGGTAGGTGGCGCCGAACACCGCTTCCATGGTGTCGGCCAGGATCGAGTCCTTGTCGCGCCCACCGGTGCGTTCTTCACCACGGCCGAGCAGAAGGTGCTCACCGAGCCCGATGGCTCGCGCAACCTCGGCGAGGGCAACGGTCGAGACGACGCTCGCGCGCCGTTTGGCAAGCTGCCCCTCATCGATGTCGGGGTGAGTGACGAACAGCATGACGGTGACGGCTTGGCCGAGCACAGAGTCGCCGAGGAACTCCAGGCGCTCGTTGTGCGGGATGCCGCCGTGCTCGTATGCGTACGAACGGTGGGTCAACGCTAACGCAAGCAGCTCAGGGTCGATATCGACCCTGAGCTTCGCTGCGAGACTCGCCGTCCCTTGCGGGACCTCTGTCACGATCGTGAGACCGTGATCAGACGTCTGCGACCTTGCGGCCCTTGTACTCGAGGAACAGCTCGGTGCCCTGCGAGTCGGTGACGACCTTCGCCTGGTGCGGACGGCTGTAGACGGTCTTGCCGTTCTCAACGGTCTTGACGAGAGCAATCGGCTCCGCCTTCCACTGCGCGCGACGCGAGCGGGTGTTGGAACGGGAAACCTTGCGCTTCGGGGGGTTACCAGCCATGGCTAACTCTCTTCTGTGTTCTCGGGACCGCGGCTCTCTGCCGCACTCCCCTGGTCTGCGATCTGTCGGAGCGCACTCCATCGAGGATCGATGGGAGCGTCATCCTCTACCCTGGTGCTTCCGGTCAGCCGCTCACCCGTGTTCGGGTCAAGCCCGGGGCAGTCCGGCTGACACACCGGCTGAAATGGAAGCGACAAAACTGCCGCTTCCCTGACAAGAGTTTCAAGATCCACGTGGTCGTCTTGAACCTCGAAGTCAGTTTCTTCCTCACCAGGATACGCGAAAAGCTCCTGGAACTCGACTTCGACAGGCTCGGCGATGTCTTTGAGGCATCTTCCGCAGACGCCCTTGTACTCAGCCTCCGCTGTTCCGGAGACGAGAATGCCCTCGTGGACGGACTCCACCCGGACTTCCAGGTCAAGATCGGTGCCCGCCTCGAAGGAGACGATCCCCTCTCCCCACTGGTCTGGGAGGGCAACGGAGAACTGATGCTCACGCATCTCACCGGGTCGTCGGACGATATCGCGCACGGGCACCACGAAGGGGCCGTTAAGTCGAGTCTTCACGCTTCAATGCTACCGGCGGGACTTTCTCCAGGCTCAGTATCCGCTGACCGTGCGCTCAGAGTCCGCGTGCACCTGTGTCGAGGAAGGCTGCGACGGCGCGGGGAACGAAGGGCGAGATGTCGCCGCCGAGACCGGCGACCTGGCGGACGAGTGAGCTGGACACCATCGCGTGCGAGGGATCCGGCAGCAGGAACACCGTCTCGATATCAGCGAGGTGGCGGTTGACGATCGCCATCGGCGATTCATAGGCGACGTCGATCTGAGAGCGGATGCCCTTGACCAGCACCCCTGCGTTGACGTCGCGAGCGTAGTCGACGAGGAGACCCATGCTCCAGGAGCCGATCACGATGTTCCCCGGCATCCCATCTTCAGCAATGGACTGCTCAAGCAGCGAGAGTCGCTGAGCGATGGGCAGCATCGCTTCTTTGCCCGGGTTGTGCACGACCAGCACGTGCAGTTCGTCGTAGAGCTTCGCCGCTCGCCGGATCACATCGAGATGACCGAGGGTCGGCGGGTCGAAGGAACCAGGGACGACGGCGATCCGACTGCTCATGATCTCACCCTATTGCACGTCGAGTGACTAGTTCTTGGCAAGAGCCGCACGATCCTCCTCGGTGACCCGGCGTGCGATCACGTCGCGGAGCCCAGCGTGCTCGGCGAGACTCGGATCCGTCTCGAGAATCTTCTCCGCAAGCTCACGTGCACGGGCGATGAGTTTGGAGTCCTTCACCACGCGCAGCAGCCGCAGCGAGGAGCGCACGCCCGATTGCGTCGAACCGAGCACATCACCCTCGCCGCGCAGCTCGAGATCAACCTCGGCGAGGGCGAATCCGTCGAGCGTCGCGGCTACGGCCTCGACACGCTCACGCGCGAGTGAGCCCTCTTCGGCTTCGGTGACAAGCAGGCACAGGCCCGGGATGGAGCCTCGACCGACGCGTCCACGCAGCTGATGGAGCTGCGAGACACCGAACCGATCCGCATCCAGGATGATCATCGTCGACGCGTTGGGAACATCAACCCCGACCTCGATGACAGTGGTCGCGATCAGCACATCGATCTCGCCGCGCGCGAATGCCTGCATGACGGCATCCTTCTGATCCGATGGCATCTTGCCGTGCAGCACCGCGCGTCGCAGCTTTCCGACTGTCGGGTGCGTCTGGAGCGCTTCATCGAGCTGGACCACCCCCCACTGCGGACCTGTCGCGCCCTCTTCAGTCGGAAGCAGCGCCGCGCCTTCTTCACCGGCGGCATCCGTCTTCTTGGTCGTATCGATCGCCGCGCAGACCGCGAAGACCTGGTGCCCCTGCGCGACTTCCTCCGCCGCACGATCCCACACCCGTTGGAACCATCCCGGATGCTCGGCCAGAGGCGCCACGAAGGATTGGATGCCTGCTCGCCCCGCCGGCATCGTGCGGATCACCGAAGTGTCGAGGTCGCCGAAGACTGTCATCGCCACGGTGCGCGGGATAGGCGTCGCTGTCAGCACGAGCGCGTGCGGACTGGTGCCCTTCGCGCGCAGTGCTTCGCGCTGTTCGACGCCGAACCTGTGCTGTTCATCGACGACCACGAGCCCGAGTTCGGCGAACGTCGTCTTCTCTCCCAGCAGCGCATGTGTGCCGACCACGATCAGCGCTTGACCGGAGGCGACGCGCAACGCCGCCTTGCGGCGCTCAGCAGCCGGCATCTGACCGGTGAGCAGAGTCGGCATCAGCTCTGGCGCGAGCTTCGGCCCCAGCATCTTGGTGATCGAGCGCAGGTGCTGACCTGCGAGGACCTCGGTAGGTGCGATCAGCGCCGACTGCCCACCGGACTCGGCGACCTGCAGCATCGCGCGCAGGGCGACGAGGGTCTTTCCTGATCCGACCTCGCCTTGAACGAGCCGGTTCATCGGCCGTTCGCCGGTCAGATCCGAAGCGACCTCCCCTCCCACCGACTGCTGATCCGGGGTGAGTGTGTACGGCAGTGTCGCGTCAAAACGCTCGAGCAGTCCTCCCGCGGCAGCTCGGCGCGACTTCGCCGTCAACGCGCGCACTGCTTCGCGCTGTTGAAGCAGCGCTGTCTGCAGCACCAGGGCCTCATGCATCCGCAGCGTGCGCACGGCGGGGTCGATGTCGTTCTTCGTCTGCGGCCGGTGCACCTGGATCAGCGCGGTACGCGCATCCAGCAGCTTCTCCTTCGCCCGGATCTCCTGCGGTACGGGGTCTGGCACGACGCTCAGCTTCGGCAGCAGGCTTTCGATGAGCTCGCGGAACTGCTGACTGGAGACCGCAGAGGTCGCGGGATAGATCGGCAGCGGGCGGCTGGCCTGGTCTTCCGCTTTGGCCTGCGCACTCTCTGCATCGTCGAAGAGCTCGTACTGCGGGTGAGCGAACTGGATCACGTCGCGGTACTCGCCCACCTTGCCGGAGAACATTCCTCGGCGGCCGCGATAGAGCTCGCCCGCACGCCACTCCGCCTGACGTAGGTTCTTCGCGAAGAAAGTGAGCGACACTCGCCCTTGACCATCGCTGATGATGACGTCCGTCATCGCTCCTGAGCGGTTACGCATCCCCCGAGCCGACGACGACAGAACCTCGGCGACGATCGTCACCGTCTCGCCCACCGGCAGATTGCTGATCGGCGTCAGCTCGGCCGGATCCGCATAGCGGCGCGGATAGTGTGCGAGCATCTCGCCGACCGTCTGCATGCCGAAAGCCCGATCGAGCTTCTTCGCCGCAGTCACCCCGACAGCATCGGTCAGTGGCGAGTCGAGCGAGAAGGTCATGCCTGAAGTCTAGATAATGCCCCGGACAGTCTTAGGCTGATGGAGTGACGAGGATCATCGCAGGCGACGCGCGCGGACTCCGGCTGGATGTTCCCGGCAGCGGTACGCGCCCCACCAGCGACCGTGTGCGAGAGTCGCTCTTCGGAGCCCTCGAATCCGCCGGTGTCATCGAAGGCTCACGAGTGCTCGACCTCTACGCCGGTTCTGGCGCACTGGGTCTCGAAGCTCTCAGTCGGGGCGCCGCAGCTGTCGATCTCGTCGAGAAGTCTCGACCGGCGGCGGTGATCGTCAGGCGAAACGTGGCGACCGTGTCCAAGGCTCTTGGCGCCTCGGCATCCGCGGCTCCCCCCGCGCGCGCACACGAAAGCGCTGTCCAGGCCTTCCTCAAACGTGCAACAGGGCCGTGGGACCTCGTCTTCACCGATCCGCCGTACGACCTCGACGATGCCGCGATGACCGCGGACCTTGCGGCCGTGGCTCCACTGCTGTCTGAGGACGCTGTCGTCGTCATCGAGCGCGCTCGACGCTCGACGCCGCCCGATACGGCGGCTGCTGGTCTGGAGATCTTCCGCGAAAAGACCTATGGCGATACCGCCATCTGGTGGGCTCAGCCTGCCGCAGCATCCCAATCGCGGTAAGGGTCCCAGCCTGCGGCATCCACGACCCGGCCATCGCAGAGCACGTCCTCCGCTCCCCTCACGCGAACTGCGCCGACGGCGCGGAATCCCAAGGGCAGCACGCCCGGCGGGAACGTCGCGAGCAATGCGTGGTCTTCCCCACCGGCCAGCGCACGAGCGGGATCGTCACCGAGCGCATCGCGATCGAAATCGATCGTGACGGCGGATGCTGACGCCATCCGCCCTGCGTCAAGAGCAAGCCCGTCCGAGACATCCATCATCGCCGTCGCTCCGCCAGCAGCTGCAGCGGCTCCGAGACCGATCGGAGGTGATGGGCGCAGCTGCGCCGTGACCGCCGCGCGTTCGCCTGGCAGGAGCTGCGCGTCATCGACAGGCACCGGAGTCTCACCGTCGCGGAATCGGCCGAACAGAACGCTGAGCCCGCGGGCAGAGAGCCCGACTTCACCGGCGATCGCCACCGTATCTCCTACCCGGGCCCCAGAGCGTTTCACTGCCGAGCGGCCTTCGAGATCGCCAAGAGCGGTGACAGCGATCATGAGGACTTCGGAGACGGTCAGGTCTCCGCCGATGACCGAGCAACCGGGTGCGAGTGTCTCGCATGCTGCGCGGAAGCCGTCCGAGAGCTGCTCGACGAACGACAGTCTGAGATCCTTCGGCACCGCGAGTGCCACGAGGAGTCCTGTAGGCCTGGCCCCCATCGCCGCGACATCCGCCAGGTTCACCGCAGCCGATTTCCAACCGAGGTCGTACGCACCCGACCACGCCAGCCGAAAGTCCGGGCCGTGCACGAGTGTGTCGGTGGTGGCTACGACCGAGCCGGAGGGCGTCGCCAGAACCGCAGCATCATCCCCCGGCCCAAGAATCGTGTGCGTGGCGGGTGCGGTACGAGCGAGGATGGCACGAAGCACGGTGCCTTCCGAGACGTCACCCAGGCGCGGATCATCGTCTGCTGAACGTGAGGCCATGCTCTCAAAGGTAGCCTGGAATCATGTCCCCCCGTCTTGTCTCCGCCGCCATCCTCCTGCTCGGAACGGCGCTCCTCGGCGGCTGTTCGAGCACGGTGCATCTGGAGCCGGCTGACGATGCGAACAACCCGCTGTGCGCCGAGGTGATGGTCGGGCTCAAGAACGCCAACAGCATCGCCGACATGGATCGCCGTTGGACGGATGCGCAGTCGACAGCGGCCTGGACCGCACCGGACGGCGCCTCTGCGATCCTCCTGCGGTGCGGGGTCACGGTTCCTGGCCCCACAGCAGACCTGCAGTGCGTGAGCCTGGAGGGCATCGACTGGCTCGTCGATGATTCGGAGAGCCCGAAGCTGCGACTGACCACGTACGGCCGCAACCCCGCCGTGCAGCTCTACATCGACACCGAGGTCGTCAGCTCCAACGACGTGATCAGCAGCCGCGCACTGGTCGGTCCGTTGATTTCGATCCACGCGGATCGTCAGTGCACCACCCCGGACGAGCTCGACGAAGACGCGCAGGAGCTGCTGGGCTGACGCGACGTGGCCGCTAGCGCTGCAGTCCGCTTTCGATCAGCTCGCTGATGAGGTCGCCGTAGCTCAGCCCTGATGCCACCCAGCACTTCGGGAACATGGAGATCGGCGTGAACCCCGGCATGGTGTTCAGCTCATTCACGACGAGCTGACCGTCCGGCGTCACGAAGAAGTCGACACGGGCGAGTCCCTTGCCGTCTACCGCCTCGAATGCGCGCACCGCGGTCTCGCGCAACGAGGAGATCAACGCCTCATCCACCTCGGCCGGGCAGACGATCTCGACACCGTCACCACCGAGGTATTTACCCTCGAAGTCGTAAAAGCTGCGCGTGGTCAAGACCACTTCGCCGGGCAGCGAGGCTCGTGCGCGACCGCCCTGACGTCCGGCAAGCACTCCCACCTCGATCTCGCGTCCGGTGATCTTGGTCTCGACCAGCACCTTGTCGTCCTCATCGAAAGCGATGCGCAGCGCCTCATCGAGGCCCTTACCATTCTCGACGCGCGAGACTCCAACGCTGGATCCGGCGCTCGCAGGCTTCACGAAGACAACGTCACCGAGCTCGGCGATCGAGCGTCGGATCGCCTCAGGGTCGATCGCCCACTGCGCCTGCCGAACCGTGACCCCTGGGGCGACGGCGATGCCCGCAGCACTCAGCGCCAGCTTGGTGAAGTGCTTGTCGAGGCAGACTGCGGAATCGAGGATCCCGCCGCCCGCATACGGCACGTCGAGCACGTCGAAGAAGCCCTGAATCGCGCCATCCTCGCCGTGGAGGCCATGCAGGAGAGGCAGGACGACATCGACCTCACCGAGATCGGTCACGGCGCCATCGGGTGCGATGACGCGGAGCGTGCGCGTGCCACTGGGCTCAGGCCACATCACGCGCGAGCCGTTGTCGACGACCTCAGGGAGGTTCGCTGCGTCCAGAGCGAATTTCGCGGAATCATCCTCTTCGAGCACGAATGCGCCTTCGCGGGTGATCCCGACCGGGATCACCTCGTAACGATCACGATCAATCGCCTGCAGAACTCCGCCGGCCGTCGCGGAACTGATGGAATGCTCGCTGGAACGCCCGCCGAAGAGCACCACCACCGTCTGCTTGTCCATGATTGGTTCTCTCCTCCTGGGGAGTGTCGTCGTCTGTCGTGAGGTGGGGCGCGATATCGCGTGGGTTCATTTTGCCGTCGAGCACCATCTTCACCTGCTCGACGATCGGCATGTGCACGTCGGATTCGTGCGCGAGCTTCAGGATCGGTGCAACAGATGCCAATCCTTCGGCCGTCTGGTTCATCTGCTTCACGACGTCTTGGAAGTCGTAGCCCTGCCCGAGGAGCCTGCCTGCGGTGTTGTTGCGGCTCAGCGGCGACTGGCAGGTGGCGATGAGATCGCCGAGCCCTGCAAGCCCCTGCAGAGTCTCGCGCTGCGCACCGTTGGCGACCGCGAAGTCAGTCATCTCGACCAGACCGCGCGTGATGATCGATGCCTTGGTGTTCTCGCCGTAACCGACGCCGTCGACGATGCCGATCGCGACGGCGATGAGGTTCTTCAGAACGCCGCCGAACTCGGTGCCGATCACATCCGTGTTCACGAACGTGCGGAAGTAGGAGTTGCGTGCGGCTCGGGCGATCGTCTCCGCCGTCTCCTGGCTGCGGGAGGCGATGACAGCGGCCGTGGGTTGCTCTCTCGCGATCTCGAGCGCAAGGTTCGGCCCGGAAGCGACAGCGATGCGGTTCGGATCGCAAGCGATCTCCTGCTCGATGACCTGGCTCATTCGCAGACCGCTCGCACGCTCGACGCCCTTCATCAGGCTAACGATCGGAACGTCGGTGTGCTCGAGCAGCGGACGCAGCGCCTTGAGGTTCTCGCGAAGCGATTGGCTCGGCACGGAGAGGTACACCTGATCCGCGCCCTCAACGGCGGTCGACAGCTCGTGAGTGGCCGTCATCGACCGGGGCAGGTTGATGCCGGGGAGGTACTTGGAGTTCCGCTTGGCCTCGGCGATCTCGAGCGCCTGTTCGGGGCGTCTGGCCCACATGGTGACGTGTGCGCCGCCGTCGGCGAGGATCTTGCCGAAAGTGGTCCCCCAGCTGCCCGCACCGATGATCGCTACGCGCGGATGGGCATCGACGTCTTTCTCAGGAGTCAAGGCGCCCGGTCTCCTTCTGACCGTGATCGGTCGGGTTCCACCGCTTCGAGGGGGCCTTCTCTGAGCGCAGACGCTCGAGCAGCTCGGTGATCGCGTTCATCAGACGCTCGGTGGCGATGGTGACAGCGGCCTGATCGTTCTCCTTGCCGACGAGGTCGCTGATGTCGATAGGGTCGCCGATGATCACGTCGACCCGCTTCCGCAGTGGCCAGACGCTCAAACCCTTCTGGTAACGACCCATGATCTCCTGGGTACCCCACTGCGCCATCGGGATCAACGGGATGTTTCCCGCCATCGCCAGACGGACCGCGCCAGACTTGCCGCGCATCGGCCAAAGATCCGGATCACGCGTCAGAGTGCCCTCTGGATACACGATCACACCGCGACCGGCCTCGACCAACGCGCGCGACTGCGCGATCGTGTCTGCCGCCGACGTGCGTGAGGAGGACCGTGCCACCGGAACCATACCGGTCTTATGCAGCACCCAGCCCAGCACCGGAACCTTGAAGAGACTCTCTTTGGCCATGAAGCGCGGCAGCCTTCCCAACTTCCACACCGCGAGCGCGACCACCAGCGGATCGAACTCGGAGTAGTGGTTGGGCGCGAGCACGAACGGCCCCTTCTCAGGGAGCTTCTCGCGGTCGGTGAATCGCAGCTTCGCCAGCAGCGAGATCAGCGGTACCGCGACAGCCGCCAACGGCCAGAACATGCTGGGCCGAGACTTCTCCGATGATCCGGAAGCCATCTGCGTCAGCCGATGACGTCGAAGTCGGCGCCGAGCGCTTCGAGCTTGGCCAGGAAGTTCTCGTAACCGCGGCTGAGGATGTCTACGCCAGATACCTTCGATTCTCCCGTTGCGGTGAGAGCCGCGATGATGTGGCTGTACCCACCGCGCAGGTCAGGAACGACGATCTCTGCGCCTCGCAGCGGCGTGGGTCCCGTGATCACCGCAGCCTGCTCGAGCTCACGGCGGGGAACACGACGGGGTCCGTCCTGCAGGCCGTGGGGATGAACGACGATGTCGGCACCCATCTTCACGAGTGCGTCGGTGAAGCCCATCCGGTTCTCGTACACCGTCTCGTGCACGACCGAACGGCCGCTCGCCTGGGTGAGCGCGACGACGAGCGGCTGCTGCCAGTCGGTCATGAATCCGGGGTGCACATCGGTCTCGACGACGACGGGCTTCACATCACCGTCGCGACGGAACAGGATGCCGTCCTCCTGGATGTCGAACCAGCCGCCTGCTTTGCGGAACACGTTCAGGAACGTCAGCATCTCCTGCTGCTTCGCACCGCCGACGAAGATCTCGCCATCGGTCGCGAGTGCCGCAGAGGCCCAAGAAGCTGCCTCGTTGCGATCGAAGATCGACCGGTGGTCGTAACCGCGCAGGGTCTCGACGCCTTCGATCAGGATCACCCGGTTCGGCTCATAGGAGATGATCGCGCCCATCTTCTGCAGAACGGCGATCAGATCCATGATCTCGGGCTCGATGGCCGCGTTGCGCAGCTCCGTCGTGCCCTCTGCGCGCACTGCGGTGAGCAGCACCTGCTCGGTGGCTCCGACGCTCGGGTACGGCAGGTGGATGTTCGCACCGTGCAGGCGCCCGTTGGGCGTCGACAGACGGATGCCGCTGGGGAGCTTCTCGACCGTCGCACCGAACTTGCGCAGTGCATCGAGGTGGAAATCGATCGGCCGGTCGCCGATGCGGCAGCCGCCGAGATCGGGGATGAAGGCCTGCCCCAGACGGTGCAGGAGCGGTCCGCAGAACAGGATCGGAATGCGGGAAGCACCTGCGTGCGCGTCGATCTCTTCCATGTGAGCGGATTCGACATCGCTCGGGTCGAGGTGAAGAGCGCCGGGCTCATCGCCCTCAGTCACCCGCACGCCGTGGACCTCGAGCAGCGAACGGACGACGGCGACGTCACTGAGAGCCGGAACATCACGCAGGATGCTCGCGTCTTCGCCGAGGAGAGCCGCGACCATCGCTTTGGTTGCGAGGTTCTTCGCGCCCTTGACATCGACTCGGCCGCGCAGCGCTCGACCACCGCGAATCGCCAGTACATCTCCGGTCAAGGCTGGTGCTCCATCCTGAAGTTCAGCATGCACAGTTCTCGTCATTCGATGAGCCTCACTTCATGTTCACGAATCGCGGCCGCAGCCGACGGGCGTTGTCGCCCCGACCCACGGTGCTCGGTCCCGCGGACTTGCGTCAGCGGACAGGGAGCGTACGTGGCCGCCACGACTCGCGGCGGGCCTCGAACTGCGCGATCTTGTGTTCATTGCGCAGCGTGAGCCCGATGTCATCGAGCCCTTCGAGGAGCCGCCATCTAGTGTAATCGTCGACGTCGATAGTGGCCTGGAAATCGCCGATCGTTGCGGTGCGCGCCTCGAGATCGACGGTGATCGAGGCACCGGGGTTCGCGTCGATCTCGGCCCAGATCCGCTCCACGTCGGCTTCGGAGATCGTAGCGGCGAGCAGACCCTGCTTACCCGCGTTGCCGCGGAAGATATCCGCGAAACGTGAACTGAGCACCACGTTGAATCCGAAGTCGCGCAGGGCCCAGACCGCGTGCTCACGGCTTGATCCGGTGCCGAAGTCGGGGCCTGCAATCAGCACCGAAGCACCTTGGAACGGATCCTGATTCAAGACGAACTGCGGGTCCTGACGCCAGGCGTGGAAGAGCGCATCTTCGAAACCTGTCTTGGTGACGCGCTTGAGGAACACCGCGGGAATGATCTGGTCGGTGTCGACGTTCGAGCGCTTCAGAGGAGCCGCGATACCGGTATGCGTCGTGAACTTCTCCATGATCAGGCTCCTACCAACTCTTCCGTCTTCGACAGATCGCTCGGGCTCGACAGCGTGCCGCGCACAGCTGTCGCAGCCGCGACCAGCGGCGAGACGAGGTGCGTGCGCCCGCCCTTGCCCTGGCGCCCCTCGAAGTTGCGGTTCGAGGTGGAAGCGCAGCGCTCCCCCGGTGCCAGCTGATCAGGATTCATTCCCAGGCACATCGAGCAGCCGGCGAAGCGCCACTCTGCGCCGAAGTCCTTGACGATCTTGTCGATTCCCTCGGCCTCGGCCTCCAGCCGCACCCGGGCCGAACCCGGAACGACCATCACGCGCACGCCCTCGGCCTTCGTGCGCCCCTGGATGATCGAGGCGAACGCCCTGAGGTCCTCGATGCGGCTGTTCGTGCAGGATCCCATGAACACCGCATCCACCGCGACCTCTTTCAACGGGGTCCCGGGTGTCAGGTCCATGTATTCCAGCGCGCGTTCGGCGGCCGCGCGCTCATTCGGATCCGCGATCTCCACAGGGTTCGGGACGGCCGCCGACAGCGAGCTGCCCTGGCCAGGGTTGGTGCCCCAGGTGACGAACGGCTCGAGCTCGTTCGCATCGATGAACACCTCAGCGTCGAACGCGGCGCCCTCGTCCGTGGGGAGCGTGCGCCAATAGGCGACAGCATCCTCCCAGTCCTGGCCCTGCGGCGCGTGAGGTCGGCCCTTCACGTACGCGAAAGTCGTCTCGTCCGGCGCGACCATTCCTGCACGCGCACCCGCTTCGATCGACATGTTGCAGATCGTCATGCGCCCCTCCATGGAGAGGGCGCGGATGGCACTGCCGCGGAACTCGAGCACGTACCCCTGTCCGCCGCCAGTGCCGATCTTCGCGATGATCGCGAGAATGATGTCCTTCGCGGTGACGCCGGACTTGAGCTCACCGTCCACCGTGATCGCCATGGTCTTGAACGGCTTCAGCGGGAGCGTCTGCGTCGCCATGACGTGCTCGACTTCGCTGGTGCCGATGCCGAATGCGATCGAGCCGAAGGCACCGTGGGTTGAGGTGTGCGAGTCACCGCAGACGACGGTGATTCCCGGCATCGTGAGTCCGAGCTGCGGACCGACGACGTGCACGATTCCCTGTTCCGCGTCGCCGAGCGAATGCAGGCGCACGCCGAATTCCTCGGCATTGCGACGCAGCGTCTCGATCTGCGTGCGGCTAGTCAGGTCAGCGATCGGCTTATCGATCTCGAGAGTCGGGGTGTTGTGGTCCTCGGTGGCGATCGTCAGATCGAGCCGACGCAGCGGCCGCTGCTCAGCGCGCAGACCGTCGAAGGCCTGCGGGCTGGTCACCTCGTGGACGAGGTGAAGATCGATGTAGATGAGATCCGGCTCACCGTTCTCGCCCTTGACGACGAGGTGGTCATCCCAGACCTTCTCGGCAAGGGTTCGCGGACGGCTCGAAGAAACAGGGATTTCAGCTGAGGTCATGTCGATATCTCCAGTAGTCGGCGGTTCGGCCACGCTGGACGCCGCGACGAGGAAGGCCTAATTCGAGGTCTCGTCGCGGCCGCTAAGGAGGAGAACCACACGCCGCATGTCGGTCAGTTTACACGGCGCCACAACGTGGGAGGCCACGCGTCACCGGCCCAGCGCAGCCCGCTTCTCCCGCGAAGACGCGATCAGGCTTGCGATGGTGGCGACAGCCATCGACGCGAAGATGACGCCGAGCGAAACCCAGTTGTTGATATCCGGCGCCCATGCGATCGGCTGACCGCCGTTGATGAACGGCAACTCGTTCTCGTGCATGGCGTGCAGCACGAGCTTGACGCCGATGAATCCGAGGATGAATGCGACACCGTAGTGCAGGTACTTCAGCTTCTCCAGCAGACCGCCGAGGAGGAAGTAGAGCTGGCGCAGCCCCATCAGAGCGAACAGGTTCGCCGTGAAGACGATGAACGGATCCTGGGTGACCCCGAAGATCGCAGGGATCGAGTCGACAGCGAACATGAGGTCAGTGACGCCAAGCGAGACGAACACGATGAGCATCGGCGTCCACATCTTCTTGCCGGCGACGACCGTGCGGATCTTCGATCCGTCGTACTCGTCGCTGATGTCGATGCCACGACGAAGCAAACGGATGATGAATCCCTCTGTCTGCTTGTCGTCCTCGTGCTTCTCCGGCATCGCCTGTCTGATGGCGGTGTAGACGAGGAAAGCGCCGAAGATGTAGAAGATCGGGCTGAGGTGCTCGACGGCCGCGCCGACGATGATGATGAACACCGCGCGAAGGACCAGGGCGATGATGATGCCCACCATCAGAGCTTCCTGCTGGTAGCGCCGCGGAACCGAGAACTGCGTCATGATCAGTACGAACACGAAGAGGTTGTCGATGGAGAGGCTGTACTCCATTGCCCACCCGGTGAGGAAGTCCAGTGAGGTCTTGGCATCGCCGACGAAGAACAGCACTGCGGCGAAGATCAGGGCGAGGGTCACGTAGAAGGCGACCCAGAGGCTCGATTCCTTCGTCGAGGGAATGTGCGGACGCTTCAGGATGAGAAGCAGATCAGCGATCAAGATGACGGTCAGGACCACGAGGGACGTGATCTCGAACCACACGGGGATGTTCAAGGGTGCTCAGCACCTTTCGAGGGGTTGGTTGGATCCGAAAGTCTCTCCCCCGCACTGAGTGCGTCGCGCGCCCGGAGCAGCTTTGATGGTGCTCGTGATGACGATACGCGCGGACTGGGATACTCCCTCTCGCTCGGTCGATATTACCGGAGAAAATTCTGAGACGATGATGCAACTCCCGACACTCTCAGGCGAGAGACCTCCGAAGGGAACCGAATGTCACAGCGTTCTGAAGACCAGGAGCTCGCGGCGCGTGCCGCGCGCGGCGATCAGAGCGCGTTCCGAGTGCTGTACCGCGCCCATGTGCGGCCGGTGTACTGGATCGCGCACGGCATCCTCGGTACCGCGACGGATGCCGAGGACGTGACGCAGGAGACATTCATCGTCGCGTGGCGCAAACTGCCCTCGCTCGACCTGGTCGGCGATTCGCTCCTGCCGTGGCTGGCGACGATCTGTCGCTTCCAGGCGGCAAATCGCCTTCGTCAGCAGCGACGCGAGCGAGCCCACACAGCGGATGCTGTCGATGATGCGCTCCCCAGTTCAGTCAACCTGGAGGAACAGGTGATCACTGCAGCCCTCGCCGAGCGGATCACCACGGAGATCGGGACGTTGAGCGTGCTGGATCAGGAGATCTTCCGGCTGTGCGCGACGGAGGGCTACGCCTACCAGGCGGCAGCCACCGAACTCGGAGTCAGCCACGCGGTCGTCCGCAACCGTCTCTCGCGCGTGCGCACGCAGTTGCGCGACACCGTCAACGAATCGAGAGACGCATGAACGATCACACCCCCATGACGGATCTTCCGGAGCTCTCGGAGGAGCGGATCGCCAAGATTGAGGATGCCGTGTTCGCTGAGATATCCGAGCACGGAGCATCCGCTCGCACACGGCCGGCCTCCGCTCGGACCAGGCGACGCCGCTGGCTCACCGGGCTAGGGGTTGCCGCCGCTTTCGCCGCAGGCATCCTCATCGCTCCGCCGATTCTGGATGTGGTCGGCAACTCTGGCGGGTCGATGAGCGCGGGCGACAGTGCACGCGTGACCGCGGTGACGGAGGCTGCGCCAGATATGAGCACTGCAGATTCCGCGGCGATGGACGTTTCCCCTGCTCGCGAGATCATCCGAACCGCGCAGGCGACCCTCAGAGTGAAGAACATCGAAGATGCCTCTGACGCCATCGCCGCCATCGCCGAGGAACACGGCGGCTATGTGGAGAGCACGGAGCTGCGCGCCGCGCAGATGGTCGATGGCGCCGTAGCGGACGCGCCGGAGGCCGAAGGCTACGGGTGGATCAGCATCCGGGTTCCTTCGGCAGACCTGACCGTCATCATCGACGAGCTCGGTTCCACCGGGACCGTCCTCGCTTCCTCCGTCTCGCAGCAGGACGTGACCTCTGCCGCAATCGACCTGCGCGCCCGCGTCGAGACCACCCGGGCATCAGTCCAGCGGCTCACCGAGCTGATGGCGAACACCGCGAGCGTGGGTGAACTCATCGAGGCCGAGTCCGCGCTGGCCGAGCGCCAGGCGCAGCTCGAGTCCTATGAGCAGCAGCTCGCGGCGCTCGACGACCAGGTCGCGATGTCGACTCTGCAGGTGGAGCTGACTCGCTCCACCGGCGCGACCGCGGCGGATCCTGCCGGCTTCGGGGATGGTCTGCTCGCCGGTTGGAACGGTCTGATCGTCTCGCTGAACGCGCTGGTGATCGCGTTCGGCTTCCTTCTCCCCTGGCTCGCGGTCGCCGGCGTCGTCGTCCTCATCATCTGGGTGATCCGTCGACGACGACCACACCGAGATATCGTCGATCACCGTTGATTTTCCGCGGTATACAAGAAGTCTTGTGAGTCTTGCCACGCGCGCTTAGCGTGGGTGGCATGGAAGAGATCGAAGCGATCACCGCTGTGCACCACCCGGTACGCCGACGCATCGTCGACTACCTCGGACTGTACGGACCAAGTCAAGTCACCACGCTCGCCCGCGCTCTCGATCAGCAGGTGGGCAGCATCAGTCATCACCTGCGGATGCTGCAGCGCGCCGACATCATCGAACGCGCCGACGACCCCACCGGCGACAAGCGCACGAGCTGGTGGCAGCGCTCACGCACGCGTCTCAGCTGGTCAGCAGACGATTTCGCGGACTCGCCCGCCGATGCGATGCTCGCGCGAAGCGCGGAGCGCGCGAACATCAAGGCGCACATCGGCCGACTTTCTTCGTGGCATCGAGCCGTCGACCCGGATCCAGCGTGGAAACGTGCCGCGTTCAGCACAGACGCGCTGTCCTGGGCATCCGCTGACGAACTCGCCGCGCTCTCGAAAGCACTAGCCGAAACCATCGATACCTGGCGCCGGTCGATCGCGACGGACGACGGGGCCGAACGACAGCCGGTCTTCGTGTTCGCGCACGGCTTCCCCACCACCCCGTGACAGCGAGCGCACCAGTGCTTCTGCGAGAGCCCCCGAGGTTCTCCCGCGACGTTGTCGTCCATGCCTGGATCATTGTCAAAGCGCTCTCCGATGCAGGCGACGCGATCTGGAGCATCGCTCTGGCGTGGACGGCGGTGCAGACCACCTCGCCCGCGATCGCCGGGTTGATCGTCGCCGCGGGCACCGTACCGCGCGCGATGATCCTGCTCTTCGGCGGTGTGCTTGCCGATCGCGCGAACGCACGCACAGTCATGATGATCTTCAATGCGCTCAGAGTGGGCGTTCTCGTCACGGTCGCACTGTGGGTCCTGGCCTGCCCACCATCCGTGTTGCTCCTTCTGCTCGCTGCGGTGGCATTCGGCGCTTGCGATGCGTTCTACGAACCATCTGCGGCGACAATCGGGCGCCAGCTCGTCCGCACGGAAGATCTGGCCTCTTACAGTGCAGTCATGCAGACCGCGACGCGACTGGGCACGATGGGAGGAGCAGCACTGGGCGGCTTCCTCGTGGCCTACGCAGGTCTCGCCGGAAGCGCCGCGCTCAACGCGTTGACCTTCAGCTTCGTCATCGCATTCATCGCCATCTGGCTGCGCCCTCGATTCGCCCTCGCTCGTGCCGCGCATGAGTCCGCATTGCGCGGCATCCAGAGCGGTTTCGCGCATCTCAAGGATGAACCGACCACCCGCACCCTCGTCATCGCCCTGTCCGGGCTGAACCTCGCGGTGGGCCCGGCCACCGGCATCGGAATCGCGCTTCGCGCGCACGACGAAGGCTGGGGCGCGCAAGCCGTAGGTATTTTGGAAGCACTGATCGGCCTGGGAGCGGCGGTCGGCACGATCGCGGTGGCGAGATGGCGTCCGCGACGCGAAGCCCTCGGCGGGTTCTGGGCTCTCGTTGCGCAGGGCGTGGGGATCATCCTTCTCGGAGCAGGCCCATTCTGGCTCACGGGAATCGGCAGCGCGCTCATCGGGCTGACGGCCGGGTTCGCGTCCGTCCTGCTCGGCGCGACGTTCGCCGCAACCGTCGACACCGCTTATCTCGGACGAATGAGCGCGATCACCCGACTCGGCGACGATGTGCTGATGCCGCTGGCCATGGCAGCGTTCGGTGCCCTGGCGGCAGCGACGACCATCTGGGTCGCGTTCGTCACGTTCGGTGTGGCGCTGATCGGCATGATGGCCTTTCCGCTGACCAACCCCGCGTTGCGCACACTCGCCCTCAGGGAATGAAGAGGTGGGCGCGAGACGCGCTCGCCCCTTGACCGCGCCTGCCATCACGCCCCGCGTATCTGCTGCGCTCATCGACCCCAGAACGTTGGAGCAGCTGGACGTTCTCCTCGCCGCCGCCGAAGTCGAGCTCTCCGATGAAGTGCTTGACCGAATCGACACCATCGTGCCACCGGGCACCGGCGTCGGCAGGCAGGATCAGCAGTACGATACTCCACCGATCCAGACACCTGAGCTCCGGCGCCGGACCGTGGAAGAGCGCTCAGCCGCGTGGTCCGGAAAACAAAGAACCCCCGGCAGAGGCCGGGGGTTCTTTCTGTTGTGTGACCCCAGCGGGATTCGAACCCGCGTTACCGCCGTGAGAGGGCGGCGTACTAGGCCGCTATACGATGGGGCCATGTCTTGCGGAGCGTTTCCGTCCCGCGACAACCGTTCAAGTATGCCATGGGGTTTTCCACTCCGCAAAATCGGCTGGGCACCATTCGGATTCCCGGGCGCGTCTTCCTACCGCCCCGCGTTTGCCGGATGGCCCGGAAAGGAGTTGAATCACGGTATGCGCCTGACGAAGCTCGAACACGCCACCCTCCGGCTCGACGAGAGCGGCGACACACTCCTCATCGATCCCGGCTCGTTCACGACCCCTCTCGATGACCTCTCGAGCGTCGTAGGCATCGTGCTCACCCACGAGCACGGGGACCACTGGACGCCGGAGCATCTCGACCGGATCCTCCGCGCAGCGCCAGGCACGCCGATCTTCGCTCCCGCGGGTGTGGCTGCCGCCGCGAGCGACTACGAGATCACGGTCGTCTCCCCCGGTGACAGCGTGACCGTCGGACGATTCTCGCTACGATTCTTCGGCGGCGAGCACGCCGTGATCCACTCATCTCTCCCGCTCGTGCAGAACGTCGGCGTTCTCGTGAACGACGAGCTCTACTACCCGGGTGACTCCTACGCTGTGCCAGAGGGCGTCGCAGTAGACGTTCTCGCAGCGCCCGTGGGCGCGCCATGGCTGAAGCTCGGCGACGCTATGGACTTCGTGCTCGCGGTGAAGCCGAGACGCGCATTCGGCACGCACGACATGACACTGTCTGTGATCGGTCGCAACATGCACCGTCAGCGATTGCAGTGGGCGACGGAGCAGAACGGTGGCGAGTTCTTCGAGCTGGATCCCGGCGACGCTCTGGACCTGTGATTCGCCTCCTGCCTGCGCCCACAGAGCGCCTTCGATTTCGTGAGATGAGTGCCGATGATCTCGAGATCATGGCGGCGATGCTCGGAGACGCTGATGTCATGGCGTTCTACCCGGCACCCAAGTCCCGTGCTGAGAGTGCCGGGTGGATCGATCGGATGCAACGGCGTTACGCGTGCGACGGCCATGGCCTGTGGATCATCGAGACGCACGCCGGTGAATTCGTGGGCGAATGCGGCATCACCTGGCAGTCGTACAACGACATCCCCGTGCGGGAAGTGGGGTACCACGTGCTCCCCCGTTTCCAGCGTCGGGGCTACGCGACGGAGGCAGCCCACGCGTGCGTCGAGGTCGTCCGAGGTCAATTCGCGCCGACCCTGCTCACCGCGATCATCCACCCTGACAACGTTGCCTCACGACGTGTCGCGGAGCACCTCGGAATGACGCATATCGCCGACGACCACGCCCATCCGTGGATCGTGCGCACGGTCATGGGCATGATGGTCGAGCGGTCCGCTCAGCCCACTCCGCCGGCGAGCTGAGACTGCGCGGCACGCACCCGCAGGTCGCGGGCGAGATTGTCGCGCTGCTCGATGACCAGCCGCCGAAGCGCGCCAGGCGCGCCCTCGTTCGCGGCAAGCCAGGCGTCGACGTCGTCGAGCGACTCGGACGCGGGGAACAGCCCGAGGACGAGGCGCCTGGCCAGCTCGATGCTGCGGGTCTGCCACGCCCCCAGGATTCGTTCGAAGTAGCCGGTGTCAAGCGACGCGATGAGGTCGCGTCGCCCACCGGCGCGCACGCCGTCGATCGTCGCGCTCAGGTGATCATTGCTCAGCGTGTGGTCCTCCCATGCCGCGTGCCATGCCACGATGCGCGACTCGGCGAGGGGCTCGGACCATAGCGCGCGGATCGACGCAGTGCGCCCGCTGGCGGTGTCATCACGCCCCAGCTCGGCAGATATGTCTTCGCCGCTCGCATGGCCCGTGGTGCGCAGTGCGGTCAGCAGCGCCCAGCGTAGATCAGGATCGACCCGCAACTTCTCTGGGGCATCGCCGTCGAGCGTCGCACGAGCCTGCGTCGCGTAGACGTCATCGTATGCGGATGCCGCCGCGAAAGCACGCGCCCAAGACAGTTGAGCGTCACTGCCTGCATCAGCTTCGGACAGCGCGTTCCACGTCGTATCCAGCCACGCCGTACGGTGCGCCGCACGGACGTCATGCGGCAGATAGTGCCCGATCGCATAGGCAGCATTCGCGACCACGCCGCTGAGCAGCCCGATGTTCGCTTCGGATGCCGCGTGCGCACCGACGATCCGCAGATACCGCTCCGCCGGCAGTTCGCCGTCTCTCGTGGCGTTCCACAGCGACGACCACACGAGCGCGCGCGGCAGCGGCTCAAGCGTGGACAGCGCCTGCTCGACGGCAGTCAGCGAACGTGCGTCCAGACGAGCCTTCGCGTACGTGAGGTCATCGTCGTTGATGAGCACGAGGTCGGCGTCCCCGAAAGTCACCGGCGTGCGCTCCTCGACGATGTCGAGCTCCACCAGATCGCGGCGGGCGAGGCGTCCGTCGACGAGGTCGTACAGCCCCACGCGCAGTCGGTGCGGGCGTGGGTCGCTCTGCACGAGCATCCGCTCCCCCTTATCGCCTTCGATCGAGAGAGTCGACATACCGCTTGTCTCGAGCCACGCGCGCGACCAGGCGCGCACATCGCGGCCTGAGACATCCTCGAGCTGCACGAGAAGATCTTCCAGTGTCGTGTTCCCATAAGCGTGTGCGGCGAAGTACCGGCGGGCTCCCTCGAAGAAGTGCTCCTCGCCGACGAAGGCGACGAGCTGCTTGAGGACAGCAGCACCCTTCGCATACGTGATGCCATCGAAGTTGAGCTTGGCGGCCTCGAGATCTGTGATGTCGGCGACGATCGGATGCGTCGTGGGGAGCTGATCCTGCTGATAAGCCCATGCCTTGCGGTTCGCGGCGAACCGCTCCCAGGCATCGGTGTAGCGGGTGGCTGCCGCCGAGGCGTGTGCCCCCATGTAGTCGGCGAACGACTCCTTCAGCCAGAGATCGTCCCACCAGCGCATCGTGACGAGATCGCCGAACCACATATGCGCCATCTCGTGCAGGATCGTGTTCGCCCGGGCGCCGCGCTGCGCATCCGTAGCTGCGCCCCGAGAGAGATAAGCCTCGGTGAAAGTCACCAGTCCTGGGTTCTCCATCGCACCGAGGTTGTACTCGGGCACGAAGATCTGATCGTACTTTCCCCATGGATATGCGAACGCGAAAGCATCCGTGAAGAAATCAAGACCCTGCTTGGTGACCTCGATGATCTCGTCAGCCTCGAGGAACTCCGCAAGCGAAGGCCGGCAGAGCACACCGAGTGAGACGGTCTGGTCGCCGCAGGTCCACTCCGCATCCACCCGGTGATACGGGCCGGCTGCGACAGCGGTTATGTAGCTGGAAAGCGGGAGGGTCGGGGCGAACTCGACTGTCCGCACGCCGTCGTGTTCGGAAGCCGCAGATACCGACTGGTTGGAGAGCACCTGCCAGCTGGCGGGTGCATGCACGACGAAAGAGTATGCGGCCTTCATATCCGGCTGCTCGAAGCACGCCATCACGCGTCGAGAGTCAGCGGGCTCGTACTGCGTGTACAAGTACGTCTCACCGTCGACCGGATCGACGAAGCGGTGCAGCCCCTCGCCCGACCGCGAGTAGGCGCCGATCGCCTCGACGATGACGACATTGGATCCCGCGAGACCAGTGATCTGGATGCGAGAGCCGTCGTAGTCCACGGGATGGTCCGAACCGTTGACCGTGACGCGGTGCACCTCTTCACCGACGAAGTCGAGCCAGGTCTCAGAAGTCGAAGCATCGAAGTCCAACGTTGTCGTGGTCCCGAAGCCGCTCTGCGCCGCATCGGGAGCGTCCCGCAGATCGAGTTCGACCCGGATGGAGTGAACGGTGATGACCGCAGATCGCGCGGCTGTCTCTTCTCTGGTCAGGTTCGCTGAGCTCATGACTCCATCGTTTCATGTCACGAATAGGTAGCGAGATGCAAAGATTGCGGCTATATCCGTTAGGCTGGGCGTGTATTCGCAATGGCACCCGGGATCTCCGTGTGTTCATCGGTCCGTTTGCTCCACAGGGCAAGGTGACCACTCGTTCTCCCGCCCTCATCTATCTCACCCTCTCCGGGCACGTTACGCCGCTTCATCGCCGCTCTCCGGATAGCCTTAGACCTGCCGCACCGATTCATGGTCGTGGCATGACGGGTCGATAGTCGACCCACGAACACCAAAGGAAAACAGCATGGCCACTGGCACTGTCAAATGGTTCAACTCCGACAAGGGCTTCGGCTTCATTGCTCCCGATGACGGATCCGCAGACGTCTTCGCGCACTTCAGCGCGATCCAGTCGAGCGGTTACCGCAACCTCGAGGAAGCACAGAAGGTCGAGTTCGACACGGAGCAGGGACCCAAGGGCCCTCAGGCGACGAACATCCGTCCGCTCTGATCTGAGCTTCGAAAGGCTCGATCCCGCTATGCGGGGTCGAGCCTTTTCTCATGTTCGGTGTGCAACGATGGTTATCGATTTGACGTGGTCCGTAACGATCACGTACATTACAGAACGGTAACGGTCCCACCCGAAGGGATCGTTCAGAGCATTACTGCTCCACCGGAAGGAACCCGCCACGAACTCCCTGCCCCCCGAGCGCGCCCCTGAACCCGCCTCGGCAACCCCCGAGGACACCTCAGCCGCACTCCGGCCGCAGTCGCGTCGAGATCGACGCCTCGCGGCTGAAGCCGAGGCTGCAACCGCTCGGAGCACGGCAGAAGCAGAGCAGCTCGCCGCACCGGCATTGCCTGCCGCGGAGCCCACGGCTCCGAGCGAAGACGACAGCCCTGCTACCACAGCCGCGGCCGGGCACCGGCCCCCTCGTCGCACACGTCGACGCTGGTCGAAGACCAAGGCGCTGGGTGCGACTCTTGCAGTCGGCGGAATGATCGCCGGCGTCGCACTCCCCGCGCTGAACCCGAGCACAGACCCTGTCGCCGCTGTCACGGTCGCTGCAAGCGCTGACGAGGGCAACACACAGACGTACAGCTCGACCGACGAGATCCGCGCGGAGATCGCGCCTCGCGGCAGCTTCTCCGCAACGACGCCCGAAGAGATTCAGCAGACGCGCTCACGGGCCATCTCCGCTGCTGTCTCCGCAGGGATGCCGCTCTCCAGCGCCGTAGACATTCCCGTCGCCGATCACATCGTCATGCCGATGGCCGATGGAAGCTACTCCTTCACTGACGGGTTCGGTGCCTCCCGCCCCGGTCGGTCACACCTCGGCCAGGATTTCGCGGCATCTGTCGGCTCGCCGATCAACGCCGCCATGAAGGGTTGCGTCTCGCGCTCCTCCGAGAGCTACCAGGGCTATGGAGTCACGATCCAGATCGAGAGCATCGTCGACGGACAGTCCGTGAGCACGGTGTACTCCCATCTGAACTACGGCACCCGCGCAGTCGAGGTCGGCGACTGCGTCGAGGCGGGCCAGTACATCGGCGATGTCGGATCGACTGGCTACGTGTTCGGATCGTGCCTGCACTTCGAAGTGCACATCAACAACTCGGCCATCGACCCGATGCCGTGGATGAAGAACCACCTGAGCTGAGGGCACCCAGTCAGAGACCTGAGTGCCCTCGAGCGTCATGCGGGCTACTTGTCGACGAGACCGTAGGTCTCTAGGAGCTGTCCGACGACATTGTTCTCGATGTGGTGGTGCGCGAACTTCCGCGCCAACGGACCACCAGGGATCTCATAGGGCTTGCCATCGCGCATGCGGTTGACTGCGTGGAACAGCGCCCGCACATCGTACGTGGAGTTGAACACCTCAGGTACGCCGCGTTCGATGTCCAAAAGCGTGTACACGGCCTCCATCGGCGTGCGGACGGAGTACTCGGTCGTGAAGATGCAATCGCGCTCCTGGGACTGCGCGAACTGACCGATGAAAGCGAAGTTCGTCGCCCCTTCCGGCACGACCGCCGGGCGATCGCTGTGCTTGCGCGGCATGAAGAAAGCGGTCACGTACGGCATCATGACGGGAACGGTCTTCGCCCCGGTTGCGGCGAGTTCTGCGATCTGGTCGACGGGGACACCGAGGTGGTAGAGCCACTCCTGAGTGATCTCCTCGCCCGTGCAGTCCTGCATCGGCTTCTTGACGTAATCGCCCACGGCCTCGGGGAAGAGACCGTACACCCACACGACGATCTGATCCTTGGGCTGCTTCTTGAAATGCGGCTGGCGGTTGACCGTCCATGACATCAGCCAGTTCGAGTCCATGACGGTCACGATGCCGCCGGTGACAACCTTGCCACTGAATGGATCGCGCTTGGAGATCTTCTGAATATACTCAGGAATTCGTGCGTCCAGGGTGGTGACCGTCGCCGATTCCCACTTCGTCTGAGGGATGTGCGATCCGAAGACATCAGGGTTGCCGAAAGACTCGTCCTGCGCGGCGATGCGACGCCAAAGATCCCATGCGGGTGCAGGCCCTGTCTTGAGCTTCGCCGGGGTCTTGTGATCACCGTCATCGGAGTTCTCGGTGAGCGAGCCGATCGTCATGAACAACAGGTCATCGTCCGTGAGGTCGATCTGCTTCGTCTCGCCGCGCTCGATGATATGGATCCGGCTGGCCTGCTTGCGCTTCTCGTTCTTGTCGATCTCGAAGTCCACGTCAGTGACGACGGTGCCGTACTGGAATTTGACGCCATGCTCGGTGAGCCACTTCACCAACGGCATGACCAGCGACTCGAACTGGTTGAAGCGAGTGAACTTCAAGGTGGTGAAATCGGGGAGACCCTGGATCTGGTGGATGAAGCGGTGCAGATACAGCTTCAGCTCGAGAGCGGAGTGCCACTCCTCGAAGGCGAACATCGTGCGCCAGTAGAGCCAGAAATTGCTGTCGAGGAACGCGCTCGTGAAGACCTCATCGATGCGCTTGTCCTCCATCTCCTCCGGCAAAGCGGTGAAGATGTTCGAGATCTCCTGCTGCGCCTTCGCGTTCAGGTCGAACTTGAAGTCCGTACCACCGTCCTCACCCTGGTTCTTGGTCGTGCGACGCAACGTAGAGTTGGGGTCATCGCGGTTGAGCCAGAAGAACTCGTCGAGAACGCTCGCGTTCTCTTCTTCGAGCGAAGGGATCGAGCGGAACAGATCCCAGAGGCACTCGAAGTTGCTCTCCATCTCGCGGCCACCGCGGATGACGAATCCCTTCTCCGGTATGTCCAGACCGTCGAGGGCGCCGCCTGGGAGCTCCTGCTGCTCGAAGATCGTGATCCGCGAGCCATCCATCTGGCCATCGCGAATGAGGAAGGCGGCACCGGCGAGAGCCGCAAGCCCCGACCCCACGAACCAGGCCCGCTTGGAATCAACGCCTTCAGGCTTCCTCGGTCGCGCGAACGCCTCGTAGTTACCGCTTGTGTAACGCATGTGCACTCCTTCGGTGACTCGTCGGCTCGTGGGCCGACGCTCGACAGCTCAGACGCTCTCAGATTAGAGCAGCGCAGATGGGACATGCGCTCAAGGGTCGAATAATCACCCAGGGCGACATCATCGCAACACCCAGAGCATCACCCGCCGTACGCATCGCGGAGAACAAGAAAACCCCCGCCTGAGCGGGGGTCTTTCTCTGCTGGGGTACCTGGACTCGAACCAAGAATGGCGGTACCAGAAACCGCTGTGTTGCCAATTACACCATACCCCAAGGGCGAAACCGGAGCTTCGCACAAGAGATAACTTTACCCGATCTTGGCGCTCCCACCAAAACGCGTCCGCAGGCAGAGTCCCTCCGGGCGCGTCGTGAAGAGTCAGTTGCTCAGGTGCTCCGCGAGAGCGCGCAGACGCTTGAGCGACTCGTCTTTGCCGAGCAGTTCCATCGACTCGAACAGCGGCGGCGATACTCGGCGACCGGTGATCGCCACGCGCGGCGGGCCGTAGGCGATTCGCGGCTTGAGCTCGAGCTTCTCGACGAGTGCGGTGGCGAGGGCATCCTGGATCTTCTCCGGGGTGAACTCGGTGACCGGCTCAAGAGCCGCGACACAGGCGTCGAGAACCTCGGCGGCGTTCGCCGGCAGGCCCTTGAGAGCATCCGCATCGTAGGAGACCTCGTCCATGAAGAGGAAGCCGACCATTCCCGGCACGTCACCCAGCAGCTGCACGCGCTCCTGCACGAGAGGTGCAACACGGAAGGCGAGTACGAGCTGCTCGTGCGTCGGCTCGTCGAAAAGACCGGCTGCGGCGAGGTACGGGATCGTTCGCTCGGCGAAGTCCTTCTCGCCCAGCATCCGGATGTGGTCGCCGTTGATCGATTCGGCCTTCTTCTGGTCGAAGCGGGCCGGGTTTGGGTTGACGTTCTCGATGTCGAACGCGGCGGTGAACTCCTCGAGGGAGAACACATCGCGGTCGGGGCCGATCGACCAGCCGAGCAGCGCGAGATAGTTCAGCAGACCCTCGTGGATGAATCCACGCTGACGGTGCAGGAACAGGTCAGCCTGAGGGTCGCGCTTGGAGAGCTTCTTATTTCCGGTCTCGCCCAGCACGAGCGGCATGTGCGCGAAGCGCGGCACGAACGTCGTGACACCCGCGTCGATGAGAGCCGCATACAGCGCGAGCTGCCGAGCGGTGGACGGCATGAGGTCTTCGCCGCGCAGCACGTGCGTGACGCCCATCAGCGCATCGTCGACAGGGTTGACGAATGTGTACAGCGGAATGCCGTTGGGGCGCACGACCACGAAGTCGGGGAAGGACCCCGCGGGGAAAGTCACCTCGCCGCGGATCAGATCAACGTACGTGAGGTCCTCGTCCGGTACGCGCAGTCGCAGTGCGGGCTGACGCCCTTCAGCACGAAAAGCGGCTTTCTGCTCATCGGTGAGGTCGCGATCGTAGTTGTCGTAGCCGAGCTGCTTCGCCCGGCCATTCGCCTCATTGCGGGCATCGATCTCTTCTGCGTTCGAGAAGCTCTCGTAGATCGCGCCTGCTGCGAGCAGCTTGTCGATGACACCGCGGTAGATGTCATGACGCTCAGACTGACGGTAGGGCCCGTGCGGCCCGCCGACCTCGACGCCCTCGTCCCAGTCGATCTCCATCCAGCGCAGCGCGTCGAGTAGCTGCTGGTAGCTCTCTTCACTGTCGCGCGCAGCGTCGGTGTCTTCGATGCGGAAGACGAGCTTGCCGCCGTTGTGCCGCGCATAGGCCCAGTTGAACAGGGCGGTGCGGACCAGGCCGACGTGCGGAAGACCGGTCGGAGACGGGCAGAAGCGCACACGCACATCGGAGCCGGTTGCGGTCGTGGTGAGGGGATGAGGAGTAGCCATATCACCTCAATCCTACGCGGGTACGGACGCTTACCCCGCGTGGCCTGTGGCCACAGCCGCGGAATGCTCCAGAGCGATCGTGCCATCGACGACACGCTCGTTGCAGAGTTCGTCGAATGCCAGCTGGAACTGCCGACGGTCGCGCTCATCGAGCGAGAGGAAGAACGCCCCTGCGCCTGCCACGCCGCCCGTCACTGAGCTCCACAGCACCTCCGCGTTGGCATGCCACGTCCAGTGCGTTTCGCTGACTGTCAGGTCTTGCCAACCCGACTGCTGCAGCATCCGCCCGAAACCCGCGCAGCTGCGCTCGAAGTCCTTGTCTGCCGGCAGGCACTCGCCGGTCGCGGGACCAAGGCCTGCTCGCTCGCACACCGATACCCAGAACAACGACGGCGTCGCAGTCCAGGTGGTAGCGATCACGATTCCTCCGGCCGTGGTGACGCGTAGCATCTCCGCAGCCGACCTGCGGGGATCATTCACATGGTTGAGAACGAAGTTCGCCGTCACGCAGTCGAAGGCCCCATCCGCGAACGCGAGGGATGGCAGAGTGCCGCAGATCACGGGCACGTTCGGATGCCGCATGGAAGAGATCGACCGCATCGTCGGCTCCGGCTCGCACCCGGTGACAACCCAGCCGTCCTCGGCGAGCTTCGCCGCAAGGCTCCCCGTTCCCGACCCGACATCCAGCAGAGTGCGCTGCGCGCCCGCACCGAGAGCCTGCACGATCACCTGAGTCGTCCCCGCGCACAGATCGGCATACGAGGCCGCGTATGCCGCGCCGACGCCGTTCCAGCCGCTCACGCGGTGCGCATCCGGCCGAGAGGGGAGGCGACGACGATCGCGACGACGACGACCGCGGCGATGACCGCGAGCCCGGAGTACTGGAAGTTCGACATGATGACCCCTGCGAGCACAGCGCCGCCTGCCCCGCAGAAGCTCATGAGCGAGTCGCTGCGCCCCTGGCGTCTCGTGCGGAGGGTCGGTGTCGTCGCCTCCGTGAGCAGGGCAGCGCCGGAGACCGTCGAGGCGCTCCACCCGAGCCCCAGCAGAACGAGCGCGATCATGACGCCGCCGGCCTGATCGTTCATGAAGAACGCAAACGTGAGGGATGCGCCGAGCAGCACCTGCCCGAGCAGAACAACTCGCAGCCGGCCCCAGCGGTCGGAGAGAATGCCGAACACCGGCGAGAGCGCGTACATGCCCGCGACATGAGCGGCGATCGTGATCCCGACGAGGGTGGTGACATCTGTCGAGGTCGCATGCCCACCGTGCGCATTCTGCGCCATGTGCGAGAGATGAATCGGGGTCATCGCCATCACGGACACCATCACGATGTGCGCGCCGGCGATGGCGAACATCGCATACCGGGCGACAGTCGGGTGATCGCGACGCTCATCGCTCTGAGCCTGATTCGCCGATGATGCGAGGATCCGCTGCGAGAGAAGCAGCGGATCAGGCCGCAGCGCCACGATGTACAGGATGAATGCCGCTATCTGAGCGACGAGCGAGAACAGGTAGGAACCAGTCTGCGGCGGCATCCCTATCGCTTGACCGACGATCTCGCCCGGGCCGAGCAGCAACGGTCCGGTCACTCCCCCGATCGTCGTCGCCCAGACGACGATCGAGAGATCGCGCCCTCGATGACGAGAAGAGGCGAGATCGGTCGCCGCGAAGCGCGACTGAAGGTTGCCGGCGTTGCCCGCACCGATCATCACGATGCCCGCCAGCAAGAGCGGGAAGATGCGCAGAGCTGCAGCCAGGATGACGACCGCGATCCCGACGAGCGCGAAGAGATTACCCAGAGTGAGCGCCCAACGCCTGCCGAGTTTCATCGCCATACGCGCCAGTGGGATCGCACACAGCGCAGCGCCGAGCGTGACCGAAGCTGTCGCCAGCCCCGATAGGGCGTCGTCTCCCGAGATGTCTGCGGCGAGCAGCGCACCGAGCGATACCGTCGCACCGAACGCGATGCCACCGAGAACCTGCCCAGAGGACAGGACGATCACCGTGCGGCGCTGGATCGCCTGCTGTCGATCGAGAGTGGGCAGGGTCATGCCGGAGGAAGCGCGTCGCGCACCGAATTGCGCAGGATGCCGATGCCCGAGACCTCGACCTCGACGGTGTCTCCAGCGACGAAAGGTCCGACGCCCGCCGGGGTGCCGGTGAGGATGACGTCTCCAGGCAACAGAGTGAAGACCGCAGAGGCGTACTCGATGATCTCGTCGACGGAGTGGATCAGGTCGCTGAGCGGCGCGCTTTGTCGCACTTCGCCATTCACACGGGTCTCGAGGGTGGCATCCGTCTGGTCGAACTCCGTCTCGATGACCGGTCCGAGCGGGCAGAAGGTGTCAAAGCCCTTGCCACGCGTCCACTGCCCGTCCTTCAGCTGCAGGTCACGCGCCGTGACATCGTTGCCCACCGTGTAGCCGAACACGTAGTCCTGGGCGTTCTCCGCCTTCACATTCTTGGCGATGCGCCCGATCACGACGGCGAGCTCGCCTTCGTGATCGGTGCGCTCGGACAGCGACGGGCGCACGATCGTGTCGCCGGGGCCGATCACAGACGTGTTGGGCTTGAGGAACAGCAGCGGCTCTTCAGGCGCGGCTCCTCCCATCTCCGCGGCGTGATCGTGGTAGTTCTTACCGACGCAGACAACTTTCGATCGCGGAATCACCGGTGCGAGCAGAGCTGCATCCGCAAGTGGAACGCGCTCGCCCGTCGTGTCGAACCCGGCGAACATCGGGTCACCGGCGAGCACGACGAGCTCATTCTCCTCCTCGTCGAGGATGCCGTACTGGATAGCGTCATTGTGGCTGAATCGCGCGATCTTCACTCGCTCAGCCTATTCCTCTCTGCCGAGGTTCTCACCTCCCCTCTGCCGACGTGGTCACCCACGTTCTCCCCTCACCGAGACCCCAGCTTGCGACCGAGACCCCCGGCTATCAGCGGCGCGAACGAGGGGTCTCGGTGAGAGTCCGGGGTCTCACCGGCTCAACCCGGCAGGCTCAACCCGGCGGGTTGAGCCCGAACGCTGCGAGGCGGGCACCAAGAGCGTCAGCGGACACGATATGAGCGCTGCCCCATCGACGGATGGCCCAGCCGGTGACACCGCGGATGTCGTCCTCGCGCCATTTCTCGGCCAGTACGGCGTCAGCAGGGGTGGGCGCAGTGCGCAGGTCGAACTCGAGGTACTTGCCTTCACCATCGAACTCGCCGAAGTTCCGAGAGCGTGGAAACCCGAAATCCAAGAAGTACCGATCCCCCTCTGAACCTGTTACAGGAACCTGCAGCATCAGGTCACGGAACCCGAGTCGCCACAGCTGAAGCCGACTGACGCTCTCACCCGGCAGTTGCGCGCGTCCGTCGGCAAAATCCGCCGTCCAACGCACCCGCCGGACGCCTCGCAGTCCCGGCTTCGCCAGACACAGCAGCCGTTCTTTCCATTCGGCCGCGGCGTCATCATCCTGCCGATGGTTGACCACCGCCACCGATCTGATTGCCGCGTCAGCTGCAGTTACCGCAGCTTCCATCGACATAGTCCGCACCAAATCGAACACGGTTCGCGCCAGAGATGTGCAGCGAAACCCGTGGCGTACGACGATGTCCTCCTCGGCCACGTCGATGTCATGCCGAGCGATCCCCGACACGGAGCGCGTGTGGCGTGTCCCTGTGATGAGGGTGTGGACGACGGCGTCAGCAGCGCGGTAGATCGGCAGCCCCCAGAGCACCGCGGCGGACAGGTGCATGAACACGGGTCCTTGTCGAGGACTGGAACGTGCGTGCGCGATCACCCGCAGCAGGTGTCGCCCCTCACTCCACAGATCCCTCCAGGTCGCACCGTCGACGTAGTAGCCACGATGAACGCGCACGAACGTGCCCACGGAAAGGAGCTCGCGCAACTGCCGCTCGGTGATCCCAGTGCTGAGAAGGTCAGCGCGCGTTCTCAGCACCGCATTGGCTTGATCGAAGCTGATTCGTCTCGGCATCCCGCGAGTATGCACCCCGCATCAGCGCTCCACTCTCTTCTCCACAGCCCGCGTCTGTTCATTTGCGATGTGCAGAACCAGTCGCACCGTCGGCGAGACCCCTGATAGACGTCGAGACCCCGTCGTATGGGTGTCCATACGACGGGGTCTCGACAGGAGCTGGGGGTCTCGGCGAAGGTGGCGAAGGTGGCGAAGGTGGCGAAGGTGGAGACGGTGGAGACGGTGGAGACGGTGGAGACGGTGGAGACGGTGGAGACGGTGGAGACGG
>NZ_JBQPRA010000003.1:254308-637073 GCF_052266675.1 Microbacterium zouquanmingi
GACGGTGGAGACGGTGGAGACGGTGGAGACGGTGGAGACGGTGGAGACGGTGGAGACGGTGGAGACGCCAGCGAGAACTCAGGCGTCGAGCCGGTAGAGCCAGCCGTGTTTGTCGGTCGCGCGCCCGTACTGGATGTCGGTGAGCTCTTCGCGCAGCGAGAGCGCAAGGTCGCCGGTCGGCTGCTCCTCTTCGAAATCAGCCGTGACGAGAGCGCCGATCGGGGTGACGACAGCGGCGGTGCCGCATGCGAACACCTCGATGATGTCGCCCGATGCCACACCGTCTCGCCATTCCTGCAGCGAGACAGCGCGACGCTCGACGGTGTGCCCGCGGTCCTCTGCGAGTTGCAGCAGTGAGTCGCGAGTGATGCCCTCAAGGATGCTGTCGGACTGCGGCGTGACGATACGTCCGTCCTTGTACACGAATACGACGTTCATGCCGCCGAGCTCTTCGACGTTGCCGTCCTGGTCGAGGAACACGACCTGGTCACAGCCCTTGTCATAGGCCTCAGCCTGCGGCAGCAGGCTCGACGCGTAGTTGCCGCCCGTCTTCGCCGCCCCCGTGCCGCCCTTGCCGGCGCGGGTGTAGGTCTCGGACAGCCAGATGCGCACCGGCTTCACTCCACCCTTGAAGTACGAGCCGGCCGGGCTCGCGATCAGATAGTACGCAACCTTCTGCGCCGGACGAACGCCGAGGAACGCCTCTTTCGCGAACATGAATGGCCGCAGGTACAGACTCTGGTCTGCTCCCGACGGCGTCCAGGCCGCGTCGACGGCGATGAGCTCGCGCAGCGACTGCAGGAAGTACTCGGTCGGAAGCTCTGGGAGCGCCATCCGGCGCGCGCTGCGCTGCATGCGTTCCGCGTTCGACTGAGGCCGGAAG
The DNA here is from genome assembly GCF_052266675.1 of Microbacterium zouquanmingi. NCBI lineage: Bacteria > Bacillati > Actinomycetota > Actinomycetes > Micrococcales > Microbacteriaceae > Microbacterium > Microbacterium zouquanmingi. The sequence goes on from NZ_JBQPRA010000003.1 coordinate 255,192, forward strand.
GTGTGGATCGAACCATCGGCATGACGATACGCCTTGATCCCTTCGAAGACTTCCTGACCATAGTGCAGCACTGCCGCAGCCGGGTCGAGCGGGATCGGCCCGTAAGGCTGCACCCTGGGGCGGTGCCAGCCGCCACGCGCCGACCAGCAGATGTCGACCATGTGGTCGGTGAAGACCGTGCCGAATCCTGGGTTCTTGAGAGCCTCTTCGCGCTCGGCGGGAGCCTTCGCGGCGAGATTCTTGGTCACAGCGAACTCGAGCGGGGCGAGTTCGGTTTCGATCGGTGTCATTTCACATCCTGCGTTCGTTGCGGCGGCGCTCGCGTGCCTCCAGATTACGCCTGGAGCTTTGCGATGATGGCGTCGCCGACCTGTGTGGTTGTCCTCGAGCCGTCCCGTTCGGAGATGTCGGCTTCCACAGCGCTGGCGATTCGAGCGGCTTCCTCGGTGAGCCCGAGATGATCGAGCAGCAGTGATGCCGACAGAATCGCCGCAGTGGGGTCGGCTTTCTGCTGTCCTGCGATGTCAGGGGCCGAGCCGTGAACGGGTTCGAAAATCGAGGGGAATTCGCCTGAGGGATTGATGTTGCCCGACGCGGCGAGGCCGATGCCACCGGTGACGGCACCTGCCAGATCCGTGAGAATGTCGCCGAAGAGGTTGTCGGTGACGATCACATCGAAGCGGGACGGGTTCGTGACCAGGAAGATCGTCGCCGCGTCGACGTGAAGATAGTCTACGGCCACGTCAGGATGCTCCGCAGCCACTTCGTTCACGATGCGCTGCCACATTCCCCCAGCGTTCACGAGCACGTTCGTCTTGTGCACGAGGCTCAGCTTGCGCCGACGGCGCTCTGCGAGCTCGAAGGCGTGACGAACCAGGCGCTCGACGCCGTAGGCGGTGTTGACGCTGGTCTCGATGGCGACCTCGTGCACTGTACCGCTGCGGATCGCACCGCCGTTGCCCGTGTAGGGCCCTTCAGTACCTTCACGCACGACGACGAAGTCGATCTCGCCCGGGTTGGAGAGCGGACCGGGAGCACCGGCGTACAGCTTCGACGGCCGCAGGTTCACGTAGTGGTCGAGGGAGAACCGCAGCTTCAGGAGCAGCTCGCGTTCGATGCTGACGTTCTTCAGTCGCCGGTCACCGGGCTGGCCACCGACAGCACCGAGAAGCACGGCATCCTGTGTCTTGATCGAATCGAGGTCCTCATCGGTGAGGATGTCACCGGTGTCGAGGTAGCGCGCTGCTCCCAGTACGAAGCGAGTCTTCTCGAAGGTCACATCGCTGTTCGCGGTGACGGTGTCGAGGACACGTTCGGCCTCAGCGATGACCTCTGGACCGATACCATCGCCCGGGATGATTGCCAGCTTCACGACACGCGACATGCGCACTCCTTGCATCGGGGTTCCCTGCGCACGACGACGGGCAGGTGATCCCAGCGTACTGTCAGCGCGGACGTGCCACGCGCAATGTGGCAGCGGCGATGACTCCGGCGACGACGACCAAAGCTGCACCGATCAGAGCGGTGATAGTCACCCCGGAATCGAAAGCGGCTGCTGCCGCGGTCCACAGTGCACTGCTGAGCGGTTCATCAAGCTGCTGCGCAGCCGTGTAGGCACCTGCGAGAGTCTCGCGCGCTGCCGCCGCCGCATCCGCGGGGATGGCTTCCGGAACGACGAGAGCGCCCCGGTAGAACGCCGTGATGATCCCACCGAGCACCGCGGTCCCGAGTACGGCGCCGAGTTCATACGCAGTCTCGGAGACGGCACTCGCGGCACCCGCTTTCGAGGCTGGGGCACTCGAGAGAATCAGCTCGTTGGAGATCGTCTCGGCTGCGCCGATTCCGATCCCCAGCACCACGAATGCCAGCACGAGCGGCATCACGCCATGTCCTTCGGTCGTGAACGCCACCAGGATGTAGCCGATCACTGAGAACGCGAGGGCTGCGGGCACGACGATGTGCGGAGGCACCCGACGCGAGATCGGGACAACCGTCAGCCCGGCTACGATGACCGCGATCATGCCGGGCACGAGTGCGAGTCCTGCCAACATTGGCGACATGCCAAGCACGAGCTGAAGATGCTGCGGCACGAAGTACAAGAATCCGACCAGCGCCACCACGCTCAGCAGGTTCACGAGGATCGCACCGGAGAACGTCCCCCGACGGAACAGGGCCATGTCGAGCATCGGGATCGGTGCGCGAAGCTGGCGACGCACGAACATCACGCCCATGACGGTGCCCCCCAGTGCCCACGCAGTGGCGATCAGCGTCGGGCCGTCCACAGCGAAGGACTTGATGGCGTAGACGACCGTAATCATCGCAGCCATCGAGAGCAGGATGCTGATCGGGTCGATCCTCCCAGGATTCGGGTCGCGGCTCTCTGGCACGAGCAGCGGCGCGGCGATCAGAAGCGGAATAAGCACCGGCACGGCGATGAGGAACACAGATCCCCACCCGAAGTGCTCCAGCAGAAAACCGCCGACGATCGGACCGAGCGCAGAACCCGCAGAGAACGCGGATGCCCAGACAGCGATGGCCATGCGGCGCTGGTCTCGGTTCTGGAAGATCGAGCGCAGCAGCGACAGCGTTGACGGCATGAGCATCGCACCGAAGAATCCGAGCATCACACGCGCTGCGATCAGGAGCTCAGCGGTGGGCGCGAACGCGGCGAGCACGGATACTGCCGCGAATCCCGTCGCGCCGATCAGAAGCATCCGTCGGCGTCCGAACCGGTCCCCGAGCGTTCCCATCGTCACGAGGAGCCCCGCCAGCACGAGCGGGTAGGCGTCGATGATCCACAGCTGCTGCGCACCGGAAGGCGAAAGAGCCAGCGAGATCTCGGGCAGCGCAAAGCTCAGCACGGTGTTGTCGACAGAGACGAGCAGCACCGGGAGCATGAGGACGACGAGCGCCAACCATCCGCGCGCGCCTGCGCGCGGTGCGTTAAAGCCAGCGGTGTCCGTCGACGGAGAGTTGGTCATGAGTTCCTCATCAGAGATGACGATCCTGTTACTAAACCGTCCGGCTGGTATAGTAACAGATATGTCTCGCCCTCCCCTGGCACGCGAACGCGTCCTGGACGCCTTTGAAGTGATCCTCATCGAGGACGGCGAACGGACGGCCACTCTGGATGCCACCGCGAAGTCGGCGGGAGTGTCCAAGGGCGGGCTGCTATATCACTTCGCTTCGAAGGACGATCTCGCTGCGGGCATGATCACACGCCTGGAGCGTCTCGTCGAAGCAGATCTCGAAGAGATGGCTGCGGCATCCGAAGGCCCTGTCGCGTATTACATCCGCACATCCGTCATGGAGAACGAGCCGCTCGACCGCGCGCTCATCGCCGTCTCGCGCCTCGCGCAGGGCGGATCACCCGACGCTGTGCGCGCACTGCGCGACACCCGGCGCAGCTGGGGCGAGGCGATCAGGCCGCATGTGCGCGACGAGACCGCGCTCGACCTCGTACTCCTCGTCAGTGACGGGCTGTACTTCAACAACTCGCTCGACGCGCAGGGCCTTGAGCCGCTGGTCCCCCGCGATGCCGAGCTGCGCGCGCTGGTGGATCTGGTCACGCGCGCAGCCACGTGAGTCGGCTCAGACCTCGGCGATCTCGATCTGCTTCATGAGTGTGGCCTCGATAGCCTCACCGACCTCGGCGAGCAGCTCATCCGGAACCCGGGAGTCGACGGTGAGAACGGTGAGCGCCTCGCCACCGGCGGCACGGCGAGCGACCTGCATGCCGGCGATGTTGATGCCTGCGTCACCGAACTTCTGGCCATAGACAGCGACGATGCCTGGACGATCGATGTACTGCATGACGATGTGGTTCGTCTCGATCGGAACCTCGATATCGTGACCGTTGATGCCGACGATCTTCTCCACCATTCGTGTGCCTGCGAGGGTTCCCGCGACCGAGAGAACAGTGCCATCGGCGAGGGCGCCGCGAAGCGTTGTGAGGTTGCGGTACTCGGGGCTTTCCTTCTCGACGATCAGACGCGCTTCGATGCCACGTTGTTCGGCGAACAGCGGTGCGTTGACGTATGAGACGTTCTCACTGACCACGTTGGAGAGGATGCCCTTGAGGGCTGCAAGCTTGTACACGCTCACGTCGTAGTCCGCGAGCTCGCCGCGAACCTCGATGTCGAGGGTCGTGACTGCGGAGCCTGCCAGTCCGCTGAAGATCTGTCCGAGCTTTTCGACCAGCGCGATCCCAGGACGCACGAACGGGTCGATCACGCCACCGGCGACGTTCACCGCATCCGGGACGAGGTCTCCTTCGAGCGCGAGCTTGACCGAGCGGGCCACCGAAATGCCCGCCTTCTCCTGCGCGTCGTCGGTCGAGGCTCCCAGGTGCGGGGTGACGACGACGTTCGGCAACGCGAGCAGGTCGTGTGCAGAGCCGCCCTCTGCAGGGGGCTCGGAGGTGAACACGTCGAGGCCGGCCCCGGCGATCTCGCCGTTCTGCAGGGCGGTGCGCAGTGCGACCTCGTCGATCAGGCCGCCACGGGCGACGTTGATGACGTACGCCGTGTTCTTCATCGCAGCGAATTGCTCTGCGCTGATCATTCCCGTGGTCTCGGGGGTCTTCGGCATGTGGATGGTGAGGAAGTCGACCTCGGCCACGAGCTCATCGAGGGTGCGCAGCTCGACACCGAGCTGCTGGGCGCGAGCACTTGTCACGTAGGGGTCGTACGCCACGATCTTCATGCCGAACGACTGCATGCGCGCGGCGACGAGCGCGCCGATGCGACCGAGGCCGACAATGCCGAGCGTCTTGTCGAACAGCTCGGTGCCGGTGTACGAGCTGCGCTTCCACGCTCCGCCTGCGAGCGATGCGTTGGCGGCGGGCACGTGGCGGGCAAGGCTCAGGATGTGAGCGCAGGTGAGCTCTGCGGCAGAGATGATGTTCGAGGTCGGGGCGTTGACCACCATGACCCCGGCCTTGGTCGAAGCCGCGATGTCTACGTTGTCGAGGCCGACGCCGGCACGTGCGATCACCTTGAGCTTGGGGGCGTGGCCGAGAGCCTCAGCATCCATCTTGGTCGCCGAGCGCACCAAGACCGCGTCTGCATCTGCCAGCGCCGAGAACAGCGTTTCTCTATCCGTGCCGTCCACCTGACGGACGTCGAAGTCGGGGCCGAGCGCCTCGATCGTTGCGGGTGAGAGGACTTCGGCAATGAGCACGACGGGCTTTGGCACAGGCGGATCCTTCGAGTTGGCGGCACAGCGCGGATGGGGATCGATGCGCCGCACACCGTCGGGGGCGCGATCGTGTCCACCCTACCTGAGCCTTGCGCCCACTCCGTTCATGTGACGCGCGGGGTCACGAGGTCAACGACAGCGGGTTGACCGCACTGAGGGCGACGACGTTGATCCAGAACACCGCGACCAACCCGAGCCCCGCAATCATCACCACGCTGAGCTCCAGCGCAGTGCGCCGTCTGCCGAGAGCGAATGCCCCGGCGAACACGAGGATCGGGAACAGCACCGAGAAGATCAGCACGAACCAGCCGTACGCGTTCAGCCCCAGCTGCGCGAATGTCACGAGATACGCGATCGCATTCCACACACCGTAGGCGTAGAAGAGACCTGCGGCACCGATGATGATCGTCTTCAGAATGCCCAGCGAAGGCCTGCTCTGCACAGTCTGCTCGCTCATGCTCCCACCGCCCCCGTCATAACGAATGGCCATGGCACAAGCAGCACGACCCCCACCAGGAGCCAGAGGATGCGCTGCCAGGATGGCGAGTGACGGGTGAGCAGCCATACCGCGGTGAACCACAGTGCTGGCGCCAGCACTGCCGCCCAGACGCCCACCTGGTACATCACGTTTGGGATGAGGAAGAGCGCGCCCACCTGCAGGCGGAAGCCCCCGATGATCCATCCGATCGTGTAGAGCAAGTAGATCCCGCCCATGATCCCCGCCAGCAGCAGCATTGGAGTGCTCAATGCGGGCGGTTCCTCCGAGTCGACGATGGCGCCGTCCGAACCGGAATCTTCTACCGCTGTACTGTCTTTGCCGACGGCCTTCCAGCCCTTCGGGAGTACTGGCTCGCGCTCGGCCTCGGCCGCGCTCTTCTGATCTGGGTGACCGTCATCGCCTTCCCAGGAAAGCGCGTCGTCCGCATCCGATGTCATGGCTCCAGCGTAGCTACCCGCAAGCGCTGCCGATATGCTCAGGGAGTTCACAGCATCACAAGGGGGATCCACCGTGGCAGAACACAAGAAGAAGTCGCCCGCATCCGACGTCGCAGCGACGACGGAACGTACCTGGACCCCGACCGCGGAGGCGAAGCAGAAGGCCACGATGTTCCGCTGGATCGCGGTGGTGCTCTGGGCCGTCGCGATCGCAGCCGAGGCCGTGGCCATCTTCTGGCTGCTTCGTCAGCGCGAATACGTCGGCGAGGACGGTGTCCTCGTTCGTAACGCCGACACCGGCCTGCTCGAGGAACAGGGCGTTTCCGCTCAGTTCCCGCAGTGGGCGTTCATCACCCTGATCGTGGTGCTGGTCGTGATCGCTGCGCTGTCGATCACCGGCTCTTTCCTCTGGAAGAAGGCGAACAAGCTCGATCCGGCGAAGAAGTCCGACACGGTGAGGTTCTTCGTCCAAAATCAGCTGGGCGCGATCATCGCTGTCATCGCGTTCCTGCCGCTGGTCATCCTGATCTTCCTCAACAAGGACATGGACAAGGGGCAGAAGACGACGGCCGGCATCGTCGGTGTCGTTCTCGCCATCGCTGCTGTCGCGCTCGGCATCGACTACAACCCGTCATCGGTAGAGCAGTACACCGCCGACCAGTCGACGGTCATCCAGCTGCTCGGACAGGACGAGGTCGTCTGGGTCGACGGTGGATCCGTTTACCACGTGTGCGAAGAGGTCTCCGACATCCAGACCGGCAGCGAGAAGCGCACCGGCACGACGGCGCAGGCCATCGAAGCGGGAAAGATCCGTCTGACGCTGAAGTTCGCCTCTGAGCTGCGCACGTGCGGCCTCGCGGTGCCGGAGAATGCCGACGAGATCGCTGATGCACTCCGCGCGATCCAGGGCGGAGCGGTGAACACCATGCTCCCCGCTCCCGTCTGGGCGGACCCTGCGGATGCCCCGATCGAGATTCAGGACGCGTCGGGCAGCGAGAGCGAATAGCCTCACTCGGAGTGCGTGCACTCCCCCAACGCCTCGACCAGGCGCTGTTCGGCCGCGCCGAGATGCGCGGCCAGCAGCGCCGCAGCGCGTTCGCCATCGCCTGCCGCGACAGCGTCGAGGATGTCAGCGTGCTGCGTGGCGATGTCGCGCGCATCGAGCAGTCTTCGATTCTGCACCTGCGCCATGCACAGGCGCACCTCGTCGAGCACGCTGGCATACATGCGTGAAGTCCGCGGGCTCGCGATGCCGTCGATGAGCGCAGTGTGAAAGCGAAGGTCAGGTTCGACGGTTGCAGCATCCGGTCCTGGATCCATCGCGAAGATCTCTGCGTTCGCGTGCGCGGCAGCGGGAACAACGCTCCGGCCTGCCGCAAGCTCGCGCAGGGCCGCGCTCTCCAACCTCGTGCGGGTGCGGTAGACGTCGTGCACCATCGCCGCATCGATCGCCACGAGCCGCGCGGAACGATGCGCTGTGCGCACCAACAGCCCAGAGGCGACGAGCTGTTCGATCGCTGCTTTCGCGCTGGGTCGGGCGACGCCGAAGGATGCTGAGACTTTCGCCTCGGTCAGTGCGGCGTCAGCGGCGATCTCCCCGGAGAGGATCTGCGAGCGAAGTCGACGCGTGACAGCGTCGACGACTCCGACGATGCCGAGGGGTTCATCCGTGCTTGTCACATCATGAGCCTAGACGAGACTAGACTCCCCTGTATTCTTGTCAGACAACTTTTGGAGGCTGTCGTGTCCACGACTCTCGCGCATCCGCTCGACGTTGAGCGACTCGGCTCCCAGACGGCGATCTCCTCGCGCTCAATCGACCGGTTCGCGCGAGCGCATGACGCGTCGCACTACCTCCTGATCCCCGACGCCGTCCTCACCCCGCAAGACGCCGCCGGAGTCGCTCGCACCTTCGATGCCGTGCGCGCCGCTGGGCGAACGCTCACTTTCCGTTCGGGCGGGACGAGCCTTTCTGGTCAGGCCGTATCCGGTGATGTCCTCGTCGACACTCGAAGCAATTTCCGCGGCATCCACGTCGAAGACGAAGGGCGTCTGGTTCGCGTCGAGCCGGGCGCCACCGTGCGCCAGGTCAATACGCGTCTGGCCCGCTACCGGCGAAAGCTCGGCCCTGATCCCGCGAGCGAGATCGCGTGCACGATCGGTGGCGTCATCGCGAACAACTCCAGCGGTATGGCCTGCGGTGTCACGGAGAACTCGTATCAGACGGTAGATTCGCTGCTGCTCGTGCTGCCGAGCGGAACCGTTCTCGACACCGGCGCGCCCGACGCGCTCGAGCAGCTCCAGTCCGCGGAGCCGGCCCTCGCGGAGGGCCTGCTGACTCTGCGAGAACGGCTTCTCGCCGACCCGGAGTCGGTCGAGTTCATCCTCCGACAGTTCTCGATGAAGAACACGATGGGTTACGGGCTGAACTCACTGGTCGATTTCGATGATCCGGTGAAGATTCTCGAACACCTCGTGATCGGATCCGAGGGCACCTTGGCGTTCGTCGCCGAAGCCCGGTTCCGCACTGTGGAGGTGCGCCCGCAGATCGCCACGGGACTGCTCGTCTTCGAATCCCTCGCGGATGCCATGGGAGCTCTTCCCGATCTGGTCGCGCAGCACCTCGCAACGATCGAGCTGATGGATGCCGCATCGCTCCGCGTCGCACAGGGGCTGAGCGATGTCCCCACATCCATCGCGAGCATCACGGTCGACGCGCACGCAGCGCTCCTCGTCGAGGTGCATGCGTCCGATCCGGACGAGCTCGTCGAGAAGAGCGAGCGCGCCCTGGGCCGTTTCCGCGCCCTCCCCCTCGCCGTCGAACCCGCGCTGACGACCGATGCCGCCCAGCGCGCCTCGCTGTGGAGTGTCCGCAAGGGCCTGTACACGGCCGTCGCCGGTGCCCGCCCGTCCGGCACGACCGCACTGCTCGAAGACATCGTCGTTCCGGTCGACAGGCTGCTGGCGACGTGCGAGCGGCTGATCGAGCTGTTCGCCATCCACGACTACAAAGACTGCGTCATCTTCGGCCACGCCAAAGACGGTAATGTGCACTTCCTCCTCAAGGAGCGCTTCGACGATGCGGAGAGCCTCGCGCGGTACCGCCGCTTCACCGATGATCTCGTGGACCTCGTGCTCGCACAGGCCGGGTCGCTGAAGGCTGAACACGGCACCGGACGGATCATGGCGCCGTTTGTGCGTCGCCAATACGGAGATTTCCTCACCGACCTGATGTGGGAGATCAAGCGCCTGGTCGATCCCCAGGGGATCCTGAACCCCGGGGTCGTGCTCTCCGAGGACGCCGAGTCCTACCTGCAGGACCTCAAGCGCGTGCCGACCGTCGAGAGCGAAGTCGATCGCTGTGTGGAGTGCGGATACTGCGAGCCCACGTGTCCGAGCAAGGACATCACCCTCACTCCCCGCCAGCGGATCGTCTTGCGGCGTGACATGGCGTGGGCAGAAGAGCAGGGCGATACTGAGCTCCTGAAGGATCTGCGTGCCGACTACGACTACGACGGGGTGCAGACCTGCGCCGTCGACGGGATGTGCGCGGTGGCCTGCCCGGTCGACATCAACACCGGAGATCTGGTGCGCCGGCTGCGCGCCGAAGAGGCATCGAAGCTCGAGGACGGCGTGTGGGATGCTGCAGCCCGGGGCTGGGGCGCGGTGACGCGGATCGGGGGCGTTGCGCTCACGATCGCGGATGCCTTGCCCGCTCAGCTCGTGCGCGGAGCCACGCAGCTCGGACGAGCGGTTCTCGGCGCGGATACTGTGCCGCTCTACGACGGAGACCTCCCCCGCGGCGGCTCGCCCGCCCCGAAGGCGTCGAATCCCGCTGACGCACAGGCGGTGTTCTTCGGCGCATGCATCGGGACGATGTTCGGACCGGAAGGTCATGGTGAAGGCTCGCGCGACGCCGTGCGCGCGCTGCTCGATCGCACCGGCATCCCCATTGTGATCCCAGAGGACGCAGGCAGCCTCTGCTGCGGCACACCGTGGAAGTCGAAGGGGCAGCTCTCGGGCTACGACCGGATGACCGAGCGCGTGCTCTCCAACCTCTGGGAGGCGAGCCGTCACGGCCAGCTCCCGATCGTCTGCGACGCCGCCTCGTGCACGGAGGGACTGCACGTGATGCTGGCGAAGTCGCTCGCAGAGTATCCGGAATATTCCGGAATGCGCATAGAAGATGCGACCACCTTCGTCGCGCGAGAGGTGCTCCCCCGGCTCACTGTTTCAGCGAAGCTCGAATCGATTGCGGTGCACCCGACGTGCTCGACCACCGCTCTCGGGGCGACGGGAGCGCTGACCGCACTTGCGGCAGCGGTGGCGAACGAGGTGTACGTCCCGGACGGGTGGGGATGCTGCGGATTCGCCGGCGACCGCGGGATGCTGCACCCTGAGCTCACCGAAAGCGCGACGGCCGTTGAAACGGCTGAACTGACTGAGGCCGACGCCGAGCGCGGCGGCTTCGATGCCTTCGTCTCGGCGAACCGGACCTGTGAGATCGGCATGACCCGTGCAACCGGCAAGCCCTATCGTCACGTCGTCGAGGTGCTCGAAGAACTCACCCGGTGAGTCGACGCGGAATCCCGCGGAATAATGAGAAAGGGCGCCCCGCGAGGGGCGCCCTTTCTTCGAAGCGGTGGATCAGCGCGCGGCAGAGCCGTCGACGTAATCCTCGTCCTGCTGCTTCCAAGCGAAGAGCGAACGCAGCTCCTTGCCAGTCACCTCGATCGGGTGCTTCTCTTCCTTGGCACGCAGTTCCTGGAACTCCTTCGCACCATTGTCCTGGTCCTCGATGAAGCGCTTGGCGAAGGCACCGGACTGGATGTCGGCGAGAACGCCCTGCATGTTCTCCTTGACACGAGCGTCGATCACGCGGGGACCGGAGACGTAGTCGCCGTACTCAGCAGTGTCGGAGATCGACCAGCGCTGCTTGGCGATACCGCCCTCCCACATGAGGTCGACGATGAGCTTGAGCTCGTGCAGCACCTCGAAGTAGGCGATCTGCGGCTGGTAGCCGGCCTCGACGAGCGTCTCGAAGCCGGCCTGCACGAGGTGGCTCATGCCACCGCAGAGCACAGCCTGCTCGCCGAAGAGGTCGGTCTCGGTCTCTTCGGTGAAGGTCGTCTTGATGACGCCGGCACGCGTTCCGCCGATGGCCTTCGCGTAGGAAAGCGCAAGCGCCCAGGCCTGACCCGAAGCATCCTTCTCGACGGCGATGATGTCCGGGATGCCACGGCCTGCGACGAACTCGCGGCGCACGGTGTGTCCAGGAGCCTTGGGAGCGACGAGAATGACGTCAACGCCCTCAGGAGCGTCGATGTAGCCGAAGCGAATGTTGAAGCCATGGGCGAACGCCAACGTCTTGCCCGTGGAGAGGTTCGGGGCGATCGACTCCGAGTAGATCGTGCGCTGGTGCTGGTCCGGAGCCAGGATCATGATGACGTCGGCCCAAGCGGTGGCATCCGCGACGTTCTTGACCGAGAAGCCGGCCTCCTCAGCCTTGGCGATCGACTTCGAGCCGTCCTTCAGCGCGATGGTGACCTCGACGCCCGAGTCGCGCAGGTTCATCGCGTGGGCGTGGCCCTGCGAGCCGTAGCCGACGATTGCGACCTTCTTGCCCTGGATGAGGGACAGGTCGGCGTCGTCGTCGTAGAAGATCTCAGTACTCACGTTGTATTTCTCCTTGATTGTGGTTGATCGGGACGTCGGTCCCTGAGCTTGTCGAAGGGTCAGCCGCGCAGAACGCGCTCCGTGATGCTCTTGCCACCGCGGCCGATGGCGAGAAGACCAGACTGCGCGATCTCCTTGATGCCGAAGGGCTCGAGCGCGCGCAGCAGCGCATCGACCTTGCCGCGATCTCCGGTGACCTCGATCACCAGTGCATCAGAGGCGTAGTCGACGACCGACGCGCGGAACAGGTTGACGACCTCGATCACGTTCGAGCGCGTCGTGTTGTCGGTGCGCACCTTCACCAGCACGTGCTGGCGCTGCACCGAACTCGCCGGCTCGAGCTCGACGATCTTGATGACGTTGATCAGCTTGTTCAGCTGCTTGGTCACCTGCTCGAGCGGCAGCTCTTCGACGTCGACCACCGCCGTGATGCGGGAGATGCCCGGCACTTCGGTGATACCGACCGCAAGTGATTCAATGTTGAATCCGCGTCGCGCGAAGAGTCCTGCGACGCGCGTCAGCAGGCCCGGCGTGTCCTCGACAAGGAGGCTCAGCACGTGCTTCGACATGGTTCAGATCTCCTCATCGAACGCGGGGGCATGATCGCGTGCGTACTGAATGTAGTTGTTGCTCAGGCCCTGCTGCACCATCGGCCACACCATCGCGTCGGCGGAGACGACGAAGTCGATGACGACCGGGCGATCGTTGGTCTCAAGGGCCAGTTTGATCGCGGCGTCGACGTCTTCTTCCTTCTCGACTCGGATCGCAAGGCAGCCGTATGCGTCGGCGAGCTTGACGAAGTCCGGGATCCGAATGGAGTCGTGTCCGGTGTTCAGGTCGGTGTTGGAGTACCGGCTGCCGTAGATGAGGGTCTGCCACTGGCGGACCATCCCCAGGGAGGAGTTGTTGATGATCGCAACCTTGATCGGGATGTTGTTGATCGCACAGGTGGCGAGCTCCTGGTTGGTCATCTGGAAGCAGCCGTCGCCATCGATCGACCAAACGACGCGGTCGGGCTCTGCGACCTTGGCGCCCATGGCTGCAGGGACTGAATAGCCCATCGTGCCGGCGCCACCGGAGTTCAACCAGGCGTTGGGGCGCTCATACTTGATGAACTGCGCGGCCCACATCTGGTGCTGTCCGACGCCGGCGGCGTAGATGCCCTCCGGTCCGGTCAGTTCTCCGATGCGCTGGATCACGTACTGCGGCGCGAGCAGACCGTCGCTGGGTTCCGAGTACCCGAGCGGGAACTCGTCGCGAAGGCCGTCGAGGTAGGACCACCAGTCCGAGATGTCGGGCTTGGTGGTGCCGATGGTTCCGCGGAACGCGGCATCCAGATCGATGAGGACATCGCGGACATCGCCCACGATCGGCACGTCGGCGGTGCGGATCTTGGAGATCTCGGCCGGGTCGATGTCGACGTGCACGACCTTGGCGTGCGGGGCAAACAGAGCGACCTTTCCGGTCACTCGGTCGTCGAAGCGCGCACCGAGCGAGACGATGAGGTCGGATTCCTGAAGCGCGAGCACTGCGGGGACGGTGCCGTGCATTCCAGGCATGCCGAGGTGCTGCTCGTGCGAGTCCGGGAACGCACCCCGCGCCATCAGCGTGGTCACGACGGGAGCACCCGTGGACTCTGCGAGTTCCTTCAGCTCAGCAGCCGCCCGCCCGCGAATGACACCACCACCGACATAGAGCACCGGCTTCTTCGCCTCGGCGAGCAGTGTTGCAGCGGCCTGGATCTGCTTGCCGTGCGCCTTCGTCACCGGACGGTAGCCCGGCAGATCGACCTTCGGCGGCCAGATGAACGGAGCGGTCTCCTGCTGTGCGTCCTTCGTGATGTCCACGAGCACGGGCCCAGGACGCCCCGTCGAAGCGATCTCGTACGCTGCAGCGATCGCGCCGGGGATGTCCGCGGCGTCCTTGACGAGGAACGAGTGCTTTGTGATGGGCATCGTGATTCCGACGATGTCCGCCTCCTGGAAGGCGTCCGTGCCCATCAGGCTCGAGAAGACCTGTCCGGTGATCGCAAGCAGCGGCACGGAGTCCATGTATGCGTCGGCGATCGCGGTGACCAGGTTGGTCGCGCCAGGCCCTGAGGTCGCAATGCACACGCCCACCTTGCCCGATGCCGATGCGTAGCCCTCTGCCGCGTGTCCTGCGCCCTGCTCGTGACGCACGAGGATGTGACGCAGGTCTTTGGCATCCATCAGCGGGTCGTAGACGGGGAGGATCGCACCCCCAGGAAGGCCGAACACGTCGGTCACTCCCAGCAGCTCCAGCGAACGGACGACAGCTTCTGCGCCGGTGAGCTCTGGGGCGGATGCCTTCGGGGACGGTGGCCGTGGAACGGCCGAAACAGAGTCAGCAGTCATGTCTTTCCTTGGTGATCTCAGATGTCGTCAGCGCTCGAACCTGCCATCGGTCCTGAGCCTGTCTCAGTGTCAGCCGGTCGTCGCGCCCTGCGCAGCGGAGCGCACGAGCTTCGAGTACTTGGCCAGAACGCCACGGGTATAGCGCGGGGGAAGCGGCTCCCAGCCAGAGCGGCGGGATGCGAGCTCTGCCTCATCGACGAGTAAGTCAAGAGAGCGAGCTGCGATATCGACCCGTATCAGATCACCATCGCGCACGAAGGCGATAGGACCTGCGTCCACCGCTTCGGGTGCTATGTGGCCGATGCACAGGCCGGTTGTGCCGCCTGAGAATCGTCCGTCAGTCAAGAGTAGTACATCTTTTCCGAGCCCCGCACCCTTGATGGCCGCGGTGATGGCGAGCATCTCGCGCATGCCGGGTCCGCCCTTCGGACCCTCATAGCGGATGACGATGACCTCGCCGGCGTTGATCTCGCCGTTCGCGACGGCATCCATCGCGGCCCGCTCGCGCTCGAATACGCGCGCCGGGCCCTCGAACACCGTGGCGTCGAAGCCGGCGGTCTTCACGACCGCGCCTTCCGGTGCGAGGGATCCGTGCAGAATCGTCAGGCCGCCGGTGGCGTGGATCGGGTTGTCGAAGGTGTGGATGACCTCGCCGTCGATCGGCTGCGGGTCGAGGTCTGCGAGGTTCTCGGCCAGCGTTTTGCCCGTGACGGTGAGGGCGTCGCCGTGCAGCAGCCCCTCATCGAGCATGGCCTTCATGATGACGGGGATGCCGCCGTGACGGTCGACGTCATTCATGACGTACTGACCGAACGGCTTCATGTCGGCTACGTGCGGGACCTTGTCACCGATGCGGTTGAAGTCGTGCAGGTTCAGCTCGACGTCCGCCTCACGGGCGATCGCCAGCAGGTGCAGCACGACGTTGGTCGAGCCCCCGAGCGCCATGGCGAGTGCGATCGCGTTCTCGAAGGCCTCCTTCGTGAGGATGTCACGTGTCGTGATGCCCTGGCGAAGCAGGTTGACGACTGCTTCACCCGAGCGGTGCGCGAAGTAGTCGCGACGGCGGTCTGCGGCGGGCGGTGCGGCAGAGCCGGGCAGGCTGAGTCCGAGTGCTTCCGCGACCGATGCCATGGTGTTGGCGGTGTACATGCCACCGCAGGCGCCCTCGCCGGGCGCGATCGCGCACTCGATGCGCTTGAGATCTTCTTCGCTCATGAGACCCGCGCGGCACGCACCGACGGCCTCGAAGGAGTCGATGATCGTGACGTCCTTCTCGGTGCCGTCCGAGAGCTTGACCCATCCGGGAGCGATGGAGCCGGCATACAGGAACACGCTGGACAGGTCGAGGCGAGCACTGGCCATCAGCATGCCGGGGATCGACTTGTCGCACCCTGCCAGCAGCACGCTGCCGTCAAGCCGCTCAGCCATCATGACCGTCTCGACAGAGTCGGCGATGACCTCGCGCGACACCAGCGAGAAATGCATGCCTTCGTGGCCCATCGAGATGCCGTCCGACACCGAGATCGTGCCGAACTGCAGCGGGTACCCGCCTCCGGAGTGCACGCCTTCTTTGGCGCCCTGCGCAAGGCGATCAAGGCTCAGGTTGCAGGGTGTGATCTCGTTCCAGCTGGATGCGATACCGATCTGCGGCTTGTCCCAATCCTCATCCCCCATGCCGACGGCACGAAGCATGCCTCGGGAGGTCGTCGCCTCGATTCCGTCGGTGACGACACGGCTGCGGGGCTTGATGTCTGGGGACGCGTGTGAAGAAGGATCTTGCGAGGACATGACGGCAGTCTATTCCCGTCGGGAGGAGCGTTCGGACGCGAGCACCTCCAGAAGAGCCGCGATGTCTTGTGGAGTGTCCACACGCAGCACAGCGGATGATTCACCGGGTCCGACACGAACGCCGAGATCTCCGGCGCCGAGCACCTGCATGGCGTCTTCGTCGGTGACATCGTCTCCGGCGAATAGGATGCCGGTGGCATCGAAGTGTTCGCGAAGAACAGTCATCGCCGCATCCTTGCCTTCCACGCGCGATGAGAACTCGAGAACGCGATGCCCAGCCCTGCGTCGCCAGTGCGGGAACTGCTCGGCCACGAGCGCGTCGACTTCAGTGAAGACCGCAGCCTCCGCTTCAGGCGTCGCACGGCGGGTGTGGATTCCCATGCCGAACGTCTTCGGCTCGAGCTGTGCGCCCTCGTAGCGGTCGACGATGGGCTGCGCAGCCGCCCACAGGCTTTCGCGCGCGCCGTCTTCCATCACCGCGTCCGCGATGTCGACCTCCCCGAGGCCTGGGAACCAGTACTGCGCACCGTGCGATCCTGCCAGAGCGATGGCGGAGTCATCCGTGTGCTCGGCGATCACTCGCAGGTCATTCATGCTGCGCCCTGAGACGTACGCGACGAAGGTGTCCGGCAGGGCCGCCAACCGCTCTAGCTGGACTTTCACCTCGGGCAGTGCGCGCGCCGCCATCGGGTCGAGCACGAGCGGAGATGCTGTGCCGTCGAAGTCCAAAGCGACGACCAGGCGTTCTGTGCGCGCGATGGCGGTCAGAGCCTCGTCAGCGGGTTCACGATTCCAGCGGTGTGTCATTTCATCTCTTCTCTCATGCGTGCCGCGCGTGTACTTCGGCGAGGGCCTTGATAAATGAGGACGACCACGCATTCACATCGTGCTCGAGCACCCGCTTGCGAAGCGGACGCATGCGTCGGCCTTGCTCGCCAGGTG
The DNA here is from genome assembly GCF_052266675.1 of Microbacterium zouquanmingi. Lineage (NCBI taxonomy): Bacteria > Bacillati > Actinomycetota > Actinomycetes > Micrococcales > Microbacteriaceae > Microbacterium > Microbacterium zouquanmingi. The sequence goes on from NZ_JBQPRA010000003.1 coordinate 272,108, forward strand.
TCATTTCGACGGCCGCCATGATCGCATCCTTCAGGCCTTCGATGTCATGCGGGTTCACTCGGACGGCCCGGCGCAGCTCGTCTGCTGCACCCGTGAACTCGCTGAGCACGAGAACTCCGCGGTTGTCGGCCCTGGTGGCGATGTACTCCTTGGCGACGAGGTTCATCCCGTCACGCAGCGCCGTCACGAGCATCACGTCGGCGGCGAGATAGAGGGCCACCATCTCTTCGCGGGGGAATCCCTGATGCAGGTACCTGATCGCGCTGTGCCCCATCGTGTCGGTGTCGCCATTGATCCGGCTCACCGCCAGCTCGATCTCGTCGCGCAGGTGCACGTAGGCGTCGACGCGCTCACGGCTCGGGCTGGCCACCTGGATGAGCGTCACGTCTTCGACGTGGAGGCGCCCCTCGGCGAGAAGCTCGCCGTACGCCTTGATGCGATGGCGGATGCCCTTGGTGTAATCGAGGCGGTCGACGCCGAGCAGGATGCGCTTCGGGTTGCCCAGACTCTCGCGGATCTCGGCTGCACGAGCGCGCACTTCGGGCTTTTCGATGAGCTCGAGATACGGCGAGGTGTCGATGGAGATCGGGAAGGCTTTGGCGAGCACTGGGCGCGAGCGGCTCTCGCCTGGGACGGTGACGATGGATCCCTTGACCTCGTGCTGCAAGCGACGCCGCACTGCGGTGAGGAAGTTGACCGCGTCCTGAGCGCGCTGGAAGCCGATCACGTCGGCGCCGAGCAGGCCGCGCAGCACCTGGTCGCGCCACGGCAGCTGGGCGTACAGGCCGTGTGCGGGGAATGGGATGTGGTGGAAGTAGCCGATCGTCACATCCGGCCGCAGCGCGCGCACCATCTCGGGCACGAGCTGGAGCTGATAGTCGTGCACCCAGACCGTGCCATGCTCTGCCACGACTGCCGCCGCGGCTTCTGCGAAGCGACGGTTCACTGTGACGTAGGCATCCCACCACTCCCGGTGGTATTGGGGAGGTGCGATCACGTCGTGGTACAGAGGCCAGATCGTGTCGTTCGCGAAGCCCTCGTAGTACTCGGCGACTTCCGCCTCGCTGAGCGCGATCGGGATGAGCCGAATGCCGTCCTCGACGAACGGCTCGAGCTCGAGGTCGGCTTGCCCGGCCCACCCCACCCACGCGCCGTCCACGTTCTGCATCACTGGCTCAAGGGCAGCGACCAGACCACCTGGGGACGTGCGCCAGATCTCTTCGCCGTGCTCCCCCACCACTCTGTCGACCGGAAGCCTGTTTGCGACGACGACGAATTCTGCGGTGTCCATGGGAGCTCCTCGATGCCGGTGATGAACCCCCAGGCTATCGACTGCGGGGATGGGTGCGGCTGGCGAACCAGTTCAGGATGCCTGCGAAGAGCACGATCGCCGCGGAAGCGATGGGCAGAAGCAGCGACGCCTGCGTGCCGAAGCTCTGCGCGATCTCACCGGTGACAGCGGATCCGATCGACTGCCCGACGATCACCCCTGAGCCGAGCATCGTCATCACTGTCGCCGATCGTCCGAGCGGGCTGCGCGCAGCCCCGAAACTGTACTGCGTCACCAGGGTCGGTCCGATCCCGATGCCCATCGCTGCCAGAGCCCACGCCATCGTGACGGGCGAGTCGGCGAACGGAAGCAGGAACGACGCCGCCAGAAGGATGCCAGAGAACACCAGCCAGCGCGCCCGCAGTGAGAATCGCGGCGGAAGCCATGCGACCCCGAGCGCGAGGAGTGCCGATCCGACACCCATGACCCCGTAGAGGAGACCTGCCTCTTCCGGCGCACCACGATCAGCCATGAACGCCGTCAACGACGTGAGCATCGTGCCGAAGAAGAGACCGACACCGAGGATTCCGATCACCACGATGAGCAGGTTCGGCCGAAGCAGTTCTGAGGCCGCGGAGGGCGCACGACCGTCGTCGTCGCGGTCGGCTGACACATGGCGGCCGCTCGGATGCAGGGCGAAGGCCCCCACGAAGATGAGCGTGAGTGCTGCAGCGCCGATCAGCGGAGCCCAAGGGGCGATCAGGGAGCCGAAGATGCCCACCAGGAACGGACCGAAGACGAACACCGTCTCATCCGCGGCGGACTCGTACGACATCGTGCCGGAGAGAACGCGACTGCGGCGGTTCTCCGGTATCTGCTCGCTGATGATCGCCACGAGCCGAGAACGCGACATCGGCGCGACTTGAGGTGCGGATGCTCCGATGCCCATGGCCGCCACCAGCACGAGAGCATCTGCCGATGGGCTGTAGACCACCAGCGCGAAGACGACCAGCATCACGCTGTTGACGATCGTGAGAATGATGAGCACAGGACGTTGACCGAAACGATCTGCCGCGGCCCCGAGGAGCGGGCCGAAGCACGCTGTACCGAGCCCGACGGCAGCGGAGGTCAGTCCGCCGAGCGACAACGACCCGCGCGCGGAGACGACGACAGTCAAAACACCGACGACCATCATCGCGAAGGGGAGTCGCGCAACGAAGGCGATCAGAAAGTAAGGGAGGCCGGTTCGTCGAAGGAGACTCGCCGAAACGGGTGCGTGTGTCTGGATCATGACTCTCGCGCGTTCGAAGACGCGGGATCAGGTGTCGCCGCTTTCCGTCAGGATGCCGACGGCCGGTAGATACACAGCTTCAAGCGCTCACGCGCCGGAGTCATTCTACCTGGGACACCTGAGCGCAGGTAGGTTGGTGCCATGCGTTACCTCTTCAGCACCGGACTCATCGCAGCGATCTCCGCAGGAGTGTCACTGCTGCGCGGCACGCGCGATGAACCGATCACCTGGCGCGCTGCGCTCTCATGGGTGAGCTGGGGCATCACTCTCTCCCTCGCGATCGGCGCTGTCGTCGACATGAGGCGGGAGCGAACCGGACAGCTCGTCGATGCCGACTCGCCGCAATCGGTCAAGAAGGCGAAGAAGGCTCAGCGGCTTCAGTTCCGGTCGCAGAAGGCGCTCGCCGATGCCCAAGGGCACGCCAAGAGCCGCCGCTGACTCACTCGTGAGCTCTCCCCACGCCGCGGCGTGCTCAGTGCGCGCCCGGCGCGGCGGGCTCGATCTCAGCGGGTGAGGATGAGCGCCTCACCCTGACCGCCGCCTCCGCAGAGCCCTACGGCCACGGTTCCGCTCCCCCGCCGTGCGAGCTCGTGCGCCATGTGCACAACGAGCCGGTTGCCGGAGACGCCGATGGGGTGACCCATCGCGATGCCGCCACCGTGGATGTTCACGATGTCGCTCGAAACGCCGAGTTCGGTCTGCGAGCGTGCGACGACGGCGCCGAAGGCCTCGTTGATCTCGACCAGGTCGAGATCGGCCGCAGTGAGCCCCTGCTTGTCGAGTGCTCGCACAATGGCCTGAGCTGGCTGCGCCTGCAGCGAGTTGTCGGGGCCGGCGGTCTGTCCGCTCGCGCCGATCGTGGCGAGAACCGGCCACCCCTGCGCCTCGGCGTTCTCGCGCGTCGTGACGACGACAGCTGATGCGCCGTCAGAGATCTGCGAAGAGTTGCCCGCAGTGATCGATCCGCCGTCGGCGAATGCTGCGCGCAGCCTGCTGAGCGTTTCGGCAGTGGTCTCAGGGCGCACGCCCTCATCGCGGGTGACGACGATCGGCTCACCGCGCCGCTGCGGTACCTCGACGGTGACGATCTCGTCATCGAACACGCCGGCATCCATCGCGGTAGCCGCGCGCTGGTGAGAGCGTGCGGCTACCTCGTCCTGCGCCTCCCGCGTGAGCTCAAAGCGCTCATTGTGACGCTCTGTGGAGGCGCCCATGCTCTCGTTGTCGTACGCGTCGGTGAGGCCGTCGAAGGCCATGTGGTCAAGCACCTCCACGCTTCCGTAGGTCCAGCCATCGCGCGAACCCATCAGCAGGTGCGGGGCGCGGGTCATGGATTCCATGCCTGCTGCGACCACCGTCGTGGCATCCCGTGTTCGGATCATGCGGGCCGCGTCGATGATCGCGGTGAGGCCAGACAAGCAGACCTTGTTCACCGAATGCGCAGGCACATCCCAGCCGATACCGGCGCCGATCGATGCCTGGCGTGCGGCGTTCTGGCCGGAACCGGCCGCGAGCACCTGCCCGACGATCACGGCGTCGATCGCGGACGGGTCAATGGATGCCTGTGCCAGAGCGCCCTTGATCGCGAAGGATCCGAGCTGCGGAGCGGTGAACGACGCGAGCTGACCTTTCAGGCGGCCCTGCGGCGTGCGCGCGGCCGCGACGATGACGATGTCACTCATGAGATCTCCTTCAATTCTTCAGAGACGGTGAGCGGCGGCTCTGTCGCGTCGACGATGTCCTGCACGCTCACGCCGGGCGCGGTCTCGACCAGCACCAGGCCCGCATCGGTCACGTCGATGACGGCGAGATCCGTGATGATGCGGTGCGCGACTCCCCTGCCGGTGAGAGGAAGGGAGCACTCGTTCACGATCTTCGGCGAACCGTCCTTCGCGACGTGCTCCATGAGGATGATGAGGCGCCCTGCGCCGTGGACGAGGTCCATGGCGCCGCCGGGCCCCTTGACCATCTTTCCCGGGATCATCCAGTTCGCGAGGTCACCGGTGGCCGACACCTGCATGGCCCCGAGGATCGCCGCATCGATCTTGCCGCCGCGGATCATGCCGAAGCTCGTGGCGGAGTCGAAGAACGCCGTACCCGGAAGCGTCGTGACGGTCTCCTTGCCTGCGTTGATCAGGTCGGGATCGACCGCGTCCTCGGTCGGGTATGGTCCGACACCGAGGATGCCGTTCTCGGACTGAAGAACCACGGTGACGCCCTCGGGGACGTAGTTCGGAACGAGTGTCGGGAGGCCGATGCCGAGGTTGACGTAGGAGCCGTCGATGAGCTCCGCGGCCGCCCGTGCGGCCATCTGCTGGCGGGTGAGTGCCATGATCAGGCTCCTTCGCTCTGAGTGACGGTGCGACGCTCGATGCGCTTCTCGATGTCGGTTCCCACTTCGATGATGCGGTGCACGAACACGCCGGGAAGGTGCACGCTGTCTGGATCGATCTCGCCGGGTTCGACGAGTTCCTCGACCTGGGCGATGCAGACCCGACCCGCCATGGCTGCCAGCGGGTTGAAGTTGCGCGCGGCCTTGTTGAAGACGAGGTTGCCGTGCCGGTCCCCGACCGCGGCGTGTACGAGTGAGTAGTCGGTCGCAATCGCCTCTTCGAGGACGAAGTCCTTCGCCACGCCGTTGATCTCGAAGGACCGCACGTCTTTCACGGGAGACGCCACAGCGATCGAGCCATCTGCGTTATAGCGACGCGGCAGACCGCCCTCGGCGACCTGCGTACCGACACCCGTCTGGGTGAAGAACGCGGCGATTCCAGAACCGCCGGCACGCAGCTTCTCGGCGAGAGTGCCCTGAGGCGTGAGCTCCAGCTCGAGTTCGCCCGAGAGGAACTGCCGTTCGAACTCCTTGTTCTCGCCGACGTACGACGAGGTCATCTTTCGGATGCGCTGTGCGTTCAGCAGGATACCAAGGCCCCAGTCGTCCACGCCGCAGTTATTGCTGACGACGCTGAGGTTCGTGGTCCCCTGCGCGAGCAGCGCTTCGATGAGCGCGATCGGGTTGCCCGAGAGACCGAACCCTCCGACTGCCAGGGACGCGCCGTCCGGGATATCTGCGACGGCTTCGGTAGCCGAGGCCCATTGCTTGTCGATCACGCAGCACTCCTTCGTGTGAGGTCTTCTTCCAGCATCCGCCTTCGCGTGCTTCGGGTCGAAACCCGCTCTTGCGATATGGGCGAATCGCCGACTAGTGTCCACATTATGGACACCCACGATCGTACGGTACCCGGCGCGCAGGCCGTGGCGCGTGCCGCCCGCCTGTTGCGACTGGTGACGTCCAGCGGTGAGGAGGGCGCGACGGTGCAGTCCCTTGCGCGTTCCGCCGATCTCTCCCGATCGACCGCGCATCGACTGCTGAGCGCACTGCGCGCCGAAGGCCTCGTCGATCGCGATGAGGAGACCGCCCGATGGATGCCGGGACCGGAGCTGTTCCTCATGGGATCAGTGGCCGCAGCCCGTTACGACATCACTGCACTCGCGCGCGATATCGTCCGCTCGCTGGCTGTGAAGACCGAGGAGAGCGCCTTCCTCTCGGTGCGCCGCGCGGACGAGACGGTCTGCCTGCTGCGCGAGGAGGGAGCGTTCCCGATCCGCTCCTTCGTGCTGAGCGAAGGAGTGCGGTTCCCCCTCGGCGTTGCAAGCGCAGGGCTCGCCATCCTGTCCTTTCTCCCTGACCACGATGTGGATGCGTATCTGGAGCGCCACCCAGAGCTCAGCCAACGCTGGGGACGCACGCACGGGCTCTCTCCCCTGCGCCGACGACTGGCCGAGACGAAGGAACGCGGCTACGCGGTGAACCCCGGTCTCATCGTGAACGGCAGCTGGGGCATGGGGGCCGCAGTGTTCGACCGCGCTGGACGGCCGGAATGGGCGTTGAGCCTGACGGGGGTTGAATTCCGCTTCGGCGCTGATCGCCTGGCGGACCTAGGACGCACCCTCCTGGCGCACGCTCACCAGCTGTCCTCTCGCATCAGCAGCCGCACCTCGCATTGAGCTGCTCAGACCACTCGCGTTCGCGGAGATTCGAGCGCTGACCGCACGAGCGGAGCGAGGGCGGCCGCACCACGATCGCTCATGACGATCGTGTAGTGGTTGAGGTCATCGATGTGCTGGTGGACCAGGTCAGGAAACGCGTCGAGCAGACGCTGGCGGTGCGCTGGCGGGTACAGTCCCGGCTCTTCGTTCTGGAGCCCGCGTGGGACCGTGACGAACAGCGTCGGATGCCGCAGATCCGCGAGCGATTCGGTCAACGCCGACCCCAGGTTCAGATCGATGGTGTCTTCGACGGTGGTCTGGTAGCTCGTGGCGGGGCGCAATCGATCCCCGTCGCTCACGAGGTCGTAGGCGATGTACTGCTCGAGTGCATCACTCCAGTCCCCCTCGAACGCCGGGTGGTGCCTCCAGAACGCCTCGATGTACTCGTCAACACTGCTCCAGCGCTTCGACAGCCGGTCTGCCGTCGGCCCGAGAATGAGGGATACCAGTTGTTCAGGATTCACACCCGCTGGCACATCCAGAGGCAGGCCGCCGTCGATGAGGAGCAGGCGCTCCACACGCTCCGGGTGCAGGTGCGCCAGGACCACAGCGACGAAGCCGCCCATCGAGTGGCCGACGACGGGCACAGTGGCGAGCGCGAAAGCATCCAGAACGGCGACCATATCGGCCGCGTGAGCGGCCATTCCGGCTGGACCTGTGATGCTCCTGCTCGCCCCGCGCCCACGCAGGTCGGGTGCGATCACACGCACCCCGGGCAGCTCCTCGACGAGGAACGGCCACGCGAGGTGCGACGACGTGACGCCGTGAATGGCGAGCAGTGCGCGCGTGTCATCACGAGCGCCCACGGGGTCCCAGACGCCGACACGCAGCTCTCCCCCGCTCACCGGGACATCCACGGTGCGATAGGTGTGTGTGCTCATCGAGAAGTCCATCCGCCGTCCATCGTGTACGAGGCTCCCGTGACCATCCCGGCATGCGGTGACGCCAGCCATCCGGCGAGAGATGCGACTTCGGTCGGGGTGACGAGTCGCTTGATCGCGCTCTCGGTGAGCATGATCTTCTCGACGACCTCGCTCTCCGGGATGCCGTGCACTTTCGCCTGGTCAGCGATCTGCTTCTCGACCAGAGGCGTGCGCACATACCCCGGATTGATGCAGTTGCTGGTCACTCCATGCGCTCCGCCCTCGAGAGCGGTCACTTTCGAGAGCCCCTCCAGCCCGTGCTTGGCTGCCACGTACGCGGATTTGAACGGACTGGCACGGAGACCGTGCACGCTGGAGATGTTGATGACCCGCCCCCAGCCCCGCTCGTACATTCCCGGAAGCGCCGCGCGGATCAGCAGGAAGGGAGCTTCGAGCATGATCCGAGTGATCGTGCGGAACGAATCAGGATCGAAGTCCTGAATCGGACTGACCCGCTGGATCCCGGCGTTGTTGATCAGGATGTCAGCTTCGAGCTTCAGGTCATCGAGTGCGGTCGTCTCAGAGAGATCGATTGTCCATGCCTCGCCGCCCAGGGCTGCCGCATGCTGCTCGGCCGCAGCACGATCGAGGTCCGCGATGATGACATGCGCACCGCGTGCCGCGACTTCCTGTGCGCACGCGAGCCCGATCCCGCTCGCGCCACCAGTGATGACTGCACGGCGTCCGGTCAGATCCTGTTCAGTCATGCTCGCTCTCCTTCTCGCGTGGATGCGGTCGCTCTGGGCCGCAGCGCGTTCTCGATGAACCTCGTCATACCGGCGATCACGGCGGGGTCGATCGCAGAGGGAGGGTTGCCTGCTGCATCCTTTTCCCACAGCAGATATCGCATCCCGATCAGCTCTCCCGCACCCATGAGCGCCCATGCGGCTACCTCGGCATCGAGCCCAGAATCCACGTCGCCGTCTCGCTGAGCTGCGCGCAGGCCCGCGCGGTACCCCTCCACGATCCGCTCGTAGTGGATCCTGAGCGTGGCCGGAGACACGAACTCGGCTTCGCGAACGACACGGTAGAGCGCGGGGTGAGCCGCCGTGAATCGGAAGAACCCCTCGAAGCCGAGCCGCTCGGCCTCCAGACGATCAGTCGCCTGAGCCATGGCCTCTGACATCGAATGCCGCACTCTGCTGTTGAGGTCGATGACGAGTGCCTCGAAGATGCTCTGCTTGCTGTCGAAGTACAGGTAGAAAGTGCCGAGTGCAACGCCTGCGCTCTCGGTGATCTTCACGATCGATGCCTCGTGGTAACCGAGGTCGGCGAACACAGACTCGGCTGCCACCAGCAGCTTCGTTCTGGTGGCCTCTCCGCGTTTCGTGAGCGGTCGCCCTGTGGCAGGAGACACGAAGGTATCGACGGCGGCAGTCTCAGAAGACTCGGTCATCAGTGCTCTCTTCTGCTTGGTCGTTCATCAGCTGCGCGGCCATCGCACGCAAGCGCGCACGAGCGACTTTCTCGATCGTGGACCGGGGCAGATCGTCGAGAAAGACGATCCGCGCCGGGAGTTTGAAGGCGGCCAAGCGCTCACGAGCGAAGGCGCGCAGCTCGTCGGCTGACAGCACATCACGTGCCACGATGAACGCGCAGCCGCGCTCACCCCAGACCGGGTCGGGCGCGCCGACCACGGCGACTGACGCGACAAGCGGATGCTCGCTCAACACCCGCTCGACTTCGGCGGGGGCGACGTTCTCGCCCCCTGAGACGTAGATCTCCTTGAGTCGATCGACGATCCGATAGATGCCCTCGGAATCGCGATGCGCGAGGTCACCCGACCTCAGCCAGTCGTTCGAGTGGGCTCTGGCGGTAGCATCCGGATCATCAAGATAGCCAGCGAACGTGCTGGGGCCGCGCACCCACAGCTCGCCAGTGGCTTCGCCCTCGAGCGGCAACAGCGTGGCGACGTCGACCAGGCAGACGTCGACCGACGGGTAGGGACGGCCGACAGCTCCGGGGTGGGAGGCAAACTCCGCTGCGGGCAGGGCGAGCACATTGGGCCCTGCCTCGGTGAGCCCGTACCCCTGCGTGAAAGCCACGCCACGTTCTGCCCATGCCTCAGCGAGATCAACGGGGATCGTCGCGCCGCCGACGAGCACGTGGCGCAGGGACGAGAAATCGGCGTCTGCCCAGCCCGGTGTCGCCTGCAGCATCCGGTACTGCGTCGGCACACCCATCATCGTCGTGACCCGTCGCTCGCAGATCAGCTGCAGCACTCGGTCGGGCTGGAAAGAGCGCTCGAGCACCACCGTCGCGCCCGCCCACCACGCCAGGAGCGGCTGGACGTTCCACGCGGCGACATGATGCTGCGGCAGCATCGCCAGCACGACGTCGGTCGACACCATCGGCATGGCCTGCGACAGCGCCATGTTCGTCCAGAAGCAGTTCGCGTGAGTGAGCACGACGCCCTTGGGCGCCGCCTCGCTCCCCGACGTGTAGATCACCAGCAGCGGATCTTCGTCACGCACGGGACGCGTCGGCACCGGTGCCTGCGCGCGAGGCACATCGGCCTCGGCCCCTGTGCTCCCGAGGAACACGTAGGCGGGAGCGTCCGGGCCCAGCATCCGCAATGCCGCGCCGGCAAGGGCGACGTACTCGTCCTCGACGAGTACGAGGTCAGAGCCGCTCCGACGGATGAGCTCGGCCAGCTCTGTCGGAGTCAAGCGCCATGACAGCGGCACGAAGGCGATGCCGAGGAACGCACACGCGAAGAAAGCGACAACATGATCGGCCGAGTTTCCCGACACTGTGGCGATGCGCTGTCCGGCACCGTACCCGGCCTGCGTCAGTCGCATCGCGAGCTGTTCTGAGCGATGAGTGAGCGTCGCGTAGTCCAGAGCCACACCGCGGTCGTCGATCGCGGTCTTCGCCGGATTCGACGCCGCGCGATCGCGCAGCCATCGGCCGACCGTGTGCAGTCCATCGAGCTCGGAGCTCATCGCACACTCACCTCGGCGTCGAGCGACTCGCTGTCTTCAAGCGCTGCGAGCGAGCCCGCGCGGGCAACGGCGCCACGGCGACGGCGACGCAGGTTGTCGACGGTCCCGGCGATGCCGCCCGGCAGGAACATCACCACGAGGATGAACAGTACGCCGAGCAGGAACAGAGGCTCCGAAAGCGGGATGCGGAGGAAATCGGGCAGCGCCTGAATCCCGTCAGCCCTGGCAAGCACCGTGAGTCGCTGATCGAGGATCGTGTAGAGCACGCCGCCGACGATCACGCCCCAGCGGAATCCGACACCACCGAGAACTACCATCACCAGCACCGTGATCGTGAGGTCGGCGCCGACCGCGCTGGGCTGAGTTCCCGACTGCAGCAGCAGGTAGGCGATGCCGGCGAGGCTCGCGCAGAGGGCGGCGATCACGAAGACGATGAGCTTCGCACGAGCAGGGCGGAGCCCCAGAACCTCGACGCGCAGTTCGTTCTCGCGCGCTGCGGCGGCGAGGTGACCGAGCCGGGACTTATCGACCCAGAGCACGATCAGGTAGACGAGGACGAGCACGATGAGGGCGAACCAGTACAGGTTGCGGGTGTTGATCACGCCGACCAACCAGTCGGGCACGCTCTCGGTGTGCAGGCCGAGGCCTTCTTCACCGCCGGTGATCGCCTGGTTGCGTCGGACGAGCACAGAGCCGGCCTGAGCGAATGCGAGCGTCACCATCGCGAAGGGAATTCCATTCACGCGCATCGCGACTGCGCCGGTGACGAGTGCGACCACCATGCCGCCCAGCACTGCGACGAACACGCCCGGCCACAGCGGAAGGGCAAAGGCATCGAGCAGAATGCCGAGACCGTAGGCACCAGCGCCGAAATAGAGCGCGTGGCCGAACGACAGCATGCCCGCCGAGCCGAGCAGCAGGTTGTACGACAGCGCGAGGGCCGCGAAGACCATGCACAGAGAGAGGAGAGCGAGCGAACCCGGTGTGTACGTGGGCCCGGGCAGGATGCCGGGCAGCGACAGGTTGAGCAACGGCAGGATCGCCATCACGATGACGAGAACTGCACCGACGATTGCGGGCGCAAAGCGCTTGAGAGCCATCATGCTTTCCTCCCCATGAGGCCCGCGGGTCGCACGAGCAGGACGACGGCGAGCAGGATCACGACGATGAAGTCGCCGGTGCCGCCGAGATAGGTGTTGGCGACCTGCTGCAGCACGGCGACGAGCACCGAAGCGATCGCAGCTCCCGTAAGCGAGCCGAGGCCGCCGACGACCGTCACGATGAATGCGAAGATCAGCAGGGTCGAGCCGAGGTGGGCGGATACGTAGGTCATGGCGTGCATGGCGAGTACACCGCCGATTCCCGCCGCGGCTCCACCGATCGCGAATACGAGGGTGAACGAGCGGCGCACGTCGATGCCGAGAGCGGTGACCATGGCGCGGTTCTCGACGCCGGCGCGGATGATCATGCCGTATCGCGTGTTCTTCAGGAACAGCACAAGGCCCGCCAGAACGAGACCGGCGGCGATGATCAGCACCCAATATTTGTTCGGGATGCTGGCACCGAGAACATTCGTCGTCTGGCCGAGCCACGATGGGCCTGTGACGTTGATGGCATCGGTTCCCCAGATGCCCTCGAACAGGGCGATCGCGGCGAACGAGAGTCCGACGGTGACGAGCACCTGCTCGATGTGTCGTTCATAGAGCGGTCTGATCAGCACGAGTTCGGTGAGAGTCGCGAACACCCCACCCACCACCGCTCCGACGAGGATCGAGAGCAGGAAGCCCGGCCAGGTATCGGCCCCGACAGCCTGCGCGACAGCCCAGCCGACGAAAGCGCTGAGGGTGAGGAACGCGCCGTGCGCGAAGTTCAGCACGTGCATGAGTCCATAGATCAGGCTCAGTCCGCTGGCGACGAGGAAGTACAGCGCGCCGAGGCCGACGCCGATGACGAGGGTGAGGATGAGCGCGCTCATGCGTGCGCCTCCGAACTGACTCCGAGGAGCCGTCGGGTGAGGTCAGGGTCGTCGAGAATCGCGTTCGCATCTCCCGTGTGCACGACCCGACCGCCGGCAATCACGATAGCGTCGGCAGCGAGCTGGCGGACCACGTCGAGATTCTGCTCGACGAGCAGAATCGGAACAGTCTTCGCGGCCTCAGCGAGCGCCTCTGACACCTCTTGCACGATCTTCGGCGCGAGCCCTTTGGTGGGTTCGTCGACGAGGATGATTCGGTTGTCGTTGAGAAGTGCGCGTGCGACGGAGACCATCTGCTGCTGGCCGCCGGAGAGAGTTCCCGCGCGCTGATCCTTGCGCTGTACGAGGTCGGGGAAGAGCTCCGCCACGAACTCGCGGCGCGGATCTCGCTGCCGTTCTGCGAGAGCGAGATTCTCTGCGACGGTGAGGCCTGCGAAGACTTCGCGGTCCTCGGGCACGTAGCCGACACCGCGCTGGACGATCTTGTGCGTGGGCAGCCCGTCGATCCTCTCGCCTTCGAGCAGTACTTCGCCGCGCCGGGAGATGAGTCCGAGGATTCCGCGCAGAGTCGAAGTTTTTCCGACGCCGTTGCGGCCGAGTACCGCGGTGATCCCGGTGGCCGGCACGTCGAAGGTCACGTCCTCGACGACCTGCTGACCGGCGATGGAGGCTCGGAGCGATCGGACCTGAAGAATGGGGTCGGTCATGCCGTTGCCCCCGTTCCGAGATAGGCGCTCTGCACCGTGGGGTTCTCCATGATGTTCTGCGGCGTGTCGACTGCGATGATCGTGCCGAAGTACATCACTGCGACGAGATCGACGAGTCCCATGAGCACATCGATGTGGTGCTCGACCATGAGCACGGTGCAGCCGCTGGCCTGCTGCATCTCACGGATGTTGCCGACGAGTCCTGCTACGTCGCCCGAGGCGACTCCGGCCATCGGCTCGTCGAGCAGCACGAGGCGTGAGTCAGTGGCCATCAGCGATGCGATCTCGAGCTTGCGTTTATCGCCATGGCTGATATCACCGGCCGGCGTATCCAGGCGGTGTGCGAGCCCGACCTGTTCGAGCACTGCGATCGCCTGGGTGGTCGCCGCATCGTCACGTCGCGGGAATTTCAGCAGGGAGTAGCTGCCGCCCCGCGCCGCTTGGACAGCCACCCGGACGTTCTCGAGAATGCTGAGCTTGGGAAACAGACTCGAAGTCTGGAACGTGCGCCCCAGTCCCGCCCGTGCCCGCTTCGGGACGGACAGATCGGTGATGTCATCGCCATCGAGGATGATCCGACCGGCGGTGGGCCGGGTCACGCCCGAGATCGCGTTGAACAGCGTGGTCTTGCCCGCACCGTTCGGACCGATGACCCCAACGAGGGAACCGGGTGCGATGTCGAGATCGACGTCTTTGAGGATCGTCGCTCCGCCGATCTGCAGGCCGAGACCTTCGACGCGGAGTGACGCGCCATCTGATCTGCGGTCGGACAGGACTGGGGTGTCGTTCATCGGGAATTTCGCCTTCTATCGCAGGGGCGCCGGTTACGGCGCGACGTCGGCCGCGTCGACGGTCGCGACGAGCTCGGGCACGAACCCGGATCCATCAGCGACCAGTTTGGCCTGGTACATGTCCTGCAGCAGAGCGTGGTCCTCTGCACGCACCGTATTGGTTCCCTTCGGCCCTTGGAATTCGAAGCCCTCAAGGGCTGCGATCATCGCATCCACATCCCCCTTGCCCTCCTTGACGGCCTGCACCAGCATGATCGCTGCGTTGAAGCCGTCCGGGCTGAACAGGTCGGGAGTCGCACCTGCCGCTTCGAGAGATTCGACCATGGCGGTGTTGACCTCGTTGTCGGGCGCTGCTGCGAAGTAGTGGTTGAGGAAGTTGATCTTCTCCGAGGCTTCGCCGTATGCGCCGAACGTCGCTGCATCGCCGAGACCGGTGACCACCGGGATCTCGTCGAGGACGCCCTGCTGGCTCATTGCCTGCCACATTGCACCGGAGGTCGCTCCTGCCCACGCGACGAACACCAGATCCGGCTGCGCGCTGAGGACCTGCTGTGCGAACGGCGTGAACTCGGTCACGTCTTCCGCGACGAGCACCGGGGCGACTGTCGCTCCCTGGCCGCCCAGGATCGCCTCGACCGCTGCCACGTTTCCTTGGCCGAAGGCATTGTTCTGCGCGAACACAGCGACCGTCTTGCCGTCGACATCGTCAAGGAAGGTGCCGGCCGTTGCAACGTCCTGAGCGGATTGACGGCCCGAGCGGAAGGTGTACTCGTTGATACCCGTGATCGCATCGGCGGCAGCCGGCCCGGAGATGAACAACACCTTGTTCTGCTCGGCCTGCTCCGCCATCGCGAGCGCGACACCAGAGGAGGCGCTCCCCAGGAGGATGTTGACGCCATCGCCGATGAGTTCCTTCGCCGCGGTCACAGCTGTGTCCGGGTCTCCCGCATCGTCACGGTACTCGACAACGATCTGGGTGCCGTCCACCTCGTTCGTGCCATCAGTCGCGTAGTCAAGGCCTGCCTTGAACGCCTCGAGATACTGCTCGCCGTAACCGGCCAGAGGTCCTGTCTCACTGGTGATGACACCGACGGTGACCTCCGCCGGGCCATCGCCTTCGTTTTCACCACCCCCACCAGTCGCGGCCTGTGGTGCGCATGCCGCCAGCACGAGGGCTGCCGTGGCGACCACGGAGCTCAGGAGCAGCTTCTTTGTAACTCGCATGTGAATGCCTTTCGCCCTTGGAAGGTCTTGGGGGTAAACCTGAAAGCTGATTCAGGTTACTTGAATCGTAAGCATCCATCTCATTCTCGTCAAGCATCATGCGCAGTACATCGCCGCCCAGGAAGCCGACAACGACGCTCCTGCCGCACAGTGGCGCGCGCTCACCCTGCTCGAGCGCGCAACCGGCCAGCGCGTGGGGCCCTCGCTCGGGATTCTCGCGCGCATCGATGACGGGCCAGCGGTTGCCGCCACGGAGGATGCTGAGGCCATCACGCTCGGCGACGCAACCTGACCGATAACGCGACCCGCTTCACGGGATTGCTACCGTGAGCAGATGAGCGCGAGTATCCCCCTCCCCGAACGCAGTCGCATCGTCAAGCAGCAACTGGAGTCCGCTGGCGTCGAGCCGCAGATCCGCGTGCTGCCTGATTCCGCACGCACCGCGGTGGAGGCCGCTTCTGCGATCGGGTGCGACGTCGCAGCAATCGCCAACAGTCTGGTGCTTCTTGCTGATGGGGAGCCGATCCTGGTGATGACAAGTGGAGGGCACCGGGCGGACTTCGCCGTCGTCGCGGCATCCATCGGCGCAAGTCACGTAGAAATGGCACCAGCATCCATCGTGCGGGAGGCGACGGGGCAGGCGATCGGCGGTGTCGCCCCGGTGGGCCACCCCGCACCTCTCCGCGCATTCGTCGATGAGGCGCTGAGCGCTTTCGACGAGATCTGGGCAGCGGCAGGACATCCGCACACCGTGATGCCGCTGACCTTCGAGACGCTGCAGAAGATCACCGGCGGTCAGGTCATCGCTGTCGCCTGAGCTGTCGCCTGCGCGGTCGCGCCTAAGAATGCGCGGTCTCGCCTGAGAAACAGAAAAGCCTCAGAACACTGGCGAGAGTGTTCTGAGGCTGATCCGTGCGCCCCCCCGGGCTCGAACCGGGAACCCATTGATTAAGAGTCAATTGCTCTGCCATTGAGCTAGAGGCGCTTGGCCCGGGAGAACCCCGGCCGAGGAATTACATTACCAGCTTCTCCAGCGCATGCGAAATCGAGGCCGCATACGCGTCGGCATCCCCAGGACTATCCTGAGAACGTGACCGAAACACCCGCCGCCACCGACTTCTCTGCCGATCTCGCGCTCGCGCTCCGGCTTGCGGATGCCGCCGATTCCGAGTCGCTTCCGCGCTTCGACGCGAGCGACCTGAAGATCTCGACGAAGGCCGACCGCTCGCACGTGACAGACGCGGATCTGGCGACTGAACGCGCCCTGCGATCCGTTCTTGCGGAGGAGCGCCCCTCCGACGGCATCTTCGGCGAAGAGTTCGGCGTCGAGGGCGATGCGCGACGCCAGTGGATCATCGATCCGATCGACGGCACCGCGAACTTCATGCGCGGCGTGCCGCTCTGGGGCACCATGATCTCGCTCGCCGTCGACGGCGTGCCTCAGGTCGGCGTGGTCAGCATGCCGGCTCTCGGACGCCGCTGGTGGGCGTCAACCGGCGCAGGCGCGTGGACAGCAACGCACTCTGGCCCTCGTCGCCTCGAGACGTCCGCCGTCGCATCGCTGGACGATGCCGCGGTCAGCTTCCAGAGCATCACGCAGTGGGCGGATGCCGGGCGCCTCCCCGATCTCCTCCGCGTCGCCGATCGCGTGTGGCGCGACCGCGCCTACGGCGACGTGTACAGCTACATGCTGCTGGCTGAAGGACGACTTGAGATGGTCGCGGAGTTCGACGTCAAAGAGTACGACATCGCAGCTGCCGTCCCGATCGTGCGGGAGGCCGGCGGCACCTTCACCTCGTTCGACGGAGCCGACAGCATCTCAGACCGATCGGCACTGGCGACCAACGGCATCCTGCACGGCGAGTTCCTCACCCTCACACACGCAAACGACTGATCCGGAGATCCGATGAACAGCCGCATCCCGAGCGCTCTCAGTGCTCTCGCACTCGGCCTGGTGCTCACCGCGTGCACCGCAGAGCCCGCACCTGCTCCCGAAACACCAACTCCGACCCCGAGCGCCTCAACCGCCGCTCCGACGGCATCCCCTGACCCGGTCGAGACCGAGGCCGTGAACGAACCGGTCGCCGACGCGACGTGCGAGACTCTCATCGCGCCCAGCACCGTGGAAATCTTCGACGCGCACGGATGGACGTTCAAGGAGCGCGAATTCCGAATCGGCGGCGAAGTGGTTGAGGGCGGACTGGAGTGCGTCTGGGGTGACTACACCGTTGCGTCCGATCACGTCCAGGTCTTCGGCTGGGCACCGTTGGACGCATCCGAATCGGCGGGGATGCAGCAGAAGCTGCTGTCAGCGGGATGGACGCGCGTTGATGAGGGCGGTCACCACTACGTAACAGAAGACCCATCGTTCTCGATCGCGGTCGACGAAGCCGGCTTCGGCATGACGTACGAGTTCGGCGACGGCTGGGTGACGCTCGCCGATACAAAACAGGGCCTGGTTCTGATCACCCACCCGTGAGGTGAAGAAGACCCTCGCGTTCAGGGGAGCTCCGAACGCGAGGGTCTGTCCACCTCGACGTCAGCTCAACCGCCGGACGGGTTCTCCAACGGCCGATGCTCGTCGTCGGTGCTCTCGCTCTCCTGCTCGATGACCTTGTCCGGCTCATCGGGGGTGCCTCCGGAAGCAGTGTCTGCTTCTTCGTCTGGTCCCGGGGTGCCGTGTGTGTTCTGCGGGTCGCTCATCTCATCTCCTCCGATCGTTCCGGGGAGCATATGCCTGCGGCGCATCAATCCGTGAGGGGGTTGACGCACAACCGCTCGGTGAGGACGCTCTCCGCGACACGGATCAGATTCCTGCGTCTGAGCGCAAGAAGAAACCCCCACGTTCCATACTCTCGTAAAGGGAACGTGGGGGTTATCCACAGTGACAGCGGACGGTGGAGCTGGGGGGAATCGAACCCCCGTCCAACGCTGAGTATCCACGGCTTCTCCGGGCGCAGTCTGTGCAGACGTTCTGCTCGGCTCCGACCTTTGTCACAGACACCTAAGTCGACAAGCCCAGCCTGGGAAGAGTCCCGCGTGACGTCCAGACGCCGTCACACAGCAAGATTCCTAAATGACGCCAGGGTCCGTATCGGAATCACATACGGTCTGACGGACTATCGGGCTCGCTTATGCAGCGAGGGCGAAGTCGTTGCGCTTTGTTTCGGCAACTATGTTTTTGCAGGGGGCGTTCACGAGATAACCCTGCATCCTCGGCCCGCTTCACGTGAATTCACAAGCACTGTCGAAACCGATCAGCCCCGTGGTTCTTCTTGCGAAGATGACCGCTGTCACTCTGTGGAATTACTCACCCGAGCACCGAAGTACCCGAGCATCAAAGGATACAACGGAACCCGTGCCCACGCTATTCCTCGCGTAGAGTCACAGCCATGAGCGATGTCACCATCACTGTGCGCGGCGAGAACCAGACCCGGATTGCGCCCGAGCGGGCCACCATCCACGTCACCGTGCGCGCCGAAGGCCCTGCGCGCGCGTCCGTCGTCGAGCGTGCGCTGAGCCTGGCGGAACCCGTGCGTGCGAGCCTCGCCGAGCGGCAGGATGTTGGATCTGTCACGGACTGGTCCAGCAAGAGCCTCGCCGTCCGCGCCGAACGGCCGTGGAGCAGCGAGGGAAAGCAACTCGCGCTCGTTTACCGCGCCAGCGTCGATTTCGCTCCCACTTTCATGGAAGCATCCGAGCTCTCGGTCTGGGTGTCAGCGATCTCGTCCTGGGATGGCGTCGAAATCGGCGGGGTGGACTGGCATCTCACTGCCCAGACACGGGCCGACGTCGAACGTGAGGTCGCCTCCGCTGCCGTCGGTGTCGCAGTCCAGCGCGCTCAGGCCTACGCTGCCGCGCTGGGCCTTGAGTCGGTGACTCCCGTGGAGATCGCCGACACCGGACTCATCTCTCGAGAGCTGGCGCCCGCACCGTCCATGTTGAGAGCGCGGGGCGCGGCGTTCGCCGCAACCGCGGATACCGGGGTGGCAGAAATGGCCTACGAACCGGAAGACATCGTGATCTCGGCCACGGTTGAGGCTCGTTTCTCGGCGCGCTGACGGGGGTCCAGCTCACGCGTGTGCGAAGGGCGCCAGATCCGCGGCGAGGCGCTCTGAGACATGGGCGTGCACCTCAGTGCCGTGCTCACCGTGCTCCGCCGAAAGCAGGATCCCCGTCTCATGCACCGCGGCGATGAGGTCTCCCCGGTCGTAAGGCACGAGCGCATGCACTTCGACCGCCGGCATCGGCAGCGCTGCATCGATCGCCGCGCGCAGCTCCTCGATGCCCTCCCCTGAGCGAGACGACACGAAGTGTGCGTTCGGCTCGAGGCCCTGCAGCACGAGCCGGTCGTCATCCGTGAGCAGATCCACCTTGTTGAACACGACGATCTCAGGCAGGTCACGGGCACCGACATCGCCCATGACATCGCGGACGGTCTGCAGCTGCCCCGCAGGGTCAGGATGCGCGCCGTCGACGACGTGCAGAACGATGTCCGCGTCGGCAACCTCTTCGAGCGTCGATCGGAATGCCTCGACGAGCTGATGGGGAAGGCTCCGCACGAACCCGACCGTGTCGGTGAACGTGTAAACACGGCCATCGTCGGTCATAGAGCGACGCACCGTGGCATCCAGCGTCGCGAACAGAGCGTTCTCGACGAGCACGCCAGCGCTCGTGAGCGCGTTCAGCAGGCTCGATTTTCCTGCGTTCGTGTAGCCGGCGATCGCAACCGACGGAATCGTGTTGCGTTTGCGTTCGGCGCGTTTCGCGTCGCGTGCGGGCGCGAAATCGCGGATCTGCCGACGAAGCAGGGCCATCCGGGTGCGGATGCGACGGCGATCGAGCTCGATCTTCGTCTCACCAGGGCCACGCGATCCCATGCCCGCTCCCCCGGCGCCGACCTGGCCGCCGGCCTGACGGCTCATCGAGTCACCCCAGCCGCGCAGACGCGGAAGCAGGTACTCGAGTTGTGCGAGCTCGACCTGCGCCTTGCCCTCGCGGCTCTTCGCGTGCTGGCTGAAGATGTCGAGGATGACGGTGGTGCGGTCGATGACCTTCACTTTGACGACGTCTTCCAGAGCGCGGCGCTGGCTCGGGGCAAGCTCGGTGTCGGCGATCACGGTGTCAGCACCTGTCGCTGCAACCAGGTCCTTGAGCTCTTGAGCTTTTCCTCGGCCGAGGTAGGTGGCGGGGTCTGGATGAGGACGCCGCTGCAACACGCCGTCCAGAACGACAGCACCGGCGGTCTCCGCCAGTGCTGCCAATTCGCGCAGCGAATTCTCGGCATCGACCTGTGCACCCTGCGGATACACGCCCACCAGCACGACGTTCTCAAGCCGCAGCTGGCGGTACTCGACCTCGGTGATGTCCTCGAGCTCGGTCGAAAGACCACCAACACGGCGAAGCGCGTGACGGTCCTCAAGATCCCATTGGTCGCCATCGCGATGGCCGTAGGTTGCTGTCGAGGCATCCTGCAGTGCCTGGGCGGCACCGAACACGTTCGCCTCGGTGCGCCTCTCTGCGCTCGCGAGCACGCGGTCGAGTGTTTCGTCGCTGTGCGCGTCGTCTGTGGTCTTCGTCATCCTCTGCCTTCTGTATTCGGCGTCTTAACCTTAACCCGCCGCTCCGGTACGCTCGGCGTATGGGGTCCGATCATTATTTCTCTGCGACCCCGGCAAGTGCGGAGAACCTGCGGGCGATCAACGTCACCCTCGCAGGCCGTGACCTCGAAGTGACCACCGCTGGTGGCGTCTTCAGTCCCGACCGCCTCGATGCCGGAACCGCAGTCCTCTTCGCCAACATGCCTCCGCTGCCACCCGGAGGAGACTTTCTCGACCTCGGAAGCGGCTGGGGGCCGATCAGCATCACCATGGCCCTCGCCGCACCGCACTCGACGGTCTGGGCGGTCGACGTCAATGAGCGAGCTCTTGACCTCGTCCGTCGCAACGCCGAGGCGCTTGGACTCACCAATATCAACGCGGTTCTGCCTGACGATGTTCCCAATGACGTCGTCTTTCGAACAATCCGCTCGAATCCACCCATCCGCGTGGGCAAAGACGTTCTCCACGGGATGCTGGAGCGCTGGATTCCTCGACTCGATGAGCACAGCGACGCCTGGCTCGTCGTGCAGCGCAATCTCGGCTCAGACTCGCTCCAGCGCTGGCTGGCAGCGACCTTCCAGCCCGGTTATAGCGTGCACCGCGCAGCGACCGGCAAGGGCTACCGCGTGCTCAAGGTGAGGCGGCACGGCAACCCGCCGACCGAACCGATCACGCTGACTGATTAGACGCGCGACGCGTTTCGCAGGCTGAATCCCGCGCCTCGGTGCTCGTCTGGCAGCCGGTCTCCACGCCCGTGCAGCTTCTGGCGAAGCGTTCCGGGCGTGTACTCGGTCTGATAGACACCACGACGCTGCAGTTCAGGCACGATGAACTCGACAATGTCCTCAAAGGTTCCCGGTGTGATCGCATAGGCGAGGTTGAAGCCGTCGACATCGGTCTCTTCGACCCAGTCCTGCAGGAAGTCGGCGACCTCTTCGGGCGAGCCGACCACGCGGGGTCCGAGACCGCCGATGTTGCCGAGCCGAGCGATGTCGCGAACCTTCCACTCCTTGCCGTCGTCGTTCGCCTGCTGGAAGTTGGCCACGGTCGACTGGATCGCGTTGCTCTTGACGTTGCCGATCGGCTCGTCGAGGTCGAACTGCGAGAGGTCGATGCCCATCCACCCCGACATGAAGACGAGAGCACCCTCATCGCTGGCGTACTGGAGGAAGTCCTCGTGCTTGGCGTGGGCCTTCTCGCTCGTCTCGTCAGTGATGATCGTCAGCAGCGTGTAGATCTTCGCGGAGTAGCGGTCGCGCCCTGCGGCTTCGAGAGCGTCACGGATGCGCTTCACGGTGCCTGCGAGAACGGTCTTCGTGGGCGCCGCGACGAAGATCGCTTCTGCGTTGCCTGCGGCGAAGGCGATGCCGCGCGGAGAAGCACCCGCCTGGAAGATCACGGGGGTGCGCTGCGGAGAGGGCTCTGAGATGTGGATGCCGGGAACGGTGAAGTGTTCGCCATAATGGCCGATCTCGTGCACCTTGTCGGGATCGGTGAAGATGCCGGCTTCGCGGTCACGGATCACCGCGTCATCCTCCCATGAGCCTTCCCAGAGCTTGTACGTCACCTCGAGGTACTCGTCGGCGACCTCGTAGCGCTGATCGTGCTCGAGCTGGTCGTCATGACCCATGTTGCGTGCGGCAGAAGGCAGGTATCCGGTAACGACGTTCCAGCCGACCCGGCCGTTCGTCAGGTGATCAAGAGTTGTCATGCGGCGCGCGAACGGATAGGGGTGTTCGTACGCGGTGCCAGCGGTCACACCGAAGCCGAGGTGCTCGGTGACGGCGGCCATCGCACTCACCAGCAGTACGGGGTCATTGACCGGAACCTGGGCACCGTGACGGATCGCCGCCTCGTTCGTGCCGCCGTAGACGTCATATGTGCCGAGCACATCGGCGATGAACAGTCCGTCGAAGTGCCCGCGCTCGAGGAGCTGCGCGAGCTCGGTCCAGTACGCGAGTTCCTTGTAGCGCGCAGACTGGTCGAGCGGATGCCGCCACATCCCGGAGGATTGGTGGGCGACGCAGTTCATGTCGAAGGCGTTGAAACGGATCTGCTTGCTCATACGCACCATGGTGCTCGATGAGACACCCTGTTGTCTCGCGGTCCGTCATGGAGCGACGCATTCGACCGAAAGCGCCTCTCTGAGGCGGCAGAGCCGGCGTTATCAGAACAGGTCGATGGTGCCCGTGTAGACGAGCTGTGCGGGTCCGGACAGCGCCACATGCTCACCGTCTTCAGCAGGGAACATCCGTACACCGAGCACACCACCGGGAACCTCGACCTGCCAGTGGTCCGGAGCACGCTCGCCGGCCCAGTAGCGAACAGCCAGAGCGGTCGCTGCGACACCGGTGCCACAGCTCAGCGTCTCCCCCACTCCGCGCTCGAACACGCGCATGGTGACATGGCCGATACCGTCGCGAACCAGAGGCTCCCCCGGGACGACGAACTCGATGTTCGCGCCCGTCGGCGGCACGGGCTCGAGTTCGGGAATGTATTCGAGTTCGAGACCTGCAAGCTCTTCGTCCGATGCGAGTGCGACTACGACGTGCGGATTGCCGACGTCGATGCCCAGGCCGGGGCGCGCCACATCCAGACCGCGAGCCTTCGCGAGCGGGTCAACGCCCGAGAGCTTCCATCGACCAAGGTCGACCTGGTATCCGTCCGCACCCGCTGTGATGTCACGAACGCCGGCACGCGTGCCGATCGGGAGCGTGGAACCCGGCTCGATCGTTGCGAGCCCAGAGCGCACCAGGTAGTGCGCGAAGACGCGGATGCCGTTGCCGCACATCTCGGCGATCGAGCCGTCGGCATTTCGGTAGTCCATGAACCACTCGGCCGCAGGTTCCTCTGCGAGGGCAGCGTCGCCCTCGGGGATCGACGCGGAACGGATGACTCTGAGCACTCCATCGGCACCGATGCCGAAATGGCGATCGCAGAGGGCGGCTACTTGATCTACGGTGAGCTCGAGCTCACCGTCAGGGTCGGCAATGATGACGAAGTCGTTGCCTGTGCCGTGCCCCTTGGTGAATGCGACCATTCCCTCATTCTAGAGATCCGCAAGCCACCGCGACCCGCTCCATCTTCCTCTCGTGGCTAGTCCGGCTGGCCGTGCGGCGCTCGTGGTGATCAGTATCGTCCAGGTCGCGTTTGCGATCGTGGCGTTCCGGGACCTTGCGCAGCGTCGCGCAGAAGAGATCCGTGGGCCGAGACCAGCCTGGATTCCGGTGATTCTCGTGAACTGGATCGGTCCTGCGGCCTACTTCGTGTTCGGCGTTCGGCGCAGCACGCGATAGCGCCCGCACAGAAAGGCCCTGTTGCGCGCGACATCGATCAGTTCAAGGTCGAGCACCCGCGGAAGCACAGGCGAACCACTCCCCAGTGTGACCGGTGCGTACTGCACCCAAACCTCGTCGAGGAGTCCGGCATCGGCGAACTGGCCGGCGAGTTCTCCCCCACCCACGATCCACAGATCTTTGCCGCCCGCAGCCGCCGTCATCTCGGCGTGCACGTCGCGCACATCGGACTGCGTGAGCCGCACGGAGCCGTCTTCGGGTACGGAGATCGCACGATGAGTGAACACCCACGTCGGCAGCGTATACGGCCAGGAGCCTTCGTGAGCGAGAACCCATTCGTAGGTCGTCGCGCCGAGCGCCATCGCCCCTAGCATCGCGCGGAACCCGTCGTACGCCATGGGCCCGTTCTCATCGATGTCTTGTTTCAGCAGCCAGTCGAGTGAGTGCTGTGTCGTCGCGATGAAACCATCAAGGCTCGAAGCCGTGTAGTAATGCGTCGTCATCCCATCAGGATGTCACGGGGGTCAGACATGGGCGAGACCCATCTGATCGCGGGATATCTCTTGAACCAGGAGACCTGTCGTCTCGCATACCGACGCGTGAGCGCCTGGGTCTCAGCGATGGCTTCGGCCTCGCTCTTCTCGCCCGACAACTGCGCAAGCGCTTGAGCGTACCCGATCGCTCGCGGTGCGGTCGTGCCTCGTTCGATTCCCGCTTCTCGGAGCGCGGATGCCTCCTCAAGCATCCCCTGCTCCCACATACCCTCGACGCGCCGGTCAAGCCTCTCAACAAGCTCCGGCCGTTCGACGTGCAGACCGATGATGCTGGTGTCGGCGTGCCACAGTTGAGGAGCATCCGGCAGTGCGGCGCCATGCGTCTGCGCCCCCTGCTCGAGCACTTCGAGCGCGCGCACGATTCGGCGACCATTCTTCGGATCGACCTTCGCGGCGGTCGCCCCGTCCGCAGCGACGAGCTTCTCGTAGAGAGCCCTGATGCCGAGTTCCTCGAGCTCGCGCTCGAGCCGTGCCCTGATCGCGGGATCGCGCGGCGGAAACCGGAAGTCGAAGATCACGCTCGAGACATACAGACCCGAACCTCCGACCAGAATCGCGTCGCCGCCATGTGCGTGGATGTCTGCGATCGCCGCACGAGCAAGTGGCTGGTACCACGCCACTGCCGCTTCTTCTGTGACGTCTCGCACATCGAACAGATGGTGCCCGATGCCGCGACGCTCCGCGACGGGAAGCTTTGCAGTGCCGATATCCATGCCGCGGTAGAGCTGCATAGCATCGGCGTTGACGATCTCTGCGGGATTTCCGTCGGCGCGCAGCGCTTCAGCGAGACCGAGTGCGAGATCGCTCTTGCCTGTGCCGGTGGCCCCGACGATCGCCCATAGGCGCGGCGGGAGGGGCTCAGACACCGACGCGGAGCGTGGGAAGCCCCAGCGAGACCGCGCGTGGCGCGCCCGTTTCGCCGGTGGATGCCGGAATACCGCACGACTCCGTCTGCGCACGGTCGAACGCGTCGCCGCCACGAGTGCGGCGGATGCGCAGCGGCGCACCCGTCGGGTCGTCGGCGAGCAGATGGAAGGGGGCACCGTGGGTGATCGTGACTGTGACGACGTCGCCCGGCCGCGGGATCTCCGATCCTTCGGTCACTTCGAAGTGAACCAGGCGATTGTCTTCAGCGCGGCCAGTCAGACGGTGCGTCTCAGCGTCCTTCTTTCCTTCGCCCACCGAGACGAGCACGTCGACCTCGCGTCCGACCTGTTTCTCGTTCTCTTCGAGGGAGATCTTCTCCTGCAGCGCGATCAAGCGGTTGTAGCGCTCCTGGACGACAGCCTTGGGGACCTGGTCCGCCATGGTCGCAGCCGGTGTGCCCTCACGGATCGAGTACTGGAAGGTGAATGCATTCGCGAAGCGAGCCTGCTCGACCACGCGCATGGTGTCTTCGAAGTCTTCTTCGGTCTCGCCGGGGAAGCCGACGATGATGTCGGTGGAGATCGCCGCGAACGGCATCCGCTCACGCACTCGATCGAGGATCCCGAGGAACTTCGAGCTGCGGTACGAACGGCGCATCGCCTTGAGAATGCGATCACTGCCGGACTGGAGCGGCATATGCAGCTGCGGCATGACAGCAGGCGTCTCGGCCATGGCATCGATCACATCGTCGGTGAACGCGGCAGGATGCGGGCTCGTGAAGCGGATCCGCTCGAGACCGTTGATCTCACCGGCAGCTCGCAGCAGCTGGCTGAAGGCCTGACGGTCTCCGAACTCGACACCGTAGGAGTTGACGTTCTGGCCGAGGAGGGTGACCTCGATCGCACCGTCTTCGACCAGGAGGCGGATCTCGTTGAGGATGTCTCCTGGGCGACGGTCCTTCTCCTTGCCGCGGAGGCTCGGCACGATGCAGAACGTGCAGGTGTTGTTGCATCCCACGGAGATTGACACCCAGCCGCTGTGCGCCGAGTCGCGCTTGGTCGGCAGCGTCGAGGGGAACACCTCGAGGGACTCGAGGATCTCGAGCTCGGCGTCACCGTTGTGCTTCGCACGCTCGAGGAGTCCAGGCAGCGAACCCATGTTGTGCGTGCCGAAGACCACGTCGACCCAGGGCGCCTTGTCGAGAACCGCGTCTTTGTCCATCTGGGCAAGGCAACCGCCGACGGCGATCTGCATGCCTTCTCTGCGACGCTTGACCGAGGCGAGATGACCGAGCGTGCCGTAGAGCTTTCCTGCCGCGTTGTCGCGCACCGCGCAGGTGTTGATGATGACGACGTCGGCTTCTGTACCGGTATCCGCCCGAAGATATCCGGCGCTCTCGAGCGATCCCGCAAGCCGCTCTGAATCGTGCACATTCATCTGACACCCGAAGGTGCGTACTTCATAGGTTCGCTGGTGTCCGTCGGCATCAACCGCGGCCGGTGAGGCCGTGATGATCGTCGGTTCGCTGCGCGGAGTAGTCATGGTGCCCCTATTCTACGAGCGGAATCTGGGGGTCAGTCCGAGTCGACGAAACGAACACCTGTGGTCGGGCCCCCGAGCGAAGCTTCGGCCAGCGCCGTCCGTGCCGCCGTCATCGCCACTGACCCCCCGTAACCCCGTCGGGCGAGTTGCCCCATCAGTCGTCGCAGCGCGGTGTCGAAGTCCAGTCGCGAGAGCGACCGCGCCTTGGTTCTGGCGAACTCCAGTGCGCGCTCAGCGTCATCATCCGGAAGGTCACCGAGCGCGGCATCGATAACATCGCGCGGGACGCCTCGCTGCGCGAGCGCGCGAGAGAGAGCCACACGGCCCTGGCCTTTGCGCTCGATGCCTGAGATGACAAGGTGCTCGGCGAGCAGCGCGTCATCGAGGTAACCCCGCTCGCAGAATCTGTCGATCACCTCGTCGATGCCGGCGGCATCGAGCCCCTGTCCGCGCAGGACGTGTCGCGCCTCGGACACAGACAGGGAGCGTGCCCGCAACTTGCGGACCAGCGCCTCTTCTGCGTGCCGCATGACGTCGTCGGGATCGGCTTCTTCTGGTCTCTGCGGGGGCCTGTGACCCGGGGCAGAGGAATGCGCCGGCATTGCTGTCGATCGAGGTTCGGTGGAGGCCTCATCACGTGCCAGCTCTGATGCGGGAATCATCTTGCCGCTGAAGAGTGGAATGACGGGGGCGAGACGATCCTCGCCCCCGTCATCGTGTGCAGAACTCATCAGGCCGGACGACGCTGCGCGAGTTCGTCAGCCGCAGGCACCGCTTCAGGCGCAACTGCGCCGCCGATGCCGAGCTTCTGCTTGATCTTCGTCTCGATCTCCAACGCGATATCGGCGTTCTTGATGAGGAACGAGCGTGCGTTCTCCTTGCCCTGACCTAGCTGATCGCCGTCGTAGGTGTACCACGAGCCCGACTTCTTCACGAGACCATGCTCCACACCGAAATCGATCAGGCTGCCTTCACGTGAGATGCCCGTTCCGTACAGGATGTCGAACTCCGCCTGCTTGAAGGGCGGTGCCATCTTGTTCTTCACGACCTTGACCCGCGTGCGGTTGCCCACGGCCTCAGTACCGTCCTTCATCGTCTCGATACGGCGGATGTCGAGGCGGACCGAGGCGTAGAACTTCAGCGCCTTACCGCCGGCCGTGGTCTCGGGAGAACCGAAGAACACGCCGATCTTCTCGCGCAACTGGTTGATGAAGATCATGGTGGTGTTGGTCTGGTTCAGACCACCGGTGAGCTTGCGGAGCGCCTGAGACATGAGGCGTGCTTGCAGACCCACGTGCGAGTCACCCATCTCGCCCTCGATCTCAGCGCGAGGCACCAACGCCGCGACGGAGTCGATGACGATGAGATCGATGGCCCCGGAGCGAACGAGCATGTCGGCGATCTCCAGGGCCTGCTCACCCGTATCGGGCTGAGAGACCAGGAGGGCGTCGATGTCGACACCGAGCTTCTTCGCGTACTCGGGGTCGAGAGCGTGCTCCGCGTCGACGAAGGCGGCGATGCCACCGGCGCGCTGCGCGTTGGCGATGGCGTGCAGGGTGAGCGTGGTCTTACCGGAGGATTCCGGACCGTAGATCTCCACGATGCGGCCACGCGGGAGTCCGCCGACACCGAGCGCGACATCGAGGGCGATGGATCCGGTGGGGATGACGGCCACTGGTGCGCGCTCGTCGCTGCCCAGCCGCATGACCGAGCCCTTTCCGAACTGGCGGTCGATCTGGGCGAGAGCTGATTCCAGAGACTTCTCGCGGTCTGCTGCTGATGGCATGATGTGTGCTCCTCGTGTTCGCGTGGTGCCGCCTATAGGC
Organism: Microbacterium zouquanmingi; assembly: GCF_052266675.1. Classification (NCBI taxonomy): domain Bacteria; kingdom Bacillati; phylum Actinomycetota; class Actinomycetes; order Micrococcales; family Microbacteriaceae; genus Microbacterium; species Microbacterium zouquanmingi. Next base: position 300,969 of record NZ_JBQPRA010000003.1, read on the forward strand.
TGTCGCGGCCGCCCCGGTTGGGACGGACTCTCCGACAAGGCGTATGGCTTCTTGGCCTGAAATCACCGTACGAGGGACCTCCGACATTGGGACGGAAATGCCACGAACGGTGGACAACGAGACCTCGAGACCACTTGTGCAGAACGATACGCGCACATCGAACACATATTCGACGACACGCCGCTGACACAGCATCCGGTTACGAACACAGCACCCGCTGCGAAGAAGCACTACTTGCGCGGCTCGAGCCGTCCGACTCCGTAACGGCGCTCCGCAGGGACGTCCGCCTCGGCACAGAGCGCAAGCCAGATGTCTCGTGGCGGCACACCCGCCTCAAGCGCCTCGGTAGGAGTTCGATTACCCACCGCGCTCAACACGAGGTCGTTCAGGAGGGTGACAGAACGCCGCCCGAACTCATCCTCGACAGCACGAAGAAACTCACTGCGTCGCATCGGCTCGCTGAATCCGCTGTCGTATCAGTGCAGGGACAGCTCGGGCTCGACCGACGCCATAAGGTCATCGGGAACCACGTCAGGGAAGACCTGAATGCCCTCGAGCACAGAGATCCTGTCGCCGACTTCGCGCATGATGATGGAGATGGGCACATCGAGCGCTTCAGCGACCGAAGCGAGAATCTCGCTGGAGGCCTCTTTCTGGCCGCGCTCTACCTCGCTGAGGTAACCCAGCGCAACAGATGCCTTACTCGCAACCTGTCGAAGAGTGCGCCCCTTCTGCAGGCGGAAGTCCCTCAGCACGTCGCCGATTTCCTGTCGTACAAGAATCATTGGAACCTCCTCTCCATTTCCCTCACCGAAGTCTCCTCCGAACGGATCGCCAGTCTAACCCGACTCGCTGGAGAAAACGCTACCGTTTCACGCTGTGCTTTCGCTTTGAGCAACACGTCTATGACAACGTCGAGCTCATACGGGCTATTCCCCGAGCATCTGCAGTGCGACTCCGATCGCTGCACGGACAGCCTGCTCTCGCACCGCACTTCGGTCGCCGTCGAATCGAAACGCCTGAGCATCGACTTGTTCACCGCGGGAAACGCCGATCCACACCGTGCCGACCGGCTGACCGTCTGGTGAATCAGGGCCGGCGATCCCCGTCGTCGAGATCCCGACGTCGGCCGGACGTCCCGCTACCCGCACCGCCTTGCGCACTCCGGTGGCCATCTGCGCTGCAACTTCGGAGTGCACTGGCCCGTACTTCTCGAGAAGCGCCTCGTCTACGCCCAGAACCGTCGCCTTGACCGGTGTCGCGTAGGCCACGACTCCACCGAGAAGGGTGGCCGATGCGCCAGGAACCGAGACGATCTCTGCGGCAAGAGCACCTCCGGTGAGAGACTCAGCGACTCCCAGAGTCAAGCCTTTCACGCTGAGCAACGACACGAGCCGAGCCGCATCGCTCAGGGCAGGCCTGTTCACGACCGAGCTGTTCTTGATCCGCGCATCTGAGACACCATGTAGTCGATGCCGCTTACGACGGTCAGCACCAGAGTGACGTACATGAGAGCGATGCCGATCCCGGTCCACCAGTCCATCCCGATGAGCTGATGAAGCGGAAGCAGCCACCAGCTCAGTGCAACGCCCTGGAAAGCAGTCTTGAGCTTGCCCATCCACGCAGCGGCGACAATATGATTGCTGGCCACGATGAAGCGGTGCACTGTGATGCCCCACTCGCGGATGAGGATGATGATGACGACCCACCACGGCCATTCGGCGAGAATCGCCAAGCCTACGAAACCGGCACCCGTCAACAGCTTGTCAGCGATTGGGTCCCAGAGCTTGCCGAAGTCGCTGACGATGTCGTACTTGCGGGCGAGGTAGCCATCGACCCAGTCCGTGGAGATCGCCAGCACGAAAAGCGCGCCAGCGATCCAGCGGATGACGAGGTCATTGTTCCCGTACGTGCCTCCCAGCAGGAGCAGCACGAAGAACACCGCCGCGAGCGGTATGCGCGCGATCGTGATCGCGTTCGGCAGTTGCCGCGGAATACTCATCAGTCACGTCCTGTCAGGCCCCAGGCGTCTTCATCGCCCTCACCGTTGTCTTCGATCGGAAGTCCGTCGAACTGCGACTCGATCGGATCGCGTCCGTAGTCAACCGATTCCACTGCGGCAGGAGGTTCCTGGTGCGCAGGAGGCGCGGCCGGAACATCATCCCCTCGCAGCTTCGCGATCACTGCGGGCAGCTGCTCGGCGGTGACGAGCACGTCGCGAGCCTTGGATCCTTCAGAAGGACCGACGATCTCACGCGATTCGAGCAGATCCATGAGTCGCCCGGCCTTCGCGAAACCGACGCGAAGCTTGCGCTGCAGCATCGACGTCGAGCCGAACTGCGAAGAGACGACGAGTTCGGCGGCTGCGAGCAGCACCTCGAGGTCGTCGCCGATGTCTTCGTCGACTTCCTTCTTCTTCTTCGCCGGGTCCATCGCCTCTTGAACGTCGGAGCGGTACTCGGGGCGAGCCTGCGCCGTGACGTGCTTGACGACGGCGTCGATCTCGCTCTCTTCGACCCAGGCCCCCTGCAGACGGAAAGGCTTGGACGTGCCCATCGGGGAGAAAAGGGCATCGCCCTGGCCGATCAGCTTGTCGGCTCCTGGTGAATCGAGGATCACTCGGCTGTCAGTGACGCTCGTCACGGCGAACGCAAGGCGAGAGGGAACGTTGGCCTTGATGAGGCCGGTGACCACATCGACGCTCGGACGCTGAGTTGCGAGCACCAGGTGAATACCGGAGGCACGCGCGAGCTGAGTGATGCGGACGATCGAGTCCTCCACGTCGCGCGGCGCCACCATCATCAGGTCGGCGAGCTCGTCGACCACGACCAGCAGATACGGGTAAGGCTTGAGGACGCGCTCGCTGCCGACTGGCAGCTCGACTTCGCCAGCGCGCACAGCCTTGTTGAAGTCATCGATGTGGCGGAATCCGAACGACGCGAGGTCGTCGTAGCGCATGTCCATCTCTTTGACGACCCACTGCAGCGCTTCGGCGGCCTTCTTGGGGTTCGTGATGATGGGGGTAATCAGGTGCGGAACGCCGGCGTAGCTGGTGAGCTCCACGCGCTTCGGGTCGATGAGCACCATGCGGACATCGGCCGGACGCGCGCGCATCAGCAGGCTCGTGATCATCGAGTTCACGAAGCTCGACTTACCGGAGCCCGTGGAACCTGCCACCAGAAGGTGCGGCATCTTCGCGAGGTTCGCGACGACGATGTTGCCGCCGACGTCCTTACCGACACCGATCGTCATCGGGTGGGTGCTCTTCTGCGCCGCGGGCGAGCGCAGCACGTCTCCGAGCGCCACCATCTCTTTGTCTGCGTTCGGGATCTCAATGCCGATTGCGCTCTTGCCGGGGATCGGCGAAAGGATTCGCACATCGTTGGAGGCCACGGCGTAGGCGATGTTGTTGCTCAGTTGAGTGATCTTCTCGACCTTGACGCCGTGACCGACCTCGACCTCGTACTGGGTCACCGTCGGACCGCGCGAGAAGCCGGTCACCTTCGCATCAACCTTGAACTGGGTGAACACACCCGTGATCTGCTCGATGACGCGGTCGGTCGCATCGGAGCGGACCACTGGCGGCGGACCTTCGCGCAGCACTGCAGTCGAAGGCAGCGCGTACGGCGCCGCCGGTGCCTGCAGGCCGCGATCGCCCGGGCCTTCTGTGCCGAAGCCAGAGAGACCGGGAAGCTCAGGCTGCTCCCCTGTGTCGCCGTAATCGTCGAGCAGAGCAGTGCCGCCCTGCGAGCCGAGTCCGGCCATGACACCCTCGACGTCGGTGAGCACCTCGGTTACCGAGTCCGATGGATCTTCGACGATGATCGCCTGGTCGAAGGCGGTGTGGTTCGCCGGGGCCTCATCGACGGTCGTGAGCAGTTCAGTGAGGTCCTGCGAGCCGATGCCCTCGTCAGGGTCTTCCTCACGTCCCGTCTTGTTGCGTCGCCACCAGGGCAGCACGTCCGGGTCGTCGTCCTGCTCGAATTCTCCTTCGGGCTTGGCTTCTCTGACCGGCTTCTCGACGCGTTCCGCGCCGAACATCCACGCATAAAGATCGCCGAGTCGAGCGCCAATGCGGTTCGGCGGCGTCTTCGTGATGATGAGAATGCTGAGGACCATGAGCACGGCAAGGATGACGTAGGCGGGGATGTCGGTCAGGTATGAGAGCGGCTCGCCCAGCATCCATCCGAAAAGCCCACCGGCAGCGCTCAACGCGGGCATGCCGTCCTTCGGCTGCGGCTGCCCGCCCGCAAGGTGACAGATACCGGCGATGGAGAGCACGAACAGTCCGAAACCGATGCCGATGCGACCGTTGTCGTTGACCGATGACGGATGCCGGAACAGCCAGCCAGCCAGGATCAGAAGCAGCACAGGCATGAGGAATGCCGTACGGCCAACCAGAAGCCCCACCGAGTATGCACTGATGTTCTGGGCGACCTCGTTGCCGATGAAGAACCACTCATTGACCGCGCCGAGGCACGCCAGGATCACCAGAAGGAGCGGGAATCCGTCACGTCGCTGGTCCTTTTCGAGAGACTCAGGGCCGAACGCGCGGAACAGCCCGCCGACGCCGTGCGCCAGTCCTGTCCACGCCCGGACGGCGAGCGGCGGCTTGTCGACATCGTCGATGTACTTCTTCGGCGCCGCAGCCGTCTTGGCCCTCGAGCGCGCGGGTTCCTTCTCTGAAGCGCGCTCGGTCTTCGTAGTACTCCTGGCCATACTCACAGACTACGGTCGGGCACCGACATCGCCGCGTAATGACGCGGCTTTCCGGCCGATCAGGCTTCGATTACGAGCGGTACGATCATCGGCCGGCGACGGAGCTTCTGGTTCACCCAGCGACCGATCGTGCGACGAACGACCTGCGAGAGCGCATGCGTGTCGCGGACCCCGTTGCCGGATGCCTCTTTGAGCGCGGCGACGATCTTCGGCACGACATCGTCGAACACCGCATCATCCTCCGCGATGCCTCGCGCGTGGATCTCGGGTCCGGTGATGATGCGCCCGGTGGCAGCATCCACCACCACGATGATCGATACGAAGCCCTCTTCACCCAGGATGCGACGATCCTTAAGGTCGGCGTCGGTGATCTCGCCGACCGTGGAGCCGTCGACGTAGACGAAGCCGATGTCGTACTGGCCGGCCACGCGGACCTGGCCATCCTTCAGGTCGATCACGGTGCCGTTGGATGCGAGCAGAGTGTTCTCTTCGGGGATGCCGGTCTCCTGGGCGAGCTTGGCGTTCGCCATGAGGTGCCGGTACTCGCCATGCACGGGAAGCACGTTCTTGGGCTTGAGGATGTTGTAGCAGTACAGCAGCTCGCCAGCGGCCGCGTGACCGGAGACGTGCACGCGAGCGTTGGCCTTGTGCACGACATTCGCGCCGAGCTTGGTGAGCCCGTCGATCACTCGGTACACCGCGTTCTCGTTGCCGGGAATGAGGCTCGAAGCGAGGATGACGGTGTCGCCCTCCCCTGGCTCGATGGCGTGGTCGAGGTTGGCCATGCGGCTGAGGACTGCCATCGGCTCGCCCTGGGACCCCGTGGACATGTAGACGATCTTGTCGTCGGGGATGTCCTTGGCCTTCTTGTAGTCGATCAGCACGTTCTCGGGCACCTTGAGGTATCCGAGATCCGCGGCGATGCCCATGTTCCGCACCATGCTGCGCCCGAGCAGAGCCACCCGGCGACCGTTGGCGTGCGCGGCGTCGAGCACCTGCTGCACGCGGTGCACATGGCTGGAGAAGCTCGCGACGATGACTCGGCGAGTGGCCTTGGCGATGACCTGGTCCAGGACCGGGCCGATCGACTTCTCGGTAGGCGTGAATCCGGGCACGTCCGCGTTGGTCGAGTCGACGAGGAACAGGTCGACGCCCTCTTCACCGAGGCGCGAGAACGCGCGCAGGTCGGTGATGCGGCCATCCAGCGGCAACTGGTCCATCTTGAAGTCACCAGTAGCGAGCACGAGACCGGCGGGCGTGCGGATTGCGACGGCCATGGCATCCGGGATCGAGTGGTTCACCGCGACGAACTCGAGATCGAACGGCCCGACCGTCTCGCGCTGCCCTTCCTTCACGGTGAGCGTGAATGGCTTGATACGGTGCTCTTTCAGCTTCGCCTCGACCAGCGCGAGCGTGAGGCCGGAACCGATCAGCGGAATATCGCTCTTCAGACGCAGCAGGTACGGCACCGCACCGATGTGGTCCTCGTGACCGTGGGTGAGCACGACGCCGACGATGTCATCGAGGCGGTCCTTGATGGGCTCGAAATCCGGGAGGATGAGGTCGACGCCGGGCTGGTGGTCCTCGGGGAAGAGCACACCGCAGTCGACGATGAGGATCTTGCCGTTGTACTCGAATGTGGTCATGTTGCGACCGACCTCGCCGAGTCCGCCCAGCGGGACGACGCGGAGCGTTCCGTCGGCGAGTGGCACAGGAGCTGCGATGGGAATGGACATTGATGTCTCCTCTGTCGGACACATCGTGCCCGTATTGCAAAGTGGGCGCACTCTGCGCCCGTCGTCTCAGCGCGTCGTGCCGTGCACCTTCGGCAGCGCACCGCCAGCGGCCGCATTGCGGTCGGGGCGGAAATTCGAAAAATCGGCGCCGGGAAGGCCCGTGACCGCCGCGAGCTCATCCTCGATGAGGGCAGCTTCCCACTCCTCCGGTCCCACCAGCGGCAGACGCACACGTGGGCTGGAGATGCGTCCAAGACCGTGCAGGATGTACTTCACCGACACGGTGCCAGGGACGTGAGTCATCACCGCGCGGACCAGCGGCTCAAGACGCTTGTGCTCTGCAGTCGCAGCCGCCAGGTCGCCGCGGTTTACCGCGTCCACAATCGTGCGATAGGGAGTTGCCGTGATGTTTCCTGTCACACCGATGAGCCCGGTCGCACCGATCGAGAGATGCGGCAGAGCATTCGCGTCATCACCGGAGAAGTACATCAGGTCCGTCTGGTTCAGCACACGGCTGACCTCGCTGAAGTCGCCTTTGGCGTCTTTGACAGCGAGGATGTTCGGATGCTTCGCCAGTCGCAGAAGCGTCTCGTATTTGATCGGCACCCCGGTGCGCCCCGGAATGTCATAGAGGATCACGGGAAGGTCCGTAGCGTCCGCGACCAGGCGGAAGTGGGTGAGGATTCCGGCCTGAGTCGGCTTGTTGTAGTACGGCGTGACGATCATGATGCCGTCGGCGCCGGCCTTCTCGCTCGCCTTGTACAGCTCGATGGCGTGCGCGGTCTCGTTGGATCCGCCGCCGGTGATGATCTTCGCGCGACCGGCGGATACAGACTTGCCCACCTCTACGAGCTTCAGCTTCTCCGAGTCGGTCAGCGTCGAGGTCTCCCCCGTCGTACCGGTGACGACGATGCCGTCGGCGCCGGCGGTGATGACGTCGTCGATGTGCTTCTCTGTGGCATCCCAATCGACCTCACCGTCGGCCGTCATCGGAGTGACGAGCGCGACGAGAACCTGTCCGAAAGGATTGCCCGTATACGTCATTCCTCCAGCGTATCGGTTTCAGCCCTCGCCGACCGCCCCAGATATGCTCACGATCATGACCTGGCAGACCCGCGATTCCCGTCTCGTATATGAGAACCCTTGGATCTCCGTGCGAGAAGACGCCGTGACAGGACCCGCCGGAGACGGCATCTACGGCGTCGTCACAATGCGCAACGCATCCGTGTTCGTCGTCGCACTCGATGCCGAGGATCGGGTGTGCCTGGTCACGCTCGAGCGCTACACGACCGGCCGCTCGATCGAGGTTCCGGCGGGAGGCAGCGACGGGCAGGATCCTCTCGTCGCGGCCCAGCGAGAGCTCCTCGAAGAGACCGGCATGCAGGCCGAGGAGTGGTCGCTGCTCGGATCGATGAACGCACTGAACGGCGTCACCGTTGCGCCCGAGCACGTCTTCCTCGCTCGCGGCCTGAGCGCGGCCGACAGCGCGGATGCCGCTCCTGAAGAGGAGGGCATCGAAGAGGTGTCCTGGGTGCCCTTCGCTGAGGCGCTCCAGATGGTCTCCGATGGTCACATCCGCGATGGTGAGACGGTCGCGGCGCTGGCCTACGCCGGCATCCGACTCGGGCGCTTCGCCTGAGCTCGTCGAGCAGACACGCCGCTCAGATGCGACCGCGCCGCGCAGCGCCAGCAGTGAGAGATGACGGAAGCACGCGCGTCAGCGCGACGACGAGCTTGTAGCGCAGCGACGGGATCGAAACCGCTTTGCCACGGGCAGCATCGCGCAAGCCCTCGCGCACGACGTCGGCGGCGTCCAGCCAGCCGATCGCGGGAATGCCCTCCTGCCCTGGCGCAAGTCCCATCCGCTCGTGGAATGTCGTGCGAGTGAAGCCGGGACACACCGCCGTCACGCTGACGCCGTCGCGGGCGTATTCAGCATTTGCCCACCGGCTGAAGCCGATCAGCCACTGCTTGCACGCCGAGTACGTCGAACGAGAGATGAATCCGGCGACCGAGGCCACGTTGATGACACGACCACCCCGCCCGCGCATTCTGCCGAGCGCTGCGTGCATCAGGCGCATCGGCGCCTCGGCATGAATCCGAAGGTGCCGCACTTCGTCTTCGATGTCGTTGTCGGCGAAGTGCAGCGGCAGACCAAAACCTGCGTTGTTGACAAGCAGATCGATCGGATGCTGCGCATCAGCGATCCTGGCCGCGACGACTGACATGCCCTCATCCGTGGCGAGATCAGCGGGCAGGGCGTCGACAGAGATCCCGTGCGTCTCGCGAAGCTCCTCCGCAAGCGCCTCCAGCGAAGCCGCAGATCGAGCGACCAGCACGAGGTCAGCGCCGCGCTGTGCGAGCTGGCGGGCGAACTCCGCGCCGAGGCCGGCGCTCGCACCCGTGATGAGAGCCGTGGGCATCAGCGCTGGTATCCCAGGAATCGATAGCGGATGCCGGTGCGAGAGGTCTGCCACTCCCCTTCGTCCACGAGCCGCCAGCCGGCCTTCGACGGCGCGTAGGAGTCTCCGGCGACCGCGAGATCGAGCTCGGTGACTTCGAGGCGATCGGCCTCTCCGATGACCTGGGCGAAGATCTCGGCACCGCCGATGATCCACGCCTTGTCAAGCCCTCGCACCGCTGCAGGAAGATCGGTTGCACAGCGGGCGCCATCAGCCTGCCAGTCCTGCTGACGCGTGATGACGATGTTCTCGCGACCGGGGAGCGGTCGGAATCGCTCGGGCAGCGAGTCCCAGGTCTTCCGGCCCATCACCACGGGGGCGTTGAGCGTGACTTGTTTGAAGTGCGCCAGGTCCTCTGGCACGTGCCAGGGCATCCCCCCGTCTGCGCCGATGACGCCACCGGATGCTTCTGCCCAGATCAGTCCGACCCAGGTCATACGGCGACTGCCGCTCGAATTGCGGGGTGGTGCTGATAGTCCTCGACGAGGAAGTCGTCATAGGTGTAATCGAGGATCGACTCGGGCTTGCGCGCGAAACGAAGCGTCGGGTAGGCGTAAGACTCACGCGTCAGCTGCTCGCGAACTTGCTCGACATGGTTGTCATAGACGTGGCAGTCCCCGCCGGTCCAGACGAAGTCTCCTGGTTCGAGCCCCGCCTGTTGGGCGACCATCATCGTCAGCAGCGCATAGCTGGCGATGTTGAACGGAACACCGAGGAACATGTCGGCGCTGCGCTGGTAGAGCTGACACGACAGCTTGCCGTCAGCGACATAGAACTGGAAGAGAGCGTGGCACGGCGCGAGCGCCATATCGGGGATATCCGCAGGGTTCCATGCGGACACGATCAGCCGGCGAGAATCCGGCGTCGCACGGATCTGCTCCACGACCTGCGACAGCTGGTCGATGTGTCCTCCGTCCGGGGTCGGCCACGAGCGCCACTGCACTCCGTAGACAGGGCCCAGATCGCCATCGGCGTCGGCCCACTCATCCCAGATCGTGACGCCGTTGTCCCGTAGCCACGACACATTCGAGTCTCCGCGCAGGAACCACAGCAGCTCGTACGCGATCGATTTGAAATGCACCCGCTTCGTGGTGATCAGCGGGAAGCCGTTCGCGAGGTCGAAGCGGATCTGTCGGCCGAACACACTCGTGGTGCCTGTACCGGTGCGATCATTCTTGTGCGTTCCGGATTCCAGCACGTCGCGGAGGAGGTCTTCATACGGCGTGGGGACGTCGGCGCTCATGCTGACACGATACCCGGGATCGACCACAGAGAATCCGCAGTCGGCTGAGCCTGCCCTGTTCCCCGCGGGGGCCAGGGTCGATAGGCTGGCCAGACAGACAGCCACGACTCTGGAGGAACCATGCCCGTCACCAGCGAAGCCACCACCGCCTGGAACGGTTCACTGATGGAGGGATCGGGAGATGTGACCTTCTCCTCATCGAACCTCGGAACGTTCCCCATCAACTGGAAGGCCCGCAGCGAAGGCTCTGACACGACGACCACTCCGGAAGAGCTGATCGCGGCCGCACACTCATCCTGCTTCAGCATGGCGCTCTCGAATGCTCTCGCGGAGAACGGCACCCCGCCGGAGCACGTCAACACCACAGCATCCGTCACCTTCAAGCCGGGCGTCGGAATCACCGGCAGCCACCTCAACGTGAACGCAACGGTGCCTGGACTCACCCCCGAGCAGTTCCAGACCATCGCCGAAGGCGCGAAGACCGGATGCCCCGTGTCTCAGGCTCTCGCCGGCATCGAGATCACTCTCGAGGCGACGCTCGCCTGATCCTTCGACAGGGTTCGGTCGGCCGGTCTCAGGATCCGGCTGGTCGAGTCTTGGCGAGGCGGATCGACTCACGGATGCTCGCGCGGGCGTCTTTGCGGCGCCCTGCGGCCTCTTGCACGACACCGAGGCGGTAGCGTGCTCGCCAATCGTCGGCGGCCGCCTCTGCTTCTGTCGTGTAGCGCTGCACGACAGGCTCAGCATCCGCCTTGGCGAGCTTTCCTCGCGCGCTCAGCTCGGTTTCCGCTGGCGGCATCCCGCCTTCCGCGTCCAGCTGCGTTCCCAGTCGATCGGCCTGGATCCCGAACTGGATCTCGCGCACCAGCGCCCATGCGCCGATCAGCGGAAGCACGATGAGCGCCAGGCCCATCGCAATACCGATCGGCTCGCCGCTGGCGAGGTACAGATACGCCCACTGCCCGGTGAGGACGAAGTAGAGAATCAGACACAGGCCGACGACGATCGCGCCAGCGCGCGCCATCACGAGTGACTCCAGATGTCGATGTCGAGCATGTTCTCCAACCCGACGACGACGCCTCGCGCCTCGGCCGCGAACGGCACAGCAAGACGGATGCCGGGCGCATAGGCGAGTGCGGGCTCCACTGTGTCGTGGGTCAGAGTGAGCGACTCCCCCGGGCCGGAGAGAACGACGTCCTGACGGGCGACGACACCGGGCCTGCGCAGAGAGTGCACCGGCACGCTTGCGATCTGCTGACCACGCGCGCGCTGGTCTGCGTGCGGAGCATCGACCGGCCCCTGCTCCGCACGGGCCGTGGCAATGAGCTCCGCCGTGCGGACGGCGGTGCCGCTCGGTGAATCAACCTTGGTGTCGCGGTGCGCCTCGATGATCTCGACCGAAGGGAAGAATGGTGCAGCTGCCGCCGCCAACGCCGAGCCGAGCACCGATCCGAGCGAGAAGTTCGGAATGAAGACTGCCGCAGTGCCCGCGGCATCCACCAGCGGACGCACGAGCGAGATTCGCTCGGCAGACCAGCCGGAGGTACCGACCAGCACGTTGATACCGCGTTCAGCGGCTGCCCGCACGACATCGACGCTTACCCGCGGGGTCGATGCGTCGACGACGAGATCTACCCCGTCGAGCTCGCTCAGATCACTGGATGACGTGAGCACGCGTGCCACGTCGAAGCCGTCGAGCTCGTCGATCACTGTCTTGATGATCGTACCGAGCTTGCCGGAACCGCCGACAAGTGCCACCTGCTTGGTCATGAGGCCAGTCTAATTCGGCTCAGACGAGCACATCGTCCGGCAGGCCGGTGCGCAGCTCCATAGGAAGATGACTCAGCTCATTGTGATTGATCAGTGACCACGGACGCCCCTGCTTCTGCACGATGGTCGTGAGCCCGCAATGCGCTTGGTTCAACGTCATCCAGCGCCAATCGGGTGCTCCGAGAACCTCTCGCGCGAACCACGCGATGACGAAGTTGTGAGTGATCAGCACCTCGTGGACGTCGCCCTGCTTGCGGACGAGGAACTCGTTCACGGCATCGGACATCTGGGCGCTGCCGGCCTCGACCTCGGCATCCGACACCGATCCGAAGAACGACTCATACACCGCCGGCGTGTCCGGCGTCATCCCCGTAGGCACGCAGTCGAAAAGCAGTGCCGACGGCTCAGGAGTGACCGACGGCAGCCGCTCGGCGATCGCCCGGGCGGTCTCGGTCGCGCGCAGCAACGGCGAATGCCAGACAGCATCCAACGGGAGCCCTGACAGACGATCTGCGATCAGCTCGGCCTGGCGTTGACCTCGTGGAGAAAGAGGTCCGTCGTCGACGCCGTGCTCGGCATCCTGATGTTCACCATGTCTGACCAGATATATATAGTGCGTCACAACCCACTCGCTTCGTCGCCAGCCGTCTGCCCGGCCTTTCCACCCTACCGGCCTCAGAAGAGACGTGCAGGTGCGACCGACTCAGTTACCAGCGCGAGTGAGATCCGCAAGTTGCGTCCGCGAAAGCGTGATGCCCGCGCCCTGCATGAGTTCGTCTACGTGCTCTGTGGCAAAGCTGTTGACAATGGGAGCCGCGATCGTACGCTGTGCGAGCAGCCATGCAATCGATACCGCTGCGACCGGCGCATTCACCTCAGTGGCCACCTGATCGAGCGCACGAAGAATTCGGATGCCTCGCCGGTTCAGGTGGCTGCGCAGCTGCTCTCCTCGCACTCCCCTGGACATCATGGCCTTGCTGCGGTGGCGTCCAGAGAGGAAACCATGCTCGAGCGCGTGAGACGGCGTCACCGCGAGGTTCTGCGCACCGGCGACAAGGCGGAGATCGCCTTCGAAGGCATCGCGCCTGATCAGGTTGTACGGCTCGTCGAGCACTTCGATGCGCGGATACCCTGCCGAGGCGAGAATCCGCACCTCGACGAGTCGTTCGGGCGTGAATCGGAAGGCTCCGAGCGTGCCGATCTTGCCAGCGTCGCGCAGCCACTCCACCGTGGCGAGCGTGTCTTCGAGGTTGCTCGTCTGGTCGAGGGTCGCGTCGAGGTACAGCACATCGATACGTTCGACGCCGAGCCGAGTGAGCGAGCCTTCGACCGCACGGACAAGATTCACCGAACCGAGACCCGGGTTATCGGCGTGAGTCCCGACGCGCACGCTCAGCACGGTGCGGTCGCGCTGGCCGCGGGAATGCAGCCACTGGCCGATGATGTGCTCGCTTCGTCCGCCGGAGAAACCGTCTGCCGTGTGGATCGCGTTGCCGCCGAATTCGACGTAGCGATCGAGAATGGCGTGGCTGGTCTCCAGATCGACGTTCCACCCGAACTCCGCTGCCCCGAGCATCAGCGGGAAGGTGCTGACGCCGCCCTCGCCGAGCGGCACGCGGATCGTCTCGCCGACGCCCGGTCCGATCACGGGGATCGGAGCGGAAGGATGCTGCGGCGTGCCCTGGGCGCGGGTGGGAGAGTCCGCTGTCCCTTGACCGAACAGTCGCATCCTCATCACCCCCGCGCGTGTCCTCCGAGAAGAACAGTGATTTCTGTACACCCCCCGGTGCGTACTTCGAGGGTAAGCGAGAACCGTGAACTCCCCGACCATTGCGCGTAACGGAGTGCGAAGTTCCAGTAACTTTTAGATAACGGAAACGCGAAAAGGCCCGGATCCTGCCCCAACGGGGCAGGGTCCGGGCCTGAAGGCGAAGGCTTACGCTTCTGCGGTCTCTGCCGCAGGTGCCTCTTCCGCGGGCGCGTCGTCGAGCACTGGCTCGAGCGACAGCTTGCCGCGGTCATCGATCTTCGTGATCTTCACGAGGAGCTTCTGTCCGACCGAGAGCACGTCATCGACGTTCTCGACGCGCTTGCCACCGGCGAGCTTGCGCACCTCAGTGACATGCAGCAGTCCGTCCTTGCCCGGAAGCAGCGAGACGAACGCACCGAACGATGCGATCTTCACGACGGTTCCGAGGAACTGCTCGCCGACCTCAGGGTTGGTGGGGTTGGCGATCGCGTTGACCTGGGCACGTGCGGCCTCGGCCGACGGGCCATCAACCGCGCCGATGTAGACGGTGCCGTCCTCCTCGATGGAGATCTGAGCGCCGGTCTCGTCCTGGATCGCGTTGATCGTCTTGCCCTTCGGGCCGATCAGCTCACCGATCTTGTCGACCGGGATCTGCACGCTGATGACGCGCGGCGCGGTGGGCGCCATCTCGTCTGGCGAGTCGATCGCCGAGTTCAGCACGTTCAGGATCGTCAGACGAGCGTCCTTGGCCTGCGTCAGCGCGCCGGCCAGAACGTCCGACGGGATTCCGTCGAGCTTCGTGTCGAGCTGGATCGCGGTGATGAACTCGCTGGTTCCTGCCACCTTGAAGTCCATGTCGCCGAGGGCGTCTTCGGCGCCGAGGATGTCAGTCAGTGCGGCGTAGCGCGTCTGTCCGTCGACCTCATCGGTGACCAGACCCATCGCGATGCCGGCGACAGCTGCGCGCAGCGGCACACCTGCGTTCAGCAGCGAAAGGGTCGATGCGCAGACCGAGCCCATCGACGTGGAACCGTTGGAGCTGAGAGCCTCGGACACCTGACGGATCGCGTACGGGAACTCCTCGCGGCTGGGCAGCACCGGTGCGAGGGCGCGCTCGGCGAGGAAGCCGTGCCCGATCTCGCGACGCTTCGGCGATCCGACACGGCCGGTCTCACCGGTCGAGTAGGGCGGGAAGTTGTAGTGGTGCATGTAGCGCTTCGACGTCGTGGGCGACAGCGAGTCGATCTGCTGCTCCATCTTGAGCATGTTCAGCGTGGTGACGCCCATGATCTGGGTCTCACCGCGCTGGAAGATCGCCGAACCGTGCACGCGCGGGATGACCTGCACCTCTGCGTCCAGCGGACGGATGTCTGCAAGACCTCGGCCGTCCATGCGGACGCCCTCGGAGAGGATGCGGCCGCGGACGATGCCCTTGGTGACGGATTTGTATGCACC
This sequence comes from Microbacterium zouquanmingi, assembly GCF_052266675.1. Lineage (NCBI taxonomy): Bacteria > Bacillati > Actinomycetota > Actinomycetes > Micrococcales > Microbacteriaceae > Microbacterium > Microbacterium zouquanmingi. Next base: position 316,104 of record NZ_JBQPRA010000003.1, read on the forward strand.
AGAGACCTCGCTCGCTGCCGACGCGGGCAGAGTGCCGGCCTCGATCGCTGCGGTGACCTCGGACTTGACGCGGTCCTTGACATCGTCGTCGGCGTTCTGACGCTCGACCTTGTCCGCGATCTGGTAGACCTTCTCGAGATCAGCTGTCGCGGAGGCTGCGATGAAGTCGTAGGTGGCCTGCTCGTACGCCGGGAACACCGGGTAGACGCCAGGCGCCTTCGACGAGTGCTTCGCCATCTCGGCCTGAGCCTCGACGAGCTGCTTGAGGAACGGCTTCGCCGCCTCAAGACCGCCGGCGACGATCTCTTCGCTGGGCTTGACTGCGCCGCCCTTGATGAGGTTCCAGCTGTTCTCGGTGGCCTCGGCCTCGACCATCATGATCGCGACGTCGTCGGTTCCGTCGGCCTTGGTGATCACACGACCGGCGACCATCAGGTCGAACACGGCCTCTTCGACCTGAGCCTGGTTCGGGAATGCGACCCACTGGTCGGCGTTCTCGCCGTGGCCGGGGATGAGCGCGAGGCGGACGCCTGCGATCGGGCCGGAGAACGGCAGACCGGAGATCTGCGTCGAGGCGGATGCCGCGTTGATCGCCAGAGCGTCGTAGTACTCGCCCGGCGCGATCGAGAGGACCGTGATGACGATCTGGACCTCGTTGCGGAGGCCATCGACGAACGACGGGCGCAGCGGGCGGTCGATCAGACGGCAGACGAGGATCGCCTCAGTGGAGGGGCGTCCCTCACGACGGAAAAACGAACCGGGGATCTTGCCTGCTGCATACGAACGCTCTTCGACGTCGACAGTCAGCGGGAAGAAGTCAAAGCCTTCACGCGGGTGCTTTCCTGCGGAAGTTGCGGAGAGAAGCATGGTCTCTCCGTCGAGGTAAGCCGCAACCGAACCCTGGGCCTGCTGAGCGAGGCGACCGGTTTCGAAGCGGACAGTGCGAGTGCCGAAGCGACCGTTATCGAGAACGGCCTCGGTGGCAGTGATTTCAGGACCTTCCAAGAGGTCTCTCCTTCTTTGTTTAGACTCGTCCGTCCGTGTGACGGGCGAGATCATACGTACGCGCGCGTATCAGCGCGCTGATTGCACACAGCAATCCACTTCCAGCTTATCAGCGCGGCAGCTCCGAACGCCCCGGACACTAGAGTCATCCTCATGAGAACGCTTCGGGTACGGCGACCAGCTGCCTCGCTCTCCCCCGCTTTCGACCTCGCATACGTTCGCACGGGGCCTCGCACCAGCACGCCGGTGGTTGTGATTCCCGGTGGCCCTGGCCTCGGATCCATTCGCCCTTATCGGTCGCTGCGGCGTCACGCCGCCACCGGCGGACTCGACATCATCATGGTCGAGCATCGCGGCGTCGGAAGTTCACGGCGGGGCCTCGATGGCCGCGCACTCCCGCAGTCGGCGATGTGGGTCAGCGATGTCGTCGATGACATCGCCGCGGTGCTCGATCATGAAGGAGCCGACCAGGCCTTCATCGCGGGCTCGTCGTACGGCAGCTATCTCGCCGGTGCTTTCGGGGCCCGTCATCCCGGTCGCGTGGCGGGCATGCTGCTCGACTCGGCATTGCAATCGGCTGAAGACATCGCTCTGGAACGACAGCTGATCAGGAGTCTCTTCTGGGATGAGGATGCCCCCTATTCCGAAGCGGTGCACGCGCTGCGCACCTCGGCCGCACAGGATCGTCAGCTGCTCGACGTGATCCGCGCCGCCTACGAGATCGGCGGCGAAGCGCTCCTTCGACCATTGCTGCACAATCGGCTCCGCCGAAGGGGGCCCGCATGGCAGGCGCTGGCGCTCTACTCCGCGCGTGACGAATCGATCATCCGAATCCCCGGACACTACGATTTCTCCACGGTCGGCGCCATCGGATATCGCGAGCTCGGCTACGGCGCCCCGTTGGATGGCCTTCCACTCGATCCTGCGCGCACCTATTCTCGGCTCGCGCACCGATTCCCCTCATTCGCCGGCGAATCCTTCGATCTGCCCGCCGCCGTGCGGACGTTCGATTGGCCTTTGGCTCTGATCGTCGGCCGCCGAGACATCCGCACCCCTCCCGCGATCGCACAGCGGGTCGCGAACACAGCTCCGGATGCCGCGCTCATCATGATCGAGAACGGCCACAGTGCGCTCGATACTCACCCGATCGCGTTCCTCAACGCCGTGCGAAAGCTCGTTCGGGGTGAGCACGCAGCGCTCGCACAGCTGGCGCAGCGTTTTGACGAGCTGCCTCGACGCGGAGCATCCGTCGCCCTGTCTCGCGCACTCACTGCCGCCGCGCGGCTGGAGCAAGCTGTGCTCGGCTGACCAGCCGGCTCAGATCTGCTGCGCGTGCACGGCTTCCAGTGCCGCGGCATCGGCCTCGCTCATGCCATCGATCGGCTCGCCGTTCCAGACGATGTCGTCCCCGAGCGCACCGAGAAGCTCCTTGTGCTGACCGTGGCTGAGCTTGGCGCCGTGAATGAGCGTGGCCGGACTCCACATCATCGCAAGCGAGTCATGCCACCCCGCCCCCACGTCCTTGACCTTTAGGAGGTCGTGCAGGGTCGTCGGCAGGTGCTTGAGCGGCTCAGTGAACGCATCAGCGAGCACGGCGAGAGATACCTGGCGTTCGACACCCGGCAGCACGACCACCGTCTCGTCCACATCTCCCGTCAGCGCGCGGGCGAAGTCATCGGCTTCCAGCAGGATGACTCCATTCGTCGGTCGCGGGTTGCACTCGATCGCGTACAGCTGACCGTCGTTGTCGACGAAGTCGAACGACAGCTGACCGGTGAAATCGCCACCAAGCGCCTCGACGATGCGCTGCGTGTACGCGAGCGTGTCGGTGCTGTCGACAGCGAGGAAGGTGATCCCTGTGCTGTGCGCCCATTGCTCAGGTGCGCGATAGGTGCTGTGAGAAGTGATCTGGCCGTCGACGATCGTGCTGTACGTGCACACCATCGGCCCGTCGACGAACGGCTGCACCAGCCAAGGCTGCTCCGGCGTGGGCTTGCAGTCATCGACTGCAACGTTGCCGGCCAGTGGACCGGTGTTGGTGAGCAGCCCGATTCCGCCACGAGAGAAGGCTGCCCGCGCAAAGTAGCGAGGGTACTTCTCGATCGCTGCCCTGAGCGAAGCGTCATCGGTCGCCACGATCGTCTCAGGAACGGGAACCCCGGCCTCGGTGACGAGGCGCTTGAAGCTCGCCTTGTCGTGGAGCCGAGCGAGCGCATCGAAGCTGCCGGCATACAGCCGCACACCATCTGGCAGGTCATGAACGCGCGCGGCCAGGTAGAAGGCTTCCTCGAAAGTGGGGACGATCAGCTCGATCTCATGTTTGTTCACGAGATCGCTGATATCACTGATGAAACGATCGGTGTCGAACCGTGGCGACGCCGTCGTTGCATGTTCGGCGACGTACTTCGAATGATTGCCGATCGCACCTCGGTAAGTGTCCGTGGCGACCACGGTATGCCCGAGGCTCCCCAGCTTCCGGATGATGTCAAGAGCGAATGTGTTCCGAGAGCTCGTCACGAGTACACGCATGGTGGCCTTTCAGAAGTAGGTCAACGTGCTCACACCATATCGTCTCATTAGCCTAGGCTGACTCCATGAGCACCGAAGAAAGCGCACCGTCCTCCGCCGAGGACATGAAGCGCAAGTTCAAGGAAGCGCTCGAGAAGAAGAACGCACATCACCGCAACGGTGAGTCGCACCTGGATGGCGATTCCGCCGTCCACGCAGCGAACGCCCCGCAGACGCGGCGTGAGTTCCGACGCAAGAGCGGTTGACCGCTGAGAAGGCGCCGCACCCGTTCGGGTGCGGCGCCTTCGTTCTGCTCCGGCTCACTCTCCGGAGAGACCTCCGAGCAGATGCCCGAACGAACGGCCTTCGCCGAGATAGTTGGCCGGGTCGAATGGATCGTTCGAGGTGACGGCATCCTTGCGGGCGATCGCCTCCGCCAATTCGCGCGCACCCTTCTCCACGCGCTTGCTGAGCGGCGCGACTTCGTCGCCGGAACCGCCCCAGTCGCTGGATGCTGCGAACACTCCCGTCGACACGGCCTCAGCATGCAGATACGCGAACAGCGGACGGATCGCATAATCGATGGCGAGCGAGTGACGCGCGGTACCGGCGTTCGCGCCGATCAGCACGGGTTTACCCGTCAACGCATCCGGTTCGAGCACGTCGATGAACGACTTGAACAACCCGGAGTAGCTCGTCGAGAAGATCGGCGTCACCGCGATCAGCGCATCGGCCGAGTACACCGAGTTGATCGCCGACTCCAGTTCCGCCGGCGCGAAGCCGGTGAGCAGGTTGTTCGTGATGTCATGGGCCAGGTCCCGAAGCTCGATCACGTCGACGGATGCTTCGATTCCGCGCTCAGCCAGTTGACTCACCGTTTCAGCGGCGAGCCTGTCGGCCAGCATCCGTGTCGAGGAAGGGTTCGACAGACCCGCAGAGATGACAGCAATACGGCGTTCAGCCATGATCATGCTCCCTTCCGGCCGAGACCGAACGCTGCCCTGCAGGGGTGGCGGTGTCCTGGTATGGCGAGCCTGCGGTGAGGTTGTCGCCACGGTTCGCGCCAGGGCGCGCCTCGCGCGAGGGTCCATCGCCGTACACAGCTTTGATGCGAGCTGCGTGAGTCGGCGCATCCGGCACCTCGGCGGGACGATTCGTCATCAGTTCGCGGCGCAGCGCCGGAACGACCTCTCCCCCCAGAATGTCGAGCTGCTCGAGCACGACCTTCAGCGGAAGGCCCGCGTGATCGATGAGGAACAGCTGACGCTGGTAGTCGCCGAACGTGTCGCGCATCGCGGCGTACCGGTCGATGACCTGCTGCGGCGACCCCACCGTCAGCGGGGTCATCTCAGTGAAGTCCTCCATGCTGGGGCCGTGGCCGTACACGGGCGCGTTGTCGAAGTACGGGCGGAACTCGTTGACGGCATCCTGTGACTTGGCGCGCATGAAGACCTGACCGCCGATGCCGACGATCGCCTGCTCTGGCGTGCCGTGTCCGTAGTGCGCGAAGCGCTGACGGTACAGCTCGATCAGGCGCTGGTAGTGCTCCTTGGGCCAGAAGATGTTGTTGGCGAAGAAGCCGTCGCCGTAGTAGGCAGCCTGCTCGGCGATCTCAGGGGTGCGGATCGAGCCGTGCCACACGAACGGCGCCACACCATCGAGCGGACGCGGCGTCGAGGTGAAGCCCTGCAGCGGCGTGCGGAACTTGCCTTCCCAATCGACGACGTCCTCATCCCAGAGCTTACGCAGGAGTGCGTAGCTCTCGATCGCGAGCGGCAGGCCTTGCCGGATGTCCTTGCCGAACCACGGGTAGACGGGGCCGGTGTTGCCGCGGCCGAGCATGAGGTCAGTGCGACCGTCGGCGATGTGCTGGAGCATCGCGAAGTCCTCGGCGATCTTCACCGGGTCGTTCGTAGTGATCAAGGTCGTCGAAGTAGACAGGATGATGCGCTCGGTCTGTGCAGCGATCGCCGCGAGCGTCGTCGTCGGCGATGAAGACCAGAACGGGGGGTTGTGGTGCTCGCCGATCGCGAAGACGTCCAGCCCCACTTCCTCGGCGTGCTTCGCGATCGTTATCGCGTCCTTGATCTTCTGCCGCTCACTGGGCGTCTCGCCCGTCACGGGATTCTGCGTGACGTCGCTGACGGTGAAGAGTCCGAACTGGATGCCTGAGGTGTCGGGCTGTTCGCTCATGGTGATGCTCCGGTTTCTCAAAGCGGGTGCGCCAGGCATCCGCATCTATGCACTTGAATATATCTGATGAAACGCGACCTCAGCGATATTATTCCCGACGGGTAGCCTTCTATGATGAGCAGCACCCCCAAGGCGCCCGTGGGGCCGATCACCGGCTCTTCAGCACGCCCGCGTAGACGCGTTCCGTTCTGGGACAACGCGCGTTACGCGTGCATCGTGCTCGTCGTTCTCGGGCACGCGATCCAGCGTCTGACCTATGACTCCGACATCGCAATGGCGCTGTATCTCTCGGTCTACGCGTTCCACATGCCGGCGTTCGCGATCATCGCCGGTTACTTCTCGAAGTCCGCACCCCCCACGAAGAAGCAGATGTCGCGAGTGATCACCGACATCCTCGTGCCGTATGTGATCTTCGAACTGCTGTGGACGCTCACGAAGTGGCTCGTCGAGGGACGGGCCGACCCGAACCTCACCCAGCCCTCGTGGACCCTCTGGTTCCTGCTCGCGCTCGGAATCTTCCGACTCGTGCTCCCCTACTTGGCGCTCCTGCACTGGCCCCTGGTGTGGGCCGTGCTCATCTCGGTCGGCGCAGGCTACCTCCCCAACGTCGACAGCACCTTCTCGCTCTCCCGCACGCTCGGTTTCCTGCCGTTCTTCGTGCTGGGCTGGTGGGTGCACGAGAAGGACCTCGTGAACAGGCTGCGGCTCATCGACGCACGCCCGTGGTGGCTGCGCGCGATCGCCGTCGCGGCCTTCGTCGCCGTCGGCTTCGTCGCCTGGAACTGGGTGGATCTGTGGAAGAGCATCGACCTTGACAACTGGTTCTTCTACGACGACTCCTATGCCGCTCTCGGCGCGCAGGCCTGGTGGTCCGGCGGCATCCGACTGGTGCTCATCGCGCTCGGCTTCATTCTCAGCATCGCGTTCTTCGCGCTGATCCCCCGCGGTACGTATTGGTGGACGAAATTCGGTCAATACACGATGTATGTGTATCTGCTCCATTCCTTCGTTCTCTACCCGTTCCGAGAGTCCGGCATTCTGCGCAACGCAGAACCGACGTGGATCTGGCTGCCGACGGTCATCGTGCTGTCGATCGTGATCGCTCTGGTACTGGCGACCAAGCCCGTGCGCCGGGTCTTCCGTCCTCTCATCGAGCCGCGCGCACGGTGGCTCTTCTCGGATGCGCGCCTCGTGGATGCGTCTCGTCGAGACGACCCCACCGGTTCACGGCGACCACCGGAGCGCTGAATCCTCACTCAACAGTGTCTCCGTGCGCCTCGCTTCGTAACACTCGCCGCGACGTGCGGAATTCCGTCTTACGCTCGGGACATGCCTGATCTCAACCTCCCTATCCTCGACCTGTCGCAGCTCGACCAGGGAGCCGAGGCCGCCGCACAGTTCTGCGACGATCTGCGCGCGGCAACCCACGACGTCGGCTTCTTCTACCTCACGGGCACCGATGTCACCGCCGAGCTTTCCGGGCGCCTGCACAAGGCCGCACGCGACTTCTTCGCGCTCCCTGAGGAGGAGAAGCTCGCGATCGAGAACGTGAAGAGTCCGCAGTTCCGCGGGTACACCCGCACCGGGGGCGAGCTCACCCAGGGCAAGGTGGATTGGCGCGAACAGATCGACATCGGCCCGGAGCGCGAGAGCGTCGAGGACGGCCCGGCGTTCAATCGGCTCATCGGCCCGAACCTCTGGCCCGCAGCACAGCCCGAGCTGCGCGAGGTCGCAGAGGAATGGCTGACGCGCCTCGACGGGATCGCCCGCAAGCTCATGCGCAGCTGGGCGCTGGCGCTGGGAGCCGATGAGTCGCACTTCGATGACAGCTTCCGCGAGCCGGCGACGCTCGTCAAGATCGTCCGCTACCCCGGCACAGATGCACCGGAGCCTCAGCAGGGCGTCGGCGCCCATAAGGACGGTGGTGTGCTGACGCTGCTCTGGGTCGAGCCGGGCAAGGGCGGCCTGCAGGTCGAGCGTGGCGGCGAATGGGTCGATGCCCCGTCCGTCGACGGCGCGTTCGTGGTCAACATCGGCGAGATGCTCGAGTACGCCACCGGCGGCTATCTCAAAGCCACCAACCACCGTGTGGTTTCGCCGACGGCCCCGGACGACCGCATCTCAGTGCCGTTCTTCTTCAACCCGGCGCTCGATGCTCGGGTGCCGGTCATCGACCTGCCCGCGGAGCTGAAAGCACACAGCCGCGGCGTCGGCGACGAGTCCTCCAACCCGATCGAAGGCCTGTACGGGGAGAACGCGCTGCGCTATCGGTTGCGCGCACACCCGAATGTCGCGGCGATCCAGCACGCAGATCTGCTGGGCGCACCTGCCTGACCCATCTGGCCATGCCGCCGCAATAGCCTGGAGGCATGCGACTGCCGTTCTTCACCATCGGACACTCGGACCGGTCTATCGACGAGTTCATCGCCCTGGTGCAATCGGCGAACGTTGAGAGCATCGTCGACGTCCGCCGCCTTCCGGGGTCGAATCGGCACCCTCAGTACAACGAAGATGCCTTGCGTGAATCGCTCGGCGCCAACAGCATCCGCTTCGATCGCATCCCCGAGCTCGGCGGCCGTCGCAAGGTCTCCAAGGACGTGCCGTTCGAGACGAATGCCTTCTGGCAGAACCGCAGCTTTCACAACTACGCCGACTACGCGCTGTCAGACGAGTTCAACCGCGGATACGATCACCTGGTCGCGATCGGACGAGAGGTACGCACAGCCGTGATGTGCTCTGAAGCAGTCTGGTGGCGCTGCCACCGGCGGATCATCTCTGATCATCTCCTCGCTCGAGGAGAGAAGGTCTTCCATCTCATGAATGCGGGCCGCGAGAGTTCCGCTGAACTCACGCAGGGAGCCATCGTCACCGGGAGCACCGTGACCTACCCGGCCTGAGAGGGAACGACGAAGGCCGCCCCACACCAGGGACGGCCTTCCAAGAAGTTTTGCGCGATTGAACGCTGGTCGTTATCGGCGGAGCCCGAGGCGCTGAATCAGCGAGCGGTAACGCTCGATGTCAACACCCTGGAGGTAACCGAGCAGGCGACGGCGCTGACCGACGAGCAGGAACAGCCCACGACGCGAGTGGTGGTCGTGCTTGTGCTCCTTGAGGTGCTCAGTGAGGTCCTTGATGCGCTGCGTCAGCATTGCGGCCTGCACCTCGGGGGATCCGGTGTCACCGGGGTGCGTCGCGTACTCTTCGATGATCGCCTTCTTGACGTCTGCTTCCAGTGCCATAGATTCGATCCCCTCTCACTCATTGCGCGGCGCCCGACGCCTGATACGTGGGCTCTCTTTATCCGCGGCCGATCAAACGGCAACCTGTAGAGTCTACCAGCCACCGGGAGCACCTGCGGACCGCCCTGCGCTGCACTCGGATACTCTCGAGGGATGCATCAGGGGCCCCAGGCGTGAGTCATTTCATCGATCTCTCACCGTTGAAGGAGAGCCCGGCGTTCGCGCGGATGTGGATCGGCTCAGCTCTCGCGGGCCTCGGCGGACAGCTCACGATCGTCACGGTCATGCTGCATGTGTTCGCTCTCACGCAGAGCACCTTCGCAGTGTCGATGATCGCTGTCGCTGGACTCGTGCCGATGGTCCTCGCGGGGCTCTACGGCGGCATGCTCGCTGACGCGTTCGATCGGCGCGTGGTCGCGCTGATCGCGGCAGCAGTCGCATTCGCATCCACCGCGCTGCTCGCGATCCTCACCTGGACGCAGAACGAGACGATCTGGTGGCTCTACGCGTTGAGCATGATCGTCGCGGCCGCGAACTCCGTGGGAATGGCCACCCGCACAGCCATCGTGCCGCGACTCATCCCCCGAGGGAAGCTCGCGGCAGCATCAGCCCTCAACGGCATCGCGTTCGGAATGACCGTCATGGTCGGGCCGGCTCTCGCCGGCGTTCTGGTCGCACTTACCGGCTACGGGTGGACCTACACGATCGACGTCGTGCTGATGCTCGCGATGTTCCTCGGGCTGTGGACGCTGCCGGCGCTCGTCCCAGAGGGTGAGATCATTCGTCCTGGGCTCAGCTCCCTCGTGGACGGATGGCAGTTCCTGCGTCGCGCGGGGAACATCAGGATGCAGTTCATCTGCGACATCATCGCGATGACATTCGGGCAGCCGCTCGTGCTCTTCCCAGCCCTCGGGACGGTGATACTCGGCGGGGGCGCGGTCACCACGGGTCTGCTCACGGCCGCCGTCGCCGTAGGAACCTTCATGTCGAGCCTTCTCTCCGGTCGCATCGCGCAGTACCGCTGGCACGGGCGCGGTATCCAGCGCGCCATCCAGGCCTACGGCGCGGCTATCGCACTCTTCGGGGCGGTGCTGCTGTGTGGATCATTCTCCAGCCACGCGACCGAGACCGCTCCGAGCGTGGGACTGATCGTGGCTGCCTGTATCGCGCTCGCAGTATCCGGAGCATCCGACAACATCAGCTCCATCTACCGGAGCACGATGATGCAGGCTGCCGTGCCCGACACGATGCGAGGACGCCTGCAGGGGATCTTCGTCGTCGTGGTGGCGGGCGGCCCGCGCGTCGGAGCCCTCTACGCGGGGACGCTCGCGACGTTCACCGCACTGTGGTTCCCTCCACTTCTGGGAGGGCTCATCGTGATCGCACTGGTGGGCACGCTCGTGCGCTTCGCGCCGAGATTCCGCGACTACGACGCATTGAACCCCGTGCCCTGACGGACACGGGGTTCAATAGGGTGCTCTCGGGGGTCAGGCCTGCGCGAGCGAGCCCTGAAGGTCGAGCGTGATCGTGACGTCCTTGCCGACGAGGACCCCACCGGTCTCGAGCGCCGCATTCCAGGTGAGACCGAACTCTTCGCGGTTGATCGTGGTCGATGCGGAAGCGCCGGCCTTGTAGTTGCCGTACGGGTCCTGACCGAAACCGCCGAACTCGAACTCGAAGCTCACCGGCTTCGTGGTGCCGCGGATCGTGAGGTCGCCGTCGACGAAGAAGTCGTTGCCTTCGACGCGGGCTCCGGTGGAGACGAACTCCATCGTGGGGAAGTTCTCGGTGTCGAAGAAGTCTGCGGAGCGCAGGTGCCCATCGCGGCCCTCATCCTTGGTGTCGATCGAGGTGACATCGACAGAGGCCTCGACCTTTGCGTCGAGCGGGTTCTCGGGCGCGATCATCGTTGCACTCTTCACACCGAAAGTGCCGCGCACCTTCGAGATCATCATGTGACGCACGCTGAAGGTGACCTCACTGTGCGAGGGGTCAAGCGTCCAGGTGCCTGCGCGGTAGCCGGGAATGTCGATCGTGGTCATGCGGGATTCTCCTCAAGTTCTGAGCCGCACGTGCGGCCTACACACGGGTACAACTCGTATGCACGCGCATGTATTCCGAGAATGGCAGAAATTTCTCGAGGGAAGGTTGAAGGCCCCTGCCACACGCGTGACAGAGGCCTTCAAGAAGAGCGGGGCAGATCAGCCGACAGCGACGAGGTCGATGATGAAGATAAGGCTCTTGCCGGAGAGGAAGTGGCCAGCACCGGCGGGTCCGTAGGCCAGGTGCGGAGGGATGACCAGCTCACGACGGCCGCCGACCTTCATACCCGGGATGCCGTCCTGCCAGCCCTGGATCAGTCCGCGTAGCGGGAACTGGATGGTCTCGCCACGACCCCAAGAGGAGTCGAACTCTTCTCCGGAGTCGTACTCGACACCGGCGTAGTGCACGGTCACAGTGTCACCGGGCTTGGCCTCGGCGCCGTCGCCCTCGATGAGGTCGCGAATGACGAGCTCTTCAGGAGCGGGTCCGGTGGGTGCGTCGAACTCGGGCTTTGTGCGATCAGTCATGATTCCATCAAAGCGGAGCGCCGGGGCCCGGTCAATGCGACCGCACCCGCTCAGAGCGAACATCGTGTGAACAGACTCAACGCCCGGTGCTGCGGCGATGCCTGCGAGTCTCCCGGGCGATGAGTTGGTCTGTCTCCAGGGTGCACCCGGTCTCTGCCCCTGTCAAGAGCCCGGTCGAACTCAGTACGCCAGCAGCGCTGCTCTCGTTGCGCGTGTACGTGTGAGCAGGGCGCGCTCGTCATCGGCTGCAAGCGGGTCGCGTCCGGTGAGAGCACGCTGGCGCACTGCTGCCAGCGCTGTGGAGTCCAGGACGAACCGCTTCATGAGCGGCCGTCGATCGCCGCTCAGGGAGGCCGCCCATTGCATCCCGATCTTCCGACCCGCGGGCGTCGCGAGCATCGTCACTTCCTCGGGTGTGAACCACCCGGCCGCTGAGTACTCGCTCAAGCGCGCTCGGGTGACGCGCGCTTCTTCACGACGCAGCGCGACGATGGCCAGGATGAAACCGATGAACAGCGGCACCTGCAGCGACAGGTAGAGCGCGAAGAAGTCCGCGAACAGCGCCGAGCCGTTCCAGAATCCGTGCAGCAGCATCGCGGCGACCAACCCGATGCAGCCCGCTCCGAATACTGCGCTCTTCGAAGCGCTGCGGCGCGCCGCCAGCCCCATCGCGAATCCGGTCAACGCGGTGAACATCGCGTGCGCGAACGGTGAAAGCAGACCTCGCATCACGAAGGTCGCCGTCAGTTGGGAGCCGCCTCCCTCGAGCAGACTGATGGCGAAGTACTGGATGTTCTCGGTGAAAGCGAACCCGCCCCCGATCAGCGCGCCGTACACGATCCCGTCGATCGGACCATCGAACGCGCGTCGCCCCATCAGGAAGACGAAGAAGATGCCCAGTCCCTTGGCGATCTCCTCGATGATCGGAGCTTGGACCACGGTGCTGAGCACTTCGGTGCGCAGCCCGATCAGCATGGTGATCCCGAGATCGACGATGAGAGTGATCCCCACTGCACCGATCGCACCCCAGGCGATCGCGAACGCGATCAGCGGTTTCGGCTCTGGTTCCCATCGATCGATGAGGTGCACGCCCATGAACACGATGGCCAGCGGCACCATGGCGATCACAAGACCGACGCCAGAGGCCTCAGGTCCGAGCGCCCAGACAAAATACCCGATCAATGCCAGCAGCACGAACCCGAGAATGCCGAAGGCCCAGATCGAAACCGTGCGTCCCTTCCGCGCCGGAACGGGCAGAGCCGGCAGCGCAGGGGCTGCCGGCTGCACGATCGGCGCAGGCGGCGCGTATGCCATGGGCTGTTCGAAGGCGGACGAATACGCAGGTCTGGTGTGCAGCGGCTGTCCCGGTCCTCCGAAAGTCATAGTCAAAGCCTAGAGGCCAGTCACCACGCCGCCGGTAAGACTTCACCGGTAGCGTAGAAGCATGCGTTTCGCTCATCTGCGCGGCTCCGACGACAGCATCCAACTGGCCGTCGTCGAAGGCTCCTCCGCGATCCTCGTCTCCGATCTCCTCTCCCCCGCACCTGGCACTCTCCAGGAGCTGATCGAGGGCGGCGATGATGCGCTCGACGCATTGCGCTCTGCCGTCGTCGACAGCACCGCACCGCGGCATCCGCTCGCCGACTTCGGATTCGCATCGGCAGTGCTGAACCCGCCCGTCATCCTGGCGGTGGGATTGAACTACTCCGCGCACTCCAGCGAGCTCGGCCTGAAGACCGACACGGCGCCGACCGTATTCACGCTGTGGCCGAACTCGCTCTCAGGTCACGACCAGACCACCGGCTGGCCGCGATCGCTGAGCGAATCGATTGACTATGAGGCCGAACTCGGCGTGCTGATCGGGCACGCGGCGAAGGACGTCGCAGCCGACGATGCACTCGAGCACGTGTGGGGATACACGGTCGTGAACGACATCACCGCACGCGACATCCAGTTCGCCGAGGCGCAGTGGTCGCGCTGTAAGTCGTTCGACGGTTTCACGCCGACTGGCCCCTTCGCCATCACCGCAGACGAAGTCCCCGACCCTCAGGATCTGCACATCTGGACCGTCATCGACGGCCACACAGTGCAGGATGCCAGCACAGGACAGATGGTCCGCTCGGTTGCCACACTCATCGCACACCTGTCGCAGTCGATCACCCTGCAGCCGGGAACGCTGATCTCCACAGGAAGCCCTGGTGGTGCGGGATACTCGCGCAACCCGCAGATCTTCCTGCGGGATCGTTCCACGGTCACCGTCGGCATCGACGGCATCGGCGAGCTCACCACGCACTGCCGCATCTACGGCTGAGCAGAACGGCCTCGCTCCATCATTGCGGTGGAGCGAGGCGCGCGTTCTTACTCAGATCTGGATCATGTCCTCTGGCGGAATGATGTTGATCGCCGAAGTCACTGCCTGCAGACCCGAAAGACGGGCTGGCGACAGTTGCTTGGTCACCTCTTCGCGTGACATGAGCTCCGCCTCGACGACGAGGTCTGCGACATTGCGGTTCGTCAGCAGCGCTGTCTTGGCAAGGGCCGCCGCCGCCGCGTACCCAATGAACGGTGTCAGCGCCGTGATGACGCCCACCGAAGCGCCAACCATCGCCCCCAGACGGTCTTCATTCGCAGTGATTCCGTCGACGCAGTTGACCCGCAGCGTCCACATCGCCTGACGCATCCAGGTGATCGACTGGAAAATCGAGTGAGCGATCACCGGCTCGAAGGCGTTGAGCTGCAGTTGCCCGCCCTCGACTGCCATGGTGACAGTGGTGTCCGCACCCACAACGGCGAACGCGACCTGATTGACGACCTCGGGGATGACGGGGTTGACCTTTGCCGGCATGATGCTGGATCCGGCCTGCTTGGCAGGAAGATTGATCTCTCCGAAACCGGCCTGCGGACCGGACGAGAGCAGACGCAGATCGTTGCAGATCTTCGAGAGCTTGATCGCGTTGCGCTTGAGCGACGAAGAGAACGACATGAACGCGCCGGTATCGCTCGTGGACTCCACCAGGTCGGTCGCCGTCTCAAGCGCGAGACCGCTGATCTCACGCAGGTGCTCGAGCACGGCCGACGCGTAGGCGGGGTGTGTCGTGATGCCGGTGCCGATCGCGGTTGCACCCATGTTGATCTCGAACATGAGACTCGCGTTCTCGGTGAGGCGAGAGTGGTCCTCCCCGAGCGTCGTCGCGAATCCATGGAACTCCTGGCCGAGCGTCATCGGCACCGCGTCCTGGAGCTGGGTACGACCGACCTTGAGCACATCATGGAACTCGACAGCCTTGCCGAGGAAGGAGCGACGCAGCAGCTCGAGCTCATCGAGCAGCGACTGAAGGTTCAGCGAGAGGCCGATCTTGATCGCCGTCGGGTACACGTCGTTGGTCGACTGGCTGCGGTTGGTGTGGTCGATCGGTGAGAGGAACGCGTAATCGCCCTTCTCGCGCCCGGCCATCTCGAGCGCGATGTTGGTGATGACCTCGTTCGCGTTCATGTTCGTCGACGTGCCGGCACCACCCTGAATGACCCCGACCGTGAACTGATCGAGGAACTCGCCGTCGATCACGCGCTGTGCGGCGGCATCGATCAGGTCGGCGCGTTCGGCATCGAGGACGCCGATCTCCTTGTTCGCACGAGCGCTGGCCTGTTTCACCATCGCCAGCCCTCGGATCAGATCCGGATAGACCGAGATCGGACGCTTCGAGATGGGGAAATTCGCGTCGGCGCGGGCCGTATGGATGCCCCAGTACGCTTCGGCGGGAATCTCCATGCTTCCCAGTGAGTCTGTCTCAGTGCGGGTCAATTCGGGCGCGGCAGAAGCCATGTCACTTCCTTGTGGGTGTGGCGGATCAGAAATTGGGGGATGCGTCCATCCTATGCCGCGGGCACTCGACGCGCCCGGGATATCTGTGTCCGCGCAACCGGGTGAGAAGTCAGTGACCGACGACGATGATCAGGATTCCAGCGATGACTGCCAGAGCGCACAGCGCGAAGCACGCGTAAGCACCGACCAGTGCCACCTGCTTCTGGCCTTCAGTGAGTGGGCTCTTCCTCTCAGCCTTCGCAGCCTGCTTCGCAGCCCGCTTAGCCTGCTTCTCGCTGAGGATCGTGATGGCGTCGGTGAACTCGGCGGGCGAGACCACAGGAATGCGGCCGGCGCGCACGAGAAGCCGCAGGCCGATCGCGTAGAAGGTCACGATCAGGCACGCACCCAGCAGGGCAACGAGGAAGACGTTGACGAATGCCATCCAGTCGATTGCGACGCTCATCGCCGTGCCTCCCGTTCGGCCGCTTCTTCATCGGAGACATCCCATTCGGCGAGCTCTGCGCGAGCGCGCCGGCTGGCACTCAGCTTCTCCCACTCCTCCGCGGCCTTCTGCGCCTCGGCGAGTTTGCGGTTGGCGCGATCAGCGGCCTTGCGTGCGGCTTTGACCGCAGCCTCGGATCCGCCGCTCTTCTTGAGCTTGCGAGCCCGACGACCGGCCTTCTCGGCCTCCTCGGCCTTGCGCTCGGCGTGATCGAGCGCGCGGAGCAGCTCGATGCGGCTCTGACGACGCGTGGGCGGGGGCACATCGGGGTGCTCGACGGCGTGCCCGGACTCCGCCACGTCGCTCATGGCGTTGTCCGAGGTGACGGCATTCTTACGCGAGCGCAGGTAGAGGCCGATGATGATGACCAGGGCCAGCACGGCGTCGATCATGACGCCCCAGCCGCCCAGCCAGACGACCAGCAGGGCGGCGAGGGCTCCCACTGCGGCGGCGGCGGGAAGAGTGAGCAGCCAGCCCATTGCGATACGACCGGCGGTGCGCCAGCGCACGGACGATCCGCGGCGGCCGAGGCCCGATCCGATGACGGAGCCTGATGCGACCTGCGTTGTCGACAGCGCGAAGCCGAGAGCACTCGATGCCAGGATCGTCGCTGCGGTGGAGCTTTCTGCCGCGAAGCCCTGAGCGGGCTTTACCTCAGTGAGTCCCTTGCCGAGCGTGCGGATGATCCGCCAGCCGCCCAGGTACGTACCCAGTGCGATCGTCACGGCGCAGGCGATGATCACCCAGAGATACGGGTCGGCGTGATCCGAGCTCTGCCAGCCGACGGTGATCAGAGCGAGCGTGATCACGCCCATGGTCTTCTGCGCGTCGTTGGTGCCGTGGGCGAGTGCCACGAGCGATGACGTGAAGATCTGACCCCAGCGGAATCCCGAGCGTCCATCGGGCTTGCCATCGTAGCGGCGCGTGATGGAGTACGCGATCTTCGTCGCGATGAAGGCGATGACGCCTGCAGTCAACGGCGCGATCAGCGCGGGCAGCACGATCTTGGAGAGCACCATTCCGAAGTCGATGCCACCGACGCCGACGCCGACGAGTGTCGCACCGATCAGTCCGCCGAACAGTGCGTGGGAGGAGCTCGAAGGAAGCCCGAGCAGCCAGGTGAGCATGTTCCACGTGATCGCACCGATGAGACCGGCGAAGATCACGGAGAGGAAGAGCTGGGCGCCCGACTCCAGGATCGCGCTCTCATTGATGATGCCGTGTGAGACGGTCTTGGACACTTCCGTGGAGAGGAATGCGCCGACGAGGTTGAGACACGCCGCAAGCAGCACGGCAGTCTTGGGCTTGAGAGCACCGGTCGCGATGGGTGTCGCCATCGCGTTCGCGGTGTCGTGGAACCCATTTGTGAAGTCGAAGAAGAGCGCCAGCAAGATCACCAGCACGACAATGAGGACTGCGGTTTCCACCGTTAGCTTTCGGTTGTCTGAAGAAGGGATGTGCCGACGTGATCGGCGTGACGAACGAAGAGTTCACCGTGGGTTTCACTTCCGTTAACCGGCCCCGATCGATCCTCGCACCCCGTTCGGCTCCGGTCAACTCGACCTGGACTACCGTGGAACGGTGACCAACGCACCCATCGCCGCTCGCCGCTCGCACACTCGCACTCATCACGGCGACACGTTCATCGATCCGTACGAATGGCTCCGCGAGAAGGATTCCCCCGAAGTGCTCACTCATCTGGAAGCGGAGAACGCCTACACCGATGCGCGAACCGCACATCTGGAGGGACTGCGCGAAACGCTGTTCGAGGAGATCAAGGGGCGCGTGCGGGAGACGGATCTGTCCGTCCCCTCGCGTCGCGGCCAGTGGTGGTACTACAGCCGCAGCGAGGAGGGATCCCAGTACGGCATCCAGTGCCGCGCGGCCGCAGCCCCCGATGACTGGACTCCCCCGCTTCTCGAGCCTGGCATCCCTGTCCCTGGCGAAGAGATCCTGCTCGATGGCAATGTCGAAGCCGAAGGTCATGAGTTCTTCTCCCTCGGCGCTTTCGGCGTGTCCGATGATGCGACGAAGCTCCTGTGGGCGCCCGACTACGAAGGCGACGAGCTCTACACGATCAGAGTGCGCGATCTCGTCAGCGGAGCGACGCTCGAAGATGAGATCCCGAACACCGGCGGAGGCTTCTTCACCCCCGACGGCAGTGCGATCATCTACACGACCCGTGACGAGGCCTGGCGTCCGGACACCCTCTGGCTGCACCGGCTCGGCACGCCCGTCGCCGATGACGTGAAGCTCTTCCACGAGCCCGATGAGCGCTTCTGGCTGGGCGCGGGAATCACCCGCAGCCGCCGCTACCTCGTGATCGGAATCGGTTCCAGCATCACCAGTGAGGAGTACCTCGTAGACCTCCGGGGCGAGATCACTGCGGAGCCGCAACTCGTGTGGCCGCGCGCCGAGGGCGTGGAGTACTCCCTCGAGCATGCGGTGGTTGGCGGAGAAGACCGGCTGTACATTCTGCACAATCAGGATGCTCTCGACTTCGAGCTGGTTTCCGTCGCAGCATCCGATCCTCAGGGCCCCCGGCGGGTCGTCATGCCCCACGAGCCCGGCCGCCGCATCCTCGACGTGGACTGCTTCCGCGATCACGCCGTCGTCGGCTTCCGCCGCGAGGGACTCGAGCGCATCGGTCTGCTCGACTACACGACGGATGCTGCCGAAGAGCTCCGCTTCGACGAACCGCTCTTCTCGGCGTGGCCGAGCGGTAATCCGGAGTGGCATGCCCCCTACCTGCGCCTGACGTACACGTCATTCGTCACGCCATCCACGGTGTACGACCTCGATCTGACCACGCGGGAGAGAGTGCTCCGCAAGCAGCAGCCGGTGCTCGGCGGGTACGACCCCACTGAATACGACCAGGAACGCCGCTGGGCCCTCGCCGCCGACGGCACGCAGGTGCCGATCTCGCTCGTGTGGAAGAAGTCGTTCGGCGCGCCGGGCGACGATGTGCGCCCCGTGCACCTCTATGGCTACGGATCCTACGAGCACTCCATCGACCCCGGATTCTCGGTCGCACGCCTCTCTGAGCTCGACCGGGGTGTCATCTTCGCTGTCGCCCACGTGCGCGGCGGCGGCGAGATGGGACGCAATTGGTACGAAGACGGCAAGCTGCTGAACAAGCGCAACACCTTCACGGATTTCGTGGCGTGCGCCGAGCACCTGACCGCAAGCGGTGTCACCTCTGTCGACAAGATGGTCGCAGAGGGCGGCAGTGCTGGCGGGCTGCTGATGGGCGCAGTGGCGAACCTTGCTCCCTCGGCGTTCGCGGGCATCCTCGCATCCGTGCCGTTCGTCGACGCGCTGACCTCGATTCTCGATCCCTCGCTGCCGCTGACCGTCATCGAGTGGGACGAGTGGGGCGACCCGCTGCACGACCCGGACGTCTACGCGTACATGAAGACGTACACGCCGTACGAGAACGTGCAGGACGGCGTGGCCTATCCCCCGATCCTCGCGATGACGTCGATCAACGACACCCGCGTGCTCTACGTCGAACCGGCGAAGTGGGTGGCGCGCCTGCGCGAAGCCGGCGCGAAGGACGTGCTGCTCAAGTGCGAGATGGCCGCAGGCCACGGCGGAGTGAGCGGACGCTACAACTCCTGGCGCGAGCGGGCGTTCGAGCTCGCCTGGATGCTCGACGTGCTCGACCTCGCCTGAGCCTGCGCCCGACTGCCCGCGCGACGAGTCGTTCTGCACCACAGGCGCCCGTCGCCGTTTCTCCACCGTCGGTGGGTTTGCGGCCGCACCGCGCGCGCCGGGCCATCGTGGACGCATGTTCATTGAGGTTGCACGACGGCGTGGCGCACAGCTCGCAGCTCTACGCCGCGGGGTTCCGCAAACGTGCGGTCGCGATAGCGGTGAGGAGCGGGCGGATGCTGCGGGTACGGCTGCGATCCGGCCCGATCGGCCGCAGCGAGAGTGGGCGGCCGGGCTCGAGACGCACTTCATCGCGCTCATGCACGCCATCGGCGTATGCCCACGCCAGCAGGTCTGGCTCGACGGTCGTCGGGTCGACACGCTCATCGGCGACCGTCTCGTCGTGCAACTGGATGGGTTCGCGCTCCACAGCGACGCGGCATCCCGTCGACGTGCGCACGGCGATGGCCCAAGGGCCTGCACCTCGCCGCGGAGCGTGCGCAGATCAGGACGATGCAGCCGGCTCAGGAGAATTCCGCAGGATGCTCCTGATCTGGGGCGCCCCGCCTGAACTCGGCACGCGGGGCTCAGCCGAAGAGCGCCGCGGCCTCGTCGTAGCGGTAACGCGGCACGGTGTTGAGCTCGCCCAGTGCCTCCTCGAACGGCACGCGCACGATGTCGGTGCCCTTCATAGCCACCATCTGGCCCCAGTCGCCATCCACGATCGCGTCTGCGGCGTGCAGCCCGAGGCGGGTCGCCAGCACGCGGTCGAACGCAGACGGCGAACCGCCGCGCTGGATGTGACCGAGAATCGTGGCGCGGGTCTCGATGCCGGTGAGCCGTTCGATCGCAGGTGCGAGCTGGTCGCCGATGCCGCCGAGGCGAGGCCTGTTGAAGGCATCAAGCCCCTTGTCGCTGAACGCTTCGTCCATGCCCTCGAGCTTGAAGCCTTCTGAGACGACCACGAGCGGTGCCCGACCGCGATCATGAGCGCTCGTGACCTGAGCCGCGATCTCATCGATCGACATCGGCACTTCAGGGATGCAGATGACGTGGGCGCCGGCAGCCATTCCTGCGTGCAGGGCGATCCACCCCACGTGGCGTCCCATGACTTCTGCGACCATGCATCGCTGGTGCGAGTCACCGGTCGTTCGGAGACGATCCATCGCGTCAGTGGCGATGTTCACCGCAGTGTCGAACCCGAATGAATAGTCCGTGGCGCGCAGATCGTTATCGATGGTCTTCGGCACGCCGAGAACCTTGATCCCGTCCTTCGACAACCGGTCTGCAGCAGCAAGAGTGCCTTCGCCGCCGATGGCGATGATGCCGTCGATCTTGTGCCCGTAGAGCGTTTTGGCGATGTTCTCGGCGCCGCCGCGGTCACCCTCGTAGGGGTTGGTGCGACTCGTGCCGAGAATCGTGCCGCCGACCTTCGAGAGTCCCTTGACCTCATGCCGGGTCAGTGGGGCGAAATCACCTTCGACAACGCCGCGCCAGCCATCACGGATGCCGACGAACTCGAGATCGTACGACGTCGTGCCTTTGAGGACGACTCCGCGGATCACCGCGTTGAGGCCGGGGCAGTCGCCGCCGCTGGTGAGAATACCGATCTTCATGCTGGTGCCTTCGGAGGTTTCGGGAAGTTTGGGGGAATCGGCGACGCTGCCTGCACTCGACACTAGTGGGCAACATCCGCAGATGCTATTCGAACGGCGTGAGAACGGCTGATTTTTACACCCGCACCCAGTTGAAATCGCAGATTTGTCGAGCATCCCCCGCAGAGACAGCAAAACGCCCGGTAAGAACAGCTGTTCTTGCCGGGCGTTTGCAGAGTAGGTCAGTCGGACAGCGCCGTCCGCAGCAGGTGCATCAGTGCCGCGAGCTGGACGGGCTCGCTCGCCGTCTCTTCGACGGCCTCACCGTCGAGAGCACGCGCAGCGAGCCCTTGCTTCTGGTCGATGAGTTCGGCGATCTTGGTGTCGATCGTATGCGCCGCGATGATCCGCCACGCGGTGACAGGTTCGTCCTGACCGATACGGTGCACCCGGTCGATCGCCTGCGTCTGCTCGGCTGCCGTCCAGCTGAGCTCCGCGAGCACGACGTTGGACGCCGCCTGCAGGTTCAACCCGACGCCAGCAGCAGTCAGAGAACACACCGCGACGCCGACGCTTTCCTCACCGTTGAAG
Source organism: Microbacterium zouquanmingi (assembly GCF_052266675.1). NCBI lineage: Bacteria > Bacillati > Actinomycetota > Actinomycetes > Micrococcales > Microbacteriaceae > Microbacterium > Microbacterium zouquanmingi. Next base: position 337,766 of record NZ_JBQPRA010000003.1, read on the forward strand.
TCGTCGATGGCCTGCTGGCGTGCCGGAGTCGTCTGGTCACCACGGATCGAGACATAGCGGATGCCGGAGGCCGCGAAGTGCGCCTCGGCCTGGTCCATGACATCGATGTGCTTCGCGAAGAAGACGACCTTGCCCACGGAGCGCTGCAGCTGAGCCGCGTAGTCAGCGGCGAGCATGGCCTTGGCCTGACCGATCTTGCGCACCATCGTGAAGACGTTGTCTCCGCCGGTGCCTGCAGCCTTGGACTCTTCGAGTTCGTTGTGGGCGACGAGCCGCACGATGTCCTCGTCGATCTCGCCGGGCTCGAGCCCGCGATCGCCACGTGCCGTGACGATGCGACGGTACTTCGCGGCCAGTCGCTCCCCCAGCTCGCGTTCGGCCTGTCGGATGCTGCGGCCGAACTCGTCATCCAACTGCACTGGCAGGTCTGCGATCAGCTTGTCCGGGAGGTCTGCTGCGACGTCCTTCTTCTTGCGTCGCACGATCCCCATGGAGATCACCGCATCGCGGGCCTCGGGGTAGAACGCCTTATCGGCGGGCGTGTGACCGGTGGCATCGAGCTTCTCCATGAGCTCTGACCCCGGTTTGTCGCCGGTCGTCCAACCGAGGAAGCGCCAGATCGCGTCGAAGTCCTCGACGTCGTTGATCAGCGGAGTTCCGGTCAGTGCCATCATGAGCGGGTCGCGCGTGCGCTCGCGGATGCGGGACGCAAGCGCCAGCACGTTCTGCGAACGCTGTGATGACAGGTTCTTGATGAAGTGCGCTTCGTCGACGACCATGCCCTTGAGCCCGATGGATCCGAGCCATGACAGGTGCCGGTCGAGGATCTCGTAGTTCACGATGAACACGTCGGCGAACGCATCGATGTCGGTGCCGTCACCCTGGATGACGGTTGCGCGACGCTGCGGTGTCCAGCGCTCAACTTCGCGTGCCCAGTTCATCTTCACGACGTTCGGAACGACGACGAGCAGCGGGTACGCGTCTGCGAGGGAGGCTGCAAGCACGGACTGCGCCGTCTTGCCGAGACCGGGCTCATCTGCCAGCAGGAAGCTGCGGTGACCGGCACGCACCGATTCGAGGAAACGCGACTGATGGACCATGATCTCGAGCCCCTTGGGCGAGAGGTGGTCGTACTCAGGAACAGGCGGAAGCTCCATGGTCGCGGAAGAGCCACCGGCTCCCGTCTCGAACGCCTTGTACAGCGGGCCCATGAGCTCCCAGCCGTCCAGCCGCCGCCGCGGAGTCGAGGTCACCCGCGGGGTGAGATCTGGAGCGAGGAATGGACTCGCGAGCTGACGCGACTCGAGAGAAGGCGGTGTAACCTGTCGCTCGGCAAGTGCCGCCGGCACCACAGGCGCCTGCACCGGAGCGATGTCCGTGATGATGAGCTCTTCCGGCGCGAGTTCAGCACCGGATTCGAGGAGCCAGTCGCGTCGCATGCGCTTGGCAACGGGGCTCGTGGCCTGGTCGGCCTCAAGCAGCTGGATCAGTGAAGTGTCGCGTGCTGCGGTCTTCGCCAGAATCGTCGCCACACCGTCGAGCCGCTTGAGCAGTTCGGCGCGAGCTGAATCGCTGAAGGCGTCGTCCGTCTTGACGCGGGCTCGCTCTTCGCGCACCAGGAACGCGATGACCTGGAACTTGACGCGGTTCGTCGGACCGAGCTTGCCTCGCTGCGCCTTGGCCTCGATCTCGCGCACCTTGCGCGCCAGGATCGGGATCAGCGGGGCTTCGTCGTCACGACGGGTTGTCTTCTTGCGCCGTTTTGCGGCGGCGGTTGCCGTAGTCGGCATGCTCCTCCTGAGCGTGAGATACCGGACGCAGTCGAATGCGCGCCCCGTGCCGTGCGTATTCTCCGCGTGTGGCGTGTGCCATGACCGTGCGGAGGTTGTTCTCGTGCTCAGCGATATGTGGACTTCACACCCGCAACGTCGAGAACCACGATCATTCTAGTGCATCGGATGCCAGAATTGCGCGGGCGGCGTCGACGTCGGCCGTCATCTGCTGCATCAACGCGTCGATCCCCTCGAACGCCACCATGCCGCGCAGGCGCTCGGCGAACTCCACTGTGACGTCGTGGCCGTAGAGATCAAGAGCGTCCTCATCGAGCACATGCGCCTCGACCTGGCGCACGAGAACGTCATCGAAGGTGGGGTTGGTGCCGACGGAGATCGCTGCGGGGTGGCGGATGCCGGTGTCGTGGTCCTGCAGCCAGCCTGCATAGATACCGTCAGCGGGAACGAAAGCGTCGATCGTCTCGGAGAGATTGGCGGTCGGGAACCCGAGCTCACGCCCGCGCTTGAGACCGTGGACCACTTCTCCTCGAACGTCGACAGACCTGCCGAGCACCCGAGCCGCCGTCGTCACGTCGCCCTCGGTGAGGAGCTCGCGAATCCAGCTGGAGGAGACGCGCCGTTCGGATCCTGCGACATAGACGTCGTCGACGACGTCGACCGTGAAGCCGTACTCGGGACCGAGTTCGCGCAGAAGCCCTGGTGTGCCCGCTCCCCGGTGGCCGAATCGGAAATCCTCCCCGACGAGCACCGTCGACACATGAAGAGCGCCCACAAGGATGTCCTGGATGAACGCCTGCGGAGACTGGGATGCGAGATTCTGGTCGAACGTCAGCAGCAGCGTCGCGTCGATGCCCAGTTCGCCGAGCAGCGCGAGCTTGCGATCTACCGAGACGACATTCTCGGGGCACAGTTCAGGACGCAGCAGCGCAAGCGGATTGCGGTCAAATGTCACTGCCACCGATCGCGCTCCGGATGCTGCGGCATCCGCCTTGAGGCGCTCGATGACCGCCCGGTGACCGGCGTGCACCCCGTCGAATTTGCCGATGGCGACAGCCGACGGCCCGAAATCCTCAGGAACGTCGCTCGGATCACGGAAGACGATCATGCGATGGGCTCCGATCGTTCCGCATTCGCCGCTGCGACGACCGGGCGGTGCATGCGCAGCCACCAGATGCCGAACACCGGCAGCACCAGCGGAATGAACAGGTATCCGCGACCGAATACGGACCACACTGAATCGTGTTGGAACAGCTCAGGAATCGCGAGACTCAACGTGCCGATGACGAGCACTCCGGCGAGCTCGAAGATGATCGCTATCCATGCGATCGTGTACCAGCCTCGACGCCGAGCGAACACGAGCCCGAGGGTTGCGACGATGTAGACGAGCGCCGCGAGAGCAGACAGCGAATACGCGAGCGGTGCTTCATCGAACTTCCGCACGATCTGCACGAAGCTGCGGCCCGTTGCTGCCAGTGCCATCACGGCGTAGACGATCACGAGAACACGGCCGATGCCGGTCATCCGAGTGCGGGGTTGGGTGGTGCTCATAGCGTCTTCCATCCTAAGTGCGCATGAACGCACCAGGCGCCGCGTGCTACGCGACCTGGATCGTCCAGATGACTTCCATGCGCCACAGCATGATGGCCACGGCGAACGCCAGAAGCCCCAGGATCACCGTGCTCCATCGGCTGCGCTCGACCAGCGCCCAGACGACGCCACCGATCGGCACCAGCACAGCAGAGACCAGATAGACCCAGAGCTCGAGCAGATCGCCGCTGGGCGGGTTGCCCGCGAAGGGCGAGATGATGGCGACGATCACTTGAATGATCAGCAGAAGCTCGATGAGCGCGAGCGCACCCACGGTGAAGTCACTCGGCCGTCGCCCCATCAAGCCGGCCGTCACGCAGAAGATCCCGGCCACGACCGCGATTGCGATCTGCACAAGTGTGAACCATAAGATCATCGGGTCTCCTCCGGCATGTTCATCGCGCTCTTCACATCAGTGCCGCGCCGCTCGACTATCCCCACCAGGGTGCCATCCGGATCGACTGCGGCGGCGACAGCGCCATTCAACTCGGCAGCTCGGCCAGGCAGTCGTTTGCCATGGCGCAGGTCTCTGGCATCATCGGCAGATACGTCGAACCGCTGCATCACCTGAACGGCGGCGGCAGAAGGCGTCAAGGTCGATGCCCCATCGAGGGCGTCGATGCACACGGCATCCGAAACATCGAACGGCCCCACATGCGTGCGGCGCAACGCGGTCAGGTGCCCGCCGACGCCGAGGCTCTCCCCCAGGTCTCGGGCGAGTGCACGAATGTATGTGCCTGAAGAGCAGTCGACGACAACGTCGAGGTCGATGGCACCTGCGTCACGACGCTCGGCCAGAACATCGAAGCGCGAGACGATGACAGCACGCGACTTCAGTTCGACTTCTTCGCCTGCGCGCACGCGGTCGTAAGCGCGCCGCCCGTCGACCTTGATCGCAGAGACCGCACTGGGCACCTGCTCGATCTCTCCGGTGAGCGCGGCGATACCCTGAGCGATCTGCTCTGCTGTGACGCCCAGAACGAGATCGTCGCTCGCGCGTGCAGTGATCTCGCCTTCGGCATCGTCAGTCGTTGTCGACTGGCCGAGCCGGATCGTCGCGTGATAGGTCTTCGCAGCGCCTACAACGTATGTGAGCAGCCTTGTCGCGCCTTCGATGCCAATGACCAGAAGGCCAGTGGCCATCGGGTCGAGAGTGCCGGCGTGGCCGACTTTGCGAGTGCCGAAGGCACGACGCGTGCGGGCGACAACGTCGTGACTGGTCAGCCCACCGGGCTTGTCGACGAGGAGGATACCGGGCTCGACCATCCTTCGATCTTAGCGAGAACGACACGCGCCGATCCGCATAGGCTGTCTGGGTGCCCCAGACTTCTGCCGCGACTTCCCTCCGCCAGGAGGAGCTGTCCAAGTGGTATCGCACGCACGCTCGCGACCTGCCGTGGCGTCATGACCGGTTCCACGACGAGTACGGCGCCTGGGGAACGCTCGTCAGTGAATTCATGCTGCAGCAGACGCCCGTGACTCGGGTCATCCCGCATCTGCAAGCGTGGCTCGAGCGCTGGCCAACTCCCATCGCGATGTCGACGGCATCCCCCGCGGATGTCGTGCGGCAATGGGCGAACCTCGGCTATCCACGGCGCGCTCTCTGGCTGCACCAGGCGGCGATCGAGATCACGAACCGTCATGGCGGCTCCGTACCACGCGATGTCGACGCTCTGCTCGCGCTCTCCGGAATCGGCGACTACACCGCTCGGGCTGTCGCCGCGTTCGCCTTCGGGGATCGGGTTCCGGTCGTTGACACCAACATCCGCCGGGTCATCGCGCGTGCGTGGGAGGGCCGGTCGCAACCCGGACCTCCCACACGACGTGATCTGGAGGCAATGTCTGCACTCCTGCCGTCAGAAGACGCAGACTCCGCCATCTTCAACGCCGCCATGATGGAGCTGGGTGCCATGGTCTGCACCGCCCGTGCGCCGCGGTGCAGCGAATGTCCGATCGCAAGCGGCTGCGCGTGGCTGGCGGCAGGACAGCCAGACACCGGCGATACTCGGCGCCGGCAGGCGCGCTATGAAGGTTCCGATCGAGCGGCCCGCGGCGCTGTGCTGAAAGTGCTTCGGAACTCCTCCCGCGCGGGTCTGGCCGCAGACGCCGTCATTCATGATTGGACGGATGCCGCGCAACGCGACCGTGCTATCGATTCGCTGATCGCCGATGGGCTGATCGAAGCGGTCGATGGACACCTTCGGCTGCCGCACTGAGCCATACCCGCTCCCGCGTCAGAGGTACTGACCCGTTCTGTGCGCGAGCACGGTCAGTTCGACCCGGTTCCGCACTGCCAGAGCATGGAACGCTTTGCTCACGTGGACCTCAACGGTCCGCACCGAGATGTCGAGCTCGGTTGCGATCTCGCTGTTCGTGAGCCCTCGAACAACCCGCATCGAGACCTCCACCTCGCGCTCGGTGAGCACCTCAGACCATACGATCCAGCTGTTCTCCACAGCATCCGAGTCGTCGATCACATTTATCGGCGCCGTGACGATTCCCTCGCTCACCTGCTGCTGCATCGCGAGCCGATTGATCTTCACATCCACCACGCCCTGCCATGCCAGCGCACCCGACTCCTCGAAGAGGCAGCGTGCGGCACGCAGGTGTCGGCGTCCTGCGGAGAGATCCTCATGAACGACGCTGACCGAGCCCAGCATCGCCTCAACACGAGCGCGGCAGAAGGAGGAGCTCAGCCCACGGGCCGCCTCGGCAACCGCATCACGTTCACGACGCCACGACGCTTCTGGAATCGTCCGGATGCGATGCCTGAGCTCGCGCGCCTTGGCGAGCTCTGGCGGTTCGATCCTGGTACCCATGACGAGCGGGCCCACTTCATCGAGTCCCGGAACCGACAGTGCCGGCTGCGGCGCGCCTCGGTCGTGCCAGAGCCGCAGGTTTGTGGCAGCCTGTTCGTGCTCCCCGTCCAGGTAAGCGCGCAGGCTCTGGTCCACCAGATTGTCGACGCGAATTCCGGCAGGCAGCGTCGCCATCAGAACCTGAGGCAGCACGCCTGGGGCGCCGAGGAACATGATGTCGAGCCGATGAGCGAGGGTTACGCCGAGACCAGCAAAGGGCACGGCGATCGGCAGATCAATGGATGCCGCAAGAAGACGCTCTCGCGCCGCACCGATGTCCCCTCGCCAGAAAAGCAGCAGCGTCTCGGTCACGGCAAGATAGGCGCCGATGAGTGGACTGCGTTCGAAACCAGCGATCAGCGGATCGACCTCGCTCAGCAGGCCCGATTGTGCACGGCCGAGCATCTGGAGCGCCAGCTCGATGTCGCCATCGACGGCGGTGCGCAGCGAGCCGACGACACCGCCGGAGAACGGGCCCCGCGACAGGGTTCCGATCTCACCCTGGTCACCGGTGAGCATCCAGCACAGCGCAACAACCGAATCACGGATCTCCCCTTGCGCGCCTGCACGCAGCTCCGCGTCGCGCAGTTCTGTCAGCCATACGCGCATCCCCGGGATCGCGCCACGCTCAGCACACATCACTGCGGCAAGCCCCGCTGTTCGCGCCCACGCGCTCCAGTGACGCGCATCCGTCGTGAGCGGTCGATGTTCCGATGGATCGAGCACAGGAACCGTGCCGCGCACATAGGTCTCGGCGATGAGCATGCTCGCAAGGGCCTGTCGCTTGTGCTCCGCATCGCCGTGCGGGAAGAGGCTTCTCAACCAGTCGGAACCATCTTCGAAGCATCCGGCCGCGACCGCAGCAGCTCCCGCCACAAGGCATGCCTCATCGCGCGCTGCCCCGGTGGCGTGCTCTGCTGCCTCGACGGCCACGATGAACGCGAGATCTGTTTGTCCGGACTCGTGCAGCTCCCGCGACACAGCCGTCAGCTGCGGCGCAACATCGGCAGCCCGCTCGACCGCGCTGCGCGCCCGGTGCCACGCCGCGTGCACGGCATTGCCCTGATCGAGATGTGCCTGATGCAGTCGCTCATGTGCACGCATGATCGCAACGCCTGGCTCGGCATGCCGAATCCACACGCTGAGTCTCGCGTCCTTGAAGCTGTACTGCCCCCGAGAGACCGTCAGATACTCGCCGATGGATTCTGCAACGAGGTGAGGAGAATCGACTTGCGCGGCCTCCATAAGAAGGTCAAGCCCCGCCTCCGCGCACAGCGAAGCGATCAGCAGCACGAATCGATCTCGCGCGGACAGCTCGAGCCGATCGAACTCTGCCGCGATCGATGGCACGAGCGGAAGGAGCTCAGGGAGCGCTCTGAGCCCACTCCGCTGCGACGGGTTGAGCTCTGCAGCGGTCTCCCGCACCGCCTGTGCATCACCATTCAGCCGTCTTGTGATCTTCGCCACGACATGAGGCGCTGTAGGCATACCGCTGCCAGCGAGGTCTGCTGTGATCTGGGAGATATGAGCGCGGTCGTCGGCGATGCCGTACTGCACACGCAGATCATCCTGCAGAGCCGTCGTCACCTGATCGCTTCTCCCGACATCACGGCTCGCACCTGCGGGCCGTCAATGGCGATCAGAGTACCAAATCAGAAACGCAGCTGGCTACTGCTGCTCTGTTTCCGTGACCTCAGGCCCGTATGGGTCTGCGTCACCAGCATGTGTTGCAGAGGACGCGAGCTTGGCGACTTCTGCATCACGCTCTTGGGCCTGACGAAGCAGCGCCGAGATGTTGTCGGCGTTCTCCGGAAGCGCGTCGGCAATGAACTCGAGAGTCGGAACGAGCCGGGTGCTGAGCTGGCGTCCCACCTCGCTGCGAAGCATGCCGGTGGCCGAAGCGAGAGCGACACCGCTGGAGACGCGCTCTTCTTCGGTTCCCAGCACGGTGTAGAAGACGGAGGCATGCTGAAGGTCACCGGAAACACGGACGTCCGTGATGGTGACGAAACCGAGACGAGGGTCGCGCAGCCCCTTCTCCAGACGCTCAGCCAGAATGACGCGGATGCGATCCGCGAGGCGTGCCTGTCGTTCTCCAGCCATGTTCTTTCTCCTCTGTGACGAATGAGGGGCGCCCGTGGGCGCCCCTCACAATCGATCAGATCAGCCGCGAGGCTTCTCGACGAGTTCGGTTGTCTCGATCTCGTCGCCGATCTGGATGTCGTTGTACTTGCCGAGACCGATACCGGCCTCGTAGTCCGTGCGGACCTCGGTGACGTCGTCCTTGAACCGGCGCAGCGACTCGATGGCAAGACCATCGGCGACGACGATGCCCTCGCGGATGATGCGAGCCTTCGCGTTTCGGGTAATGGTTCCCGAGCGGACGATGACACCCGCGATGTTGCCGAACTTCGAGGAGCGGAACACCTCGCGGATCTCGGCGACACCGGACTGGACCTCTTCGAACTCCGGCTTGAGCATGCCCTTGAGGGAGTTCTCGATCTCGTCGATCGCGGAGTAGATGACCGAGTAGAACCGGACATCCACACCCTCGCGAGCCGCAGCCTCACGGGCCTTGGGGTCAGGGCGGACGTTGAAGCCCACGATGATCGCGTTGTCGATCGTCGCCAGGTTGACATCCGACTCTGTGACCGCACCCACACCACGGTGGATGATGCGCAGCTGAACGGTGTCATCGACCTCGATCTTGAGCAGCGATTCCTCGAGCGCCTCGACGGCACCGGAAACGTCACCCTTGATGATGAGGTTGAGCGTCTCGACCTTGCCCTCTTCGAGAGCACGGGTGAAGTCCTCGAGCGAGATGCGCTTGCGGGCCTTGGCCAGCAGTGCGTTGCGCTCAACGGCTTCACGCTTCTCAGCGATCTGACGCGCCATGCGGTCTTCTTCGGTGACGATGAAGACGTCGCCAGCACGCGGGACGGAGTTCAGACCCTGCACCTGCACCGGACGCGACGGGGCCGCGTACTCGACAGCCTCGCCGTTCTCGTCGATCATGGCGCGAACGCGGCCATATGCCGTGCCTGCCACGATCGAGTCGCCGATGTGGAGCGTTCCGGACTGGATCAGCACTGTAGCGATCGAACCGCGGCCCTTGTCGAGCTTCGCCTCGATGGCAACACCACGCGCTGCCTTGTTCGGGTTGGCCGTCAGGTCGAGGCCTGCATCTGCAACGAGCAGCACTGCGTCCAGAAGCTCCTGGATGCCTGTTCCCTGGCGCGCCGAGACATCGACGAACATGACGTCTCCGCCGTACTCCTCTGCGACCAGACCGTACTCGGTGAGCTGCTGGCGCACCTTGCCCGGGTTGGCCTCGGGCTTGTCGACCTTGTTCACTGCGACGACGATCGGCACGCCCGCTGCCTGCGCGTGGTTGAGAGCCTCAACCGTCTGCGGCATGATGCCGTCGTCAGCGGCCACGACGAGGATCGCGAGGTCAGTGACCTGCGCGCCTCGGGCACGCATAGCCGTGAAGGCCTCGTGACCCGGGGTGTCGATGAACGTGATCGCGCGCTCGATGTCTTCGTGCTCGGTCCACACCTGGTACGCACCGATGTGCTGCGTGATGCCGCCGGCTTCGCCCTCGATGACGTTGGTCTTGCGGATCGCGTCGAGCAGTCGGGTCTTACCGTGGTCGACGTGACCCATGACGGTGACCACCGGAGGACGAATCTCGAGGTCGTCCTCGCTCTCCTCCTCAAGCTCCTTCTCCAGGTCGAGACCGAAGCCCTCGAGGAGCTCCTTATCTTCGTCTTCAGGAGAAACCATCTGGATCTTGTAGCCGAGCTCGGCACCGAGAACCTCGAAGGTCGCCTCATCGAGCGACTCGGTGGCCGTGGCCATCTCGCCGAGGTTGAAGAGGATCGTCACGAGAGTTCCCGGCTGGACGGTGTATCCGGTCAGGGTCTCGATCTTGTCTGCGAAGTCAGCGATAGATGCACCGCGGCGCATGCGGATCGTCTCACCGTTGCCGCGAGTGACGTTGACGCCACCGACGACCGGTGCTGACCGCATTTCGAATTCTTGCCGCTTAGCCCTACGCGACTTGCGCTGCTTGGACTTGCCGCCTCCCTTTCCGAAAGCACCGGCAGTACCACCACCGGGTCCGCGACCGCGACCGCCGCCGCCGCCCGGGCGACCGGCGAAGCCGCCGCCAGGACGTGCTCCGGGAGCACCAGCACCGGGACCGCCACCAGGCCGGCCGGGTCCACCCGAACGCTGCTGGAACGGAGCACCGGGACGACCACCCTGACCGCCCCGAGGAGCGCCCGGACGAGGGGAACCGGGGCGAGGAGCGCCCGGGCGGGGTGCGCCGGGGCGAGGAGCCTGCGGACGCGGGATGTTGCCGGGGGTCGGGCGCTGGCCCATGCCCTGCGCAGAAGCGAACGGGTTGTTACCCGGACGCGGTCCTGCCGGACGCTGGCCCATACCCTGGGAAGTCGAGAACGGGTTGTTACCCGGACGCGGAGCACCCGGCTTGGGCGCGGCCGACGTGTCGGCCGACGAAGCTGCCTCGGCCGCTGGAGCAGCGGGAGCCGCCGGAGCCTCGGGGGCCGGCTTCTCTGCTGCCGGCGCGGGGGTTGCCGCTTCCGGCGCAGCCTCGACCGGCTTCGCCTCTGGTGCGGGCTTCGGACCCGGCTTGGGGCCGGGGGTCGGTGCCTTGGGGCCGGACTTGGCAGCCGCCGGCTTTGCAGCGGGCTTCTCCTCAGCCTTGAGCTTGATCGCCCCGTCCGCCTCGATGGCAGCGCGGAGCTTGCGAGCCACCGGGGGCTCGATCGTCGACGAGGGGCTCTTGACGAATTCGCCGAGCTCCTTCAGTTTCGCGAGTGCGACCTTACTGTCAACGCCGAGTTCGGCGGCAATCTCGTGTACGCGTGGTTTGGCAGCCACAATTCTCCTGTCTGGGTCGGTCTGCCCAGACAGGGCAGACCACTAGTCGCGGACGGGTCTCATTTCGAGCCGTTCACTTTGTTTCCATAGCCGTTCAGCCTTTGTTTCGCTGGTGATGATCTTGAATGGTCTGCGTGTCGAAGTCTTCGGGAAACCCGATGTTCTGCGACACCCGGAGTGCTCGTGCGAAGGCCCGCCGCCGTGTGGCGGATTCCAGGCACTCTTGCGTCGGATGCACCCACGCACCCCTGCCCGGCATGACGGCACGATCATCAAGGATGAGAGTTTCGTCTTGAGCCACCACCCTGATCAGGGCGGAACGTGGAGCACGCATGCGACAACCAACGCACGTTCGTACGGGTTCCATCTTACACCGTGCCGCTGGGGAACAACTCCGCGCCCTGCGGGTCAGTCCAGGATGCTGTCGGGCTGGATGTCGATCTTCGCTCCGGTCAGCTTGGCCGCGAGACGGGCGTTCTGACCCTCCTTGCCGATAGCCAGAGAGAGCTGGTAGTCGGGGACCAGCGCGCGAACGGCCTTCGTGCCCGCATCCAGCACGAAAGAGCTGGTGACCCTGGCCGGCGAGAGCGCATGAGCAACGAATGTCGCAAGGTCCGCGTCGTAGTCGACGATGTCGATCTTCTCCCCCGCGAGCTCCTCTGTGACAGCGCGCACGCGCCGCCCCATCTCGCCGATGCAGGCGCCCTTGGCGTTGATCGACGGATCATTCGCCTTCACGGCGATCTTCGTGCGGTGTCCAGCTTCGCGCGCCAACGAGATGATCTCGACGAGACCAGCTGCGATCTCGGGCACTTCGAGTGCGAAAAGCTTGCGGACGAGCCCCGGGTGCGTGCGCGACACGGTGATCTGCGGACCTTTGAGCCCCTTCGCCACGCTCGTGACGTAGACGCGAAGGCGCGAGCCGTGTGTGTACTCCTCGCCAGGAACCTGCTCCTCAGGGGGAAGAATCGCCTCGACGCTGCCGAGATCGACGTGGATCATGCGCGGGTTCGGCCCCTGCTGGATGACGCCGGCGACGATGTCGCCTTCCTTGCCGCGGAACTCGCCGAGTACGGCTTCATCCGCGATATCGCGCAGTCGCTGGCTGATGACCTGCTTGGCAGCGAATGCGGCGATGCGGCCGAAGTCACCGGGTGTGGCATCCTCTTCCCCGATCACTGCGCCTTCATCGTCGGTGACGGGCTGCAGAACCGCGACGTGTCCGCTCTTGCGGTCGAGCTCGACGCGCACGCCCTCAGGCACAGCGCCGTCTTCTGAGACGTGCTTTCCGTAGGCAGTCAGGATGGCCTGCTCGATGATCGCGACGAGTTCATCGAAGGGAATCGCCTTCTCCTTCTCGATCCCGCGCAACAACCCCAGTTCGATCTCCATGACGGCCTCCATATTCAGCTCTTCACCGCGGCATCGTGCGCGCACGGCATCCGTACAACGATACCCGATCCGCAGATCACGGCGGATTCGGACCGTCACTCCGGTACTGCCCGAAGGCGCCGGCGTCAGCCTGCGGAAGGCAGCGAGTTGAGTGCGTCGATGAGGTGGTACAGCCCACCCACTTCGCGCTGCCGCAGACGCACGGCGAGTCTGGGCAGATCGATGACGTCCTTGTCGGCAACTTCAGCGGGCAGTGCATCAATGAGTTCGATGCGTCCTTCCGTCACCAACGAGGAGAATTCCTCGTTCAGGCGCTCGACCTCAGCGTCCGTCGGCGTGTTCTTGAGGCGGAGGACCAGCACGTCGTCGACCCAGCGCAGCGAGTCGTAGTTGTGCCAGAAGCCGGTGATCTCGGCGACAGCCTTTTCCGCCGAATCAGTGATCAGCACCCGGTCGAGGTCGTCGGGTGAGATGACGCCTGCGGGGATGAGCGTCTCAACGACGAACTTCTCCAGTCCTCGCCAGAAGCGCCCGCCCGGCTCGTCCAGCAGAACGATCGGCATCGGCTCCGCCTTGCCCGTCTGCTGGAGCGTGAGCAGTTCGAACATCTCGTCCATCGTGCCAAAGCCACCGGGGAGGCAGATGAACCCTGTGGATTCCTTCACGAGCATGAGCTTGCGCGTGAAGAAGTACTTCATCTCGACTGATTGCGTGTCCTTCGCGACAACAGCGCTCGGCTTCTCTTCGAAAGGCAGTCGAATCGAGACGCCGAGAGCCATCTTCTCCCCCGCGCCTTCCGCCGCTGCCTGCATGATGCCCGGACCCGCACCGGTCACCACCATCCACCCGCGCTCCGCGAGGGCCGCGGCGACCGACCGCGCCTGGTCGTACAGCGGATCATCGTGCTGAGTACGGGCGGATCCGAAGACGGTCACCTTGGGCACATCGGCGTACGGCGTGAAGAGGCGGAACGCATCGCGCATCTCTGCGAGGGCAGCGGAGGCGATCTTCAGGTTGAGCCGATCAGTATCGTCTTCACCCAGCTGGATGCCGGTGCGCACGATCCTGCGGATCAGCGAACGGTTGAGACCGATGCCGGTTTCGTCCAGAAGGTGGTCGATCGCGGTCTTCAGCTCGTCTTGCGCCAGCTCGCTCATGCCTCCAGCCTGTCACGAGATCAGCGAGCAGCGAGCCTTTCGAGCGCATCCGCGAGCGAAAGCGTGTCGCGATCGCCCGTGCGGCGATCCCACAGCTCGACCTGGCCATCAGCCGCGCCGCGTCCGACGACGAGCACCCGCGGGACTCCGACGAGCTCGGCATCGCCGAACTTCACACCGGGTGACACCTTCGGACGGTCGTCGTAGAGCACATCGAGACCAGCGGACTCCAGGTCAGCGGCGGCCTTCTCTGCAACTTCGAAAGCGATCTGATCGCGCCCAGCGGCGACGACGTGGACGTCGAAGGGCGAGACGGATGCTGGCCAGATGAGGCCCTTCTCGTCATTGTTGAGCTCGGCGATGATCGCGAGGATTCGGGTCACACCGATGCCGTAGGAACCCATGGTGACGGTGACGAGCTTGCCGTTCTCGTTGAGCACCTTCAGCCCGAGAGATTCGGCATACTTGCGTCCGAGCTGGAACACGTGGCCGATCTCCATACCGCGCGCAAGCGATACGGGTCCAGATCCGTCTGGCGCGGGGTCACCGTCTCGGACATTCGCGATCTCGACGATTCCATCGGCCTCGAAATCGCGACCGGCGATCACGTCGTACGCGTGCTTCTGGTCGCTGTTCGCGCCGGTGATCCAGCGGGTGCCCTCGGAGACGCGCGGGTCCACGAGGTAACGAATTCCGGTGGCCGACTCCTCGCCGAGCACGGCGCCCGTCGGTGACCACGGTCCGATGTACCCCTTGACCAGCAGCGGGTTCTTCTCGAAGTCGTCATCCGTGGCGGTGGTGACCTCTGCGGGCGCGAAGGCCACCTCAGCGCGCTTCTCGTCGACCTCACGGTCGCCCGGGATTCCGACGATCACGAGCTCACGGGTGCCGTCGAGGTGCGTCAGCGCGAGAACGACGTTCTTCAACGTGTCCGCAGCGGTGTACTCCCCCTCGAGCACGGCGTTCGAGTGCGCCACGAGCGTCTCGATCGTGGGCGTGTTCGGCGAGTCGAAGATCGTCGCCTCGGGCGCGTCATCGAACCCGATGGCGTCGGGGATGGCAGTCGTGAACGCCTCGACGTTGGCCGCATAGCCGCCGTCAGTGCGAACGAAGGTGTCTTCGCCGACCGGTGTCGGGTGCAGGAACTCTTCTGAGCGCGAACCGCCCATGGCGCCAGCATCCGCCTGCACGATCGCGTACTCGAGTCCGAGACGCTGGAAAATGCGCTCATACGCATCGCGCTGCGCCATGTAGCTGGTGTCGAGTCCCTCGTCGGAGGAATCGAAAGAGTACGCGTCCTTCATCGTGAACTCGCGACCACGGAGCAGGCCTGCGCGCGGACGCGCCTCGTCACGGTACTTGTCCTGGATCTGATAGATCGTCAGCGGAAGGTCCTTGTACGAGGAGTACAGGTCCTTCACCAGAAGGGTGAACGCCTCTTCGTGCGTAGGCGCGAGAAGGTAGTCACCACCCTTGCGATCCTGCAGCCGGAACAGCAGATCCCCGTACTCGTCCCAGCGGCCAGTGGCCTGATACGGCGCCCGAGGCATGAGAGCGGGGAAGTGCACTTCCTGTGCACCCGCTGCCGCCATCTCTTCGCGAACGACCGCCTCGATCTTCGCCTTGACCTTGAGCCCGAGCGGGAGCCAGGCGAAGATGCCCGCCGCCTGAGGGCGGATGTACCCGGCGCGGATCAGCAGCTTGTGACTGGCGACCTCGGCACCTGCCGGGTCTTCACGGAGCGTACGAAGGAAGAAGTTCGAAAGACGAGTGACCACGGGTCAAGTCTAGTGACGCGTAACGGGTCAGTTCAGCGCGCGCGTTCCCTCGGGAATCACTCCGTCGGCGTAGAGACTCGTGGCGACGTCCTGAAGGGCCGTCAATGCGACCCGCTGCGTGGTCGGTCCGTACGAGATCCGTGCGACGCCCAGCGCCTCGTATTCCGCAGCGGTGAGCGCTCCGGGAAGGCCGATCACGCTCACCTTGCGCTGGCCGATGCCCTCGACGAGCGCGCGGGTGACGTCTGCGCCCAGGATCCCGGGGACGAACACGCTGGTCGCGCCCGCCTCGAGGAATGCGCGCCCTCGTTCGATCGCATCCGCGATGCTGTCTTCTACAGGTCGGCCGTTTGCGCGCACGAAGGCGTCGGTACGGGCGTTCAGCGCGAAGGGGACGCCTTCGGCTTCGCCGGCCTTCACGATCGCCTCAACGACCGCGACGGACTCGCCGAGCGGCTTGAGCCGGTCCTCGACGTTCGCACCGACGATGCCCGCTGCGATCGCAAGACGTGTCGTCTCGCCCGCGTTGCCATATCCGTCATCGAGATCGGCACTGACGGGAAGCTCAGTGGATGCCGCGATGCGCCCGACCATGTCGATCATGAGCTCGCGAGGGATCTGACCGTCCGGGTAGCCGAATGTCGCGGCGATCGAGTGCCCGGCGGTGGCGAGAGCGGTGGTCTGTTCAAGTTCTGCGATCGCTTTCGCTGAGACGACATCCCAGACGTTGACGACGCGGAGGATCTCTGGGGCCTCGTAGAGCGAACGGAGCTTCTGTGCCTTCTGTGCAGCGGTCATGATTTCACGCTACCTCTCTGTGAGTGGTTGCGGGCGATGAGGTCAGTCTGTTACTTCGAAGAGGCCGTGGGCGCCGCGTTCCGCATCGATCATGATGTGGGAGACGAACGGATAGTGACCGGCTTCGGGGAAGGTTAGCTCGACGAAGCCGCCCTGCGCTGGCTGCAACGCGAGCGCCTGCGACCCAGTGTCGACGGCACGGTCGATGAGGTACCGCCCCTCCGACCACACCGTATCGAACTGGCCGCCGACGACGTGGAAGCTGGACGCACGGTTCGGGCCGACATCGAGCATCCAGATGCGCACTCGCTCGCCTGTCGTCGCGGGAAGGGGCGCGTGGTCGTACTGGTTCGCATACCCGTTGAAGACGACGAGGTCCGGCTCTTCTGCGGCGAGCGCATCGACATCCACTTCACCGCTGTCAGCACCGAGGTAGTACTCGCTCTGGATGAGCACGTAGCTGCGATCGACCGTCGGGAGGTCGTCAGGCTCGATCACCACAGCGCCGAACATTCCGTTGGCGATGTGGGCGGTCATGGGCATGGTCGAGCAGTGGTACATCCAGATTCCGGACCGAGTCGCCGTGAACGTGTAGGTGAGGCTCTCCCCCGGCGCGATAGTGCGCATGGGTTCGTCAGGGGCGAGCGCACCCGCGTGGAAGTCGATCGAGTGTCCCATGGTCGCGTCGTTGACGAGGGTCACCTCGAACGTGTCACCGACCCGGCCGTGGAGCGTCGGACCGGGTGCGGTGCCGTTATAGGTCCAGAGCGTCTGCTCCACTCCTGGGGCGACCTCGGTGATGGTGTCTTCTACTGTGAGCGTGATCTCGTGCGTGGTCGGGCCGTCTGCCGCCGGGAGCGGTGGAAGCACGGCATCGAAGGGCGAGAAATCTGGACCGGGCTCTGCGCCCATATCCATCCCCATGTCCATGCCGGTATCGCCGGACGCGTCCGCACCGTCGTGATCGTGCGCTGCGTCGTCGCTGGTGGTGCCGTCTTGCGCGCCGACGGCGACGATCGTGAGCGACATCCCCATCTGGCGATGTCCGATGATCGAGCACCAGCCGTCGACGTCCTCGATGATCACACCGACGTCGATGCGCTCGGAGTCACCGGGAGACAGACGGGTTCCCCCTGTGCCGTTGGCGAAGACGAGGTCGTGGACGAGTTCGTCGTCCGTGTTGGTCAGTTCGACCACAAGCCGTGTGCCTACCGGCACTTCGATGACGTTCGGGGTGAAGCGCATGTCGGCTGCTTCGACCTGGACAACCTGCACCGGAGCATCCGGATCACCTCCGCCCTGCCCGCCCCAGCCGAGCCCGATCGGATCGATCACCGCGCACACTGCGACAGTGAGGACCACCGCGAGCAGCCCGGCAACGGCCTGTCCTGCGCGGTGTCCGGCGGGGCGTTCTCCCTCGGGCACGATGGGGCCGCGTCTTGCCTCACCCAGCGTCTGGCCCTCGGCCTTGGCGCGGCGCTGCGCGCGCATCGCGACGAACATGATGACCAGGAAGGACCCCATGGCCACCAGATAGAGCATGGATGCTGCGACTCGCATCAGACTCGACACCGGAAGCGCGCACACGACGAGTGCGGCGTTCGCAGCAGCGATTCGCAGCGCTCCGAAGCGGTCGAAGGCCGCGGTTCCGACTCGCACCGGGGTGGGCCCGCCGCCGAGCACGACCGGGATCAGGTAGCTGAGTGCTCCCGGCAGCACCTGAGCTGCGAAACCTGCGACGAGGTACGGCACGGTCTGGTCGAACAGGGGCGCAAGGCCCGTGATGCCGCCGCCCTCGATGCTCACAACGATCGTTCCCACGATGAGGACTGCAACGCAGCCCGCCCACCACAGCAGGGCTATCCCCACTGACAGCGCAGCGAAGCTCTTCGGTGGCGCCTGCCGTGCGGCATGCCACAGCGAGATTCCGATGAGGATGAGGCCGGTGAAGTAAGCGGCAAGGCCCGCAGCCAGCAGCGGCAGCCATTCGACGACGGCTCCCCCCGCAGCGATCAGCACACCGGCCGCGAGCAGCGGAAGCGCGCGGGCTGCACCCAGCGGTGCACGCTCGTCGGCGCGCGTGCGGAGGATGGTCGGCCACAGGCTGACGACGGTGCCGGCCACGACGATCCCGATCCACCCGAGCACGTTCAGCAGAGCGTGCGCGAGGACCAGGTTCGACGGCGCACCGCCGCGTGCGAGCCAGCCTCCGAGGCCCGCACCGACAACGAGCATGGCGGCGGCCACAATATAGAACCGGATGGTGCGCCCGAACCGGCCCGGCATGCTGTTCTTCCCCCGGACGTGCAGGCTCACCCCATGCCAGCTCACCGCGATGATGAGCAGTGCCGCACCGGCGATGGACAGCGGCCAGATCGCCAGAGGCACGCCGAGGAAGACGAGAGCTGCACCGCCGTTGGAGAGCAGCAGACGGATGCTCTGTCTGCGGCGGTCCCGTATCGTCGCAGAGCTGCGCAGCAGCGCGTAGGAGAAGTACTGGCTCCACACCATGATCGCGTGCGTGATCGCACCCAGAAGGAGCAGGTGGATCATCAGCCACCGCGGCTCAGGCAATGCCCGGTGCGCGATCACGGCGATGACGGTCAGAATCAGCCAGATCGCGGTGGGAAGGTCACGTGCCGCCCAGAATCCGCGCCCTGGGGCCTTCTCGGCATCTGCGCGTGGCGCAGTGGACATTCTCATCAGTGCGTCTCTCTCGTTCGAGTCCCGTGAATGGCGCTGAAAAGTGCAGTGAGCACGAACAGCACGAGGGCGATCACACCCATCACGCCGCCGATCTGCCAGCCAGCGGGAATGCCCCATGCATCACCGACGAAGATGCGCACGATCAGCGCCGCGTGCAGCAGCGCCGCCGGGACCCAGAATGCCGGACGATACGGCAGCGAGATGCCCAGGACGGCCGGAAGAATCGTTGTCGCGTGCGCCATGATCATCGAGAACGTGTAGCCAAGGAAGACCGCATGGACGACGGCGTCGTACTGCGGCTGCGTGTCGGGGCTTCCGAGCAGCAGCACGACTCCGGCGAGCGCGAGCCAGAAATAACCGGCCAGGATACAAGCCGCCATGTACCGCGTGACACCCGTCGATCGCACTGTGCGGCGTGCGACGTCATGGGTCACCAGCCATGCCGTCAAGGAGATGAGCACGACGCCCAGCAGCACCGCACCAGCGTCGGGAAGCACGATCCCGGTCACCAGGGCTGCGACCATCGCCCAGGAGTGCACGAGCAGCCAGAGACCTGCCCGCGGGCCCATCGTGATGCGAGCGAGCTCCACCCGTTCCGCGGCGATCGTGAGCACGACGAAACCGATGATCCACGGCAGCACGTACGCCATGCTCTCGGGTACCAGCCAGAGGATCGCACCGACCAGTGCGAGCCCTGCGCCCAGCAGCTGTGTCAGCAGGGCGGCGTCGTACTGCCGGCGCCACAGGGGGATGTACACGACGACGAAGGCCGCAGCCCCCGCGATGAGGACGGACTTCGCGACGATCAGAGGAACAGCCGGTACCACCAGGAAGAGTCCGCCGAGGCCGAGGAGCATCGGTGCCGCATACCCGTACCAGCGGCGAAGCGCCGTGGCGCGCTCGAGCGAGATCAGCGTGCCGACGAATCCCAGCACGAGCAGCATGCCGTGCACCTCGGGGAGCCTGCTGCCGTCGATCGGCGCGGGAAGGCCGAGCAGGAGCAGGCCTGCATCCAGCCCTGCCAGCAGAGCGACGCCTGCTGGCAGCATCCAGATCAACCGGAACGAAGGCCGGCGCCGTGGCGCCAGGGCGCTCACGCTGAAGCTCGCAGATGCAGAGCACAGGCGCCGTCCAGCGCGAACGGAACGAGCGTGCTCTCCAGATCGGATCCATTCGCGCGAGCGATTCCGTCGATCATCCCCTCGTGCACTGCACAGACCACCTGAGCGTTGCGGGATGCTGCCGCGAGAAGCGGGCAGGCACGGAGCCGCACGGTGTCTCCACCGTCGTCTGGCGCGAACCCCTGCTCGCGCATGATCTCGATGATCACGTCCCTGGTGTCGCCCGCGTCTGCGGCGCCTCCCCGCTCCGCGATGAGCTGCCTTCCCCATGACTGGCCGGCACGCCGTGCGGGCACCGAAGGCTCTGCAGAGACCTCCCCGAGTGCGGATGCCAGCGTCGCCGCAAGACCGGCGTACGCGCCGAGCTGTGCGGGAGGCACCGTCCGCCACCGCCACGCGGGACGTCCGCGGCCGAGCGCACTGTCGCGTTCGCGCCTGATGTGGCCGTCCGATCGCAGACGCTCCAGATGTCCGCGCACCGTGTTCTCGTGGAGACCAGTGGCTTCGACGAGCTGCGAAGTGGTCGCCTCAGGGTGTGCCTCGACCTCGCGAAGCAGCCGCTCCCTGGTCGATGAGTGCGCCCGTCCTTCGGCGGTGCGCCGAGGTTCGCCGTCATACTTTTCCACGGGATTGATTATAGTTAAATATCCAGCAGTCAGCCGTCAACGGGAGCAGCCATGGGCCACATCGAGATTCAGCGTTCGAGAGAAGAAGCCGTCGACCAGAACCCCACTGCAGGGTGCACCTGCGGTGAGGCTGATGAAGAGCTTCCCGAACTCGACGTGCAGACCATTCCCCACGCGATTCGGCATGCGTCGATCTTCGGCGCGATCGAATCGCTGAAGCCGGGTTCGGCCCTGATCATCTCGGCAACGCATGACCCCGTCCCGCTGCTCACGCAGCTGCAGGCACGTCACGGCGACGCGTACCACACGCGTTACCTGGACCAGGGGCCCGAGCGCTGGCGCATCCTGATCCGCAAGACGGCCTGACCCCGCGCTCCCAGCGCGAAGTCACTCGGTTGCGACCACCGTCAGCGTCATCCCCAGCTCACGGTGGTTCGAGATCGAGCACCATCCATCGAGATCCTCGGTGATGACGCCGACATCGATCTTCTCGGCTGCGCCGGGCGCGAGGTGCGTGCCCGCCGCGCCGTTGTCGAAGACGAGGTCGTGCATCATCGAGGGGTCGGTGTTCTTCAACTCGATCACCAGGCGCGTGCCGACCGGAACCTCGATGACATCCGGCGTGAAGCGCATGTTCGCGGCATCGACCTGAACGGTCTGTACCGGAGCATCCGCATCACCCGCTGGCGACGCTGTGCAGCCGGCCAATGCCAGCATCATCACGAGAAGCAGTGCGAGCTTTCTCATCCGGTCCTCCGCTCTACGCGCGGCCTGTGCCGCAGCATCCACGGTAGCCGTGATTAGGCTGATGACATGCCTCAGCGTCGCGCCCATGTCGCCCCATCCGCCGCTCAGAGCGAGCTTGCAACCGCGCTTGCCGCGTTGCGCGCCGCCCTGGATGTGCCGGTGGAGTTCTCGCCTGCCGCCGAGGCAGAGGCCGCGGCCGCGTCACCGGCCGCACCCGGGCTCGACCTGCGCGATGTGCCGTTCGTCACGCTCGACCCTGAGGGCTCCAAGGACCTGGATCAGGCCTTTCACCTGGCGAAGAGCGATTCAGGGTATGTCGTTCGCTATGCGATCGCTGACGTGCCCGCGTTCGTCACACCGGGCGGAGCCGTCGATGCCGCGGCCCGTGAACGCGGCCAGACACTCTATGCGGCGGACGGGCGCATTCCGCTGCATCCTACGGTCCTCAGCGAGGGCCACGCTTCGCTGCTTCCCGATGTGGATCGTCCCGCCCTGGTCTGGACGTTCGATCTCACCTCCGACGGGACCGTTGCGAAGTTCCGCCTGGAACGAGCGCTGATCCGCTCCCGTGCGCAGCTCGACTACATAACGACGCAGCACGCGCTCGATCGAGGCGAAGAATCCCCCGGGTCACTCCTGCGTGAGATCGGCGACCTGCGCATCGCCAAGGAGCAGGAGCGCGGCGGCGCGAGCTTGAACATGCCCGACGAAGAGGTCGTCCAGAATGAGGACGGCACCTACTCGATCGTGCGGGGAACTCCGCTGCCGATCGAGGAATGGAACGCTCAGCTTTCGCTGATGACGGGGATGGCTGCCGCCGAGCTCATGATCGGCGCGAAGGTCGGCATCCTGCGCACCATGCCTGCGCCAGACAAGGCGGCCTTCGACACGTTCCGCCACCAGACCGAAGCGCTCGGCAGACCGTGGAAGTCCGGCGAGTACGGCGAGTATCTCCGGAGCCTCGACCGCGAGGATCCGTTGACGCTTCCGGTACTGGAGGCTGCGGCCGCGCTGTTCCGCGGAGCGGGTTACGTCGCCTTCGACGGCTCCGTGCCACAAGACATCGAGCAGGCGGCGATTGCGGCGCCCTATGCGCACGCGACCGCTCCCCTGCGCCGACTCGTCGACCGCTGGTCTCTGGCGATCTGCCTCGCCATCTCCGAAGGCTCGGAGGTGCCGTCATGGGCACGCGATTCGCTGAGCGAACTGCCCGCCCTCATGCAGGCCTCATCGCAGCGCGCCTCTCGCCTGAACGCCGACACCGTCAATCGCGTTGAAGCAGCCCTGCTCACCCCGCTCGTCGGCTCACGCATCGACGCCACCGTGATCGAACTCCGCGGAGACGACGGCACCCGTGCAGAGATTCAGATCGCAGATCCGGCCGTCACGGCATCCGCGCCCGTCCCCGCAGGCGCAAAACCAGGCGACATGGTCTCTGTGACGCTGGTGCGCGCCGATATCGCCAAGGGCGAGGTCGAGTTCGCGCTGTGACCTGCCTGGCCGATGAGCTCTACGCTTCGCTGCGCACGTAGCGGAACAAGAGCTCGCGCTCTCCCCTCAGGACCGCAGCGAGGCCCATATCGGTGGGAGCCGCCTTCGGCGAGTGGGAGATGCGGCGGGCATCCCCTGCCTCCAGTGACGACGCGAGGGTGAGACACATCTCGTCGACTGCTCCGGCCGCAGTGAACGACCCGAACAACCCCGGACCGCCTTCAGAGTGCACCCGCAGCAGACCGCGCGAAACCAGGTCCGCGCGCACCCTGTTCGGATCGAGCGCTTCGACCCCGGCATCGACGACATCGGTGACCGCGGCGAGCGCCTCTCGCCGATCCGTGGGCGCGGTGCCGACTGTGTAGATGATCGGCCGACTGGGCGCATCGGTGAACACCGCCGAATCAGGGTCGAGATCCAGGCTCCCCGAAACGAGGGCGAGCACCGGATGCTCCGGCATCCCCCGTGCGAGGCGCCACGCGACTGCGTCATCCTGGAGCCGCATCGCACCGTACTCCTCGGCGCGGACGGTGCCTGCGCCCACGAGGATGACGTCGGCCTGGCGGCGCAGCAGCTCGAACACCCGACGGTCGGCGTCCCCGCCGAGTTCGCCCGAACGCCCATCCCGAGTGGCTGCACCATCGATGCTCGAGACGAAGTTCATCCGGAGCCACGCATCATTGGGGAACTCGTAGGTCAGAAGGATCGTGTCGTCGTCGATCTGTGCCGCCGGGTGGGGCCAGAGTCTGTCGATTGCCGCGTTCATACGTTCCGTGTCGGGTGCATGTTGTGTTCGAGACGGGCGGGCGTGCGCATCCCGAGAATGCTCTCCACCATACGCACCGCATCGACGGCAGGCTCCACGTCATGCATCCGCACGATGCGAGCTCCACGCTCGATGCACAGGACCATGGCCGCAAGAGAACCCGCGAGCCTGCGTCCTTGCTCACGGTCGATCGACTCTCCGACGAAGTCCTTGTTCGACACCGCCGCGAGCACGGGCAGTCCCAGCGTCGTGAGCTCATCAAAGCGACGGGTCAGCTCGAGCGAGTGCAGGGTGTTCTTGTCGAGGTCATGCCCGGGATCGATGATGATCCGGTCGCGCGGCACACCGGCAGCCTCCGCCACGTAGATCCGCTCCTGAAGGAAACCCCGCACCTCCTCCACGACATCGCCGAAATGCGCAGCCGACTTCTCCGTCCGGGGCGGACCGACGCTGTGCGTGATGACGATCTGCGCGTCGCTGGCGGAGACGACCCCTACCATCTCCGGATCCCCGAGTCCGCTCGTGTCATTGATGACGGCGGCGCCGGCCTCGATCGCAGCGCGGGCGACCACCGCCCGATTCGTGTCGACCGAGACGACCACGTCGCTCGCCTGCACGATCGCTTCAACGACCGGTGCGATGCGATCGATCTCCTCGCCGACGGAGACCGGCGCCCCGCGGCCGAAGGGGACCCCGCCGATATCGACCCAGTCCGCCCCGTGTCGCGCGGCTTCCAATGCGGCTTCCACCGCGCGGTCCAGCACGAAAGTGGCGCCGTGATCATAGAACGAATCGGGGGTGCGGTTGACGACGGCCATGACGGCAACCTGGGTATCGAAGTCGAACGTGCGTCGACCGATCCTCCGAGGCGCGCCCAGGACCGATTCAGAGCTGAGCATATGCGACCTCCGGGTCGGCGAGCCTGTCGGGGTCGACCACGGTGTGTCCGGCGATGAGCGGCTTGATCTCGTCGATGACGTCCCACACGTTCACGTTCATGGCCGCCAGAATACGGTGTTCTCCGTCGAGCCAGAAGGCGACGAATTCGCGGTCCGCCAGACTTCCACGGATCACGACCTGCTCGTAGGCCCCCGGGGCGGCATATCCGATGTACTCGCAACCCAGGTCGTACTGGTCACTGAAGAAGTAGGGCAGCTCGGTGTACTGGACGTCCTCTCCCAGCAGAGCGGCTGCCGCCGATGCTGGCTGGTTGAGGGCAGTGGCCCAGTGCTCGACACGCACACGGTGGCCGAGAACCGGATGCTGATGATTGGCGATGTCGCCGACGGCGTAGACGTCGGGGTCATTGCTTCGCAGCGAAGCGTCCACGAGCACACCGTCATCGACGGCGATACCGGCATCCACGGCGATTCCCACCACCGGGGTGACGCCGATGCCGATCACGATCGCATCCGCCGACACGACCTCACCGCCCTCGAGGCGAACACCGGCGGCATGTCCGTCCTGCGTGGTGATGGCTTCGACCTTGACGTCGGTGCGCAGGTCGACGCCGTGCGAAGTGTGCAGATCCGCGAAGACCCGCGCGATCTCCTCCCCGAGCACCCGAAGCAGCGGGAGGGGCCCGCCCTCGAGGATGCTCACCGATGTACCCGCTGCGCGGGCCGCTGCCGCGACCTCGAGCCCGATCCACCCGCCACCGATGATTACGAGCTTCTTGTCGGCGCCGAAAGTCGCGTGGATGGCGTCGGATTCTTCGACGGTGCGAAGGTAGTGGATGCCGTCAGCATCCGCCCCATCGACCGGGAGGCGGCGCGCCACCGACCCCGTCGCGAGGACGAGCTTGTCGTACGGAAGCTGCGATCCGTCATCGAGGGTGACGCTGTGCGCTTCCGTATCGAGAGATACGGCGGTCGCGCCCTCGCGCACGACGATGTCGTTGTCGCGGTACCAATCCGCGGGGTGCACGAGGGAGGCCTCGAAAGAGGCCTTGCCTGCCAGGTAATCCTTGGACAGGGCCGGTCGCTCGTACGGCAGATGCATCTCTGCGGCGACCAGGGTGATGGTGCCCGTGTAATCCTTCGCGCGGAGTGCCTCTGCGGTCTTGGCCGCTGCGATCCCTCCGCCGACCACGACGATGTTGTTGACGGTGTTCATCACTGCTCCTTTTCTCGAATGCGCAATGGTGTTCTATGCGCGACGATCTGCGAGCGAGAGGAACTCCGCTCGAGATTCCGGATCCTCACGCAGCTGGCCGAGAAGAGTCGAGGTTCGCGTGCGAGAACCGGTTGCGTGCGCTCCGCGCAGCGTCATGCAGGAGTGCTCCGCTTCAATGACGACGCCCACGCCCTGCGGGCTGAGGTGATCTTGCAGCCACTGGGCGATCTGCTTCGTGAGTCGCTCCTGCGTCTGCGGGCGGCAAGCGAAGTGCTCAGCGACGCGTGCGAGCTTCGACAGCCCGACGATGCGCTCGCCGGGAAGATAGCCGATGGTGGCGCGACCGGTGAAGGGCAGCAGATGGTGCTCGCAGATCGATCGCACCGGAATGTCGCGCACGATGACCATCTCGTCGTAGCCCTCGTCGTTCGGGAAGGTCGTCAGATCGAATTCGCGCGGCGCGAGCAGCTCAGCCCACGCCCGAGCCATCCGCTGCGGCGTCGCGGCAAGATGGTCGGAGTCCAGCGACATGCCGAGGGCCCGCAGGAAGTCCCCTGCCGCGAGCTCTGCGCGAGCGAGATCCGGCTTGCTCATCTTGCTGCTGACGTGGAGAGGCGCGATTTCACGGGTGAGAACCGATTCAGACATTTCCGCCACCAATCTAAAAACTAGTTGATTTATTTTTAGAGTGGCACCAGGATGAGGTTTAGTCAAGGTAATCTGATTTTAGAAGGGATGGCGCGGATGAACTCGACTGACTACCAGAGAGATCTGGAAGATCTCGCGCTGCTCTCCGATGACGTCCGCCAGCGCCTGTACGACTTCATCGCACAGCACGGCGACAGTGTGACGCGTGAAGAGGTCGCCGCCGCAATCGGCATCACGCGCAGTCTCGCCGCCTATCACCTCGACAAACTCGCCTCCGTCGGCTTGCTCGATGTGACGTTCGCTCGTCCCGATGGGCGCACCGGACCCGGATCGGGACGACCGGCCAAACGCTACGCGCGAGGTCGCCGCGAGATCGCTGTGAACGTTCCGCCACGCAACTACAGCCTGCTGGCGAAGCTGCTGGCGACTGCCGCCGATGCGGCCCCGTCAAGCGAGTTCCGGGACGCCCTCGAGAGTGCATCCACGCAGGAGGGCATCGCACTGGGTGCGCAGACCGGTGACATCACAGCGGCGCTGAGCAGCGCCGGGTTCGAACCGGTGACCGCCGAAAACGACGACATCGTCTTGTGCAACTGCCCGTTCCACAGCGTCGTACAGGAGCACAGCAAGCTCGCCTGCAATCTCAACCACGCTTTCGTCCGGGGGGCGCTCGAAGGGGCCTACGCCGATCCGGACCGCGCAGAACTCTGCCCTGCCATCGGCCGTTGCTGCGTCGTCATTCACCCGGATCCCCGTCCGTGAGCGCGCACAGCTTCGCCGTCGTCCCGGCGGCATATGTCTACCTGCGCCGCGGCGGCGGCCGGAGCACGCGGAGCCGCAGAAGAACTGAGCATCACGATTCCCCAGGCAGCGCTCACGCCCCTCACCGTGATGCAGCGCACTGACGGAACCACGGCCGCGATCGAGCAGCGCGTGGACTGGTTCTTCACCGCATCCTCGTGGAGTGGCACGCCACGCATCATGGAGCCAGCCAAGTGTGCCGATATCGCCTGGTTCCCGCTGCGCGGGCTCCCCGACGCGATGCCGGCGTACGAGCGCGTCGTGTTGGATGCTCTCGCTCAGAGCACACTGCAGCCATTCACCAGCTACGGATTCTGAGGCCTCACCGCGTCAGCTCGGATCGGTTCATCCACGGCGAAACGACATCGGCGTCACACCTGGAACACCTCAGGCAGCGATGCGACGAACTCGTCGAAGTGGCTGTACCAGATGGTGTGCGCAGCGCCCGCAACGCTCCGCACATCGACCCCCTGTGCAGCAAAGCGCCGCGCATCGTCGTCCGTGACGTAAGAACTGGGAACTGCTCTTACGAGGATCGAGCCTGGCGCAGGCAGGTACGCCACATCATCGCCCGATGAGATCGACGCCGCGGTGACCGGATCGAACCGGTCCGCCGCATGCGCCTCCACCGCGGCATCCCGAGCGCTGTAGTACGGCCTCGATGCCATCAACCACGCAGGGTCACGGCGACGCTCGCGACCCTCGGCATACTGAGCAGCGAGGGCCTGACGATCGGCTCCGCCTGTGAAGGCGCACGTTGTGTCGGCGTAAACCGCCCGCTCGAGCGGCAAGCGATCCGCTGCCGCTGCGAGCACCGTTCCGCCATACGAGTGACCGATAGCGGTGATGTGCTGCCCCGGAGACAGCTGCTGCAAAGTCTCAACAACAGCGGCCGCTGCTGACTCCACGGTTCCTTCCGCGTCTCGCGGCGAATGACCGTGCCCTGGCAGATCAAGTGCGATGACCCGATAGTCCTGCCCAGCCAGAAGCGGCGCGATCCGCCACCAGCTTTCCGCAGATCCCATCAAACCGTGCAGGAGCACGATGGTGCGATCTCCGTACCCGGATTCGAGAGCGTTCAGCAGCATGCGTGCTCCGCGCGGTCAGGCCCCGGCGGCGGCGACGCTCGTCGTCATCACGAGAGTCTGCGGGTCGGGCAGCTCGAGCGTGACCGAGATCGAGTCGAATTCCGCCAGCGACGAGACGTGCGTGCCGCCGCAGAGCATCACGGCGTCACCCTCTGGAAGCGAGCACCGCCACCGGCGCCGATCGATGATCATCGGACCATCCGTCTCGATGACACTCGCGGAGCCCGCCGCCGCCCACACCGCCAGCTGTGCATTGATGCGCGCCTCGCGCTCGGCGAGAGTGGCCGTGAAAGCCTCCGTATCGAACCCGGCTTTGCGCAGGCTCTTGCCGAGGCGGTACTCGTCGACAGCACCGTCCTCGTGGATGCGGCTGGACTGGTTCGCCCGCCCCTCGAAGTCAGGATTGCCCAGTGCATCAGCACCAGCATCCTTGCGCCAGAGGTCCGCGACGGCAAGATCCAACGCGAGCGAGGCCAGATGGCACGCGCTGTGCCCACGGCTGAGCGCGTGGCGGCGAGATTCATCGACCTCGAGCTCCACAGTGACGCCTGCGGTGAGCCACACTGGTGCTTCCGCGGCATCGAGCCGGTGCCCGACGAGCCACGTCCACCCTTCGACGCCTCGTTTGACCGGGATGTCCTCACCGATCGCGAACGTGCCGTCATCGCCGACAGCGGCCATGACGGCCTCGGCCACCCGGACCGTATCGTCACCGAGACGGATCGTTCCGGCATCCCCCGGCTGATCCGGCCAGGTGTGGTCGACGGGATGGAACGGCGTGGCATCCACGACGACGACGGCATCACCGTCATCCGCATGAACACTCGATACGACGCCCTGTCCGCGAGTCTCACCGGCAGGGAACGTGACGACGGTCGCGGACATCAGGCGGTGATGACCTGTGCGGTGCCGAGCTGCGCGTCCGGCCCCATCTCAGCGGCGATCCGGTTCGCTTCCTCGATGAGGGTGGCGACGATATCCGCCTCGGGAACGGTCTTGATGACCTCGCCCTTGACGAAGATCTGGCCCTTGCCGTTTCCGGATGCCACACCGAGGTCCGCCTCGCGAGCCTCGCCGGGTCCGTTCACGACGCAGCCCATCACAGCAACGCGCAGCGGAACGGTGAGATCCTTCAGCCCCTCGGTGACGTTATCGGCAAGCGAGTACACGTCGACCTGTGCGCGGCCGCACGACGGGCACGACACGATCTCGAGTTTGCGCTCACGGAGGTTCAGCGACTGGAGGATCTGGTGACCGACCTTGACCTCTTCGGCCGGCGGCGCAGACAGCGAGACGCGAATGGTGTCTCCGATGCCTTCTGACAGCAGGATGCCGAAGGCGGTCGCTGACTTGATGGTGCCCTGGAAAGCGGGCCCCGCCTCGGTGACGCCGAGGTGCAGCGGCCAGTCGCCTCGCTCAGCGAGCTGTCGGTAGGCCTTGACCATGACGATCGGGTCGTTGTGCTTGACCGAGATCTTGAAGTCGTGGAAGTCGTGCTCTTCGAACAACGATGCTTCCCAGACCGCGCTCTCGACGAGTGCCTCGGCGGTGGCCTTGCCATGCTTCTGCAGGATGCGCTTGTCAAGGGATCCCGCGTTGACCCCGATGCGCAGTGAGACGCCAGCGGCCTTTGCTGCAGCCGCGATCTTGCCGACGTTTCCGTCGAACTCGCGGATGTTGCCCGGATTCACACGCACAGCGCCGCATCCCGCATCGATAGCGGTGTAGATGTAGCGAGGCTGGAAGTGAATGTCGGCGATCACCGGAATCTGGCTCTTCATCGCGATGATCTTCAGAGCATCGGCATCGTCCTGGTGAGGCACGGCGACGCGAACGATCTCGCAGCCAGACGCCGTCAACTCGGCGATCTGCTGCAGAGTCGCATTGATGTCCGTGGTCTTGGTCGTGGTCATCGACTGGACGCTCACGGGGGCGTTACCGCCGACCAGCACCTTGCCGACCCGGATCTGACGGGTCTTGCGACGAGGACTCAGAACTTCGGGGACGCGCGGCATCCCAAGATTGACTGCAGGCACACATCCAGATTACGCGGCTCTGATCCACGACGGCTGGAAGTGGCACGGGCGGCACGTCGCACTGTGATAGTTTCAGCGCATGCGCACAACCTCGTGGTGGCCCGCCTTCTAGGCGGTGCATTCGCGATCCACGAATTCAGACCGCCTCCGGGGCGGTCTTTTCGTATGCCCGAGCCGGAGCATTTGCACAGGAGACATCGATGACGGACACCGCAGCCCTGCTCGCCGCTCTGGCAGAGGATGCCGACGCATCATTCGTGCTGATCGCACGGGACGGCACTGACAGCGTCGAACTGCTCACCGGCCCGACCCAGGACGTCGACCTGCTCGCCGATATCCCTCTCGTGGTCGACGGTTCCGCTCAGGAAGTGTTCGCGATGGTGCCGTACCGCCAGGTGCGCGAGCGCGGGTTCGAAGCCACCGATGACGGCGCGCCGCTGCGCTGCCTCGTGGTCGAAGAGCATCGCCACCTGGCGCTCGATGACGTCATCGCGGCGCTTCCTGCTGACCCAGTGCCCCTCGAAGACGCCGGCTTCGACATCAGTGACGAAGACTATGCCGAGATCGTCACGCGAGTCATCTCCGACGAGATCGGACGCGGCGAAGGCGCCAACTTCGTCATCCGTCGCGACTACACCGCCACCATCGACGCCGACGAGCGTCTGACCGCCCTGACCTGGTTCCGGGCTCTGCTCGAACACGAGCGCGGCGCATACTGGACCTTCGCCGTCGTCACCCCCGGTCACATCGCGGTCGGCGCCAGCCCCGAGGCGCACGTCGTCGCACGTGACGGCATCGTCACGATGAATCCGATCTCGGGCACCTTCCGTCACCCCGCAGGCGGGGCCACGAAAGAGACGCTCGTGGAGTTCCTCTCCTCCACGAAAGAGACCGAAGAACTCTTCATGGTCGTCGACGAAGAGCTCAAGATGATGAGCGCGGTCTGCTCGGACGGCGGTCGCATCACCGGCCCGCATCTGAAGCAGATGTCTCGCCTCACCCACACCGAGTACATGCTGAGTGGCCGCAGCCGCCTCGATCCGCGCGACATCCTCCGCGAGACGATGTTCGCTCCCACCGTCACCGGCTCGCCGATGCAGAACGCCTGTTCGGTCATCCGCCGCCACGAGACGACACCACGTGGCTACTACTCCGGTGTCGCCGCGCTGTTCACCCCGAATGAAGACGACGGTCACGACCTCGATGCGCCGATCCTGATCCGCACGGTGTACCTCGAGAACGGCCAGCTGCGTGTGCCGGTTGGAGCGACCCTCGTGCGTCACTCCGATCCCTACGGCGAGGTCGGCGAGACCCACGGCAAGGCCGCAGGAGTGCTCGGCGCCATCGGCGCCATCGAGCGCGATACCGCATCCGCACAGCCGGTCGATGCCGCAGACCCCGACCAACCGGCGACGCCTACGAACCTCGCAGATGATGCTGAGGTCGCAGAGCTGCTCGCATCGCGCAATTCGCGTCTGGCAGAGTTCTGGCTCAACCCGCAGGATGACGGAGCGAGCGGGCCGTTCGCCGGTCGCACCGCACTCGTCGTCGACGCGGAGGACCGCTTCACGACGATGCTCGCCCACCAGCTGCACCACCTCGGTCTCGACGTGAAGATCATGCCGTGGCACGCAGCCACGGACGCAGACATCGATGCTGCAGAACTGCTCGTATCGGGGCCTGGCCCCGGCGACCCGCGCGACGGCGAATCACCGCGCATCGCACGCATGCGCGAGATCGTCGCACGCCGACTCGACCGCCACGAGCCTCTGCTGGCAGTATGCCTGAGCCATCAGATCCTCGCGGATTCGCTCGGTATCGACCTGGCTCCGCTGAGCAGCCCGCACCAGGGTCTGCAGAAGAGCGTTCCTGTCTTCGGCAAGGATGCCTCGATCGGCTTCTACAACACCTTCACCGCTCGGGTTGCCCCTGGAACCGTGACGGCGGGTGCGGCTGCGGTGTCGGCAGATCCCGCCACAGGCGACGTCTACGCGCTGCGCGGCGAGCGCTTCGCGAGCGTGCAGGGACACCTCGAGTCGATCCTCTCGCGCGACGGCATCCGCACTCTCGAGCGTCTGACCGCACACGCGCTCGCGTAGAACGCGGCCAGCCGCGCGGAGCACACCTACTGAAGCAGATCGATCGGGTTCACGACATCCGCGATCATCAGCAGCGCGCCCATCGCGATGAGCAGCACGGCGACGACGATGGTCAGCGGGACGAGCCTGGTCGCATCCACGGGCGGCGGAGGCGGGCGACGGAACAGCTTCGCCCACGCACGGCGGATGCCGTCCCACAGCGCGACCACGACATGACCGCCGTCCAGCGGCAGCAGCGGGATCAGGTTGAACACGAACAGTGCGATGTTCAACGATCCGAGCAGGCTCAGCAAGAAGATAAACCGGTTCAGGATCGGAGCATCCGTTGCCGCCACCTCACCGGCGAGGCGTCCGACACCCACGACGCTGAGCGGGCCATCCGGATCACGCTCGCTGCCGGTGACGACTGAGGCGCCGATGTTCCACAGCTTCACCGGAAGCTGCACGATCAGCTCCGCGACCCGCGCGACGTTCTCGCCTGCCATGACAGCCCCTGTCCCGATCGACTGCGGGACGAACCCCATCTGGGCGCTCATGCCGACGTAACCCACTTCGGCGACGATCTGCTCTCCGTCTTCATCGACCTTCGGCTGACCACCGGCATCGGTCAGCGCGCGCTCGGCAGCGATCGGGGTGATCGACAGGTGCACGTCCTCACCGTCACGCGAGACGACCATGTCGAGTGTGTCTCCAGGAGAGGCCTGCACGATCGCCGTGGCAGCAGCGAAATCCGATACGGGCACCCCATCGACCGAGACAAGAACATCGCCAGGCAGGACACCTGCTTCAGCGGCGGGTGAGGCGCGGTCACCGGGCTCGCATTCGGACTGCGTCGTACCGGCAGGCAGCACGCACTCAGTGACACCGGCGATCGTCGTCGTCCCCTGCTGCAGACCGATGCCGGATGCCAGGACGGTGAAGATCACCACCGCAAGGATGAGATTCATCACGGGGCCGCCGAGCATGACGATGACGCGCTTGAACACAGGAAGGCGGTAGAATACACGCTCTTCCGCCCCCTCAGCGATCGTCTCGTCATTCGCCGAGCGAGCGTCCTGGACGAGGGATGCGAAAAGTCCTCGCACAGGTCTGCCATCGGATGCGGGATACATCCCCGACATCGAGATGAACCCACCGACCGGCAGGGCTTTGATGCCGTATTCGGTCTCGCCGATCCGCTTGGACCACACGCGCGGCCCGAAACCGATCATGTACTGCCCCACGCGCACGCCGAACAGCTTCGCGGGCACGAGATGCCCGATCTCATGCAATCCGATCGAGAGGCCGAGCCCGATCAGCATGAAGACGATGCCGATGACGTAGAGGAGGATTTCCACGCCCCCACGCTACTGCGCGCGGACTAGGAATCTGCCGCATAAACTGAGACCGTGACTTCTCGGCAGCTGCGACTGGTTCGCGGCGCCGCTGCGTCATCGATCGCGACCATCATCGCCGCAGTCTCACACACCATCGGCGGCGGAACAGCACCTCACCCGCTCCTGATCGTTGCGCTGAGCGTGTTCATCACCCCGATCGCCGCACTGCTGATCGGAAGCCGCCCGAGCCTTGTTCGCCTCGGTGCGACCGTGCTGCTGTCACAGACGGTGTTCCACACGCTC
The DNA here is from genome assembly GCF_052266675.1 of Microbacterium zouquanmingi. Classification (NCBI taxonomy): domain Bacteria; kingdom Bacillati; phylum Actinomycetota; class Actinomycetes; order Micrococcales; family Microbacteriaceae; genus Microbacterium; species Microbacterium zouquanmingi. The sequence goes on from NZ_JBQPRA010000003.1 coordinate 371,900, forward strand.
TTCGTCGCGCTGAACGCAACCGTCACGCCCACGATCGCAGGACACAACCACGTGCTCGCACTCGGGCCCGTCACAGCCACAGTCGCCCCAGATGCCGGGATGCTCGGCGCACACGTCATCGCTGCCGTCTTCACGATCGTCCTCCTGTGGCGCGGCGAGAGCATTCTGCGCGCCATCGCTCGATGGGTGCGCAGCGCACTGCGCGCACGCGTGCCTCATCTGCAGGCCACCTGGCCGGCGCCGGCGTCCATCGCGGTCACCGCTCGCACGATCATCAAGGCCATCCGAGTCGGAGACCTCTCCCGACGCGGTCCACCGGTCTTCTCCCGCGGCTGAACTGCCGCATACGTATCGATCATTCCCGCGGCTGCGCGTCTCATCGTCGCGCCCGCATGCAGAACACTCTGCAATACGTTCCAGGAGAAGAACATGCTCAAAACACATCGTGGCGCCCTCATCGCCGCTCTCGCCGCAGGCCTCGTGCTCGCAGCCCCTGCCGCCGCACAAGCGCACGTCGGTGTCAGTCCGGACTCCATAGCGTCAGAAGGCTCCGCAGTCCTCACGTTCTCGTTCACCCACGGATGCGAGAACTCGCCCACCACGGCCCTGCGCATCACCATGCCCGACGGGCTCACCTCGGTCTCCCCCACGGCAGACTCGCTATGGGACATCGCCATCGAACGAGCAGACAATGGTCTCGTCTCTGCGGTGACCTACACCGCGGCAACGCCCGTTGCGCATGATCTGCGCGGAGCGGTGACGATGGCCGTCGGGCTCGGTGAGGATGCTCCCGACACTCTCGTGTTCCCCGTCGAGCAGAAGTGCGAGACAGGGACGAACGAGTGGGTCCAGATCGCAGAAGATGGCGAGGATCCGCACGATCTCGAGGCGCCTGCACCGGTCGTGACCGTCGGCACCTCTGCGATCGAGGGCTCGGATGCCGGCCACGCTGACCACGCCGACCACGGGACGAGCACCGAAGAGACCCGCGCATCCGGAGCATCCGACCCACTGCCCGCAATCGGGATCGCTCTCGGATCAGCCGGTCTCGTCGCCGGAATCGTCGCCCTCGTGATCGCTGTCCGCACCTCACGGCGCGAACGAAGCGGCACGGCGGACTAGCATCACCCTGGGCGCGCCGAGCGTTTCACTCGGCGCGCCCCGCAGACCGCGCGTGCGATCATTGAAGGGTCATGTCTACTCAGCCCAGCCTTCCTCCTGTGCTCCGTCCGATCGCTCCGCCACAGCGGGCTCTGACGGACCTCGCCGCTCGATTCGGCACTGCTACCCGCGGTGAGATCGACGGCGTGATTCTGACCGGAATCACCCTCGCCACTGCAGATCTCCGCGCGGGCGAAGTCTTCGTCGCCATCCGCGGTGTCAATCAGCACGGCGCGGCCTTCGCTCCCACCGCTGCAGAGAAGGGCGCTGTCGCGATCATCACCGACGCCGAAGGCGCTGACATCGCCGCGAACGTCGGACTCCCGATCGTGATCGTCGATGACCCTCGTGGTGTGCTCGGCGTGCTCAGCGCGTGGGTGTACGGCACCGGTGCCGACGATGATCTGCCGCTGCTCTTCGCCACCACGGGCACCAACGGCAAGACGAGCGTGACGCACCTGCTCGAGGGAATCCTCACTCAGATCGGCGTGGTCTCCGGGCTCTCTTCGACGGCTGAGCGCCACATCGCCGGCGACACGATCATCTCGCGGCTCACCACACCCGAGGCATCCGAGACGCACGCTCTGCTCGCCCTCATGCGCGAGCGCAATGTCGAGGCAGTAGCTGTCGAAGTGAGCGCCCAGGCACTGTCACGCAGACGCGTGGACGGAATCGTCTTCGATGTCGCCGGCTTCACCAACCTCTCGCACGACCATCTCGATGATTACGCCGACATGGAGGAGTACTTCGAAGCGAAGCTCCCCCTGTTCCGCCCTGACCGGGCACGTCGCGGCGTCATCTCACTCGATTCGGCCTCCGGCGCTGATGTCGTCACCGCTGCCGAGATCCCGGTGGTGACGGTGGGCACGCCCGCCATCGCCGCAGACGCGGACGCCGCGGCTCGAGCGGACTGGGTCGTCACGATCGATGAGGAGCGCCAGCGCGGTACTCGCTTCACGATGTCGGGCCCAGGCGGGCGCTCGCTGACCACAGTGGTGCCGGTGATCGGTCCGCACATGGCGGCCAACGCGGCACTCGCGATCGTCATGCTGCTCGAAGGCGGATACACCTGGGAGCGCATCACCGAAGTGCTAACTGGCGACGGGCGCATCATGGCGTACCTGCCAGGACGCACCGAGCTGGTCTCGGGCGAACACGGTCCCGCAGTGTACGTCGACTTCGGCCACACTCCTGACGCCTTCGTGAAGACGCTCGCTGCTGTGCGCCGGGTCACCCCTGGACGCACGCTGATGCTGTTCGGCGCCGATGGCGACCGTGATGCGACCAAGCGCCTGGATATGGGGCGCACTGCCGTGGAAGGCAGTGACATTCTTGTGATCACTGACCACCACCCGCGCTTCGAAGATCCGACCTCGATCCGCGCCACGCTCATCGCCGGCGCGCGTGACGTGCAGCCGGATGCTGAGATTCACGAGTTCTCCCCACCCGAGAAGGCGATCGTCGCCGCCGTCGGCATGGTCGGCGAGGGCGATGCGATCCTGTGGGCTGGTCCAGGCCACCAGGACTACCGCGACATCCGCGGCGTTCGCACACCTTATTCGGCGCGCGAACTCGCCCGCCGGGCGCTGCGCGATGCCGGGTGGCCGGTGCCCGACCCGCACTGGCCCGTCCCCTACGAGGACTGAATCACGCCGGCTGAATCACACCGGCGCGATCAGGCCGTCAGCGGTACGACGCGCCCAGTCCTCAGCATCCGTCAATGACTCGATCGTCAACGTGCCGGGCGCATCGTGCGCGTCGACGACGCGGGCGATCGTGTCAACGATTCCGAGGAACGGCAGCCGGCCCTCGTGGAACGCTTCGACAGCCTGCTCGTTGGCTGCGTTGAAGACTGCGGGGAAAGTGCCACCCGCCCGGCCGACGCTCTTGGCGAGGGCGACCGCGGGAAAGGCTTCGTCGTCGAGCGGCTCGAAGTCCCAGCTCGAGGCCTGGGTCCAGTCCAGGGGGCGTCCGACGCCTCCGATGCGGTGCGGCCAGTCCAGCGCGAGCGAGATCGGCAGTCGCATGTCGGGCGGTGATGCCTGGGCGATCGTTGACCCGTCGATGAACTCGACCATGGAGTGCACGATCGACTGCGGGTGGACCACGACCTGGATGTCGTCGTAGTCGACATCGAAGAGCAGGTGGGCCTCGATCACCTCGAGGCCTTTGTTCACCAGAGTGGCCGAGTTCGTCGTGACCACACGCCCCATGTCCCACGTCGGATGCGCGAGCGCCTCCGCAGGTGTGACGTTCTGCATCTGATCGCGCCTGCGGCCTCGGAAGGGCCCTCCGGATGCCGTCACGACGAGTCGTCGGATCTCGTCAGGAGTCCCTGAGCGCAGCGCCTGAGCGAGCGCGGAGTGCTCGGAGTCGACAGGGACGATCTGACCTTCGGATGCTGCCGAAGTCACCAGCTCGCCACCGACGATGAGTGATTCCTTGTTCGCGAGCGCAAGCGTGCGTCCGGCCTTCAGCGCGGCAAGCGTCGACCCGAGCCCGATCGATCCGGTGATCGCATTGAGCACGACGTCGGCCTCGACATCGCGGACGAGTTGCTCGGCCTGCTCAGCGCCCAGCGCCGTGTGCTCGACCTGGAACTGCTGGGCCTGATCGGCCAGGAGCTCCGAGTTGCTGCCCGCGGCGACTCCGACGAGTTCGAACCGCCGTGGATTAGCACGGATCACATCCAGCGCCTGCGTGCCGATGGAACCTGTGGAGCCGAGGACGATGATGCGACGCATACCGCCAGCCTAAGCCCAGCGTGAAGTGCTAGCCGGCGGCGACAGCCGGATGCATCGTGGCGAGGATGTCGATCACGAAGACCAGTGTCTTGCCGGCGAGCTCGTGATCGCTGGAGCCCTCTTCGCCGTAGCCGAGGGCCGGAGGAATGACGACGAGCACCTGCGAGCCGGCCTTCTGTCCTGCGAGTGCCTGAACGAACCCGGGGACGTAGGTGTTGCCCTGGATCGAGATCGGTTCGCCGTTCGCCCATGAGGAGTCGAAGCTCTCTCCGGTCGCCCAGTCGACGCCGTAGTACTGCAGCAACGTCGTGTCTCCGTCTTCGACGGGGATTCCGTCGCCCTCTTTGAGAACCGTGATCTGCAGCTCGGTCGGCGCATCGCCGTCCGGGATCTCGAGGCTCGGTTCACCGTCGTCAGCCAGTGTGACCTTCGGCATCCCCTCGGTCGGTGCCTGGTCCTTGCCCCATGCGGCAGAAGGAACGACATCGAGGACGTCGAGAACGTAGTACTGAGCGGCGGCAGCATCCGTCGTGGGGAACACGACCGACAGGCGCGAGCCCACCGTGGCGCAACCGATCAGCTGCCCCATCGGCACGTCTGCCGTCAACTGCGCAGGAAGCAGCTCACCCGCGGCGTAACCGGCGTCTCCCAGACGTTCACCGGAGTCGCCATCGAATGCGCTCAGGGCGTAGCTGACGTAATCCCCATCGCCGATGGCCTTGCCGTCGCCCTCGTCGAGCACGGTGCGCTGCGCCTCTTCGACCTTCTGGCCGAGTTCGAATTCCGCTGTGGATGCCGTCCCGAAATCGCCGTCGACGGTGACGCCGTCGGAAGCCGCACCTGATGCGACTGTCGCCGAGCAGAGGTCAGTGGCTGCGCCATCGGTGCTGTCGCCGGTCTCACCGGCCGTCCCCGAGCACCCGGCCAACAGCAGGGTGGCAGCGGTGAGTGTGGACAGGGCCAGGAGCGAGCGTGTGCGCACAGTGATACCTCTGATCGGAAGCGGGAACCTCTCGATTCTGCCGTACGCGCCTTTGCTCCGGCTGAATGAGGCGGTCGGCGCGCGTCCCGGAGTCTCGCCCCATTCCCGGAGAGGAATAGAACCAGGGGTAGCCTGATCGGATGACCTCTGCGCTGTCCGACACCCCTGAGTCGACTCCTGAGGCACGTTCGGAAGACTCCAGCGAGGCCGCATCCTCAGGCGCATCCCCTCGCCATGCCGGTGCGGCATACGCACTCGGCCGCGCGATCATCGCTCCGCTGGCCCGGCTCATCTACCGGCCGAAGGTCGAGGGGCGCGAGAACGTCCCCACCGACGGACCCGTGATCTTCGCCAGCAATCACCTGTCATTCATCGACTCGATCGCCATCCCCGTCGCGGCCCCGCGCCCTGTACATTTCCTCGCGAAGTCGTCGTACTTCGAAGGGACGGGATTCGCCGGAGCGCTCAAGCGCACCTTCTTCACCTCGATCGGCGCGATTCCCGTGCGCCGAGGAGCAGGTCAGGCGGCGTTGGATGCGCTGGACCAGCAGCGGCAGCTCCTCGACGAGGGTCTCACCGTGGCGCTGTACCCCGAGGGCACGCGATCGACCGACGGGCGGCTCTACAAGGGCCGCACCGGGGTGGCGTTCCTCGCGCTGCAGACCGGAGCACGCGTTGTTCCTGTCGGTCTCATCGGCACAGACAAGGTCATGCCCAAGGGCGCCAAGATCCCCTCGATGAAAGAGCGGGCCACCGTGCGCTTCGGGAAACCGATCGATGTCTCCGTGCACGGTCCTGCCACGAGCGGTAAGGCACGGCGTCTGGCAACGGACGAGATCATGGCCGGCATTCACGCGCTCAGCGGTCAGGAGCTGGCAGGCGTCTACAACGAGCCACCCGCACACGGCGCCATCGAGAAGATCAAACAGGCACTTCCGCACGAGCGCCGCTAGTCCTCATCTCGCGGTGACGGTCGCTTCATGGCGTACCGGGAAGTTCACCGAGTTCGCGATGAAGCACATCCGATGCGCATCTTCATGTGCGCTCTTGGCCGCCTCGATCATGGATGCATCGGCGACAACGACCTCTGGCCGCAGCAGCACGTCGGTGAACGCCCCACCGCTTCTGCCATCCTCGGTCATCACACCAGTCGCGTGATCCCGGTAGGACACCACGACGACGCCCGCCGTCACGCACGCATGCAGATAGGACAGCAGGTGGCACTCGGCCAGCGCTCCGAGCAGCATGTCCTCCGGGTTCCACCGCGACGGATCCCCACGGAACGGCTTGTCGGCGGAGGCCGGCAGATCCGGCTTTCCGTCAACGGCGAGAGTGACGTCCCTGGCGTACTCCCGGTACCCGCTCGTGCCGGTTCCCAGGTCACCAGTCCAGGTTGCTGTGAGCGCGTATTCGTGTTCGCCGAGACCCATAGGGCAAGTCTGACAGAGATAGGCTTGTCTGGTGCTGGAGACTCTCACTGTCGCGGATGCTGTAGAACTCGCTGTTGTCGAACGGAGCGGCTTCGTCGAATCCCGACACTCAGGAGCCGCGATCGTCCTCTCCTCCGAGGGCGAAGTCGTCCGCAGACTCGGTAACCCCGACGCGCTCTTCCTCCCCCGCTCCAGCTTGAAGCCGCTGCAGGCGATCGCGTGCATCACCGCAGGCGCTGAACTCGCAGGCGAGCAGCTTGCCATGGCCACCGCGAGCCATTCGGGTACGGACCGGCATGCCGATGTCGTGCGTGATGTGCTGACGGCCGGTGGGTTGACAGAAGATGCCCTCGCCTGTCCCCCGGCCTGGCCCGTCGACACCTCGACCCGCGATGAACTGGTGCGCGAGCACGGGCAGCCCACGCGGATTCGGATGAACTGCTCCGGAAAGCACGCAGCCATGCTGCGCGCCTGCATCGCGTCCGGCTGGCCGACCGACGGCTATCTCGAACCGTCGCATCCGCTACAGCTGCACATCCGCGAGGTCGTCGAGCGGCTGACCGGAGAGAAGATCGCACACACGTCGATCGACGGTTGCGGCGCCCCAGTGCATGCCCTCACGCTCGCAGGGCTCGCACGGAGCATTCATCGCATCGGCACTGCCTCCGAGCGGTCGCCCTTCGCTCTGCATCGCGTGGCGGGCACTCTGGTGCGTGCGGTCAAGGAGAATCCGTGGACGATCGAGGGCCCTGGCAAGCCAGACACTCTCGCCATTGAGACGCTCGGCGTCTTCGCGAAGGGCGGAGCCGAGGGCATCATGGTCATGGTCGCACCCAACGGAGTCACCGTTGCTCTCAAGATGCTCGACGGCGCAGCCCGTGCCTCGACGATCGTCGCTGCGACCTTGCTCGCACGCGCAGGCGCACTCAGCGAAGCGGATGTCGCGGCGCTGACTCAAACGCTTCCTCTCGCCGTCCTCGGCGGGGGGAACGACGTCGGGATGATCCGTCCCGGCGCCGGAATCTGATGCCCTGACCCCGGGGCCGCATGCTCCCTCGATGATGAGGGCAGAGAGGAGATCACGATGAGGATCAGTGTCCCCAGCGAGATCAAGAACAACGAATACCGCGTCGCGCTGACACCGGCTGGTGTGCACGATCTGGTTACTGCAGGCCATGAGGTGTTCGTGCAAGAAGGCGCGGGTATCGCCTCCTCTATGCCGGATGCCGAGTACGCCGACGCTGGCGCTACGCTGCTCAGCGATGCCGTGGAGGTCTGGGCACGTGCCGAGCTGCTCCTCAAGGTCAAGGAACCCGTCGCGAGCGAGTACGCGTACTTCCGTGATGACCTCGTGCTCTTCACTTATCTGCATCTCGCGGCGGATCGGCCGCTGACGGAGAGCCTCATCGCCAGTGGAATCACCGCGATCGCATACGAGACCGTTCAGCTCGAGAACGGCAGCCTTCCACTGCTGGCCCCGATGAGCGAGGTCGCAGGCCGACTCGCACCGCTCGTCGGCGCGAATACGCTGATGCGATCGAACGGTGGTCTCGGACTGCTGATGTCGGGGGTGCCGGGAACCCGACCCGCGACCGTCACCGTGATCGGTGGCGGTGTGGCGGGAGCGAACGCCGCAGTCGTCGCCAGCGGCATGGGCGCGGACGTCACTGTCTTCGATACGAACATCCCCCGTCTGCGGATGCTTGATGATCACTTCGCCGGGCGAGTGAAGACCGCAGCATCCAACCCTCTGGACCTGCGCCGAGCCGTGCTGGGCTCGGATCTCGTCATCGGCTCGGTGCTCATTCCCGGTGCGCGCGCACCCAAACTCGTCACGAACGAGATGGTCGCGCAGATGCGCCCTGGCAGCGTTCTGGTCGATATCGCCGTCGACCAGGGCGGATGCTTCGAGGACACGCATCCCACCACCCACGCCGACCCCACGTTCGCCGTGCACGACACGGTGTTCTACTGCGTGGCCAACATGCCCGGCGCAGTGCCGAATACCTCGACCTCAGCGCTCACCAATGCCACGCTGCCGTATGTGCGGAGGATCGCAGCTCAGGGATGGCGCACGGCCCTCAGCACTGACACGGCGTTCTCCGGCGGCCTGAACGTCGCTGCCGGAGCCGTGATCAACGAGGGCGTCGCGGTGGCCCACGGAATGAGCAGGGCGACGCTCGAGTCCGTCCTCTGACGCCAGCGCCATCACCGCACCGCGATCGGGTCCAGGGAGGCGATGACGACGCGACGCGGCGCGCTGCCGTCATGGATGCTCCAAGCCCTCCCCCTGTGCGTCTCCGAATAGGGCGGGATCTCCCGGCATCCAGCGAGCGAACGCAGCTCAGCCGCGCACTCAGCGAGCACCAGCATCTCGCCGTTGCTTCTGATGCGCTGCCACAGCGTCCACTGGCGCTGCCAGCTCTCTGCGTCTCCGACAAGGATGCTTCGCGTCAGAGCTGAGTTCTCAGGAAGCCTGTCGCCCAGCGCGATCACCTCGTGCCCGGGGTGCGCTGCGGACAGTTCCTCCGCGATGCGGCGCACCCCAGGGGCCACGACTCCCACGAGATCCGAGCGTGGTTCCCACATGGGTGCCCCAGCCACCGTGGCTGCGCGAAGCGATGACTCCGTCCATGCGATCTGGATCTCCGTCCCGTCGACGCGCGCACGGCCCGCAGGGCGGTCACGATGGTATCCGTCGTTGTCTCCGCCGGCGGCCAGATGTTCGAGCTTGGTTCCAGTGCGCAGCAGCATACGCACCGGAAGGGCTTCGAGCACTCTCGCGATCTGCCCTGACACGCGTCCAGTCGTGATCACGACGGTTCGGCGTCGTGCCGCAGCAGAGCGGACCAGCTTATCCAACCGTTCCAGAAGAAGCTGACCGTGTTCCACGGGGAACGAGCCGACCAGCTGGTCGAGATCGTCGCAGAGCACGAGTTCCGCTCCGGCAGCATCTGCGCCGTCGAGAGCAGCGATCACGTCCCAGGCCTGTTCGGGGTCAGCAGGAATCAGCACCGCATCGGGACGCTGTGCTGCAAGAACCCGCAGCATGCTCGAGCGACCAGAGCCGCTCCCCCCGACGACGGCGATCCCGCGATCGACGCCCGGATGCAGGACGAACGGTGTCTGGGTCTGCCGCTCTGGCTCGTCTGACAGTCCCACCAGCAGAGTGCTTTCGCCACCGGAACCAGCATGCGCCGCGAGGAGCTCAAGGGGAAGCTGTCGCGGAAGCGGCGGCAGCCACGGACTCGTCGGCCGCTCAGCATCCCTCCACCGGGAGCCGGCTGTGCGGAGATCACCTGCACCGGTCAGTGCGATGCGCACGGCGGCGGGCTCAGAGTCCTGCGGCCGTCGCACGAAAGCCATCCCGCGCGAACCCGCCCCTCCGGGGAGCTCAGCGGCATCATCGGAGCCGATGACCAGTCGGCTGTCAGCGGCATCTGTGACGCGAAGACTCACCCTCAGCGGGCAGTTCGCCGCGAGGGCGTCGCGGATCACCCCCGCCGCGCGCTGGGTGCCGAGGATCAGATGCATGCCGAGCGCTCTGCCGCGGGCGGCGATGTCAGTGAACACGACGCCAAGATCCGGATGCTCCTGCAGAAGGGCTGCGAATTCGTCGACGACGATGACCAGGCGACCGAGCTCGCCGCTCGCCTCGGCGATGTTCCGGGCGCCAAGCTCCGCCAGCACGGCTTCGCGCCGCCTCAGCTCTGCCGTCAGACTCTCCACCCCGCGCCTGGCGCCCTCCTCGTCGAGATCAGTCATGACTGCCGACACGTGCGGCAGATCGCGCAGCGGATCGAAAGCCGTGCCGCCCTTGAAATCGGCGAGCACGAACGCCACGTGCACCGGGCTGTGCGCGAGCGCCATGGCAGTGATCCAGGTCACCAGGAGCTCGCTCTTGCCAGACCCGGTCATTCCGGTGACGATCGCGTGCGGCCCGTCCTCGACGAGATCGAGGATGACATCCTTGCTCTCCGTCCGGCCGATGACAGCTTCGAGCCCATGACGCTTCTCGTCTTGTCCGGCAAGCTCCCCCAGTGCGACGACGTCCGGCAGCTGCGCGATCTCGCCCTCCCGCTCGGCAGCTGACGCGGCGATCGCCACTGCTTGAGACCTGGACAGACACTCGACCTCGATATCCGCCGATTCCGCCGTCGTGCGCAGACGCGCGCGCATGGGGTCGGCGCAATCGATCACGGTGGTGATCCCTTCCGGGACTTCGCCGTCTGACGAGCGCAGGCGAATCTGCGCGATGCCATCGTCAGCGTCACCATCACCGATGACGACTGCCACTCGCAGCGCCCCGCGTCTGTGCCGTCCCGCGTGCGGAAAGCCGTTCAGGCCCAGCGCCTCGAGGCCTCCTCCGCACAACGCCAACTGCGAAGGCGAGTGGCGCAGACACAGCTGCACGATCAACGCGCGCGCCGCAGCTGCAATGACCGGCAGTGGGCCGCGAAAGCACACGCCCCGCCCGAGAGGCGCGAGCACAGGAGCATCCGTCACTTGCGATGCCTTCTCTCGAAATCCCCTGGCTCCATCGCTGTCATCCCCAGTCACGCGCAGACTGCTGCGGCGAGCACCGGAACCGATCACGATCTGGGTGGTCTCATCAATCGCTCGCAGATCCCGCAGCGGTGGATCCTGCACGCATGACGCGGCATCCGGATGCGCGGACCGCAACTCGCGTCGCTCACGACGATGTCGCCGGCTGAGTTCTTGTTCAACGCGGCGCCAGCCTTGCGCCTGCTCTTCAGACGCCGCGCGACGCGCGCGGCGTCTGCTTCGGATGCCGTCGAGCAGCGACGCCCCGATCATCAGCGGACCGAGAGCGGCGAAGCACAGCGAGAAGATCGAACCGGTGATCAACCACAGCACGACGCCTGCAGCGATCGGCACGACCGCAGCAAGGACAGGGATGGGTTGGCGCCTAGGCTCTTCGGGTGCGACGGGCAGCGTCAGTGGTTCGAGATCCATCCCCCTATTGGATGGTACAAACACTCAGCGGGAGCGACTATCCCCAGCGGATCGCGCGAACTGTCAGGACTCGTCTGATGTGGAGGAAGAGTCGGTGATCGTGGGGATCGACACCGTATCGGCCACTGCCTCATCGAAACCGCCGGTGCGCGCGACCGTGACGACGATGAGCGTGACGTTGTCGCGGCCACCGTTCTCGAGTGCCGCAGCGAGCATCGCGTCGACTGCCTCTGCGGGGTCGCTCTTCTCACGAAGAAAATGCTGAATACCGTAGTCGGTGAGCTCTTTGGTGAGGCCGTCCGAACAGATCACGAACTTGTCCCCGTCGAAGACCTCGATGCCGAGATAGTCAGGGGGCGTGAGCTCGCTCGCACCCACGGCGCGAGTGATCACGTTGCTGTACGGGTGGCTCTCTGCTTCTTCTGGGCTCAACCGACCAGAGCTGATCAGCTCCTGCACGACGGAGTGATCGGTGGTCACCTGGACGAGGCGCTGTTGACGCAACAGGTACACGCGTGAGTCGCCGATGTTGAGCGAGACCCAACGCGGTTCCCCATCGACGATCTCGAAGAGTACGCCTGTGAGCGTGGTGCCCGTACCCTCATCGGTGGTCTCGGGGTGAGATGCGATGTCCGCGACCGCGCGCTCAAGTGCGTCTTCGATCGCGCCAGTGGTCACCTCGCCCGAATCGACGACTTCCTTCAGCCGTTCGATGGTGCTCTGGCTCGCGATCTCTCCGCCGGCGTGCCCACCCATCCCGTCTGCGACGACGAACAAGGGGAACTCCGCAAGGAGAGCATCCTGATTGTTGTCGCGCCGACGCCCGGTGTCGGTTGCACCGGCCCACGTCAGAATGATCTCATCCTGATCGGTGACGGCGACGCTGTGGGTCTGCGCGGCGGCGCGGGACATGTCCATCCCTCTACGCTAGCGGAGCCACGGCACATGAACGACGAAGGACCCTCGATTTCTCGAGGGTCCTTCGTCATGATTCACGCGGGAGGCTGGTTCGGATCCGCCGGACGTGCAGGCGGAGCCGGGGGTGCAGCCGGAGGCGGCGTAGTCGGCGGGGTCACCGGTGCAGCCGGAGCAGCCGGAGGCACAGACGGTGCAGCCGGAGGCGTCGCCGGAGCTGCCGGAGGCTGGTAGCCAGGGGCAGGCTGCTGCGGGTAGCCGGGCTGACCGGCCTGCTGCGGGTAGCCAGGCTGCTGCGGTGCCGCGTAACCCTGCGGTGCGCCGTAACCGGGTGCGGCCGCAGCAGACGACTGCGCGGGAATGCCATCCCAGACGGTGCGATCCGCGAAGAAGCTGTTACCGGCCCACGGGGCGGGCGCAACCTGCGAGTTCCAGCGCGACTTGTTGAAAGCCATGATGCCGAGCCACACGATCGACAGGAAGATGTAAAGGACGACCCATGCGCCTTCCTTCTGCAGCTTCTGGCCCACACGGTATGCAGCCATGACCAGGACGACACTACCGGCAAGGCTCAGCAGGCCAGCGAAGATGTTGAGGATCGGGATCCACGACAGCACGATCGCTCCACCGAACGAGTAGAGGATCAACCAGGGCGACAAGTCGCCGAGCTTGGTGAAGATCATGCTGTTGTAGATGGGGATCCACGCGCGCCACTTGCCCTGGACTCCAGCCTTTTCGAAGACCTTCATCATGAACACAGATGACACGACATAGGCGGCGATCCCGAAGATGAACCCCACCGCGATGAACGCGAAGAGCGCCGCGACCGCAGCACCTGTGTCGTAATAGTAGTTATCCATTTACCCCTCCATGGAATGAACGACGCATTCTCGCATCGCGTGACAAACACTAGCGTGCCAGAGAACCACCGCAACTACTACACGCGGTTGGCGTCAGGACGCGACAACAAGGTTGACGATTCCTGGCTGCACGTCCGCACGGAGCTCGATCCCGCGCACGGAAGCCCACTTCGTCAATGACTCAAGGGTGCTCACTCGCGGCCTCTCCTCCGCCAAAGCCCGAACCAGCTCGCCCTTTGCCTTCTTGTTGAAGTGGTTGAGAGCACGCCCCTGCTCCGTCACAACGCGTACGTAGACCGAGGAAACGGATGCCGGAATCGGTCCAAGTGCGACATAGGCCTCACTCCTAAGGTCGACGATGAATCGCGGCTGTTCCCGTGCTATCGCAGCTGTGACGCTCTGCGCCCAGTGACGTCGCAGCGGCGCGACACCGGGAAGCGCAGCCGCGGCCGCAAGGCGGTACGACGGAATCTCGTCCAGCGCACCCACCGGTCCGAACGGCGCTGAATGCACCCACACGTGATGCCCCAGCCAACGTCTGGATGCCGCGTCCAGAGACACGGCATCCAACGCGTCGTACAGTACTCCGGTATAACGGTCGACAGCGGGCATCGTCGGGGCCACACGCAGTGTCCTGTTGTGCTCGATCTCGCCGAGCTGCCGGTCGCTGAGCTTGAGCACACGCTGCGAAAGAGCGGCGTCACCAGCCATCGCCACAAGTGCGCTGACAACCTGCTCCCGCTCCGGGGCGAGCGCCGGAAGGCTGAGCGAGTCGAGATCCAGCACGGTGCCGGAGCCACCGGGGTTTTTGGTCTCAGATGGAGGGAGGAGGATCTTCATTCATACCTCGTCGCGCGAGAACGCGCCCGCCCACCATCGCAATCGATGGTTGACGAGCGCGTCTTCGAGAGTTGACTCAGGCGATGAGCGCCGCGTTACCCGCGACGATCGTCAGCGTACTGCCCTCCATCGAGAGGAAGCCGTCCTGAGCGTTCGCGAGCACTTTCGTGCCATCGAGCTTCGTGATGCGGACCTCTCCCTCGGCGAGGATCGCCAGGATCGGTTCGTGACCGCTCATGATGCCGATCTCGCCCTCGACGGTCTTGGCGACAACGAGCGACGCCTCTCCCGTCCAGACCTCCGCGTCCGCGGAGACAAGGCTGACCTGCAATGCCATGATCAGCCGTTCTCCTTCTGGATCTGCGCCCACTTCTCTTCGACGTCGCCGATGCCACCGACGTTGAAGAAGGCCTGCTCGGCCACGTGGTCAAACTCGCCCTTGGCGATCGCGTCGAACGACTCGATGGTCTCCTTGAGCGGAACCGTCGAACCCTCAACACCGGTGAACTTCTTCGCCATATAGGTGTTCTGCGAGAGGAACTGCTGGATGCGACGCGCACGTGACACGACGATCTTGTCCTCTTCGGAGAGCTCGTCGACACCGAGGATCGCAATGATCTCCTGCAGTTCCTTGTTCTTCTGAAGGATCTGCTTGACCGTGGTCGCCACGCGGTAGTGGTCCTCGCCCAAGTAACGGGGATCCATGATGCGCGACGTCGAGGTCAGCGGGTCGATAGCGGGATACAGACCCTTCGACGCGATCTCACGGCTGAGCTCGGTCGTCGCGTCAAGGTGCGCGAAGGTCGTTGCCGGCGCCGGGTCGGTGTAGTCATCGGCAGGCACGTAGATCGCCTGCAGCGAGGTGATCGAGTGTCCACGCGTCGAGGTGATGCGCTCCTGGAGCACACCCATCTCGTCGGCGAGGTTCGGCTGGTAACCCACGGCAGAAGGCATACGGCCCAGAAGCGTGGAAACCTCGGAACCTGCCTGCGTGAAGCGGAAGATGTTGTCGATGAACAGCAGCACATCCTGCTTCTGCACGTCACGGAAGTACTCCGCCATCGTCAGAGCAGACAGCGCGACGCGCAGACGCGTTCCCGGCGGCTCATCCATCTGGCCGAAAACGAGGGCGGTCTTGTCGAAGACGCCCGCCTCTTCCATCTCAGCGATCAGGTCGTTGCCCTCACGCGTACGCTCACCGACACCGGCGAACACGGACACACCACCGTGGTCCTGGGCAACACGCTGGATCATTTCCTGGATGAGGACCGTCTTACCGACACCTGCACCACCGAACAGACCGATCTTTCCACCCAGCACGTAGGGGGTCAGAAGGTCGATCGACTTGATGCCGGTCTCGAACATCTGGGTCTTCGACTCGAGCTGGTCGAAGTTAGGAGCCTGGCGGTGAATCGGCCAACGCTCGGTGATCTCGATCTGCTCGCCGGGCTCTGCGTTGAGAACCTCGCCGATGACGTTGAAAACTCGGCCCTTGGTGACGTTTCCGACGGGAACCGAGATGGCTTCACCGGTATCGCGCACTTCCTGGCCGCGGACCATGCCGTCCGTCGGCTTCAGGGAGATCGCGCGAACGAGGTCATCGCCGAGGTGCTGAGCAACCTCGAGGGTGATCTCGGTCTTCTCTTCGCCGATCGTGATCGTCGTCTTCAGGGCGTTGTAGATGTCTGGAAGCGAGTCGTGCGGGAACTCGATGTCGACGACCGGGCCCGTGACGCGTGCGACGCGCCCGACGACCGCGGTCCCAGCCTCAGCTGTGGCGGTGGGGGTCATATCTTCGTCTCTTTCTTGATGGTCTATTTGCTCGACGAGAGGGCGTCGGCGCCGCCGACGATCTCAGCGATCTGCTGCGTGATCTCCGCCTGACGCGCGTTGTTGCGAAGGCGGGTGTAATCGGTGATGAGCTTGTCAGCGTTGTCGCTCGCCGACTTCATAGCCTTCTGCGTCGCGGCCTGCTTCGCGGCGGACGACTGCAGCAGTGCGTTGAAGATGCGGCTCTGCAGGTACACCGGCAGAATCGCGTCAAGCACGGTCTCAGCGTCAGGCTCGAACTCGTAGAGCGGGTAAACCGCGCCGGAGTTCTCGGCCGTTGCATCGCTCTCGACGATCTCGAGCGGCAGCAGTCGCACTGTTTCGGGCTCCTGCGTCATCATGCTGACGAACCGGTTGTAGACGAGGTGAAGCTCGTCCACTCCGCCGTCTTCAGAATCGCGGTTGAAGGCCTCGAGCAGTGTTGCCGAGATCTCCTCTGCGGTCTTGAAGTGCGGCGTATCGGTGTCTCCGATCCATTCCGCAGCCGACGCGATGCCTCGGAACTGGAAATACCCGACAGCCTTGCGGCCGACGAGGTAGTAGACCGGTTCACTGCCCTGCGAGCGGATGAGCTCACCGAGTTCCATCGCCTCGCGAAGAATCTGCGAGTTGAAGGCACCGGCGAGACCGCGGTCGGAGGAGAAGACCACGACGGCTGACCGACGGATCGTCTCTGGCTCACGCGTGAGCGGGTGGTCGACGTTGGAGTGCGTCGCAACAGCCGACACGGCCTGCGTCACAGCTCGCGCGAAGGGCGACGACGCGCGCACGCGCGCCATCGCCTTCTGAATGCGCGAAGCCGCGATGAGCTCCATCGCCTTCGTGATCTTCTTGGTCGTCTGAGCAGAAGAAATCTTCTGCTTGTAGACCCTGAGTTGAGCGCCCATATTTCAGTACCCGCGCGTTAGGCGCGACGACCCTTGACGATCTTCTCCTGGTTGACGTCGTCCAGATCCTGAGCCGCGTGCTCTTCGTTGCCCACAGCTCCGATGGACTGGCCCTTGCCACCCTGGAACTCCAGCACGAAAGCGTCGACCTGCTTCTCAAGCTCGGCGACGATCTCGTCGGAGAGGACGTTCGTCTCACGAAGGTTGTCGAGGATCTTGGTATTGCGACGCAGGTGGTCCAGCAGCTCGCGCTCGAAACGCAGGACGTCAGAAACAGCCACCGTGTCGAGCTTGCCGTTGGTACCAGCCCAGATCGAGACGACCTGGTCCTCAACCGGGTACGGCGAGTACTGCGGCTGCTTGAGCAGCTCGGTCAGACGCGCACCACGGTCGAGCTGACGACGCGATGCTGCATCGAGGTCGCTCGCGAACATCGCGAAGGCCTCGAGCGAGCGGTACTGCGCCAGCTCGAGCTTCAACGTTCCAGAGACCTTCTTGATGGACTTGACCTGAGCGTCACCACCGACTCGCGAGACCGAGATGCCCACGTCGACAGCGGGACGCTGGTTGGCGTTGAACAGGTCGGACTGCAGGAAGATCTGGCCGTCGGTGATCGAGATCACGTTGGTCGGGATGTACGCCGAGACATCGTTCGCCTTGGTCTCGATGATGGGAAGACCCGTCATGGAACCCGCACCGAGCTCGTCGGACAGCTTCGCGCAACGTTCCAGCAGGCGGGAGTGCAGGTAGAAGACATCGCCCGGGTAAGCCTCGCGGCCCGGCGGACGACGCAGGAGAAGCGAAACCGCGCGGTATGCCTCGGCCTGCTTGGAGAGGTCATCGAAGATGATCAGGACGTGCTTGCCGCCGTACATCCAGTGCTGACCGATCGCCGACCCCGTGTAGGGAGCGATGTACTTGAAGCCGGCCGGGTCAGAGGCGGGAGCCGCGACGATCGTCGTGTACTCCATCGCGCCAGCATCCTCGAGAGCACCCTTCACGGATGCGATCGTCGAACCCTTCTGACCGATAGCGACGTAGATGCAGCGAACCTGCTTGTTGACGTCGCCCGAATCCCAGTTGTCCTTCTGATTGATGATCGTGTCGATCGCAATCGCGGTCTTACCGGTCTGGCGGTCACCGATGATCAGCTGACGCTGACCACGGCCGACGGGGATCATGGCGTCAATGGCCTTGATGCCGGTCTGCATCGGCTCGTGCACGCTCTTACGCTGCATGACGCCGGGGGCCTGCAGCTCGAGCTCGCGACGACCCTCAGAGGCGATCTCGCCAAGGCCGTCGATCGGGTTGCCGAGCGGGTCCACGACTCGTCCGAGGTAGCCGTCGCCGACGGCGACCGACAGAACCTCGCCTGTGCGGCGAACTTCCTGTCCGGCGTCGATACCGGAGAAGTCGCCCATGACGACCGTTCCGATCTCGTGCTCGTCAAGGTTCAGCGCGAGGCCCTGCGTGCCGTTTGCGAACGTAAGGAGCTCGTTCGCCATCACACCAGGGAGCCCCTCGATGTGGGCGATGCCGTCCGCAGCGTCTACGACGGTGCCGACCTCGGTCGCTGCCGCGCCGGTGGGCTCGTACGCAGCGGCGAAGTCCTTCAGCGCGTCACGGATGACGTCGGGGCTGATCGAAAGTTCTGCCATTGTCTTCCCTTTGTATCTGGGTGCGCGGTTGCCCGCGCGAAGTCGTATTAGCCCGCGAGCTTCTGTCGAAGGTCGGCGAGCCGCGCGGAGATGCTGCCGTCGATGACGTCGTCGGCGATCTGCACACGCAGTCCGCCTACAACGAGGGGGTCGATCACTTCATTCACCGAGACCTGACCGGCATAGCGCTCGGTCAGTGCGGCGCTGAGTCGGTTGCGCTGGGCATCCGACAGCGGAGCCGCCGTGTGAACTGTGGCGACGATGCGGCCGCGCTGTGCCGAGACGATCTTCATCGCCCGGTTCAGCAGCTGACGCACACGACGCC
This sequence comes from Microbacterium zouquanmingi, assembly GCF_052266675.1. Lineage (NCBI taxonomy): Bacteria > Bacillati > Actinomycetota > Actinomycetes > Micrococcales > Microbacteriaceae > Microbacterium > Microbacterium zouquanmingi. Next base: position 390,509 of record NZ_JBQPRA010000003.1, read on the forward strand.
CGCGCGGCTGGCGCACGAGGGACGAGACGATGAGCACGGTGGGGGCGCTTGCCTTGTCGCCGATCAGCGTCTCAACGAGCGTGCCCTTCGCACTGTTGTCGCCGAGTCGGCCGCCGAGCGCGAGCTCGAGCTCCGCGTTCCCCGCGATCACGCGCAGGAACGAGAACAGCTCGCCCTCGATGTCTGCTGCGGGCTCGGCGATCGCTGCCGCACGAATGGCCAGCTCCTCGATCCCAGCGACGAGCCCCGAAGCATCCGACCAGCGCTCAGCCACTGCGACAGAAACAACCTCTTGCGCAGCCTCAGACATCGTGGCGAACACCGTCGTGACGACCTTCTGGCGAAGCTCGACCGGAGCGGCAGGATCGGCAAGCGCGCCGCTCAGCTGCCCGGACTCTCCCACCAGTCGTGCGACGGTGAACAGCTCACCGGCCGTACCGAGGGTGACGCCCTTCGCCTGAGCGAGAGCCGCCGTCGAAGCCACGAGTGCCTGAGTGGTCGCGCTGCCCATTACTTCGCCGCCTTCTCTGAGGCTTCGAGGTCTGCGAGGAAGCGATCGACGACGGCGTTGGCACGAGCATCATCCGACAGCGTCTCTCCGACGACGCCACCGGCGAGGTCGATCGCGAGAGTGCCGACCTCAGAGCGGAGTGCGACGAGCGTCGACTGACGCTCTGCCTCGATCTGTGCCTGCGCTGCGGTGGTGACGCGTGCAGCCTCAACGGTTGCAGTCTCCTTGGCCTCGGCGACGATCTTCTTGCCGTCCTCACGGGCGGCGTCGCGGATCTCACCGGCCTCGGTGCGTGCTTCAGCCAGCTGTCGGGTGTACTCCTCGAGCGCAGCCTCAGCCTGCTTCTGTGCCTCATCGGCCTTGGCGATGTTTCCCTCGATCGCGGCGGAACGCTCATCGAGCATCTTCGCCACCTTCGGGAGAGCAACCTTCCACGCCACGATCAGGATGAGAACGAAGCAGACCGCGGACCAGACAATGTCGTACATCGCCGGGAGAAGCGGGTTGTGCTCCGCCTCCTCGGCTGCGAGCGTGACAAGAGCGTTCAGCATCCTGTCTCCTTACGTGTGGTCGGTCGGATCAGTAGCCGAAGAGGAACGCCACGCCGATGCCGACGAACGCGAGTGCCTCGGTGAAGGCGATACCGATCCACATGGTGCCCTGGAGCTTGCCGGACAGCTCAGGCTGGCGAGCAACGCCCTCGATCGTCTTTCCGACGACGATGCCCACACCGATGGCCGGACCGATAGCGGCGAGACCGTAGCCGACGTTCGCGATCGAGCCGGTGATGTCGATGTTGATCGAAGCGAGAACAGAGATGGGATCCACTGGATCTTCCTTTCATTGTTGGGGCGCCGGAGCACCCCGTTAGCTTTGCTTAGTGTTCGTCCGCGACTGCGAGCTGGATGTAGACCGCGGTGAGGATGGTGAAGACGTACGCCTGGAGGAAAGCCACCAGGATCTCGAAGGCCGTGAAGGCGAAGCCGAATGCGAGCGTTCCCGCACCGAGCACCGTCCAGAACCCGCCCATCGAGAAGATGAAGAACTGGGTCGCTGCGAAGAACAGCACCAGCATGAGGTGACCGACCATCATGTTCATCAGGAGTCGCAGCGTCAGCGTGATGGGACGGACGATGAACGTCGAGATGAACTCGAGCGGCGCGACGATGATGTACAGCGCCGGCGGAACCCCAGGGGGGAACAGCGAGTTGCGGATGAAACCCCACGGGCTCTTGCGGAGCCCTGCGTAGATGAACGTGACGTAGGAGATCACGGCGAGCATCAGAGGGACCGCGATGATCGATGTTCCGGCGATGTTCAGGAACGGGATGATTCCCGTGAGGTTGAAGACCAGCACCATGAAGAAGATGGCGGTCAACAACGGCAGGAACCGGTTGCCGTCCTTCTTGCCCATCATGTCGTGCGCGACGTTGACGCGCACGATGTCAAAGAGCATCTCGATGACACCCTGGCCACGGCCAGGGACGAGCTTCAGCTTGCGGGTACCGAGCCAGAGGATCAGAACCACGACGATCGTCGCGAGGAACTGCACCAGGTGGATGCGGTGCACCGAGAGCGGGCCGATACTGAAGAGGATCTCCGGGAAGAACTCGCCAATCGACGGTGGGTGGAATTCATCCGATGCGAAACGGACGAGGAGGCTCGCGGCGTGAGTCAACGTTGCTCCAGCTTCTGGGCATCGATCAGAATCGACGCGAAGATTGGGTGACGGATTTCAAGCTGAATCAGATCTTTTCGCACGACGCAAGAGACCGTTCAGCGAATCCGGATTTAGACTATCAAGATTTTTTCAGGCTCACGAATCGTTGTCGTCCTCGGGGTTTCTCGTGGGCAGCACGACGTCCGAGACATGCGGCACACGCAGCTTGCTGAAGGCCACCGCATCGATCACCAGGCTCACGACGATGCCGGCAACGAGTGACAGGAAGATCACGGCAGGCACGACCCAGTCCTGGCCGCGCAGGATCACGATCGCGACGATGAAGATCACGAGTTTGAGCAGCCAGCCGCCCATCACGATCCCGAAGAAGACCGTCGCGAACATCTCGCGCCCGTACCAGCGGTTCGCGATCAGCACACTGATCGGCGTGAGTGCCAGGAAGATCACGGCAAGACCGACGCCTGCCAGACCGCTCCACAGTCCGTTCGCACCGGCTACGAGGTACCCGATCCCCCCTCCGAGGATGATCAGGACGACCGCGGCGATCCCCGTCCAGACGAGTACGGTCCGCAGCACGGGGTTGATGGACGGTGCGGCTACAGGTTCGGGGGTGTCGCTCATCGGGTCTCCAAGGGTGGGGCCGGTTCGGTGGGCTGGGCGGGCGCGCTCGGGGCGCGTCTGGTGGGCAGAAGTGTCACGACAAGACAGGCGGCGGCGCCGACGACGCCGAAGGCCACACCGGGCAGATACTGCCCTGGCCAGTCCTCGCGCGAGCCGACGTACATCAGCAGCACTGCGAGAGAGATGATCGCCGTCCAGGCGTAGAAGATCAGCACTGCGTCGCGGTCGCGATGACCGAGATCCAGCATGCGGTGATGCAAATGCTTGCGGTCAGGCGCGAAGGGAGAACGACCGGCTCTCATGCGGCGGAAGACCGCGAGCCCGAAATCGAGCAGAGGCAGCATCACCACGACGAGAGGCAGCAGGATCGGGATGAATGCCCCGAGCAGCTGAGAGCGCCCGAACTCTTCCGGGTCCATCGCAGCAGAGGACATCTGCCCGGTCAGCGCGATCGCCGAGGTCGCCATCAGCAGCCCCATCACCAGCGCACCGGAGTCCCCCATGAACAGCTTGGCTGGGCTCCAGTTCAGCGGGAGGAAGCCCAGGCAGGCGCCGATCGCGACAGCGGCGAGGAAGGAGGCGAGGTTGAAGTAGCTGCTCGCACCGGTGTCGCGCGTGAGGATGTACGAGTACGCGAAGAAGACTCCGTTGGCGATCAGACAGACGCCGGCGACCAGCCCGTCCAGACCGTCGATGAAGTTCACCGCGTTCATGACGACGACGATCGCGAACATCGTGACGGCGATGCTCAGCCAGCTCGAGAAGATGATCATGTCGCCGAGCGGAAGGGCGAGGATCTGCAGTCCACCGACGACGGTGATGATTCCGGCTGCGAGGAACTGCGCACCGAGCTTGATCATCCAGTCGAGGTCGAGAAGGTCGTCGATGACGCCGATGACCGCAATCAGCAGGGCGGCGCCGAGTACCGCCCACATCGTCTGCGGGGGAATCCACATGATGCTGAAGAACGGGTTCGCCGCGGAAACGCCGATGGCGGCGGCGATGCCGAGGAACATCGCCACTCCCCCGAGACGCGGTGTCGGAGTGGTGTGGACGTCCCGCTCCCGGATGCCGGGATAGAGCTTGAACCGCAGACTGAGCCGCCAGACCGCCCACGAACAGACGTACGTGATCGTCGCCGTGAAGATGATTGTGAAGAGGTACTGCTTCACGCCGGGCCGTCCGCCGCGCCCTCCGGCGATTCCTCTGGCTCCAGCAGATCGCCCAGAACGCTCTGCAGCTGCTTGCGGGTCACGGCCCCCTCTCGGAGCACCCGGACGCACTTTTCAGAAGCGTCGTCAGCACCGCGGCGCACGAGCGAAGTGGCATCGATGATGGTCGAGGCAATGCCGGTTTCGCTGAACCCACCATCGAGATACACCGAAACGCTGTCGCCCAGCATCTCCTGGGCGATCTGTGCTGAGGTCGCCGCTGCCTTGCCGGTGAGGTTCGCACTGGAGACGGCAAGAGGGCCGGTCTCTTCGAGCAGCTCGCGCGCCACGCGCTGGTCCGGCATCCGCACTGCGACCGTGCCGAGGGTGTCGCCGAGGTCCCATGACAGCGAGGGCTGAGCGGGGAGGATGATCGTCAGTCCTCCAGGCCAGAATTTGTCCACCAGGCGTTGAACGGGTTCGGGAACCTCTTCTACGAGCGCGGTCAGTGCCGCCTGGCTCGCAACGAGCACGGGTGGCGGCTGATTGCGGCCGCGTCCTTTCGCGTCAAGCAGCCGCTGCACCGCCGAGGGCGTGAATGCGTCTGCGGCGACGCCGTAGACGGTATCGGTGGGCAGCACGATGAGTTCACCGCGGGCGATCGCCTGGCGGGCATGCCGCATTCCGGCGAGCAGTTGGGCCTCATCGCGGCAGTCGAAGAGAGAGGTCATGACCTTGACATTCTACGTGCACGGCATCCGAGAGAAGCGAGAGCACCCTCAGGGCTTGAGCGCCGTGGTCGCACGGTCGCGGTGCGTGAGGTCGGGGTGGGTCGTCGGCGCACGCCAGCCATCCGCTTCGAGCAGGGCACGGATCTCCGCGCCCTGCAGTTCACCATGCTCGATGATCAGCAGTCCGCCTGGACGCAGAAGCCGCAGAGCCCGCGTGCTGAGAACGCGAACGATGTCGAGCCCGTCTGATCCGCCGTATAGCGCCATCGCCGGATCGTGCAGACGCACCTCCGGGTCCCTGGGAATCGCATCGTCCGGTACATATGGCGGATTCGAGATCACGACGGATGCTGTGCCGTCGAGCTCCTCGAGGGTATCGGCGAGGTCGCCGAGAACGAGTGAGAGGTTCTCAGCATCCGCAGTATTCCGCGCGGCCCAGGCATGCGCCTGCGGAGACAGCTCTACCGCGTGAATTCGCGCGTGGGGCACTTCGGTGGCCATCGCTAGCGCGATCGCACCGCTGCCCGTGCACAGATCGACGCCGATCGGCGCGGGGTCCGCATCCATGAGAAGCGCGTCGATCGCGAACTGCACCACTGTCTCGGTCTCGGGCCGCGGCACGAAGACTCCAGGTCCGACCGCCAGTTCGAGGTGGCGAAACGGCGCTGTTCCCGTGAGATGCTGCAGCGGCTCACGAGCCGCCCGTCGCGTGATCAGAGCATCGAAGGCCGCTGCGTCCCCCTCGCTGATGGCATCGCCTCGCACGATCGCGGCCTGCACTTCGCCGCGCCCGCGGCCCTGCACGTGTCCTGCGAGCAGTTCAGCATCCACGAGCGGATCGAAGATGCCCGCGGCGGCGAGCCGCTGGGCGGCGGCTCGAACAGAGGCCGCGAGGGTTGTTTCAGACATCCCTTCAGCGTACGTGTGCGCGCACTGTTCCGCGTCACAATGACCCGCGGGTGCATCCTCTCGAATAGGCTGGGACAGCACCCTACGCGAACGAAAGGCCAGCCATGCCCGGCATCCACAACGACATCACGACCGCATTCGGCAACACGCCGCTGGTGCGGCTGAACCGCGTCACCGAGGGCGTCGGCGCAACTGTGCTCGCGAAGCTCGAGTACTACAACCCTGCGTCCAGCGTGAAGGACCGCATCGGCATCGCGATGGTGAATGCCGCAGAAGAGTCCGGCGAGCTCAAGCCCGGTGGAACGATCGTCGAATCCACCAGTGGCAACACAGGCATTGCACTCGCGATGGTGGGAGCCGCTCGTGGCTACAAGGTCATCCTCACGATGCCCGCCTCCATGTCGAAGGAACGACGCGTACTGCTGAAGGCCTTCGGCGCTGAGATCGTGCTCACCGACCCGACCAAGGGAATGAGCGGTGCCATCGAAGCGACCAAGAAGATCATTGCGGAGACTCCTGGCGCTGTCTGGATCCGCCAGTTCGAGAACCCCGCGAACCCGCGCATCCACCGTGAGACCACGGCTCAGGAGATCCTGCGCGACACCGATGGAAAGGTGGACATCCTCGTTGCCGGCATCGGCACCGGTGGCACCGTCACCGGAACCGGGCAGGCCCTCAAGGCAGCTAAGCCCGAGGTGAAGGTCATCGCCGTCGAGCCCAAGGACTCCCCCGTGCTGACCGAGGGGCACCCTGGCCCGCACAAGATCCAGGGCATCGGCCCGAACTTCGTCCCCGATGTTCTCGACCGCGAGGTCCTCGATGAGGTGATCGCCGTCGAGTTTGACGAATCACTGCGCCTGGCACGCGAGCTGGCAGCCAAGGAGGGCCTGCTGGTCGGCATGTCTTCGGGTGCTGCGCTCTCCGCCGCATTGCAGGTGGCTGCTCGCCCCGAGAACGCCGGAAAGATCATTGTTGTGGTGATGCCCGACACCGGTGAGCGTTACATCTCCACCGCGCTGTTCGAAGACCTGCGAGAGAGCTGAGTCCGCAGAGAGCGACGAAAAGATGGGCATGTTCGCTCGCGTACGCGAGGACATCGCGGCCGCGCGTCTTCGAGATCCTGCCGCCAGAAGCGGCATCGAAGTCGCACTGCTGTACCCGGGGTTGCACGCGCTCTGGGCACATCGCGTCTCACACGCGCTGTGGCGGCGCGGCCTGCGGTTCCCCGCGCGGGCGAACTCCCAGATCGCCCGCGCGATCACGGGCATCGAGATCCACCCCGGTGCGCAGATCGGGCGGCGCTTCTTCATCGACCACGGCTCTGGCGTCGTGATCGGCGAAACCGCCGAGATCGGCGACGACGTGATGCTGTACCACGGCGTCACGCTCGGCGGGCGCACGCGCAATGACACCGGGAAGCGGCATCCCACGCTCGCCGACGGCGTCATCGTCGGCGCGGGCGCCAAGATCCTCGGCCCCATCACCGTGGGCCGCAACACCGTGGTCGGCGCAGGCGCCGTCGTCACGAAGGATGCACCGGAGAACAGCACACTCACCGGCGTCCCCGCGCACGCGCGCACGCGCCGCCCGCACGACGACTTCAGCGACCTGCGGCTCGCCTCGGACTATTCGATCTGAGCCCGCTCCCCGCCGGTCTGAGAAGCCTCGGTCCGAGAACCCTCGGCCTCAGGAGTCCTGACCGACCGCGGCCAGGCGCGCCTCTTCGTCGGCGGTGATCGCACTCTCGATGATCGGGTCGAGAGCGCCGTCCATCACCTGATCGAGGTTGTACGCCTTAAATCCGGTGCGGTGATCGGCGATCCGGTTCTCCGGGAAGTTATAGGTGCGGATGCGCTCTGAACGGTCCATGCCGCGGATCTGCGACTTGCGAGCGTCGGATGCCGCGGCATCCAGCTCTTCCTGCTGTTTCGCCAGCAGTCGGGCTCGCAGAACACGCATTCCCGCCTCACGGTTCTGAAGCTGCGACTTCTCGTTCTGCATCGAGACGACGATCCCGGTGGGAACGTGCGTGATCCGCACCGCAGAGTCGGTCGTGTTCACGGACTGCCCGCCTGGGCCGGAAGAGCGGTAGACGTCGATCTTCAGATCGTTCGGATCGATGTGCAGTTCTTCTGGCTCGTCGACTTCGGGAAAGACGAGCACGCCGGTGGTGGACGTGTGGATGCGACCTTGCGACTCGGTCGCCGGCACACGCTGCACCCGGTGCACACCACCCTCGTACTTGAGATGTGCCCATACGCCCTGGGCAGGATCGGAGGATGAGCCCTTGATCGCGATCTGGACGTCCTTGTAGCCGCCGAGGTCGGACTCGTTGCGCTCGAGGAGCTCCGTCTTCCACCCCTTGTGGGCGGCGTACTGGATGTACATCCGCAGCAGGTCGGCGGCGAACAGCGCGGACTCCGCACCGCCCTCCCCTGCCTTGATCTCCATGATCACGTCACGGGCATCGTCAGGGTCACGAGGAATGAGCAGGCGGCGCAGGCGCTCCTGTGCCTGGGATGCGCTCTCTTCGAGCGCGGGCACCTCTTCGGCGAAAGCATCGTCTTCTTTGGCCAGCTCGCGCGCTGCGGCGAGGTCATCTGACGCCCCCACCCATGCGTCGTAGGCTGCGACGATCCTGCTGAGCTCGGCGTAGCGTCGGTTCACGCGCTTCGCACGCGCGGCGTCGGCGTGCACCGCCGGGTCGGAGAGCTCCTCCTGCACCCGGCGGTGTTCGTCGATCAGCGCCTGAACGGAATCCAACACGCCTCTGCTCCGATCAGCGTCAGATCAGCGAATGCTGTTCTCGTGGCTGTGGCTGGAGCCACCGGCCGCGGGAGCGGGCATCGACTTCTGCATCTGCACGAGGAACTCGACGTTCGACTGCGTCTCTTTCAGCTTGCCGAGCACGACTTCGAGAGCCTGCTGCTGGTCGAGACCCGCCAGGGCGCGACGCAGCTTCCAGGTGATCTTGACCTCATCGGCCGAGAGCAGCATCTCTTCGCGGCGTGTGGACGAGGCGTTCACATCGACGGCCGGGAAGATGCGCTTGTCAGCGAGCGAGCGCGACAGGCGAAGCTCGCTGTTTCCGGTGCCCTTGAACTCCTCGAAGATGACCTCGTCCATCTTGGAGCCGGTCTCGACGAGAGCCGTGGCGAGGATCGTGAGCGATCCGCCGTTCTCGATGTTGCGGGCGGCGCCGAAGAAGCGCTTCGGCGGGTAGAGTGCTGCCGCATCGACGCCACCGGTAAGCACACGGCCGGAGGTGGGAGTTGCGATGTTGTAGGCACGGCCGAGGCGCGTAATCGAGTCGAGCAGCACGACGACGTCGCGACCCAACTCGACGAGACGCTTCGCACGCTCGATGGCGAGCTCGGCGACCGTGGTGTGGTCCTCAGCGGGGCGATCGAAGGTCGAGGCGATGACCTCGCCCTTGACCGTGCGCTCCATGTCGGTGACCTCTTCAGGACGCTCGTCGACGAGAACGACCATGAGGTGGACCTCGGGGTTGTTCTGCGCGATCGCGTTCGCGATCTGCTGCAGGACGATCGTCTTACCGGCCTTCGGAGGTGCGACGATGAGCCCGCGCTGCCCCTTGCCGATCGGTGCGACCAGATCGATGATGCGCTGTGTGAGCTTCTCGGGAGCGGTCTCCAGACGCAGGCGCTCCTGGGGGTACAGCGGCGTCAGCTCGCCGAACTCGACACGCGTGGCAGCATCCTCGACGGACAGGCCGTTGATCGAGTCGACCTTCACCAGAGCGTTGTACTTCTGGCGCCCCTGCTGCTCACCTTCACGAGGCTGCTTGATGGCACCGACGATCGCGTCGCCCTTGCGCAGGTTGTACTTCTTGACCTGGCCGAGCGAGACGTAGACATCGCTGGCACCGGCGAGGTAGCCGGTGGTGCGCACGAAGGCGTAGTTGTCGAGAACGTCGAGGATGCCCGCGATCGGGATCAGGACGTCGTCTTCGCCGATCTCGGTCTCGAACTCGTCGGATGCTCCGCCACTGCGGCGCTTGTTGCGCTGACGGCCGCGGCCGTTGCCGTCATCCTCGGATGCGTTGTTCTGCTGCGAGTCGTTGCCGTTCTGGCTGCTGCCGTTCTGGCTGCGGCCACGGTTGCGGCTGCGGCTACGGCTACGGCTGCGACCAGAGGTCTCGTCGCCATCGCCGTGGTCGCCGACGTTCTCGTTCGCATCGGCGGACGACTTGTCGCCCTTGTCGGACTCGGCCTTGTCAGAGTTGTCGCCCTTGTCTGCCGCAGACTTGGAACCCTTGCGAGCGCGCGGGCTCTTCTCGGTCGCCACCTCTTTCTTGGCGTCGGAGTCGCTCTGCGCGTCGGCGTCACCGGAGGAAGCGTTGTCGTCAGTCGACTTCTCCTCCGCGGTCTTCTCGGCCGTTTCACTGGTCGAATCGGCGTCTGCCTGCTCGACCTTCTTGGTGCGGCGGCCCCGACCGGTGGTCTTCGGCGCGGCTTCAGCGGGTGCCTCAGCGGTGTCCGTGGGTGCATCAGTCGCAGAGGCGGATGCTGCGGGTGCGCTGTCGGATTCGGCCGAAGCCGGTTCAGCCTCAGTCTTCTTCGCACGACTGCGGCGCGGGGCCTTCGCCTTGGGCGCAGTCTCAGCGGCAGGCGCAGCGTCAGCGGCAGGCGCAGCGTCAGCAGCCGTCTTCGCGGCCTGCTCTGCCTTGGCTGCTGCAGTTGCCGTCGTTGCGCGACGCGGTGCGCGCTTGCGCGGCGCTGCGGTTGCCTCAGTGGCGGTTTCTGCAGCAGGTGCCTGAACGGCGGATGCTGCCTGATCATTCTGGGTCTCGGAGAAATTCTCCACGAGTACTCCCTTATATGTCGTGGGAAATGAGCATGTCTCGCGCACAACGGGTGCTGCGCGCGATCGCACGGGAAGACGCTCGGCGTCCGCCAGCCAGGACCGGAAAAGCAGTTCTGGGGGTTGCGTGCGGGTCTCGCAGATTTGCGATGGGGGCCAGATTCACGAAATTACGTGGAGCCCTCCGCTCGTTCCCTAACTGTACCACCACGCACGTCGACGGCCAGCATGAGGGCCTCCCACGGGGTGTCTGTTACGGAATCAGCGACTTCGACGGCCTCCTGGCGGTGACCTGGACCATCGGCAAGGACGAGGACGCTCGGTCCTGCACCTGAGACAACGGCCGCGAAGCCGGCAGCGCGAAGAGCGGTGACCAGCTTGTGCGTCTCCGGCATGGCTTCCGCGCGGTAGTCCTGATGCAGTCGGTCCGCTGTCGCGTCGAGGAGCAGTTCAGGGCTCTGCATGAGAGCCGCGATCAGCAGCGCAGTGCGCGAGACGTTGAAGACCGCATCCTCACGAGACACCTGCGGCGGCTGCAGTGAGCGCGCGAGCGACGTCGACATCATCCGCTCCGGCACGAGCACAAGGGGCGCGACACCGCGATGCACGAGAAGCTTCTTGTGCTGCGGGCCGTTCTCACCGGTCCAGGCGATCGTCAGACCGCCGAAGAGCGCTGGAGCGACGTTGTCAGGATGTCCCTCCAGCTCCGTGGCGAGGCGGAGCAGGTCAGCGTCGGAGAACTCCACGTCCCCCGCCAGCAGACCCTTGGCCGCCAGGACACCCGCCGTGACAGCGGCGCCGGAGGAACCGAGCCCACGACCGTGAGGGACTCCGTTGTGCGCAATGATCCGAAGGCCGGGCATCTCGCGGTCGGCATCCTTGTAGACGTGCTCGATCGAACGGACGATGAGGTTCGACTCGTCACGCGCGATCTCGGATGCTCCAGAGCCTGTGACCTCGATCTCGAGACGGTCTTCGCCGAGGGCGGTGATGGTCAGCTCGTCGTACACGCTCAGCGCGAGTCCGAGCGTGTCGAACCCCGGTCCCAGGTTGGCGCTGGTGGCCGGCACCTGAACCTGGACGGTTCGTCCTTCGACCGCCTCCTGAGGTTCAGCGGCCATCACTCGCCTTCCACGCGCAGCACCGACACGACGCGATCGACGACAGCGCTTGCCGCGAGCTCGCCGACCGTGTCGCTCAGGGCCTGCTCCGCAGCCCTGTGCGTGCCGATGATGAGTCGTGCCGTGGCATCCGCCTCTTCACCAGCCGTCTGGACGACGGTCGCGACCGACACGCCTCCGTCGGAGAGGATTCCCGCGACGGTGGCGAGCACGCCGGGCTGGTCTTCGACCTCAAGGGTGATCTGGTAGCGCGTGACGACGTGGCCGATCGGCACCGTCGGGAGGTTCGCGCGAGTCGATTCGCCCACTCCGACTCCCCCGGCGATGTGCCTGCGTGCTGCGGAGACGACGTCGCCGAGCACGGCGGAAGCCGTCTGCACTCCGCCGGCACCTGCCCCGTAGAACATCAGCGAACCGGCAGCCTCGGCCTCGACGAAGACGGCGTTGTTCGCTCCGTGAACGGACGCGAGCGGGTGGGTTCGAGCGACGAGAGCCGGGTAGACCCTGACCGAGATCGACTCGGTGCCGTCGACGTCGACGCGCTCGCACACCGCGAGCAGCTTGATGACGAATCCGGCCGCGCGCGCCTCTTCAATCATCGACGGGGTGATATCGGTGATGCCTTCGCGGTACACGGCGTCGAGCGGCACAGTGGTGTGGAAGGCGAGAGACGCGAGGATCGCGGCCTTCTGCGCTGCGTCGAAGCCTTCGACGTCGGCGGTGGGGTCTGCCTCGGCGTATCCCAGGCGCTGCGCGTCGACGAGAACGTCGGCGAAGTCGGCGCCCTCAGAGTCCATCCGGTCGAGGATGTAGTTCGTCGTGCCGTTGACGATGCCCATGATGCGCACGACGCGGTCACCGGCGAGCGAGTCGCGCAGCGGACGGATGATCGGGATGGCGCCGGCCGCCGCTGCCTCGTAGTAGACGGATGCGCCGACCTGATCGGCCGCTTCGAACAGCTCCGTGCCGTGCGTTGCGAGCAGCGCCTTGTTGGCGGTGACGACGTCTGCGCCGGAGTTCAGAGCCAGCAGCAGGTTGGTGCGGGCAGGCTCGATTCCACCGATCAGCTCGATGACGATGTCGCTGCCGAGAATGAGTGTCTCCGCGTCGGTGGTGAACAGCTCCTTCGGAAGCTCCACGTCGCGCGGGGCATCCACATCGCGCACCGCGATACCGGCGAGCTCGAGAGACGCACCAGCACGATCGGCCAGTTCGTCGCCGTGGCGCAGCAGCAGGTCGGCGACCTGCGAGCCCACGGCTCCCGCGCCGAGAAGTGCGACCCTGAGACGGCGGTACTGATCGCTCGATTGGGGCTGAGTCATCGTGCTCCTTCATTCATGCTGATTCCGACGTCCCGTGACAACAGGTCATCGATGGTCTCACCGCGCACGATGACGCGGGATGAGCCGTCGGCAACTGCGACAACGGCGGGACGGGGGATGTGGTTGTAGTTGCTGGAGAGCGACGCGCAGTACGCGCCTGTCGCCGGCACAGCCAACAGGTCGCCGGGGGCGATGTCTCCAGGGAGGTATTCGTGGTCGACGACGATGTCGCCGGATTCGCAGTGCTTGCCGACCACACGGGTCAGCGCGGGAGCGGCATCGCTCGTGCGAGAAGCGATGCGGGCCGAGAACTGGGCGCCGTAGAGAGCCGGCCTGGCGTTGTCGCTCATTCCGCCGTCGACGCTCACGTACAGCCGGCTCGCGCCGGACTCGAGCGTGACGGGCTTCGTCGTGCCCACTTCGTACAGAGTGACGCCGGCGGTGCCGACGATCGCACGGCCCGGTTCGAAGGCGAGGATCGGCAGCGCGATGCCGCGCTCAGCGCATCCTGCCGCGACCGCATCGACGATCTCCGCGGCAAGCTGCGCGATCGGCGTCGGGTCGTCGACGCTCGTGTATGCGATGCCGAATCCGCCGCCGAGGTTGAGGATCGGGATGTCTCCGCCCGCGAGCAGCTTCTCGTGCAGTGCGAGCACGCGTGAGGCCGACTCGCGGAAACCGGCGACACCGAAGATCTGGGAACCGATGTGGCAGTGGAGCCCTGCGAACTCCAGCGACGCGAGTTCGCGGATTCGCGCCACTGCGGTCTCGGCATCCGCGAAGGGCATGCCGAACTTCTGGTCTTCATGCGCCGTCGCGAGGAAGTCGTGGGTCTCGGCGTGCACGCCGCTGTTCACCCGCACGAGAACGCGCTGGATCGTGCCTGCCCGCTCGGCCGCGGAGGCGATGCGCTCGATCTCGATCCTGCTGTCGACGATGATCGTGCCGATGCCGACCGATACCGCCCGCTCGATCTCGCTCACCGACTTGTTGTTGCCGTGGAAGCCCAGGCGTGCAGGGTCGACTCCCGCGGCGAGCGCGACTTCGAGCTCGCCGCCGGTGCACACGTCGACGTTCAGACCCTCTTCGGTCACCCAGCGCGCGATCGTCGTGGAAAGGAAGGCTTTACCCGCGTAGTAGACCCTGGCGCTCGTCGAATGCTGCGCTGCGGCAGCGGCGAAAGCGTCGTGGAAGGCGCTCGCGCGCCCGCGCACCTCGTTCTCATCGAGCACGAGCACCGGAGTGCCGTGCGTGCGCACGATCTCGCTCACCGGCATCCCGCCGAGAACGATCGCCCCGTCAGCATCGCGCTGCGCGGACGCGGGCCAGACTCCAGAAGCCAGCGTGTTCGCATCGTCGGGAATGGCCAGCCAGTCCGGAGCGAGGGAATCTGCAGGTGAAAGCACACAGCACCAATCGTGGAGGGAAACCTCGGCAGAAGCGGGCCGAGCGAGACTGCCCCGATTCTATGGCACCCGCACAGATGGCCCATATTCGGCAAGCCCTTCGCACGCGAAGATCACTGTTCATTACGGTGAGGGGATGAAGATCGTCAAGTCCGTGATCGCCTGGATGCTCAAGCTGAAGGCAGTGCGCGCTCTTCTGCTCTACTCGGAACGCCGAGGCCCGATGCTCGCCGACAGCGTCACGTACCGTGCGCTGTTCAGCGTCTTCGCGGCCCTGCTACTCGGATTCTCGATCGCATCGATCTGGCTCGCGGGCAATCCGCAAGCCTGGCAGGCGATCCTCAAGGCCATCGACGCGGCTGTCCCCGGCCTCATCGGACCGAACGGCGTCGTGAAGGATCCCACAGAGTTCGATGCCCCCGTCGGGCTCTCCATCACGGGCATCATCTCGCTGGTCGCGTTGATAGGTGCCGCGCTCGGCGCGATCGGATCGTTGCGCATCGCGGTGCGCAGCATCGCCGGCACGATGCTCGAAGACGTGCTGTTCGTCTGGGTGCTTCTGCGCAACATTCTGCTCGCGATCGGAATCGCCCTCGCTTTCGTCGCAGCAGCCGCGGTGACCTTCGTCGCCGGCATCGGACTCGACTTCCTCAGCGATCTTCTCGGTCTGCCTGCTGAATCAGCCGGTTCACGCTGGGGACTGCGCATCGTCTCGCTGCTGGTCGTGTTCGCACTGGACGTGCTGCTGATCTTCGGAATCTACCGATTGTTGTCCGGAGTGCGCGCACCGGCACGGGCGGTCTGGCCCGGGGTGCTGCTCGGCGGCGTCGGCCTGCTCGTCCTCCAAGAGCTCTCGAGTCTGTTCGTGGGAGGCGCCCGCTCCAATCCGCTGCTGGCATCGTTCGCCTCGCTGCTGGCGCTGCTGATCTGGATGAACCTGTCATCGCAGGTCATCCTCATCGCCTGTGCCTACATCACCACCGGCGCCCAGGAAGCGCACGATCGAATCTCAGCGACCGCGAGTGTGCGCACGTTCGCGCAGCGACGGGTGCACCGCGCTCAGGAGGACGTCATGATCGCGACGAGGGCGTTGCGCGCCGCGGAGAAGGCCGAGTCCGCCGAGCGCACATCACGCTAGCTGCAGACGCCATTCTGCTGGAGCGCGGGGTCGGTGACGATCGCGCCATCCACATCGATGTCGATCACGGCCTCCGGGCCGTCGATCTTGAGCCCCGTCATCGTGAGACCGGCCGGCAGCTGATCGGCGATGCAGATGCGCTGCGGTTCAGTGATCCACGCAGCAGCCTTACCGAAGCGGTCGACGATCTCGGCGGCGTTCAGCGTCGCACCGCCGATCTGCGCCCCCACTGGGGTGAGTAGGAGCTCACCGGCATCCGCTGCCGGTGTCACTGTCGCTGAGATCGGCACAGGCACCCCGAAGATCGAGAAACTGCCAGAGGCGGTGATGTCAGGTTCGGAGAAGCGGATCTCATCGACCGGCAGGTCGGATGCTGCAACCAGATGAGTGAACTGCTCCTGGTCGATGCGCACTGTGCCTGACGCATCCGTGAGGTCGCCACCGCGCAGCGGGACTCCGATGGCGGTGACATCCGCTGAGCCGGTGATGCCGCCGATCGTGACCGAGTCAGTCGAGAGGTGCAGCTCATCGAGGCGACCGCCGATCACCTGCGGCAGCAGGACTCCGGATGCCTCGACGTCGAGCTGCTGGTCAGCAGGGAGCGCGAGCTGTTCGATGACGATGCCTCGGGCGATGCCGGGGAGCACTGCACGAGTGACCAGCTCTGCAGCGACTGCGAGAGCCGCGAGCAGAAGAATGATGACCAGGAGAATCCACGGCCAGCGAACACGGCGCTTCTGGTTCAGGGACTCCCTGTTCATGCCTACGATTACATCCGCTCGGGAGCGGACACTCCGAGCAGGTCGAGACCGTTGCGCAGCACCTGGCCGGTGGCGTCGTTCAGCCACAGGCGCGTGCGGTGGACGCTCTCGATCGGGGCGTCGCCCAGCGGCGTCACGCGGCAGTTGTCGTACCAGCGGTGGTAAAGCCCTGCGAGCTCTTCGAGGTAGCGTGCGATCCGGTGCGGTTCGCGCACCGAGGCGGCGAAGGCGACGATGCGCGGGAACTCCTGGAGGGCTCCGAGCAACGCGGACTCGGTCTCGTGCGTGAGCGTCTCAGGAGCGAACTCCGAGCGGTCTACGCCGGAATCTGCGGCATTGCGTCCCACATTGTGCGTGCGGGCATGCGCGTATTGCACGTAGAACACCGGGTTGTCGTTGGTGCGCTTCTGCAGCAGCTCTGGGTCGAGGTCGAGCGGTGAGTCGGCGGGCGAGCGCTCGAGGGAGTACCGCAGCGCGTCTGTGCCGAGCCACTCGAGAAGGTCATCCATCTCGATGATGTTTCCCGCGCGCTTGGACAGACGCGCACCGTTGATCGACACCATCTGTCCGATGAGCACCTGGATGTTCTTCTCCGGGTCCTCGCCCGCCGCGCCTGCGACGGCCTTCAGCCGGTGAACATACCCGTGGTGGTCGGCGCCGAGCAGGTAGATCTTGTTCTGGAAACCGCGATCGCCCTTGTTCAGGTAGTACGCGGCGTCGGCGGCGAAGTAGGTGTATTCGCCGTTGGAGCGACGGATGACGCGATCCTTGTCATCGCCGAAGTCGGTCGTGCGCACCCACACGGCGCCTTCTTCGTCGAAGACGTGACCCTGCTCGCGGAGACGGTCGACGGCCTGGTCGATGAGGCTGACACCCTCGGCGTTCTCGGCGTGGAGCGTGCGCTCGGAGAACCAGGCATCGAACGGCACGTTGAACCGCGCCAGGGAGCTCTTGATCTCGGCGAGCTGATACTCGTAGGCAAGATCCTCTGCGACCTGCATCTGCTCGACCTCAGGCAGCTCGAGCAAGTCGGGGCGAGCGTCGAGCACGCGGGTCGAGAGGGTGGTGATGTACTCGCCGGGGTAGCCGCCCTCCGGCGTCGGATCGCCCTTTGCGGCCGCGAGCACGGATGCTGCGAAGCGCTGCATCTGCGCGCCGGCATCGTTGATGTAGTACTCGCGGACGGCGTTGGCACCACTGGCGAGCAGCAGGCGCACGATCGAGTCGCCAAGGGCTGCCCATCGCGTGTGAGCGATGTGGAGAGGACCTGTGGGGTTCGCAGAGACGAACTCGACGTTCACGCTGACGCCGACCTGCGAGTCGTTGGTACCGTATGCGTCCCCGGCGTCAACGATCGTCTTGGCGAGCACGCCTGCCGCTGCGGCGTCCAGGCGGAAGTTGATGAAGCCCGGGCCCGCGACCTCAGCGCTGGCTACCCCGTCGGCTTCGGCCACTTCATCGGCGATCTGCTGTGCGAGCTCACGCGGGTTGGTCCCCAGCTTCTTCGCGAGGCGCATCGCGATGTTCGATGCCCAGTCTCCGTGGTCACGGTTGCGGGGGCGCTCCAGCACGACATCAGTGATGTCGAGGTCGAGCGTCTCGTCCGGTCGCAGGGATGCGGCAATCGGCGTGACGACGGCGAGGATGGCTTCGGCGAGAGTATCGGGATTCATATCCCCTCAATTCTAGGGCGCGAGTTGGTGACTGCCTTCCGATCGCCTACCCTCATCCCATGGCTTGGGGTGTGACACGGCGGCACGGTCGTGCGATGGTGCTGACGGCGGTGCTGGCCGTGGCCGTCTCTGCGGCAGTTCTGGGCGTCTGGCGTCCATGGGTTCCTGCGACCGTCGACGCGCCGATTCTTGCCTCCAGCGAGGTCGTCACCGTGGCTCCGACACCGATCGTGCTGCCGGAGCACCCGCAGGTTCTTGTGTTCGGAGACTCGTGGACCTACGGCGCAGCCGCAAGCGACCCGACACTCGGGTACGCCTATGTGCTCGCCGATCTGTTGAACGGTCAGACCGTCGTCGATGGTGTTCGGGGAAGCGGGTACCTCAAGCCCGGTATCGATGGCCCTGACTTCGGCGAGCGCATCGCTGCTCTCGACCCATCTCTCGCGCCCGATCTCGTGATCATCCAAGGGTCCATCAACGACCGCCGCGAGGGCGCTGCGGGATACCGCGAGGCAGTGAATGCCGCATGGGATGCTCTGACCGCGACATACCCGGATGCATCGATTGTGGTATTCGGCCCCGCGCCCCACGAGCTTCCGGTCGGCGCAGGAACCGCGCGAATCGATGAAGATCTCGCCGCGCTCGCAGGTGCACGCGGCTGGTGGTACGTCTCGCCGATCCAGCAGAGCTGGATCACCGCGCTGAACTACCTCGACGTGATCGACGTCGACCTCGGGAACAGGCATCCGTCGACCGAGGGCCATCGCTACCTGGCGGAGAAGGTCGCCGCCGCGATTGCCGAGATGGAAGCAGCCCCTGTCACCGAAGCCGGCGGCGCGGAGCCTGAAACCGCTCACTGAGCGGAATCTGCCACCAGTACGCTCAGCGCATCTGCATCCAGGATGGTGATGCGACCCTGCTGCCCCTGCGCGATCACCGCCGCATCGCTGAGTGCCCGCAGCTGACGGCTGAGCGACTCCGGCGTGGTGTCGAGCAGCGAGGCGATGTCCTTTTTCGCCAGCGGCAGCACGACTTCGGTCCCGCGCCCCGCACTGTGGTGAGAGGGAAGGGTGAGCAGATAGTTCGCCAACCGGGAGCTCACATCTCCCGAGATCACCGCGGCCAGACGCGCCTCGGCCTCGCCCAGTCGCTTGCTCACGCCCTGCAGCATCCGCAAGCCGATGCTCGCGTGCTTCTCCACGAGTCGTCCGAGATCAGCATGGTCGAACACGCACAGCTGCGCGTCTTCCAGCGCGCTGGCGGAATGATCCGGGCGGATGCCGGTGAGGAAAGCCGCCTCGCCGATGAAGTCGCCTGGCCCGAGCACACGGATGATCTGCTCGTACCCGTCAGCGCTCGTGCGGGAGATCTTCACGCGTCCGGTGTGCACGACCATCAGCTGCGAGACGTCGCCGCCTGCGGAATAGACCTGCTGTGCACGATCGATGCGTGTCGGGCGCGCGACGCCGGCGACCTCCAGCTGCTGCCCGGAGGTCAGCCCCTGGAACAGCGGCACCCGACTCACGCACAGGTCCTCTGCGGCCTCCGACACTGACACTCCTATCGCTGCTCCACCCGATCGTCATCCAGTATGGCAATGGATCGCTCGCTCTTGGGCAGCGCCTGAGCTCCGTAAGCGTTACGGAGCAGCCGCATCGCGTTGACGATGACGACGAGCACGGAACCCTCGTGCACGAGCATCCCGAGTGCGATGGTCACACCACCGGCGAAGACGCCGATGAGCAGAAGCACGACGGTGATCAGAGCGATGGCGATGTTCTGCCGCATCACGTTCACGGTGCGCCTCGCCAGCCGAATCGCCTCGGGGAGCTTCAGCAGGTTGTCGCCCATGAGGGCGATGTCGGCCGTCTCCACCGCCACCGCAGAGCCGGCAGCACCCATGGCGACACCGATATCGGCCGTAGCGAGAGCCGGTGCGTCGTTGACGCCATCGCCGACCATCGCCACCGTGTGTCCGGCTCGCTGCAGCTTCGCGACGGCATCCAGTTTGCCTTCTGGCAGCAGTGAGGCGTGCACTTCGTCGATGCCGGTCACCTGCGCGACGGCATCCGCCACGAGTCGGGTGTCGCCGGTGAGCATGACGACCTTCTTCACCCCGCTGGCGTGCAGGCGCCTGACCATCTCGGATGCATCCGCGCGGATCGCGTCGGCAACTGCGACCACACCGATGACAGCGTCATCGAGGGCGACGATCATCGGCGTCCTGCCTGCTGCTGCCAGCTCATCGGCAGCCGTCTCGGAGCGCGCCGCGATGTCGACGATGCCGTACTCGGCGAGCAGCGCGGCGTTGCCGATCAGCACCTGTCTGCCGTCGACATCGGAGACAATTCCCTTGCCGATGACCGGGGTGACAGACCCGGGGATGCCGGTCGGGGCGACCCCCTCGGCACGCGCCGTATCGAGGATCGGGCGCGCGAGCGGATGCTCTGAGCCCGCCTCTGCGGCCGCCGCCCACCGAAGCACGTCGGCGCGTGTCAGCGCGGGATCGAGCACCACGATGTCGGTCAGCTGCGGACGGCCCTCGGTGAGAGTGCCGGTCTTGTCGAGAGCGACGGCCGAGATCTTCGCAGAGGTCTCCAGGTACTCCCCACCCTTGATGAGGATTCCATTGCGCGCCGAGCGTCCGATGCCCGCGACGATCGCGACGGGGATCGAGATCACCAGCGCACCGGGGCATCCGATGACCAGCAGCGTGAGCGCCAGCACGACGTCGCCCGTGAGGAGTCCAGCGGCGAGCGCGAGCACCATCACGGCGGGCGTGTACCAGGTCGAGAACCGGTCGATGAACGCCTGTGTCTTCGCTTTCGCGTCCTGCGCCTCTTCCACGCGGTGGATGATGCGGGCCAGGGTCGTGTCCGCGCCGATCCCGGTCGCGCGCACCTGCAGGAATCCGCCGCGCGAGACTGTGCCCGCATAGACCTGGTCGCCGGTCATCTTCTCGACGGGCATGGATTCACCGGTGATCGACGCCTCGTCGATCGCACCCGTGCCAGTGATCACCTCTCCGTCGACGGGGGCCTTCGCTCCGTTCTTGACGAGCACGGTCTCCCCCATCCGCACTTGGGCGGCGGGGATCTCCACCTGATCTCCGTCGCGCAGCACCACGGCGCGGACAGGGGCGACCGCGACCAGTGCCGCAAGAGCCGCACGGGTCTTGTTCATCGTGCCGGCTTCAAGTGCGTGCCCCACCGCGAAGAGGAAGGTGACGGCCGCGGCTTCCCAGAAGTTGCCGATGATGATCGCGCCAATTGCGGCGATCGACACCAGCAGATCGATGCTGATGAACTTCACGCGCAGCGCGCGCACCGCCTTGATGAGGATTCCGTGACCGGCAGCGATCGCGGCGGCGATCATCAATGCGTTTGCGAGCGTGAACACGTCGCCTGAACCGTGCGCGTGCTCCCCTGCGTGGGCCCACCACCGCGGGGTGAGTGCGAGGTTCGCTCCGCCGCCTGCGAGCTTCTCAACACCGAACGAGAGCAGGATGAGGACTCCGGAGACCACCGGGATGAACCAGTTGCTGTGCCGCCAGGCACGAAACGCGTTCACGACCGCCGCCTTTCTTCTTTTCCGCTGTCTTGCTGTGTGAGTTTGTGAGTCGTGCGTCAGAAGGCCGACGCACTTGACTTGTAACCGGCCTTGTCGACAGCGGTGATCAGGTCTTCCACCGAGGCCTTCGCCGCGTCGTGGTCGATCTCGACGCGTCCGGAGGCAAAGTGCACCTTCACGTTCTCGACGCCGTCCACCCGCCCCACCTGCTTCTCGATCTTCGCCACGCATGAGGGGCAGGAGAAGCCTTCCGCTCGAAGAAGCGTGTGCGTGGCCTGTGGCATGGTGTTCATGACAACCTCTTTCTGATGGCGAGTTCTCTATCTGACCAGGTATTTTCCTGTCGTCCGATATCGACGGTACCGATGCGCTGAGAGGTTGTCCTTGACCCAGGTCAAGAGGGGCGGAAACGACGAATCCCCGCCCAGATCTGGGCGGGGATATGTGCGTCGGAGAGATTTCTCGCGTGTGCCCCCGACAGGAGTTGAACCTGCGACCTACGGTACCGGAAACCGGCGCTCTATCCACTGAGCTACGGAGGCGTACCGATCGACAATATCACTGACCGGATGCTGATCAGACATCCTGCTCGTGCCAGTTGACGCCAGCGGTTGCATGCTCCCTTCTAGGATCGTCGGATGGACGACGTCGACCTCGCTGAGCGCTTCATCGCCTGCAGGCCGGCTTCGTGCGCTGATCCCCGAAGATGAACACATGACCTCGCCCGAGCTGCACGACTGGCCGCCGACCGATCACAGCCATCGCCGCTCTGAAGTTTCGGCAACGCTCGGCCGCGGCGAGGAGATATGGGAGCGCGCCAGTCACGACGTACTTCGTTGGAAGGTCAAAACCGCGAGCGGCTTCACCGTCGATCCTCAAGGCCCCGTGGTTGAAGGAGATCTCGTTCAGGTCACCGCCCGCGTGTTCGGGCTGACCGTCGTGGAGCCTGTGGAGGTCATGGCGGTCGTTCGACAGCCCGATCGCGTCGGCTTTTCATATCGAACGCTCCCCGGCCACCCGGTCAGCGGCGAAGAGGCCTTCATCGTGCACAGGAACGGCGATGAGGTGCGTCTGACCGTGCGCTCGCTCACCCGCCCCGCACCGCAGCAACCGTGGCGCATGATGTATCCGCTCCTGAGGGTCGCGCAGTTGGTCGCCCGTGGCAGATATCTGCGGGCGCTGAAGTAGCGCGAGCCATCACGTACTCTGAACCACGTGGCCTATCGACGCACAGATTCGACAGATTTCGATCTGCGTCGGCGCCTCCCTGGCTGGGCATCGAGGCTGCTCGGGATCGCGGGATCCGCACAGTTCACCGCGATCTATCCCGATCACGAGCGCGTTGCGAAGATCAGGGACGCGGTCACCCACGCTCTCGGGCACTCCCCCTACGAAGAACAGATTCTCGCGGCATCCGCATTGCGTGCCGGCCGTGCGGTCGAAATGGACACCGGCGAGGGCAAGACACTCGCCGGTGCGATCGCGGCTGCGATGTTCGCGCTCGAAGGGCGTCACGTGCACGTTCTGACCGTCAACGACTACCTGGCACAGCGGGACGCCGAATGGATGCGTCCAGTATTCGATGTCCTCGGGCTGAAGGTGGCATGGCTCGGGCAGTCTTCGACCACCGATGAACGCCGCCTCTCCTACCTCGCAGATGTCATTTATGCACCGTTCTCGGAGCTCGGCTACGACGTCCTCCGAGACCGGCAGGTTGAAGCTCTCGCCGACCGGGTCGCACCACGGTTCGACGTGGGAATCGTCGATGAGGCAGACGCTGTGATGATCGACGAGGGCATGACGCCGCTGGTCCTCGCAGGCGCTGACGATACCGCGGGTGAGTCCTTCGTCGAAGCCACCGCTCTCATCGCGGCGCTCCAATCCGGCGTCCACTTCGTCGCTGACGCTGATCGCACGACAGTTTCACTCACCGACGCAGGTATCGACGTCGTTGAGGAGCGCGCCGGTGGAGTGAACCTCTTCGAGGGTGAACACGCCGACCTCCTCACTCGAGTGAATCTCGCGTTGCATGCGCGCGAACTCGTCCACCGTGACGTGGACTACCTGGTCGCAGATGACCGCATCCGCCTCATCAACTCCGCCCGCGGACGAGTGGCGCAATTGCAGCGCTGGCCTGATGGTCTGCACGCCGCGGTGGAAGCGAAGGAACACCTTCAGATCACGCCGCCAGGGATCGTCCTCGATCAGATCACTGTGCAGGATCTTGTGCTGCGGTACCGCGATCTCGCGGGGATGAGTGGCACCGTCCTTCCCGTCGCAGATGAACTGCAGGAGTTCTACTCGCTCGAGTCGGGCCGCATCGAGCCGCACAGTCCGTGCATCCGCGAGGACCTTGCCGTGCGAGTTCTCGCCTCCGCTGCCGAGAAGACCACTGCCATAGTCGACGAGATTCTCCGCCGTCATGCCACCGGCCAACCGGTTCTTGTCGGCACCCAGAGCGTGTCCGAGTCAGAAGCACTGGCTGAACGCCTGCCGGAGCTACTCGATGCGCGCGTATTGAATGCACGCAATGACGCCCATGAGGCGACCATCATCGCGCGTGCTGGCGAGTATGGTGCGGTGACGATCTCCACTCAGATGTCCGGCCGAGGAACCGATATCCGACTCGGCGGTGTCGACGGGCAGGACCGCGAGCGTGTCGTTCAGTCAGGTGGTCTTTGCGTCATTGCCACGGCGCTCTACCCATCGGCGCGGTTGGACTTGCAGTTGCGCGGACGCGCAGGCCGTCAAGGAGACCCAGGCGCTTCGATGACTTTCGCCGCGCTCGACGACGACCTCGTGCAGGCGAATGCGACGGACACGGCCGCACGCCGAATCGTGCGAGGAGTGTCGGATGCGAGGGCCAGGACACGAATCCTCCGGGAGTCGCAAGCCATCGCCGAGTCCGTGCGGCTGGACCGGCATCGAGGCACGTGGCAATACACGCGAGCGCTTTCACCGCAGCGCGAAAAGGTGCTGCGCGTACGGGAAGACGCGATCGCCGACCCCGACCGCACGCGCCGACTCGTCACGCTCTACTCGCTCGACGACCACTGGCAGCGCCACCTCGCGCTGCTCAGCGAGATTCGTGACGGCATCCACCTGCGCCGACTCGCCGGACAGAACCCGGTCGACGAGTTCCACCGCATCGCTTTGAGAGAATTCGACGGATTCTTCGACAGGGTCGACAGCACGATCAGCGATCTCCTGCACATGGTCGAAGATGGCGCAGACCCGCTCGGGGAGCTCGGCCTTCGGCGCCCCTCGGCGACATGGACGTACATGCTGCGTGACGATCCGATCGGCGATGCGATCGGACGCGCCGCAAGTGAAATCCGTCGTCGAGTTCGGTCCTCCTTGTCTGGATCGCACTTTGCGTCAGAATGAGCCCGCGAGAACGACAGTTTTTGCGGCCCAGACGAGGTAGGCAGCGCGTGAGAGGTGGGGTATGTGGCCCGCGACGCGTAATGGAGATCCAAACGACGGTGCGCCACGCTCTACGATGGAAGCGAAGACCCCGGCATCCACCCCCGAGCACGAACGAGGTTCGAGACTTGCAGTACATCTCCACACGCGGCGGCACGCTCGGACAGTTCAGTGATGTCCTTCTCGAAGGTCTCGCGCCCAACGGCGGACTCGCCGTTCCCGAGACGCTCCCCCAGCTCTCATCCGATGACCTCGAGCGCATGCGCGTGCTGACGTACCCGCAGCTCGCCGCAGAAATCATCGGACTGTTCGCCACCGACATCCCTCGTGCCGACCTCGCACGCCTCACCGAGGGCGCATACGGCGACGGCAAGTTCGCGGCGGAAGAGATCGTTCCGCTGACGGATGTCGACGGCATGACCCTCGTTGGTCTCTCTGAAGGACCAACGCTCGCCTTCAAGGACATGGCGATGCAGTTCCTCGGCGGGGCACTCGAATACGTGCTCGAGAAGAGCGACCGCGTCCTCAACGTGCTCGGCGCCACCTCCGGCGACACCGGATCCGCCGCCGAGCACGCGCTCCGCGGCCTTGACCGAGTCTCAGTCTTCATGCTCTCCCCGCAGGGCCGCATGAGCGCATTCCAGCGCGCGCAGATGTACTCGCTGCAGGACGAGAACGTGCACAACATCGCGGTCGAGGGCGTCTTCGACGACTGCCAGAACCTCGTCAAGCGACTGAACACCGACCTGGACTTCAAGCGCGCCCACAGCCTCGGCGCCGTCAACTCCATCAACTTCGGCCGCATCTCCGCGCAGATCGTCTATTACGTCTGGGCCTGGTTGCGCACGACGGATGCCGTCGCCGAGAGCGACCGCGCAGCCTATGCGGTGTCGTTCGCAGTGCCCTCTGGCAACTTCGGCAACATCCTCTCCGGGCACTACGCACGCACCATGGGCGTCCCGATCCGCGAGCTCGTCCTCGCCACCAACGAGAACAACGTCCTCGACGAGTTCTTCCGCACCGGCCACTACCGTCCGCGCAGTTCGGCCGACACGCTGGCGACGTCGAGCCCGTCGATGGATGTCTCCCGCGCCTCCAACCTCGAGCGCTTCGTCTTCGACCTGCTGGGGCGCGACCCCGAGCGCACTGCTTCAGCGTGGCACGAACTCGAGGAGCGCGATGAGATCGACCTCTCCGCCGAGCTCGAGCGCTTCTCTGCGGAGTTCGGAATTGTCAGCGGCAACAGCACGCATACGGATCGACTCGCCACGATCCGCGACGTCCACGCCACAACTGGTGTCACGATCGACCCGCACACTGCGGACGGCGTCAAGGTCGCGCGCGAGCACCTGAGCGACGGCATCCCGATGCTCGTGCTCGAGACCGCCAAGCCCGCCAAATTCGCAGAGCTCATCGAGGAAGCACTCGGCGAGACGGTCGAGCCCGACGCCGACACCCGAAGGCTGCTCGACGCGCCGCAGCGCGTGACGAACATGCCGGATGATGAGCCGCAGCTGCGCGCCTTCATCTCCGAGCACGCTCTGAGCTGAGTCCGTCCATGGCCGCGAAGATCGACTTTAAGAAGACGATCTTCGCCTACCGAGCGCGAAAAGGGCGCTTCGACGTCATCGACGTTCCCGCATTGAACTATCTGATGATCGACGGACACGGTGATCCGAACACGTCACCGGAGTTCACGAGTGCTATCGAGGCCCTGTACCCCCTCGCATACTCGCTGAAGTTCATGAGCAAGCGCGTCATCGACCGCGACTACGTCGTGATGCCCCTTGAGGGCCTGTGGTGGGCCGACGAGCACTCCGCTTTCACCTCGGCACGCGACAAGTCACTATGGCACTGGAGCCTGATGATCATGCAGCCGGACTGGATCGACCCCGAGATGTTCGCGGATGCTGTCATCACCGCGTCAGCGAAGAATCAGGGCTCTCGGTTCCACGATGTGCGCTTCGAATCGTTCGCGGAGGGCCGGTGTGTGCAGACGCTGCACGTCGGAGCATTCGATGACGAGGCCCCGGTGCTCGCGCGTATGCACGACGAGTTCATCCCACAGCACGCACTGGCGATGACCGGCAAGCACCACGAGATCTACTTCAGCGACCCGCGCAAAGGCGTCCCTGCGAAGCGCCGGACGATCCTGCGGCAGCCAGTCGAGCAGGTCAGCTGAGAGACACCGACAGCGCGAGCGCGATGATCGCGAGCCCCGACAGCATGGAGAGAGTCTGGCACGTCAGAAGATCACGACGTAGCGCTGAAGCGCATCGAAGAGCACGCTCGAGAGCCCCGTGGAATCCTGAATGCTCTCGCGTTCGCGCACGGCAGCCGCGGTGATGTCAGTGATGATCCCGTCGGCGTCATCGCGCATCAGCTCGCGGACGCGTTGCTCCTCATTGACCGTCCACACCATCGCGCCGAGGCCGGCCTGGTGCGCGGCATCGTTCATCTCAGGCGTGAATGACCACTCCTCGATGACGAGGAAGTCGGCCGCTGTGTCGGGAACGCCGATTCCAGCGAGAGCCATCGTGAGCCCCACCGTCAGGTCCGGGCGCAGTCGCTTGAGCTCTTCCACGCTGTCTTTGTCGAGCGAGTGGTAGATGTTGTTCTCGAGCACGCCCAGATCTTCGAGTTCGTCGACCAGGCGTGGCACGAGATCCGGGCTCTCCCCGCCGTGCAGTTTGATCTCGATGAGCAGCGGTTGTTCGATGTCGTGCGCGACCGTCACATATTCCTCGAGTGAGGGGATCCGATCGCTGTTCCCCTGCGAATCGTGCACGGTCATCGCGACCAATTCGTCGAGGGTGAGATCACCCACCTTGCCGGCCTCTCCGGTGAGACGGGTGAGCTCGGCGTCGTGCATCACGACGAACCTGCGGTCCGCCGTCTCCATGACATCCATCTCGACGAAGTCGGCATCGGCATCACGCGCGGCCTTCAGCGACGCGATCGTGTTCTCCACCGCGTCTGCAGTATCTCCGCGGTGCGCGAGCACGAGGGTGCTGGGCTCACGGGAGAGCGCATTCATCACGGGAATGTTCACGGCGCTCAGACCGATCACAAGCACGGCGATGCAGAGCGCAGGCACCCAGGAGAGGCGATGACGCCGCTCTGCCGTGGGAGCGACCATCGTGCTGCCTGGCTGCGTCGCGAGGACGACGAGAACCGTGACGATCATGACCGCGCCGATTCCCACCGTGATCATCGCACCCACCTGCGCCACAGCGAGCATCACTGCCGCCACGATCGGCGCAGCATCCGGCAGGAACGCATCGGCGAGCGCGACGGGCCCCAACCCGATCCCGATCAGCGCGCCACCCACGATCGCACCGGCGACGAACACGGTGAAGATCACCAGCACGAGCACGATACGGTGGCCGCGGACGAGGCGCCAGCTGCTTCGCAGCGCGCCCCCTCCGCTCGCTCCGGTCGTGGCGAACAGCGGTACCGCGAGCGCGAGCTGGATGTTGAGAAATGCGAGCACGAGGAGGAACGCAAGGTAGGCGAGCAGCCCACCGGTGGTCTTCATGAGCTCGCCGGTGATGAACGAGGGGATGGTGATCGCCTGCGACAGCACGGACATGAATCCGATGCCGCCGAGGGGAAGCAGCAGGAAGAGGTACGGCAGCAGAGGCAGAGCACTCGGGCGCAGCAGCTTCTTGCCCAGGATCCCGAGCTCGCCGAGGGTCTCGCGAGCGAACAGTCGCTCCCCCGCCTGCACTCGCCTGATGGTGACGACCAGCATCAGGTACTGGAACGACAGCACGATGAACGCGATCACGACGACCGCGATCAGCAACCCGATCGACAGCGGCGTGGTGATCAGTCGCGGGAGCGTGGATGTATCAACGCCGGCGAGCCCCGCCGCACGCAGCGCCTCGGCGAAGAGCCAGCGCAAGAGCGGGGTCGCGATCAGTGCGATCATGCCCTGACCGATCAGATACACCGCTGCAAGGCGCCATCCGCCCTGCCTGATCACCCGCCAGGCTGCGCCGATCAGCGCCGCGTACTCCTGGCGGAATCCCCCGCGACCCCTGCTCATCCCGCTGCTGATCCCGCGCGCACCTTGCGGTACGGGTGGTCCTGCACCCGGGCGGATGCCTCGTCTACGAGCTGCTTGTAGGTCTTCGACTTGCGTGCGCCGGAGATGAGGTGCTTGGTCGTGCGCGCGGCCTTCCGGAGATTCATCGGGCGTCCCTCGATGCCGTAGAGCAGCCTTGCCCAGTCCGGCAGCAGGTGCAGCACGCCGTCCTGCACGATCACGACGGTCCACACCTTGAACGGGTTGCCGCGCAGAACAGGCTTGCGCAGCCCCCGCGTCACCTCGGCGGCCTCTACCCCGAGCGACAGCCAGTGGGTCTGCGCGTCGATGTACTCCTGCAGCTCGGCCGCGTTCGAGGGCAGCAGCGATTCGTCCTCGATGCCGATGAGCCTTGCGGCGACGTGCTGCTCGACGATGAATTGGTCGGCTTCTTCTGCGCTGATCTCGACGCCGAACTCCTGTGACGCGCGCAGCAGCGCGAACACGAACGTGTTGTGCGTCCACGCGAGCCACTCCGGCTTGTCGGCGCGGAGCTCCTCGCCGGTGGCAGGGTCGGTCCAGGTGGCGTGCACGTGCATCCGTCGCACCGATGCGGATGCGGCATCCGCATGCGCACGATCGCCGAAGATTACGGTTTCGAAGTACCGACCGGTGCGCTCATCTCTGCCCGCCGCATCGCCGTGCGACTGCGTCGCGTTGTAGAACACGCGCATCATGTACGGGTTGAGCGCCTGCAGCAGAAGTGCGGCCATCCCTCCGAGCTTCGACGCCGGGTCCGCGAACACGCGCCGAGAGATGCTGTCTGGCGCGAAGTAACCGTCGTGTTCTGCCTGCGGCGCTGCCGCCGTAACGTCTTCGTGAATGCTCATGCGATGTTCCTGTCTCTATATTGAGTGCAAAGTTGGACTCAGTTTAGCCAATCTCACACAAGGAAGACCGGCAGCAGTCCGGGATTATGCGCGTGCACGAGCACGGCGAAGACAACGGCGTCGAACAGCAGGTGCACCGTGACGACGTACGCGAGCGAATGCGTCTTGAGGAATATGTAGCCCTGCAGGAGCGCGAACGGAATCGTCAGCAGGGGTCCCCACTCGCGATAGCCGAGCTCCCACAGGAACGACACGAACACGACCATCTGCAGCACGTTCGCAACCGCGTCAGGAAAATGACGACGCAGCAGTGCGAAGACCGTGCAGATGAAGAAGAGCTCATCCCAGATACCGACTGCACCGACACCGACGAACAGTCGTGCGATGAGTTCGGGGGTGTCGACGACAGGCCAGTTCAGGTAGACGCCACTGGTGATGAAGTAGAACGGCAGGATCAGCCAGCCGAGCACGAGAACGGCGATCAACCAGGTCCACTGCAGGCGCCCCCAGCGTTTCCCCGTGCGCCACGGAAAACTGATCGCCCTGTCTCGGAAGACGAAGCGCGAGATCACATAGGGCACGACGACGGCTCCGCCGAGGGCCAGCGTGAAGCGCAGCATCGCGAGGTTGTCGAGTTCGGCGGCGAGCGGGATCACACTGACGATCAGCATCCCGATCGCGATCAGCGACAGGTCGCGTGTAAGTGATGGCGCGGATGCTGTGACCGCTCGACGCTCGATGACCCAGGCGCCGCCGACGCCGAGTGCGAGAAGAATCCAGCCGAGCCAGGCCTGCTCCGCCACGAAGAACGCGGGAGCGGCGAGACACACGAGTGCCGCGGGCAGGATCCTCGGCGCCCAGGCCGCTGCGCTGTGCGTCACTCGCGAGTCTTTCGCCGGTACACGAGGTCACGGATCTCGCGCCCCTTTCCGATGCCCTTGCGTTCGAACGCTGTCATCACACGTCCACCGAAGCGCTCAGCCCACTCCCCCTCGAAGGCGCGCTCGAACAGCGGCTCCTCATCGAGGACCTCGCGCATCTGGAGGGCGTAGTCCTCCCAGTCCGTTGCGAGTCGCAGCAGTCCGCCGTCGGTCAGTACGCGGGCTGCGGCGTCTCCGAACCCGGGCCGGATCAGGCGCCGCTTCGTATGACGCTTCTTGTGCCACGGGTCGGAGAAGAAGATCCAGACCTCGGAGGCCGACCCCTCGGGCAGGTAGGTGGACAGCACCTCTGGCGCATTCGCCTCGATCAGACGCAGATTGCGCACACCCGCCTTGTCGGCGTCGAGCATGGTGCGTGCGAGACCCGCACGGAACACCTCGACGGCGAGGAAGTCAACATCAAGGCGGGCGGATGCCGCCGAAACGATGGCGTGCCCCTGCCCTGATCCGATCTCCACGATCAGCGGCGCGTCACGCCCGTATTCGGATGCCGGATCCATCCGAGCATCCGGGTGCACACTGGTCGACGCGACATCCCTCGGGATGTCCAGCAGGTAGTGCGGGGCGAGGTCGGCGAATGCGCGCTCCTGCGCCTCTGACATCCGTCCGCTCCGGCGTACGAAGGAGACCGGTTCATCGCGGAAAGTGCGGGGTTCAGGCATGCCTCCCAGCGTATCCTTGCCGGCGCGGATCCGACGGCCGCTGCGGTGCTACACGGCGGAAGGCTCGGTCACGAAGTCGATGAGCTCCTCGACGCGGCCGAGCAGCGCAGGCTCCAGGTCGCGGTAGGTGTGCACCTTGCTGAGGATGTGCTGCCAGGCGCGGCCGGTGTCGCCCTGTTCTGCGTGCGGCCAGCCGAACGCCCGGCAGATGCCCGTCTTCCAATCGATGCCGCGCGGGATCTCCGGCCAACGCTGAATCCCCAGACTCTGCGGCTTCACGCACTGCCAGACATCGATGAACGGGTGTCCGACGATCTTCAAGTGCCTGCCGTGCGGGCCGCGCAGAATCGCGTCGGCGATGCGGGTCTCCTTCGACCCGGGGACGAGGTGATCGACGAGCACGCCATAGCGGCGCTTCGCGTTGGGAGGCTCAGCCGCCAGAAGCTCGTCGAGCTTGTCGACGCCCTCGAGGAACTCGACGACGACGCCCTCCGCGCGCAGGTCGGCACCCCAGACCTTCTCCACGAGCTCGGCGTCATGCTTGCCCTCGACGAGAATCCGGCTGGGCAGCGCGACACGCGCGCGCTGATCCGCGACGACGAAGGATCCGGATGCTGTGCGCCGCGTGCCCTGCTTCGCCGCGGCCGGCGGGATCAGCCGCACCGGCTCGCCATCGATCATGAAGCCACCGCCGAGGGGGAAGACACGCTTGCGCCCCTTGTAATCCTCGAGTTCGACATTGCTGCCCTGTACCCGGGTCACCGCGCCGCAGAAGCCATCGACTGCGACTTCGACGACGAGATCCTGAACGGCGGCGACGTCGTGCACCTTCTTCGCACCACGATCCCGCCATCCCGATGCCAGCACGTCGGAGCCATACCTGTCGTCCATGCCTTCCAGGGTATGCGTGAACACATTTCTTCCCTCACCCGACACAGACTCTTTCCCGCCAGTCGCTATCGTCTGTCAGCGGGAGTGAATAGACTCGATTCTCCAGGGGCTCACGCCCTCGCGGAAGGAGCACAATGCGGACTCGGTTCACAGTCATGCTCGGATTGATCGCGGCGGCGTTCGCGTCGACGTTGACGGCGTCCGGTGCCATGGCGACCGCCCCAGTGGCACTGGACTCGGGGTTCGTGACCGATGACGCGGGAGTGCTGTCGTCGTCTGAGAAAGATGCGGTGAATTCGCGCCTCTCCGACCTTGCCTCAGCTGAGGGCGGTGACCTCTACGTCGTGTTCGTCGATGAGTTCACCGGTCCATCCGACAGCGTCGCCTGGACCGATCAGACGGCGATCGACAACGGACTCGGCGTCGATCAG
The DNA here is from genome assembly GCF_052266675.1 of Microbacterium zouquanmingi. NCBI lineage: Bacteria > Bacillati > Actinomycetota > Actinomycetes > Micrococcales > Microbacteriaceae > Microbacterium > Microbacterium zouquanmingi. The sequence goes on from NZ_JBQPRA010000003.1 coordinate 423,199, forward strand.
TACCTCATCGCCGTGGCCATCGACGCCGGACAGTACGCGATATCTGCCGACCAGAACGGTCCGCTCGATGACAGCGAGATCGACCGCGTCACACAGGCGATGGAGAACGGACTTCGCGCCGGAGACTGGAGCGGAGCTGCGATTGCCGCAGCCGATGCGTTCCCGGGACAGAGCGGAGGCGGCGATACCGCCAGCGGATTGACGTGGGTGCTCGTCGCCGCGGCCGTCATCGCCGTGATTGTTCTGATCGTCGTGCTCGTCTCGCGGTCGCGCAGAAAGAAGCAGACCGCGCCGGTCACCGTCCCCGATCCCAACGACCCCTATGCGTCGGTCAGCGACGAAGATCTCGAGCAGCAGGCAGGGAGCGCGCTCGTCCATGCAGATGACGCGATCACCTCGAGCCGACAGGAGGTCGGCTTCGCGGTGGCTCAGTACGGCGACGACTCGACCGATGTTTTCACGAAAGTCGTCGAGGCGGCCCAGGTCAAGGTCGCCGAAGCATTCTCGATCAAGCAGAAGATCGACGATGAGATCCCCGACACCGCACAGCAGCGGCGCGCATGGCACATCGAGATCATCCAGCTGTGCGATGAGGCCGACGATCTCCTCAACGAGAACATCGAGGCGTTCGAAGAACTGCGCAAGCTCGAAACCGAGGCTCCGCAGGCGCTGGAGCGCCTCAAAGCACGACGCGCCACGGCAGAGCAGGCATTGAATGCCGCCGCCCCAACGCTCACCACGCTCGGTCAGATCTATGACCCCGCTGCCCTGGCAACTGTCAGCGACAATCCTGCCCAGGCGCAGCACAGCCTGTCGCTCGCAGATGCCGCGCTCGAAGAGGCCGTCACAGCCATCGCCGAAGGCAAGAACGGCGAAGCCGCATTCGACATCCGCACCGCCGAAGATGCTGTCGAACGCACCGAGGAGCTCATCGACGGCGTCGAGAACCTCGGCGCGGGCCTTCGTGCCGTCGAAGAGCAGATCCGCACGACGATCACCGATCTCGAGGCCGATATCGCCGCGGCAGGAGCCATGGCAGACGCCCAGGGGCAGCTCGCTCCGATCATCGCGAGGACGCGATCGAACATCGACGCGGCGCAGGCAGATCTGCAGGGCACCGCGCGCAACCCGCAGCAGGCTCTCGACATGCTCACCACCGCCAACGTCGAGATCGACGCAGCGCTCGGACGCGTGCGAGAAGCGAGCGAGCAGGCGCAGCACGTCCGTCGCGTACTCGCACAGCGCCTCACACAGGCACAAGCGCAGATCAACACGGCGAACGACTTCATCACCACTCGGCGAGGTGCGATCGGGGCGACAGCTCGCACTCGCCTCGCCGAAGCGAACGCAGCCTATTCCGAAGCACTCGCCGCACAGGCGGGCGACCCCATCCTGGCCACAGAACGCGCGACCCGTGCATACAGCCTCGCCTCCGAGGCGACCTCGCTGGCCCGCAATGAGGTCGATGCGTTCAACACCGGCGGATGGTCGGGGGGCTGGTCAAGCAGCTATAGCAGCGGTGGCAGCAGCGACCTGGGCGGAGCCATTCTCGGCGGCATCCTCGGCGGCCTCTTCAGCGGTGGCGGAGGCGGTGGCGGAGGCGGCAGCTGGAGTTCTGGTGGCGGCTGGCGTTCCGGCGGCTCGAGCCGCAGCAGCAGCCGCAGCAGCAGGCCTTCCAGCTTCGGAGGCGGCTCCTCCCGTAGCAGCTCCCGCAGCGGTGGTCGATCCCGAGGGGGTCGGTTCTAGCATCCGCTCGTTCTTCTCACGCTCACGAAAAACACGAACTCACACGACTCCGTTCCAATCGAAAGGAAACACCATGGCCAAGCAGTCCATCTTCGGTCGAATCTCGACGCTGATGAAGGCGAACATCAACTCCCTCATCGACCAGGCGGAAGATCCGCAGAAGATGATCGATCAGCTCGTCCGCGACTACACCAACAACGTCGCTGACGCAGAGGCTGCCATCGCGGAGACCATCGGCAACCTGCGCCTGCTCGAGCGCGACCACGAGGAAGACATCCAGGCGGCCAAGGACTGGGGCAACAAGGCGATCGCCGCGAGCCGCAAGGCTGATGAGCTTCGCGCCGCCGGCAGCACCCCCGACGCGGACAAGTTCGACAACCTCGCCAAGATCGCGCTGCAGCGTCAGATCAGCGAGGAGCGCGAGGCGGGCGCCGCCGAGCCCACGATCGCCGCGCAGACGGAGGTCGTCGACAAGCTCAAGGCCGGCCTGAACGGCATGAAAGAGAAGCTGGGCGAGCTCAAGGCGAAGCGCAGCGAGCTCCTCGCCCGCGCGAAGGTCGCCGAGGCCCAGACCAAGGTCCAGGACGCCGTGTCCTCGATCAACGTCCTGGACCCGACGAGCGAGCTCGGCCGCTTCGAGGACAAGGTCCGCCGCCAGGAAGCCCTGGCGCAGGGCAAGATCGAACTCGCCGCGTCCAGCCTCGATGCACAGTTCGAGAGCCTCGATGATCTCGGTGAGCTGACTGAGGTCGAGGCGCGTCTGGCAGAACTGAAGGCCGGCGGCTCCTCGCGGGCACAGCTCGAGTCCTGAAACACCGGATGCCCCGGGCCGCTGGCCCGGGGCATCCGCCCTCACGCTTTGGAGATCCTCGTGGCTCGCTTCCTGGTTGTTCCGCAATGGCAGGGTTCGCCGTCGGCGCGTGCGATGCTGCTCGTCGACGGTGCATCAGCAATCTCAGGGGATCTCCCACGCAGTGCCACCACGATGCTCGATATCCCGCTGGAAGCCGGCGAATCGCTCGGTACCGGTGTGCATCGATTGAGCTCTCTGCAGCGCATCCGGTCGATGATCGCCGAGAGTTTCCAGGACGGCACCATCGTGATCGGTGGCGACTGCAGCGTGACAGTCGCAGCCCTCGACACCCTGGAGCGCGACGATCTCGCACTGGTGTGGTGCGATGCCCACCCCGATCTGCATACGGATCAGACTTCGACTTCTGGCGCGTTCTCCGGAATGGCATTGCGTGCTGTGCTGGGCGAAGGAGAAACTCAGCTCGCGCTCTCCCCCGGGCTCCCCGCCGATCGCGTCGTACTCGTCGGCGCGCGTGTGATCGATGACGCGGAGCAGGAGCCTCTCGGCCGAATGAATCAGCTGAGTGTCACCGACCTCGAGAATCCGGATGCTCTCGCCGCCGCCGTCGCGGCAACCGGCGCCGCACGGGTCTGGGTACACATCGATGTCGATGTGCTCGACCCCACGGAGATCGCCGGAGTCTCCTCCGCAGCACCCTTCGGTGCGAGTGCCGCGGCTCTGGCATCATCCATTCGGGCGCTGCGTGAACGCGTGCCGCTCGCGGGTGCGACGATCGCAGGTTTTGCCCCGCGCACTCCCCTCGACGCGATCGAAGATCTTGGCGCGATTCTGCGCCTGGTGGGGGCCGTGGCATGACTGCGCGTACGCAGACGCCTGACTGGCGACCGGCTGCGGAGGCCGCACTCGCGCGCGGTCGCCGACTGGATCGACGCATTCCGTCGTTCCTGCTGCGCTCCCCGATCAGCCGAATCGGTTACGCCTGGGGCACGGCTGTCGGCTGGGTCTGGGGATCCCTGTGGAGCACGGGGCCGATCGAGCGCCGTAACGGACTGTGGATCTTCCGCGGGATGCCGAAATGGACGTTCAAGCGCGGCGGCGTCTGCGTCGGCGGATGCTACCTGACGGGAAAGTCATCGCCTACAGACGCGGTGCTCCGACATGAAGCCGTGCACAAGGCGCAGTGGCTGCGCTACGGCTTCCTGATGCCGGTGCTCTACCTGTTCGCAGGTCACGACCCGCTGCGAAATCGTTTCGAGATCGAGGCAGGGCTCGAAGACGGCAACTACGTCAATGCGCGGTCGGGAGTAAGCCGAAGCGCTCGGGTGCGCTGATCGTCGACACCGGGACCTCGAGCGTCGAGGTGAGGTGCTCGACGATGTCAGCTGTGCCGAGGTAACCACCCAGCAGAGTGATGTGCGTGGGGTGCTCTTCATCGCACAGCATCTCGTCTGCCCAGGCGCACGTCGCGCGAGTCAGCGCCGCGCCGGGTGCGCACGCGCGACCCGTACCCGGTGCTCCCGTGCGCGAAGAGCGTGCGAGCCAGGTGACAGTCATACGAGCGGGTGCCTCGATCACACCGATGTCGCATGCATCAGGGACCTCGATGAACACACGACCGGAAGCACACAGCGGAAGCGTCGCCAAGAACGTCTCGAGTTCAAGCAGTGAGTTCTCATCTGCCGTGACCAGGTGGTGCGCACGCAGACGCGCTGCCCGACGCTGGGCTCGGCCGCTGCGGATCTCGGTGGACGTCGTCATGATGCCACTATCGTAACACCGATGAAGGGTTGCCTTACCTTGCTCGACTCTCAGTGTTCGAGCAGGGCCGACCGGAGTCCGGCGAGTTCATCATCGGCGAGCCCGTTCGCCAGCAGATAGTCAGAGGCCGATCCCCATCGCGCATCGACCTCGTCGAGGACGCCCTGCATGACCTCTGCGGGCGACAGCGTGGCGAGGGCGATGGCGTTCTCGGAATGCGGGTGGTGCTGCTGCAGATACGAGATGATGCGGCGGTTTCGCTGCTCGGGAAGTTGCGACGCAGTGAGCGCGTAGTCGGCGATCACTTCGTCTCGATGCGCCTCGACCGCCGAGAGCGCCAGGGCGACAGTCACACCGGTCCGGTCCTTTCCGACTGTGCAGTGCACCAGGGTCCGCTCACCGCGAGCGATCACACGGACGGCCTCTGCGAGGCGTTCCCCGCTTTCCTCGAGAAGGTGGCGGTACATCTCTTCGAGGCCCATGTCGTCGTCGAAGAACGACGCGACAGACCCCAGAAAGAGAGGGAGATGAGTCGTAGCAATCGACGTCACTGCAGACGGGGCGTCGGCGAGTTCCTGGCCATCGCGCAGGTCGACGATGCGATCCACTCGTCGCTCGAGTTCGGTGACACCGGCCTCAGTCGCACCGACAAGACTTCCCGACCTCAGCAGCATCCCTTCGCGCACCCGACCGCGTGCGCCGGGCATTCCACCCACATCACGCGCGTTGAAGACCCCATCGACCGCGAATACTGTCACTTCGTCGCCTGCTCGCCGCGCGGCACGACGGGGTAGCGTCCGGCGATCACGATTCGGTTGAACGCGTTGATCGAGACGCACGCCCAACTCAACGCGGCATACTCCTTCTCGGTGAACACGCTGCCGACCCGGTTGTACACGTCATCGGACACGCCCTCGTCAGAGATGAAAGTGAAGGCCTCAGCGAGCTCCAGCGCCGCACGCTCACGCTCCGAGAACACACCACTCTCGCGCCAGGTCGCGATCTGCGTGATCGTATCGATGTCGATGCCCGCGCTGACTGCACGATCAAGGTGCACGCGAGTGCAGTACGCGCAGCCGTTCAGCTGCGAGCAGTGGATCATCACAAGCTCTTTGAGGCGGTCATCGATGCCGTTCGTCCTGCAGATCTCGCCGACGGTTCGGGAGAACTCATCCAGCGCCTTGTAGGCGGCAGGTTCCGTCTTCGACAAGTGCACTCGCGTCTCGCTCATGCACCTCAGCTTAGGCTCAGCCCCAGATATTAGCGTTGCCTGCAATGTCTGGATCTCCGCGGATAGTGAGTATCGACGGCGTGCGCGGGGTGGCCTCACTGGTCGTCGTCGTCTATCACTGCAGCCTCATCGCGATGCCGCACCTGGACGGCACACTCGCGGCATGGCTCACGCAGAGCCCCGGCAAACTCGCGTTCGCCGGCACGGAGGCCGTTCTGGTGTTCTTCGTCCTCTCGGGCTTCGTGGTCACTCTTCCGGTGCTGCGCGTCGGCTTCTCCTGGTCGCGCTACTACCCCACACGCGTACTTCGGCTCTACCTTCCCGTCTGGGCGTCACTCGTCCTTGCGACGGTGCTGATCGCTCTGGTTCCCCGCGATCAGTCGACAATGCCCGAGGGCTCATGGATGCGCGATGCGCAGGCGGCGACCGTGACGTGGAGCTCTTTCCTTGATGAAGCCTCACTGGTCCCGGCGTCTTACGACATCAACAATGTGCTGTGGTCACTGCGCTGGGAGCTGATCTTCTCACTCGCGCTTCCGCTCTTCGTCGCTCTTGCCGTCGCGGTGCGCCGGCAGGCGATGGCCGCGGGCGTTGTCGCCTGTGCATTGACCGTCGCCGGTCGCATCGTCGAGATGGACGCGCTCGTCTACCTGCCGGTTTTCATGATCGGAGCACTCATGGCAGTCCGTCTGGATGATCTGCGGGTCTGGATGCGACGACCTCGCGGCGCGCTCTTCTGGCCCGGAGCGACGATCATCGCGCTGATGCTTCTCATCGCCAGCTGGCTCGCGCGGCCAATCGCTGACGCGGGAAGCATCGCGAGCCGAGCGCTCTGGGGATTCGCCGGCGTTGGAGCCGTGATCATCATCATCGCAGCCATCGGATGGCCACGATTGAGTGGTCTGCTCGAGCGTCGCACAGCGCAGTGGCTCGGTCGGGTCTCCTACAGCCTCTACCTCGTGCATGTTCCGCTGCTTTCAACCCTTGTGTACTTTTGGGGCGCAGACAGCTGGCCGTGGGCGATCGCGGTGGGCTTTCCGGCGAGCCTTGTCCTGGCGGGTCTGTTCTATCGCTTCATCGAGTCACCCGCGCACCGCATGTCGCGATTCATCGGCGCCGCGATATCGCAACGCGTGCGATCACGCCTCGCCTAAGGATGCATAGCCACCGGTCACACGCCGGACCCGCCGCTTCATGCGTCCGGCGAAATGACGTGACCGTGCGAGCACCGACTCGGCGTCGGATACCGCGTGCTTCCGCTCCCACGCCTTCTCCATCTCCCGCGCCCAGGCCCGCGTCACGGCCTTGTCGTCGAATCGCTCAGATGTGGCGATCGCCCGCTTACGCATGGCTTCGACGGCGGGTGCCGGCATCTGCTGCAAGTCGACGATTCGGCGCGTCAAAGCGTCGATATCTCCTGCAGCCACCAGAAAGCCATTCCTGCCGTCGACGATGAGATCCGATGGACCGTAGGGGATGTCGTAGGCGATCGGGATGCACCCTGCGGCCATTCCTTCGACGAGCGCGAGCGGCAGCCCTTCGGCGGTCGATGTCAGCAGCATGAAATCGGCTGCTGCGAAACGCGACCGTGCTGCGGCATCGTGTCCATGTAAGTGCACGCGTTCTGCGACGCCCAGAGATCGGATCGTCTTCTCCAGAAGCGGCCTGCGCTCCCCCTCCCCGTAGATGTCGATGCTCACCTCGACAGTCGCGGATGCACGCGCGACAGCCTTGATCGCGTGTGAGACGCGCTTGCGCTTGATCAGAGACGACAACATGAGCCCGCTGCCGCGCAGGTGCGACCGATCGCCTCCGCGCGAGGCCTGCGCACCGTCGAAGCCGTTGGGAATCACGGCGAGATTCTGCTGCGAGCCCAGGTCGGCGATCAGATCGCCGCGCTGCCGCGTGGTCAGCGCCACGACGGAGTCGAAATCCGACAGATGCTCGAGAACACTGCGACGCGACGCGCTGAGAGATGAACCGTCAGCCGTGCGGTGCGAGCCGTGCAGAACATGCATGGTCACGACATTCGAGCGCCGGTATGTCCGCGCGAACCGCGCGGCGGTTTTCGAATCCACGATCATGAACGTCTCCTCGCGCTCCAGGATCTGATCGAGCCAATAACGGTAGACACCCCACACGCTCCCCCAGCTGCGCCGCGGTGTGCCGTCTCGGTCATACAGCACGACACGTCGAGTGCCCGCGGCCTCGTCGCGACGATCCGTGACCAAGATGCTGCCGTCCGCGCGGAATCGATCTGCGGCGATGACGCTGCCGGCCGAGAGTCGTTCACGGATCAGGACGACCCCGTCCCGTCGATGCTCGACAACGTCGCCTGCGGCAGCGAGGAGTTCATGCCCGGGCTCGGGCTGATTCTGGCCCCCTCTCGCCTCGTGCTCGCGCAGCCAGTCCCAAATGTTGACGAGTCGCATGCCATCGATGAGTTCACCTGCTGTGCGCAGCTCTCGCACGACATCTGCGTAATCGAGCCGGTCGTCCAGCGTCAGGATGTCGACAGGGCGTCCTCCCAGGCGGACAATGGCTCGAGAGCGGTGCAACAACGCACCAGTCATTCCGCCGAACGAATCCGGGATGCTCCACGTCAGCGCAACCTGACGGCCCGGACGGAAGCGCGGGGTGAGGATAGAAGGCCGCATGGCGACGACGGTAACAAGTACTGCTGTGAGCTCTTCACATCCACTCAAACCCATATTGCCCGCATGTGTCGCATCATACTGAGCAATATGCGGAGCGTGAGCGCGAGACGGGTGGTTGTTTTGCTCCCGGGTTTCACGCAAGCCCTCATTACGGAGCAGAATATGGGCGTGCCAACCACCGCCAGCGAGTTCCAGTATCTTCCGTTACAGGCTCAGACGCTCGGTGTACCTGTTCCACAGGTCGAGCGCCTCACTCTCACGCTTCCCGACGGTCGCGTCCTCAGCGCCCTCCGGTTTGGAGAAGGACCGCCAGTCACCACGCTGCTCCACGGCGCCGGCCTGAACGCGCATACCTGGGACACGATGGTGCTCGACCTGCAGGTGCCGACCCTGGCAATCGATCTCGCGGGGCACGGTGATTCATCGTGGCGCGATGACGCGGCCTATGCCGCCCGCACGCTCGCGGGCGATGTCGCATTCGCCCTGGCCGAGTGGGCGACCGCACCGCAGGTGCTCGTCGGACAGTCGCTCGGCGGCCTCACCGCCGCGGCGGTCGCAGCATCCCGCCCGCAGCTCGTCAGCGACGTGATCATCGTGGACATCACTCCCGGCATCGACACCTCCGGCGGCCCCTCGGCACTGCGTGCGTTCTACGAGGGCCCCACGGATTTCGCTGCTCGAGACGAGCTCGTCGACCGCGCCATGTCGCTCGGGTTCGGCGGCACGCGCGCAGAGACGGAACGAGGCGTCTTCCTGAACACCAGAGTCCGAGACGATGGCCGTGTGGAGTGGAAGCATCATTTTGCACACCTCGCTGCCACCGCGCTCGCAGCCCCGACGCCGGAGGCCGCGAACGCGGTGCTCGATGTGAGCGGCTGGGACGACCTCACCGCGATCACCGTTCCCCTGACGCTGGTTCGCGCGGCCCGCGGCTTCGTCAGCGAAGCGGATGCTGAAGAATTCCAAAGCCGCCTTCCCTGTGCTGCCGTGGTCACCATCGACGCCACGCACAATGTGCAGGAGACCGCGCCGCGCGAGCTCGCCGCGCTCATCCGCACCACGATCGACACAACGCCCTGACACTGCACTTTCCTGCAGCACCCACCCCGTCCCGAGAGGACATCGTAAAGACATGTTCCGACGCACCAGACGCCTTGCCGTCATCTCCGCGCTTGCCGTCGCAGCCGTGGTCCTCAGTGCCTGCGCGGGAGCCTCGCCCGAGCCGGTCAAGACTTCTGACAGCAAACCTGACCCTGACGCCAGCCTGACCGTCGGGCTCGTCCTCGAGCCGACCAACCTCGACATCCGCCACACCAGCGGAGCTGCGCTCGAGCAGATCCTCGTCGACAACATCTACGAGGGGCTCGTCACCCGCGCGCAGGACAACACGATCGAACCGCGACTGGCCTCCGACTACGAGGTCTCCGACGACGGACTCGTCTACACGTTCACCATCGACGAGGGCGTCACCTTCCACAATGGCACTGCGATGACCTCAGCCGACGTCGTCGCCTCCCTCGAAGCGGTCCGCACGGACGAGTCCCTCCAGGGCAACGCAGAGTTCGCGAACGTCGCATCAATCGCAGCTCCAGATGCCAGCACCGTCGTGATCACGCTCAACGAGCCGAACCAGAACTTCCTGTTCGCTCTCACCGGTCCTGCCGGTCTCGTCTTCCAGGCCGGCGACACCACCGACCTGCAGACCGCGGAGAACGGCACCGGCCCCTTCACGCTGCAGAACTGGAGCAAGGGCAGCACCATCACCTTCGACCGCTACGACGAGTACTGGGGCGAGCCCGCAGGAATCGCCGAGGTGGTCTTCGAGTACATCCCCGATTTCACGGCTGGCGTCAACGCAGCGCTCGATGGCAGCCTCGACGTCCTCACCGCCGTCGACCCCAATCTCGCCCCTCAGCTCGAGGACTCCGGCGAGTTCGTGATGACGAAGGGCCGTACGACAGACAAGGCCACGCTCGCCTTCAACAACGCGAAGGCGCCGCTGAACGACGTTCGCGTGCGCGAGGCGCTGCGTCTGGGCATCGACCACGAAGCCCTGATCGAGGCCGTCGGTGCAGGCCAACCGCTGTACGGCCCCATCCCCGAGCTCGACCCCGGTTATGAAGACCTCTCGGATCTCGTTCCGTACGACCCGAAGAAGGCCAAGGAGCTGCTCGCCGAGGCAGGTCAGGAGGATCTCGAACTGACCCTCACGATCCCTGCGTTCTATGGAACGACCGTGCCGCAGGTACTGGTCTCTGAATTCGCGAAGATCGGTGTGACGCTCGAGGTCGACTCGGTGGAGTTCCCCACCTGGCTCGAGGACGTCTACACGAACAAGGACTACGAGCTCAGCTTCGTGCTTCATGTGGAGCCTCGCGACTTCGGGAACTTCGCCAACCCCGACTATTACTTCGGCTATGACAATCCCGAAGTGCAAAAGCTCTACGCCGAGGCACTCGCTGAAACCGACCCGGACGAGAGCGCCAAGATCCTCGCGAAGGCCGCGCGCCTGGTCTCTGAGGATCACGCCGCCGACTGGCTGTACACCGGCGAGACGATCACTGCGCTTCGCCCGACCGTGTCCGGTTTTCCAGAGGACTCGATCAACTCGCGCATCAACCTCGCCGGCGTCACCGTCGCCGCGGACTGACGCCGACCGAGTAACCCAGCGTGATCCGCTACACGCTCACACGAGGAGTCCTGCTCATCGCAGGGCTCCTCGTGTCGAGCGTGCTCATCTTCGTCACTCTCCGCGTCTTTCCCGGAGACGTCGCTCAGCTCATCGCCGGCACCCAGGCCTCTCCCGCAGCAGTCGAGGCGCTCCGTGAATCGCTCGGCCTCAATCGCCCTCTGATCGCCCAGTACGGCGAATGGATCGGCGGCGTACTCACCGGCGATCTCGGAACCTCGCAGCTCAGCGGTGCCTCAGTGGGCGCAGAACTCGCCCAGAAGGCGCAGATCACGGTTCCCCTCGGCATCATGTCGCTGGTGATCGCCCTGCTGATCGCGGTGCCCTTCGGGGTCGGCTCAGCGCTGCTGCGCGGCCGCGCAGGTGGAACAGCGATCAACATCACCGCGCAAGCCCTGGCCGCGGTCCCGGTGATCTGGGCTGGCATGATGCTCATCGTCGTGTTCGCCGTGTGGCTGGGCTGGCTTCCCGCACAGGGCTTCCCTCGTCACGGATGGGAACAGCCGGGGCAGGCACTGCGGGCGCTGCTTCTGCCCGCACTGACCATCGGAATCGTCGAGGGCGCGATGCTGCTGCGCTTCGTGCGCAGCGCGACCCTCCAGGCGCGGGGCCAAGATTTCGTTCGCACCGCCGCGGCGAAGGGCCTCACCCGCAACCGCGCGCTGATCCAGCACGGGATCCCCGCGGTCGGTCTGTCCATCGTGACGGTGCTCGGCCTTCAGGTCGCTGGAATCGTCGTCGGCTCTGTCGTGATCGAACAGCTCTTCACGCTTCCCGGCATCGGGCGGATGCTCGTGACCGATGTGGGAACGCGGGACCTGGTCAAGGTGCAGAGCGAACTGCTGGTTCTCACCGGCCTCGTGCTCATCATCGGCTTCATCGTCGACCTCGTGCACCACTTCGTCGACCCCAGGCAGAGAGAGGCCGCATGATGCCCCGCTGGCTGAGATCGCTCTGGAGCACCGCCACCGGGCGTTTCGCGGTCGTCGCGGTGGCGGTGATCGCACTGGTCGCGCTGATCTCCCTGTTCTGGACGCCGTTCAACCCGCTCGAGGCTGTCGTGCGCAACCGGTGGGCACCGCCCGGCTGGCCGCACCTGCTCGGCACCGATGGCACCGGCCGAGACATCCTCAGCCTCATCATGGCCGGCGCGCGCACCACTGTCTTCGTCAGCGTCGGGTCCGGGATCGTGGCCACGGTCGTCGGAATCGCCCTCGCTGCCCTTGGTGCCTTGACGTTCCGCTGGATGCGCGAGACCGTCGCTGTTCTCGTCGACATCCTCATCGCATTCCCCGTGCTCATCATCGCCATGATGATCTCTTCGGTCTGGGGTGGGTCGCTCTGGGTCGTCATCTGGGCGGTCGGCATCGGTTTCGGCGTGAACATCGCCCGCGTCACCCGCCCGGAGTTGCGCCGAGTGCAGAAGAGCGACTTCGTGCTCGCCGGCCGAGCATCCGGTCTCACCACCTCGCAGAATCTCGTGCGTCATCTGCTGCCCAACGTTGCTCCGGTCTTCATCGTGCAGCTGTCATGGTCGATGGCCGTCGCCGTCCTCGCGGAAGCCGGGCTGTCCTACCTCGGTTTCGGCGCATCCGTCACAGAGCCCTCGTGGGGCATTCTGCTCGCCGACCTCCAGCGGTACATCGGCGTCCATCCGCTCTCGGTGATCTGGCCCGGTCTTGCCATCACGATCACCGTGCTCTCCCTCAATCTCCTCGGCGACGCACTGCGTGAGGCGACTGATCCGACGCTGCAGCATCGATCGGCAGAAATCCATACCCCGGCGGTGGTCGCATGAGTCTCGAAGTGCAGAATCTCGTGGTCGACATCGACGGCCGCCGCGTCATTGACGGCATCTCATTCGAGGTGCCTGACGGCGCACGTCTCGGGCTGATCGGTGAGTCCGGTTCTGGCAAGTCCGTCACGGCGCTCGCGATCCTCGGACTCCTTCCCGACGGAGCCACGGCGCGCGGCAGCATCCGCTGGAATGGAACCGAGCTGATCGGGATGCCCGATCGAGAGCTCGCCCGCCTGCGCGGCGATGACATCGGAATCGTGTTCCAAGAGCCGCGCACCGCACTGAATCCGATTCGGACGGTCGGTCGCCAGATCGCAGAGTCGGTGCGCATCCACACCGGAGTCGGCAAACGCGAGGCGCGGAAGCGTGCGATCGAAGAGGCAGCCCGTGTGCGGCTGCCCGATCCGGAAACGATCATCGACAAGTATCCGCACCAGCTTTCCGGCGGGCAGCGGCAGCGCGTAGCAATCGCGATGGCGCTGGCCTGCAATCCGCTTCTGCTCATCGCCGATGAGCCGACCACCGCGCTCGACGTCACGATCCAGGCGGAGATCCTGCGGCTGCTGCTCTCGCTCGTGGAGGAGCAGGGCATGTCCCTGATGTTCATCACCCATGATCTGGCGGTGCTCGCGCAGGTAGCCACCCACGGCGTCGTTCTCGAAGAGGGACGGGTGATCGAGGCAGCTCCGATATCGACGTTGCTCACCGCTCCCTCATCACCGATCACCCAAGGTCTGCTGCGCGATGCCACCGCGACGCTCTGGCGGCCGGAGGGAACGTCATGAGCCTGGTCGAGGCGCGCGGTCTCAGCCGGGAGTTCCCGGTGCCGAAACGGAGCATGTTCGAGCGCGCCACCATGCAGACCGCGCTGCATCCCACAGACCTCGACATCGACGCGGGCGAGTCCATCGGGCTCATCGGCGAATCCGGATCTGGGAAGTCGACCCTCGTCCGCCTGCTCCTCGGACTGGACGCCCCCACTGCGGGAACAGTGACGGTCGATGGGAAGAAGGTGCATGCTGCGGCGCCCGCACGCTCGCTGCACTGGCTCCGGCGGCAGACTGGTCTGGTCTTCCAGGATCCGTACGCATCGCTCGATCCGCGGATGACCGCAGGGCAGATCATCGCCGAACCGCTGTGGGCGCTGGGGATCGAAGGCGACCGACGAGAACGCGTGCGCACCGTTCTGACCAAAGTGGGCCTGGAGCCCGAGATGGCGGAGCGCTACCCACACGAATTCTCCGGCGGACAGCGCCAGCGCGTTGCCATTGCACGCGCGATTGCACATCGCCCCCGCATTCTCGTCGGCGACGAACCGCTCTCCGCTCTGGATGTCACGGTGCGCGCTCAGGTTCTCGACGTCTTCCACACCCTGCTCGAGTCCGAAGGGCTGACTCTGATCCTCGTGTCGCACGACATCGGCGTGGTGCAGAGCTTGTGCGACAGCGTCGCCGTGATGAAAGACGGCGCGATCGTCGAGCGCGGGGCCACGAAAGACGTACTCATGCACCCGCAGCAGGACTACACGAAGCGCCTGCTCGCAGCGATCCCCGTGATCCCCGGCAGCGGCGTCATCTCCGACGGCGACGCTTCGACGCTGGAGTGAGCGAACGCTGCAGATAGATCGTCCCGAGCGATCGCCCGAACTTGAATCCCACCCGGCCCATGCGGCCGACCTCGACGAAGCCGTGCTTCGCGTGCAGACGGAGCGAGGCATCGGCGCCGCTATCGCTGATCACCGCGACGACCTCGCGCAGACCGATCTGCTCGCACGCCTCGATCAGGGCCTGCAGAAGCGCCGAGCCGAGCCCTTTACCGCCCGCCCCAGGGCCCAGGTAGATCGAGTCCTCGACCGTGTAGCGGTACGCGGACTTGCTCGCCCACGGCTGCACGAGTGCGTAGCCGATCACCTGGTTCGACGCAGTGACGGCGACGAGAAACGGCAGCTGCAGCTTGGTCAGCAGCGCGAACTTCTCACGCCAGTAGCGATGGGTCGAAGCCTTCTCATCGAAGGTGACAGCGGAGTTGGCGACGTAGTGGTTGTAGATCTCACGGACATCGGGCAGATCACCGATACGCGTTGGCCGGATCGCATAGGCGAAAGCGGCCGGATCCGGCTCGGGAGAGCGCAGATGGCGCGGCAGCCGTCGACGCTTGTCACCAGGCTCGAACTGCACGTGCTCAGCCTATAGTTCGCCGTCGACACGCCAGTCCACCGGCGCAGCGCCCTGCTCTGCGAGCAGGGCATTCGCACGCGAGAACGGCCGCGAGCCGAAGAAACCGCGACGAGCGGAGAGCGGCGACGGATGGGCGGAGACGATCGCGGGGGTCTCCCCGAGCACGGGCCGCAGCTTCTCGGCATCCTTCCCCCAGAGGATCGCGATCAGCGGCTGACCCCGCGCCACGAGCGCTCGAATGGCGAGTTCGGTCACCTGCTCCCACCCCCACCCCCGATGGGATGCCGGAGCGCCCGGTCTCACCGTGAGCACTCGGTTCAGAAGCAGCACGCCCTGATCGCTCCACGCGGTCAGATCGCCATGCGGTGCCGGCGGGATGCCGAGGTCGCTCTCACGCTCTGCGTAGATGTTCGTGAGGCTCCTCGGCAACGGCCGCACCGAGCGATCGACGGCGAACGAGAGCCCGATCGGGTGCCCAGGAGTCGGATATGGGTCCTGCCCGGTTATGAGTACCCGCACGTGAGCCAGCGGTCGCTGGAACGCCCGCAGCACATGAGCGCCGTCGGGGAGGTAGCTGGCGCCGCTGGCCTGCTCGGCTCGCAATCGCGCGCCGAGCTGGGCGATCGTGTCCGATGCCGGTGCGAGCGCCTCTGCCCAGCCGCGGTCGATGATTCCGTCATCGGCGAGCTGTGCGAGTGAGCGTCCCGGCACCAATTCAGCCCTCGCGCTCTGGGCGCACGCGCAGCGGACCGCGTGCGAGCAGGTGCTGTGCGGACTGCGCCACAGGGCGCATCGTGATGAGGTCGAGGTTCACGTGACCGGGAGCATCCATGGCGTAGCCGATGACATCAGCGACGTCCTCGCCGGTCAGCGGATCATCGACCCCGGCGTAGACGGCTTCGGCGGCGACGCGGTCGCCACCGAGACGGTTGAGGGTGAACTCCTCGGTGTGCACGAGTCCCGGCGCCACCTCGACGACACGAATCGGTTCGCCGTTGAGCTCCTGACGCAGCACCTTGACGAGCATGGACTCTGCCGCTTTCGCCGCGTTGTAGCCGCCGCCACCCGGGTAGTCGATCCGCGCAGCAGTCGAGGTCACGAAGACCATGTCGGCGTGGCCGTCAGCCGCGGCCGCACGGCGGAGCAATGGCAGCATTCCTGCGACAAGACGCTGAGCAGCGAGGACGTTGACGTCGTACATCCACTGCCAGTCGGCGACGCTGCCGTCCTCGATCCGATCAGTACCGCGTGCACCGCCGGCGACCTGCACGAGCGCATGCACAGGGCCGGATGCTTCGAGTTCGGCAATAAGAGCCGCGACAGCATCCGCATCGGTGAGATCGCACGCGATCGCCGATGCGCCGGTCTCGGCGGCGAGAGTGCGCAGCCGATCCTCGCGGCGAGCGACGCCGACGACGTCCCAGCCCCTGGCACGCAGGTTGCGCACCGCAGCCTCACCGATCCCAGAACTTGCACCTGTCACCACTGCACGCCGTGTCACCATGTCTCCACCGTACGACCTGGCCGCGTGTTTTCGCGCATGCGGCATGTTACGTAACATTTCCAGTCTGTTGTCGGCACCGGCGTTGTTCCGTACTCTCGCAGGAATGGCATCCGCCGTACCGACCTCACTACCCGCCCTGGAGGAACTCATGTCCGCACCCGAGACCTGGCGTTTCGAGACCAAGCAGATCCACTCCGGTGCTGCTCCCGACCCGGTGACGAAGGCGCGCGCGACGCCGATCTACCAGACCACGTCCTACGTGTTCGACAACGCCGACCACGCCGCGAACCTCTTCGCGCTCGCCGAGTTCGGCAACATCTACACCCGCATCCAGAACCCCACCCAGGACGTTCTCGAGCAGCGCCTCGCAGCCCTCGAAGGCGGCACCGGTGCCCTCGTGCTCGCCAGCGGCCAGGCCGCATCGACCTTCGCGGTGCTGAACATCGCGCAGGCCGGAGACCACTTTGTCTCGTCGAGTTCGATCTATGGCGGAACGTACAACCTCTTCAAGTACACCCTCGCCAAGCTCGGCGTAGAGGTCACCTTCGTCGAGAACCAGGATGACATCGAGGAGTGGCGCGCAGCCGTCCGCCCGAACACGAAGCTGTTCTTCGCCGAGACCATCGGAAACCCGAAGATCAACGTGCTCGACATCCGCGGCATCGCCGACGTCGCTCACGACAGCGGCATCCCGCTGATCGTCGACAACACGATCGCCACCCCGTACCTCATCCGCCCGTTCGAGCACGGTGCCGACATCGTCGTGCACTCGGTCACCAAGTTCCTCGGCGGCCACGGCACGACCATCGGCGGCGCGATCATCGACGGCGGCAAGTTCGAGTGGTCGAAGAACGCCGAGAAGTTCCCCGAGCTCACCCAGCCCGATCCCTCGTACCACGGGGCTGTCTACACCGCTGCGGTCGGTGACGCGCTCGCGTACATCATCAAGGCGCGCGTGCAGCTGCTCCGCGACCTCGGCTCTGCCATCGCACCCCAGAGTGCGTGGAACCTCATCCAGGGCGTCGAGACGCTCTCGCTGCGCATCGAGCGCCACGTGCAGAACGCTCAGGAGATCGCAGAGTGGCTCGAGAGTCACGATGACGTCGCTTCGGTGAACTACTCGGGGCTCCCCTCGTCGCCGTGGTACGCCAAGGCCAACGAGTACGCCCCCAAGGGCGTCGGTGCCGTGCTGTCGTTCGAGCTCAAGGGCGGCGTGGAAGCCGGTCGCGAGTTCGTCAACAGCCTGTCGCTGTTCAGCCACCTCGCCAACATCGGTGACGTGCGCTCGCTCGTCATCCACCCGGCATCCACCACGCACTCGCAGCTCTCGCCTGAGGCGCAGCTCACCGCCGGCGTCACGCCGGGCCTGGTGCGTCTGTCCGTCGGACTTGAGAATGTCGACGACCTCAAGGCAGACCTCGATGATGCTCTCGCTGCAGCACGTCGGGTATCGGAGGCCGCTCGCGCCTGAGCATCCTCTCGCCATAGCGCACGGATCTCGCAGACTTCCTTCGGAACTCTGCGAGATCCGTGCTTTTCTGCGACGTGTCCGCCGGCGCATCCGACCACGTAACGTGGGCCGCTGAGGGCTACGGGCAGGCGACAATGGAGACATGGACTGGCAGAGCACCTCTGAAGACACCGTGCCCTCGGCGCGCGTGACCGAAGCGGATGCACGGCTTCTCCGCGCTCGCCCTCCCGTGACGGGAGCCTGGCGAGACGGCGATCCTGCGGGCGATCGAGAGTTCGCTTCCTTCGGCGCCTTCCGCACCGAAACCGGCGCAGAGCTGCCGAGTATCCGCATCGCGTACGAGTCGTGGGGCGAGCTCAACACCGCTAAAGACAACGCGATCCTCGTGCTGCATGCCCTCACCGGCGACAGTCACCTCCGCGGCGACGCGGGGCCGGGGCATCCGACCGCCGGCTGGTGGGAGGACATCGTCGGTCCAGGCGCTCCGCTCGACACCGACCGCTGGTGCGTGATCGCCCCCAACATGCTCGGCGGATGCCAGGGATCCACCGGTCCCGCCAGCGTCGCTCCGGACGGCTACGAGTGGGCATCGCGTTTTCCCTACGTGACGGTGCGCGATCAGGTGGCGGCCCAGGTGCTCCTGGCCGACGCGCTCGGCATCGAGCGCTGGTCAGCGGTCGTCGGCGGATCCATGGGCGGGATGCACGCGCTGGAGTGGGCCATCATGCACCCAGAACGAGTCGAGCGCCTCGCGGTGCTGTCCTCTCCCCCGGTGAACACCGCCGATCAGATCGCACTGAATTCCGTGCAGCTGGAGGCCATCCGCATCGATCCGCGATTCCAGGGCGGCGAGTACTACGACCAGAGCATTGGAGAGGGCCCGCATCGAGGGCTCGCCCTCGCGCGACGCATGGCGCTGCTGAACTACCGGAGCCCCATCGAACTGAATCAGCGCTTTCAGCGTTCCTGGCAGTCGGATGTCTCACCGCTCGGACATGGCGGCAGATTCGCCGTCGAGTCCTACCTCGACTTCCACGGCAACAAGTTCACTCGTCGCTTCGACGCGAACAGCTACCTCACTCTCGTCGAGGCGATGAACTCCCATGACGTCGGTCGCGGCCGTGGGGGCGTTGAGACGGCACTGCAGTCGATCACAGCGAAGACGCTCGTGCTCGGCATCGACACCGATCGCCTGTTCCCGGTGGACGGACAGCAGCGCATCGCACGTAGCGTGCCGCATACGATCGACGACGGACACGCCGTCGTTCTCACGAGCGATTTCGGTCACGACGGATTCCTCATCGAGACGGATGCCGTCGGCATGCACCTGCAGCGTCTGCTGGAGGCCTGAACCCCCGGTTCAGTCGCGCGTGTACTGCCAGGGCATCATGTCGGTCTCAAGCCGGTGTCGCCCGGTGCCGCCGCTCGGGTGCTGCGCGTCACCTGCCCAGACAAACACCCCGCCGCCCAGAATGTGCGTCGCATAGGTCTCGGGAGCCGTCACGGATGCAAGTGCTTCCGCGACGCTCGTGTGCGCGGCCAATGCACTCAACGTGATCCAGGTCGGCGGAAACAGCATCAGCGCGCCCTCGGCGTGCCGCTGCAGAGCGTCGACAGGTGAGAGCCATGCCGCTTCCATCACCTCTTGCGGAGCGGGACGGATCTCGCCTTCTGGCGCGTGCGCCAGGAAGAACCAGGTGCGCACGCGCTTCGGCGCCTCGACGGGCGGCACCCAACACGAGAAGACATGCGGATCGATCGGCCGCAGACCAACCTCCTCTTCGCACTCGCGCACGGCCGCACGCGCAGCGATCTGGATCTCGTCTTCGCCAGCCGTGACATCGTCAGCTTCGACGATACCGCCGGGGAACACCCACGCACCGCCGAACGAGCTTCGGTCAGGGCGTCGGATCAGCAGCGTCTCGATGCTCGCTTCGCGCTCACGCAGAAGCACCGCAGTCCCACCGTTGAGCATTGACTGAGCCATGGCATCACCCTATGCCGACCACTGCTCCGCTGTGCTTCGTCGTTCGATTCGAAAGGCGATCGCGGTGATCGCCAGTCCGATGATCGCAAGCACTGCGCCGACCCATGCCGGAGCGGTGAAACCCCATCCTGCCGCGATCACGACTCCCCCGAGGAATGCTCCGAGGCTGTTGCCGATGTTCAATGCGGAGTGGTTCATGGCTGCCGCGATCGACTGGTTGTCGCCGGCGACATCCATCAGACGCGTCTGAATCGCCGGACTCAGAATGGACGAGGTCAGTCCGACCGCGAAGGCGAGCACCGCAAGCAAAATGATCTGGAACGACAGCAGTGCCAGCAGCGCGAGCACGAGCACGAGTCCGGCCATGCCCATCAGCAGTGTGCGACGCAGGTCGCGGTCTGCCATGTGGCCGCCCAGCAGGTTGCCGACCGTCATCCCGAGGCCCACGACGACGAGTACGATCGGCACCGCCCATTCGGGAGCATCCGCGACATCGGTAACAAGAGGTGCGATGTAGCTGTAGACCGCGAAGAAGCCGCCGAAGCCGATCGCGCCGATACCGAGCGTGAGCCAGACCTGCCCGACCCTGAAGACGCCGAGTTCTGAGCGCAGTGTGCGTCCGGGGTCACCGGGATGCTTCGGCACGAACAGCGCGATCGACACCGTGGCCAGGGCGAAGACGAGCGTCACCACGAAGAAGGCTGTCCGCCACCCCCACTGCTGTCCGAGGAAGGTGCCGACGGGCACTCCGACGACGTTCGCGATGGTGAGCCCGGTGAGGATGAACGCGACGCCCTTCGCT
This sequence comes from Microbacterium zouquanmingi, assembly GCF_052266675.1. Lineage (NCBI taxonomy): Bacteria > Bacillati > Actinomycetota > Actinomycetes > Micrococcales > Microbacteriaceae > Microbacterium > Microbacterium zouquanmingi. Next base: position 443,833 of record NZ_JBQPRA010000003.1, read on the forward strand.
CGATTGCCCGGGCCCAGCACGTCGGCTGCGACCAGTGCGCCGATCCCGAAGTACGCGCCGTGCGGGAGTGCTGCGAGCAGCCGTGAGGCGCCGACGAGACCGAACGTCGGCGCGATCACTGTGAGGGCGTTGCCCACTGTCAGAGCGATCGCGAGGCAGATCATGACGCGATTGCGAGGGAAGCGCGCGACCAGGCCCGCGATCGTCGGAGCGCCGATGACGACGCCGAGTGCATACAGAGAGATGAGGATGCCGGTCTGCCCGATCGCCTCGTCGGGTGAAGTCGCCCACACCGATGGGAGCAGATCTTGGGCGATGTCCGGCAGCAGGCCCATGATGACGAACTCGGTCATGCCGATTCCGAAAGAGCCGATGGCGAGAGAGAGGAGCGCCATCTTCGCCGCACCCCTCGAGAGAGTCGAGGAGTGATTCACCCGCTAATGCTACTGGGCTATCAGGAGTCGGATTCCTCGATCGCCGCTTCCAGTCGCTCGATCTTCGCGTCGAGCTCTCCGGAGTACCCAGGGCGGATATCCGCTTTCAGCACGAGCGACACCCGGGATCCGAACGGCTGCACTGCGTCGACGGCGCACTTGACGACAGCCATGACGGTGTCCCAGTCCGGGCCTTCGATCTCGGTGAACATGCTGGTCGTGCGGTGTGGCAGCCCTGATTCACGCACAACCTTGACAGCAGCGGCAACGGCATCGTGGACGGAGCCATCGGTGTTTCCGGTTCCGCCGGGAGCAACGGAGAATGCAATGAGCATGGTGTTCCTTTCAGTGTGTGGTCAGTTGCGCCTGCCCGCGCGCCCCACGGGCACCCGGGTCAATGCGCGAATCGCGATGACCAGGAGCACGATGACGAGTACGTTGCGCGCGGTGAGCAGCAGCACAGGCAGCCATTGCGCATGCAGCAGCCCGTCGTACGTCAGCGGATAGACCAGGCAAGTCAGCCCGCTGAGCACCAGCACGATCCCCGCCGGCAGTCCTGAACGAGTGCGATCGAACACGATCCAGAGAATCACGGGTGCGATCAGCCATGTCTGGAACTGAGGAGAACCGACCTTATTGGTCACGATCAGCGATGCGACCAGTGCGAGCGCGAGCGGGGGGAACAGTCGGGGGAAAGATGCCCCGCGGCTCGCCTTGACCGCTCCCAGGACGAGGATCCCTACCGCGACGACTGCCATGAGCGGAGTGAGCACCGCAGCGAGCACGTCGACGCCGGGCGCGCCGATCTGGAAGGTAAGAATCTCGAAACTGTAGTCAATGGATGCCGTACCCGCTGCTGCCATCCACATGAATGGTGTCGCGAACACTGCTTCGATCTGCAGTCCGCGCCCGGTCTGTTCGGTGAGGAAGCCGAAGAGGTGCTGATCCGCGCCGAGCAGGAACAGCAGCACGATGACTGCAGCGCTCGTGGCGAGGAACACCAGCAGGATCCGCATCCGGGTGCGCGCAGCGGCGATCGCACCGACAACGAGTGCGCCTGGCCAGATCTTGATCCAGGCGGCCACGGTCAGAAGGAGCGTGGCGATGGCCGGTCGCTTCACGAGCCAGCATCCGGCGATCACTGCCATCGGCACGGTCACCGCGTCGATGCGGTACATGGCGATCGGCCCCATCAGCGCGAGCGCCGCCGTCCAGAACCAGCCAGCGGAGCGCCGAGCTGCCGTCCCGGTGCGTCCCACCAGCACGGCGAAGGCGATGGCATCCAGCGCGGTGATGAGCACCGCCCATCCGATCAGGTACGCTCCCATGGCGCCGACGAGCCCGTTCAAGGGCCATGCGATCAGCTGTGTCGCCAACATCGGCAGCAACGCCGGCTGCGGGTACACCCACGACTCGGTGATGCCGACGATCGCACCACCGGTGAGAGCGGAATGCGACCACGGCTGGTACACGAGAGTCACATCCCCCATCGGCTGGGATGGGTACAGCCACCCGAGAGCTGCGATCAGCACATGGACGGCGAGGAACACGGCCCAGAGGCCGGCGGTGCGCATCCTCACGACAGCAGCTCTCCGATGGCCGCCGGCAGTGCCTCCGACACATCGAGCGCAACGATCGGGTGCCCGCGGCGCCCGTCCCGTGCACCGGATGCCAACGCCGCCGCGTATCCGTGCAGCCATGCCCCCGCTGCTGCGATATCTGCAAGCGGTGCACCAGCGTTCGCCGCGGTCAAGGCGCCGAGCACTCCTGCGAGCACATCGCCGGTACCTGCCGTGGCAAGCCAGCTCGGTCCAGCCGCGACAGCGGTCAAGGCTCCGTGTGACGATGCGATGAGCGTGGTCGCGCCCTTGAGCAGCACGGTGATCGACAGCGCGCGCGCAACCTCGGCGACGTCGGCCTCCCTGTCGCCGCTGCCGCTCTCCTCGAGCCCGAGCATCTCGCTCAGACGTGCGAACTCCCCTGCATGCGGCGTCACGATCAACGGTGCCGCCGCTCCGACGATGAGGTCGAGCGCGCCGGCATCGACGATCACGGGAGCGGGGCCTGCGAGGATCTCCTGCAGCGCACGCGTTTCGTCAGCGCTGCGGCCCGCGGCGTCCGTACCCGATCCGATCACCCACGCATCCACCCGCGTGCTGCCGATGTCCGCAGCAGCGACGGTCTCTGGGCGTCGGGCGATCACCGCATCCGCTGCACGCCCCTCGCCGACGAATCGGACGTAACCCGCACCTGCACGCCACGCCGCGTCGACGCCCAGCACAGCGGCGCCAGGATAGGCGTTCGATCCGGTGCGAAGTGCGACGACCCCACGGGAATACTTGTCATCCGTCGACGTCGGCACGCGCAGCAGGCGCACCGTATCCGTACGGGACCATCTGCCCACATCGACCATGGGTTCAACGCTAGCGCGCTGATCCGCGTCCTGCGCACGATACGTTCGAGATGTGACTCTCCTGTTCTCCCCGCTCAGCATCCGTTCCGCCACGTTCTCGAACCGCCTGTGGGTGTCGCCGATGTGCATGTACAGCGCAATCGACGGCGTCGTGCAGGAATGGCACCACGCCCATCTCGCGCAGTTCGCCTCGGGTGGTGCTGGGCTCATCGTCGCCGAGGCCACCAGCGTCACCCCGGAAGGCCGCATCTCGCCACGCGACGCCGGGATCTGGAATGACGAACAGCGAGACGCGTGGGCGCCGATCGTGCAGGCGATCCATGACCGCGGCAGTCGCGCCGGCATCCAGCTCGCACACGCAGGGCGCAAGGCGTCAACGTGGTGGCCGTGGGCCGATCAGCGCGGATCCGTTGCCGAAGCTGAAGGCGGATGGCTGACGGTCGCGCCCTCTGCCATCGCCTTCGAGGGTTTCGCCGAGCCGCTCGAGCTGGATGCGGCGGGTCTCGAGCGTATTGTGGCGGGGTTCCGCACGGCCGCGCGGCGGGCCCTGGATGCCGGGTTCGACGTTCTCGAGCTGCACGGTGCCCACGGGTACCTTCTGCATCAGTTCCTCTCCCCGCTGTCGAACCGGCGCGAGGACGAGTACGGCGGTTCGCTCGAGAACCGCGCCAGGCTCCTGCTCCGCATCATCGAGAGCGTGCGCGATGTCGCAGGCGCTGATGTGCCGATCTTCGTGCGGATATCCGCCACTGACCATGCGGAGGGCGGGTTCACCGTGGCAGAGGCCACTTCCGTCGCGGAGTGGGCGATGGAGAAGGGCGCTGACCTCATCGACGTCTCCAGCGGCGGACTCGTGGCGCACCAGACGATCGACGTACACCCCGGGTATCAGGTGCCGCTGGCCGCTGCCGTGCGCCAGGACGGGCGCATCCCGGTCGCAGCCGTCGGCCTGATCACCACGGCAGAGCAGGCCGAGCAGATCCTGGTCGAAGGATCAGCAGATGCAATCTTCGCCGCACGCGAGTGGCTGCGCGACCCGCATTTCGCATTGCGGGCCGCGCATGAGCTGGCAGCAGAGGTCGAGTGGCCGTCACAGTACCTGCGCGCACGCTGGCGCTGAGCGGCCTCCTCTACCTGCCGCGCACCTTTCGCGTAGCATCCTGAACCTCACCGACGAGCTCTTCGATGATGTCCTCGAGGAACAGCACCGCGGTCGTCTCGCCCTGATCGTTGCGTACCCTGGCGAGATGGCGACCTGCGCGACGCATGATCGCCAGGGCATCTTCGAGATCGGTGTTCTCCTGCACCGGCACCATGTGGTGAATGCGCTTGGAGGGAATCGGCGCAGCAGTCAGGGTTTCCGCGTCCTCCCCCTCTGAGGCCCGAAGGATATCCTTCAGGTGCACATATCCGACCGGCATGCTCTCGTCGTCCACGATCACGTAGCGCGAGAAGCCGTAGCGAGCCACAGCGCGCTCGATGTCGTCAGGTGTCGTCGCCTGCGGCAGCGTGACGAGGTCGCTGAGCGCGACAGCGACATCGCGGGCCTTCTTGTCCGTGAACTCCACGGCCTTGGCGACAGCCCCCGAGGCATCCGAGAGCACGCCCTCGCGGCGCGACTGGTTGACGATCGTGGCGACCTCGTCGATCGTGAAGGTAGAGGCGGCCTCGTTCTTCGGCTCGACGCGGAACAGACGTAGTACGCCATTCGCAGCCGAATTGAGCACCCAGATCACCGGGTGGAAGATCTTCGATACCCACACCAGCGGCGGAGCGAGGATGAGCACCGCCCGATCAGGGATGGAGAACGCGAGGTTCTTCGGCACCATCTCGCCGAAGACGACGTGCAGGTACGAGACCAGCACGAGCGCGATGACGAAGGCGACGACGTCCACGACAGCATCCGCCCACCCGAAGGCGTGCATCGGGATGCCGAGCAGGTGGTGGATCGCGGGTTCGGACACATTGAGGATCAGCAGCGAGCAGATCGTGATGCCGAGCTGCGAGGTGGCGAGCATCAGAGTTGCGTGCTCCATCGCGTACAGCGCGGTCTTCGCTGCGCGCGAGCCCTCCTCCGCCCGCGGTTCGATCTGCGAGCGGCGGGCAGAGATCACGGCGAACTCGGCGCCGACGAAGAAAGCGTTCGCGATCAGCAGGACCACGAGCCAGACGATTCCCGACCAGTCGTTCATCGGGCCGCCTCCTCAGCATCGGCATCAACAGGGGACGGCGTGTACCGAATGCGGTCGACACGCCGGCCTTCCATGCGGACGACCTGCAGGATGCCGGAGTCGAGGGTTACCTCGTCACCGGTGGAGGGCACGCGTTCGAGCACGCTCATCATGTAACCGCCCACGGTGTCGTACACGTCTCCTTCTGGCACGCGCACGCCGGTGCGACTTCGCAGTTCATCGGGGCGCAGTTCGCCGGGGAATGTGATCGAGTCGCGCCCTTGAACCACACCGGCACGGCTGCGATCATGCTCGTCAGCGACTTCGCCGACGATCTCTTCGACGAGGTCCTCGAGAGTGACGATGCCCGCAGTTCCGCCGTACTCATCGACGACGACAGCGAGCTGATACCCCTTGGCCCGCAGCTCGGAGATGAGCACGTCGAGGTGCTGGGTCTCTGGAACACGCAGCGGTTCGGTCGACAGGGCGCCGACCGGCACCTCGGAGCGTCGATCACGCGGCACGGAGACGGCGGCCTTGAGATGGACGACACCTGTGATGTCATCCAGATCGTCGTCGTAGACGGGGAAGCGGCTGTGGCCTGTGCGTCGTGCGAGCTGGATGACGTCTTCGGCGGTGTCTCCCGCGGCGATCGCATGCATGCTCGGACGAGGGGTCATCACATCATCTGCCGAGAGTCGCGAGAAAGTCAGTGTGCGGTCGAGCAGGGAGGCGGTATCGGCTTCGAGCACGCCGGCGCTGGCTGAGCGTCGCACGAGCGATGACAGCTCCTCTGCGGTGCGTGCGCCGGAGAGCTCTTCCTTCGGCTCGATGCCGAAGGACCGTATGATGCCGTTCGCGCTGCCGTTGAGCAGGAGAATCGCCGGCTTGAAGACCGTCGTGAATGCGACCTGGAACGGCACGACGAGCTTCGCGGTGGCACGCGGCAGCGCGAGGGCGAAGTTCTTCGGCACGAGCTCGCCGAGAATCATCGACAGCACGGTCGCGCCGGTCATCGCAACGACCGTCGAAATCGGCTGGACAGCGCCTTCGGCCACGCCCCACGCGCTGAGCACGGGTCGAAGGAGGTTCGACAGCGCCGGTTCCATCGTGTAACCGGTCAGCAGCGTGGTCAGTGTGATGCCGAGCTGCGCGGACGACAGATGTGTGGAGGTGTGTTTGAGCGCGCCGATCGTGATCGCGAGGCGGGACTCGCCACGAGCCTGGCGCGCTTCGAGTTCTGCGCGGTCGAGATTGACCAGTGCGAACTCACTCGCGACGAAAAGACCTGTTCCGACTGTGAGGAGGAGCCCCACGCCCAACATGACGTAATCCATCAGACGCTTCCCTCCGTGGAGTGGCAGCGCGGGCAGTGGGGCGAAGTACTACAACTGGGAGGGTCGTCCATGGTGCCTATGATTCTACCGATCCCTCAGGCGCGCCTTTCTGCTTTTGCTGTGAGTTTCAGAGAGGCGCTCGCGCTACCAGCCGTTTCCTGGCACGCGCTGTCATTCTCTGCTCGCGCGGCAGAAGTTTCAGCAGCGCGAACAGCGAAGAGCCGCGCGACGCGCCAGGGATGCCGTAGCGACAGCGACAGCTCAAGAACGCCTGCGCGGAGGCGGAAAGCGAGACGGCAGCCCATCAGCGGTGAGGATGCTGTAGAGCCGAGCCGGATCCCGATGATCCGGAGTCCGCCACCGTGACAGAGCCGACACCTGTCGACGGAGCGCATCCGCCCGGTCCTTCTCTTCCAGCAGCGCCTGCTCGGGAGTGCGTCCGTTGAGAATGTCAGCCAGGCTCGTGCTGAAGTCGATCGCGATCGGCACTCGCGCATACCCGCGTCGCTGATTCACATCGATCGCACGCAGCACAACTTCACGCCCAGTGAGCGGACCGCCTTTCCTTCGTGCCCACAGCACCTGGTCGAACGCGATGACACCGGCGGTGAAACTGCCTTCTGCCGCAAGATCGACGGATGTCTGCGCCGGCGACGTGACCAGGTGCCCGCGCCACTCGACCAGATCCACGCCATCGAATCCCAGCGCGCGTCGGCGGACAGCGCCGGATGAGCGGCCGCCGGTACTCTGCGCGATGCGCACGTCCACCAGCTTCGGCCACGTCCCGATCCGATCGATTGCGTGAACGGCTGCGGCGGCGCTGTGCGTGAACACAAGCGGGCCCCGCGCACGGTCTGCGACTTCAAGGACTCGCACGAGATGCTGTTGCATCCATGTCAGTCGTCTCCATTCCGCATCGCGCACGTAACTGCCTGCGATGACGCGCCGAAACACCCCGTCGCGCACCCGCTGCTTGAGCTTCCGATCGTTCAGGAGTCCGCCGTCGCGCTCTCGTCTCCGATGCACGATGCACGATGATCGGATGCTCGGTCTGCATCACCATCTCTGGATGCTGGCACAGTGACGACAGCATCCGGATCGCCAAGTCGCCTTCTCGAACAACTCGAGCGATATCGCGTTCTGTGGAGAACGAGTCACTGCGACGGCCCCCGCACGCTCGCGCGGCCGTTTCCTGTTCGCGCTCCTGAAACTTCTGCCGCGTGAACAGGAAACAGCAGCGCCGAACAGGAAACAGCAGCGCGCGCTACCAGCTGACGGGCAGCGCCTTGCCCTCTTCGTACCCGGCAGCCGACTGGCGCCCGACCAGCGCACGCTCGTGGAACTCGGGCACAGACGACGCCCCCGCATAGGTGAACGACGACCGCACCCCCGAAGTGATCATGTCCAGCAGATCCTCGACGCCAGGACGCAGCGGGTCGAGGTAGATCTTCGACGAGGAGATCCCTTCGGCGAACAGCTCCTTGCGCGCACGCTCATAGGCGTCGAGTCGTCCGAACCGTGCCTGCACGGCCTTCGTCGATGCCATCCCCCACGACTCTTTGTAGATGCGGCCTTCGGCATCGGCCTGCAATCGCCCTGGAGCTTCGAGCGTGCCAGCGAACCAGGAGCCGATCATTACGGATGCCGCGCCTGCGGCGAGCGCGAGAGCGACATCGCGCGGGTAACGCACTCCCCCGTCGGCCCACACGTGTGCACCGGCTGCCCGAGCCGCTTCCGCTGTCTCGAGCACAGCAGAGAACTGCGGGCGCCCGACCGCGGTCATCATGCGGGTGGTGCACATCGCACCCGGCCCGACGCCGACCTTGAGGATCGTCGCTCCCGCCTCGACGAGATCGTTCACGCCGTCGGCGGTGACGATGTTTCCCGCAACCAGAGGGATGCCGAGGTCCAGCTCCGCGACTGTGGCGAGAGCACGCAGCATGCTCTCCTGATGACCGTGCGCTGTGTCGACGACGAGCACGTCCACCCCAGCAGCGGCCAGGGCGCGGGCCTTCGCGGCGACGTCGCCGTTGATGCCGATAGCCGCTCCGACCGCGAGACGCCCGCGCGAGTCGATCGCGGGTGCATAGAGAGTGGACCGCAGTGCGCTGCGAGCGCTCAGAGTGCCGACGAGGTGGCCGCGGTCGGTCACGGTGACGAGCTCCGCACCGGTTTCAATGATGACGTCGAATGCCCCGCGGGCATCGGCGGCGTCTTCTGCATCGAGCGAAGGAGTCCCTGCGTGCACGAGGTCGCCGAGGCGGGCATCAGATAGTGCGGTGGCAAGGCGCGAAGCCGAGAGGATGCCGACGATCGCGGATGCTTCGATCCGCCCCGCCCCTTTCGCGACGACCACGCCGTGCCCATTCACCGGGGGCAGCAGCTCCCGTGCATCGGCGACGGTGGCCGCTGGCGACAGCACGAGAGGCGTGTCCCACGCCACCGGCTGCGCCTTGACATCGCGGATCGCAGCATCCAGCTCCTGCAGCGGCATGTCCTGCGGAAGGATGCCGATCCCGCCGCGTCGCGCGAGCACAGCAGCGAGCCGGGGGCCGGTGACGGAGTTCATGTTCGAGGCCACCAGTGGAATGGTCGCGGGGGTCCCGTCGTGAGGTGCGAGATCGACGTCGAGTCGACTCGTGATGTCCGATCGCCGAGGCACCAGAAAGACATCGGAATAGGTGAGATCTACAGCGGGCTGCTCACTGACGAACTTCATAACTACAAGGTAGCTTTCTCCTCGCTTTTTTGTGCCTGCGTCGGTGCGACGTCGCACGTGCCTGCCCAGCAGAACACGTTAGGCTAGAAGGTAGAACGCGCATCCCTGGGAAATCCGGGGATATCGCGCGTTGACAGATCTTCAGCGATGAAAGAGGGCGATAGCGCGTGGCAGGCCAAACAGCCGGCGTCGGGGGTTCGGACGACGGAGATTTCGGAGCCAATTCCTGGCTCGTCGACGAGCTGTATGTGCAGTTCAAAGCTGACCGCAACTCCGTGGACAAGGAGTGGTGGCCGATCCTGGAGAATTACGCACCGGATGCCGCAGTCGTCGTTCCCGCTTCCCCCACGGTGAACGCTTCGGGTGACCAGCATCCAGTGACTGCTCCTATTCCGGTCATCGGATCGCAGCCCGTCGCGAAGACGACGGCCAAGCCTGCGAAGCAGGCGCCGATCCCTGCGCAGGCTCCGAAGCCTGCGCCGAAGGAAGATCCGAACGAAGAGAACGCCGACCAGGTCACGCCGCTTCGAGGTCTGACCAAGACGCTCGCGGTGAACATGGACAAGTCGCTGACTATCCCCACGGCAACGAGCGTGCGCACGATCCCGGCGAAGCTGATGATCGACAACCGCATCGTCATGAACAACCACATGGCGCGCTCGCGCGGCGGCAAGGTCAGCTTCACCCACCTCATCGGCTGGGCGCTGATCAAGACGCTCAAGGAGTTCCCGAGCCAGAACGTCGCGTACGCCGAGATCGACGGAAAGCCGTCTGTCGTGGCGCCGGCCCATGTCAACCTCGGAATCGCGATCGACCTCCCCAAGCCCGATGGCACTCGCGCGCTCATGGTGCCCAGCATCAAGCGTGCAGACACCCTCACCTTCACCGAGTACCTCGCGGCATACGAAGACCTCGTCACCCGTGCACGGGGCAACAAGCTCACCGCCGCAGATCACGCCGGAGCGACCGTCTCTCTGACGAACCCCGGTGGCATCGGCACCGTGCACTCCGTGCCTCGTCTGATGAACGGCCAGGGCTGCATCATCGGCGCCGGCGCTCTCGAGTACCCGGCCGAGTTCCAGGGCTCCAGCCAGAAGACGCTCACCGAGCTCGGCATCGGCAAGACCATCACGCTCACCAGCACCTACGACCACCGTGTCATCCAGGGTGCGGGTTCGGGCGAGTTCCTCAAGAAGGTGCACGAGCTGCTCATCGGACAGCGTGACTTCTACGAGGAGATCTTCTCCGCCCTGCGCATCCCGTACGCGCCGATCCGCTGGAACGCTGACATCGCCGTCGACCTCGCTGAGCGCGTCGACAAGCAGTCCCGCGTACAGGAGCTCATCAACTCGTACCGTGTCCGCGGCCACCTCATGGCCGACATCGACCCGCTCGAGTACGTGCAGCGTTCGCACCCCGATCTTGAGATCGAAAGCCACGGTCTGACGTTCTGGGACCTCGACCGCGAATTCGTCACCGGTGGCTTCGGCGGCAAGCGCGTGATGAAGCTGCGCGACATCCTCGGCGTGCTGCGCGACTCGTACTGCCGCACGCTCGGCATCGAGTACATGCACATCCAGAACCCCGAGCAGCGTCGTTGGTTCCAGGAGAAGGTCGAAGTCAAGTACCAGAAGCCTGGTCACGACGAGCAGCTGCGCGTTCTCCGCAAGCTCAACGAGGCTGAGGCCTTCGAGACGTTTCTGCAGACGAAGTTCGTCGGCCAGAAGCGCTTCTCGCTCGAGGGCGGCGAGTCGCTGATCCCCCTGCTCGATGAGATCCTGCAGGGCGCTGCCACCGCAGGGCTCGACGGTGCCGCGATCGGCATGGCCCACCGCGGCCGCCTGAACGTGCTCACCAACATCGCCGGCAAGACTTACGGACAGGTCTTCCGCGAGTTCGAGGGCACCCAGACCCCCGGCAACCAGCGCGGCTCGGGAGACGTGAAGTACCACCTCGGCACCGAGGGCACCTTCATCGCAGATGACCGCTCCGAACTGCCGGTGTACCTCGCAGCCAACCCCTCCCACCTTGAAACGGTCGATGGTGTGCTCGAGGGAATCGTCCGTGCCAAGCAGGACCGCAAGCCCATCGGCACGTTCTCGTGGCTGCCGATCCTCGTGCACGGCGACGCGGCGTTCGCCGGACAGGGAGTGGTCGTCGAGACTCTGCAGATGTCGCAGCTGCGCGGCTACCGCACCGGCGGCACCATTCACGTGGTCGTCAACAACCAGGTCGGCTTCACCACGACGCCGACGGATGCCCGCACATCGGTCTACGCGACCGACGTTGCAAAGACGATCCAGGCGCCGATCTTCCACGTTAACGGCGATGACCCCGAGTCTGTCATCCACGTCGCTCGGCTCGCCTTCGAATACCGCGAGCGGTTCCATTCCGACGTCGTCATCGACCTTGTCTGCTACCGCCGACGCGGCCACAACGAGGGCGATGACCCCTCGATGACGCAGCCGCTGATGACCGATCTCATCCAGGCGAAGCGCTCGGTGCGCAAGCTCTACACCGAGGCCCTCGTCGGACGCGGTGACATCACCGAGGAAGAGTACGAGCAGGCCAAGGACGACTTCCAGAGTCGCCTCGAGGTCGCCTTCGCCGAGACGCACGCGGCCGAGACCGGGGCAACACCGATCGCGCCTGACCTCTCCCCCGTGGACGAGGTCGTGGGCGAACCTGAGGTGACCGGCATCTCCCGCGAGGTCGTGGGTCTCATCGGTGAAGCGTTCGCCAACAAGCCGGAAGGCTTCACCGTGCACCCGAAGATCCAGCAGCTGCTGGACAAGCGGGTCGCGATGACCAAGTCGGGAGGCATCGACTGGGGCTTCGGTGAGCTTCTCGCCTTCGGCTCGCTGCTCGCCGAGGGCACCACGGTGCGTCTGGCCGGTCAGGACTCGCGCCGCGGCACCTTCGTGCAGCGCCACGCCGTCATGCACGACCGTGCGAACGGCCAGGAATGGCTGCCGCTGGCCAACCTCTCTGAGAGCCAGGGTCGTTTCTTCGTGTATGACTCGCTGCTCAGCGAGTACGCCACAATGGCATACGAGTACGGCTACTCCGTCGAGGCTCCCGAAGCACTCGTGCTGTGGGAGGCCCAGTTCGGCGACTTCGCGAACACCGCTCAGGCCGTGGTCGACGAGTACGTCTCTGCTGCTGAGCAGAAGTGGGGCCAGCAGTCCGGCGTCACGCTCCTGCTCCCGCACGGCTACGAGGGTCAGGGCCCTGACCACTCCTCTGCGCGCATCGAGCGCTTCCTGCAGCTGTGCGCGCAGGAGAACATGATCGTCGCTCGTCCATCGACCCCCGCGTCGTACTTCCATCTGCTGCGCCGTCAGGCCTACGCCCGCCCCCGCAAGCCGCTGATCGTCTTCACCCCGAAGGCGATGCTGCGACTGCGCGGTGCGACCAGCAGCGTCGAAGACTTCACCCAGGGTCGTTTCGAACCGGTCCTTGACGACAGTCGCGAGCTGACCCGTGATTCGGTGAAGCGCGTGCTGCTGCACTCCGGCAAGATCCACTGGGATCTGCGCAGCGAGCTCGACAAGAACCCGAACGCGGAGATCGCCCTCGTGCGTCTCGAGCAGCTCTACCCCACGCCGCTCGATGCGCTGAAGAAGATCACCGACTCGTACCCCGATGCTGAGCTCGTGTGGGTGCAGGATGAGCCCGAAAACCAGGGCGCATGGCCGTTCCTGGCCCTCGAGTTCGCGAAGGTCCGCGAGCGAGGTTTCCGCGTCATCTCCCGGACTGCTTCGGCGTCACCTGCGACGGGTTCGTCCAAGGTGCACGCGATCGAGCAGGCCGACCTGATCAAGCAGGCTCTGACCCTCGGCTGATCCGGCCGCCCGTCCTTAGTACCAGATGCTGAGGGCGGGCGCCCGGATAGCGCGGAAGGCGTCGTCGAGCGACGCGGCGATCTCTGCCGTCGTCGACAGCCGCCCCGCGGCAAGCAGCTCCCTCGCGCTCACTCCCCCGGCGTACATCGCTGAGAGCGTGCCGATGTCGAGGGTCGCGTCCGCGGTCGCGGCATCCGATGCCTCGACCTTCGCGCGGCCGTCTGCGACAGACAGCCGCCAGCTTCCGGTCGTGAACCCGAGCGGGTCCTCGACGCGCAGCACGAGGTCGAGCGGTGCGCGGTACGTGCGCGCTTCCAGCCCCTCGCGCACATCGAGAATCCGCAGCCAGCCGTGGTCGTGCACTCGCACCTCGACGCCGCGCGGATCCTTCACGAGCCACGGCAGCGGGTCGTCGGTGGGCCGCAGATCAGCGGTCACCTTGTCGACAAGGTCATGTTGCAAGGCGAAACCCCAGAGCGCGACGAGCGCTTCATCAGTCACTGCCGTCAGCAGCGAGATCTTCAACTCGAACCGGAAAGCTCCGGGGATCTCCGTGAGTGTGTAAGCGAGCACTCCCCGTGCCGCGCCGTGCTTGTCGAGATAGCGCACACCGCGAACGGCAGCAGCAGAGGGATTCCCCGGCGCGAGCCCCGCGATTCGATCCCAGCGGCGTTCCCATCCGGCAACCTGGCCGGATCGCTGAGTGCGCTCCACTTCGTGGAAGGCTGCGAGGTTATCGCGCAGCCCCGCCTTGTCCAGGTACTCCAGGCGTCCGACGGGGGCGCCGGCCGCCCAGCCGGCACGGCGGGTATCGATGGCCATTGCGGCCATCGGAACGGCAGGAGCGAACCCATAACGGCCGTAGATCGTCGCTTCCGAGACGGTCAGGCCCGCGATCGCGGTGCCGGATGCTGCCGCAGAGCGCAGTTCGCCCTCGAGCAGTGCCCGTGCAATGCCACGGCGCCGGTGAGTACCGGAGACGGTGACGGAGCTGATGGCCCACATGTCGATCTCGCCGCCGGGGATCGTCAGTGGTGTGAGCCAGGAGTTCACCGTCGCGACGGGCCAGGAGCCCTCGGCGGCGCCTGCTTCGAACACGCCGACGTTGCGACGATCGGCGATCGCCGCAGCATCCGCCTCGACGACGTCGGCCGCGGGGTCCGCGTCCAGGAATCCGCGCGCATCCGCGCGGACGAACGCTTCGGTATCAGCCGGAGATGAGGCGTCGATCGTGCGGTAGGTCAGCTGCTGACCTGCCAGGCGTTCGAAGGATTCGGGGTCGACGGGGATCTGGCGTGCGTCGGTCATCGTCCCAGCCTATGGGACTCCGCAGTCCGCACGCCCGAAAAGATCAGTGCGCGGCAGCCACGCGGAGTCGAGCGAGAACCTGATCGCGCAGCTCTTCCGGGGCGCTCTCCTTGCAGGCGCGAGCGACGACCTCGGTCAGAGTCTTTGCCACCAGCGCCTCATCCCGGCACTCCGGGCAGTTCTCGATGTGCTCCTTGAGCACAGAGTGCTGGGTTTTGCATACCTCGTTGCGGAGGTACTCCTCCAGATCCTGACGCGCTTTGTCGCAGCCGCAATCGCTCATTTCGTGCTCCTCGTACTCGCCGTGGCGATTCCTCGCTCAGCGGCATAATCTGCCAGCAACTCGCGAAGCATCCGCCTGCCACGATGCAGACGGCTCATCACGGTGCCGATAGGGGTCTTCATGATGTCGGCGATCTCCTGGTACGCGAAGCCCTCGACATCTGCCAGGTACACGGCCAGCCGGAAGTCCTCAGGGACCTCCTGCAGCGCGTCCTTGACGACCGATGCCGGCATCCGATCGATCGCCTCTGCCTCGGCGGAGCGGCTGTGCGACGCAGTCGTCGATTCCGCACCGCCCATCTGCCAGTCTTCGAGCTCGTCGATCGTGCCCTGATAGGGCTCGCGCTGCTTCTTGCGGTAGATGTTGATGTACGTGTTCGTCAGGATCCGGTAGAGCCACGCCTTGAGGTTCGTGCCCTGGGTGAATGACGACCACGACGCGAACGCCTTGACGAAGGTCTCTTGGACGAGGTCTGCGGCGTCGGCAGGGTTGCGCGTCATGCGCATGGCCGCGGCGTACAGCTGATCCATGAAGGGGATCGCCTGTTCCTCGAACTCGCGCTGAGCGGTGCTCGTGGCGTCTGCGGGGGTCATGTCATCCATCACGGGCCAGTCTAGGCCGACGATGTCTTCGACACGACGTTCCAGCGTAGCTGTCATCACCACTCCCTTCTCAGCGTTTCGACGGCCGCAGCGTTCACAGGGCCATTCACTATGGTTGGAACCGATGAGCGACACAACGTATTCCCCTTCCCCTACCGCTGGCGCGTACGACGCACCAGCGGTCACCGGCGCTGTGCACTCGACCGTCACCATTCCCGGGTCGAAGTCACTCACCAATCGAGAGCTGGTGATCGCCGCGATCGCCGATGGGCCTGGCCGGTTGACGGCCCCTCTCCACTCCGATGATTCGCGCCGGATGATCGAGGCGCTTCGTGCACTCGGCATCACGATCGAAGAGGTGGAGGGCCACGGGGAGTTCGGCCCTGATCTGCTGGTCACCCCCGCACCTCTGCGCGGCGACAGCACGATCGACTGCGGTCAGGCCGGCACCGTCATGCGCTTCATCGCACCCTTGGCCGGCCTTGCCCGTGAGGATGTGCACGTCACCGCACACGCGAACGCACTGCATCGTCCGATGGGAGCGATGATCACGGCGCTCCGCGACCTCGGCGTCGATATCGATGACGAAGGAACCTGGTCGCTTCCGTTCACCGTCCGCGGTCACGGACGCATCCGCGGCGGTCGTGTCGAGATCGATGCCTCCGCATCCAGCCAGTTCGTCTCCGGACTCCTGCTGGCCGCACCTCGTTTCGACGTCGGGCTGCATCTCGTGCACACCGGTGAGCATCTGCCGAGCCTCCCCCACATCGACATGACGATCGAGGCGCTGAGCCGTCGCGGGATCCGCATCGAGCGGCCGGCAGCGGGTGAGTGGCTCGTGGAGAGCGGTGTTCCGCGCGCGAAGGAGATCGCGATCGAGCCGGATCTCTCCAACGCTGCGCCATTCCTCGCCGCGGCGATGGTGACCGGCGGCGAAGTATCGATCACCGGGTGGCCACTGCACTCCACACAGCCTGGCGCGCTGCTCCCTGAGATCCTCCAGGCCATGGGGGCACACGTGAGCCGTCACAGCGGCACCATGACGGTGCGCGCGGGCGACCGCATCCGCGGACTGGACCTGGACCTGTCGGCGGCGAGCGAGCTCTCCCCCACGATCGTCGGTCTTGCGGCATTCGCCGACGGCCCCACCACGATCCGCGGCATCGGCCACATCCGCATGCACGAGACAGATCGCATTGCAGCACTCATCAGCAACTTCGCCGCTCTCGGCGGCGAGATCGAAGAGCTTCCCGATGGCATGCGCATCGTCCCACGCCCGCTGCATGGCGGCGAATGGGGTGCGTACCACGATCACCGACTCGCCACCACCGGTGCGCTCGTCGGCCTGCGCGTGCCCGGAGTCGTGATCGACGACATCGGGACAACCGCGAAGACGCTTCCCGAATTCACACAACTGTGGGAGCGGATGCTGGAAGAAGGCACCAGCGCGTGAGCTGGCTCTCTCCCGATGATGACCTCGACGATGGATTCGAGGACTTCGACGAGAGCAGCATCCGCACGCGTCCGAACCCCAAAGCGAACCGGCCCCGCACCAAGCGCCGCCCGGCGCATGAAGACGCGGAGATCGGCCGTGTCCTCGGCGTGGACCGAGGCCGCTACAGCGTGATGGTCGACGAAGACACCCCCGACGAGCGCGTCATCACCGCCACTCGCGCCAGAGAGCTGCGCCGCAACCCGATCGTCACCGGCGACAAGGCCCGCGTCGTCGGCGACAAGTCCGGCGCGGCAGGAACGCTGGCACGAATCGTGGGGATCGTGGATCGCTCTTCGTTGCTGCGCCGAAGCGCAGACGACACCGATCAGGTCGAACGCGTGATCGTTGCCAATGCCGACCAGATGCTCATCGTGGTCGCCGCGGCAGACCCGGAACCCCGTCCGCGTCTCGTCGATCGTTATCTCGTCGCGGCTCTGGATGCTGGCATCCGCCCTCTTCTGGTCGTCACGAAGACCGACCTGGCAGACCCGACACAGTTCCTCACCCACTTCGCGGGTCTCGACCTGCAGGTGTTCACGAGCGCGCAGGCCACGATGCCCGTCGATGAGATCGGCGCTTCGCTCGTCGGCCACTCGACCGTCTTCGTCGGGCACTCGGGCGTCGGAAAATCGACGCTCGTGAACGCGCTCGTCCCGACAGCCGGACGCGCGACGGGACACGTGAACCAGGTGACCGGTCGCGGTCGCCACACATCGTCGTCCACCGTGTCGCTGCGGTACGAGAGCGAAGAGGGCACCGGCTGGGTGATCGATACGCCTGGCGTTCGGTCGTTCGGTCTCGGTCATGTCAACACGTCGAATATTCTCGCGTCATTCACCGAGCTGGCCGAGATCGCCGAGAGCTGCCCGCGCGGATGCACCCATCTGGCGGACGCTCCAGATTGTGCGCTGATCGAGGCAGCTGAGAACGGCGAGCTGAACCCTGCGGAACTCTCCCGACTCGATTCGCTGCAGCGCCTGCTGCAGACCTTCGCGGACAAGCACGACGGACGAGACGCCAAGTAGGCTGGGGGCGTGACTGATCTGCGCCTTGCCCCCGGAACCCCTGCCCCTGCTTTCACGCTCCTCGACCAGGACGGCAATTCTGTCAGCCTGTCCGACCTGCGCGGGGAGAAGACCATTCTGTACTTCTACCCCGCTGCGATGACTCCCGGGTGCACCACGCAGGCCTGCGACTTCCGCGACAGCATCTCGTCGCTGCAAGGTGCCGGCTACCGTGTCGTCGGGGTGTCCCGTGATGAGCCGGCGAAGCTCGCGAAGTTCCGTGAGCGCGACGGCCTCACCTTCACGCTGCTGAGCGACCCTGATCACGCCGTTCACACCGCATACGGTGTCTGGGGCGAGAAGATGAACTATGGCAAGGTGATCGAAGGCGTCATCCGCTCGACCTTCGTCCTCGACGAGCAGGGCGTGATCACCCTCGCTCAGTACAACGTCAAGGCCACCGGTCACGTGGCTCGGCTGCGCAAGGCCCTCGGTCTCGACAGCTGATCAGGTTTCGCTCTCCGCGTCTGGTTCTGCCACCACGCGCGCTTCTTTGCGAGTGGACGCGATCAGCAGAATGAAGCCGAGGAGCCCGGGGATTCCGACACCGAGCACGAACGGCCATACGACGGGTTGCACTGTGAGCGATGCCAAGGCCAGCGCGATCGCGATCACCTGAAGCACCACTCCTCCTGAGCGCGCCCACATCAGCCCTCGTCGGGCACCCACTGCGAACGTGAGAAGCGCCGCGGCGCCGATCAGGATCAGCACGATCAGCGCGATCGCCGTCGGCAGGGACGCGGCCTCACCTGCGCCGAGCTCAAAGAGGTCGATGAGCGCGAACACGACCAGCGCGGCTCCCTCGATCGCAAGGACCGCCGCGGCTGCTATGGCAAGCGAAGGCGACCGCAAGCTCTGATCTGTCACACTGCCTCCTGTGAATTCCTGGATACCGCCAGAAAAGCCTTGATTTTGTATCCGCACTGTCACACAATGTTAACAGTCATGTGCTCCCACAGCGGCGTGGGGCGAGCAACCGCTCGCACTACAGATGAGCGACGATTCCCGATTCGTTGCACGAAAAGAGTCGTCGCAACGCGATCGCTCACCCATCACCCATACCGAGGAGCCACTATGGATTGGCGCGACAAAGCCGCCTGCCTGACCGTCGACCCCGAGCTGTTTTTCCCTGTGGGAAACACCGGCCCGGCCGTAGACCAGATCGAAAAGGCGAAGACTGTCTGCGCCACCTGCACGGTGACCGAGGTCTGCCTGCAGTACGCCCTTGAGACCAGCCAGGACTCGGGCGTCTGGGGCGGCCTGTCCGAGGACGAGCGCCGCGCACTCAAGCGCCGCGCTGCCCGCGCACGCCGCGCTTCCTGAGCCACCGCCGCCTAATACCGGTCGCCCGAGGCGCTGGCTCCGCTCTATTTATTGAGCCAGCGCGTCGGGATATCGATCGACACTTCAGTGCCTTCGCCTTCGCTGCCGTGCCAGTCGATCGTGCCGCCGAGTTCGCCCTGGATCAGGGTGCGGATGATCTGCGTACCCAGCCCCTGACCGACCCGGCCCTCCGGCAGTCCGTGACCGGAGTCGCGCACCGAGACATGCAGGTTGTCATCGGTCCGCACGGCATCAATGGTCACGGTGCCTTCCTTGCCCGCGAGGCCATGCTCCACGGCGTTCGTGACGACCTCTGTGAGCGCCAGTGCAAGCGGGGTGGCGTACTCGCTCGGCAGCACGCCGAAGCGCCCAGTCGAATGCGTGCGTGCACGTGTGTTGGGGGCAGCGGCGACTTCAGCGACGAGCTTGAGCACTCGATGGAAGACCTCATCGAACTCGACCTTCTGAGTGAGGCCCTGGGCGAGAGTATCGTGCACGACTGCGATGGCGTCGACTCGGCGCATGGCCTGGGTGAGAGCATCCCGAGCCTCATCGGAGTGCGTGCGGCGCGCCTGGATGCGCAGCAGGGATGCCACCGTCTGCAGGTTGTTCTTGACCCTGTGGTGGATCTCACGGATCGTCGCATCCTTGGTGATGAGCTCCTGCTCCTGATGGCGCAGCTCACTGACATCGCGGCAGAGGATGATCGCGCCGATGCGCGTGCCGTGGTCCTTGAGCGGAATAGCACGGAGCGACACCGTCACGCCTCGCGCCTCGATGTCAGTGCGCCAGGGAGCACGGCCTGTGACGACGACGGGCAATGACTCATCGACCTGCCTGGTGGCAGGGAGGATGCGGGTTGTCACTTCGGCGAGCGACTCCCCCTCGAGCTCGTCGTCGAAGCCCATGCGGTTGAAAGCGGAAAGCGCGTTCGGGCTCGCGAAAGTGGTCATGCCATCGACGTCGATGCGGATGAGCCCGTCAGAGGCGCGCGGTGCGCCGCGTCGTGGCGAGGTCGGGGCGGTGAGATCGGGGAATTCACCGGAGGAGATCATCCGGAACAGATCGTCGGCGCACTCATCGAAAGTGATCTGCTGGCGCGACGGCATGCGCACCTCTCCGAGGTTCGTGTGCCTGGTGAGAACACCGATCACTGCCGGCTCGTCACCGGTCCGACGGCGCACCCGGATGATCGGGACAGCACGCACGCGCGTCGGCGTCTCTTCGAACCAGTCCGGAGACGAGGAATCGACGATATCGGCCGAGTCGAAAGCGCCCTGGACCTGGGTGCGCCATTGCGGGCGCACACGATCGCCGACGATGTCGCGGTAGAACAGGGTGGCGGCTCCGCTAGGACGTGTGTGAGCGACCGCAACGAAAGAGCCATCGTTCGTCGCTGCCCAGATAACGATGTCAGCGGAAGCCAGATCAGCGAGAAGCTGACCGTCACCGGTCAGACGATGGAGCCATTCGACGTCATCGTCGGTCAAGCATCCCTGGGCATGGACGAGATCACTGAGGGTTGACACCCTTCAAGACTAGTCAGCGCAGCACCGCTCACAGCACAGCGAACGACGTGGCGCGCCAACGGCGATCCAGCCCTTCCAAGCGAACGGCCACTGCACGAGTTCGACCGGGACCGGCAACGACGACGACAGCCTCGACGATTCCGTCGGCGGGCACGGTCTCGCGGATCGAGAGGATCTCGAACACGGGCCGCACGGGTGCCGTGCCACGCGCACTGCGCGCCCGAGCAGACAGGTTGGCGCGCGCGCCGAGCTTGCGGAATGCCTCCTCGCTGAACCAGCGTGCCAACTGATCGATCTCACGGACGCCGGCGAATACTTCGAGAACACCCTGCGTAAGGCTCCGGATCAACGGAGTGGGGCTCGGCAAGGCAGATGTCGATGTCGGCTGCGGGGCAAAATACTCTTGAAGCATCATCGTGATCACTCTCGGTATGGAACGCATGTCAGTAGAGCACGCGTCAGGTCCTCCGCGTGGGGGTGATCACGAAAAATGTGGATAACCCGTAGAGGCCCCAGTGCCGTCCCTTACGCTCGTCATGTGCATTGGGATCGATTGTTCGAAGACCTCGAAGGCCAGCTCGCCGGCGAGTGGGAGGCCGAGCGTGCCGCGTTGAACGCAGAAGCCGAACGACTGCGCATCGCGAAGCTGACGCTCCGCGCTCGTCTGCGGATGCTGCACCAGACCGACGCTCCCCTCACCCTGTGCATCGCAGGGGGCGAGCGCTGCTGCGGGGTCCTTCGAGCGATGGGTGCGGACTGGCTGGCGGTACAGACTGTCGACGCTCCCAGCGCACTCATCGTTCCTCTGCAGGTCGTCTCGAGCGTCGAGACCCATCACGGCGCGATTCTCGACACGCTCGATGATCGCGCGGTCGCACCCGACGGAATCCGTGATCGCATGACGCTCGGATTCCTCCTCCGAGATTTCGCTCGGCGCCGGCTGGCCCTGCGGATCGCCCTGACCGACGGAGCGACGGTGCACGGCACGATTGATCGCGCTGGCGAAGACCATCTCGATCTCGCCGTGCACGATGCAGGCGAGGCCAGGCACGCTCACGCCGTGCGGGCGTTCCGGCTGGTGCCGTTCACCGCGGTGGCATGGCTACGCACCTCGAACGCGACGTTCTAAGAACGTGGCTGGTGGCCCCACACCTCGGGGAAGCTCGCGTCATCGGCCTGGTGCCACAGAGCGGTCCGCCTGGCATCTTCGGTCTGCTCGGCGAGGTAGTCGGCGATACTCGCCTCTTCTACCCGCCAGCGTGCAGGAGAACCGAGTCGAGCGCCACGCAGTCGACCCTCGACGACAAGCGAAATAACCTCGTCCAGCTCAATGCTGAGCAGCTCGGCAACCTGCGCGGGCGCGAGGAATCGAGAAGCAGATGCGGGCGAATCGGCCATGTACCCATTGTGGCCTCCGTTCTTCGTGCGTCCATACCGCCTCGCACCCCTGTGGATAACTTCTGAGCCGATTCCACTGATTCTGTGACGATGTGTTCATGACGACGCATCCGCGTGCCCGGCACGCTTTCTGGGGTGATATCCGGTTCCTCATCGGTATCGCGCTGGTCATCCTTTCCATCGTCGGAGTCTGGCTGGTCGTATCAACGGCACGCGACACGACCCCCGTGCTGCAGGCGAACCGTACGATCGTCGAGGGCGCACCGCTCACCTCAGCTGATTTCCGCGTCGTCGAAGTCAGCCTCGGCGCAGCGGCCGACGAGTACATGGCCCCGCAGGACCTCGAGGCCGGGCTGATCGCATCGCGCACAGTGGGCTCCGGAGAGCTGTTGCCAGCGGTGGCGACGGCTGATGCGCAGCGCGGTCGCACGACCAACATCGTCATCGAGAGCAGTATCGGCCTTCCCGAGCACATCGGCGTCGGCACGCCCGTCGAGCTCTGGTACTCGCCGGTGATCGGCGATTCCGATGAGTTCGACGCACCGCGCATTCTCGCAGCCGACGTCGTCGTCGCGTCGGTGCCCGAAAGCGACGGCATGCTGGCACAGCGAAGCGCCGCTGTCGAGGTCGTCATCGATCGCGCCGATATCGCCGAGGTCCTGGCGGCCGTCACCGATGGCGCGGCCCTGTCCGTCGTACCGCGAGGGTCTGGGTCGTGACCTCCGCGCTGATCGCGCTCCCCGAGCCGCGCGCGTCCGAGCTCGCTGCAGATCTGGAGCGCACAGGAATCGAGATCGCCGGTATCGCGACTCCCGGAGAGGTGCCCAGCGCGCTGCTCGCTCGCGCTGATGCCATCATCCTTCCCGCGACTCGTGCGGCTCTCAGCGGCGACCTCATCGCTGCCTGCGACATGGCCGGCGTACGCATCGTCACGCTCGGCGCAGCCGAGACTCGACTGCTCAGCCGACTCGGACTGCCCGAAGCTCTACCCGAAGACTCCGATGCATGGCAGATCGCGGATGCGCTCTGCGAAGACGCTCCGGCCCCCACAGCGTCGGCACCTGCATCGCAGCGCCGCATCATCGCCGTGTGGGGCTCGCACGGCTCCCCCGGACGCTCCACAGTGGCGATACAGCTTGCGGCCGAGCTCTCGCGCACTGCACGTCAGTGCGCACTCATCGACGCCGACACCGTGGCGCCCTCTCTCGCCCTACTGCTCGGGCTGGGCGACGACGCACCAGGTCTTGCTGCCGCATGCCGCCGTGCGGAATTCGGCGGCCTCGATGCCGCGGAGCTCGGTCGCATCGCCGCAGTCGTTGAGACGGCTTCCGGTGGCCTCAACGTCTTCGCCGGCATCAATCGTCCTTCTCGCTGGCCAGAGATCTCCGCCGATCGAATGAAGACCACGCTGGGGGTGTGTCGCGACTGGGCCGATGTGACAGTGGTCGATGTCGCTGCATCATTCGACTCCTTCGAGGAGGTCTCCGATGATCTCCTCGGACCGCGTCGGCACGCAGCGACCACCGCCGTACTGCGAGAAGCCGACCTCATCGTCGCAGTCACTGCGGCCGACCCGCTGTCGATCTCGCGGTTCTTGCGGGATCACGCAGAACTGCGCAACCTGGTCGGCCCGCTCCCGCGCATCGCAGTCGTTGCGAATAAGGTGCGCCCTGGGCCGCTGGGCATCGATGCGCGAGGTCAGATCCGCCGCTCGCTGGAACGATTCGCCGGCATCACCGATGTCACGTTCCTGCCGTTCGACCAGCGAGCAGCCGACGCCGCGCTGCTTCACGGTCGGACAATGGCCGATGTCACGCCGCGCTCCGCACTAGTCACCGCGGTGCGGAGACTCGCAGAGCGCCTCGAGCCCGCTGCCACGCCGGCGCTGACGCGAGCTACTGCTGATAGCTCGCGAGGAAGTTCCCGAGTCTCTCGATGGCTTCACCGAGGACGCGGGGCTCCGGCAGCGTCACGACACGGAAGTGATCCGGAGTGGGCCAGTTGAACCCGGTCCCCTGCACGAGCAGAATCCGTTCCGCGACCAGCAGGTCGTAGACGAACTTCTCATCGTCATGGATCTGGTGCACCTCGGGATCTAGCCGTGGGAATGCGTACAGCGCGCCCTGCGGCTTCACGCACGAGACTCCGGGGATCGACTCGAGGCCCTTCCATGCGATGTCCCGCTGCTCATGCAGGCGTCCTGTCGGCGCGATGAGGGAGCCGATGGACTGGACTCCGCCGAGGGCGGCCTGCACAGCGTGCTGGGCGGGAACGTTCGGGCACAAGCGTGTCGAGGCGAGAAGAGTGATCCCCTCCAAGAACCCCTTTGCGTGTCGCTGCGGGCCGGTGATGACGACCCAGCCCGACCGGTAGCCCGCAACACGATACGTCTTGGACAGACCGTTGAAGGTCAGGCAGAGCAGATCCGGTGCGAGCGTTGCGGTCGGGATGTGCACGGCATCATCGAAGAGGATGCGGTCGTAGATCTCGTCAGACAAGAGGAGCAGCTGATGCTCCCTGGCGATCTGCACGATCCCCTCCAGCACCTCCCGTGAGTACACCGCACCGGTGGGGTTGTTGGGGTTGATGATGACGATCGCTTTGGTCTTCGGCGTGACCTTCGAGCGGATGTCTTCGAGGTCCGGGCTCCAACCGTTCTCCTCGTCGCACACGTAGTGCACCGGGTTGCCGCCTGCGAGGCTGGCCATCGCCGTCCACAGCGGGTAGTCGGGAGCGGGGATGAGCACCTCGTCGCCCTCATCGAGCAGTGCCTGCATCGTCATGGTGATGAGCTCGGACACACCGTTGCCGAGATAGACGTCTTCTGGCCCGAACTGCGGGAAGCCGGGCACCTGCTCGTATCGGCTCACGACAGCGCGACGCGCAGAGATGATCCCCTTGCTGTCGCTGTACCCATGCGCGGTCGGCAACGCGGCGAGCATGTCGTGCACGATCTGGTGCGGAGCCTCAAAACCGAAGATCGCGGGGTTGCCGGTGTGCAGTTTGAGGACGTTGTGGCCCTCCGCCTCCAGGCGCGCCGCCTCGACGAGCGCTTTGCCGCGAATCTCGTACAGGACGTTCTTGAGCTTCGACGACTGGTCGAAGGTGCGCATGGGAGTCATTGAAAAAGCCTACCGGCTCTCGCCGGTAGGCCTTCTCACGTCAGATCTACTTCTTCTTCTTGCCCGCAGCCCGCCGCTGTTCGCGGTTCTGCGGAGCTGCAGCCGGCGCATCCGTCCGCTGGCCGAAGGCGCCTCGGGGAGCCTCCTGCTGCGGTGCGGGCGCTGCGCCGCCGGCGGCCGCGGCGGCCTCAGCAGCCTTGCGAACCCGCTCGGTGGCGGACTGCTGCACCTGACCGCGCTCGTTGCGCACCTCGACGTCACCGGCGTCATTGGGAGCGGAGTACTCCAGGCGCTGGTCGCCGCCATCGGTGACGAGCCCCTTGGCCTCGACCTCGGTGGTCTGCGAATCCTCGGCACGCCGCACCTCGACCTCGAGGTTGTAGAGGTAGCCGACCGATTCTTCCTTGATCTGCCCCATCATCGACTGGAACATCGCGTAGCCCTCGCGCTGATACTCAATCAGCGGATCGCGCTGCGCCATGGCCCGAAGTCCGATGCCGTCCTTGAGGTAGTCCATCTCGTAGAGGTGATCGCGCCAGCGGCGGTCGAGCACCTGCAGCACGACGCGTCGCTCGAGTTCACGGGTCGCTGCCTCGCCGAGGGTCTCCTCGCGCTTCTCGTACGCGATCTTCGCATCGGAGAGCAGTTCACGGCTGAGGCCATCGGTCGTGACGCCGCCCTTGCGGCCACCGGCCTCTGCCACGACCTCGTCGATCGTGACGCTGACCGGGAAGAGGGTCTTCAGCTCTGTCCAGAGCGCGTCGAAGTCCCAGCTCTCGGTGTGGCCCTCGCCGGTGTGGTCCGCGACGACGCCGGTGATGGCGTCCTCGATGAAGTGCTGCACGCGGTCCGCGATGTCATCGCCCTGCAGGATGTGACGGCGGTCGGTGTAGATCGCTTCACGCTGACGGTTGAGAACGTCGTCGTACTTCAGGACGTTCTTGCGCATCTCGGCGTTGCGCGACTCGACCTGCGACTGCGCACTGCGGATGGCACGTGAGACCAGCCCGGACTCGATCGGAACATCGTCGGGGAAGTTGGTCCGCGCGAGGATCGCCTCTGCCGCGCCCGACTGGAAGAGGCGCATGAGGTCATCGGTCAGGCTGAGGTAGAAGCGGCTCTCACCGGGGTCTCCCTGACGACCCGATCGACCGCGCAGCTGGTTGTCGATGCGACGCGATTCGTGGCGCTCGGTGCCGAGCACGTACAGGCCGCCGGCTTCGATGACGTTCGAGCTCTCTTCGGCGACGACTGCCTTCATCTGCTCGTACGTCTCGTCCCAGGCGGATTCGTACTCGTCGGGCGTCTGTGCGGGGTCGAGGCCCTTCGCTCTGAGTTCCTGCACAGCGAGGAATTCCGCGTTGCCGCCGAGCATGATGTCGGTACCGCGACCAGCCATGTTCGTGGCGACGGTGACCGCGCCAAGGCGACCGGCGCGAGCAACGATCTCGGCCTCGCGCGCGTGGTTCTTCGCGTTGAGGACCTCGTGCTTGATGCCCTTCTTCGCCAGGAGGCGTGAGAGATACTCGCTCTTCTCGACGCTGGTCGTTCCGACGAGAATCGGCTGTCCCGACTCGTGGCGCTCGGCGATGTCCTCTACGACCTGCTCGAACTTCACCGTCTCGTTCTTGTACACGAGATCGGCCTTGTCCTTGCGGATCATCGGCCTGTTCGTCGGGATCGGCACGACGCCGAGCTTGTACGTCGACATGAACTCGGCGGCTTCGGTCTCAGCCGTACCCGTCATTCCGCCGATCTTCTCGTAAAGACGGAAGTAGTTCTGCAGTGTGACCGTGGCGAGAGTCTGGTTCTCGGCCTTGACCGGCACGCCTTCCTTCGCCTCGATCGCCTGGTGAATGCCCTCGTTGTAGCGGCGACCGACGAGGATGCGGCCGGTGTGCTCGTCGACGATCATGACCTCGTCGTTCATGACGACGTAGTCAGTGTTCTTCTTGAACAGCGCGAGGGCCTTGATCGAGTTGTTCAGGAACGAGATGAGCGGGGTGTTGGCCGACTCGTAGAGGTTGTCGATGCCGAGGTAATCCTCGACCTTCTCGATACCCGGCTCGAGCACACCGATCGTGCGCTTCTTCTCGTCGACCTCGTAGTCCTCGCCAGCTTCGAGAGTGCGAGCGATCTTCGCGAACTCGGTGAACCAGCGGTTGGCCTCGCCAGATGACGGGCCAGAGATGATCAGCGGGGTGCGCGCCTCGTCGATGAGGATCGAGTCGACCTCATCGACGATGACGAAGAAGTGCTCGCGCTGAACGAGGTCTTCCTTGCGCCACGCCATGTTGTCGCGCAGGTAGTCGAAGCCGAACTCGTTGTTGGTGCCGTAGGTGATGTCGCACAGGTACTGCTCGCGGCGGACCGCCGGTGTCTGCCCAGAGACGATCGTTCCGGTGGTCATGCCGAGTGCGCGGTAGACGCGCCCCATGAGCTCGGCCTGGTAGCTCGCGAGGAAGTCGTTGACCGTGACCAGGTGCGCGCCCTTGCCGGCGATGGCGTTGAGGTACATGGCAAGGACAGCGGTGAACGTCTTGCCCTCACCGGTCTTCATCTCGGCGATGTTGCCGAAGTGGAGAGCTGCCCCACCCATGATCTGCACGTCATACGCGCGCATGCCGAGAATTCGCTTGCCGGCTTCACGCACGGCTGCGAAGGCCTCCGGCATCAGCTTGTCCAGCGACTCGCCGCTCTCGTATCGCGCACGCAATACGGTTGTCTCGTTCTGAAGCTCGTCATCGGTGAGTTTCTCGAAGTCCTCTTCGAGTGCATTCACGGCCTTGGCGACCTGATTCAACCTGCGGAGGATTCGTCCTTCGCCTGCGCGCAGCAGCTTCTCAAGAGGATTCGCCACTTTTAGTCTCCCTGTGGGGTCAAGGTCCCAGCCACCCAGATCGGGCTTCAGCGCCGGGCATACTTCGCTATGTTACCGGCCCGTGACCTGCACGTCGCCTGCACAGGACACGCCACTGCGTCAGATCGGATGCTGGCATACCCTTTCGCATATATATTTACTGAGAAATCACTTCAGGAGGCCTTCTTGTCCGTTCGCCAGAGCCTGCTCGCAATCCTCGACCAGGGACCCTGCTACGGCTATCAGCTTCGGGTGGAATTCGATCGCCGTACGGGCTCGACGTGGCCACTGAACGTCGGCCAGATCTACAACACCCTCGAGCGCCTTGAGCGCGACGGCCTCGTCGACCGCGGCGCCCACGATGAGCAGGGTCATGTGTACTGGCAGATCACGGATGCTGGGTCCGCAGAGGTCGCACAGTGGCTCGCCTCCCCCGTCGTGCGGGCCCAGGCGACACGCGACGAGCTCGCGATCAAGCTCGCTGTCGCTGCAACCCTCCCTGGCGTGGATGTCGCCGCGGTCATCCAGGCACAGCGGGGTGCGTCACTCGCGCACCTGCACAACGTGCAGCAGGCGACTTACTCCGGCAGCGACGCCGAAGACGCAGCGGGACTCGCCTGGTCGCTTGTCATGGACTCGATGATCTTCGCTGCCGAGGCCGAGCTCCGATGGCTCGATCACATCGAGGTGCGCCTCGCGCTGCGCCCGGGCTCCGCCGTAGGACTGGAACTCGCGACCGAGCGTCCCAAACGCGGACGTCCATCGGGCCAGATGGCTGCTGCGCGATGACCCTGACAATGCTTCAGCCACGTGCGATCACCCACAGCCCGCACATGGCATACGGAAAGTAGGATCGATCCATGGCCGGTTTCTGGGGTAAGCGCAAACGTGAGCAAGAGGCTGTGCAGGCGGCGCAGGATGCTGATCTCGCCCGCCGCGCCGAGCAGGCGCTCGTCGCAACCGACGAGCGCATTCGTACGGCGGGTGACGAGCTCGCCTTCGCCGAGGCAGAACTCGGCATCTCGATGACCAAGGACCTGAAGGCCGCTCTCGAGTCGGTGCGGACGCACCTGCGCGAAGCGTTCCAGCTGCACCAGCTCAACCACGACGAGATCCCGGACACCGACGAAGAGCTGCGCACCCGCAACGCTCGCATCGTCCAGCTGTGCGAATGGGCAGAGGATCTGCTCGACGAGAAGACCGCAGTACTCGCAGCGTCGATCTCTCGCGTGCGCCAGGCGCCGCAGATCATCGCGAAGGTGCGGGCGGATGCCGAAGCTCTGGCCGCACGAATCCCGCAGACCCGCTCCACGATCGAACGTCTGTCGACTCGCTATTCCGATTCCGCGATGCAGCAGATCTTGGCATCTGCCGGCGAGGCCGAACAGCTCATCTCCTTCGCCACCCACGGCGCCGAGGTTTCCGAGCGCCGCCGCGCCGCACGCCAGAACGAAGAGGCGAACCTCGCACTCGAAACAGCTACCGAGGCGACCAGGCGCGCAGGCGCGTTGATGGATGCCGTGGAGGACTTCGAGATCGAAGCACTGCGCGCAGAGTCCACCCTCGCCGAGGTCGTCGCCGACTCTCGCGGAGACATCGTCGCAGCACGCAATGCTCCCAACGTCACGGCGGTCACGACGGCCGTGACCAACCTGGAACGTGCGCTGGAAGCCCTATCCCCCTCGGGCGCACGGAATGACCCGTTCGCCGAGCTGACCCAGCTGCGCAACGCGAACACTGCCCTCGACGATGCCATTGCGAAGGCGCAGTATCGCGCGCAGAACCCTCTGCCCAGCGTCGCCCACGTGCAGCATTCCCTGGATGACGCCGACCGTCAGCTCGGCGTCGCCCGCGGCCTGATCTCCGGCCACCGCGGCTGGATCGGCGCTGATGCCCGCACCCGCTTCGCTGAAGCAGAGCGTCTTCGGATCGATGTTCCGGAGATGATCCAGCCCGAGGAGACCCGCGAGCAGGCGCTTGCGGCATCTCGGCGCGTCGCCCAGCTCGCCGCGGAGGCACTGCAGCTCGCGCAGCGCGACATCGACTCTGCCCGCCCGCAGCAGCAGCAACAACAGGGCTGGGGCGGCGACGGATGGGGCGGCGGACGTCGTGGAGGCGGCGGCGACATCATGGGCGGCATCATGGGCGGCCTTGTCATCGGCAGCATCCTGGATGGCATCTTCGACTGAACCTGAACAAAGAAGCGGCCCGCTCCATCACTGGAGCGGGCCGCTTCTTCGAGATCAGGATGCGAGGGCTTCGGCCTCCTCAGGCGAGGCCTGAGTGGTCAGCGAGATCACACCGTAGTCCCATCCCTTGCGCCGGTACACGACGCTCGGGTGATCGGTGCGGGCATCGACGAACAGGAAGAAGTCGTGACCGACGAGCTCCATTCGGTCGACCGCCTCTTCCACTGTCATCCACTCGGCATCGAAGTTCTTAGTCCGGATGACGACGGGCGAGTAGATCTCTTCCTCGTCGTTCTGGATCGGAACGGCGCCGGTAGCGACGGCACGCAGCACGTCGACGGATGCGGGTTGCACGTCGATCCCTTCGATCGACCCGCTTCCCTTTTCAAAGTGTGCCCCACGCGGGTGGTGACGACCATCGACGCGCTTCTCCTTCGCGCGCCGCAACTGCTCGGACATCTTGTCGACAGCTTGGTCGAGGGCGACGAACTTGTCGCCGTCAACGGCCTCCGCGCGAACGACCGGCCCCTTGCCCACAAGGGTGAGTTCCACCGTCTCGTCGGGAACACGACCGCCACGATAAGCACGGTGCGTGACCTTGACGTCCAGCCGCTGCGCTTTCGCCGCGAGCTGCTGGATACGGGCGATCTTCTCTTCGACAACGGTTCGGAAGCGATCGGTGATACCCACCCCGACGCCAACGATGCTTGTTTCCATTGCTGCCTCCTTGTCCCGGTCCTCCCGGCCAAGGGCGGACCGTGGTCGCCTTGTGACCCCCAACCGTAGTCCCCGTTCCTCTGCTTGTCACGAACCATTCACCATGTATTTGCTCAAAGCTCACGCCGTCTGGGGGTCGCCGCCAGAGTGAGAGCTCCGCACACCCGGAATCCCGCGTCTCGCAGGGCTCGTGCCCCCTCGTCGAGCGTTGCTCCCGTGGTCACGACATCATCGAAAAGCAGGACCTCCCGCGTACCCCGGGCGTGTCGCGCACGCATGCTGCCCGCCACGTTCTGGCGTCGCTGTTCGAGGTCGAGTTCGCGCTGATCCTGAGTTCGTCGGATCTGCGTGAGCAGGCGCGAAGAGGTGAGACCTGCGCGACGCATCAGCAGCTCCGGCACCCGGTATCCCCGCCGTCGGAAAGCGGCCCCGCTGGTCGGCACGGGCACCAGCACCGCTTTCGGATGCCTGCGCAGAAGTTCTTCGCCTGCCACCGCCACGGCGCCGCCGAGAGGGCGGGCGAGGACGGTTTCGCCGTCCTCCTTGATACGGCGGATGCAGCGAGCTGCGACCCCTTCGAACGGGAAGGCTGCCGTGATTTCCAGCCCATCGGGCGTCGATGCAGCCGTCACATGCGCGCTGAGCTCGCCACGGCACTCTTCGCACAGCAGGGTTCCCGGCGCGTCACAGCCCGCACAGCTCCCGGACAGCATGAAGGCCGCAAGCTCATCCACCAGCGTCTTCCACTCGCCCATGCGTCGATCATGAGCCACCAGGCTGCACAGAATCACCCGTGCGACGTGATCTGTGGACGCGTCCCGCCTGTGCAGGAGGAGTGGCTACTGCCCTGCGTGCGAGCCGAGCACGAGCACTTCGGACAGACTCATCTGCCAGGTCGTGCCTCGCTGAGCGAAGAGAACGCCTGACTCGTTGAGGATGCGCACGGCCACCGACGTGCGCCCACCCGAGATCGCCATGGCTCCAGCGGGTGCGGCGGCTTCCGTTCCCGGTCCGCCGACCTTCTGAGTCAGCATCACGCGTGCAGCATCCGAGTCCACGAGTATCCCGAGCGTGTCATCGCCAATCCACGACATCCCCATGACTTCGCCTTCGATCTGCGCCACCGGATGCGCGGGTCCGATCTCAACCGGCACCTGGTTCTGATCACGCACGATCACGGCGAGCGCAAGCCAGCGCTGCCCGCCGACAGTGATCACAGCAGCGAGGCGCACACCATCCGCCGCAACACGGACTGCCGAGATCGCCGAGGCATCGGGGAATGCACCGGCTGGTGTGATCGGTGTCACATCCGACTGCCACGCGGTGAGCGCCTGGGGTGCCGATGCAGGTACCGACCACGTGAATCCATAGGGATCGATGGACGGCTTTATCAGGCCCGGTCTCGCATCGAGCTGGTCCACCCGCCCATCGGACACCGTGAACACTTCGCCGTTGACCAGCTGCACGGCGGCCCGCGATTCATCCACTGCGACATCGATGGCCTGCACCGACGGGGCGATCTCCACGATCTCGTTGGCGATGCCCTCGTAAGGAATGATCTCCTCACCGATGTACGTGCCAAACTGCGTCTCGGTGAGAACCACCGGAGCCGATTCCGTGCGGCCGGTCTCGACGGTGGCCCGCCCTGCATCGAGATCACGGCCGTTGACGGTGAGCCGCACCTCCGTGACACCCGCGGGTCGCAGCGTCGCTTCCAGTTGCGTCCGCATCCGTGCGGTCTGCGTCGGATCCAGTCCAGATGCGTTCGGGGTGAGGTCCACAGTCGCGACCTTCTCCGGGCTGATGGGCACGGCGTCGCGAGCGAGCGTGACGTCTCCGGGAATCGCGCTGCGTACTGCCGGAGCCAGCCACTCGCTGGGTTCGCCATTGAGAAGAGCCTGCGTGAGCGTCGTTGCGATCGTCTGTCGTCGTGGGTACCAGCGCACGTCCGGCACGAGGTGCGTCCAACTGTGATCGAAATACTGGAGCGAGTAGCGCCGATACACCTGCGAGAAAGCCTCAGCGTCCAGGAAGATTCCGTCGTCGGCAACCGTGATCCGCCACTCGCCATCGTCGTTGCGCTCGACCTCGAACGAGGCCACCGCGTCATCACCGGTCAGTTCGGTGTACGCGCCGGCTTCATCTATGCGAGCGACCTGGTCCAACACGACGCGCACGTCAGCGTTCGCCGCGGCCTCCTCCTCGCCGTCGATGTCAGCGGTGAACTCTCGCGCGGGTGCTCCGGAATCGATCGAGACTCCGGCGCTCGGACGCCACGTAGCCGCCAGTTGAGGAGTCAGGAACTCACGAGCGATCGCCCACCCGTTATCCGGCGTGAGCGCGGCGTCCAGGAATCCTTCGACGATCTGCTCAGGGCTTGCGCCCTCCAAGGGGCGGGCGGCGATCTGACTGATGTCTGGATCGAAATCGACATCGTCCACGGAGAGGCCGGCATTGGCCTCGCCCGACATGGGAAGGCTCGTGCAGGCGGTGAGGGCCGCGACGAGGGCTGCGAGCGCCATCAGGCCGAGAGAGCGACGTCTCCGAGTCATGATCGCCCCTCCTCGGCATCGTGGGTCGGCGGAGTGAAGTACATCTCCCGCAGCTCAGTGAGCTGAATGGGCTGCGTCGTCCCTCCGACGTCGCCCAGCGACTCCTGCGGCTCGACGGAAACTGGCGATGGCCCCTCCAGCACTCGGCCGTCACGCGGCACTGTGAGGACGAAGTTCGTGCCGATGGCGAGCTCTGACCATACCGCAAGCGTCCCGCCGTGCAGTTTCGCATCTCCCAGCGCGATCGAGAGGCCGAGCCCGGTGCCCCCGATCGTGCGCTGCCGCGAGGGATCGGCGCGCCAGAACCTGTCGAAGACGCGTTCCGCGTCTTCGGGCTTCATCCCGAGCCCGAAGTCGCGCACCCCTACGGCGACCGCATACTGATTGCTGTCGACGGTGACGACCACCGGATGCCCCTCTCCATGCTCGATCGCATT
Organism: Microbacterium zouquanmingi; assembly: GCF_052266675.1. Taxonomy (NCBI): domain Bacteria; kingdom Bacillati; phylum Actinomycetota; class Actinomycetes; order Micrococcales; family Microbacteriaceae; genus Microbacterium; species Microbacterium zouquanmingi. Next base: position 477,631 of record NZ_JBQPRA010000003.1, read on the forward strand.
GCCGACGAGATTGCGCAGCACTCGCCGCACGCGGCGCGGATCCATGTCGACCGGCGAGTATCCGCCGGGCACGACCAGCCGAATCTCCGACCCGCGCTCCTCGGCGAGCGGCTTCATCTGATCGATGATGTCTTCCGCGAGCTCAGCGAGGCTCGTCGGCTCGAGTTCGAGTTGCACGGAGCCCGCGTCGTAGCGGCTGATCTCGAGGAGGTCGCTGAGCAGCGTCTCGAAACGCTGCACCTGCGTATGCAGCAGCTCGGCCGTGCGGTTCATCGTCGGGTCGAACTGCTCACGCTGATCGTTAAGCATGTCCGCGGCGAGGCGGATGGTCGTCAAGGGAGTGCGAAGCTCGTGGGACACGTCGGAGACGAATCGCTGCTGCACGAGCGAGAGCTCACCGAGTTCCTTGATCTGCGCCTCGATGCTGTCCGCCATCGCGTTGAACGACTGCGCAAGGGTGGCCAGTTCGTCTTCACCGTGAACAGGAAGCCGCACCTCCAAGTCGCCCGCTGCCAGCCTGGCACTGGTCTCAGCCGCCTCGATGATCGGTTTCGACACGAGCCGCAGCACTACCCAGGAGATTCCCGCGATGATCGCGATGAGGACGATGCCCGCGGCCCAGAGCGTGCTCTGCACGAACTGAAGCGTGTTCTGCGAATCTGCCAGGTCGTAGGCGATGTACACCTCGAACGCGCCCACCTCTGGCACGAACAGCTGCTGTCCGACCACGATGCCAGGTGCGTCAGAGCCATCCGGCATCCGCATCGCCACCGACTGCCATGACTGCCGATCGGGGAACGACACCACGCGCTCGCGCAGTCCTTCGCTGAGCAGATCGGTCCTGAGGTCAGTGGTGAATCCGCGCACACCGGTGCCCACCGGGATGTCACCGATCGGGTAGACCGCGACGTGCGTGGACGAGGAAGCGCGAGGAATGGTGTCCTGCACGTCAGCCCACAGTGCGCGAAGCCCCTGCGGGTCGTCGGTGACCTCTGCCGAGTCCAGAGTGTTCTGCGCCTCAGCGACCGCGCGCAGGGCGTCGGAGAGCACCTCGTCACGGCGTGACTCGAACAGGTTGTTCTGGATGACCAGCGCCATGATCAGGCTCGTGATGAAGATCGCCAGCGAGGTCAGCAGCAGTGTGATCGTGATCGTGCGAAACCGCAGCGAGCGTCGCCACAGCTTGGCGATCGCTTCGGGCCAGCCACGCGGGTCGCGCCACAGTACGACGGTCGTGGAAGTCGCACTGGTCGCGATCACCCCGATCTCCTAGCTGATGCTTCCAGCCCGGTACCCCACGCCGCGAACCGTCATGACGATCTTCGGCGCGTCAGGGTCAAGCTCGACCTTCGCGCGCAGGCGCTGAACATGCACGTTGACCAGGCGCGTATCGGCCTTGTAGTGGTAGCCCCAGACCTGCTCGAGGAGCATCTCGCGCGAGAAGACCTGCTGAGGTTTGGACGCCAGTGCGACGAGCAGCTGGAACTCGAGCGGTGTCAGGGGGATCGGCGTGGAACCGCGCCGCACCTCGTGGGCGTCGACGTCGACGACGAGGTCGCCGATGCGGAGAATCTCGCTGGTCGCCTGTGTGACCGGACGCAGACGCGTGCGGATGCGCGCGACGAGCTCCTTCGGATTGAACGGCTTGACCATGTAATCGTCGGCGCCGACCTCGAGTCCGCGCACGACATCTGCGGTGTCGCCCCGCGCAGTGAGCATGATGATCGGGATGCCGGATTCGGCGCGGATGCGCGTGCAGATCTCGATGCCGTCCATCCCAGGAAGCATGAGGTCCAGGAGAACGAGGTCGGGATGCTGGGTGCGCCATTCCTCGACTGCCTTGGCGCCGTCGGCGCAGAACACCGGCTCGAAGCCCTCTGTACGCAGCACGATGCCGATCATCTCCGCAAGCGCGGTGTCATCGTCGACCACGAGGATCCGTGAGGTCATCTGATCCCAGCCCCATCTTTCTACGCAGCGCGCCGCCTTTCGGACGAAGACTGGACGCGGTCTTTCCCAGCGTACTTCATGACAACGTTCTGATCACGGTAGCGCCATCGCGTTCTCGATCGGTGGAATCGAGGGATATGACACGATGGTTCTGCACCTTCGGAGGGAACTTGATGAGCGCACAGAATTGGACGCCCGCGGTGAAGCAGGGGCTCGTCCCCCTGCATCCGCTTCAGTTTGGCGCGCTGCTGGGCAAGCCGTTCGCCGCGCTGCGGCATAACCCCAAAGTCCTGTTCGGCTTCGCGATCGTCATTCAGCTCGTCATCGCGGTGGTGACGCTTGTGGTGGTGGGCGGCGTCGCGGTGGCCACTTTCTTCCGTCTCGAATCACTCTCCCCGAGCAACCCGGATTTCTTCCCCGTGATGTGGGGCACAATCGCCATCAACGCGATCACTGTGCTGGCGATGGGCTTCGTCAGCCTCGCGTTCACAGCCGTCATGCAGGGCGTCGTCGCCGCCGACATCGGTTACGCGGCGCTCGGCGAGAAGGCGAAGCTCAGACGCCTGTGGCAGCTCATGCGGCCGGCGTTCTGGCGCCTGGTCAGCTGGAGCGTCCTGCAGATGCTGGCTGCCACCGTGGTCATCATCGTCGTCGGCGGCATCATCGCCCTCGGCGTGATGGCCGGTGTCGGTGGCTCTGGCGAGGGCGTCGCCGTCACAGTCGTCATCGGCATCCTGGTCGTGCTCGCAGCGATTCCGCTCTGGGTGTGGCTGAGCACAAAGCTGCTGCTGGTGCCGTCTGTGCTCGTTCTCGAACATGCGTCTCTTCGCGAAGCGCTCGTGCGCTCGTGGCGCCTCACCCGCGGTCGGTTCTGGAATACGTTCGCCGTGATCCTGCTCATCAGCGTCATAATGAACGCTGCTGTCACCGTCGTGAGCGTTCCGCTTTCACTGCTGTCGTCGCTCTTCGTGCCGGTCGTCTCCCCCACCGGCGTGAACGACACATCTGCGATCGTGATGATGCTCATCGGCACCGTCGCCCCGCAGCTGCTGGTGTACGTGCTCCAGGCAGTCGCCGTCGTCGTGCAGTGCGCCGCCGCTGCGTTCATCTATCTCGACTGCCGCATGCGATACGAAGGCCTCGATCACAGTCTCATCAGCTATCTCGAACGCCGTGACCTCGGCACCCCGACAGAGCAGCTCGGTGATCCGTTCGCCGTCGATCCGGCTCGCGCCGTCAGCAGCGGACCGCCCCCGCGGCCGCAGCCGACGTACGCGGCGCCGCCGGTCGGCTGGGCGCCCCAGTACCAGGCAACACAGGGATACCCGGCTGCACCCCAGTACCCGGCACCGCAGACGCCAGCAGCCGCGCCGCCACCGCCGCCACCGCCCTCGCCCGCCGCGCCCTCGCCCGCCGCGCCCACCCCGCAGCGCTCGTGGACTGCGCCAGGATCCGGCGAGGCATGATCCGTTTCGATCTCGATCCCTACGCACCGGATGGCGACGAAGCCCGCCGTTGGGCGGAGCAGGAACTTCAGAACCCGCGCTACGCCGATGCCAAGCCGACGTGGTTCGACTACCTCGCTGAGGACGTCGCAGAGTTCATCTCCGACCTGTTCTCACCGGAAGCCGGCGCGCAGGTCGGCAGCACCGCTCTTGTGATCGTGATCATCGTTGTTGCCGCAGCTCTCATCACCGTGCTGATCCTGTGGGGACGACCACGCGCGTCGCGCCGCGTCAAGAGCCGCGGCGCTGAGCTCCTCGGCGAGCGCGATGATCGCTCTGCCGCACAGCTGCGAGCGGATGCCGACCGGAGTGCGCGCGAGGGAGATTGGGATGCCGCCATCATCCGCCGTTTCCGCGCGCTGGCGCGCGGTCTGCTCGAGCGCGACATCGTCGATCCCACCCCAGGTGCGACAGCGCAGTCGATCGCCCGTGAGGCCTCTGCCGCTCTCGGCGCGCATGGAGAGGAACTCGCGTCAGCAGCCAGGATGTTCGACGAGGTGCGGTATCTGCGGCATCCGGCATCTGAACAGACGTACCGCGAGCTTGTGGCGACCGATGAGCTCATCGCCCGCGCACGACAGGCGGTTCCCGCATGACCGGCGCGGCGACCGTCGCCGAGCCCGCAAGCGGCACCGCGGTACGCGAGACGGGCAGGCTCCGGTCGCTGTTGGGCTGGTTGGCACTCGCGGTGACCGTGATCATCTTCGCGCTTCTGATCGCCGCGTTGAGCTTCAGCGCTCCGGACTCCCGCGGCGGGCTGGATCCCGAGAGCGCCAAGGGCTCGGGCACCCTCGCTCTCGCCGAGATCCTGCGCGACCAGGGCGTCGAGATCACAGTCTCCCGCACCCGTGCCGACGCGATCGCAGCCGTCGATGGCAACACCACTCTCGTGATGTCCGATCCGTACACTCTCTCGGACGAAGCGGTGCACGAGCTGATCGAGCCGTCGACCCGCACGGTCTTCCTCTCGAGCTCCTCGCGCTTGCTGCGTCTGCTCGACCTCGGTGAGAACACCTCCCCGCCAGCATCCGGAGCACTGCCTGCCGGATGCGATGCTCCAGAATTTGCCGATGTCGGCTCCGTGCAGCCGGATCGATTCTTCTCGCCCGCAGACGGCGTCACCGGATGCTTCGACGATGACGGGGCCGCGGGGCTCCTCATCTCGGACCGCGACGGCACGCGCACGGCGCTGCTCGAGGGAGCCTCGCTGCTGGGCAATGAGCACCTCGCCGAAAACGGAAACGCGGCCCTCGGTCTCGCGCTGCTCGGGCAGACCGAGCGCGTGGTCTGGTACGTGCCCTCATTCGCCGACACCGATATCGAAGCCCAGCCCTCTGACACTCTGGCGACTCTCACACCGGAATGGGTGACTCCTGCGATCCTGCTTCTTCTGCTCGCGGGAATCGTCGCCGGGATCGCCCGTGGACAGCGATTCGGCCCACTCGTCACCGAAACCCTGCCTGTCACAGTCCGGGCATCCGAGACCATGCACGGCCGCGCGCGGCTCACCGCGAAGGCAGGCGATTCCTCGCACGCGGCCGCGGCTCTCCGCGAAGGCTCGCTGCGCCGTCTCGCCGCACGGCTCGGTCTGACGGCTCGTTCGACCCCCGAAGAAGTCGCGGACGCGGCATCCGATCGGCTGCGCATACCGCGCGGTTCTCTCTACCAACTGCTCGCAGGCCCCCTGCCGCAGAATGACTCCGAGCTCACAGGCGATGCCCGCCGGCTCGCTGAACTCGAGACGGCGGTCGATACCGCCGTGCATGTGGAAAGGAACACACCGTGACCGACACCACCCCGAATACCTTCGATGAGGATGCTCTGCGCCAGGCCATGCATCGCGTGCGCACTGAGGTCGATAAGGCGGTCATCGGCCAGTCAGGCACGATCACCGGACTCCTGGTGTGTCTGCTCTCTCGCGGGCACGTGCTCCTGGAGGGCGTGCCCGGCGTCGCCAAGACGCTGGTCGTGCGGTCGTTCGCGCGTGCTCTGGGTCTTGACACCAAGCGCGTGCAGTTCACCCCCGACCTGATGCCGGGAGATGTCACGGGGTCCCTCGTGTACGACGCGCGCACGGGTGAGTTCGAGTTCCGTCAGGGACCGGTGTTCACGAACATCCTGCTGGCGGATGAGATCAACCGCACCCCGCCGAAGACGCAGGCGGCTCTCCTCGAGGCCATGGAGGAGCGCCAGATCTCAGCCGATGGCGTCAGCCGCGATCTTCCGAATCCTTTCCTCGTCGCAGCCACCCAGAACCCGATCGAGCACGAGGGCACGTACTCGCTGCCAGAGGCGCAACTGGACCGATTCCTTATGAAGCTCGTCGTCGGCATGCCGGATCGCGACGCCGAGGTCAGCGTGCTGCGACTGCACGCCGGCGGTTTCTCGCCCCGCGAGCTCACCGGCATCGAGGCTGCGGTGACCGCTGAGGAGATCCGTGCGGCCCAGGATGCGGTATCCCGCGTCGAGGTCACCGATGAAGTGCTCGGCTACGTCGTCGACCTCGCCCGCGCCACCCGCCAGTCGCCTTCTGTCCTGCTCGGTGCGAGCCCTCGCGCATCGACCGCGCTGCTGGCCGCGGCGAAGGCCTGGGCATGGCTGAACGGTTCGACCGCAGTGACTCCCGATCACGTGCAGACCATGCTGGTGCCCGTGTGGCGTCACCGCCTGCAGCTTCGCCCGGATGCCGAAATGGAAGGCGTATCGGCAGACGCCGTGCTCGCCAGCGTGATCCAGCAGACGCGGGTGCCGATCTAAGTGTTCATCACCTCGCGTTTCGCCCTCGCCATCGGGATCGGGGTCATACCCGTCGTCGCACTCGCGATGGCGGGGATACCGGTGTGGGCTGGCGTGGGCGGGTGGCTCCTGCTGGTCTGTGCCCTGCTCGGCATCGATGTGTGGCGTGCGGCGAGCGCGCGGACGGTTTCGGTCACGAGGCGCGTTCCGCCCCGGGCACGAATCGGTGAGCCTGTCGAAGCGAGCGTCGCGCTGCATAATCACGGGCCGCGCACACTCCACGCGCTCGTACGGGATGCTTGGCAGCCGACAGCGGGCGCGCGCTCTGACCGGCTGAGCATCGTGGTGCCTGCCGGTGAGCGTCGGCGGGTGATGATTCCGCTGCTCCCCCGCCGCCGCGGTGAGCTGACGAGTGAGTTCGTCTTCATCCGCTCGCGCGGACCGCTCGGTCTCGGCGGGCGGCAGGCACGGCACGATGTGCGCGGTGCGCTGCGTGTGCTGCCGGCTTTCACGTCGCGCAAGCATCTCCCATCCAGGCTCGCCAGGCTGCGGGAGCTGGATGGGAACACCAGCATCCAGGTGCGCGGCCAGGGCACGGAGTTCGACTCGCTGCGCGAGTACGTGCGCGGCGACGACGTGCGCTCGATCGACTGGCGCGCGACCGCGCGGGCCGGCACGACGATGCTGCGGACGTGGCGACCTGAGCGCGACCGGCATGTGGTGATCCTCATCGATACTGGCCGCACCGCAGCGGCCCGAGTGGGTGATGGCACGCGTCTGGATGCTGCGCTTGAGGCGTCGCTCCTGCTCGCAGCGCTCGCGGCACGAGCGGGAGACCACGTGCACCTGCTCATGTATGACCGCGTGGTGCGCGGCCGGGTCACGGGTATCGATGGTCCTGGGCTGCTCCAGGCGATCACGGATGCGATGGCCCCCGTTCACGCACGGCTCGTCGACACCGACTGGGGTGGGGCGTTCGCCGAGATCCGCACGCTGACGACGCGTCCTTCGCTGATCGTCGTGCTCACCGCGCAGGACGCGGCCGAGTCCGCCCGCAGCTTCCTCGGCGCCTTCCCCAACGCATCGCGTGCGACCACGATCCTGGTGGGCTCGGTGACCGATGACGCGGTGGGTTCACTTGCGACCAAGCGGGACTCCCGCGAGGACATCTATCTGGCAGCAGCTGCCGAGCGCACGCTGCGCGACGCCGAGAATGTCGCCGATGCCATTCGCCGCGCGGGCGGAGAGGCGATCACTGCCGATCCGGAGGCTCTTCCGCCGAAGATCGCAGACCGGTACCTCGAGCTCAAGGCCGCAGGGCGCCTCTGACTGCCGCGCCGCGCATCCGCTCTGAGCGACCTGAACGGGCGGTTAACCTGAGCGATTCGTTATTGCTAACGATTCAGAAGAACGGTACCCTGAAAGCATGGACATTCTCGAAGCCCCCGAGCGCTTGCGCGCCGCTGGTCTTCGAGTCACCGTGCAACGAGTCGCTGTCCTCGACGCACTCACCACCCGCCCGCACGCGTCGGCAGATACCGTCTACTCCGGTCTCCGCGAGAATCTCAGCGGCGTTGCGCTCCCCACGGTTCACGGCATCCTGGGCGATCTCACCAATGCCGGCATCGTGCGCCGGGTGAGCCTCCCCGATGCGGCGAGCGCGCTTTACGAAGTGCAGCACGAGTTCGACAACCACCACCATCTGCAGTGTGTGGAGTGCGGCCGCGTCGAAGACGTCGCCTGCGCCGTCGGCGAAGCCCCCTGCCTGCATCCGTCCCACGACCATGGGATGCGGATCATCGAAGCCTCTGTGACCTACCGAGCCATCTGCTCCGATTGCGAAAGGAACAAGTGAATGACTGACAAGACTTTCACGACCACCCAGACCGGCACGCCCGTTGCCAGCGACGCACACTCGCTGACCGGCGGACCTGACGGCACCACGGCCCTTCATGACCGCTACCTGGTCGAGAAGCTCGCCTCGTTCAACCGCGAGCGCGTGCCGGAGCGCAACCCGCATGCCAAGGGCGGCGGCGCATTCGGCGAGTTCGTCGTCACCGAAGACGTCTCTCAGTACACCCGCGCGGCAGCCTTCCAACCCGGCGCCAAGAGCGAGACGCTGATCCGCTTCTCGTCGGTCGCCGGCGAGCAGGGCTCCCCCGATACCTGGCGTGATGTCCGCGGCTTCTCGCTGCGCTTCTACACGACCGAGGGTAACCTCGACATCGTCGGCAACAACACCCCGACCTTCTTCCTGCGCGATGGCATCAAGTTCCCGGACTTCATCCACTCGCAGAAGCGCCTGACGGGCTCGGCCCTGCGCGACGCCGACATGCAGTGGGACTTCTGGACCCTCTCGCCTGAGTCGGCCCACCAGGTCACCTACGTCATGGGCGACCGCGGTCTCCCTCGCTCGTGGCGCCACATGAACGGCTACGGCTCGCACACCTACCAGTGGGTCAACGCCGCGGGCGAGCGCTTCTGGGTGCAGTACCACTTCCTCACCAAGCAGGGCGTCGAGCCCATGTTCGCCGATGAGGCAGAGCGCATCGCCGGTCAGGATGCCGACTACTACCGTCGCGACCTGTACGAGGCCATCGAGCGCGGCGAGAACCCGTCGTGGGACGTCTACGTGCAGGTCATGCCGTACGACGAGGCCAAGGACTACCGCTTCAACCCCTTCGACCTGACCAAGACCTGGTCGAAGAAGGACTACCCGCGCATCAAGGTGGGCACGTTCACGCTGAACCGCAACCCGCAGAACTTCTTCGCCGAGATCGAGCAGGCCGCCTTCTCGCCCGGCAACCAGGTTCCCGGCACCGGCATCTCGCCCGACAAGATGCTCATGGCCCGCGTGTTCTCCTACCCCGACGCGCAGCGCTACCGCATCGGCACGAACTACAACCAGCTGCCGGTCAACCAGCCGCACGCCGCCCACACGAGCAACTACATGCACGAGGGCAACATGCAGTACCACTACAACACCGCCGAGCACCGGGTCTACACCCCGAACTCGTACGGCGCTGCCGGTGGCCCGCAGGCTGACCCGGCGCGCGGCGTCGAGGCGAGCTGGGAATCGGACGGCGCGCTGATCCGCTCCGCTGCGACCCTCCACTCCGAGGACGACGACTTCGGTCAGGCGCGCACCCTGATCAATGATGTCTTCAACGCCGAGGAGCGCCAGCGCTTCATCGAGACCCTCGCCGGTCAGTACGACGCATTGACGGTTCCCTCAATTCAGGAGCGCTTCTTCTGGTACTGGGGCCAGGTCGACCCGAAGGTCGCGGAAGACGTCCGCGCCCTGGTCGCCGCTGGTGGCGGAAACGACGAAGAGCCGGTCGGAGTCGGCGAATAATCAGCTGATTCACAGATTCCTGCGCGGGGTCGGATGCTTCGGCATCCGACCCCGCTAGCATGTGCGGTGAATTCGATCTTTCGATCGAACCGACGAGAGGGAATCCCATGAGCGAATCGCTCGCCGAAGCAGAGCTTCCTACGCCTTCCACCGGTGCAAAACTCACTGCAGAGGGCATCGGCACTTTTCTGTTGGTGCTCGGCGGTGTCGGCACCGCATTGTTCGCATCCAACCACTTCACCGACCCCGGTTCAGGTTCAGCGGTCTACGTCGCCGTCGCACTCGCGTTCGGCCTCACCGTCGTCGTCGGCGTCTACGCCTTCGGACCGATCTCCGGCGGCCACTTCAACCCCGCCGTCAGCATCGGTCTCGCGGCAGCGGGCCGCCTCCCTTGGCGTGATGTCCCCGGCTACATCATCGCTCAGATCGTCGGTGGCGTGGTCGCGTCGACGATCCTGGTGCTGATCGGGCTGTTCGGCCCGGACGGCTGGCTCACGCGCGCTCAGGATGCCGGATTCGCCAGCAACGGATGGGGCGAGCACTCCCCCAGCGGCTTCGGCATGTGGGCTGCGATCATCATCGAGGTCGTCCTGACCGCGGTGTTCCTGTTCGTGATTCTGGGGACGACGCACAAGCTGCGCCCGACCCCGTTCGCCGGACTCGCGATCGGTCTCACGCTGACGCTGATCCACCTGATCTCCATCCCGGTGGATAACACCTCTGTGAACCCGGCACGCTCGATCGCTGCAGCGATCTACGGCGGCCTCGGGCCGCTTTCGCAGCTGTGGGTCTTCCTCGTGTTCCCGATCGTGGGCGCGCTGATCGCGGGCTTCGCGTACAAGGCACTGCTCGACGGCACGACGCACGCCCCGAGCCGCCGGTCAGCCTGACCCTCTGAGAATCAACCCGCGGTGAGTTGCGGGGTGCCTGCTTCATACTCGAGCAGGTCCCCGCGCTCACCGCGTTCGTATGCCCGGCGTCCGACAAGAAGCATGTAGACGAGGAACACCGCGAGGGCCGCGGCTCCGATCCCGATCTTGATCGGCCACGGCAGCGACCATCCGGTCACGAATCCTTCGACAAGGCCCGACAGGAACAGTGCGAACACGAGCCCGATCGCGACCGTCGCCAGTGCCCTGCCCTCCTGCGCCAGCGCCGCGCCGCGTGTGCGGTGGCCGGGCGCAACCCACGCCCAGAAGAGGTGGAGTCCGGCAGCGGCGGCGACGAAGATGCTCGTCATCTCGAGCAGACCGTGCGGGAGGATGTACAGCACCATGACGTCGAGCCGGTCGTGCACGGCCATGACTGCAGCGGACACGCCGAGCCCGAAGGCGTTCTGCACGATGACGTAGACCGGCCAGATCCCGGTGACGCCGAACAGCACGCACTGCGCGGCGATCCACGCGTTATTCGTCCAGACCATCCCCGCAAAGACCGCGGCAGGGTTCTCGGTGTAGTACTCGGTGAAGCTCTCTTCGGCATACTGCTCGAGGAAGTCGGCGGGTCCGAGAGCTGCGACCAGCGCCGGGTCGCTGGAGAGCCATGCGCCCACTCCTACGACGATGGCGATGAACACCACGGCCACGACGAGAGTCGTCCAGCGCAGGCGGTAGAGAGCCGCGGGAAGCTGGTCAGCGAAGAATCGCGCGACCTGAGTGAGGATGCTGTCGGACGTGCCGGTCAGCCGCAGACGCGCCTTCGACAGTACCGAGGAGACGTACGCTCCCTGCGGCGAGTCACCAACCGAGGTCTTCAGTTCCGCAAGATCAGCGGATGCCGCGCGATACCGCAGAATCAGCTCATCGACGCCTTCACCGTCGAGTCGCGCACGACTGAGTTCGTCCAGTCGTTCCCACTCCGTGCGGCGCGCATCGGCCAGAGCATCAGCATCCACCTGATTTACTGTACTCATGTCCACGCCGATCGACACCGCCGACGAGGTTCTCTCGGGAGAAGCGGTCGCCATCGATGTGCAGCCGCTCGGCTTCTTCATGCGCGCGCTGGGAGCCCTGATCGACATGGTCGTCGGCTGGGTACTCTTCGCGCTGTTCCTCTGGCTGCGGATCTGGCTGCTCGGGGTGGGCGTTATCGATTCATCGATCGACGGCATCCTCAACATCACGGCGATGGTCGTCTGCTTCGTGATCGTGCCGATCGTCATGGAGGTCGCCCTGCGCGGCCGCAGTCTCGGCAAGCTCGCTGTCGGCGGGCGAATCGTCCGCCTCGACGGAGGTGCGGCCGGGTTCAGACAGGCGTTCATCCGTGCGCTCATCGGGGTGCTCGAGATCTACATGACCTTCGGAGCCATTGCGATCCTCTCCGGGGCCTTCACCGCCCGCTCGCAGCGCCTGGGAGACCTCGTGGCGGGCACGTACAGCCAGCGGGTGCGCACGCCGAAGCTTCTGCCGCTGGTCCCCGTGCTCCCGCCCGCGCTCGCGGGCTGGGCGCAGATCGCCGATGTCGCTCGGATGCCGGATCGTCTGGCCCGGCGCATCTCGCAGTTCCTTCAGCACGCCGAGAAGATGTCACCGTCGGCGCGCGCCCGCGTCGCGCAGGACCTGGTCGCAGAGTCTTCCGCGTATGTTTCACCCCAGCCGGCGGCCCACCCGGAGCAGCTGCTGATCGCGATCACGGTGCTCCGTCGCGAACGCGAGCGTCGGGCACTCGCGATCGCGGATGCCAGGACAGAGAAGCTGACCGGGCGACGCGTCGGCGTCTAGCCCTTCGACCGGCCCGGGGATCGTTAGGCGCGCAGCGCCTCATGCCTGAAGACGACCCATCCGCTGGGCACGGAGAGCCTTTCCGCGTGCTGAGCGCACAGATCATGCGCGTGCGGGTCTCCGGCGGCGCCGAGAGGACCGAGAGCCGCCATCTGATCGCCGTAGTCGAACGTGAGCGTGGCGACCGCCTCGCGCGCACAGGCGACCTTCGAGCAGAGTCTTGCGTTCATCTCGTTCAGCCTACGGCCGTGGTGCGCACAGACCCGGATGCCGCGCGCAACAGCCTAGACTTTGGACATGCCTCGTCGCCGTACAGAAAGTGCCGCCGCGCCTCGCCGCGGAGCGCGTCACGGACGGCATGGGCGGTTGGGTCGCAGTGAGGTCGTTCGCCCTCCGCTGCCGCCGCTGGAAGGCCGCATAGACCGATTCGACGTCACAATCGGCACCGCGGTGGACTTTCTGCGCGGCACCTGGCCCGAGCTGCAGGAAGTTCGATTCGAGATCGGCGCACTGCCGCTGCGCGCCGACGACAGCGGCATCCCTCGCTGGCACATCGACCGCGATGCCAGACGGATCGTGCTGTTCCGCATACCCATCGAGCGTCTGCTGCCTCCGGGGCACGACGATGACATCCATCGGCGGATCGCCATCGAGAGCGCCGTCTTCCGCGCCGCGGCAGAATACGTCGGTCGGGATCCGTGGGAGTTCGGACCCAACGGCTCCTGAGCAGCTCGGTCTGTCGATCCCTGAGCCAGCCGATCCCTGAGCCGGTCGATCCCTGAGCCTGTCGAAGGGTCAGGGGTAGACCGTGATCGGCTCCTGCGCGGCAGCGCCCGCCCACACCGGCCACCCGGCCAGCGCGTTATCGCTCGTCGCGAGGATGACCGCGGCGTGAATCGTCTTGTCGGCTGCAAGCGAGTAGACAGAGTCCGCATCGACCTCGACGAGGACGTCACCACCCGCGGGAATGCTGATCTCTTCCCCGGCGTCTGTGTCGGATGCTGGCGCCAGAACGACGGTCGCATCCGCAGTTCCTGAGTTGACCAGGTGGACGCGCGAGCCCGGGACATTCGGAATCGCCACGTACGTCTCGCCGTGGAGGTCCGGTGCGGGTGTCATCCACGCGAAATCGCTGCCTGCACCTGCTCGCGCCGCCTGACGAATGGCTCCGACCATCGGCGCATCGCCTTCGACCTCGACGCTGTACACGCCGGGTTCGAGTCCGTCCAGGTTCACTTCGGTAGGAGTTCCCGCTTCCAGCGGAACCGTCAGGTTCACAGCGGCAGCCCCCTGAGCGCGCACAGTGACGCGGGCGTTGGTGGTCTGGTCTGTTGCCAGCAGCCGCAGCACGGTGAGCGGGGTATCGGCGCTTATGGCGAGCACCTGGACGCCGGCGAAGACTACGGTGCTGCTCGGCGGACCCGCGCTGTCCTGCAGGTCGACGCCAGACGGGTCGAGGGTGCGGATGAGTGAAGACTGCAGCGTCGCGCGCAGCGGGGCGCCGGACGCGGTGATGCGCACGACAGGATCCTGAGTGCCCGCAGCGATCGATGAGAGCGGCACCGAGAGCTGGGTGCCAGCGGGAACGAGCTGTGTGGTCGACGTCTGCGCGAGACCGAACACGGTCATCGTCGCGGTCGCGGTCACATCGCCCGGATTGCTGAGGACGATGAGATCGTTGGTTCCGGTCTCGACGGAGCCACCGACCAACCATGATTCGGTGCGCGTCTCGCGGCACGCGGCTCCGGCAAGACCGGTGAGGTCGTCCGAGGCGAGTGTGATCGCTTCAGCCGCTGCGAGAAGCGGTGCGCCGCCCTGTTCAGCGCTGGCGATGAACCGCTGGGGACCTGGGGTGTCGCCCAGTTCCGGAACCTCGAGCGTCGATTCTGCACGTTCTCCGCTGCTGTCGACGGTCAGCTCCGGAGTGCCGGCCGGCATCTGCTGCGCAGCATCCAAGGCATTGCGACCGACGGCACGGAATGATCCTGTGCAGACCAGGGTCGCGTCCCCTGCGGTGGGCGTGACAGCCACCTGCGCGGGTTCCGCAGCCACACCGGGCCACGGCAGCGCGACCGCTGCGACGACGGCGACAACGCAGCCGACGGCGATCGCCGCGCCGATGAGGAGGCGGGCACCGGTAGCGGCGACTCTGATCGCTCGGTTGCGAATCATCTCTCCTCCTCGGTTCCGTCGACTGTTTCGGGATTCTCGGGATCTTCAAGCACTTCGGGCTCTTCCGGCTCTTCCGGTGCTTCAACGACGTCGGCAGCTTCAGGCTCTTCGGGCTCCGCAGGCTCTTCAGGCGTCTCGTCCGCTTCTGGCTCCACCGGAGCAGGCTCTTCGAACTGCACCTCGTCCTCACCGTGCAGGAAGTCGTCCTCACGGCGGTGGGGCAGCACGAGAGGTTCTTCGGGCGAACGCCCCACGATGCGGGACTGGGCCCTGGCCGCCCGACGCGACGCGCGGGTCGGAACCGCCAGCAGCAGTGCGGCGAACAACACGATGAGCTGAATCGCCGTGATCGTGCTTGCCGTTCCCGCCTCGGCGAGTGTGAGGCCCTTGCGCTCTGCGGGTTCGGCGTCCAGGCGCCACAGCACGCCCTTGTCGGTCTCGCCCACCTTCACGAAGCCCGCACGCTGGTCGAGCGCGGTGACCGCTTCGACGCGGAACGCTCTGGCGGCATCCGACTCGTCGCCATCGACCTGGTCGAGGAGCACGTAGGCAATGCCGTACTGCGCGAGCTCGGCGGGCGCATCGAAAGTGCGCGCCGAAAGGAGGTCGACGGACAGAGCGCTGAGGTCGACGCCCTGGGGCTCAGTGGCGGTGCTGAGCATCGTGGTCTGCGCGCCGAGCGTCGCGCTCGGGCCCCAGACCACGTCCACGGCGAGAGCCCCGTCGTTCAACGGTGTGAGAACGAGGGTGGAAACGGGCTGGTCGCCTCTGGCTTCTGCCGCGACGTACGCGGGAAGTGTGCTCTGCGGCCCGTTGGTCAGCGCGGATCGGTCGGTGTGCAGCGCGGTCAGCGCCGGTACTGCGCAGATCGCAAGGCACAGGCCGGCGATGGTGACGGCGATGACTCGAAGCCGCGGCATCGTGATGGCGGTATCGAGCGTGACCAGCGCGCCGCCGACGAGGCCGGCCCAGGCAAGGCTCAACCCCGTTCCGGGCCAGATCTCGACGGGCGTTCCGTGCGCGAAGCTGACAGACACTCCGACGGCGACGAACGCTGTCGCGAGCCCTGTCATCGTCACCGCGAGAAGAGTGACCCCCGCGCCCCAGCGTGGCGCGACCGCGGCCGCGAGCGCGAGAAGAGCCACCGGTGCAATCAGCACCGGTGCCCACATGGCCACCGTCGGGTCCAGCACCTCAGTCCAGCCGGCAAGATCCCCGGTCGGGAATCCGCTCGCGAGTAGCAGACGCCCCACGCCGTCAGGGGTCACCTGCGGGCCGGCCCAGACGAGACCCGGGTCAGCGAAGACAGCCCAGATGCTTCCGTTCTGCACTTGCCAGATGACGAGCGGTACGAACAGTGCGGCCGTGGGCGCGAGCATCCAGAGCAGACGAACCGCCCCATGGAACCACACACGCGTGAGCACGATGATGATCGCCAGCACCCAGAGCACGGCGAATGCGGGCGCGAGTGAGGGCGCGCACGCGAGCGTCGCCGCGAGAATGACGGATGCCGCGCCCGCTGCCCCCCAGGAGCGGTGGGCGACGACGGCGGAGTGGAACAGCCACGGCAGCAGCAGGTGCACGAGCACCGCAGAGGGGCGACCCTCGTTCAGCGCGGTGAGGAACGTGGGAGCGAGTGCCCACGCGACACCGCCGAAGATGCGCAGCCCCCCGCGGTCCGTGATCCTCGTCGCCGCGAACCAACCTCCGAGCACGGCGAGCGGCAGGGCGAGAAGCCAGAGCAGCACCATCGCGAGAGAAGGTGCGCCCGCCCACAGCGTGCCGATGACCGCGATGACGCCGGCGAAGGGATCAGCGGGGCCCGTGACATCGATGCCGATGCCTCGCTGCCCCCAGGCGGCGTCCTGCCACAGCGCGCTGACGGTGTCGCGGAGCGGGAGGAGCGCCCCGCCTCCGAGGGTGGGCCACGCGAGCAGCGACGTGAAAGCTGCGATGCTGACGATCAGTGCGCCGAGCACGGCCCAGGCGCCACCGCCGGAGAAGAAGTTGAGCTCGCTGACCGCGCCGCCTTCGCTGCCGTGGCCGTCGTCGA
The DNA here is from genome assembly GCF_052266675.1 of Microbacterium zouquanmingi. Taxonomy (NCBI): domain Bacteria; kingdom Bacillati; phylum Actinomycetota; class Actinomycetes; order Micrococcales; family Microbacteriaceae; genus Microbacterium; species Microbacterium zouquanmingi. The sequence continues at coordinate 494,122 of NZ_JBQPRA010000003.1, forward strand.
GACGGCGGTGAAGCTCGCCGCGAGTGATGCGCAGCGGTGCGATGCTCGACCACCTCGTGCTGCGGAACGCACGGATGCTCCGCCGAGAACGTGCGACTGCCCCGAACCGGAACATCGCGGTGAGCGCGGCTCCCCACTCCGGGAAGACCGCGGCGGGACGCTTGCCGATCAGGTGGATGATCGTTCGCCACAGCGCGAGCGGCAGGAAGGTGAGCCAGTGCAGCGGGACGGCCGCTGCGGGGGCGTAGGAGAGGCGCCGGTGCAGCTGCGCGACGCGTGTGACGAACGCGCGCTGCGCGGCACGCTGAGGAAGCGCCGCGGGCCCATCAGGACTGACGGAGACTCGTGCGCCGGGAGCGAGGACGACGCGTCCTCCCCCGAGGCGCGCACGAACGCCGAGGTCGAGGCCCTCGTCGGCCCCATCCAGAGCGGGGTCTGGAATAAGGCGATCGCGAACTTCGCTGCGGATGAGCACACCGCGGATGTCGGCACCCAGCGCATCGTCACGTCCATCATGCTGGCCCTGGTCGAGTTCGCCTGCGGCAAGTTCGACCGAGCGGCCCAGAGCCGTCATGGTGACGCCGAGGCTGACCAACTCGCGATCGTTGTCGACGTCGACGAGTTTGGGCGCAGCGATCGCTGCCGAGGGAGAGCGCTCCAGCGCTCCCGCAAGCTGTGCAAGCGCCTGAGGATGCGGGGCGGTGTCGTGCGCGAGCACCCATACTGCTGAGCCTTGGGGGACTCGGGCGAGTCCGATCTGCACGCCTTCGGCGAAAGAAGTGCTCCCGCGCGCCTCAATGATGCTCTCGACGACGCGACCGACTTCTTCGCTCTTCCGCGCGGCGGTGCCGTCGCCGCAGACGACCAGCGTCACCGCTTCGGGTGGTCGTGTCTGGAGGGTCAGTGCATCCAGTGTGCGCAGCAACTGTGCGCGGGATGAGGGGCCAGGACGCGCAACGATGATGGCATGGACTCGGGTTGGCATAGCCAGGTCAGCCTATGCGCAGAAACCGGCGATCCATTGATCGCACGCGGCGTGGCCGCGAAGCGACCACGAAGGTGCGGTTTCAGCCTGCTTGGCGCTTGAGCTTGCGACGCTCGCGCTCGCTCAGGCCGCCCCAGATTCCGAAGCGCTCATCGTTGCCCAGCGCGTACTGGAGGCATTCGCCTCGAACATCGCACGATGAGCAGATGCGCTTCGCATCGCGGGTCGATCCGCCCTTTTCAGGAAAGAACGCCTCTGGATCGGTCTGCGAACACAGTGCGTCGGTCTGCCACGCCAGTGCGGTGTCATCGTCCTGCTCTGGACGACGAACCCCGGGAACCCCGAGATTGACCGGATCGACAAACCAATTCTCGGGAACGTCGGAACGGTAACCCGTCATATCGTTCTCCTTGCCCTAAATACTGCCCCCCGCTGGGCCTTGCACCACTAATTACACCCGTGTCATTCGATCGGGTCAAGTCGTGGAGGATAAACCCTCAAGCGTGTATTGAAGGTTCACGGCGTGTCTGCGGCGTGTCGCGCCAGATCCCTGCGGCAGGCACCCGCGAAGCGGCTCAGGAAACAGCGCCCGGCTCTGCGATGAACGCCTCACCCGACCCGCGCAGCACGAGCGTGCGCTCGTCGGCAGTAGCGAAGATCGCCTGGCCGATCGGAACCGCGCGCGCGGCGGCATCCGCACCCTCGACGACCACTTCTCCCCCGGTGGCGAGCACCATTGCGGGACCGGTGACGTCGACAGAAACCGGTGCGCCTGTCAGCTCGACGCGACGCAGTGCGAAGTCCGGCACGTCGACAGGGTATGACGTCACTGAATCGGATGCCGCGGGCCTCAGCACCGGCACGATTCCCGGCGTCGTGTCGAGGATCGACAGCAGCTCGGGCACGTCGATGTGCTTGGGCGTGAGCCCTCCGCGCAGCACGTTGTCACTCGCGGCCATGATCTCGACGCCCAGTCCAGACACGTAGGCGTGCAGGAGCCCTGCCCGCAGAAAGATACCTTCGCCTCGGCCGAGCACGATGAAGTTCATCAGCAGCGCCACGACGACACCAGGGTCTCTCTGGTTGCGCGCGGCGATCGAACGGATGCCGTCCAGCTCCGCGGAGAACTCGGCGGATGCCGCATCCACGGCTGCGGCGATGATCTCGTCGACCTCTGTTCGGGCGGTGCCAGAGAGCAACCAGGCGATCGTGTCGCGCAGCGCATCGCCTTCGGCGCTCAGCCTCTCGCGCAGCGCGATAACGCCCTTCGACGAACCCAGAGCATCCAGAAGGCGCAGAGTGTCGGCGACCGGACGCAGCCCGCTGAGCGCTTCGAAGCGCTCGCTGAGGGCGACGATCAGTTCGGGCTTGTGGTTGTCATCGCGGTAGTTGCGGTGGGGGTCATCCGCTGTGAGTTCCGCCTCTCGCGCCCAGCCGTCACGCGCCTGCGCGATAGTCGGGTGCACCTGGATCGACAGCGGATCGCCTGCCGCGAGGAGCTTCAGCAGATACGGCAGCGCGCCGCCGGTAATGGCATCCAGCGTCGTGCCGCCTGCGACGTCTGCTGGGTCGCCGGGGTGATCCCCGAACCAGACCTCCGCCTCGGGAGCGCCCGTGGCCGGGCGACCTTCGAGCGCCGCGAGAAGAGTGGGCGAACCCCAGGCGTAGTCGCGGGGGGCATTCGACAGGCTCAGCAGCATGGCATCAAGCGTATCGATCATGCCGTGGCACAGCAGAAGGCGGAGCGGTGCGCGGTAGCCTGATGACGATGGCGCAGCACATGAAGCATCCCGTGACAGCCCCGCCCACCGCGCCAGAGCGCGAGTCGACGGGGCATCTGCTGTTGCGCGCGTACGCGACTCTCGTGCTGATCGTCGCGTTCGCGCACACCGCTGTCTACAACCTCGTGGGCATCTACGGCGCGGGAATCGTCATGGTCGTCATGCTTCTGGCTGCGTGCGCCATCGGCATCCCGATGATCGCGAAGAAGCAGCCGCACGCGTTCGCGTGGCGTCGCCTTCCCTGGTCTGCCGTCGGGTACACCTGCCTCGCTCTGCTCTCCGTCGCCTGGTCGCAGTGGCGAGGACCCACCATCATCACGTGGGTGCTGCTGGCCGCGGTGACCGTCAATGGCCTGCTCATCGCGCACGCGCTGAGCTGGGAGGAGATCGTCAGGTCTCTGTCGTCCGCATTCAAGTGGATTCTCGGCCTGTCGCTCGCTCTCGAGCTCTGGGTGTCGGTCGTCATCCAGCATCCGCTGCTGCCGAATTTCCTCACTGTGCCCGACGGCGATATCGATCCGCATCTGTACTGGGTGCGCAACAACCTCGTCGACGGCGGACGCATTCAGGGCATCGTCGGAAACTCCAACGTCTTAGCGATCGTCGCGCTCTTCGCGGTCATCACCTTCAGCGTGCGGATCGCGCAGCACGCCCGCTGGCGCGCCACCCACATCCTGTGGCTCATCCTGGCGGCCTACCTGATGCTGCGGGCGTCGTCGGCCACGGCGTACCTGTGCGCCCTCGCCGCCGCGGTCGTGCTCCTGGTCGCGCTGCTGATCCGTCGTGCCCGGCGACCACGGGAACACGCACGTATCTACGCCACCTGCGGCGCGATCGTCGTGGCCTCGGCCGCGGCGCTCATCATCTTCCGTCAGCCGCTGTTCACGGCCCTCGGGCGCGGAGCAGACCTGACCGGTCGCACCGATCTCATCTGGACCACGGTGCTCGAGCGCGCCGGTCACCACCCGATCTTCGGCAACGGGTTCTCGAGCCCATGGATCCCCACCGACCCGGCATTCGACGGATGGATCGTCGACCACGGCATCACGGTCTTCCATGCACACAACATGTGGCTCGATGTGCTGATGCAATTGGGAGTGGTGGGACTCGCGCTCATGGCGGTGGCGTACCTCAGCCTGCTGTGGCGCTCCTGGTTCTTCGCCGCGGACCGGCCTCGCTGGGATCTGCGCGCTGACCGACCATACTCGCCGTTGACCCTGCTGCCGGTGCTGTTCACAGTGGTCCTGCTCGTGCAGGGTCTGGCGGAGTCCACCCCGATCATGCTGTGGGGCTGGCTGCTTCTGGTGCTGTTCTCCTTCAAGATCAAATCCGTGCCCCTCGCAGGCGTCGGGCTGAGCGAACAGTCCCGCGTGACCGAGCGCGGTCGTGCGGCTCGGCGCATCCCGTGACGACAGCACAAGCGCGTGTGAGCCGACTCCTCGGGTCGACCTCGATGGCGCGGGCCTACACGCTGTCGGTACTGGGGGCGACGTTCGGGTCGTTCGCGATCGAGCAGATGACATCGCGTGTCACGTTCGCAACGATCATCCTGATCCTGGCGGTTCTGGGGGCCGCGATTCTGTTCGTGCGGCGCGAAGAGCTGTCGCTGCTGAGAGTCGCTCCGACATCACTGCTGATGTTCCTCGTACTGGCTCTGCTGAGCCTGCTGTGGTCCACGGATCGGGGTGACACGCTGACTGCCTGGGTGTGGCTCTTCGGCTTCGCCTTCCTCGCGATCACGATCGGGCATATTCGCGACACGCTGCAGACAGTGCGCGCGATCGGCGACACGCTGCGAGTGCTGCTCGGTCTGTCTCTGGGAGTGGAGATCCTCTCCGGGATCCTGCTCGACGTGCCGATCAAGTTTCTCGCCATCGAGGGCAATCTCGCAGCGGGAGGCCCGATCCAGGGACTGTTCGGCACCCGCAACATGCTGGGGTTCATCGCCGTCATCGCGCTGATCACCTTCGTGATCGAGTGGCGGACGCAGTCGGTGGCCGCCCCCATCGCCGTCCCCTCGATCGCGCTGGCAGGATTCCTCGCCCTGCTGTCGGCCTCCCCCACGGTTCTCGTGCTCGCGGTCGTCGTCGGCACGGCAACAGGTGCGCTGACGATCGTGCGTCATACACCGATCACGCGTCGCACGATCGTGCAGTGGATGCTGGGAGCACTGGTCGTTCTGACGCTCGGGGTGGCTTTCCTCTTCCGGCATCCGATCATCGCGTGGATGGGTGCGGGCTCGGATTTCTCGACCCGCGCGGATCTCTGGAACGAGATTCTGAACTTCGTCGCTCTCAAACCCTTCCAGGGCTGGGGCTGGTTCGGCACGTGGGAACGCGGCGAGTACCCGTTCAGCTTCATCAACTACCAGCTCGACAACCACCACGAGAGTGCGCTGAACGCATTCTTCGATGTGCTGCTGCAGCTCGGCATCGCCGGCTTCCTGCTCTTCGTTCTCCTCGGCGGGGTCGCGCTGGTGAGATCCTGGCTGGTCGCGAGTGCGCGACGTTCGGTCGTGTACGCATGGACCCCGCTCGTGCTGGTGACGCTCGCTGTCGACTCGATGTTCGAGAGCTTCACCCTCACGGGTGCGGGCTGGTTCATGCTCGTTCTGTGCGCCCTGCGCGCAGGACAATCGCGATCGTGGCGCGAGAGCATCGACGCCGCGAACACGGGCGTGATACCTACGCTGGGGCGACTCGAGTAAGACGGGATTCACGGGTACGGCGGGTAGGCTAGACCCCGGCCAAGACTTCTCATGCCTACCACGCGCCCGCGAGCGCACACCGGAGATATCCACGTGACACCCAGCCAGCATTCGTTCGATCCGGCACAGGCGACGATCGTGATCGTCACGTATAACCGCTCGCATCTGCTCACTCGCCTCCTCACGAGCATCACCGTGATGGATCCGAAACCCGGGCACGTCGTGATCGTCGATAATGCTTCGGTCGATGACACCACCGAGGTCGTCGAGTCGTTCCGGGGCACCATCGGCACCGAGATCGTCTACCGCAAGCTCGACACGAACACCGGCGGCTCCGGCGGATTCAGCGAGGGTATGCGCACCGCGTACGAACTCGGCAGCGAGTGGATCTGGATGATGGATGACGACGTCGAGGTCATTCCCGACGGACTCGCCAAGATGGGCAACTGGGCGCCGCGCTTCAAGAGCATCCAGGGCCGCCGCTACGACTACGACGGCAGCGAGTTCTACTGGCAGTACCGCATCGCCGACCGAATGGGCATCCCGATTCCTTTCGCTCCGGCAGGTTTCGACGCCTCCGGATTCAAAGAGATGAACAGCGGATGCTTCGAGGGAATGTTCATCCACCGCTCGATCGTCGCGCAGATCGGCCTGCCTGACCCCCGGTTCTTCATCTACTGGGATGACCAGATGTACGGCTGGCTGGCGTCGCGTCTGACCACCGCCGTGATCGTCGATGAGTTCGTGCTGCGCCGCACGCGCGAGATCAAGCAGTGGGACATGGGCGTCCGGCACATGAACGCTTCGAGCAACGCATACCGGTACTACATCATGCGAAACCGCGGCTTCATCAAGCAGTACTACCGCACGCACGGCGTGTACAACCCTGTGCTGTTCGGACTGGGATCGACCGCGACGTTCTTCAAGGAACTGATTCGTCTCGTTTTCGTCGAACGCACCGTGCGCGGTACGAGCAACCTCTTCCGCGGCATCCGTGACGGCGGGAAGATCGGACGCGACCGCACGTGGAAGCCGATGCCTGCATTGGAGCAGCAGTGAGCGACGATCAGAAACCGCAGGCGGAATGGATTTTCCCTGAGGAAGAGAAGAAGAGCGGCAAAGGTCGCGTCTGGCTGATCGTCGGACTCATCGTCGCGGCGCTGGTGATCATCGGGGCTGTGCTGTTCTTCTTGATTCCGCGCGATGAGACTCCCGGTCCCGATGCGAGTGCCACGCCGTCGGCATCGGCCACCACGACGCCCTCTGGTACGCCGTCTGCTGCGCCTTCTGATGGACCGTCGACCGAGCCCTCTGAGCCGATCACGACCCCTCCCCCTGTACCGGACCCCGATATGGGTACTTTCGTCGGTCAGGTTCAGCCCTGGCTCGATGACGCCGTTACCGGCTTGGACATGGTTGCGAACATGAGCGGCCAGGAGGCAGCACAGGTCGTGGACAGCCTGCAGGGCGACGCCGATCGCCTGTCAGGCGTGGTCGCACCGAGTTCCATCTCGTCAGAGTGGTATGACGGCGTGAGCACGTATGCAAGCGATCTGCGCGCGCTTCGTTCTGCGATCGATACTGCCGCCGATGTTCAGGCGCCTCTCAGCACCGCGTCGGCCTCGCTTCAAGAGCTACGTGCCATGATCGGTCTCTAGACCGATATCTCGTCGCCGGCAGTCAGTTGTGGTCGGCGTTGTACCGGTCGAGCACGTCGTTGATGCCGGCATCAAGCACAAGCTCGCCCTTGTTCAGGTAGAGGCCCCGCTTGCAGAAGCGGCGCAGATCGCGTTCGTTATGGCTGACGAAGAACAGGGTGCGCCCTTCGGCGAGCAGCTCATCGATGCGCTTGTAGCATTTCTCACGGAACGCCTTGTCGCCCACCGCGAGGACCTCATCGACGAGCAGGATCGGCTCGTTGAGCTGCGAGACGACTGAGAAGGCCAGACGCACCTTCATGCCGTTCGAGAGGTGCTTGTAGGGGGTGTCCTGGAAGTCCTCGAGCTCGGCGAAGGCAATCATGTCGTCGTACCGACGGGTGATCTCCGCCTTCGGCATCCCATGCAGACCGGCCGTCAGACGCACATTCTCGCGCACAGTGAGGTCGCCGACGAAACCGCCGGTGAGCTCGATGAGCGGCGCAACTCCCCCGTGGACCGCAACCGTTCCCTCATCGGGAAGCAGAACGCCGGCGACCAGCCGCAGCAGGGTCGACTTTCCCTGGCCGTTGCGGCCGACAACCCCGATCGATTCGCCCGGCTGCACCGTGAACGAGACGTTGCGAAGCGCCCAGAACTCGCCCGGGCGACTGCGCCGCGAAGTGTCGGCGAAGAGGTCCTTGAAGCTGCGTCGCCCACGCCGGTTGCGGCGGAACTGCACCCCGAGGTCTTTGACTTCGATCGCTGCGGACATCACAGCTCCTTCAGCACTGCGCGCTCGAGGGAGCGGAAGACCCAGACACCCAGCGCGAAGATGATGAGGCACATCGCCGCCCCGATCAGCACCGTGTTCAGGTGCCACTGATCCGGGAAGAACGCCATGCGGTACAGCGTGAAGATGCCGGCGAGGGGGTTGAAGGACATGAGCGTCTCGAACGGTTCGGGAATATTGGACACGCTGTAGATGATGGGGGTGGCGTAGAAGAGCGCGCGCAGGATGAGGCCCGTGGTGCGTTCGAGGTCGGCGTAGAGCGCGCAGAGAGGCGCGACCAGCAGCCCGAGGCCGACGAGCAGGATCACCTGCAGCAGCATCGCCACGGGGAACCACAGGATCCCCCATCCGAATTCCGTCCCGGGTGAGAAGACGGCGAACATCACCAGGACGGGTAAGGAGAAGAGGAACTCCATTCCCTTGCTGAGAACCGTGCGGTTCACCCAGATCGATCGGGGGATGTTCGTGGACCGGACGAGCCTGGAATCCTTCTTGAAGGCCTTGGTGAAATCTGACACCGACGAGTTGAACCACACCCATGGCAGGAGGGCGCTGATGAGGAAGACGATGTACGGGTCTTCGCCCACGCTGCGCTGGAAGATCTGCGTGAACACGAACCAGTAGATCGCGCTCATCACCAAGGGATCGAGGACCGACCAGAGGTAGCCGAGGAAACTCGTCGAGTACCGGACCTTCAGGTCTCGGGCAGAGAGCAGCCACAGCGAATGCAGATATCGCCGGGGCGTTCCCGGCGCCCCGACAGCAGCGTGACTCACAGTGTCGAGTCTACGAGAGAGTGTTGTTCCACATCGACAGCGCCGAGCCGATCGCCATGTGCATGTCGAGGTACTGGTAGGTGCCGAGGCGTCCGCCGAAGTGAACGTCCTGCTCCCCCTGCTGCAGCTCGCGGTAGGCGAGCAAGCCCTCACGGTCGGCGGGAGTGTTCACCGGGTAGTACGGCTCATCGGTCTTCTCAGCGAAGCGCGAGAACTCGCGCATGATGACGGTTCTGTCCGTCGGGTAGACGTCCTTGCGCTCCGGATGGAAGTGCTTGAACTCGTGGATGCGCGTGAACGGAACGTCCATGTCGGGGTAGTTCATCACCGGTGTGCCCTGGAAGTCACCGATGTTCAGGACTTCCTGCTCGAAATCGAGCGTGCGCCAGCTGAGCTCGCCTTCGGCGTAGTCGAAGTAGCGGTCGACGGGACCGGTGTAGACGATCGGCACCTGGCCGACGAGGGCCTTGCGGTTCAGCGGCTGGGACTCGTCGAAGAAGTCGACGTTCAGCATGACGTCGATGTTCGGGTGCTCCGCCATCCGCTCGAGCCACGCCGTGTACCCGTCGGTCGGCAGGCCTTCCCACGTGTCGCTGAAGTAGCGGTTGTCGTAGTTGTAGCGCACAGGGAGACGGCTGACAATGTCGCCGGACAGCTTGTGCGGGTCGGTCTGCCACTGCTTGGCGGTGTAGTCGCGGAAGAACGCCTCAAACAGAGGGCGGCCGACGAGGGCGATGCCCTTCTCTTCGAAGTTCTGCGCAGACTTGACGTCGTACTCGCCCGCCTGCTCCTTGATGAGCGCACGCGCTTCATCGGGCGAGTATGCAGCTTGGAAGAACTGGTTGATCGTGCCGAGGTTCACCGGCATCGGATACACGACGCTCTTGTGGTTCGTGTAGACGCGGTGCACGTAGTTCGTGAACGTCGTGAAGCGGTTCACGTACTCCCACACCGTCGCGTTCGAGGTGTGAAACAGGTGCGCCCCGTACTTGTGGATCTCGATGCCCGTCTCGGGCTCCGCCTCGCTGTAGGCATTACCGCCGATGTGGGGACGGCGTTCGATGACGGTGACGTTGCGGCCGGCGTTCGCGGCGCGCTCAGCAATGGTGAGGCCGAAGAAACCCGACCCTACGACGAGGAGATCCATGGAAGTCCTTCCCGGCACGGCAATACCGAGCACAGTGAGCAAGTCTAGATGTTGGTCGAAACGGTGGCGCACTCGACCCATCGGTACGGCTGAAGCCACGGGTAGAATCGAGCGCAATGTCTTCTGAACGCCCCACGGTATCCATCGTTGTCCCGGTCTACAATGCCGTCGCCCATCTCTCGGCCTGCGTTGCATCGATTCTGTCCCAGACCCATTCGGAGCTGGACGTGATCCTTGTGGACGACGGGTCGACGGATGGCTCCGGAACCCTCTGCGATGAAATAGCGGCAAGAGATCCACGGGTGCGCGTCATCCATCAGGACAATGGCGGGATCGGGGCGGCACAGAACGCGGGACTGGACATTACCCAAGGCCAGTTCATCACGTTCTGCGACAACGACGACCTGATGAGTCCGCGCCTTGTGGAGCGGCTTCTGGAGATCCTCATCGCCGCCGACGCCGATATGAGTTGCTGCCGGTGGTGGAATGTCGGGGCGAGCTCAGCGATGGCAGAGCTCGAGCGACACCGCGACGACCCACCGGGTGAGGTACTCGTCTTTAGCGATGCCGCCCACAGCTACCAGAACGTCTTCAGCGTCGCGTTGAGACGACTGCTGAGGAAGGAACTGCGGTACTTCAGCGAAGCGAACTGGGGGAAACTCTACCGAGCGTCACTCTTCGATGAGATCCGCTTTCCGGAAGGCCACTTCGCGCAGGATGTCACAGTTTCAATGGATCTGTACCTGCGCATGCGACGGGTAGCATCGTGCAACGACCGACTGTACTTCTGGCTTCAACGTGGCGACAGCGTGTCGCATTCGCTGCGCTCGGCTGATTACTACCATGACATCGTGCAAGCGCACGCTCGTTCATTCGACACGGCGCTCGCCCACGATATTCTTCCGGCGCGCGCCTACTACGGCTTGACAGCGATGAGCCTGCAGCGCCGCAGCGCACGCACTGCGGCCGAGGCTGCAATGTTCCAGTCCGATGCGACCTTGGTTCGATCGCTACTTTCGCGCCTGAGCACGATGCAACGAATCCGCTGTCTGGCGCTTCGCCTGATCCGGCAGGTCGAGGTCCTCGTCTACGATCGCACCGTACACCGCAGACGCTGACTCATCTGCGACGTCTAAAGGCGAGGTGCACGACCACGCCGATAAGCGGACCGGCGACCAGGCCCACGACGGTGCGGACACCCAGTTCGCCGGGCGTCAGCACGACGGCCGCAATCGCCAAGAGGCACGCCAGCACCCAGCCCGTCGCGAAGACGTTATGACGGCCCGCGGCGAGTACCCGCGCCCCGGTGACTGTCAGCAAGCCCAGACAGCCCGAGGCAACGACCAACCAGGCGAGCAGCGCTCCCGATACCGCGAAGTCTTCACCGAACAGCCGCACCAGAACGCCCTCACCCCACAGCCCCGCCACCGCGGCGAGGATCGGCGTGACCGCGGCCAGTCCCAGCAGCACGGTCACCATCAGCCGTCGCGCAGTCGCAGGCGACGCGCTGAATCGTGCGATGAGCATGCTCTGCAGCACGGTGAGTGGCACGAGGATTGGCGCTCTCGCCAACGTAAGCGCGAGTACAACGACGCCGAGCGCAGCACGATCGTCGCTCCCCACGAGGGACAGGATCACCGGGAATCCCGTGACCAACACCGCGTTAGCCGTCGACGCGACGATTGTCCGGCTGGCGTTGAGGCTGAAGGTCCGATAAGACTCGCGCACCGTTGAACGCGACCGCACAATGGACCAGCGCGCTACCGCGACCGCGGCCACCGAGACCGGGAACGGCAACGCCACCGCCCACGCGAGCGCGGCACCATCGCCGCCCGCCCAAAGCGCGATTACAACAAGAACCAGACGAAGTACCCCGTCGATGATGGGAATCGCGGCGAACCCGCCCCACTGTCCACTGCCAGCGAGCACTCCATTCAGTGTCGCAACGCCAACATACGACGCGATGCCGACCGCCAGCGCGATCCCCCAGTCAGCGTTTCCCGACCCGAACAGCGGTTCTGCCCAGAAGATTGAGGTGAGGACCGTGAGCAGAAGAACTGCCGCGGCGAGCACGCCCGCGAACCGGATTACCGATGCACCGCTGTTCTTCTCTGTGGGGTCTTGGCCCAGCCCCGAGACGGCACGGGTCGTCTCCTGTTGCACGCCGAACAGCACGCCGACAACCATGAAGAGTGCCGACCAATAGAGCGAGAAAGAGGCGTATCCGACGGGCCCGACAACGGGAGCGACGATCAAAAGGGTGACGAAGCCACTCGCGCCCGATACGACGGTAGCGAAGAGGACGAGGAAGATGCTCCGTCGCGACCTGTGCCCTGCCGAATCCACCGATCCCATTGACATGTGATTCGCGCGCTTCCCTTCCCAGGATCCGCGAAGATGAAGCCAGAGCCAGCCTCGATCTCCGGAGACCGACTCCGCCATTATGCCAGCGGATCGACACTCAATCGAACGCTCGCCTACGAAGCGAACGCCAATATGGAGGCAGAGCCATCAGCCATATACTGACATTCATGGTGTACCCCCTTGATCAGGTTCTGATCATCATGCCCGCCTACAACGAGTCAGAGGTGATCGAACGCGTGATCTCCGAGGTCAGAGCGACCTTACCGGAGGTGCGCATTCTGGTCGTAAGCGACGGCTCAACAGACGGCACAGTCGCTGCCGCCCGCGCCGCCGGGGCTCAAGTGCTCGAGCTCCCCTTCAACCTGGGCGTTGGTGGCGCGATGCGACTCGGATTCCGCTTCGCTGTTGACAACGGAATTCCGGTAGCGGTGCAGCTGGATTCCGATGGTCAGCACAACCCGAACGATGTTCCTGCCCTAGTCGCGCAGCTCGTTGACCATGATGTCGTCATAGGTGCGCGGTTCTCCGGCACAGGCGATTATTCAGTTCGAGGCCCACGCCGATGGGCGATGAAGTTCCTCTCTGGCACGCTCAGCCGAGCGCTCGGAACACGGCTTACCGACACGACGTCGGGCTTCAAGGCGCACGGACCGCGCGCCGTTGCGTTGTTTGCCCGAGACTTCCCCGCCGAGTATCTTGGCGACACCGTCGAATCACTTGTCACCGGCCACCGGGGCGGGCTGTCATTCACCCAGGTGGGCGTTGCCATGCGCGAACGAGCCGGCGGAACTCCGTCACACAACCCACTGAAGTCAGCGGTATACCTCGGTCGCGCCTTCTTTGCGCTGCTAATCGCGTTCCTCCGGCCGCGCAGATGGTCGGCGGCAGCATGATCATCGCCCGCTACCTCGTCGGCATCGTCGGCGCACTCCTCATCCTCGTCGTCGTGATCGAGCTGCTTCGTCGCGGAAGGCTGCGAGAGCGTCACACGATCTGGTGGCTGATCGCTGGTGCGATGAGCCTCACGGTCGCGATCTTCCCCTCGATCCTCGACGGGCTCGCCTCACTGCTCGGCGTCGACGTCCCGGTGAACCTGCTCTTCTTCGTCGGCATCATCGTCCTCTTTCTCGTATGCATTCAGCAGTCCACTGAACTCACTCGATCCGAGGAGCGCACTCGCACACTCGCCGAACGCGTGGCGCTGCTAGATGACCGGCTTCGTGAAATGGAGTCTCGGAGAGCGCAGGAAGAAGATGAATGAGCCTCACGCGCGCGCCCGCGGAGACTGGTCGTCGTGACTGTTTCGGGTGCCTCCAACGCTGTCGTGTCCGGTGCCCCATCGCGACGCCGAGTGGCTCGTGTACTCCTCGTCGCCCTGCTCGGTTTCATCGCGCTCCTCTCCTGGGCGTTTGGCTCTCCCGTTGGCGCCAGCCCGGACGACAACTTCCACCAAGTGAGCATCTGGTGCGCCACAGGCGAGCGTCCCGGATTGTGCGAGACCACGGGCGATCCAAACGAACGATCCGTTCGAGCCGATCTCGCGTATAGTTCCGCCTGCTACGCATTCGCTCCGGAACACAGCGGTGTCTGCGACCCCGCGCTCACGGGCATGATCGTCACCGGTCACGGCAACTTCATCGGCATGTACCCGCCGGTCTACTACAGCGTGATGAGCGTGTTCGCCTCGAATGATCTGCAGACCTCCGTCTTGCTCATTCGCGCGTTCAACTCCTTGCTCGCGGTCTCCATCGTCACTGCGCTCTACTTGCTCGTCGGCCGCGAGCTTGGGGCGCCACTTCTGTGGAGCCTGCTCGTCACAGCAATCCCGATGGGCATCTTTCTGACCGCCAGCGTGAATCCGAACGGCTGGGCGATCGTGTCCGCCGCGACAATGTGGGTGGCGATGGTGGGATTCTTCCGCGCGCCGACTCTGAGCCGACGGATCGCTCTTGGCGGCATCGCCTTGGTCACAGCCCTCATGGGCGCGGGTTCCCGCGGCGACTCCGCCGCGTACGTGGCCGTCGGCGCGGTGGTCGCGGCGATCGTGGCATTCGAACGGACGCGGCGGTACCTATTCTCTTTGCTCCTCCCGCTCTTCGCCGTGGGTATGGGAGCCGTGTTCTATCTCGGCTCGACCCAGACCGGCACGGCAATCGAAGGCCAGATGCCCGGTGCGCCCACGCACGAGGTCGACTTCCTCCGAGACTTCTTCGACACCGTGATCAACATTCCAAGGCTCTGGATCGGAAACTTCGGCACCCAGTCACTCGGTTGGGGCGACGTAGAGATGCCCGCTATGGTGTGGGTCACCACGATGGCAGTCTGTGTCGGTGTCGCATTCTGGTCGCTTTCGCGGTCACGCGACGCGCGCACCAACATCGCGATTGCCCTCACCGGCACCGCGCTGGTGCTAGTACCGAGCTGGGTGATCACACAGAACGGCGTCGACGTCGGCGAACTCGTACAGCCACGCTACGTCCTGCCGCTGCAGGTCCTGTTCATCGGGCTGCTCCTGTACGGAGCCGGTGATCCTCGGTCCGCGATGACGCGCGTGCAGCGCTGGCTAATCGTCATCGGTTTGTCCGTCGCAAACAGCGTCGCGCTCTATACCACGATGCGACGCTATCTCACGGGCACCGACTACCGTGGATTCGACCTGAACAAGAATATGGAGTGGTGGTGGCAGAATATGCCTATCCCTCCCGGTACGATCTGGATCCTCGGATCTGCAGCGTTCACCGGCATGCTGCTCCTCGTCAGCGGTATTCTCACACGCCGTCCCCATGCCGCACAGAAGAACTCCGCCCTGCCGGCGGAGGAGCAGACCACCACTAATTGACCAGACACAGACACAGACAAGGCTCAGAATGCGCGTTTCCCACCGTCTTGCAATCGTGACCGGCGGCGCCGGATTCATCGGTGCCGCGATGTCCGCAGGGCTCGCCGACACATTCGACCGCGTCATCGCGTTCGATAACCTGCACCCTCAGATCCACCCGGATCACCGTGCATCCGATGGTTTTGATCCCCGCGTCGAGATCTACGAGGCGGACATCACCGACCCATCTGCGTGGGACCGACTGCTCGCAGATTCCAAGCCAGATGTCGTCATCCACCTTGCCGCCGAGACAGGCACCGGTCAGTCGCTCACGGAATCCGTCCGCCACACGTCGGTAAACGTCGTCGGCACGTCGACAATGCTCGACGCACTGAAACGCAATGACGCGGTACCGCAGCGGATTATCGTCGCGTCCTCGCGCGCAGTCTACGGCGAGGGCGCCTGGCGGCACGTGGGGGGTCCAGAGGCTGGCGCCCTGTTCTACCCGGGCGCACGTCCGACCGCTATGTTCGACGCGGCGGAGTGGGACTTCCCCAACGCGGAACCGGTCGCAATGAACGCTTCTCTCGTACAGCCGCGCCCTGCATCCGTGTACGGGGTCACCAAGCTCGCGCAGGAGGATCTTCTGCGTATCTGGGGCGACGCATTCGGAGCCGAGATCGGAATCGTCCGCCTGCAGAACGTCTATGGCCCTGGCCAGACACCCTCGAATCCCTACACCGGGATCATGTCGCTGTTCTGTCGAGTGGCTCATAACGGCGAGCAGATCGCCGTCTATGAGGACGGCGATGTGCGCCGCGACTTCATCATCGTCGATGATGTCGCCGATGCGATCCTGCGGATGGTCGAAATAGAGGACTGCCCGGTCGTCCCAATCGACATCGGCTCTGGTTCGTTCCAGACGATTCGCGACGCTGCTGAGCTCATCGCCGACATCTACGCGGCCCCCGCACCGGCGGTCACCGGTCAGTGGCGACACGGCGATGTCCGCCATGCCTGGGCTGACCCCGAACCTGCGCGTCGCTTGCTCGGGTTCGTTGCCCAAGTGAGCGTGGAAGACGGGTTCCGCCGTCTCGCCACATGGATCGACACCCAGACCGAATACCTCTAAGGCGTCGACGTGCCCGCAACCGGGCACACAGGTTCCTGAGATAGCGGACCGATAGCATGGCCCCGAACCGTTTCCGCGGCTGCGCCGCAGCACCAATGACGCAGGAGGAATCACGGAATGGGTACCGGCACGATCGATATCATCATGCCTTTTTTCGGCGACCCTGGTCAGTTCAAGGAGGCGGTCAGGAGCGTCATCGCGCAGACCGATTCTGATTGGCGCCTCGTCGTTCTCGACGACTGCTACCCGCACTGGAATCCTGAAGACTGGATTCAAGAGCTAGGTGATCCCCGCATCGCTCTGGAACGCAATCCTCAGAACCTCGGTGTCAGCAAGACGTTCGATCGCAGCATCGATCTCGCTAAGAGCGACTACGTTGCTATCCCTGGATGCGACGATCGACTCCTCCCCAATTACATCTCCGAGGTGCGAGCCCTCATCGAACGCTTCAACAAGCCGGAATACGTGCAACCGGCGGTATCAGTCATCGACGACGACGGACAGCCTTCTTCGCCGTTGCCTGACCGCATCAAGGCTATGGTGCGCCCTCGAATATCTGGACCAACCTTGCTCAGCGGCGACGCGCTACTGACCACTCTGATGCACGGCAATTGGACTTACTTTCCTGCGATCTGTTGGCGCACCGATGTGCTGCGCCGCTTCCGATTCACAGACCGGTACGAGATAGTAATGGATCTGGCGCTGCAGACTGACATCTTGCTTGCGGGTGGCCGTCTCGCCACGTCGACCTCCTCAGCGTTCGAGTATCGCCGCCATTCTGCGAGCGCTTCCTCCTATACAGCGAGTGACGGCACGCGCTTTATCGAGGAACGGGATTACTATCGAGGCGTCGCTTCTCAGTTGCGCGCTGCCGGACAGCGGCGCGCTGCACGGGCAGCGACGCTTAGAGTGACTTCGCGACTGAATGCCCTCTCCAAGCTCCCTGCAGCGATGCTGCACGGACGATGGTCGGCGACGTCACTGTTGTGGAAGCACGTGTTCGCACGCTGACGCCTGTTGCGTCACACATGTCAACAACGCCGCGTGACAGATCTCCGAGAAGGGCCGAATAGACTGTTCAGCATGCCATCGTCGACGGGTCCGCTCGCTACGCTCTCCACAAGGGAGAATCACTCTGAAACGACGGATCGTCCCCGCGTCTTACGCGTCCTTTTAGTCGCTCTGCTCGGCTTCGTGGCCTTGATCTGCTGGAGTTTTGCATCTCCGGTCGGCGCGAGCCCGGATGATAACTTCCACATGACGAGCATCTGGTGCGCCCCGGGTGAGCGCCCTGGCCTTTGCGAGCAGACACAGAACCCCGAAGAGAGAGCCGTTCTCGCGGAGGTTGCTTTCACATCCGCTTGCTTTGCCTTCGACTCAGAACATCCTGGCCGATGCGATCAAGCGATGTCCGGTCTGGTGGGCACAGCACACGGCAATTTCGAAGGGCTTTATCCGCCTGTTTACTACGGCACGATGAGCATCTTCAGCTCCGCTGATGTCCCTACATCGGTCTTGCTCATGCGTATATTCAATTCGCTGCTAGCCGTATCCCTCGTCACCTCGATCTATCTTCTCGTCGATCGTCGGTTGCGCGCACCGATGCTTTGGGGACTGTTGCTCACGGTTGTCCCCACCGGTATCTTCCTTGTGTCCAGTATCAATCCCAGCGGCTGGGCGATCATGTCGGCCGGCACACTGTGGGTGGCGCTCGTGGGCTACTTCAGAGCCCCCACCATGACACGCAGAATCGCGCTGGCTGCGCTCGCACTCATTGCAGCGGTTATGGGCGCAGGTTCTCGCGGCGACTCCGCGGTCTATGTGGCGTTCGGCGCCGTATTGGCAGCGATTCTCTGCTTAGAACGAACGCGTCGATACTTGCTCGCACTCATTCTCCCTATCGCGGTTGCTGTAATAGCCGCGCTGTTCTACCTCGGGTCCAACCAGGTCGGCTCGGCGTTGGAAGGGGAAATGGCTGGCACACCTCCGCAGCACGTTGATGTCGTCAGTGGCCTTCTGCGTACTCTCCTCAATATTCCTCAGCTCTGGGTCGGAAACTTCGGCGCGCAGGCCTTGGGGTGGGGAGATGTCGAGCTGCCCGCCGTAGTGTGGTTCAGCACATTGATCCTGTACGCAGTCGTCGCCTTTTGGAGTCTGTCGCGACCCCGCGACCTACGCGCGAATCTGGCGATCGCGCTAGCCGGTATCGCACTGGTCATGGTGCCGAGTTGGGTGATCGTCCAGAACGGCGTCGACGTAGGTGTCCTCGTGCAGCCGCGATATGTGCTCCCGCTGCAGGTCCTCCTGCTTGGGATGCTGTTGGTGCAGGCAGGCGATCCAGGCGTCGTAATGCCGCGCATCCAGCGCTGGATCATCGTTATTGGACTCGCGGGGGCCAATAGTGCCTCGCTGTATACGGTCATGCGTCGATATCTGACAGGGACTGAGTACAGCGGGTTCGACCTGAATCAAGGCATCGAGTGGTGGTGGCAGAGCATGCCGATTCCGCCCGGCATGTTCTGGATATTAGGCTCCGCTGCATTCGCGGCTCTGCTGGTCATCGTCACCGGTGTGCTGCGTCGCACGCACGATACCGCTGCGCTGACCACCAGCCGGTTCTGAACTCAAGGGGGGTCTTCCCTCTGAGCCCCCTTGAGCAACTCGGAGGGTTCCTACTCAGCCCAGTGGCAGTGCGGGCGGAGCCTGGGAGAAGTACCGCTCAGTGAAGACGAATAGAACCGTGTCAGCATCGCAGTCCGCGGCTTGAGCGATGATATCCGGCCGCTGGTCAGGATAGTCGAGATTGTGGCGCGCCTGGCATGTCGTCTCGAATGTGTTCGCCCAGATCGGAGCGAGAGCCTCACCCGTCGAATCTCGCATGATGAGCGCGCGGCCGACGCCCGATGAAGACTCAGTTCGCGCTGGCATGTCAAGAAGACCGACAGCTCCATCCTCGGGCCCGCTCTGGCTCAGTCCATCAACAGTGATCACTGATTGCACGGGCTCTGCGCTCGACAGAACAGGCGTTGCCCAGTCCTCTACATTCGAAGAATTCCCGTAGGGGGTGAACTCGTTCGGCGCCGCACTCAAGGTGATGCCATCCAGCTCAGGGATCTGAATCTGTGACCACACGGAATCGGGGTAGAGATCGGCAGCGCAGGTCACAGTCTGCTCCCACGCCGCGTATGCGCCGTATGGACTCCAGTGAGTGTTGACAGCTGAATAGACCGGCGCATCCTGCTTAGCCGATTCCATCCCTTGTCGCACATCGACAACCGGTAGATCACCCGCATGTTCCAGGAACTGCTCCAGATGAGTTTCCCCCTGCAATGCGTCCGCCCACTCGGGCAATTTCTCGCGGTACAGTTCCCACTTCGCGGGCGCCGGGACGATCACGAGGTCTCGGCCATCTTTTCGCAGCGACTCTTCGAGGTCGTTGAAGTAGACCAACCATTGTCCGAGTTGGTCATCTAACCAGGGCGCTCGACCCAGCGCTTGGGAGAAGTTGAAAGATTGTTCATCGCCCCAGAATTCGAAACCGTCGCGCCCTTCTACTCGCATGCCGAAGACCTCAGGATGCGCGGCGAAGACGGCCTCCGAACCAGCGGTCTGCTCTCCGACCCAGATATCTGAGGAATGCCGAGGGAAGCTCGAAGCGACACAGGACGCCGGCAATGTGCCTTGCTGCGAAGGCTGCTCAAGCACTTCCTTTCGCTGTTGCGCAGCATCTGCCTGCATGGACTGACGAGCTCCCACGCCGACTACCGACATCACGACCACTGCGACCATCAGAATCGTCAACGGGACGTAGTAGACGATGCGCCTGAACCTGGAGCGCGGCCGCTCCTGCTCTACGGCGTGCATGGTGTGGAGTGATGGACCGGCGCTCACGACTGAACCTCTTTGTTTGTCCGCAACGAATCTGCGAAACGCGTCGAGGAATAGTCGGGGTTGACGATTGCGCGCTTTACCGTCAGGGTGACAGGCGACATTCGTTGGAAGAATGCTGCAAGCCAGCGAGGCGTCCAGTCCTTGAGCGACATCGCAGGCTTCTCTATCAGGTGCCACGAAGCGATAGCCACCGCGTGAACGACGACAACGATCACGAGGTGGTAAACGAACCACCCATAGCGCTCGAGGCCAAAGTATGTCGCAAGTGTCATCAACGGCCAGGCGTAGATGTATATGCCATACGAAAAGTCACCGAACCGCGCCCAACGAGTGAGCGGAAGACGCATGCCCAGCCACATGAGGAAGTAAAGGAAGCCATACTGACCGACGACGTTCCACCCGCCGAATGCGTAAGCGAAGAGCCCGAGTCCGAGCATTCCGATTGCGACACGGTCATCCATGATGATCTTGTCGCCGTGAAGCGCAAACAACATGCCAAACGCGAACGGTGCGAAGAACATCAGGATGAAGGGGTCAGCCAGCACGCGGTTTAGCTCACCGATGTTCCCCGCGCCAAGCCACTGCAGTGCATTCAGCCCGATCACGATAAACGCGAATGCCGTCGCAAAGCGCTTGGATGCCAGGGCGCCGAAAAGACCTAGCAGACCGACGATGATGTAGCAGAGGAACTCATATGACAGCGTCCACGCCGAGCCGTTCCAGTCACGCACCCCATGGTTCAGGAAGTAAGGGACGGTCTCTCCGAGGCCCGCGATGTTTCGCTCACCAAGGGTGAGGAACATGTTGTCTACGAAGTAGGTCTTGGGCGACTCGACGAGCGCACCCCAGTAGCCGTCGAATGTTCCCTTCTCCAGGCGCCAGGCGATGGGTGCGAGCACAACAACCGTAAGGATGAGCGCTGCCCAGAATGCCGGGAAGATTCGCAGGCAGCGCCTCCAGAAGTACCGCCAGATCGTCGACCGACCCATTCGTGACTTCGTAATGAGGAAACCTGAGAAGAAGAAGAAGCCCGCGACTGCCACGCCACCTAGCGACTGTTCGTCGGAAATCTGAATACCGAGGTCCTGACCGCCATAGAACCCAGCGACCGGACCGGCGTGCGAGAAGATGACCAGAAAAGCCATCAGCCAACGAAGGAAGTCTAAGGAATTCGCACGGGGATTGAATGCCTGTTCAACAGTCAGCGGTCCACGTCTCTCGCTCACGCGGAGTTCCCCCTTCGAGCCTGGCGCGCATTGCGCCAACGGACGTATGTCCTCCGGCTCGCGTCGTACATCGGATAAACCAACCTCGCAAGTCGCGGGAGGCGAGTGTGCACCACACGCTTACTCATGCTCAACATGCTCGGTCCGCGCTCAAGTCGGTCAAGGTAAGCGCGCTGCTGCATCACAGTACCTGGGAGCCCCTGACTGAAGCTCTGGAGCTTGAACTCCAAGGACGGGTAGTTGATCGACGCGAGCTCTGTGCTCTGCACCGTATAGACCGGCATACCGGCACCGAGCGACGAGTATGTGAAAAGCCGTTCGAGCACGTGCGCGAGCGACCCATCGACATACGTCTCTTCATCGAAATCATCCCAGGTCAGCCCGGCATCGACGAGCGTACGCAGCGCGCGCGGACGAGCCATGAACATTGATCCATACGCAGAGAGCGGCGTCGACTCATCCAGCGGGGTCGTGATCCCCAGAGTCTTACATAGGCGTGCAGCTGGCTCCTTGTTCAAGTACCAGGCATTTCCCAAGGTCGGGAAACCAATGTGGATGATCGGCGGAACGAGCATCCCGATCTCCGGGCGCTCCGCGAACAGGTTTACGAGGTTTGCCGCATAGTTTTCGGAATGCAGGAGGTTACCGAACAAGTGTCGTTTGAACCATCCGCCTGCGACCGCACCGTCCTGGGGAGAGCGCTTCGAATGAAGTTTGACGACAAAGTCGAAGCTGTCGTCACGCAACAGATCAGCGCAGGTGATTAGGAAGGCTGAGACGTCTCGCCCCGCGTTAGATTGCGTCAATCGGACTTCGTAGGATTTTTCGCCCCGCTGCGCGAGCGCAGCTTCCAGATATTCCCGCTTCTGCTCCGTGTCTGTCGTGATGACGACGTGACGCGCACAGGGAAGCCTGTCGGCGTATCCCATGAGCTCATCGATCATGTCTTCGTAATAGCAATGGATCGCAACAAGCGCTCGCATCCCCCGAGCTCGCTCAAGCTGATCTGTATCGATCTCCAGCGCATCGGAATAGATGCGATGCAGCGAGAAGTTCGTCGCCACTACACGAGGCTCGGTCGTACGAGCGATGTTTTCCCACACGAGGTCAAGAGGGTAGTCAGAGGTCCGCTCGAGGGTGTCGATCACGTCCCGTCCGATGATCGCGTGGTCTGAAAAGTACAATGGATCGTGGAAGAACGTGCGTCGTTTCAGTATCGGACAGCGCTCTGCTGTGAGCTGCACTACCTCGTCCAAGATGGGGTTCAGGCTTGAATAGTTTTTTCCCCGGAAGAGAACTTCCGAGGAAAAGCCTCGGTCCTCGAAGTGGTGCGTGAAGCGCGCTTCGTGCATGTCAACGGATTGCTCATAACTCGAAATCATCGGCATGCCCTCCCAGTAATCGCGAAACGCGGGAGAGGTGAACATCGACTTGCGCACTGCAATCCAGTGCGACTGTATGTGACGAGGAAGAATGCCTTTGGCCGCGAAGGGATGCGGACGCACTTCACCATGCTCGGTGATCCCCCAGAAATCAACGTCCCACCCGTCTGCGCGATCGAACATCTCCGAGAACGGGAACATAGGCCCAAAGAAGGTGTAGTTGAGCAGAATCAGCTCGTCGTACGCAGCGAGGCGGTCATAACCAAAACGCTCCAACGCGTCTTTGTAGCCCCAAACGTCGAAGCCGACGTTCTCACGCTCCCAGACATCGTCGGCGACGCGCTCAAGGGTCTCACGACCAGCCTCACTGAGCGGACCGTTGGAGACGACGACGATGTGCTCGACGTGCTCGCGCAACTTCTCCAAGCAATAGGAGACGTAGCGGTCAACACTCCCGTCCTTCTCCCAGAAAAGATAGAAGGCAATGCGCTTCACGGGTCTCCTTCAAGGGGGTCGACAATCCTGTCGAGTATAGCCGCAGCTACCGCGACTTCCCTGTGGCAGACGCTCCCACTCGCCGAGTAGGGCGACCGATGGACATTTCGATCGAGCAGATCACACGGGATAGGATTGGGCGATTGAGCGGCGCGGCACGATCAGACTCGCTTGCTCCCCGACGCCGTCGCCATGACCCGAGCCGAGAAGCGGACCGAATGACAGACTCCACGCGCACGCGCAACCTCGCAGACTCGCACCGCGTGCTGATCATCACCCCCGATACGATCGGACGCCGGATGGGCGGGCCAGCCATTCGGGCGTGGGAAGTCGCCAAACGGCTGGGCGCACTGATGGAGGTTCGCCTCGTTTCCATCAAGGATGCGTCACTCACCCACTGCGCGTTCGAGACGTTTACCGCCGATGCTGATGAACTGCGCGTACACGTGGAATGGGCGGACGTGATCATGGGCCAGGGCGAAGTCTTCTCGCTGCATCCGTGGCTGGTTGAGTCCGAAGCGATTATCGTGGCTGACGCTTACGATCCGTTGCACCTTGAAGTATTGGAGTCTGGGCGAGACGGGGGCGAGGAAACCCGTAAGTTCCTCGTGAACTACTGCATCGACATGCTCACAACCCAACTTCAGCGAGCCGACTTCGTAGTTTGCGCCTCAGAGAAGCAGCGAGACTTCTGGCTCGGCCATCTCGGCGCCCTCGGACGCCTCTCCCCCGAGAATTACGACGCCGACCCCAGCCTTCGTTCCTTGATCGATGTCGTGCCGTTTGGCGTCTCTGATGAGCCGGCTGTACAGACGAGACATGGGATCCGAGACGAGGTTGAGGGCATCGGCCCCGACGATAAGGTCATCATCTGGGGTGGCGGCGTCTATAACTGGTTCGATCCACTCACTCTCATCCGTGCCGTGCATCAGTTGGCCCAGCGCCATCCCGACGTGAAGCTCTATTTTCTCGGGATGAAGTATCCGAACCCGGATGTTCACCAATCACAGATGGCCGCTGATGCGCTTCAGCTCGCCGATGAACTCGGTCTTATTGGGTCGCATGTCTTCTTCAACATGGATTGGGTCGACTACGACGACCGCATCAATTATCTGATGGACGCCAACGTGGGTGTCAGCACGCACAGTCATCACATCGAGACTGCCTTCAGTTTCCGCACGAGAATCCTCGACTACCTATGGGCGGGCCTCCCGATCGTTGCCACTGATGGGGACGGCTTCGCACCAATCATCCGAGATAACGAGTTGGGCATCGTCGTTCCACCCGAGGATGTCGATGCGCTGGTTGCCGCGCTCGAAGAGATTCTGTTCGTCAGCGACTGCGCGACGATTCAGGAGCATGTGAGTGAGTACGCGCGGCGGGTGACCTGGGACCGTGCGCTCACGCCCCTGACGGACTTCCTCCGCAACCCCGCGCACGCAGAAGATTATCCCAATTCGGGAGCGGAATCGTTGGATGCACATCGACTGCGCCACATCGAGTCCCTGGAAGCTAAGACCCTGCAGCTCGCAGAGCAGTTGGGCGACACACACCATAAGATGGCGAGCGCACTCGCCGAAGTAGACCGCATCCACCACAGCAGCTCGTGGCGCGTGACAGCGCCCATACGAACGCTTGGACGAATCCTGCGTCGCCGCTGATGCTCAGGCCGCGGCGGTGATCCTGGCTGCGACAGAACCCATAGTTGTCGTCGTGTCCTCCACCGTGAACATCCGCCCCTGCATGAGAACATGCGAATTGATGTCGATCACCTCGGAGACATTGGCATTGATGTAGTACTGCCCAGCCCCCAGATAGACCCGCTCGATACGGAAGTCGACGTGGGTCTCCCCCTCAGAGATGGCAGGGAGAGTGATGCCGAGACGTTCAGTGTTCGAGGCGATCGTCATCTGTCCGAGCGTTGTGTCGATGCTGAATCCCGCTGCCCAGCGCGGCATCGCCTGATTTGCGCGGACTCGAAGTCGAAGTACCAGCGGGTCGCCCACCGTCACCGTATCGACCTCGTTACCCTCGTCGTCAAGCAGGCCGATACCGATCACTTCGATCGGTTGATTGGAGGTCTCTTCAGGCAGCTCATCGAGCCGGCGACCTTCCAGAACACGGCGCAACACGGCGACGCCCTCGTTCACGTCGCCGTCAAACACAACTTCGCCCGACTGGAGGACCACGGCGCGATCACACAGCTCCTGCACCTGCGATGCCGAGTGAGAGACCAGGACGATGGTGCGCCCCTCGGCGCGGAATTGGGCGATACGTTCCATGCACTTGCGCTGAAAAGCTTCGTCACCGACAGCGAGCACCTCGTCGACCAGCAGCACATCGGGATTGGTGTGAACGGCGACCGCGAAGGCAAGCCGGACGAACATTCCCGAGGAATAGAACTTCACCTGGGTGTCGATGAAGTCGCCGATACCGCTGAACTCGTGGATGGCATCGAACTGTCTATCCACCTCTTCGCGGCTCAATCCGAGGATCGCCGCGTTCAGGTAGACGTTCTCACGGCCGCTCAGGTCAGGATGGAATCCGGCCCCGAGTTCCAACAACGCGGCCATACGGCCACGAGAGTAGATGATGCCACTCGTGGGCGCGACGATGCCACCGATCAGCTTGAGCAAGGTGCTCTTGCCCGAACCATTCGCACCGAGTAAGCCAACCGTTGTTCCTGCCTGGATGTCGAGCGTCACATCGTCGACGGCGGTGAACCGCTCGCGATGCTCTCGCCCAAGCTTTCCGAGGTGGAAGATACGGTCCTTGAGGGTGTTGTCCTTTCGCACCTGAAAGGTCTTCGTCACATTCTCGACGCGGACGACGACGGGACCGGGTTCAGCGGAGACGACCATCACAGCTCCTGTGCAAAGTTGCCCTGCAGCCGCTTGAAGACGCGGTGGGCGAAGACGACCAGTATGAGACCGATAACTAAGGCGATGAGGATCCGCAGCCCGAGTTCCGGTGGATAGTCGGCGGGCGTGCCACTCCCCCAGAACGCGCGATGGAATCCGAGCACCCCGAGCGTGATCGGGCTGTTGAGATACACCTCGAGCAGCCACGCCGGCAACTTGAGACTTACAAACGCGTCGGCCGCCATATGCCACGAGTAGACAATCGGCGAGGCCCACATCGCAAGCATGACGAGGAGCTCAAGTAGATACTGCACGTCACGCAGGTAGACGTTCACTGCTGAGAGGAATATTCCGAGCGCGAGGCCATACACGAGGATCAAGGCGACCGAAGGGAAGAACCACAGCATCTGCCACAAGTTATCCGGCAGCGCGTTGAAGACAAGCGCCGCGCCAAGCAAAACGCAGCACTGGATGAGGAACATGACGCCAGCGCCACCGATGCTGGCGAGCGGGAAGATTTCCCGAGGAAGATAGATCTTCTTCACCAGACCTGAGTTCGCGATGATCGAGCTCGCGGACCCGACCACCATTTCACTGAAGAAGCTGTAGAGCGTCAAGCCAGAGAACAGGTAGATCGCAAAGTCAGGAACGCCTTCGGCCGCACGCAAGAACTTGCCAAGGACAACGAAGTACATGAGAAACACGATGATCGGCCTGATGACCGTCCAGAGGAACCCGAGGACACTGTCGCGGTACCTCGCCTGAAGATCACGACGGACGAGGAGTCCCAAGAGTTCTCGTCGCTGGAAGAGCTCGCGTATCTTTCCACCGCGCGCGATCGTGACCAGTCCCGAGTGATCCGTACGCGTGAAGGGCGAGTCGGCAAGCAGCCTATATCGAGCGTCCGTATCCACCTTGCTCCACAATCTTCAAACCAACTTGCTCACTCTACCGTAGGCATCCCGGCGAACCGCTGAGCGGCCGACTCCGCGCTATCGGGTAGCCTCGACGGGAACGTTCGCAGCTGGGCGGACCCGGGTCAGAATGGTTAGAACATGACGGAATCCTCTTCCCCTGTGGTTGTCACCGGTGCCGGTGGGTACCTCGGGCCACACGTCGTCGCCGCTTTGGCAGACCGTGGCCACGAGGTCATCGCCGTTGTCCGCCCGGGATCGAGTGCGAAGACGGATCCCCGCGCCGTGCGCTTCGAAGCAGACATCCTCAGCCCACACTTCGATGTCGAGTCCTGGGGACGCGCCCCGCGACTGGTGCACCTCGCTTGGATGGATGGTTTTATCCACAACTCATCGGCCCATATGAGCCAGTTGTCCGCGCACTACCGGTTGCTCACTGCAGCGGCAGCAGCAGGGACTAAGCGGATCGTAGCTCTCGGCACCATGCACGAGGTCGGCTATTGGGAAGGCGCGATCACTGCGGAGACACCCACAGACCCGAAGTCGCAGTACGGGATCGCGAAGGACGCACTCCGGCGTGCGCTCCCTCTTGCGCTCGGGGACGACGTCAGCCTTGCCTGGGCACGCGCGTATTACATCTACGGCGATGACCGTCGAAGCAATTCGATCTTCCGCAAGCTGCTCGAGGCAGTCGACGACGGCAAGAAGATCTTCCCGTTCACGAGCGGCAAGAACATCTATGACTTCATTCGCGTGGAAGAGCTGGGCAGACAGCTTGCCGCACTGGTCGACGCCTCTGACGTCATCGGGACAATGAACTGCTGCAGTGGCACCCCCGTGTCGCTGGCGACCCAGGTCGAGAGATTCATCGCCGAGAACGATCTCCCGATCTCATTGGAGTACGGAGCCTTCCCCGATCGTCCGTACGACTCACCTGGAGTCTGGGGCGACGCCACAGTAATCAGTGCGGTGATGTCGCGGGGCTGAGTCGCCCCGCGACCTGTCGGCGTAAGACCGCCGCTTGCTTAGCGAACTGTCCCGTGGGCGAGCACCTCGAGCAAGTACTTTCCGTAACCACTCTTCAGAAGAGGCTCCGCTCGCTCGCGGAGCTCGTCGTCGCTGAGGAAGCCCATCCGCCACGCAACTTCCTCGGGACATCCGATGGAAAGTCCCTGCCGCTTCTGGACAGTGCGAATGTATTCGGTGGCTTCACCAAGTGAGTCGAACGTGCCTGTGTCCAGCCACGCGGTACCGCGTGGGAGGATCTGCACCTGCAGGTCACCGCGATCCAGATACACCCTGTTGAGGTCTGTGATCTCAAGTTCACCGCGAGCGGAGGGCTTCAGGTCCTTGGCGATCTCAACCACGTCATTGTCGTAGAAGTAGAGACCAGGAATCGCGTAGTTGCTCTTGGGTACGGCGGGCTTCTCTTCAATGGACAGAGCACGGCCCTGCGCGTCGAACTCCACGACGCCGTAT
Organism: Microbacterium zouquanmingi; assembly: GCF_052266675.1. Taxonomy (NCBI): domain Bacteria; kingdom Bacillati; phylum Actinomycetota; class Actinomycetes; order Micrococcales; family Microbacteriaceae; genus Microbacterium; species Microbacterium zouquanmingi. The sequence goes on from NZ_JBQPRA010000003.1 coordinate 522,510, forward strand.
GCCGTGGGGTCTGCAACCCAATACCCGAAGACTGCCGCTCCTGAGAGATTCGTGTACTCCCTCAGGTGTGATCCCATCCCAGGGCCATAGAAGATGTTGTCCCCGAGCACGAGGGCGGCAGTATCGCTGCCGATGTGGTCGGCTCCGAGCGTGAAAGCCTGCGCGAGCCCGTCTGGCGAATGCTGCTGCACATAGGTGAGGGATACACCGAACTTTGAACCGTCACCGAGCAATCGCTGGAACTGATCAGCGTCATGGGGCGTCGTAATGATCAGGATGTCCCGGATACCAGCCAGCATCAGCGTGGACAGCGGATAGTAAATCATCGGTTTGTCATAGACCGGGACCAGCTGCTTGGAGACGCCCATTGTGATCGGGTGAAGACGAGATCCGGTTCCACCGGCCAGGATTATGCCACGCATGCGCTCTAGTCTCTTCCATGGCACCGCCTCCCGCCAAATTTGGCGACGGCATTAGTATTGATGAATGCGAAAGCTCCTAGTTACCGGCGGCGCCGGGTTTATCGGCTCCGACTTCGTCCACTACGTCCTCGAGAACACCGACGACACCGTCACGGTGCTCGACAAGCTCACTTATGCAGGCGATCGCGCATCTGTGGCTGGCTTGCCTGCGGATCGGTTCCAGCTCGTCGAGGGAGATATCTGCAATTCGGATCTCGTCAACGAGCTGTTCGCTGAGCACGATGCCGTCGTCCACTACGCGGCAGAGTCCCACAACGACAACTCTCTCAGCGGCCCCGCCCCGTTCGTCGAGACGAACATCGTGGGAACATTCACTCTTCTCGAAGCCGCCCGTCGCACTGGCATTCGTTTCCACCACATCTCGACGGACGAGGTGTACGGCGATCTCGAGCTCGACGATCCGGCTCGTTTTACCGAGGACACCCCGTACAACCCCTCCAGCCCATATTCATCGACGAAGGCAGGATCCGACCTCCTGGTGCGGGCGTGGGTTCGCTCCTTCGGAGTACGAGCCACGATCAGCAACTGCTCGAACAACTATGGTCCTCGTCAGCACGTCGAGAAGTTCATTCCGCGGCAGATCACGAACCTGATCGACGGCATCCGCCCGCGGCTCTACGGCGACGGCTTGAATGTTCGCGACTGGATCCACGCCGACGACCACTCCTCGGCCGTTCTGCGCATCTTGGATGCCGGTCGCATTGGCGAAACCTACCTCATCGGTGCCGACGGTGAGAAGAGCAACCGTGAGGTGATCGAGTTGATCCTCGAGGCAATGGGACGCCCCTCAGATGACTATGATCTCGTCACTGACCGACCGGGCCACGACAGGCGCTATGCCATCGACTGGTCTAAGCTGCGCGACGAGTTGAAATGGACGCCCCAGTTCTCCGACTTCACCGCCGGCATCGTCGACACCGTCCAGTGGTACCGAGACAACGAGGACTGGTGGCGCCCGCAGAAGGCCGCCACGGAGGCAAAGTATCAGGAGGCTGGCCAGTGAACGGAGAGCTTCGCTTCGGCCTCCCTCTCGCCTGCCACACGACTCCGATCGAAGGTCTCCAGCGGTGGGATGTGCCCGTCCACGGCGACAACCGCGGGTGGTTCAAAGAAAACTGGCAACGCCAGAAGATGCGCGACCTCGGACTCCCCGACATGGGTCCAGTGCAGAACAACATCTCGTTCAACAAGACACGCGGTACAACGCGCGGCATCCACGCTGAGCCGTGGGACAAGTTCATCTCCGTCGCGACGGGGAGCGTTTTCGGAGCTTGGGTAGATCTGCGCGAAGGTCCTGGGTTTGGCACTGTGTACTCAACCGTCATAACTCCCGCAGTGGCGATCTTCGTGCCAAAGGGCGTGGGCAATGCGTTCCAGACGCTCGAGGATTCAACGGCCTACTCGTATCTGGTCAATGAGCACTGGGCCCCCGACGCGGAATACACATTCCTCAACCTGGCGGATGAGACCGTCGCCATCGAGTGGCCGGTGCCGTTGAGCGAAGCCGAGCTGTCCCCGAAAGACCAGCAGCATCCACGGTTGAGCGCCGTCACACCGATGCGAATCAGCTGACAACAGCAGAAATGAGAGGAGCCTTGCCGGATGGCAAGGCTCCTCTCATTTCTGCTGCACTTTAGCGAAGGACACCATCTGCCACGACGAGGACGGCGGAGGGTACCCCGTATACCGCACTCGCCCAAGCCTGCTGATCCGCGCTCATCGCGGTGAGTCCGCCCGAAGCGAGATACACCTGCTCGCTGTTGGCCTCTCGAACGAAGCGCGCACCTGTTGCGGCGGGCGCCGGCAACGCTGAGATGACGGGCGCCGAGGCAGACGGGAACGCAAGCGATCCGTAGTTCAGGGCGTCAACCTGTGCCCACCCCTGTGCTGAGAGCACGAAGGCCGCTCCGCCGCTCTCCGCGCGGACAGGCAACGTGCCAGAAGGCTTCAGCAGCGCAAACGAGTCATCTGTGAGGGCTTTGGCGGACGCCTTGAGCACCTCGACCTGCGCTGCTGTCGGGACGTCGAGAACCATGCCACCGTCGACGAGGAGTCGCATGGTTCCATCCGCACTGCGGTACGCGCCGTTGGCGACCACGGGATCGCCCAGCGGCAGCGTCTTCAGGAGCTCAGCTGACACTGCCGTCGCGGCAGATCCGATCCCATACGCGGCGAGGATGGTCGTGTCCGGGACTTCCCGTCGTTTCCCCGACTGAATGAGCCATTTCTCACCGCTCGGAGCTTGGAGCAATGACGTCAAGATTCCGCCGTCCTTCAGTGCCAGAACGTCGATCGCCACTGTCGGCAACGATGCGCAGTCCCTGCCGAACGCGGCCACGGCAGCGCAGTCTCTGAGCTGATAGGCCGTAACGCCATCGGTGACCATGAATCTCGAGTCCGTGGTCTTGACGACCACTCCCGGAGCCAACGGCACGCCCTTCAACGCACCATCCGCAAGAGACCAGAGTCGCGAAGACAGCCCGAAGTAGGCGGCGAGCCAGTTGCGTGCAGCATCGTTTTCAACCGGCTGCAGGGTGCCTCCTGACACGAGGAAGGTTTGTGTCGACGCACGATCCTTGACGAAATGCGGGCGGGTCTCGGAGAGCACGATCGGCAAGCCGCTCCATGCCGCCGAGGCTGCCGCCGCGAATGCGCCCGTGCCACCGTAAAGGGCAGGGTCCACCTGTAGCCAGCCCTGTTCAGTCAACAGGAGTGCACGGCTATCACTGAGCATCCGAACACTCAGATCGCCGTTCGGCGGCATCAGCGCGGTGCTCTCCGCGGTGAGGCGGCGCGCCGTCTGCGCGACGACGGGCAGTTGCGCGGGAGCACGGAAGGTACCTGCCGGGTTGGAGAGGAGGAATGCTCCTCCGCCATCGGTGTAGACCCCGGTCCCCAGCACGGGCGACCCAACCGTGAGCGTCCGCACGAGGGTTGTCGAGACGCTGCTCGAGGCAGGTCCAATCCCGAATGGTGCGAGAACCGTAGCATCGGGAACCTCCCGACGCGTTCCCGACTGAATGAGCCAGGTCGTACCGTCAGTCTGACGCACGAGTCGCTCGAGCGTACCCCGATCGCTGTACTGCGCTACCTCAGAAGCGGAAAGCGTCGCAAGCTGAGTGCAGTCTGCCCCCCAATCGCTCACCTGACCGCAGTCGCGGAAGCGATACCGATTGGTCCCATCGATGAGATAGGCCGTGCCATTATCAGTGCGGACCAGACGCTGTGCCGGTGCGACTCGACTTCCCAGCACGGTATCCGCCACGACGCGCACCTGTGAAGGCACACCGAATGTGGCGGTGATCCACCGCTGCTTATCAGCATCCGCCAATTGCATGGTGCCGCCGGAAACCAAGAAAACCTGGAGACCAGACTGTTCGCGTACGAAATGGGGTCCGAGTGCGGAGCCAACCGAAGGCATTCCCGCCAACGAGCTCACCGGCAGGTCGACGAATGACACGGCCGATCCGTATGCGTCGACCTGGAGCCACCCATTGACACTCAAGAGGTAGGTTTTGCCAGCGACCTTCGCAGCGAGTGGCAGCGTGCCCGCGCTTGCGATCCGGTCCCATGTCTCCTTCGTGATGCGTTTCGCAGCCGCAGCAACCGCCGAAACCTGACCCTCTGGCGAGATGTCGTAGACACCACCGTTCAAGTGCGCGCGCATTCCATCTGCGCCATCGGAATAGACACCCGATGCAAGAACCGGGTCGCCGAGTTTATACTCGGACGCCATCGCGTTCGAGACTGCGCTGGCTCCGCTCGACATCCCGTAGTTGAGCAGCAGAGAACGGTCAACTACTTCACGACGAGAGCCGCTCTGAATCAGCCAGGAGGTGCCCAAAGCCGTGATCGACGGCTCTAGAGTCCCCCCATCACCGTAGATCGAGACCTGTCCCTGACCTACCTGTGGAAGAGAACCGCACTCCCATCCGAAGTCGGTCGCACGGCTGCATGTCGGCACCCAAATACGACGTCCGCTGTCTAGCAAGTAAACATGCCCGGCGTCCGTACGCACAGCGCGGGGGGCAACGCCACCATCGGGGAAAGCCGCGAGCTGCGCGGAGGACACGGTCTGCATGGGCGCGATCCAGGTGAACTGCACCGCACGCTCGGCTGTCGGGAAGCTGTACTTTTTACCTTGCGTAACGAGATAGGTTGCGCCGCTCGACGAGTCCTTCATGACCTGCGCTCCGGAAGACCGCGTCGACCCGAACCAGTCAGTGAAGTAATTGTAGAAGTTGCGGTTACCGTAGGCACCGCAACTGTCGCCCTCACCGTATCCCGCGGCCAGCGCCGCGGCGTTGGGCTGGTAAGGCGTGTAGTAGTAGAGGGCTTCCGTCGCCTTGTTCTCGATGTAGACCGGGCCGGTACCGCAACGAGCGCGGTCTGGGTGGTACTGGATCTGCCAGGTCTGACCCGCCTTATACCACTGGAACCAACGTCCCTCGAGGTAGATCTGCATCTGACGCGCTGCGCCGTAGACCTGAGCGAAGAATCCCGCGAAGGCAGTGTCACAGGGAGCGGTATCCGGACAGGCCTGCCCCATCGCCGCGTTGTAGCGCCAGTCACTCGGCCATGTGTGGGTGACCAAGCCCTGCTCCTTCTGGAGCATGACGATCAGCACCTGGGGGTTGATGTTGCAGGACTGAGCGACGCGATAGATGATGCTCGCAGCAGACTCGCTCGATGATCCCGAATATCCAGAACAGTACGAGTCAGCAGACTTCGACTGCGTTACGGTTCGGAGGTCTTTCAGGCAGACATACCCCGACTGGCACGAAGCAACCTTGGAATTAAGGAACGACTGGACCTGGGCTTCGCTCATCGTCCCCTTGTTCGTAAACACGGCGTCACTGATGATGTTGCCGGCGCTGAACCCGGCGAGCGAGGTCTTGACAAGCCCTGTCTGTGTCGTATCTCCCACAGTGCGTGCGAGATTCGCAGAGGAGTCGACGGAGACCGCGGCGGACGCGCTCGCTGCTCCGAGCGGCGCAACTCCGCTTATCGCCACGGCGATCACTGCAATGAGAACTGTGAGGAATCTGGCGATTCCACCCATGCCGTTGGGGCGTGAGGCACGTGTAGACATGTGACTAGTGTGACGGAAGTCGCGCAATGATGCCACTGTGATCCAATTGTTCAGGTATTTTGACGCGTGTCGTGGATATTCTCAGGCGCTGGACAGAGTTCTCAGAGGCGCCTCGCCGATCGAGCCGAAAGTCGTCACAACTCCGCATGAAGCGCCCACACGCGCTCCGCCGCACTCTCCCATGAGAACGCTTTTGCGCGATCCGCCGCAAGCACCCGCAGACGCTTCTCCCCTGCGCCGACGGCGTCGACCAGAGCATCCGTCATCTCCTCGATCGCGACGAGAGCGCCGCCTTCGGCGACAACGTCGCGATGCACTCCGCTGTCAGAGGCGACAATCGGCACCCGCAGCGTGAAAGCTTCCATCGCCCGCCACGGCCACGCCGACGCCGAGCTGGGCGCTATGAACGCCGCTGCGGCCCCCAGCACGGCCGCACGATCCGAAGCCGCCAGACGCCCTCGCACGTGCGCACGGCGCTCCGGCAGCCCTGCCGCCGACGCCATCTCGACAAGACGAGGTTCAGCGCCCTCCGCCGCGTCGAGGACCACGACATCGATATCCGCTGCGGCTGCCGCACGAAGCCCGTTCTCGAGTGCGTCTTCCGGTCCGACCAGCACCACGTACCGCTCCGGCAGTGACAGCGCCTCACGCCTGCGCGCAGCGTCCAAGGGCATGACGAAACCGTCTGGAGCGGCGCCGGCGATCACTCGCACCCGGTCACCGAGCTTCGCGAAGTCTTTGATCCTCTCGGCCATCGCATGCGTGGGCACGACGACAGCATCTGCGTGCTTCGCCGCACGCCGAAGCATCCCTCGTTGCCATGCGACGTTCGATTTCGACAGGTTCTGGGGCGCCTCCCACGCGCTCAGATCCCACACCGTCAGCGCGACTTGGTCGTTATCGTGCACACGATCATGCTTGACCAGCGGTGCCATCAGAGACGGCGCATGGATGAGCCCACCGCCCACCCCCGGAGCGATCCCCATCTGCCACGATGCGGCCAGTTCACGGCGCCCGAGTCTTAGAGAGCGTACCCCGGCGACGCCGGGAATCGCGGCGTCTCCGCCAGCGGGGACGATCAGCTCAACGGAGCATCCAGACGGAGCAGTGACGACCAGCCCTGTGACGAGGTCACGCGCGGCCTGGGCCTGGTCGGCGTCGACAATCGTCGCGATCTGGTCGAGAACGACGCGCAACTGAGCACCCATACGCTCAGATTATCCGCGCACGCCCGGAATCTCGGTGCCGCGCGCCGGAGCATGCTTGAATGCACTCATGAGTGACGGTCGACTGCCACCGCGACGACGCTGGGTGGGATGGGTGGTCGGCCTGACACTGCTCGTCGTCATACTCGCGGTCGGCTGGGTCTTCTTCCGCGGGTTCGGCGCCGCGAGCGAACTGCAGAACGTGCGCAACTCCGTCGGGCAGCTGCAGTCCGCCATCAACGACCGCGATTTCGCACGGGCTGAGCAGATCACCCCGCGGATCGAGCAGCATGCGGCCGTTGCCCACGACCTCACATCCGACCCAGTCTGGCGCAGCTTCGAGTTCATCCCCTGGCTCGGCGGTGACTTCACCTCGTTGCGTGAAATCGCCGAGATCACCGACGACGTGGCGACCAATGCGATCACACCTCTGATCGCCGTCGCGAGAGAAGCCGACCTCGCAACCCTCGGGCTCAGCGGTTCGCACGTCGATCTGGCCCCGCTCGCCGTTCTGCAGGAACCGCTGGGCGAGTCCGCCACGACGCTCGCTGCCGCTGATCTGCGCGCTCAGCGCGTCGACACCGACGTCACGATCCCGATGATGGGAGACGTCATCACCCAGACGCGCGATCTCATCCACGATGCCTCCGCAACGGTCGGCGCGATGCACGGGGCATCCGTGCTGCTGCCGAACATGCTCGGCAGCAACGGACCCCGCACCTATCTCGTCGCGGTCCAGAACAACGCGGAGCTTCGCTCACACGGTGGCGCAGTGCAAGCACTCGCGCTGATGCACGCCGAGAACGGCGCACTGAGCATTGACCGCACCGTCTCCGCGCACGACTTCCCGGCCCTCGACGCGCCCCTTCCGCTCGACGAGGCGACAGTTGCGCTGTACGGCGACGCTCCGGGCCGAATCGTGCGCGATGCCACGAGCATCCCCGGCTTCGCAGAGGCGGGAGCGATGCTCGCGACGCGCTGGCACCAACAGTACGGCGACGCGATCGACGGCGTCATCGCAGTGGACCTCATCGCGCTGCAACAGCTGACCGCAGCCACCGGACAGATCTCCTTCAGCGATTTCACCGCCGGCCCCGACACTCTCGTAGAGGTTCTCGCCTCTGAGGTTCCCGCCACCGGTGCAGACTCCACCGCCTACGATGCCTTGGTCGTCCAGGCCACGAGCGCGCTGGTGTCGGCGCTCCTGATGTCAGACGATCCGCCTGCCGTCCTCGGAGCGCTTTCGGATGCCGCATCCGGAGACCGCATCCGCGTCTGGAGCGTCCATCCCGAAGAGCAGGCCGCGCTGGGAGCATCCACTCTCGGCGGAACGCTGCCGAACGACACCGAGAGCGATGTCTACGTCGAGGTGCTGTTCAACGACCGCACCGGCGGCGCGATGGACTATTACGCTGATGCCGCCATCACCCGGGCCATCGGTGAATGTCACGGCGATCAGACCACCCAGGTGCACGTGACGTGGACGAACGACGCCCCCGCGAGCGAACTCCCGGCGTCGGTGACCGGCGCAGATCCCGAGGATCCCGAGGGCCTCGAGCCGGGCACGACGCGCACCCTCATCGCGATCGTGGGCCCAGAAAGCGCGACCGCAAAGCAAACCGGTGACACACAAGCGCAGCTCGGCGAGCGCCCCGTCGTGCAGTACGACGTGACACTGCCCGTGGGCGAATCTGTCACGATCACGGCGACGTTCACCGGTTCAGGCACGGGAGAACAGTTCGCCCACGTACGACACACGCCGATGCTCAATCAGGTCGACGTGACGCGGGCTGCTCTCGAGTGCGAGTAAGTCCTACGGCTCCGGTGTCGGTTCCGGCGTCGGCGGGTGCAGCGTCTGCGTCACGAGCTCATGGATGAACGCATAATCGGGCTGGTGCTCATCGACGCCGTTCTCAGGGATGAGCTCGATCGTCGTGACCGGCTGCTCTTTCGCCTTCAGCATGAGGTCGAAGAACTCGCTCAGCTTGTCGCGCGGAAGATCTGTATCGATGAGGACGGTGCCGGCAGCCGCGATGTCATTGAAGCGACTCAAGATGTTCTGCGGCGTGAACTGGTCGAGGATCGCAACCTGGAGCTCGCGCTGACGCTGCATGCGATCCCAGTCACTGGTCGTGTAGCGCGAGCGCGCATACCACTGGGCCGTGTCACCGTCCATGTGCTGTTGACCGGGCTCGATCCATCCGATCGCCCATTCATTGACGTCGTTGCCGTGCCATCCCTCGGGCGGACCCCCCTTCGGAAGCCGCTCGGTGACGTTGATGTCGACGCCGCCGAGAGCATCGATCATGGCGGCGAAGCCGTTCATGTCGACGAAGATGTAGTAGGGGATGTCGATCCCGAGCACCCCTTCCGCAGCATCCTTCGTCGCCTCGATTCCCGGGGCGGAACCGTGGGATGCGGCATCCGGATAAAGGCCTGCGCCCTTGTCTTCGCGGCAGACCTCTGCCGCGTTTCGCACGTGGTTCATCCACGGGTTCCACCCGCAGTTCTGCGAAGAATGTCCCTCGAAGCCGTTCGGGTAGAGCGCCTGCATCGGGCTGCCGCCGCTGAACGGCGCACTGGGCAGCTCGCGGGGGATGCCGAAGATCGTCACCGCTCCCGTGTCGGCGTTCACCGACACCACTGAGATGCTGTCGAAGCGCATGGAGTCGCGTCCGTCGCCACTGTCGGCGCCGAGCAGCAGGATGTTGTAGTAGCCGTCGCTGGGTGGAAGACTCGGGCCGCTCTGCCCGAAGATGTCGTTGATCGCGCCACGACCGGATGCCACGACACTCGCAGCGTATCCCGCGCCACCGCTGAGCATTCCCACGATGACGAGTCCGACGACGGGGATCGCGATGCGTGAGATCGGCGGCACTTTCACCAAGCGCACGATACTCAGCGTGCTGAGCGTCAGCACGACCCAGAGCGCCGCGTAAGCGATGAGCAGCGCCTGAATCAGCGTAAGAACGAACCAGTTGGATGCCAACGTGATGAGCCCCGACTGCCAGACCACCGCCGCGGCGATGGTGCAGATCACGAGGAACCAACTGAGCAGGGTCGCGGCAAGCCCGAATCGGCCGAGCTTGCGATTGCGACCGGAGAGGATCTGCGCTGACCCCGGGACCAGCACATTCATGACGACCAGCCACCAGCCGCGCCGCCCCATGAATGCGGGGTCGGCGGCGTCAGGATTGCGCAGCGGGCGCGGCTCGATCAGTGGCCTTCCCGTCCTTGCCGGCGTGCTGCTGCGCGGCGCGGCCAGAGTCACAGGGAATCCTTGAGACGCTCATTCTTCTCCGCCACCTGCGACTCGAGGGTTCGTGCGTACTCTTCGACCCGGTCCGCGAGCGCATCATCGCCGGTGCCGAGGATGCGTGCTGCGAGGATGCCGGCGTTGCGCGCGCCTCCGATCGACACGGTGGCAACGGGGATGCCCGCCGGCATCTGCACGATCGAGAGCAGCGAATCCATGCCGTCGAGATAGGCCAGTGGCACCGGAACGCCGATGACAGGCAGGGCCGTCATGGACGCGAGCATTCCCGGTAGGTGGGCGGCGCCGCCCGCCCCCGCGATGATGACCCGGATGCCGCGACCGCGCGCTTCGCGCGCGTACTGCATGAGCTTGTCGGGCGTGCGGTGCGCAGACACGACCTCGACTTCGTGCGGGATGCCGAAGTCGGAGAGCGCCTGCGAGGCGTCGCTCATCACGCGCCAGTCGGAGTCGGAACCCATCACGACGCCGACAACGGGCACAGCAGAGGAATGCAGTGGCTCAGTCACTCCCCCAGGGTACTTTCTGATACCCCGGGTTCCGCTGAACGGCGCGCCTGTCGATCCCCGACGCGGTCGATCCCTGAGCCTGTCGAAGGGTCAGGCGAAATGAGCGGCAGCGGCGCGCGCGGTGTAGACGACGTCATCCAGGTCGTCGCCGGCGGTGTTGACGTGTCCGACCTTGCGGCCTGGACGTGCCGCCTTGCCATAGGTGTGGATCTTCGCGTCGGGGTGCTCCGACATCGCTGCCTCGAAACGGTCCTCGAACGAGCCCTCAGCGGGACCACCGAGGATGTTCACCATCGCCGACCACTGCGCCCTGGTGCTCGGGTCACCCAGAGGCAGGTCGGCAACCGCACGCAGGTGCTGCTCGAACTGTCCTGTGACCGCGCCGTCTTGGCTCCAGTGGCCGCTGTTGTGCGGACGCATGGCGAGCTCGTTCACGAGGATTCGCTCATCGTCGGTCTCGAAGAGCTCGACGGCGAGCATTCCGGTGACGCCGAGTCCTTCAGCGATCTGGCGTCCGATCCCCTCGGCGACCTGCACGAGCCGGTCACTCGCCGCCGGAGCCGGCGCGAGAACCTCCGCACACACGCCATCGCGCTGCACGGTCTCGACAACGGGGTACGCCGCCATCTGGCCGCTCGGGCGGCGGGCGATCTGCTGGGCGAGCTCGCGACGGAAGGAGACGAGTTCTTCGACGAGCAGGGCATCGCCCTCGGCGAGCTGTGCGAACCAGTCGTCTGCTTCTTCGGCAGAGCGCACAACACGCACACCCTTGCCATCGTAGCCGCCACGAGGAGTCTTCACAACCGCGCTCCCACCGTGATCATCGAGGAACACCTGGAGCGCTGCAGCATCGGCCACACGAGCCCAATCGGGTTGCGGCACTCCGAGCTCAGCGAGCTTCGCGCGCATATCGAGCTTGTCCTGCGCGAACCGCAGCGCATCAGGCCCGGGGTGCACGGCGACGCCGTCAGCCACCAGAGCACGCAGCACCTCCTGCGGCACGTGCTCGTGATCGAAGGTGATGACGTCGACATCCTTCGCAAAAGCGCGGACGGTCTCGAGGTCGCGGTAGTCCCCCACCGCCGTCGCGGCGAGCTGTGCCGACATCCCCTCGGATTCAGCGAGCACGCGGATGTCGAGTCCGAGTTCGACCGCCGGAGCGATCATCATCCGAGCCAGCTGTCCGCCGCCGATCACGCCGATGCGCAACGCCATGTAGATCTCCGTTCGTCGCACCTATTCTCCCGCATGGCGCAGGCTCCTGCGACGCACGATCAGAACACGCCCTCGCCTTCGGACGCGGACTGCGCGTCACGATGCGCGAGGATCTGATTCACCTCGATCTGATCGGCGAGAGCCTCATGGACGAGCGTCACGTTGGGGATGTTCACCAGCCGCACGGGCACATCGATGCCGTTGGAGAGGGTGATGGTTCCTGCACCGCCCAGACGCTGCAGAGGGCCACGGCGAACCCCGATCGAGTAGCCGCGCACGTGCGAGATCTCTTCGCGATGGCGGGCACCCATCCCATGGCGAACAATCACCCGTCGCGTGGTGACGGTGTAGGTGCGGGACAGCCAGATGAGGAACGGGATGATCACGCCGACGATGATGAGCGCGCCGGCTGCGGTGAGCAGCATCCAATCTTCGAAGCCCTCAGGAAGATTGCCGTAGAGATAGCCCGTCGCGCCGCACACGACGATCAGTAGCAGTGCAGACCAGATCAACCGGCGCGCATGTCCGCGGAAGCGCGCGATGAGCCGTTCGTCGGCAGGCGCTCCTGGTGGCGGCATCATCGGCCGGCCGCCGAGGGTCACGGGCTGAGTCATGCCTCCATTGTGCCTTCAGGCACCGACATCTCTGGCCGCACCGCGCCGTGTTCGCCTCGGCTGCGTCGTTACGTCAGCCGAGCGTGAACGACGTCTCCAGCCGAGACGACGTGCAGGGCGCCGGCGACATCGATGCGAAGTCGGCCATCCGCATCGATCCCGGTCGCTGTGCCGTGCACGATCGATCCGTCCGGCAGGTCCACGTCGACCTCGCGCCCCAGCGTTGCGCAACGTGCGGATACGGCGTCGTGGATGCCGCTGCGATCGGAGTCTTCCCACGCCACGAGTGCACTGAGTAGCCCATCGAGTCGGCGCAGGTAGTCAGTGATCAGGCGATCACCGTCACAGACCTCACCGAGTGCCGCGAACGACGTGGCTGTGGGAATCGGAAGCTGGTCGGCTGCCATTGCCGTATTCACACCGCTGCCGACGATCACGGCCGTCCCGGTCGATTCAGCCAGGATGCCGCAGATCTTGTGGCCATCGACGAGGACGTCATTCGGCCATTTCACTGCCACCTCGTGACCTGCGAGCTGTGCGGCCACGGCATCCGCCATCGCCAACCCCGCAACGAGCGGAATCCAGCCGATCGCTTCGGGGCGCGAGGGAAGCTCGCGGATCAGCACCGACACTGCCAGCGCCGATCCCGCCGGCGCGATCCACGACCGGTCAAGGCGCCCGCGGCCGGCAGTCTGATTGTCGGTGACGATGACGGACAGGTGCGGCCACGCCTCAGCATCCGCGGACAGCGTGCGCAACGCGGCATTCGTCGACGCCGACTCCGCCAGAACCTCAAGTCTGGACGTGACAGCTGCGGCCTGCGCGAAGTCCATGCGCGTCAGTCTACGCACGCCTCTGAGCTCGGACTCGGCGAACCCGTCAGTGGATTTCAGACTCGTCGTCTTTGTCTTCTTCGTCGTCATCATCCTCATCGGGGACGACGACGCCCATCTCGCGCTGTTGCCACAGCTCCCACTTCGACATGAGCTGCTCGATCGCAGCGTGGAACTTCGCAGTCGCGACTCCCGGCGTCGTGTCGCCGAAGTAGTGCTGCACCCACATCTGCAGCTTGGCGATCGCCTGCTCGTCGGCGCGGACCCGGTCGATCTCCGACACGATCGCGGATGCGGCATCCGCCGTCAGCCACTCGCAGTCCGACAAATATCCGCCGGTGTCGACCTGAGCGTTCTCATCCAGGGGACGCGTGATCATCAGCGGCTTGCCGACCGCGAGACGGTCGTAGACCATCGCCGAGATGTCGACGATCGCGACATCCGCTGCCGCCAGCTGCCAGCCGAGTTCGGGACCATCATCGAATACGTGCTGCGCGCCGCGATCGGATGCATTCGCTTCTGCGACGGCGGCGATGATGCGCTTGTGCGCCGCGCCGTACGCGTCATCGACGACGCCACTGCGCGGGTGCGGACGGTAGATCACGCGGTGCCGTCCTGTGGCCAGCAGCGCCTTCACGAGAGTCTCGCCGTGCGTGGCGATCGACCCGTAGTGCGCGCTCGGACGGTCGCCTTCCCAGGTGGGCGCATACAGTACGACGATTCGCTCGTCAGGGGTGTACGGCAGAACTCCGGAGTAGTGATCGGCCTGCGGGCGACCGATCTCGAGCGTGCGTCGATCGATGTTGTAGTCCCACAGCGTGCGCCTGAGGCGATCGCGCGCCGCTTGACCTGCCACGAAGGCGTAGTCGTACGCCTTGTACTGGTTCGTGGTCATGTACATCTTGTCGGACTCGCCGTGGTTGATGAACACGTGCCAGCGCCGGCCATAGCGGAACATCTGGAAGTTGCGGGTGTTCTGATTCACGTACAGGACGATCCGGATGTCCTGCTCTGCGATGAAGCGCTCGACGTCGCGCACCGTAGGAACGAAGGCGACGGGGATCTCGGTCTCATCCATCAGCTTCTCGGCGCCATTGGCGTTTCGCGCGATCACGACGACGGGCCACTGTTTGGCGAGCTCGGCCAGCGGCTGATACCACTGGCGCATCTGGTACATGTTGACTGCACCATCGGCGAAGTACACCGCGACCTTGAAGTGATCCTCTGGCATGGGCGGCAGGGTCTTCACATGGCGCCGGACCCGCTGTACCGCCTTGCGCGAGCGCAGAGCCTTGCGCAGCAGACGATACGCCTTCTTGAAGTCCCGAACAGCACCCACCTGTTAAGACTACGCGTGTGCGCCTGGCACGCCATGACATGATCGACAGGTGGAAGAGCACGATTCGACAACGTCTCCGGTCGGAGTGTCATTCATCATGCCCGTGCTCAACGAGCGGGCCTACCTGGAGCATGCCGTCGCATCCGTGCTGGCGCAGGAGCTCGCAGGCCCCAGCGAGCTCGTGCTCGCTCTCGGCCCTTCCACGGACGGCACGACAGAACTTGCACAGCGGCTTGCCGCGAGCGACGATCGCATCCGCCTCGTCGACAACCCTGATGCGCACATCCCTGTCGGCCTGAACGCCGCGATCCGCGCGAGCCGGTATGCGACGATCGTCCGCGTCGACGCGCACTCCGAGCTCTCCCCCGGCTATGCGCAGCGGGCGCTCGCAACGCTCGAGCGCACCGGGGCTGCGAACGTCGGCGGCGTGATGCACGCAGAAGGACGCGCGCCGTTCCAGAAGGCGGTCGCGCGTGCCTACAACTCCCCCATCGGCCTCGGCGGCGGTGCCTATCACGGCACGACCCACGAGGGTGAAGCCGAATCCGCCTACCTCGGCGTCATGCGTCGCTCGGTGCTCGAAGAAGTCGGACTCTTCGATGAGACCATCCGCCGCGGCGAGGACTGGGAGTTGAACCTGCGCATTCGCCAGGCCGGCCACAAGGTGTGGCTCGACCCCGCGCTGCAGGTGACCTACTGGCCCCGCGAGAGCTGGTGGCGCCTTGCTCGGCAGTTCCGGGCGACAGGGGCGTGGCGCGGTGAGCTGGTCAGACGCTACGGACGCAGCAACGGGCTGCGCTTCTTCGCTCCCCCGGCGCTTCTGCTGGGCGTCGTCCTCGCAGTGATCGTCGGGGCGCTGCAGCTGACTCGCGTGCTCGGCGGCATCGCCTCCTTGGTGGCATCCATCGTCTACCTCCCGCTGATCGCGTACGCACTGCTCGTCGCCCTGATGGCGCTGCGACCCGGCGGAGGCGAATCTGCGCGCGAGCGCGTCTGGACCCTCGCCGTGCTGCCCACGATGCACCTCGCGTGGGGCTACGGCTTCATCGTCGGCGTGCTGCGTGGCGCCCGCGGCACCGTCGACGCCTCGCGGCTCGGCACGCAGAACACTCCGCTGCCGTAGCGGCCGCGTTCCGGCCGCGAGAATTGCTTTGCAGCGTGAGAATTGCGTTGCGAACACGAGTCTCGTGCGACAAAGCAATTCTCACGGACCTGGCCGCGCGCCTGCCATGGACCCTGCCGCAGGCCTGCGGTGTTCTACGGCGCGAGGAAGCCGAGGTCGAGAAGGCGGGAGACCACCCGCTCGGAGGCCTTCCCGTCGTCGCGGGAGTTGAACTGGCCACGCCACGCCGCGTAGCGCGGAGCGAAATGGCCAGGCACCGAGTCGTCGAGAAGAGCCGCGACCAGTTCATCCTGCGTCTTCACCAGTGGGCCAGGGGCACGCTCGGCGAGATCGAAATAGAAGCCGCGGAGCTGCCCGCGGTAGTGATCCAGATCTGGAACCAGGAAGAACATCGGCTTACCAGTGACGCTGTAGTCGAACATCACCGAGGAGTAGTCGGTGATGAGCGCATCCGCGATGAGCAGAAGCTGCGATGTCTCCGGAAAGCCGGTCACATCGATCACGCGCGCACCCGACGTGTCTCTGCCTGGTTTGAGGGTTCGTGAGTGACCGCGCACGAGGACCACGGAGTCCGTCTGCTCGGCGAGAGTCTGCGGGTCGATGAAGTCGACCATCTCGGACCGATCATCACGCCACGTAGGCGCGTACAGCAGCACGCGCTCTTCCGCACCGATCCCCAGTGCCGCTCGCGTTGCTGACCCGTCGCCGGTGACGAGCATGTCGTTACGGGGGTAGCCGTCCGTCCAGACCGGTCTGCCGAAGAACGCGTACGCCTTCTTGAGGATCCGTTCCGAGTAGGGGTTCTGCGCCAGCAGCACATCCCAGCGTCGCGATTCCTTCACCACTGCGGCCATGCGCCGAGGGTCGAAGCCGGGGCGATGCAGCGCCAGACGCTTCAACGGCGTGCCGTGCCAGGTCTGCAGCACCTTCTGCCCCGACTTGCGCACGAAACGACGCCGCAGCCAGTCATTGACGATGAGCAGCCGGGCATGCCCCCGCGCACGCCACCACTGCGGGCTCCCCTCGACCACCGCGATCGCACCGTCCGGCACGGGCACCGAGAGGTCGACAACACTCCAGTAGCGCACGACATTTGGAGCACGCACGGCGAGCTCGCGATCGATCGCCCGCGGATTGCACCCCGCGCTCTGACCGTAGAAGCTCTCGAAGAACACGGCGTTCTCTTCGCCGCCTGCTTCGGCCGCGTACTGCGCCTCGAGTTCGGCCTGGCCCTCGCGTGTGTCGTAGAAGGGCTCCAGCGGAGGAGCGATCTCGACGCGGTCACCACGAGCCGCGATCCGCATACCCTGCAGCACTCGCGCTCCGAGTTCGATGTCAGAGAGGTCGGCTCCGGCAAGGTCCAGTCGGTACTCCCCCGAGGGCAAGGGAAGCGCCTCGCCGCCCCAGCGCGACACGCGAAGGGGGAAGGTCGCCGTCCACGTCGCCTCGTCGGCCGCGAGCGTCGCCTCGACTCTGGCGCGCGGGCCTTCGAGCACGCCGTGCGCGGGGGCTGCCCCGTCACCCGCGATGACCAGATTCTCCGTCTGGTCGTCGATGCGGATGGTCGTCATCGTGCTCCCTTCGGCGCGGGGATCGCCCGCGCGCATATTGCGCGGTACACGCGGTCGGAGTTCTGTCCGTCGCGATACGCGTGCACCTGTGCGCTGAGCGTACTGGACAGCGCAGAACGCGCGGCGAACGCACCCTCATCGCTCAGCAGTGTGTCGAGCTGGTTGGTCACGGTCTGCCAGTCCTGTGCGAGGTCGGCCCCGGCGACATCTTCGTATCGACCGTAGAATCCCCGCGTGCGAGCATATTCTTCGGCATCCGGAGCGAGATAGAGCACCGGCATCCCGAGCAGTCCGACGTCGTAGGCCAGCGAGGAGTAGTCGGTGATGAGCACGTCGATGCCGGGCAGCGCCGGCGTCACGTCGGCGAGAAGATCAGAGCCCAGCATCCGCACCCGTGCACTCGGCAACGGCGGCTGATACCCGCCGGCGCCCAGCGGATGCGAACGCACGAACAGCACAGCATTCTGTTTTTCGAGCAGAGCGATCAACCGCACCCAGTCGTCAGCCGTGGGAATCGCGGGGTCTTCGGCGCCGTCGCGCCAGGTCGGCGCGTACAACAGCGTGCGCGCGTCCTTCGGAAGTGCGCGCGTCACGTCTTCGAGCAGTGCGGATGCCGCAGCGCGCCGCTCCTGCGAAGAACCAGACGACAACACGTCCACTCGCGGCTCACCGGTGACGACCACGCGTGAGTCGCCGAGAGCGAAGGCCGACTCCAGCCGTCCGCGCGCGCGATCGGATGCCGCGGGCATCAGCCTGATCCGCTGCGCGGTCGCTCGGTACAGAAGTTCGATCAGCCGGCGCAGCACCGGCGCCCCAGGGACATTCGGCACCTGGGTCGTCGCCGCCGAATCGAGACCGATCCGCTTGAGCGGGATTCCATGCCACAGCTGCACGAGAAACGCACCAGAGGTCGCGTATCTGTTCACGTCTCCCTGCCCGTGCGTGACCACGAGCACGCCTGCGCGCGCAGTGGCCCACCAGCCGCGCAGAGAGGACTTCTTGATCGTGGGGATGCCGAGGGCCGCGGCATCCGCTCGCTCGCGAGGCGAAGAAACCAGCCACACGGCGTCATGCCCCCGTGCGGTGGCGATGCGCCAGAGCGCGAGAGCTCCGTCGCCGATACCGGCGCCGCACCCGAACACCCAGCGTCGCCCTCGGGGAACGAGAACGGTTCCGATGCGGCCTGCGGCATAC
Organism: Microbacterium zouquanmingi; assembly: GCF_052266675.1. Taxonomy (NCBI): domain Bacteria; kingdom Bacillati; phylum Actinomycetota; class Actinomycetes; order Micrococcales; family Microbacteriaceae; genus Microbacterium; species Microbacterium zouquanmingi. The sequence goes on from NZ_JBQPRA010000003.1 coordinate 540,961, forward strand.
AACGGAATCCTCAGCAATTTCGCTGCGTTGCCGGAGCCGAAAGAGAAGGACGCCACCCCGCGAGCCTATCGCGGGGTGGCGTCGGAATCTGTGAACGCGTGTGCGCTCAGAGGTTCAATTCTCCGAGGGTCGCCTTCGTCTCGTACGACTTGCCGTCGCGAACGTACGTGATCGTCGCGTCGCTGCCGGCCGCTGCCGCACGGACCTGCGCGGTGAGGTCGGTGGCTCCAGCGATCGGAAGTCCATTGAACTCGGTGACGATGTCGCCCTTCTTGAGCCCGGCAGCGTCCGCGGCCCCACCCGGGGTGGCTTCGACGATGACTGCACCAGCGACGTCGGCCGATTCGACCGACGAGGCATCTTGCACCGTCGCGCCCAGCAGTCCGTGCGTGGCCGCGCCGTTCTCGATGATCTCCTGCGACACGCGCTGAGCGATGTTCGACGGGATAGCGAAGCCCACACCGATCGAGCCGGCTTCCTGTCCGCCACCGGCCGTCGCGATCGCGACGTTGATGCCGATGAGACTGCCCTCGCTGTCGACGAGCGCCCCACCGGAGTTTCCGGGGTTGATGGCGGCATCCGTCTGGATCACCGAAATCGAGATCGACGACTTCGGCGTCTGCTGCTGCGTGCCGGGCAGATCGAACTGGAACGGGCTACCGCCCTGATCGCCCTCGCCCTGGTCATCGGGTGCGTCCTGCCCCGCCGAGTCCGGAAGCGCCGCAGAGGCGATCTGGATGCTGCGGTTCAGCGCGCTGACGATACCGGTGGTGACCGAGTTCGACAGCCCCAGAGGAGCGCCGACCGCGACAGCGGTGTCACCGACGTTGAGATTCGAGGAATCGGCGAACTCGATCGGGGTGAGGTCCTTCGCCCCTTCGAGCTTGATCACGGCGAGGTCGTAGATCGGATCAGTGCCGACGATCTCCGCGTCGTAGATGTGACCGTCTGACGTGGAAACACGAACGGTTGGGTTGGCCTCCGCACCGCCGAGAGTCACGACGTGCGTGTTGGTGAGGACGTATCCGTCATCGCTGAGCACGACACCCGAACCGCTTCCCGACCCTTGGGCTCCCGCCACCTGGATCGTGACGACAGAGGGAAGAACCTCGGTGGCAACGGCCGTGGTCTCATTCACCGAGCCCGGGTTGTTCACCGTGATGGTTCCAGGTCCCGTCGCGGTCGAGCCGACCGGCTGCGCCCACATCGTGGTGCCGAGGTAGCTGCCGCCGAAGCCGGCGATGCCGCCGACAAGGGCTGCCGCAACGATGAGAGCTGCGACCTTGCCTGCACCGAACGGCTTCTTCTCTTTTGTCTTCGTCGCGGTCATCGGCCCCTGGGTCGGGTACTCCGCGGACTCGTACTGGTTGTCGTACGGCGGAAGAGGAATTGTCTGCGCATGGGGGTCGGCCGTCTGCGGGAGGCCGAACGCTGCGCCCTGGACCGGATGCTGCGGAGTCGCGTGCGATGTGAACGCAGCGGGCATGTCGTGGTGACCGGCACCTGTGCCAGCCGGAGTCTGCGACGCAGGCTGCTCGGGGAACGAGGGCTGCTCGGGGGTGTTGCTCTGATTCATGTCTGCTCCTTCATCAACGCCATTTCAGAGTGCCGCGTGTAGCTGTGCATTCGATATGGGCGAGGTGAGTGCTCCCTATGGCCTTAGCCTGGTTTGCATGAGTGCTATTCCTGGCGCCTGGCGGCGCACTGCGGCCGGTGCCGGCCTGCTCTCCGCAGACGGCGCGGTCGCGCCCACTATCTTCGCAGAGATGTCTGCGGCTGCAGTGAGAACCGGAGCGATCAATCTCGGTCAGGGCTTCCCCGATGAAGACGGCCCCACCGAGGTGCTCGAGGCCGCGCGCGAGGCGATCTCGCGCGGTGCGAACCAGTACCCGCCGGGCCGCGGCATCCCGGATCTGCTCGACGCGATCAGTGAGCACCAGAAGCGCTTCTACGGTCTCGAGGTGGATCCCGCGACCGAGGTCATCGTCACCGCCGGAGCGACGGAGGCTCTGTCTGCAACGCTGCTCGCGCTGATCGACTCCCCCGATGACGAAGTCGTCGTCTTCGAGCCGTACTACGACTCGTATGCCGCTGCCGTGGCGCTGGCCGGCGCACGCCTGCGCACCGTTCCGCTGCGCCGGGGCGATTTCCAGCCGGATCTCGACGCGCTCGCCGCGACGGTCACCGACCGGACGCGCATCATCCTCGTGAACGATCCGCACAACCCCACCGGCATCCAGTTCAGCCGTGAGGTGAAGGCCGAAGTCGTGCGTCTGGCAGAGAAGCACGACGCGGTCATCGTCACCGACGAGGTCTACGAGCACCTCGCCTTCCGCACCGCCCACGTGCCGCTGGCGACGCTGCCTGGCGCCGCAGAGCGGACGCTGACCATTTCATCAGCGGGCAAGACGTTCTCCACAACCGGGTGGAAGATCGGCTGGATCCACGGCCCGGCTGGCCTCATCACTGCGGTGCTGACGGTGAAGCAGTTCCTCACCTATGTGAACGGATCCGCGTTCCAGCCCGCGATCGCGGTGGGGTTACGGATGCCGGATGCGTTCTTCGCGGATGCCGCCGCCGCACTCTTCCGCAAGCACGAGATCCTCGGTGACGGGTTGCGCGCGGCCGGCTTCGAGGTCATCGCACCGCGGGGCGGATACTTCACGGTCGCCGACGCCACAGCTTTGGGCGGGGCGGATGCTGCGGCCTTCTGCCGCGCGCTTCCGGAGACGGCCGGAGTCGTCGCGATTCCGCTCAGCGCCTTCGTGAGCCGCGAGCATCAGAATGACTATGCGGGCCTGGTGCGATTCGCGGCCTGCAAGCGGGTGGAAGTGATCGAGGATGCCGTAGCGCGCCTCGCCGTTGCAGGATTCTAGCATCCGGGTGCGGCAGCGGGAGGGGTCGCAGTTCGCCGCTACGGCTACGCTTTAGCGACAAGACGCGACCCCCGCACGGCCCACCGCCGCCGCCCGGTCGAGTCGCTAGCGCGGGACGACGCGGTAGCGGCGCAGTTCGAGCACCGGGTTCGTCTCGCGCACCTTGGCGATCGCCGCAGTGGAAAGCTCGGCGACAGCGATGCCCTCTGCCGTGCCGGCACCGGCGATGACGACGCCCTGCGGATCGATGATCTGAGAGTGTCCGACGCCGATCGGAGTCGGGTGATCTGCCGCGACAACGTACGTGGTGTTCTCGATGGCACGCGCCGCGAGCAGCGTCGTCCAGTGGTGTTCCTTGAGCGGTCCGCGCACCCATTCCGCCGGCACGACGATGACATCGGCTCCGGCATCGGCGAGGGTGCGTGCGACCTCCGGGAAGCGCAGGTCGTAACAGGTCATCATGGCGATCCGCAGGCCGTCGATGGCGAGCGTCTGCGGTTCGTCGAGCTCACCGGCTTCGATCCAATCCGACTCCGTCTGCCCGAACGCGTCATAGAGGTGTTGTTTGCGGTAGACGGCGCGGAGCCCCGCAGCATCCACGGCGACGAGCGCGTTGCGCACGCGCTCCCCCGCGCTCTCGACCAGGCCCGCGATGATGGTGACGTCGTGAGCGGATGCCGCGTCCTGCAGCGCTGCGACGAATTCGCCCTCGATCGTCTCGGAGTTCTCGGCGAGGGTGGCATCCATCGGATCCACGAAATAGCTGGTGTACTCCGGGAAGACGACGAGGCGCGCACCCCTGGCCGCGGCCTTCGCGGTGAATTCGGCGACGCGGGCTCGATTGTCCGCGCGCGAAGCGCTCGGGCGGAACTGACAGACGGCGACAGCGAGATCGGACATGCTCCCATCATCACTCATCCCAGCCGGTGGCGTCCGGTACCTCAGACGCGTGCTAAGCTATAAGACGTGCCGCGGGGTGGAGCAGTTCGGTAGCTCGCCGGGCTCATAACCCGGAGGTCGTAGGTTCAAATCCTGCCCCCGCAACTGAGATTGGCCCCTGATCAGGTATTTTCTGGTCAGGGGCCTTTTGCTTTGTCCAGTACGATTGGTCGGCACGGACACAAAAGTGGACACAAACTTTTCGCTCTCCAGCTCCAGGCCGCGTCCCGACGACAGCGGTCGCTGAGCGAGAATAACAACGAACGACTCATCAAGCTAACGGCCAAAGGCACTCGAACCCGATAAGCCAGAGCCCTCGTTCCTCACAGTTACACACTATTACTCGACTTTATGCGAATCGTTGTCGCGAAGAAACGTAGCGTGAAGTGCACGCATTAGGTGCAATGTCCGGCTCAGATAGTTGCGCACAGAACGAGCGGTTATTTTAACCTCGGAACCTCTAATTATCGCGGCGCAAGTATACGGTGGGTGACTCAACTACACGCCCGAGAGATTTCATTCGCCGATATTGACACGGCTCCACGGATGCAAGTGCGGGTTCGGACAATGCTGGATATGTCCAGGCTTCTCGCAGACGATCATCAACGTGGACGATTCACCGGTTCGCGCGTTTCTTGACGGGCTTTCTGCCCCACTAGCTGCGACGTATGGGCGCACAAAGAACACAGCGACAGCTGACCAGAGGTTGGGTTTCCCAGACCTTGTTGACCTTCAGGTAGCAGCGCCGCTACCTGAAGGTGTGCACGCGACGCGTGCCGAGACGGCGTTCAATATTCGCACGCGCATGGCGTTTGGAGAATTTGGTCTGCAGGAATCTGCGTCAGCCCCAGGCCTTGCGACGATGACGCAGGCAGCAGGCGACCTGGGACTAGAAAGTGGCGCTTACTTCACAGGTCGCCTATGTGGGTGGCTAGCATTGGCAGCATGACATCATTGGATGCAAAGAAGGTTTATCAGCTGCTTGCCCGGCAGGATGTCGAAGAAATTTCGGCGTTTCTCAATGCATCGGGGCTTGACGTCGCGGATCAAGAAGGGCGCACATTCTTGATGATTGCTGCCGTCGATGCGCCGCCAGAGCTCGTCGAGTCCCTCATCCTGCTTGGTTGCGATGCTGAACTACAGGACCGGCAAGGGTTCACGGCTCTTCATCTAGCAGTCATAAACGAACGTCGAGAGATCATCAATCTACTTCTGAAGCACGGTGTAGCTGTTGACACTCGTGACAAATGGGGCAATACGTCGCTGTGGCGCGCTGCAATGGTGGCGTCGGACAGCGAAGAGGCCTCGGTACGCGCCTTAGTCTCTGCCGGTGCAGACCTCGACGCTCAGAACCTTCACGGCGTATCCCCACGAGAATTGCTCGCGTAGTATTTCCAGCCCTTCACGTTTCGAAGAACGCCAAGAGCGATCATGGCTACTTTTCCCGATCTCTTCACGTTTTTGGCCGACAAGGCCAGCCGTGGGGCCGCTGTAGGGCCGGCTTACGGGACTGAATGCATGACGTATCTGAGGCACCTTCAGCAGACCCGTCACTTCAGGGAGCATCGAGAGATCGGGTGTCTTCTATGATCCTGCGAACGACCCGACTCCCCTCGGTGATCCTACTGCGCCCTGGTATGAATGGACCGCCGAAGCCTTGACGGAGGCAGACGGCCCGGCATGGCTGATTCCCCCGCAATTCTTCCTGCCAGTCTCGGGTAAGTCCGTCGATATCGACGCGTATGCGGACGAGGCAGGGTGGGATGAGGGCATGCCGCCCTCGGTGCTCACAGTGCGGGAGGAGACTTTCAACGCCGAGGATGCAGCCGACTGATCTCCTGCGGGTAACGTTGGGAGATCGGACTTCTCCGGACATGTTCCGCGCGACAGCGTAGCTAACTGCGGTAGCCGGGTTACTTTTCCCGATCCCTTCACGTTTATGGGCGGCAAGGCACACCGTGCGACCGTTGCGGCACGCCGATCGTGCGCGAGAGCTTCATGAACCGCGGCTCTCACTTCTGTCCGAGGAGTCAGCGGGCACGCTAAGTCGGTGTCGCGTCACCAAACGCGTATGGAACGCATCCTCCGGTGGTAGGATTTCGAGAATGCCCGGATCGAATGCCCTGATAGAGCTTGCTGCTGAATATGGTCTTGCGTGGCCTGAGCTATATTTGCGGCTTGCAGACGATGGGATGCTCGACTGGGGTACCTTCGGCCCAGACTGGGCTTCGACTCAAGCGCCGCTGCTGCGAGAACGGGTGCCGATTCTCTTCTTCGACTGTGATTTTGAGCCACTCACATGTGACGGCATCCGTGAAGAGCTTGATGCGATGTGCGATCCCGAAGATTATCGGAAGATCGATCCCGCGCAAGGGTACTTGCCCTTTGGGCGCACGCCAGGCGGAGATCTATATTGTTTTGAACGAGAAGCAGCCGGCGATCGCGTAGGACCCGTTGTTCTGATTCTTCATGATGACGAGATGGGCGAGTATCTGGCCTCGAGCCTTCAGGACTTCATTGCTACGGAGATGATCATGAGCTTCGTTGAGTTTGATAGCGATCAGTTCCTAGGAGACGGTGACCCGCATGCCAACGCGAGTTTGTGGTTGCACTCCCACCGTCCGTATTTGAGAGTCGATCAGATCAGCGCGTTGGAATTGCTATACGAGCGATCTGTGGCAGTCGATGCTGATAGAACTATGAGCATTATCGAACATGCTGATGCTGAAGAGCTAGTGAAGCACGTTGCTCCCTTCCCCAAGCGGGGCGACGAGTTTGTTGCTTGGGGCGAGGAGTAGCCGACGAGTGTCAATCGTCGCTATGAATAGCTCGTCGATTGAGCGACATGGTGCGCGGCGGGACGTGTTGCAGACAAGAGAGGTCGCTCGCAGTGGATCAGCGTGACAAACTGCGGTAGCCGAGGGTTGATTTGGCCTGGCTAAAGTTCCGATCTTTAACAGGATAGGAACACCATGACTAAGAATTACGAGGCTGAATTCCGTTGGCGTGCCCTGCGGATGATCACCGAAGCACGTCCGAGCACGCCAGCCTGCATACGTTTACCGCCGCCAACGGTCCCGGCAAACGGCGTGATGGTTGCTGCGCAGTGCAACTGGCGCATTCGACCCAACATTTTGGGGCGAATGCGCCTGAAGCGCCCTGGGTTTAGTGGAGACTCAGCTCATTTGATTTCAACCAGTTCTTTGGCGCTGGTATCCCCAGCATAGAACGACTCCTCGAACTCCGCTGGAGGCACATCACCGAGGTAGCCATGGAGTCGTTTCGTGTTGTGCCAGTGCACCCACCCCAGCGTCGCGAGCTCGAGATCATCGACCGTTTTCCACGGCCCGGTCTTCGCTGGCCCGCGCACGAGTTCGGCCTTGCAATAGCCGTTCACCGTCTCAGCGAGGGCATTGTCAAAACTGTCGCCAACGGTCCCGATCGAGGGCGTCGCCCCGATCTCGGCAAGACGCTCCCCATAACGGATCGACGTGAACTGACTGCCCGCATCGCTGTGACAACGCAGGTCTGGAAGATGATTGCCGCGTGACCAGCGGGCCATCTCGATTGATGTGCCCTGGGTTGCATGGAGTCGTGCAGTTAGATTCCTGACCGCAGCATCTTTGCTTGTTCATACAGTTTCTCGTACTCGACGGGTGACCGCATCCCGAGTCGGGAATGACGCCGTTTCCGGTTATGGAACATTTCGAGATACTCGAAGATCGCGTTTGCAAGCTCGAGCCTGGTCTGCCACACCTGACGGTCCAGCAGCTCCGTTTGCATACGCCCCCAGAACGATTCGATCATGCTGTTGTCGTAACACGATCCAATCGCACCCATCGACGGCAACAGCCCTGCCGTCTGAACCCGCTGGGTAAATACCCAGCTCCGGAAAACGGTGCCGTGGTCCGAGTGTATTACCGTCCCTGGTTGGGGTTTTCGAGTCTCGATCGCCATATGCAGTGCATTCGTCATGAGAGCTGCATCCGGGGAACTGTCAATCGCCCAGCCCACGACTTTTCGGCTGAACGTATCCAGTACGACCGCGCAGTAGATCTTCCCTTCGCGCGTGCGGTGTTCTGTGAGGTCGGTGACCCACAACATATTGGGGTGATCTTGACCGAACTCGCGCCGTACGAGATCCCCCGGAAGTGGGGCGTTACTGCGGGATTGCCGAGAGTGTCTGGGGCCAGGAATACCCGGCAGCCCGGCGCGTGACATCACCAGTTCCACTTGGGATCGTCCGACCTGTAGCCCTAACCCCATGGTGAGTTCGGCCCATACTCTGCGAGCACCATACACGCCACGTGCCGCTTCATGAACAGCCTGAATCTGTTCGAGAAGCCACGCATGGCGGATCTGCCGGTTCGATGGGACACGAGTCTTCCAGGCGTAATATCCAGATTCAGATACCCCGAGGAGTCTGCATGACTTCTGTACAGGCAAGCTTTCCGCGGCCATCACTGCGATGGCCGCGTACATTCTTTTGGGGTGTGGGGTTCCTTCAAAAGTTCACGTGCACGAACCAGGATTCGTACTTCTTCTTCAAGCTCACGAATGCGACGCTTTGCACTGGCAAGTTCAGCGTTCTCGGCGCTGGTGATTCCTGGGTGAGCGCTTGTATCGATGAGCTGCTGTCTGCGCCAGTTATAGATCGTTTGCTGGCTGATGCCCAGATCTTCGGCGACATGTTTCACGGGCTTGCTCTCAGCGATGAGATCTAGGGCTTTGCGCCGGAAGGGTTCCAGGTAGCGAGTCATGGTTTACCTCTTTTCTCGGTTGCGCTGTTACCAAGATTCCAACAGGTCGACTCCTTTAAAGCCAGGGCACATCAGAGCCTCCGTCAAAACCCAGGGCGCTTCATCCTGCATTTGAGGGCCGAATTCGGAAAGTAGTATCTGACGTTCGACTGCAGACTCAGCGATCAATCTCAACAAAAAGAAACCTACCCGCCGATTGGCAGGTGGGCTTCCGTATTTTTCTCTCTGAATCATGCCGCATCAGTAATAGCCTGTCGAGGACATGAACTAAACAGTCCCCAACGTCACGAAAGCACTTCACTACATGTCAGCTCTGGCGTCACCATTAGACCGCACCACGACGTGACACGACACGACACGACACGTACAGCCGACTTGCATCAAGTTCTGACTCGAGAGGGTGCACGCAACTCTTCAACGAGACAGTTTGAGCGCGGCTAGACAGCGGTTTTTGGGTAAATGTGGACACAAAAAGTTGGACACAAAAGTGGACACAAACTTTTCTCTTTGTGGCTCCAGCCTTACCCATAGATGCGAAGTTGGGTGTGACGGAGGCATCGGTTTGAGGAGTTATCCGCGGCAGATTGAGCTCAGCCTGCCAGCAAACAGCCCGAGCTGGATCCTTTGCAAACAAAGGGAAGGAGAGGTAAATACGCCGTCGTAGCAGCGATAAGTTAATTAAACCTTGTCGGTTTAAACCACGGACTTGCCTCGGGGTGGCGCAGCTCAGTAGGTCGCTGGCCTCATAGCCCGGAGGTCGTAGGTTCAAATCCTGCCCCCGCAACCAATGCGACACACAGAAGGCCCGGAATCTCAACGGATTCCGGGCCTTCTGCTTTGTGTCCCCACGTCAGCACTGTCGCTCTCACGCATTGGCCTGACTCGTTCACGTCGAAGGTCCGCATCCCTCGCTGCTGGTTCTTGAACGCCAGAGACCGCGACTGTGAGGATGCATACGTCGAATATCAGTTTCCTCGCACGGTCGGCAAGGGGTCAATCCCCTGATTGCCCCCTCGACTGTGCCATATGGTCAGGGAACGATTAGAGGAGGTGCGATGAGCGATCCGCAGAATACGCGCGGCAGCCGTGCGGCCGACGAAACAGACATGTCCAACGGAGATGTCGAGACTCTGCAGCACGACGGTAAGTGGCGCAACCAGGTAGTCGGTGAGCCCAGCCCGGTCGGAGACACCTACCACACACAAGCTGGTGCCGCTGAAGAAGGCCGCCAGATCGCTGTCAGTCGCCAGGCCGAGCACATCATCAAAGACAAAGACGGGCATATCTCCGAGCGCAATGATTACGGACAGGGCCAGCGAGACGATGAGGCCACCGAACGGTAGGGCCTCGACCTGAAACTCAGCACGACGCCAGATGGGTTGTGTTGGTTCTGAAAGCTCAGAACCAACACAACCCATCTTTCACGCCGGTGGGGCCGGCCCGATCTGACTACTTGCCGCTGGACGCCTCCAGCGAGAGCAGCTCGGTGACGGCAGCCGTCAGTCGCTTGTCTGCTTCGGCGAACGCGGTCAGGTCGCCGGACTTCAGCGCGGTGTCACGGTCGGTCATCGCCTTCTGCGCCGCGGCGAGCGCAGCAGCATACGCGTCAGAATCCGTGCTCGTACCCGGATCCGTCGTTCCGGGCTCGGTCGTGCCCTCGTCGGGCGGAGTGGTGCCGCCTTCGCCTGGATCGGTGGGCTCCACTTGCTCATCGCCGCCGCTCGCTCCCGAGTCGCCGCCGAAGATCACATCGAGGGCACCCGTGAGGGTGTCTTCGAACGCGACGCTGTCGCCGAAAGTAACCAGCACCTTCTGCAGCAGCGGCAGCTGCGTTCCCTCGGAGGACTGGATGTACACGGGCTGCACGTAGAGCAGACCGCCACCGACCGGGAGGGTGAGCAGGTTTCCGTAGAGCACCTCGGACTTGCCGAGCGTCAGAACGTTGAGCTTGTCGGCGATCGTCGTATCCGAGTCGAACGTGTTCTGCACCTGGCCGGGGCCGGGCACCGTCGTATCGGCGTCGATCTCGAGCATTCTCAACTGCCCGTACCCCTCGGCCTTCTTTCCGGCCGTGGATCCGGCATCCGAGTCCACCGCGAGGTAGCCCATCAGCACGTTGCGGCTCGTCGTTCCCTGAGCGGATGCCGGAATGAACGTCGAGAACATCGAGAACCGCGGCGAATCCTGCCCCGGCATCTGCATCGACAGGTAGTACGGGGGCTGCAGCTGGTTCTCGTTGCGCGGGTCGTTCGGCGTCTGCCAGCGGTTGTCCTGCTGGGCGAACGAGCTTGGCGTGTCGACGTGGTAGACCTCGAGAATTTCGCGCTGCACCTTGAACAGGTCAGTCGGGTAGCGCACGTGACTCATCAGATCTGCCGACATCTCACTGATCGGCTCGATCGTAGTCGGGTAGACCTTCTGCCATGCCTTCAGCAGCGGGTCCTCAGCATCCCACGCATACAGCGTCACCGAGCCGTCATAGGCGTTCACTGTCGCCTTGACAGAGTTGCGAATGTAGTTGATGTCGTCGATCGCGAAGTTCGGCGCGGCCGTGTTGGAGTCGGCGATCGCATCGGAGAGGCTCACGCTCGTCGAGTAGGGGTACGTCGAGCTGGTCGTGTAGCCGTCGATGATCCAGACGATCTCGCCGTCGACGACGCTGGGGTACGGGTCGCTGTCGAGCGTGAGGTACGGGGCGACCTTCTGCACGCGCTGCTTGGGATCGCGGTCGTACAGGATCTGCGAGTCGTTGTTGACCAGATCAGAGAACAGGATCTCCGCTTCCTGGAACTTCAGCGCGAACAGCAGCTTGTTGAGGGTGTTCCCGATGTGCGGTCCGCCGTCGCCCTCGAAGGTCGTCTTCGTCTCGCTGGCACCATCTTCACCACGCGGATAGTCGATCTCGACGGGCTCGGTGCCCTCAGGCGCCCCGACGATCGAGTAAGGCGGGGAGTCTTCGCCGAAGTAGACACGTGGCTCGAACTTCTCAGTCTCGGTCAAGAATCCTGACGAGGGGATGCCTCGTTCGAGGAACACCGGCTCACCCTCGCTCGTGCGCTGGTTGCCGGCGGCGACGACGAGTCCGTAACCGTGGGTGTAGACCGCCGTGCGGTTGTTCCAGTTGTTGCTGTCGCCCAGACGGTTCACGTCGAGTTCACGGACGGCGACGACAGTGTCCTGCGACTCCCCGTCGATCTCGTAGCGATCGACGTCGAGCACGTCCTGGAACTGGTAGTACCCGCGGAACTGCTCGAGCTGCTGCACGGTCGGGCTGATGATGCTCGGGTCGAGGATGCGGATGGATGCCGTGGTCTCGGCATCTTCGCGCAGCTGACCGGCCTCAGCATCGGTGACGGCCTTAAACGGCGTGACCTCGAGGTCGGCGATATCGTACGCGTCCTTGGTGCCCTCGATGTTGCGCTCGTAGTACTGCGCCTGGAAGCTGTTCTGGTTCGGACGCACCTGGAAGGTCGTGACGACCCACGGGTAGCCCACGCCGACGACGAGCGATGCAACGATCAGCAGCGCGGTCGCCGCGAGCGGGAAGCGCCAGCGTCCGATGATCGCTGTGACGAAGAAGAGGATCGCGACGAGCGCCGCGAGGATCGCGAGGATCGCCATTCCGGGAATCGTCGCGTGCACTCCCGTGTAGGCAGCACCGGTGATGCGGTCCTCTTCAGCGACGAGGGTCTTGTACCGGTCGAGCCAGAGGCTGGCCGCCTGCACGAGCAGGTAGAGGCCGGCGAGGATCGCGAGCTGGATGCGTGCCGGCTTCGAGATGCGCAGCTCGCCCTGGCCGATGCGGACCGAACCGTACAGGTAGGAAACCAGAGCCGTCACGATCAGGCAAAGCAGGATCACGGCCGAGACGAAGGCGAGCAGGATCGAGTAGAACGACATCGCGAAGAGGTAGAACCCGGTGTCCATGCCGAACTCGGGGTCGGTGACGCCGGTGGCGCCGCCCGTGAACCACAGCCAGACGGTCTCCCAGTTGCCTGCGGCAGCGAAGCCGGCGAAGACGCCGAAGAAGATCGGCATGCCCCACATCGCCAGGCGCCGGAGAGGTTCGATGACCTCCTGGTACCGGTCGAGCTGCGAGCTCAGTCGCACGTACACCGGACGCAGCCGGTAGGCGAGCTGGATCACGACGAACAGCGGCACCGCCATGCCGAGGAACCCGATGGCGAACATCGATGCGGCTGCGAGCCACTGGGTCGTCAGGACATTCGCGAATCCGAGCTGGTCGAACCAGAGGAAGTCGGTGTAGAGGGAGGCAAAGACGAAGAACGCCGCGACAAGTGCGGCGATGATGACCAGAGATATGGTCAGAATTCGTCGGGATGTACGAGGCGTGGCCGGGTTCGGCGCCGAGGTCGTGGTCACCCGTCCATCTTATGCACCGCTAGCTGTGCGCGCGCCGCGTGTCAGCCGGCCGCGGCGGCGCAGGCAGGCAACGCGTCGACGTCACCGCCGTCTGCGATCACCTCGAGCGCATCGAGTGATTCCTGCAGCGTCGAGGTGCTGATGACCCTCAGCCCGTCCGGGATGTGACCGACTACTTCACCGCAGTTCGTGGACGGCGCGAGGAAGTAGTCAGCCCCCGCATCACGCGCGCCGTACAACTTCTGACGGATGCCGCCGATCGGCCCCACGGCGCCAGTAGCGTCGATCGTGCCGGTTCCAGCGATGTCTTTGCCGCCGGTGAGCGTGCCCGGCGTGAGCTCGTCGACGATTCCCAACGCGAACATCATGCCGGCGCTCGGCCCCCCGACGTTGTCGAGCTGGATGGCGACATCAAACGGAAAGTCGTACTCGGTTGTGAACGAGATGCCGATCAACCAGGTATCGATGCCGCTGACCTGTTCCTGCTTCGGGGTGACTTCGATCTGCTGTTCCTCGCCATCGCGCAGCACTGTCAGCTCGAGAGGTTCGCCCGTCGAGTCCTGCACCGCGGCCCGCAGCGCGCTGGCGCTCGAGAGCGGTTCGCCGTCGACGGCCTCGACGCGGTCGCCCTCCTCGAGCAGTCCGTCTGCCGCCGAGTCTTCGACGATCGATACGACCTCGACTTCGGCGCCGGTGTCATAGCCAAGCTGATGCAATGCAGCCGCTGTCGCCTCATGCTGCGAATCGACCATCAGCAGAGCGTTCTGCTCGTCGCGCTGCTCGCTGGTCACACCTACGGGGAACACCGAATCCAGGGGCACGACTGCGCGGGACGAATCCATCCACGCCAGCGCGAGCTCGAACCACGACGGCGTGCGCTCACGGTTGCCGACGACCTGCACGGTGGTCAGGTTCAGGCTTCCACTCGTCTCGAAGGTCTTAGTGCCCTCGATCTCGATGAGCGGCACCTGCTCGCCATCAGCACTTGCCGCGGTCCCGAGCGTGTCGTACACCGGGCCCGGACGCTGAATGACGTAGGGCGTCGGCAGGAAGGTCAGGGCGACCAGAGCCGCAAGTGCGACGATCAGCGCCCACACTCCGAGCCCGATGCGGGCAGGACGAGTTCGTGCCACGTGATTTCCTCCGTCGTTCGCGACCGGCGTACAGCGATCTGCTCGCGCCGGGGGTGCGCGCAGAAACCTGTGACTAGCGTAGATGGCACGGCTAGCGACGTGCTGAGAGGCGACGAAATGGCAGACAACGATCCGAACCCGGAAGACTTCCAGGAGTTCCTGCGAAAAATGATGTCCGGCGCGGGCGGTGGAGACTTCGATCTCAGTGCGCTGCAGAACGCGCTCGGCGGTGAAGGCGGCATCCAATTCGATCCAGCGATGATGGCCGCGCTCTCCCAGCAGCTGCAGAATGTGTTCGGCGGCGACCCGTGGGAGAACACCCTGCGGCAGGCCCTGCACATCGCGAACAAGGAGGGCCAGGGCATCACTGACGGATCTCGTCATTCTCTGGTCGACGCCTTCGGCCTCGCGAACCTCTGGCTCGGCGAGGCGACCACGATCGCCGAGCTGTCCGAGAGCCCTCAGGCCATGACGCGCGGCGAATGGGTCGAGAAGACCCTGCCGGTGTGGCGGGAGATCGCCGAGCCGGTCTCGACCAGCATCGCCGACGCTCTCACCAGTGCGCTCGACTCGCAGGTTCCCGAAGACATGCGCGACGCGATCCAGGGGGCGGGCAAGCTCATGCGCGGCCTCGGATCCTCGGTGTTCGCGGCACAGTTCGCTCAGGTGCTCGGCAACCTCTCGCTCGAGGTCGTCTCCGGCGGAGACGTCGGCATCCCGGTGCTTCCTGCGGGCACGGCTGCCGTCATCCCCCAGAACCTCACCGCGTTCGGTGAGGGTCTGGAGATTCCCGAAGACCAGATCACCCTCTATCTCGCGACGCGTGAGCTCGCCTACGCCCGCCTGTACCGGCACGCGAAGTGGCTGCACCTACAGGTCATGTCGCAGATCACCGACTTCGCTCGCGGTGTGACTGTCGATGTCGATGCGCTCGAAGATGTCGCCAGCCGCCTGGATCCTTCGAACCCCGAAGAGCTCCGCGCGGCGATCGAAGGCGGAGCACTGCTGCCGACGCAGACCGAGGCACAGCGCGAGGCTCTCGCACGACTCGAGAACATCATCGCGATGATCGATGGCTGGGTGGATGTCGTCACCAGCGAGGCCACCTCCCGCCTTCCCGATGGCGCACGACTGGCTGAAGCGGCCCGCCGCCGCCGTGCGGTCGGTGGTCCTGCAGAGGACGCCCTGGGTGCATTGGTCGGTCTGAAGTTGCGCCCACGACGCATGCGCGAAGCATCCGCGATGTGGCGCAAGGTGACGGATGCTGTCGGCATCAGCGCGCGCGACTCGCTCTGGGACTACCCGGATCTGCTGCCTTCGGCAGCGGATATCGACGACCCGACGGCGCTCATCGAACGGCTCCAGGCCCGCGCGCGCGGCGAGGAACCAGTCGCCGATGAGTTCGACGAAGCTCTCGCCCGCCTGCTGGATGGCGACGACTTCTCGGCTGACACTGACGCCGACAGCGATGCCGACAATGACGCTGACAGCGGGCCTGCTGACGGCGAGAAGCCGGTGTGATCGGAGCACCACTCGCTCTGCACTTCGCCGAATTCGGGGAAGTTGTCCACTGATCATCGAATTGCGCCCTTCGGGGCGTAATCGCTGGTCAGACTCGGGGAATGCCTCCCCTTTCTCCGACGACGCTGACCAGAATCGACCCGGCCTTTCCCCTGCTCTGGCGTGACGTCGACACGGTGCAGTTCGGGCTGGAGGCCGAGGTTGTCGTACCGCTTTCGGCTCCGTGGGTCGAGCCGCTCCTCCAGGCCATGCGCAACGGCTTCCGGCGCGCATCGTTCGACGTGATCGCGCACGGGCTCGGCGCGCCGCGAGGCCCAGCCCGTGAGCTGCTGCGAGCGCTCGAACCTGTGCTGCGTCCCGATCGCCGGCCACTGCCGCAGATCTGGGTCGAGAGTGTCAACCTCAGTGACTCACGCATTCAGGCGCGGGTCGAGCACGCGCTCGTCGACGAGGGCTTCGCGACGGTCGATCGTGGCGCGCATGATGCTGTCGGCATCGTGCTCGTGCACGGCGCCGCATCCGCGCATCAGCTGGCAGGTTACCTCCGCGACGATCTCCCCCATCTTCCGGTGGCGTTCGAACCCGGCGGCACGACCATCGGTCCGATGATCGTGCCTGGCCACACTCCGTGCCTGTCGTGCCGCGACGCCCACGAGCGCGACCGGGATCCCGCGTGGCCCAGCATGCACGCCCAGCTCGTCGGTGCGACGTCGGTCGACATCGCTTCCGTGCGCACGATCGAAGCGGCTGCCCTTGTCGCGCGCATGCTCGGCGAGATCGACGACGCGAAACTCACCCAGTCCGTCCGGATCAGCGGCGACGGGCGGCGCCTGTGGAGCGAGGCGAAATTTCACGCAGATTGCCTGTGCCGCGAGCAGACGTCCCGATCTCCTCAAGGAACCGCGAAGGGCGCCGATCCCCTCGCCCAGACGAACGCGACCACGACAGCGCCAGCGTTCGTGCGGCGCGCGTGATGCCGACGTAGGCAAGGCGCCGTTCCTCATCGATGGCGTCGAAGCCTGTCGCGTACGAGATCGGCAACGCACCCTCAGCGCAGCCGGCCAGGAACACGTGCGGCCATTCCAAGCCTTTGGCTGCGTGCAGAGTCGACATCGTCACCGTCTGCATCGTCGGCTCGTGCTGGTCCTTCGCCCGGGCCATGAGAGTCTCACTGAATGAACGCAGCGTCGTGTCATCGCTCGCCTCCTCCGCGAGGCGCAGGATGGCACGCCGGGCCTCCCACCCATCGCGCTGTGCGCCGCCCGCGGCCGGCGGCTCGTCGGTGAGACCCATTTCGCGCAGCACCCTGCGCACATTCGGCAGGAACCCGCGCTCTGTCGGCGCGACGGATGCTCCACGAAGAGCGAGCACCGCTTGACGAACCTCTGGCATGTCGAAGAATCGCTTGCCGCCGAGCACCGTCGAGGGGATCCCTGCTTCGGCGAGCGCCTGCTGGATCGGGGCGGATTGCGCGTGCGCCCGGTAGAGGATGGCGATCTCGGACGGTTGGGCACCAGCCTTGATCCGCGCGACGATGCCAGTGGCGATGCCAGCAGCTTCCTCCGCGTCACTGTCGTATGCGGTTACGGTCGGCGCATCAGCCGTCGGCGCTTCGCGGGCTGCGACGAGCTCAAGCGCGCCGGGGCGCCCCTTCATCAGCGCATTGGCTGCGTCGAGAATCGGGGGCTGCGAACGATAGTTCGTCTCGAGACGCACGACCGTGGCATCAGGGTACGTGCGGCCGAACTCCAGCAGGTAGCGCTGGTCGGCACCCGCGAAGGAATAGATCGTCTGGCTCGCGTCACCGACCACGCAGATGTCGCGGCGTTCACCGAGCCACAGCTCCAGCAGACGGTTCTGCAGTGGTGAGACGTCCTGAAACTCATCGACCGTGAAATGCCGGTACTGCTCGTGCACCGATGCGGCGACACGGGTTTCGGCCTCCAGCATTCCCGCACATGCCAACAGCACGTCCTCGAAGTCGAGCTGATGACGATCATCTTTGAGCACTTCGTACCCGCGCTGCAGTTCGGCGAGCTGGTCGGTGTTCACCCGACCGACCGATTTGCCGAGTGCCGCATGCTGATCGATCGTCAGCATCGAGACCTTGCGCCATTCGATCTCACTCGCAACGTCACGCAGCGTGGCGGTATCGAGCCGCAGACGCAGCTGCTCTGCGGCCTGGCCGAGAACACGCACCTTGTTGTCGACGATCTTCGGGGCGGGAGAACCAGCCAGTGTCGGCCAGAAGAAGTTCAACTGCGCGAGGGCTGCCGCGTGGAAGGTGCGCGCTGAGACGCCCTCGATACCGAGCGCGCGCAGTCGACCGCGAAGCTCCCCCGCGGCCTTCGAGGTGAAGGTGACAGCCATCACTCGGCTCGGCGAGTAGGCACCGGTGTCGACGCCGTGCGCGATCCGGTGCGTGATGACGCGAGTTTTTCCCGTACCGGCTCCAGCGAGAACTGCGACGGGTCCGCGCAGTACCGTTGCTGCTTCCCTCTGCCGTTCATCGAGCGCGTCGAGTGCGCTCACTGGGGCCCAGCGTCCGTGATCCGGGCAGTAGGATTCCGGTCTTCGTACCAGTCGATGATGAGCGCGCGGGCGATGGATGCGGGGCCAGGAAGCCCGATCGGGCCGT
Source organism: Microbacterium zouquanmingi (assembly GCF_052266675.1). Taxonomy (NCBI): domain Bacteria; kingdom Bacillati; phylum Actinomycetota; class Actinomycetes; order Micrococcales; family Microbacteriaceae; genus Microbacterium; species Microbacterium zouquanmingi. Next base: position 559,211 of record NZ_JBQPRA010000003.1, read on the forward strand.
CGCCGTTCAGCGCGGAACCGATCTCCTCGCGCGTGCACCAGCGCACGTCGATGATCTCTTCACCGTCGGGCCGTGCCTCCCGTGCGTCCGATGCCGTCGCCCGGAAGCCGATCATGAGCGAGCGCGGGTACGGCCACGGCTGCGAAGAGATGTAGCGGATATCGTCGAGGTGGACGCTGGCCTCCTCTTCGATCTCACGATGCACCGTGGTCTCGAGCGATTCGCCCGCCTCGACGAACCCGGCGAAGCACGAGTACATCCGTCCTCGCCAGTTCGCGTTCGCCCCGAGCAGCAGCCGCTCTCCGTCCGCGCTCTCGACGGCGACGATCACCGCCGGATCAGTGCGGGGGAAGATGTCGACCTCACAGGTCTCGCAGCGCCGGGACCAACCGCCCTGACGCAGCACGGTCTCGGCGCCGCACTTCTGACAGAATCGCGCATCGCGCAACCAGGAGGCGACAGTGACGGCGGCGACGAGCGTCTCGGTGTTCTCCGCGTCGAGCATCCCACCGGTGTCACGCACCCCCAGCCAGGTCTCGGCGGGCGCGGCGTCGATCGAGTCGTGTTCGGGCTCCACCGCGGCGATCAGGATCGTGCGGCCCTGGCCGTCACGGCCGAGCAAGCCCCACTCCGCACCCTCGCCGACCTCCGACGGCGAGACAGTCACAAGAGCATCATCCGCAACGCGCGCACGCCCTTCGCGGACGACGATCACCAGAGCATCCGCCGATGAACGCAGCGCATCGAGGATGCCCGGTTCATCGCGAAGGAAGCCAGCGCGGTCGAACACGGCGCGTGAAACGTTCATCGACTCCTCTTTCGCAGGCGTGGCGTAGGCGGAACCGCACCCGAGCACACCTAACCTTGGGGTCATGGCACGGTCTCCCTTTACTCTAGCGGCGGCGGTCACCGCCGCTCTGCCCGGGGCGGAGGTCGTGGGAGCACGATCTCTCACGGCCGACGGCGATGGACGATTCGACTCCGCCGTCGTCACCCTCGCCGATGGACGAGAGCTCGCGATCCGCGTCGGTGACGACGACGAGACCTCACGAGAGCTCGCTTCCGAGTCGATCGCGCTGCGAGCGCTGACGACGGGAGCCCGTGCGATCCTGCCCTTCCGCGTGCCCGAGTACCTGGGTGAAACCCGACTCGCAGACGGACGTGCGCTGGTGACCGAGCTGCTGCCCGGGTTCCAGATCGAAGCGACTCACGTGCCGAGTGGGCGGGGTGCTGCGGCATCCATGGGCGCCGCGATCGCTGCCGTGCATGCCCTCCCTGCCTCGGTCGTGCGCAGCGCCGGCCTCAGCGCGCGCAGCGCTGAGGAGGTACGCGCCGAGATCGGCCGGCTGGTCGACGGCGCGGCCGCAACCGGCCGGGTCCCTGCCAGGCTCACCGTGCGCTGGCGCGAAGCCGTCCAAGACGATGACCTGTGGCGTTTCGAATCAGCCGTGACGCTCGGCGGTGTGAAGGCGACCTCCTTCCTGTTCGAAGACGACCCAGAGCGCGGGCCAGAGGTCACAGGGCTCCTCGACTGGCATGGTCTGTCGCTCGGCGATCCTGCGGTCGACCTCGCGTGGCTCTCCTCTGCACCGGATGCTGCCGGCGACGTGCACGCGACCTATGCAGAATCCTCCAATCGTGCACCCGATGCCGCACTCGCCGTACGCGCACGGATGCTGGCCGAACTCGAGTTCGCCCGCTGGCTGGTGCACGGCGATGCGATGCATCGCGAAGACATCGTCGATGATGCGGCTGCGCTGCTGGATGCGCTCGCCGAGGGTCTGCGCGAGAACGATCTGACGGTGATCGCTGCCCGCGGCGAGGGCGTCGATTCCGCGCTGGACGCTCTTGATCATGTCCCCGCGACGGCATCGACCGGCATCAACACCTCGATGCAGACCGATGCCTACAGCCCCGGTGATCTCCTTCCGGAGGAGTCGCTCTCCACAGGCACCGGCGATGTCGCGGTCGCCCGTGTGAAGGATGCTGACGCGACAGAAGACCTCTCAGACGTCGCTGAGTCCGGACTCATCCCCTCAGATGAGCCCCTGTCGCAGGCCGAACCCGCCGATGAGGCTCAGCGCGCAGCGCGCGCGGCGCTCCACCGCTGGACCAATTCTTCCTCCGAATAGACCCGTTCGCCTCTGATCACGAGGTCATCGGCCACGTAGTAGAGGGCGACATCGATCTCATCGAGCGGAACGCCGAACCGACGGTGGTAGGCGAGTCGATACAGCGCGAGCTGCAGCATCCGCTCGTCCTTCTCCGCCGCCGTTCGGGGTGCCTTGCCTGTCTTCCAGTCGACGATCTCGATGCGTCCACCGCGATCCGCGCGGCGATAGACGGCGTCGAGCTTGCAGATGACGATGTGCCCGTGACCTGTTTCATCTGCCGCGAGGACGAAGTCGATCTCGATCTCCACCGCGATCGGGCGTAGCTCGGCCCACTCGCTGCGTTCGAAGATCGCGCGCAGCTGCTCCAAGTCTTCGATATCGGTCGCTGAGGCGTTCCACGCTTCGGGCGCCTCGTCGTCGATCTCCCACAGTGCACTCTGCGGGCTCGGCGCCGTGCCGACGAGTCCCGAACGATGCTCGACCCACGCGTGGAACAGGGTTCCGAGCCTGGTCTGCCGATAGGGGCGCTCTGGCATGGGTCTGGTGAGGCTGTGGACGGTGCCTGCGTAATCGGTGATGTAGTCCTTGAACCGTGAGGCCGGCACTCGAGTCGGCGCCTCGGCAGTGACGCCGCGCTGGCGTTCTGCGCGCTCGGCGAGGAGCCTGCGGAGCATGTCGCTCGGCGCGGCTGCATCGTTCTGGAACTCGTCACGCACGGCGTCCGCTGCCTCCTCGACCCTTGCGCGTCTGGTTCCGAGCGGGTCGAGGGGCCAGATGCTGGTCTTGCCCTCACCCTCGTAAGGGTTCTCGTCCTCGTCGATCTCGGTCACCGGATCGATGCCGATGACGTCGAAGGCCTCGAGCAGGTAGGGCCCTGGCTTTCGCGGCTTCTTCTGTCCTGCCCAGTGCGAGCCGCTGAGCAGGAGGTCTGTGCGCGCACGGGTGACGGCGACGTAGCCCAGCCGGCGCTCCTCCTGCTGCTGGTAGTCGCGATAGGCGTCTTTGAATACCGTGATCGCGCCGGGAGTCGACTTGCTCGCGCTGGTCAGCGACGCGATTCCCGCTTTGAGCCGTTTGGCGGGGTCGAGTTCTTCCTCGGTCGGGGGCAGCCAGTTGAACGTCGGGAGGGCCGCACGGTCGCCGCGCAGTGCGAAGGGCAGCACGCCGAACCCGAACCAGCCCGAGGTGTCGCTCGGGCGCGATGGCAGCTCGCCGTCGACCATGCGAACCACCGCGACCGCATCCCACTCGAGGCCCTTGGAGCCGTGGATGGTCAACAGCTGCACGACTCCGGGCTCTGGCGGTTCGGGACGCGGCATGAGTTCATCGGTGCTCTCGGCCTTATCGAGCCAGGCCAGCAGGCTGCCGATCGTCCCTCGATCGTCAGCGGCGAGAAACGCACGCACCTCATCCGCGAACGTACGAAGCTGCGTGGCGGCGACCCGCGCAGGTCCGCGCGACTCGTTCGCCGCCAGTTCGATATCGAGGCGCAGCTCGAGCTCGATGAGCCTGATGAGCTCGGGGATTGGCTGACCCGATGCGCGGCGCAGTCGCTCGAACATCTCCCCCGCTGCGCGGATGCGCGCTCTGCCCTCCGACGAGATTCCCTCCAGCAGACGGTAGTCATCGCGCAGCCCTCGCACGACATCGACCGCGTCCACGATGGAGACCGCTTCATCGGCACCGCGCGAGGCCCTGATGCGTGATCGCAGCTCTTCCGGCAGCGGCAGCAGACCGCTGTCGCGCCGGGACAGCTCCCCGGCCAGCGCGTACAGCGCCCCCATATCAGCGACCCCGACGCCGAAGCGCGGGCCGACCAGCAGGCGGATCAGCGGCGAGCCGGCGTTCGGATCGTGGATGACGCGGAGGGCCGAGAGCACATCGACGACCTCGGGAGTGGCCAGCAATCCGCCCAGCCCCAGGATTCGATGCGGAATGCCGCGTACGGCAAGTGCTTCAGCGAAGGTCTGCATATGCCGCTTGGAGCGGAACAGGATCGCACCGGTGTGCGGATTCGCGCTGTCACTGTGAGCTGCCCGGCGCTCGGCGAACCATTCCGCAACCTGTGCGGCCTCATCGTGCACAGTGAGCGGAAAGCGCACGCCGACGGTTCCCGCGCCGGCGCCGGGGCGCGCTTCGAGCGGCGGCACGTCGAGCTCTGCCCGTCGCAGCGGCTTCAAGACCTCGTTGGCGATATCGAGGATCGTGCTGTCATTGCGCCAGCTCGTCATCAGGCTGTAGCTGTGCGCGGGCTGTTCGGCGGCGAAAGTGGCGGCGAACGCGTAGAGATTGTCTGCACTGGCACCGCGCCAGCCGTAGATCGACTGATGGGGGTCGCCGACCGCCATCACCGCCTGATCCCGGAAGAGCGCCGCCAGGAACCGGGTCTGGATGACCGACGTGTCCTGATATTCATCAAGGAGCACGACCCGATGCTGTTCCCGCAGATCTTCGCGCACGTCAGGAGCGGTCTCGACGATGTCGAACGCGCCGCTGACCTGGTCGGCGAAATCAAGGACGCCACGACGCTGCTTCTCGGTGTTGTACTCGCGGACGAGTGCGGTCAGCGTGGGCAGCGAGAGCAGGTTGTCGGCGATCTTCGCGATCGGGTCACTGCTGCGATAAGGCTCGAACGCCCGCGCCTGCTCTACTGCGATGCGCTCAGCCCGGCCGAGGTCGGCCCGATGATCGAGCGCATCGCCGGCAAGACGCTGCACGGCGTCGACGATGGTCGCGACCGACAGCTCGATGTCTTCGAGCTGTGGCAGGTCAGCGCGAAGCACCACCTCACGGGCGAGCATCCACGAGGCCGCTTGAGTGAGCATCGCGGCATCCGAATCTCGGCCGATCCGCGCGGCGTGCTCCCTGACGATCGAATCGGCGAAGGCGTTGTAGGTCGACACTCGCGGCTGCACCAGCAGATCGTCCGCAGTGCGTGCCGCCGCAGGATTCCAGCCGGTGCCGTAGTTCACTGCGAGCTCATCGAGGACATGGTTGCGCACGAGAGCCTTCTGCGCCGACGTCGTGGCTGCGTTCACGCGCGCAAGAGCACCGGATGCCACGATTTCAGGCACATGCGCAAGCAGCCCGCGCCTGCCGAACTCGTCGATGACCGCGAGCCGGGCCCCGATGCGCTCCGCCAGCTCGCCGGCTGCCTTGCGGGTGAAGGTAAGGCCGAGGATCTCGTCGCGGCGCACGTGTCCGTTGGCGACCAGCCAGACCACTCGCCCCGACATCGTCTCGGTCTTGCCGCTGCCCGCGCCCGCGACCACCAGAGCGGGGGTCGGCGGTGCCTCGATCACGCGCTGTTGCGCCTCGGTGGGAGGGAACTGACCCAGCGCCGCCGCGACATCGAGTGCCGACAGCCCCAGGCCATCACCCCACGCGCTCATGCACTCACCGCGGGAACGGTGTGGATGCGGCACGGCTGCACCCGCCACTGCACATCAGCGCAGTGTGCTTCGACGTGCGCAGTGAACGTGTTCGCCGACATTCCCTTGGCGGCATCCGCAAGTCGGCCCAGAAAACGCGTGCGGTCCTCGCCGACAAGAGTGTGCTGATGCGCGACCCGATAGTCACTGCCAGACAGTGTCTTCGCCACCAGCACCAATCTGGCACCGGCGAGCGCCTGCGCGTCGGCATCGGTGACGAGCCCCTGCTCAACTGCGATCTGATACGCGGCGAGCTGTGCATGGTCTATGACCTTGGCATCGGACTCCGACTCGTACTTGCCGGTCTTGAGATCGACCACCACGACGCGCTCCCCCTCGATGTTCGTTCCCATGGCTGCGAAGTTCTTGCCCCGAGCCGCCGCGTGCTCGCCTCCGCCGCGCGGATAGGCCTCGACACGGTCGATGAACCCGTGCACGAGAGCGCGGTGGGGCCCGTAGACCTCGTCGCCGACGTAGACCTCAGGTGCGTTTTCTGCCACCTCGTCGCCCACCTCGACGGCGAAGCGGAACTCGACCTCGCTGGCCAGAACGCGCCCGCGCTCGGTGACGACGTTCCCGAGGTACGAGTGCAGACGGTCGATGTAGAGCTCTGCTCGGCGCCGTTCCTTCCGGCCGATCCATTCGGTCTCGAACTCCAGTTCCGGCCAGAGGGCGGCGACGACCTCACGCATCTTCTCGAGCTCGCCATCGGGGACCGTCTCCATCGCCGAGTGGATGATCGTTCCGATCCCCGCCGACGGCGGCAGCACGGTGTCGCCTCCGAGGGATGCGATCACCCAGTTGAGCTCGCACTCTTCGAACGCCTCCATCTTCGACGGAGAGACGCGTGCGGCCTCGACCTGGAGATCGTGCAGGGGCGCCGTCGTCGAAGGCTCGGCAATGCCGTACCACTCGGCGGGGGCAGCGCCTGACACCTCGGCTTCAGCGAGCAGACGCAACTGCTGGGCAGCAGCCACGCGCTCCGCAGGATTCGTCGTACTGGTGAGCGTGCGCCGGTGCTTCGCAACCAGTCCGCGCAGAGTGAGCGGATGCTCGGCGGCAGGATGCTGCGAAGACGGCGGGGGTGCAGGAAGGAACGAGAAGAAGGCGCTGGGACCGGTGGTGTCGTCATCGACCGCGGTGACCAGAATGCGCGTGCGCGCCCGGGATACAGCGCGCACGAACAAGCGCAGTTCATCGTGCAGTGCGTCGCGACGGCGATCAAGGACCCCCTGCGGCGCCTGTTGTGCGCCAGTGCGCGCTGCGACTACGGCATCCGCCAGGCGCCATGTCTCGAGCAGGCCGCCGCGGAGACGCGTGTTGGGCCAGACGCCGTCCTGCACACCGGAGACGATCACCGCATCGAACTGCGTGCCCAATGCCGTCGCGGGCGTGAGCAGCGTCACCAGGCCTGGGCGATCCGGCGTCGAGAGGGTGTCTTCGGGCACCTCGCTGTCGAGGATGTCGCGCACGAAGGTATCCGGCTGCTCTTCGGGTGTCCGCTCCACGAAGCGCTTGGCCGCATCGAAAAGCGCAACCAGCGCATCCAGCGCACGAGCGATCTCGCCACCGCCGTGCTGCTCGGCACTCTCGCGCCAGGACTTCTGCAGCTTAGAGCCGTCCAGCGCGCGCGCATTATCCCAGATGCGCCAGAGCAGTTCGTGGATCGTCTCTCCGGCCTCGGCCGCCGCCGTCATCTCAGCAAGCGTCTTGGCGAAGCGGGCAGCGACGCGAGCCTCGGGAGCATCGATGAAGGTGAACGCCGCCGGATGGCTCATCGCCTCGCGCAGCAGCTCTCCCGCGGGGGTCGAGCCGCCATCGGCGAGCTCGTTGTGGCGCATTCGCGCGCGCAGGCGCCGGAGACCGACGGCATCCATCCCACCGAACGGCGAGCGCAGTGCCTCGATGAGCGCCTCGGTCTCTCGCTGCTCGAGCGGCGTCAGCGCGAGTCGCACGATGCCGACGATGTCGCGCACGACGCTCTCGCTGCCGAGCGGCCGCTGCACGCCCGCGGCCCGGGTGGGAACTTCGCGGGCTGCGAGCTCGGTCTCGAGGGCCGTCACCTGACGGGTGTCGTGCGCGATGACCGCCATGTCGCTCCACGCGATGCCCTCGGTGAGATGCCACTCGCGCAGCGTTCCCGCGATCCGATCGATCTCTTCGTACGGAGAGGAGGCGAGGAACGTCTGCACCGCCGGGTCCGGATGCTCCGGCGCGGGCCCTGGCGGCCGGCGATGCTCCACTCGTCCGGCCACACCGATCGCCTGAGTCACGGTGCGCGTCAGATCGATCAGGGCCGGCACTTGCCTGTGCGGCATATCGAGCACGAACACCTGGCCGAGCATTCCGGCCAGGTCGTGGAACAGCTGCGGGCTCGCACCGCGGAACGCCCCCGAGGAGATATCGGGATCACCGAATGCCAGCACGGCGATCCCCCGCGAGCGCAATGCCTGCACGAGCGTGATGCCGCCACGTGTGATCTCCTGCGCATCATCGATCAGCACGACGCGCAGCGGCGCGAGAGGACCCAGGGTCGCAGCATCCGCCTCGAAGAGAATCGCGGAGGCTTCGCTGATCAGATCGGCGGCATCGCGATATGAGGTGCGCATGCGCGCGAGCACTGCTCGGTACTCGTCGAGGAAATCACCCGCGACGCGCCACACCGCGCGATCTGAGGACTGCAGCTCTGCAGGAGTCACTCGGAGCTCGGTACATTCCGCGAGAAAGGCGCGCAGTTCGGAACGGAAGCTCTTGGACGCGCGAACGGCGGGGCTCAACGTCTCCGGCCACCTGCTCGCTTCTCCCGCTGCCTCGTCTTCTGCGTCCCCCGCGAGCAGGTCGGCGATGATGCGATCCTGATCTGCGCCGGTCAGGAGTGCCGGAGGATCTTCACCGGCGCGAACCATCGCCCCCCGCACGATTTGGAAGGCCAGCGACCCCAAAGACCTCGCGAGAGGACCGGGGGTCGCCTGCCCGACTCGCACACCGATCCGGTCGCGCAGCACGGTCGCCGCCTGTCGATTCGCTGTCAGCGCAAGAACCTCTTCGGGGGCGAGTGCCCGCTCTTCGAGCAGGTGCACGACACGCTCGATCAGCGTCTGCGTCTTGCCCGTGCCCGGTGCACCGATGATCACAGCGGATGCCTCGACGGGGGCGTTCACGACCACGCGCTGTCCGGCATCCTCTGTCATGTCATCCACGCTATCGGCAGCCGCAGACAGCGCCGCGACACCTGCCCGCGGGGTAGAGTCGTCTCAGTCCCCGAATCTTCAAGGAGCACGCGTGGAAATCCGCATCGGCATCATCAACACCGGCCGCGAACTGAACTTCGAGACCTCCACCTCTGCGGACGAGGTCCGCACCCAGGTGGCCTCCGCTCTCGAGCAGAACGCCGCTCACGTGAGCTTCATCGATGTCAAGGGCAACTCCTACATCATCCCCACGGCGAACCTCGCCTTCGTCGAGCTCGGCACCGAAGAGTCCCGTCGCGTCGGCTTCGTCGCCTGACCCGGATGTACATCCTTCTCGCGCTCATCGCAGCGTGCGCGTGCGGCATCGGTGTTCACTACCTGTTGCCGCACCGCTCGCTGCGCGGTGTTGCGCTCGTGCCGGCGATCGCGACGGCGTCCTCCGCAGTGATCTACACGGTCATGCAGTGGGCCGGCATCAGCGACGGCAACGGATGGCTGTGGCTGGCGAGCATCGTCGGCGCACTCCTGATCGCCGCTGTCGCCGGCGCGCTGCTGACGCAGAACCGGCGCACATCGGATGCTGCCAAGAAGGCCGCGCTCGGAATCTGAGCGACGCGTCTGAGCGACGCAGGAACAGCTACGCGGCGAGTCCCATCGCGTCCATGCGGCGTGCGTGCGCGCCCATGAGCTCGGTGTAGACCGGTTCGACGCGCTCTTCTTCTACCGCGAGACGCTCGCTGCGCAGGGCCTGACGTGCAACGAGAAGGGTGTCGCCGACGAGTCGGCGCGCCCACATCGACAGGAGCGAGCGCCACTCGCCATCGCTCTCGATCGTCTTCTTGAGGATCGAGACGACCTCTCCGGTGTCATCGTCCTCGCTGAGGATCTCGGCGACCCGTGCGCCGGTCTCGCCGTAGCTGGAGGCAAGCGCGAGGTAGAAGTCGTCCAGCATCGCTGCCGTGATGTAGACCGCGAGCAGCGTCTCCCGCGGGCGGACGCCGATCGTCTTCCGGCGGAACGCGTCGAGCGGCTCCTGGAACGGCAGCATGATCTCAGTTGGGTCCTCGCCCTGAGCGGTGATGACCTCGACGATTCCGCGGTGCTTGCTGAGCGCTGCGCCTGCGGCGCGCGTCAGCGCGGCCTTCTCATCGAGCTCGGGCGTCGCGCGGATGAGACGTGTGAGCGTCTCGAAGTATCCGAGCTGCAGATAGGCGGCTTGGCCGAGGAAGCGATCGAGCTCGGGAGCGAGCTCGGCGAAGTCGACACGCGTCGTACCGCTGTGCTCCCCACGACCGCGCAGGGCAAGAGCACGTCGGGGCTTGTCTCGCTGCCAGAACCACTTCACCACGCAATCAGACTACCCGCGCAGGCCCATTCCTCGGCGCTAGACGCCCCTCGGGGTAGGCTGGACGAGTCCTGCCGTAGGAGCAGGGCGCCGCGCCTGTGGCACAAGAGACGGCGTGGATCCGTTACGTGGCGGCCTCTTCTTCAAGAACTCCGCCGGACAGGCACACAAAAAATTGACTACTTTCACTGATCTCGGCATCGATCAGGACATCGTCGAGGCACTCACTGCCAAAGGCATCATCGACGCGTTCCCCATTCAGGAGCAGACCATCCCGCTCGGTCTTCCCGGTCAGGACATCATCGGCCAGGCCAAGACCGGTACCGGCAAGACCTTCGGCTTCGGCATCCCTGTGGTGCAGCGCCTGGGTCTGAACCCCGAGCCCGGCGTCAAGGCCCTCATCGTCGTGCCGACCCGCGAGCTCGCGGTGCAGGTCTATGAAGACATCGATCTGCTCACCAGCAACCGCTCCACCAGCGTCGTCGCCATCTACGGCGGCAAGGCGTACGAAGGACAGATCGACCAGCTCAAGGCTGGCGCGCAGATCGTCGTCGGAACCCCCGGTCGCCTGATCGACCTCGCCGGCCAGCGTCTGCTCGACCTCTCGGGTGCGGTCGAGGTCGTCCTCGACGAGGCCGACAAGATGCTCGACCTCGGCTTCCTCGCCGACATCGAGAAGATCTTCCAGAAGGTGCCGGCGGTGCGCCACACCCAGCTGTTCTCGGCGACGATGCCCGGCCCGATCGTGGCCCTTGCACGCCGCTTCATGTCGAACCCGATCCACATCCGCGCGAACGACCCCGATGAGGGACTGACGCAGGCGAACATCAAGCACCTCGTCTACCGTGCTCACTCGATGGACAAGGACGAGATCATTGCCCGCATCCTGCAGGCCGAGGGCCGCGGCAAGACCGTGATCTTCACCCGCACCAAGCGTGCGGCTCAGAAGCTCGTGGACGAGCTCGGCGACCGCGGCTTCAACGTCGGCGGTGTGCACGGCGACATGGGCCAGGAGCAGCGAGAGCGGTCGATGGCCGCGTTCAAGGCCGGCAAGCGCGACGTGCTTGTCGCGACCGATGTCGCCGCCCGCGGCATCGACGTGGATGACGTCACTCACGTCATCAACCACACGATCCCCGACGAGGACAAGACGTACCTGCACCGCGCCGGCCGCACCGGCCGTGCTGGCAAGACCGGGATCGCAGTGACCTTCGTCGACTGGGAGGACCTGCACAAGTGGGCCCTCATCAACCGCGCCCTCGAGTTCGGCCAGCCCGATCCCGTCGAGACCTACTCGTCGAGCCCGCACCTGTTCGAAGAGCTCAACATCCCCGCCGGCACCAAGGGAAGACTGACTACAGCGCCGAAGGCCGAGAAGCCGGCATCAGAGCGTCGCCAGCGCCCGCCGCAGAAGGCCGCAGATGCTGCCGCTGAGGGCACGGACGAAGGCACGACGCGTCGCCGTCGCCGCCGCCGCCGCGGTTCGAGCGCCGAGCAGGTCGGTTCGACCTTCACTGAGGACGCTGCACCCGCCTCGTCGGCAGGCTCCGCTCCCGCACCCGCCGCAGATCGCGACGCTGAGGGCGCCGGAACACACGATGGCGATGCGACGAACGAGCACCGCGATGGAAAGTCCGCACCGCAGCGCCGTCGCCGTCGTCGCCGCTCCGGAGGCGCAGCGCCCACCGGCGCCTGAGATTCGCAGCGCGACCCGTCTCGCGCGGCCGTTTCCTGTTGGCGCTGCTGTTATTTCTGCAGCGCGAACCGGAATGAGTCGCGCGACTCAGAGAACAGCCGCGCGAACGTCAGGGGTAGCGGGGAGTTGATCCACTCGCCTGCGCGATGATCCGCTCGACCATCGCGTCGGCGGTGGTGTTCTCGCCTGGCCGGTTCGGCTTGCCCGTGCCGTGGTAGTCGCTCGACCCCGTCGCGATGAGATCATGCTTCACAGCGAGCTCGCGCAGCATGCGCTTGCCCGGCTCGGTATTCTCGCGGTGATCGATCTCGAAGCCGCCGAGGCCTGCGTCGATCAGCTGCTCGATGTACGGCAGCGGCATCTGTTCGCGTCCTGACGTGGCGGGGTGGGCGATGATCGCCACTCCCCCAGCATCCGTGATCAGGCGCACGGCGGTGATCGGATCCGGCGCGTAGTGCGGCTCGTAATACCCCTCACGCGGATGGAGGATCCCCTCGAACGCCTCTGTCCGGTCACGGACAATGCCGCGCGCGATGAGCGCATCGGCGATGTGCGGCCGGCCCACCGTGGCATCCGCCGTCGTGCGTTCGAGCACGTCGTTCCAGGTGAGGTCGTAGTCGCGGCTGATGTTCCCGACGATGCGCTCTGCCCGACCCAGCCGGTCATCGCGGATGCGATCCGTCTCGGCGCGCAGCGCCGGATCGGCCGGGTCGAACAGGTAGGCCAGGACGTGCACGCTGCGCCACTGCTGCTTCGCAGACAGCTCCATGCCGGGGATGAACGTCATGCCGAGGGATGCCGCGGCCTCCGCCGCTTCGCCCCACCCGGTCGTGCGGTCATGGTCGGTGAGCGCCAGCGTGCGCAGTCCATACCCGCGTGCCTGCCGCACCACGTCTTCTGGGCTTTCCGTGCCGTCGGAGTGGTTCGAGTGCAGGTGCAGATCGCTCGGTCCCGCGAAAATCTGCACATCGGTCATATCCCTGACATTACTGCTGTCTCAAGGACCTCGACTGAGACCGTGCCGCGGCAGGTGATTCACAGCGTCTCCCTCTACGCTCGTGATGATGTTTCGTCTGTTGGGGATCCTCGTCACCGTGCTGTTTGCGATCGCGACGGCGATCGTGGTGTGGCCGCAGTTCTTCCACCTCGAGCAGACGTTCCCGTTCGCACAGCTCGTTGCCGTCCGGGGGCTCGTCCTGGTCGGTCTGCTCGCAGTGTCCGTCGTATCGCTGCTTCTGCTGTTCGCCCGCCCGCTGCGCGGGTTCGCGGCATCCATCCTCATCGTCGCGCTGCTCGGAGCTGCCGCAACCGGTGCGATCGGCGCAGTGCGCGGTTTCGGCACGGGCGCGCTGCCAGAGAAGACCGCCGAGAGCGTGCGCGTTCTGACCTGGAACACTGCGGGTGAAGCGGTCTCCGCCGAGACGATCGCCGATGCGATCCTGACCCAGCAGGTCGACGTCGTGACCCTGCCCGAGACCGCGGAATCGGTCGGCGAGCGCATCGCGGTCATGCTCCGCGAGCAGGGGCATCCGATGTGGGTCCATCACGTGCAGTTCGGCAACGTCGACAACGGCCCTCAAGCGTGGGAGACCACGATTCTCATCTCCCCCGCGCTCGGCGACTACTCCGTGATCGCGTCCTCGGAAGATGGCAGCAGCAACACCGGTTCTGTCCCGAGCGCGGTCGTGATGCCCGTCAGCGGCGTAGGCCCCACGATCGTCGCCGTACACGCGGTCGCACCGCGCATCGAAGACATGGCCGGCTGGCAGTCCGACCTCGACTGGATCGCAGATCAGTGCCCTGAGGGTGACTTCATCCTCGCCGGAGACTTCAATGCGACGATCGACCACATGGCGGCCCTGGGCACGGGCGGCGGCGACATGGGCTACTGCCGCGATGCCGCCTCACGCACCGGCACCGGAGCAACCGGAACTTGGCCTGCGAAGTACCCCGAGCTCGTCGGCGCACCGATCGACCATGTCATGGCCAGTCAGAACTGGAATCCGACCGGCTCGCTCATCCTCGACGCGGCGGGGTCGGACCACCGCGCGCTCGTCGTTCAGCTCGAGCCCGCGGGCTGATCCCCGCCCAGATCGCACGCCAGCCGAGCAGGAAGAGCGCGAGGGTGAGCGTCGCGACGATGATGAACGGCACGGCCGTCCCCTGTCCGCTGAACGATCGCAGCAGCAGGCCGATGACCACGGTCAAGAACCAGACCATGACGCCGGGCAGCATCCGGTCGGGTTGCGCCTTGCGCAGCAGCAGCACACCGTGTGCGAGCACCAGTGCCAGCACGAACGGCCAGGTCGTGTTCAGGAATCCCGGCAGGTCGCTGAAGATCCCTTCGGCGTGAGAGAGACGCCCGATCACGCAGAACACCACGACAAGCACGAGATCTATGAGAATCGCCACATGCCCAGCCTACGCAGGAGTGAGAGACTGGGGGTATGAGCACTGCAGAGAACGAAACGATCGAAGAGGCGCCCGTGACGACGAACCGCAAGCAGCCGTTCCCTCGTGGCTTCCTCGACACGATCTCGACCGGGTGGGCTGAGCGCCCCGAGTCCCTCCCTGCCGCACGCGCACAGGCGGCGTTCGCGGCGGCCCGTCGCGCAAAGGTCTCCGAGGCATTTCCCGGCAAGCGCCTCGTCATCGAGGCCGGCTCTCTCAAGCAGCGCAGCAATGACACCGACTATCCCTTCCGCGCGCACTCGGCATTCGCCCACCTGACGGGCTGGGCTGCGGACTCCGAGCCGGATTCCGTGCTCGTGTTCGAGCCGACTGATGCCGGTCACGACGTCACCCTCTACTTCCGCGAGCGCGCCGACCGCACCACGACCGAGTTCTACGCGGATGCCACAGTGGGCGAGTTCTGGATCGGACCGCGTCCGTCAATCGCCGGCGTCGCCGCAGATCTCGCGATCGCCGCCGACCATCTCGCGGTATTCGCTGCGACCGATGAGGACGTGACGCTGGCCGACACCGAACTCGAGCGCTTCGTCTCAGAGCTCCGCCTGATCAAGGACGAGTATGAGATCGCCGAGATGCGCAGGGCCGTCGAGGTCACCGCACGCGGCTTCGACGACATCATCCAGGCTCTGCCGGATGCCGCCCAGCACTCGCGCGGCGAGCGCGTCGTCGAGGGCGTCTTCCACCGCCGCGCCCGTGAGGACGGCAACGGTGAGGGCTACGACACGATCGCGGCCTCCGGCCCGCACGCCTGCTACCTGCACTGGACGCGCAATGACGGCTCGGTGGTCCCCGGCGACCTCATCCTCGTCGATGCCGGCGTCGAGGCCGACAGCCTGTACACCGCCGACATCACCCGCACGCTCCCGGTGAACGGAACGTTCTCCGACGTACAGCGTCGCGTGTACAACACGGTTCTCGAGGCCGCGGATGCCGCGTTCGCCGCGGCCCGCCCCGGTGTGCGCTTCCGCGAAGTGCACGAGGCGGCGATGGCCGTCATCGCGAAGCGGACCGCCCAATGGGGTGTGCTTCCGGTCACCGCTGAAGAGGCTCTGGACGAGGGCGCCGGTGGCCAGCACCGCCGGTACATGGTGCACGGAACCTCGCACCACCTCGGCATCGATGTGCACGACTGTGCGCAGGCTCGTCGCGAGATGTACTACGACGGCATCCTGGAGGCAGGCATGGTCTTCACGATCGAGCCTGGTCTGTACTTCCAGATCGACGATCTCACCGTTCCCGAAGAGCTCCGCGGAATCGGCGTGCGCATCGAGGACGACATCCTGATGACCGAAGAGGGTCCGGTGAACCTCTCGGCCGACATCCCTCGCACCGCAGAGGATGTCGAGGCCTGGATCGCCAAGGGCCGTACGGTTTGAGCGGTTCCCGTCGCGTCACCCGCCGGTTGTTCTGGGCGGGTTTCGCGGCGTACGCGGCGTTCGCCACCTGGGCAGAGCTCGTGCACTGGCGTTCGAGCTATCTGATGCTGGGGCCGCATGCTCTCGATAGGAGTCTCGCCGCAGGCACCGAGGCTGTCGTCGTGCTCGGCTACGGCAATCATGAAGAGCGTGCGAACTTCATCAATCGCTACCGCGTGCGTGCCGGCATCCGCTCGCTGAACCGCACTGCCGACAGCACACTCATCTTCTCCGGCGGGACGGTCGAGGGCGACACCCCTGAGGCCGTCGTGATGGAGAGATTCGCCCGCGAGGAACTCGGGTACACCGGACGCATCCTGCTCGAAACGGAGAGCCGTTCGACGTGGGAGAACATTGAGAACGTGATTCCGATGATCGAGCAGGCGGATGCGATCAAGATCGTCTCGAACTCTCCACACGCAGAAGTCGCCCGCGAATACCTCTGGCAGCAGCGGCCAGATCTCGCTGAGCGGCTCGTCCGCGCGGACGAGCACCGCTTCGGAGAGATCGTGCCGATGAAGATCGGCGCTTCCTTGCGTTTGCTGCTCTTCCGCTGGCAGCACCGCTAGCTCGCGGCGAACTCCTCGACGAGCGGGGCGAGCGAGGCACCGATCTCGTGCGCTGAGCGCTTGTGCCCCTTCACTTCGAAGGAGTGCCCTCCCCCATCGATCCATGCGATGCGGGCGTTCTGGCACGCCGCCACAGCGTCCTCGAGCTGTACAACTGGCTGAACGAAGGGATCGTTCGTCCCTTCGATGAACAGCTGCGGCGCAGCGATCACCGGAAGATGCTCCACGCGCGGCTTATCGGGGCGCCCTGGCGGATGCAACGGGTACCCGAGATAGATCAGCCCGTCGACCTCAAGCCCCTCGGCCGCCGCCATCGAGGCCATCCGTCCGCCATAGGACTTCCCGGCTGCCCAGATCGGATGCTCCGGCGCAAGTGCGCGCGCACACTCCACGGCAGCGAGCCAGGTCGCGATCGCGTGAGCTGCGGGCCCCGGCATCCGCCTGCCCTGCTCACGGTAGGGAAAGTTGAATCGGAGGGTGGAGAACCCGAGGTCGTTCAGGGCGTCGGTGAATCCGACGAGGAACGGATGCTCCATCCCTGCGCCTGCGCCGTGTGCCACGAGCACCGTGCCGCGACCGGCACCTTCAGCCCACTCTGTCGAGATCGACACCGCACCCTTCGGGAACTCGACGTCGAAGGACATCTTCAGCTCTCGCTGTCGTCGCTCTTCTTCGCAGGTTCCTCGGCCGCAGGCTGCGGTGCTGCCTCCGTGGGCTCAGAGGTCTGCTCTCCGGGTGCGATCCGCTCACCGTAGCGAGGAGGTTCGTCCAGATCCACCGGAGGCCGGACGACCTGCGTGCGCGTTCCCGTGCCCAGCACCTCACGCGCTTTGGCGAGCGAGTCCGGGAGAACGGTCACCTCGTAGTGGTCTGCCGCCATCTGTGTGACGCTCGCGAAATCACGACGACGTCGCACGATCGCGAAGGTGACGAGGCTCATGATCATGCCGATGGCCACCCCGATGAACACGAAGCCGACGAACAGCTGGATCGGAGCATCCGGGTTGCCGATCACGAGAATCGCTGAGAGCAGCAGGCCGATGAGCACGCCGTTGACGGCACCGGAGCGGGCCGCGGTCGCGTAGCCGAGCTTGCCGGTGACGCGCTCGATCGTGCGCACCCCCTGACCGACGATCGCGATATCGCGCGCAGGAACCTCACCCGCGATCAACGTCGACACCGCCTTCTGCGCGGCTTCGTACTCGCGGACCGAAGTCACGGGCTCGCCGACGGTCGTACTGCTCGCCGGACGGTTCAACATGCTCATGCCCCCATTGTTCCATGAGAGGCCCCGACCAGCCCGAGTTCAGCGGTGCGCGGACTACGCTGGACGCGTGAGCACACAACGGGTTTTCGTCGCGCGCCTGGCAGGCTGCGCCGTCTTCGACCCCGTGGGCGACCGGCTCGGCAAGGTCCGAGATGTCGTCATCGTGTATCGAAGTACCGTCGCCCCGCGAGTGATCGGCCTGGTCATCGAGATTCCCGGTCGCCGCCACGTCTTCATGTCGATCGGCAGGGTGACGTCGATCCGCGCGGGGCAGGTGCTCACCACCGGCCTCATCAATGTGCGCCGGTTCCAGCCGCGCCCCGGTGAGGTGCGCGTGCTCGCCGAACTGCTCGGACGCCGAGTCGAGCTCACCGACGGCAGCGGCAGCGCCGTGATCGAAGATGCCGCGATCGAACCCAACCGCCTGGGCGAGTGGAGCGTCAGCCAGCTCTTCCTGCGCAAGCCCAAGACGAGCGCTTCTCCGTTCGCGAAGGGCCCGACGACGTTCGCTGCGTGGAACGAGGTCGCAGAGAAGCGCGCACCCGGGGAGTCGCAGTCCGCCGAACAGCTGGTCGCCTCGTACTCCGAGCTGCACGCCGCTGACCTCGCGACGACACTCCTCGATCTGCCGCAGCGACGCATGATCGAAGTCGCCGAAGAGCTCCCCGATGACCGGCTTGCCGACGCGCTTGAGGAGATGCCAGAGGACGAGCAGGTGCACATCCTCGACGGGCTCGGCGACGAACGGGCCGCCGACATCCTCGATCACATGGAGCCGGACGACGCGGCGGACCTGCTCGCGCAGCTTCCCAAGAAGCGCCTCGAACAGCTTCTCGACCTGATGGAGCCCGAAGAGGCGGAGGACGTCCGCACCCTGCTCAGCTATGGTCCAGACACCGCCGGTGGCCTCATGACGACCGAGCCGATCATCCTCTCCGCCGACGCCACCGTCGCCGAGGCCCTCGCGCTGATCCGCCGCCACGAACTGCACCCGGCCCTGGCAGCGGCGGTATTCGTGACCCTGCCTCCGTTCGAGACGCCGACGGGGCGCCTGCTCGGCGTCGTGCACTTCCAGCGGATGCTGCGCTACCCGCCCCACGAGCGTCTCGGCGCGATCGTCGACGAGACGATGGAACCGATCTCGGTGACGGCATCCGCTGCCGAAACGGCACGCCTGCTCGCCAGTTACGACCTGGTGTCGCTGCCCGTCGTGGATGCCGCCAGTCGGCTCGTCGGCGTGGTCAGCATCGACGACGTGCTCGATTACCTTCTGCCCGATGACTGGCGCACGCACGATGCCGGCGATACGGGCGCTGTGACGACGGAAGGTTCGCGATGATGGCCAAGAGCGACCGTTCCGGCCTCGATGCTCCCCTCGGACGCGGCACGGCCCGGCAGAAGACCACCGACCGCGACCGCTTCGGACGGTTCACGGAGTGGGTGGCACGCGCCATGGGCACGCCGACCTTCCTCCTTCTGCTGACGCTGTTCTGCCTCCTGTGGATGGTCTACACGGTGACTGCGGAGGCGAACGGCTGGTGGCGCTTCGATTCGGCGGCCCTTGGGTTCACCGCTCTGACGCTGATCCTTTCGCTGCAGGCGTCCTATGCCGCACCGCTGATCCTGCTCGCGCAGAATCGCCAGGACGACCGCGACCGCGTGCAGATCGAGCAGGATCGGCAGCGCTCCGAGCGCAACCTCGCCGACACCGAGTACCTCGCTCGCGAGATCGTGGCGCTGCGCATGTCGCTCGAGGAGCGCAATTCGCAGGCGGTGACGCGCGACGTACTGCGTCAGGAGCTGCGTGCGCTTCTTGCAGACCTCGATGAAGAGCATGGCGCTGACGACACCAGCCCGCGCACCGGTCCCCTCTCGACCAGAAACCATCGGGCACGCTGATGAGCCTCTCAGATCGTGTGCGCCAGGCGGTAGCCGCGGTGACGGACCCCGAGCTTCGCAGGCCGATCGGCGACCTCGACATGGTGCGCGACATCAGCGTCGGCGATGGTCATGCCCACGTCGGAATCGTGCTGACGATCGTCGGATGCCCCGCGGCTGCGCACATCGAATCCGATGTCCGTCGCGCCGCGGCATCCGTCCCAGAGATCACCGACGTCACGGTCGAGGTCGGGGTCATGACTCCGGCCGAGCGCAAAGCGCTCACCGAGAAGCTGCGTGACGGACGCCCACCGCGCCAGATGCCGTTCGGCGCTGACTCGCTCACGAGAGTCATCCTGGTCTCGAGCGGCAAGGGCGGGGTCGGCAAGTCCACGATCACCGCGAACCTCGCCGCCGCTCTCGCCGCCAAGGGCCTTGCCGTCGGTCTCATCGACGCCGATGTGCACGGCTTCTCCATTCCAGGGCTCCTCGGTATTCCGACCGGCACCCAGCCGACCCGCATCGACGACCTCATGCTGCCGCCCGTCGCGCACGGCGTGAAGACGATCTCGATCGGCATGTTCCTCCGCGACGGCGAGGCCGTTGTGGCCTGGCGCGGCCCGATGCTGCACCGCACTGTGCAGCAGTTCCTCACTGACGTCTTCTTCGGCGATCTGGACCTGCTCCTCATCGATATGCCGCCCGGCACCGGCGATATCGCGATCTCGGTCGGTCAGATCCTGCCGCACGCCGAGGTCATCGTGGTGACCACTCCGCAAGGGGCGGCATCCGATGTCGCGATCCGCAGCGGGCTCGTTGCGCGGCAGACCGGTCAGCACGTGATCGGCGTCGTCGAGAACATGGCCGCCTTCACGCTCCCCGACGGCACCGTGGTCGATCTCTTCGGGTCGGGCGGCGGCGCAGAAGTCGCCGCAGCCCTGTCGCAGCCAGACGAGGGCGATGAGGTCCCCCTGCTTGCGTCTGTACCGCTGAGTGCCGCGCTGCGCGTCGGAGGAGACGCGGGAGTCCCGATCGTCCTGAGCGACCCTGAGGATGCCGCGGCGCAGTCGATCATTCAGCTGGCAGATCGTCTCTCGCACCGCACCCGGGGGCTCTCAGGGCGGTCCCTGCCGATCTCGCTCTCGCGAACCGCCGCATCCGAGTCGTGAAAGACTCGTGAGGTGACTGCCGATTCCACCTCTCGCTCCGTTGTCATCGATGCGGAGCTGCTGCGCGGCATGACCAGGGATGCCACGATCTTCACGCTCACCCGGCCTCTCGCGATCATCGCCTACACCGCGCTGATCGCCGCGTTCATCGTGAATGCCGCCGTGCTGGGAATGATCAGTCCCGCAGACGAAGAGCAGCGCACGAGCCTGACGCTGACGCTGGTGGCGATCGCCGCGCTGATCGTGGCGTCGATCATCTTCACGAGAGCATCGAACCGTCGAGCGATCAGCACGGCGATGCCCTCTGGCTCGTCCGTGCGCGCCGAAGTCCGCGAGGAGTCGATCGTGGTGGCATCGAAACGGGGCGTCTCGGACATGCCGTTCACGACGTTCCGCACGGTGCGGGTCGGACGTCACGCCGTACTGCTGCTCCTGCGCGGAACGTCCGTCGTCACCGCAGTGCCGCGCGTTCTGCTGAGCGAGACGGGTGTCGCGCAGCTCAAGTCGAAGATCTGACTCAGGTCGCTTCAGCGTCGAACGGCGGCGGCGAATCGCGAGTGAAGTCCGGTCTGACCCGCGGCGCTCGAGAGGCGACTGCACTCGTGGCCGGCGCATCGGCCTGCACGGCTGGCGCAGTGGCGACTGATACGGCTGCCGCCGGTGCCGGGCTCTCCTCGAGAAGCGCATCGCGGATGATGCGGCGCGGATCGTACTGACGCGGATCGAGCTTGCGCCAGTCGACTTCGTCGATCTCAGGACCGAGCTCGTCGCGCATCCGCGACTTCGTGTCTCGCAGGTACTCACCGGCCTTGCGGACGAACTTCGCGAACGCCTCAGCGGCCTTCGGGAGTCGCTCAGGACCGATGATGACGGCAGCGATCACCCCGATGAGAAGAATCTTCTCGAACGTGAGCCCGAATTCCATGTACACAGGCTACCCGCCGCGCCTGCGGGCGATGAACACCACGGGCGAATACCCTGGAAGTAGCACCCGAGGAGAAACCCATGAGCGAGAACGACGCCAACGCACGCTACATCCGCGAGGCGATAGTCGAACCCGCGCACATCGCGCGAGCACGCACGCACGCACGAGAACTCGGTGTCGCGTCGATCAGCGCGGCCGTCGGCGCCCAGCTCGCCGTGCTCGCCGCTGCGACGAACGCTCGATCGATCGTCGAGATCGGCACCGGAGCCGGAGTTTCCGGGCTGTGGATGCTGCGCGGAGCGCCCCAGGCTGTGCTCACGTCGATCGACAACGAGCCAGAGCACCTCGCGGCCGCCCGACGCAGCTTCACCGAGGCGAAGGTCCCCTCGACCAAGGCACGCTTCATCACCGGACGCGCAGCCGATGTGCTTCCCCGTATGAACGAGGCCTCCTACGACATCGTGCTTGTCGACGCCGACCCCGAGAACGTCATCGAGTACGTCGAGCACGGGCTGCGGCTCGCGCGCGTCGGCGGCATCGTCGTCGTGCCCCGTGTGCTCGCCGGCGGAAAGGCTGCCGATCCTGTGCAGCGCGACGCCGTCACCAGCGCTTACCGCTCTCTGGTGCAGGAGACGCAGGAGTCACCCGCCGTGCTCGCGGCCATCTCCACAGTCGGCGAAGGACTGCTGCAACTGGTCAGCATCCGCACCGCGTAGCGTCGCGCGAACACAAAAGGGGTGGTGGATCATCGATCCACCACCCCTTTGTTGCTCAGGCGCTCAGCTCACGACGCCCGCGAGGACGTCATGCAGCTCCTTCGCCTCGGCATCGTTCACGGAGACGACCAGTCGGCCGCCGCCCTCGAGGGGTACTCGCACGATGATCAGTCGTCCCTCCTTCACGGCCTCCATTGGTCCGTCACCGGTTCTCGGCTTCATCGCTGCCATCGTGGCTTCCTTTCCTCGCTGGTATGCATCAAGTTTATCGGTAGACTCCCGCCTCGGCATTCGCACGGGAAGAAAGCGTCATGAACGATGCGTATCGTCGACGTCCGCCGGCTCTAGGGAACCTGCCAGTACGTATTCCCCAGGGCGTACATGTGGAATATCCACACCCACTGCCCCAGCAGACACGCCGCGAGAACCGCCAGTCGGTACAGCCGTGATCGCGGTACAGCGAGCGCTCCCACGAGAGGCGTGAGCGGCAGCAGCAGCCGGAACGTGCTCGATTGCGGGAAGAAGACGGCTAGCAGGTACAGAAGGTAGCTCGCACTCCACAGACGCAGATCGGCGCCGAGTCGCCGCACCTGCGCAGTGAACAGCGCGAGCACCATCGCCACGACGATCAGCACGAGGGCGACGATTCCGAGCCACCCCGGCATACCCCACTGCGAGAACCAGAATTGCGCCGCCTGCACCCACCCGTCGAATGGGATGAAGGCGCTCTCGCCGATCCCCCAGTTGCGTCGCCAGGAAAGTTCGGTGGCCAGGTACGCCCCAGGGTCGCCGGTGACGACGCCGGCGATGACCTGCCACAAGAATCCGGTGGCGGCGGCGAGCAGGCCGAGCGCGACAATGTGCACGATCTCGCGGGTGGGAAGCGGGTCACGTCGCCGGTTCACCCAGCGCAGGATGCCGTAGAGCGCCAAGTACAGCGAGAATGCGAGTATCCCCGGGCGGGTGAAGGCCATCACGGGGATCACAAGGTAGAGCCAGCCGAAGCGACGCCTCGCCACGAGGTCAAGACAGATCAGCAGCAGCAGGACGAACAGCGTCTCGGCGTAGCCGACCTGGAACAGCGCCGCGAGCGGCCCCCAGGCGAAGAATGCCACCGACCACAGTGCAGCCGATGAACCGATGCGTCCTCGCAGCAGGCGGTGCAGCATGACGCAAGCGAAGAAGCCGGCGACCAGTGAGATCAGCAGCGCACCGGCGCCCCACGACCCGAACGGTGTGCCGATGACCTGTGCGGCGTAGGCGTACACGGGCATGAAGGCCCAGGCGTTCTCAGCGACCTGCCCTGCCTCGTTGAGGGGCAGTGTCTGCGGATATCCCTCCCAAGCGACCAGCCAGTACCACTGGGCATCCCAGCCAACGATGAAGCTGCCGATGCTCGCATCCGCGCCGAAGCGTGAAGCGGGCCCTGACAGCGACGCCGCCAACGCAAGGAAGCCGAAGGTCACGAGGCGCCCTGCCACGTAGATGACCGCGATGCGAGCGATGATCGGCATCTTCGCCCACCATCGCGCCACAGCGAGCGCCGCAGGAGCCACTATGCGGTGAGCCAGGCCCGCAAGCCCCGCTCGACAGCGTCGATCTGGGCGAGCGGCACCTGCTCCTCGTCGTGGTGAGCCAGGTGCGGGTCGCCGGGACCGTAGTTCACCGCGGGGATGCCCATCGCACTGAACCGCGCCACATCAGTCCAGCCATATTTCGGTCGGGGCTGCGCGCCGACGGCGGCGACGAACTCCTGAGCGATCGGCGCATCGAGCCCTGGACGGGCTCCGTCTGCGGTATCCGTGATCTCGATTTCGAAGCCTTCGAGCACGCCCCGCAGATGCGCC
The DNA here is from genome assembly GCF_052266675.1 of Microbacterium zouquanmingi. Lineage (NCBI taxonomy): Bacteria > Bacillati > Actinomycetota > Actinomycetes > Micrococcales > Microbacteriaceae > Microbacterium > Microbacterium zouquanmingi. The sequence goes on from NZ_JBQPRA010000003.1 coordinate 583,246, forward strand.
TCGGCATCTGCTGCGCTCTTGCTCGGGGCGAAACGGTAATTGACCTCGACCTCGCAGAGATCGGGGATGACGTTTCCGGCAACGCCTCCGGTGATGCGCACGGCGCTCAGACTCTCGCGGTAGGTGAGGCCCTCGACCTGCACCTCTTTCGCACGGTACTCCGCCAGGCGCGCGAGGATCGGGGCTGCGGCATGGATCGCGTTCTCGCCGATCCATGCTCTGGCGCTGTGCGCACGCACGCCCTTCGTGCGGACGATCGCGCGCAGGGTTCCGTTGCATCCGCCTTCGACCTGCCCGTTCGACGGTTCGCCGAGAATGGCGAAGTCCGCCTGGAACAGATCTGGGTGGTCGGCCGAGAGCAGGCCCAGTCCGTTGAGGGCTGCGGCGACCTCTTCGTTGTCGTACCACATCCAGGTGATGTCGACCACGGGCGCGGTGAGCTCTGCCGCCAGCTTCAGCTGCACCGCAACGCCACCCTTCATGTCGACGGTTCCGCGACCCCACAGGTGCGGTTCGCCATCGACGTCAACGACGCGCGTGGGCACGTTCTCGTTGATCGGCACGGTATCGATGTGCCCGGCGATCACGACGCGCTGCGCGCGGCCGAGGTTCGTGCGCGCGACGACCGTGTTTCCGTGACGAAGGATCTCGAGATGGTCCAGTGGCGTGACGGCGGCTTCGATCGCGTCGGCGAGCGCGACTTCGTCCCCTGACACACTGGGGATGTCGCAGATCGCACGGGTGAGATCGACAGAGGACGCAGTCAGATCGAGCAGCATTCCTCCACCCTACGGCGCAGGCGCCCCACCGGTGACCGGTAGCGTTGACGTATGAGCGACGCGCGCACTGCATGGGGTATCGGCCTGACCACGATCGCCGGTGACGACACGGTTCTCGACGCCTGGTACCCGCACGTGGGTAGTGGCGAGCTCCCCACGATCGACCTCACCGATCTCGAAGCACAAGCAGGCCACGATGAGCGCAGGAACGTGCGGACTGAGGTCGTCCAGCTGCAGATCGACCTCGACGCGTCTCCCTCTTCCACGGCTGATGCCTATCTGCGTCTGCACGCGCTCTCGCACCTTCTCGTGCGCCCGAACGAGCTGAACCTCGACGGCATCTTCGGACACCTCCCCAACGTGGCCTGGACGAACGCCGGCCCCATGCATCCGGACGATGCAGCACGCCTGCAGGCGCAGCTGCGCCGTCACGGCATCCAGGTGCAGGGGCTCGACAAGTTCCCCCGGCTCACCGACTACGTGCTGCCGACAGGCGTGCGGATCGCGGATGCCTCGCGCGTGCGCCTCGGCGCGCACCTCTCCCCCGGCACGACAGTGATGCACGAAGGCTTCGTGAACTTCAACGCCGGAACGCTGGGCGCATCCATGGTCGAGGGGCGCATCTCGCAGGGCGTCGTCGTCGGTGAAGGCAGCGACATCGGCGGCGGAGCATCCATCATGGGCACCCTTTCAGGAGGCGGCACCGTGCGGGTCTCGATCGGTCAGCGCACCCTACTCGGCGCGAACGCAGGTCTCGGCATCGCTCTCGGCGATGACTGCATCCTCGAAGCGGGCGTCTACATCACAGCCGGCTCGAAGGTCGTACTCGCTGACGGTCCGGCCTCCGCCGATGGCGGCAAGACCGTCGTGAAAGCCGCCGAGCTCTCCGGACGCAACGGCCTCCTGTTCTGGCGCAACTCCCTCACCGGTGCGATCGAGGCGAAGCAGCGCCGCGGAGTGGGCGTCACGTTGAACGAGACCCTGCACGCCTGACCCTTCTGCCGGCGCACGAACCGCTCTCAGCTTCACTCTGCTAGGCTTGTGCGGTTGCCCGGCATCGGGTGACTGCGTCGTCGACACGGGGTCCTCCCGGACCACAGCGAGCAGAACTGCTCCCCACCAGTTGGCGTTTCGAACGGCGAACCTCTGCGCACTTCCTGTGCGCGGTCGCCCACCCCACTATTCACGCGTGAATTGTCACGCGTTCACGGAGTATCCCTATGACTACTTTCCTCGACCTCGGCGTGCCCGCACGCCTGGCAGACGTTCTCGCCGCCGACGGCAAGACTGAGGCCTTCGCGATTCAGCGCGACACGCTTCCCGACTCCCTTGCAGGTCGCGACCTGCTCGGCCGCGGCCGCACCGGCAGTGGCAAGACCATCGCATTCGCCATCCCCCTCGTCGCACGCCTGACTGATTCGGGTCGCAAGAGCCGCCCCGGCCACCCGCGCGGCCTCATCCTCGCGCCGACCCGTGAGCTCGCCACCCAGATCGCCGCAGTCGTCGCCCCTCTCGCCGAGGCCGTCGGTCTTCGCGTGACCACCGTGTTCGGCGGTGTCAGCCAGCGCCCGCAGGAGCAGGCGCTGCGCAGCGGCGTCGACATCGTCGTGGCGTGCCCCGGCCGCCTGGAAGACCTCATGAAGCAGAAGGTCGTCTCGCTCGACTCGGTCGAGGTTGCCATTCTGGATGAAGCCGACCACATGGCCGACCTCGGCTTCCTGCCCGGCGTCACCCGCATTCTCACCGCCACGCCCTCCGGCGGACAGCGTCTGCTCTTCAGCGCAACGCTGGATCGCGGCATCGACTCGCTCGCCAAGCGCTTCCTCTCGAACCCGATCAGCCACGAGGTCGACGAGTCCAGTGTTCCGGTCGGCGAGATGACCCACCGCGTGCTCGTCACCACCAGCACTGAGCACAAGACGGTGCTCGTGCGGGAGCTTGCCTCCGGCACTGGCCGCCGAATCATGTTCACTCGCACCAAGCACCAGGCGAAGAAGCTCGCCAAGGTGCTCACCGCAGCGGGAATTCCCGCCGTCGACCTGCACGGCAACCTGTCGCAGAACGCCCGTGAGCGCAACCTCAGCGCGTTCTCGGCTGATCCCGCAGACGGCGGCGTGCGCGTGCTCGTTGCGACCGACGTCGCAGCCCGCGGCGTGCACGTCGACAACGTCGACCTCGTCGTTCACGTCGACCCGCCCATGGAGCACAAGGCGTACCTGCACCGCTCGGGCCGCACGGCTCGCGCGGGTGCTGCCGGCACCGTCGTCACCGTTGTTCTTCCCGAGCAGCGGCGCGACGTGAAGGATCTGCTGCGCAAGGCGCAGATCGTAGCCGAGCTCGAGCAGGCAAACTCCACCATCGTCGATGAGCTCGTCGGCGAGCGTGCAGCGCACGTCAAGCCCGCTCCGGTGCAGCCGCAGCAGCGCCAGCAGCCGAAGAAGCCTCGCCAGCCTCAGCAGGGTGGCGCTCCGGCATCCGGATCGCCCGCACAACGCCGTCGTCGCCCGCAGGGCCAGGGCGGTCAGGGGCAGGGCGGCCAGGGGCAGCCTGCAGGTCAGGGGCAGCGCGCAGGCGCATCCCAGCGCTCCGGCGGCCAGCGCCCCGGCATCCAGGTCGGACAGCGCGTCGACAACCGTCGTCCGCGACGCGCGCAGGGCGGCAGTTCTCAGGGACGCTGAGCCCCACGCGAAAGCCCCGGATCTCTTCCTTCAGGAAGCGATCCGGGGCTTTTCGTCATTCGCCGCGCATCCCGTGGATGGCGACCGGTGATCAGCGGGTCGGGAACTGGCGCTCCGGGGATCCCGTGTACAGCTGCTGCGGGCGACCGATCTTGGTCTGCGGGTCGAGGTTCAGCTCGCGCCACTGCGCGAGCCAGCCAGGGAGGCGTCCGATCGCGAACAGCACGGTGAACATGCGAGTCGGGAAGCCCATGGCCTTGTAGATCACGCCGGTGTAGAAGTCGACGTTCGGGTACAGGCGACGCTCCTTGAAGTAGTCGTCTGCGAGAGCGATCTCTTCGAGCTCCTTGGCCAGGTCGAGCAGCGGGTCGGTGACACCGAGCTCGCGCAGCACCTCGTCGGCGGCTTCCTTGACGAGCTTGGCGCGCGGGTCGTAGTTCTTGTAGACCCGGTGGCCGAAGCCCATGAGCTTGACGCCCTCTTCTTTGTTCTTGACCCGCTCGACGAAGCGCGCCACGCCCTGACCCGAGTCGCGGATCTCGGCGAGCATGCTCAGCACTGCTTCGTTGGCACCGCCGTGCAGCGGGCCGGAAAGGGCCTGAATGCCCGCAGAGATCGATGCGAACTGGTTCGCACCGGTGGAGCCCACCAGACGCACCGTCGAGGTCGACGCGTTCTGCTCGTGGTCTTCGTGCAGGATCAGCAGCAGCTCGAGCGCCTTCGACATGACCGGGTTGATCTCGTAGGGCTCGGAGTGCACACCGAAGTTGAGCTTGAGGAAGTTGTCGACGAAGCTCAGCGAGTTGTCGGGGTACAGGAACGCCTGACCGGTGCTCTTCTTGTGCGCGTACGCCGCGATCACCGGAAGCTTGGCGAGCATGCGAACCATGTTCAGCTCGACGTGCTCGGGGTTATTCGGGTCGGTCTGGCCCTCGTAGTAGGTCGAGAGGGCAGCGACGGCCGACGACAGCACCGACATGGGGTGGGCCGTGTGCGGCAGCGCGGAGAAGAAGTGCTTGAGATCTTCGTGAAGAAGGGTGTGACGACGAATGCGGTCGTCGAAGTTCGCCAGCTCATCGGCAGAGGGCAGTTCACCGTAGATGAGCAGCCAGGCGACCTCGAGGTACGTGCAGTTCTTAGCGATCTGCTCGATCGGGTAGCCGCGGTAGCGCAGGATGCCCTGGTCACCGTCGATGAATGTGATGTCGGACTTGGTGGATGCGGTGTTGACGAATCCGTAGTCGAGTCCGGTGTAGCCGGTCTGCTTGGTCAGCGTCGAGAAGTCGATGCTGTCTGCACCCGCCGTGCTGCGCAGGAGGGGGAATTCTGCCTTGGTCTCACCGATTGTGAGAGTCGCCTTGGCCTGCTGGTCTCCCGCTGCACTCACGCGGTCCTCCTTGTACGTGTCCGCGAACCGCTGGCTTGAATCTTCCAGTCGGTCGCATTTGATCGAGGGCGATGCACGGCGCCGAGCACCTGGCCGGGGACCGACCGAATCGCCTTTACAGCCTAGTCGCCAGATCGGCCTACTGTGACATCGACCAAGGGATGCCTACAATCCACGGTGGGAACCTACAGAGCTTCGCCCCGCAGGCGCCGTGCGCCTTCGGCGATGCGCTCCAGCGGAGCAGTGAGAGACAAGCGCACATGCTGCGAAGCATCCGCCCCGTAGAAAGGCCCAGGCCCCGCGAGGATGCCGAGGTCGGCGAGCCTGCCCATCGATTCCCAGGCGTCTCGTCCTTCGGTGACCCAGAGATACAGGCCTGCCTCGGAGCCATCGATTCGGAAACCCGCGTCCTCGAGAGCAGGACGCAACAGGTCACGGCGTTCGCGATACAGCTCTTTCTGCACGGCGACATGCTCGTCATCGCTCAGAGCCGCGATCATCGCGTGCTGCACGGGAAGCGGCATCATGAGGCCGAGGTGCTTGCGCGGCGTGAGGATCTCGGCGATCACCCGCGCACACCCCGCGACGAAAGCCGCACGGTAGCCGGCGAGATTCGACTGCTTGCTCAGCGAGTAGACGCTCAGCAGGTTGCGGCGCGAACCACCGGTAACCCGAGGGTCAAGGACAGATGGCACCGGCTCAGTCGCCCACTGGCCGTCCCAGCCGAGCTCGGCGTAGCACTCATCGCTGGCAAGCACCGCTCCGAGTTCGCGCGCGCGGCTGACGGCGGCTGCGAGCTCATCGACGGTCCACGTGCGCCCATCCGGGTTTCCCGGGGTGTTGATCCAGATGAGTCTGGTGCCCTCTGGCCACAAAGCGGGATCGTCCTCGGCGACCGGTGTCGCACCGACGATGCGCGCACCGACCTCGTAGGTCGGATATGCCACCCGGGGGAAGACGACGATGTCGCCGGCGCCGAGCCCGAGGAGCGTCGGCAGGAGTGCGACGAGCTCTTTCGAGCCCACGGTCGGCAACACGTTCTCAGGTGTGAGACCGGGCACTCCCCTGCGCCGCGCGTACCAATCGGCGATCGCCTCTCGCAGAGCGGGAGTGCCGATGTTCTGCGGATAGGAGTGCGCGTCAGTGGCTTCGGCGAGAGCTGCGCGGATCACATCCGGGGTCGGGTCGATCGGCGAGCCGATGGACAGGTCGACGAGGCCCTGGGGATGCCGCACCGCACGCTCCCGGAATGGGACCACCGCATCCCAGGGATAGTCGGCGAGATCCTTGACCCCCACGGACTACTCGCCCTGGGGAGGAAGCGCTGCGACGATCGGGTGATCGTACTTGATGACACCGATCTTGGCGGCGCCGCCTGGGGAGCCGATCTCGTCGAAGAACTCGACGTTCGCCTTGTAGTAGTCGGCCCACTCTTCGGGCAGGTCATCTTCGTAATAGATCGCCTCGACGGGGCAGACCGGCTCGCAGGCACCGCAGTCGACGCATTCGTCGGGGTGAATGTAGAGCGAGCGCTCTCCCTCGTAGATGCAGTCAACGGGGCACTCGTCGATGCAGGCGCGATCCTTGACATCGACGCACGGAAGGGCGATCACATACGTCACCCCTTCAGTCTACGACTCGTTTCGCTCGGCGGGCGTCAGTGTCGGCGCCGCTGCCGGGGTCTGCACTCGGGAAGGAAGCCGATCAAGGCTCGGCCAGGCGATCACGAGCAGCGCGATGCCGCAGATGAGGAAGATCCAGATCAGTCCGACGGGAGTGTTCGGGACGATGACCGACCCACCAGGACCCGGGCCCGAGATGATCAGCAGCATTCCGATCATTCCGATCGCTGTCGCCACTGCTGCTCCGCGATCATGCGTGAGGGTGCGCACCGCGACGAGGAGCGCCGCACACGCGATCCCGCCGACGATGAGGCCGACGGGCACAACACCCCACATCAGGCTGTGCGCGATGGTCCCTGCCGTCCCGTAGACAGCGCCGACGAGCGCGGCGGCGATCCAGGAGAGGGTACGAGACAACCAGTTGGGCACGCACCGATCTTACGCGTCCCGCGCGTGTGCGCCGTGGCTCAGACTGCCCAGCCGATCAACCGCAGCCCCGCCGCGACGGCCGCCGCAGCGATGACCACGACGAGAAACGACTGCCGCAGGTACAGCAGGCCCGCGGCGACGAGCACAGCGGGAACCCGAGCATCCACCACGATGTGCTGGCCTGCACCGAGAGTCTGCACGGCGACGAGAGCCGCCAGCAGCGCGACCGTCAGCAGGTCAGAGATGCGCGCGGGGCGCGGCGCCTCCAGCAGATGCGCCGGGATCAGGTAGCCGAAGGCCTTCAGCGCCGCACAGACGCAGGCGGCGAGCAGCACCGCGCTCCACACACTCATGCGCTCGCCTCCGCGCTGACCGACGGCTTCTCATCGCGGCCCAGCCAGTTGAACCAGCCGACGACGATGGCAACGACTGCGGCCACCAGCACCGGCAGCCCAGGCATCAGGAAAGGTGTGAGCGCAGCGGCGATCACTGCCGCCGCGACGCCGACCGCGATCGCCTGGCGCTGTTTGAGCCGTGGCCACAGCAGAGCGAGGAACGCTGCGGCGGCCGCAGCATCCAGGCCCCACGATTTCGGGTCGCCGAGCACATCGCCGAGCAGCGCGCCCACGAGAGTGGTGATGTTCCAGCCGATGAAGACGCCGACGCCGGTGATCCAGAAGCCCAGCCGTCGCAGCGGCGGGGTGTTCTGCGAGATCGCAACAGCGGTGGATTCATCGATCGTGACCTGCGCTGCCGCCATCCGCCGGAAGAAGCCGGGGCCGATGGTCGGCGACATCCGCATGCCGTAGGCCACGTTGCGCACTCCGAGCAGTGCGGCCGAAGCGATCGCAGACGGGAGCGCCGAGATGCCCCCTGCGCCGAAGACGCCGATGAAGGCGAACTGCGATCCCCCGGTGAACATCAGCAGGCTCAGTACGCACGTCTGCCAGACATCGAGACCGGATGCTACCGCCAGAGCCCCGAACGAGACCCCATAGGCGCTCGTCGCTATCGCAACGCCCAGCCCTTCGCGCCACACCTCGCGACGGCCCAGTACCGCTTCGGCAGGCCGCTTCGATGATCGCATGGTGATCATTCTGCCCGCTCCCGGCGCATCTCCTGTAACGCGTCGAGGCCCCCACCTAGCATCCACGCCCCCTCCTAGCAACGTCTGCTGCTGGGGGCGTCGACGACAAGTGGGGGCCTCGACGAGTGCAGGTTACGCGTTGGCGTCCTGACGCTTCATGCGCGAAGTCTCGCGACCGCGAACGGTCTGGTCGAGAATGACCTTGCGAATGCGAATCGCCTCGGGGGTCACCTCGACGCATTCGTCGTCGCGAGCGAACTCAAGGCTCTCCTCCAGCGTCAGCTGGCGCGGCGGCGTCATCGACTCGAAGGAGTCCGAGCTCGCGGCACGCATGTTCGTGAGCTTCTTCTCCTTCGTGATGTTGACGTCCATGTCGTCGGCACGAGAGTTCTCGCCGATGACCATGCCTTCGTAGACTTCCTGCGTCGGCTGCACGAAGAACGACATGCGCTCCTGCAGAGCGATCATCGCGAACGGGGTGACGACACCCATGCGGTCAGCCACGATCGAGCCGTTCTGGCGCGTCGTGATCTGACCTGCCCATGCGTCGTAGCCGTGCGAGATCGCGTTGGCGATACCGGTACCGCGAGTCGTCGTCATGAACTCGCTGCGGAAGCCGATCAGACCGCGCGCCGGAACGATGAACTCCATGCGCACCCAGCCGGTGCCGTTGTTGATCATGTTGTCCATGCGGCCCTTGCGGTTCGCGAGGAGCTGCGTGATCGCGCCGAGGTGCTCTTCCGGTGTGTCAATGGTCAGGTGCTCGTACGGCTCGTGAACCTTGCCGTCGACCTGCTTCGTGACCACCTGCGGCTTACCGACGGTGAGCTCGAAGCCTTCGCGGCGCATGTTCTCGACGAGAATCGAGAGCGCGAGCTCGCCACGGCCCTGGACTTCCCAGGCATCCGGGCGTCCGATGTCGACGACCTTCAGCGAGACGTTACCGATGAGCTCGCGGTCGAGGCGGTCCTTGACCATGCGTGCGGTGAGCTTGTGCCCCTTGACCTTGCCCATGAGCGGCGAGGTGTTGGTACCGATCGTCATCGAGATCGCCGGATCATCGATCTCGATCTGCGGGAGCGGACGGACATCTTCGGGGTCGGCGATCGTCTCGCCGATGGTGATGTCTTCGAAGCCCGCGATAGCGACGATGTCGCCGGGGGCTGCGGACTCTGCCGGGTAACGCTCGAGCGCACGCGTCTTGAGCAGCTCGGTGATGCGCGCGTTCTGGTGAGTGCCGTCAGCACGCACCCAGGCCACGGTCTGGCCCTTCTGGAGCGTGCCGTTGAAGACGCGCAGGAGCGCCAGGCGGCCGAGGAACGGGCTGGAGTCGAGGTTGGTGACCCAGGCCTGCAGAGGCGCCTCGTCGTCGTAGGACGGAGCCGGGATGTGCTCGAGGATCGCACCGAAGAGCGGCTCGAGGTCGTCGTTGTCGGGCAGGGTGCCGTTCTCGGGACGGTTGAGGCTGGCAGCGCCTGCACGGCCGGACGCGTAGACGACGGGGACGTCGAGCAGTGCGTCGACGTCGAGGTCGGGCACGTCCTCCATGAGGTCGGATGCCAGGCCCAGAAGCAGGTCCTGCGCTTCGGCCTCGACCTCGACGATACGTGCGTCGGCGCGGTCGGTCTTGTTCACGAGGAGGATGACCGGCAGCTTGGCCTCGAGTGCCTTGCGCAGCACGAAGCGGGTCTGCGGCAGCGGACCCTCGGAGGAGTCGACGAGAAGAACAACACCATCGACCATGGACAGGCCGCGCTCGACCTCACCGCCGAAGTCGGCGTGGCCGGGGGTGTCGATCACGTTGATCGTGATCTCCTCGCCACCGGCGTGCTCACCCTTGTAGGTGATCGCCGTGTTCTTCGCGAGGATCGTGATGCCCTTTTCGCGCTCGAGGTCGTTCGAATCCATGGCGCGCTCATCGACGTGAGCGTGCTCGCCGAAGGAGCCCGTCTGACGGAGCATCGCGTCGACGAGAGTGGTCTTGCCGTGGTCGACGTGCGCGACGATAGCGACATTGCGGAGGTCAGAGCGAAGGGCGTGCGCCATGCAAGTTTCCTAAAAGGGGTTTTGGGATGCGCCGGGATGCCGACGGTCCAGGATATCGCATGCTCGCTGAACGCTCGCCGACCGCTCCCGTAACATCGGGTTGTGACCCCTGAAGCCTCGCGCGTGCGCACCTGGTGGGAGATCGCCATCGTGCTCGCGCTCGGGCTCGGCGAATCGGCGATCTACGCGATCGTGCAGCTTACATATCGACTGACGGATGCGACGCCTCTGGCCGATCAGACGACGACGCTGAACCCCTCCCGCAGCGACCGTGAGGTCTTCGACCTCATCTATCAGGTGCTGGGGATCGGGTTCTCGATCGTGCCGGTGCTGCTGGTCTGCTTCCTGGTGTGGCAGAACACCCGACCGCACCTGGGGAGTCTCGGACTCGACGGCACGCGCGTCGGGCACGACATCGGGCGCGGTGCGCTGCTCGTTCTCGCCATCGGCATCCCTGGCATCGCCCTCTATGTCGCCGGCCGGATGCTGGGGCTCTTCGTCCTCGTCGATCCGGGTGGGCTCGACCAGCACTGGTGGACCGTTCCGATCCTGATCCTGTCGGCCGCACGCGCCTCGATCATGGAGGAGTTCGTCGTTCTCGGCTACCTGTTCTTACGGCTGCGTCAGCTCGGCTGGAGCATCTGGCCGATCATCATCGCGACCAGCGTGCTGCGAGCGAGCTATCACCTGTATCAGGGGCCAGGCGCCTTCATCGGAAACCTCGCGATGGGCCTGCTGTTCGGCTGGCTGTTCGCCCGGACGGGGCGCCTGCTGCCGTTCCTGGTCGCGCACTTCCTGATCGACGCCGCGGCGTTCGTCGGCTACCCGCTCGTCGCGCCGCTTCTCCCCTAGCGCGCAAACCTGCAGAACCACGCCGAGACCGCGGCGGATCGCGCGCGTCTCGGCGTGGTTTTGCAGGTTCAGTGCGGGCACCACTCGTCCTGCACAGGTGAGGAACACCCTGTGCAGCTGTGGACAGCACAGAAGCGGCTGGCCTATGTGAGAACTTGGCCAGATGCAGATCCTGCCCAGCCCCCTGCCTCTCGTCCTCTCTCGCGACCAAGGCGTCAGCCATACGGAACGCGGATGGCGCGCAGGCACGCTGACGCGTCTCGCGCGCGGCGTGTATGTCGAGACTGAACCGTGGAGAGCGCTTCCTCCGTGGGAGAAGTATCTCGTCCGGGTTCACTCGGTAATCGCGGTTGACCCTCGTCGAGTGATCTGCCACGAATCGGCGGCGGCGCTGCTGGGTGTATTGATCGCTTACCCCAGCCGCCCCGTGCATGTGCTCGCTGGCGAAGGTTCGTCACGGGAGTACCGTGGTGTCCGCACGCACGTATTCGTCGAAGCGCGCGAAATCATCAGCATCGATGGCATCCGTCTCACATCGCCCTCCGCGACGGCCGTTGACATTGCCCGTACCCGTCCACCCGCCGAGGCGCTGGCGTATGCCGATGCACTGTTGCGCATCGATTCCACGACCATCCCCGAATCACTCGGCGCCCTCAACGAGGCACTCGCCTCCGGGCGCGGACGGCGCCAGGCTTGTTGGGCACTGGAGCACGCGACTGGGATCCCGGAGAGCGTGCTGGAGTCGGCAAGCGTGGCAGTGATGGAATGGCTGGGCTACGAAGCACCCACTCTCCAACAGGAGTTCAATTTTGAAGGACAGCTCGACCGATGCGACTTCTATTGGAAAGACGCAGACGTCATCGGCGAGGCCGACGGTGATACGAAATACTCGGCCGATTCAGGCGATCCGACGGCGGCGATCATCAAAGAGAAGAGCCGCGAGAACAGACTGCGGCGCAACACAGCGGGTCTCGTGCGCTGGGGATGGCGCGAGCTGCACGAGATCGATCCCGTTGATGCAGCGCTTCGCTCGGCGGGGTTGCAACCCGTACGCCCTCGCGACACGATGCGTCTGGCGAACTTCAGCCCGTTGGGCCGAGACTGACGCGCAAACCTGCAGAACCACGCCGAGACCGCGGCGGATCGCGCGCGTCTCGGCGTGGTTTTGCAGGTTCGAGGGGGGAACGGGTCAGCGGGTCGCGAACACGGCGACAGCCGCCCAGACCACGAGCACCGCAAGAGCGATGATGGATGCCCAGTCCCAGGTGCGGACGACGACAGCATCCGGTTGGATTTCCGCATCCAGACGAAGGCGTTGCATCCGCGCGATGCCGTCTTCGGCCGTTTCGTTCCCGTCCTCGCGCGTCCGCTCGGGGCCGATCCTTCGCGGACGTGAGCGGGCAGGGCTGCCGAAGCAGCGCACGACGACGCCATCATCCAGCGTCAGCTCGAGCTGCCAGCGCATGGCGATGCGCTTCACCCTGCTCCATGGAATCCAGGTGCGACGAAGAAGGTTCTGCACGTGGACGCCGCGGCGGTCGGCGCGCACGTCAGACGCGATCCCCACCACGTAGACCGCCCAGAGGACCAGCAGCATCCATGGTGCGAGAAGCAGCGCTTGGGCGCCCCCCGATCGGACGGCTGCGTCGATCAGCAGTGCTGCCGCGACCAGCGCACAGAGCACGAACAGGACGACCGACCCGGTGACTCGAAAGACCCGGGCCGGTCGAGCGTCCCTCATCCGCTGACGCCACCCAGAGGCAAAGTTGCTCCGGGGATGGCATCCAGCAGTCGGCGGGTGTACTCCTGCTGAGGATTGCTGAAGATATCGTCGACCGTACCCTGCTCGACGATGCGCCCCTGCTCCATGACGCACACGAGGTCTGCTGCGACACGAACGACCGCGAGGTCGTGGGTGATGAACAGGTACGTCAGGCCGAGGTCGCGCTGCAGGTCGGAGAGCAGGTGCAGGATCTGATCCTGCACGAGAACATCCAGCGCAGAAACGGCCTCATCGAGAACCACGATGTCCGGCTTCAGCGCGAGCGCACGCGCGATCGCAACGCGCTGGCGCTGGCCGCCCGAGAGCTCGTTCGGGTAGCGCCAAGCGAGTTCCTGAGGCAGAGCCACCTGCTCGAGCAGGTCGAGCGAGCGCTGGTGCTGCTCGTCGCGCGTGCCGATGCCGTGCACATGGAGCGGCTCGGAAATGAGACTGCCGATGCTGCGCAGCGGGTCGAGCGAGCCGTACGGGTCCTGGAACACCGGCTGCATACGACGACGCAACCGGAACACATCCGACCGCGACATCGTGCTCGTCGCCAGCCCGTCTATGAGGATCTCACCGTCGGTCGGCTTCTCCAACTGCAGGAGCATCTTCGCGACCGTGGACTTGCCCGAGCCGGACTCCCCCACGAGCGCCAGCGTCTTGCCGCGCGGAATCGAGAAGGAGACGTTGTCGACTGCACGGAAGTTCTCGTGACGCAGGCCACCGGTGCGGATCGAGAATTCCTTGACGAGGTCACGCACCTCGACCACAGCCGGAGCGTCCTCGTTCACCTGCATGGACCGCCCCGTGAGCCCGATGCGCTTGGATGCCAGGCTGGGGGCAGCCGCGACCAGTCGCTGGGTGTACGGGTGACGCGGATTCGAGAGGATCTCAGCGCTCGCACCGGCTTCGACGATCTCGCCCTGGTTCATCACGAGGATGCGGTCGGCGCGCTCGGCGGCGAGTCCGAGATCGTGCGTGATCAGCAGCACGGAGGTGCCGCGTTCGCTGGTGAGAGTTGCGAGGTGATCGAGGATCACTCGCTGCACCGTGACATCGAGCGCGCTGGTGGGCTCATCGGCGATGAGCAGTTTCGGGTCGGCTGCGAGGCCGATTCCGATCAATGCACGCTGCCGCATACCTCCGGAGAACTGATGCGGGAACTGGTGCATGCGCCGGGCTGCATCGCTGAGGCCGGCCTGAACGAGAACCTCGACCGCACGGTCGTGCACCTCGCGCCGTCCCCGGGCGAGCCCGTTCGCTCGCACAGCTTCCTTGACCTGGAAGCCGATCGACCACACGGGGTTGAGGTTCGACATCGGGTCCTGCGGGACGTAGCCGATCTCACGCCCGCGGATCCGCTCCATCGCATGTCGGCTCGCCTTGGTGAGATCCTTGCCGTTGAGCTCGATGCTCCCCGCGGTCACTTCACCGGTGCCAGGCAGCAGGTCGATGATCGCGGCGGCCGTGGTCGACTTGCCGGAACCCGACTCACCGACGATCGCGAGCGTCTCACCCTCGAGGATGTCGAAACTCACGCCGTGCAGGACCTCGCGCGACTTCTTGCCGCTGCGGAACGCAACCTTCAGGTCACGGATGCTGAGAAGCGGTGCATTCATCGCTGTGCCCTCGCCTTCGGATCGACGGCGTCGCGCAGCAGCTCGCCGAGACTGATGAATGCCAGCACAGTCACCGTCAGCGCGAGCGACGGCCAGAACAGCGCCATAGGTGCTGTTCTGATGCTGGTCTGAGCCTGGCTGATGTCGTTGCCCCACGACATCGTGCTGCCGCCGAGACCGACACCGAGGAACGAGAGCACGGACTCTGCGACGATTGCCGCGGCGAGGCTGAGGGTTGCGACCACGATGACCGGTGCCATGGCGTTGGGCAGCACGTGGCTCAGCAGCGTGCGGAATCGTGAGAGACCCACAGCTTCTGCGCCCATCACGAAATCGGCCTGTTTCACGCGGAGCACCTCAGCGCGCATAATTCTCGCCGTCGACGCCCACGCGAACCCACCGATCGCGAATGCGAGCACGATCTCGTTCCGCACCGGCATCACAGACATCACCACGATCGCCGCGATGATGTACGGGATCGTGAAGAAGATGTCGCCGATGCGCGAGAGCAGCGAGTCGAGCCAGCCGCCGTAGAATCCGGCGAACGCGCCCATGATCACGCCGAGGACCGTGCTGATCAGCGTGGCGAGCAGGCCCACCACCACTGAAGTGCGCGTTCCCCAGATGATCCGCGAGTACACGTCACACCCCTGGCGGGTGAAGCCAAGGGGGTGCCCGGCCTCCGGCCCGCCGTTGCTCTTCGCAAGTTCGCAGCCGTTGTTGGGAGCGACGTTCGTGAACAGTCCCGGCCACAGCGAGACGATCACCACGAGCAGGACGAACGCTGCGGAGATCCAGAACAGCGGGCGGCGGCGCAGATCGCGCCAGGCGTCGAGCCACAGGTTACTGCGCTTGGCATCGATGCGGACGGCGTCGACCGCAATCGACGTCGTGTCGACGGGAGCGACGTAGTGCTCCACGTTCGCGTCAGGACGAGACATAGCGAATCCTCGGGTCGAGCAGGCCGTAGATCAGGTCCACGACGATGTTGATGAACACATAGACAACGACGAACACCGTGACGAACGAGACGACTGTCGGGTTCTCGCCTCGAATAATCGCCTGGTACAGCGTGTTTCCGACGCCAGGGACGTTGAAGATGCCCTCGGTGACGGTGGCGCCGACCATGAGGATGCCGAACACCGTTCCGAGGTCGGTGACCATCGGGATCAGCGAGTTGCGAAGAACGTGCACGGGGATCACACGTCCACGCGACAGCCCCTTGCTGTATGCGGTGCGCACCCAGTCCTGGTTCAGCGTCTCGATCGTGGAGCTACGGGTCAGGCGCATGCTCGTCGCGTAGACGCTGAGCCCGAGGACTATGGCGGGAAGCCAGAGATCACCCCAGTCGTTGCGCGCACCGACCGTCGGTCTGAACCACCCCAGCTGCACTGCGAGGAAGTATTGTGCGAGGAACGCGAGCACGAAGATCGGCACCGCGACGAAGATGAGCGCGAGCACGAGCATCGAGTTGTCGAAGATCCCGCCCTTGCCGAGGGCGGAGAACAGTCCGATGACGATCGCGAGCCCGAACGCGATGACGATGGCCATCACCGCGAGACGCAGCGTGACGGGGAACGTCCTGGCCAAGATGTCGCTAACCGGTTGGCCCGAGAAGCTGATGCCGAAATCGAGTCGGAAGATTCCGGCAATGTAGTAGAAGTACTGCACGATGAAGGGCTGATCGAGGTGGTACTGCGCGCGCAGTCTCTCGAGAAGCGCCGGGTTGGGCTGTCGGTCACCGAACAACGCCGCGATCGGGTCGCCGGGCATTGCAAAGACCATGAAATAGATCAGCAGGGTGGCGCCGAAGAACACCGGGATCGCCTGCAGGATCCGTTTGAGGATGTAAAGAGCCACCCTCGACCTCCGTTCAGATACGGGCCGGACAGGTGACGAGGCGGTGGTCTTCACCACCGCCTCGTCATCTGTCGTTCGGGTGTCAGCCTACCTTGGTGATCTGTTCGTACAGAGGCACCGAGTTCCAGCCGAACTCCACGTTCTCGACGGTCTCACCGTAGCCACCGACGACGTTCGAGTACCACAGCGGCGTAGCCGGGAGGTCACGGAGCAGAACCTCCTGAGCCTGCTGGAACAGGGAGTTCGCCTCCTCAGGATCCGTCGCCGAGATGCCCTGCGAAAGCAGGTCATCGAACTCGGGGCTGGAGTAGTCTCCGTCGTTCGAGCCGGCGTTGGTTGCGTAGAGCGGGCCCAGGAAGTTGTACAGACCCGGGTAGTCCGCCTGCCATCCGGTGCGGAATGCGGTCAGGATCGCACGATCGGTGACCTCACCGCGCAGTTCAGCGAAGGTCGGGTACGGTGCACCCGATGCGTCGATGCCGAGCGTGTTCTTGATGGAGTTCACAGTGGCGTCGACCCAGGCCTGGTGGCCTCCGTCGGCGTTGTAGGCGATCTGGAAGGAGCCACTCCAGGGGCTGATCGCGTCAGCCTCTGCCCACAGTGCCTTGGCCGTCTCGGGGTCGTACGCCAGAACCTCGGCGCCTTCGAGCGTGTCGGACCAGCCGTCGATGACCGGCGAGGTGAAGTCGCTGGCCGGGGTGCGGGTGCCTTGGAAGATCACGTCGGTGATCTCCTCGCGGTTGATCGCCATCGACAGCGCCTGACGGCGCAGCTTGCCCTCGTCGCCACCGAAGTGCTCGAGGCGCTCGGGGATCGTGAAGGACTGGAAGATCGCGGCCGGCTGGTTCACGGCGCGGTCGCCCAGGTCTGACTCGAAGGTCTCGAAGGCCGAGTCCGGGATCGCGTCGAGGACGTCGAGTTCGCCAGCCTGCAGGTCTGCATACGCAGCGTCCTGCGAAGCGTAGAACTTGATGTCCAGTCCGCCGTTGGCCGGCGTGCGCGGACCGTCGTAGTCAGGGTTGGAGACGAGGTTGATTCCGACGTCGTGCTGCCACGCGCCCTCGCCCTCGAGCATGTACGGGCCGTTGCCGATCGGGTTCTCGCCGAAGGTGTCGATGTCGTCGAAAGCGACATCGGGCAGCGGGAAGTACGCGGAGTAGCCGAGACGCTGAGCGAAGTCAGATGCCGGCTTGTTCAGCGCGATCGTGAAGGTGTAGTCGTCGACCTGCTCGAGACCGGTCAGCTCAGAGTCCTCGTCGTAGCTGAAGCCCTCGATGTCTTCGAAGAAGTAGCTGGAGAGCTGCTCGTTCGATGCGAGAGCACCGTAGTTCCACGCGTTGATGAAGTTGTCAGCAGTGACCTCTTCACCATCGGTGAACTTCAGCCCCTCACGGAGCTTGACGGTGAGGTGCTGCGGGTCTTCGACCGTGATGTCCTCAGCGACGTCGTTGAACACCGAACCGTCGGCCGCGTAGCCGATCAGCCCTGCGAACATCGCGTCGAGGATCTTGCCGCCGCCGACCTCGTTGGTGTTGGTCGGGATCAGCGGGTTCTGCGGCTCAGAGCCGTTCACCGAGATGATGGCCGAAGCATCGCCTCCGCCAGTGCTGTCGCCGTTGCCGGAATCGTCGTTCCCGCTCGCGCAACCAGCCAGAACCATGGTTCCGGCGGCAAGCAGGCCCACCCCGGCGAGGGTGATCTTGTTTCGCTTCATGTGAGTGTCCTCCTGTGGACAGATGCAAAGGCGCGACAACAGTGAGCGCACCATTACATCTGAGGCTACGTGACCTTCTCGCGCACAGGTAGCGCCGTTAATGAACCGTTACTGAACGATCGCCAAGGAAACTCGGTCTCCCATCCCGCGAAACCGCATTTCTTGCGCTTTCGCGGGATGGACTGTTCATGCGAATGCCTCGATCGGAGGGCAGGCGCAAACCAGGTTGCGATCGCCGTATGCCTGATCGATCCGGCGCACAGGAGGCCAGTACTTCGACGCGACGAGCGTACGCACCGGGTATGCGGCATCCTCACGGGTATACGCGTGGTTCCATTCCCCCGAGATCAGGGACGACGCGGTGTGCGGTGCATTCACGAGCGGATTGTCCTCCGCGGGCCAGCGGCCTGCGGCGACAGCATCCGCCTCCTGCTTGATCAGGATCATCGCCTCGATGAACCTGTCGATCTCGCCGAGATCCTCCGACTCCGTCGGCTCGACCATGAGAGTCCCCGGCACGGGGAACGACATGGTCGGCGCGTGGAAACCGTAGTCGATGAGCCGCTTGGCGACGTCGTCGACAGTGATGCCTGTGGCGTCTTTGAGTGGACGGAGGTCGAGGATGCACTCGTGCGCGACGCGGCCGTTCTCACCCGTGTACAGCACCGGGAAGTGCTCGCCGAGGCGAGCCGCGATGTAGTTCGCCGACAGGACGGCGGCAGCCGTGGCATCGCGCAATCCGCCTGCGCCCATCATGCGGACGTACGACCACGAGATCGGCAGGATGCCGGCCGAACCGTACGGAGCGCCCGAGACGACACCACCGGCGAACTCGTACCCGCCGGCATGCGTCGTCCGCTGCTCGAGCGGATGGGACGGCAGGTAGGGAGCAAGATGCGCCTTCGCCGCGACCGGCCCGACGCCTGGTCCACCCCCGCCGTGCGGGATGGCGAATGTCTTGTGCAGGTTCAGGTGTGAGACGTCGCCGCCGAGATCGCCGAAGCGCGCGTAGCCGAGCAGCGCGTTGAGGTTCGCGCCGTCGACGTACACCTGCCCACCCGCATCGTGCACCGCATCGGTGATGTCGACGACATCCTGCTCGTACACACCGTGCGTCGACGGATACGTGATCATGAGCGCCGCGATCTCATCGGCATGCGCGGCGATCTTCGCGCGCAGGTCGTCGAGATCCACGTTTCCGAGGTCGTCGCACGCGACGACGACGACCTTCATTCCGGCAAGAACCGCGGATGCTGCATTCGTGCCGTGCGCGGATGACGGGATCAGGCATACGGTGCGAGCCTCATCGCCGTTGGCTTGATGGTAGCCGCGGATGGCGAGGAGTCCTGCGAGCTCACCCTGCGAGCCGGCATTCGGCTGCAGGGAGACGGCGTCGTATCCGGTGACCTCGGCGAGCCAGCTCTCGAGCTGGTCGATCATCTCGAGGTACCCCTCCACGTCGGATGCCGGGGCGAACGGGTGGATGCCAGCGAATTCCGGCCAGGTGATCGCAGCCATCTCGGTGGCCGCATTGAGCTTCATCGTGCAGGAGCCGAGCGGGATCATTCCGCGATCGAGTGCGTAGTCGCGGTCGGCGAGGCTCTTGAGGTACCGCATCATGGCGGTCTCGCTGTGGTGCACGTGGAAGACGGGGTGGGTGAGGTAGTCGTCCGTGCGGTGGAGCTTGTTGGGGATACGAGCCCGCGTACCGTCACCACGCGGGTCGATCACCCGCGCTGAGGCGACGAACAGGGATGCAACTGTCGAGAGCTCTGCGTACGTCGTCGTCTCGTCGACCGAGATGCTCACTGTGGCGTCATCCACGAGATGCAGCAGGATGTCGTGCTCGTCATGCGCGCGCGCCACGACCGCTGCAGCATCCTGAACACGCACGGTCAGTGTGTCGAAGAACGTCTCATGCACGACCTCGACATCGCGCTCGGCGAGCCAGTCGCCGAGTACCGCGGCCTTGGATGCGACCTCACCTGCGATCTGCCGCAGCCCGTCCGGCCCGTGGTAGACCGCGTACATCGCCGCCATCACGGCCAGTAGCACCTGCGCGGTGCAGATGTTGCTGGTCGCCTTCTCGCGGCGGATGTGCTGCTCACGCGTCTGCAGTGAGAGGCGGTAGGCGGGCTTGCCCTCGGCATCAACCGAGACGCCGACGAGGCGGCCGGGCAGCTGACGCTCCAAGCCCTTGCGCACAGCCATGTAGCCGGCGTGCGGCCCGCCGAAGCCCATCGGCACGCCGAAGCGCTGGGTCGTGCCGACCGCCACATCGGCGCCGAGTGAGCCGGGCGACGAGATCAGCGTGAGTGCCAGCAGGTCGGCGGCGACGACCGCGAGGCCTCCCGCGACGTGCACGGCGTCGATGACGGGTGTGGGGTCCCAGACGAGTCCGGATGCCGCGGGGTACTGCACGAACGCACCGAACAGTTCCTCGGGCAGCGCTTCGCCACCGGACAGGTCGCGCTCGATGAGCTCGATACCAAGCGCCGATGCACGCGTCGCAAGCAGCGCCTTGGTCTGCGGGAACGCATCGGCGTCCACCACGAACACGGGCGACTTCGACTTCGACGCTCGACGCGCCAGCAGCATCCCTTCGGCGACCGCCGTGGACTCGTCGAGCATCGAGGCGTTCGCCGTCGACAGCCCGGTGAGGTCGGCGACCATCGTCTGGAAGTTGATCAGGGCTTCGAGCCGCCCCTGCGAGATCTCCGGCTGGTACGGCGTATACGCCGTGTACCACGACGGGTTCTCCAGCACATTGCGCTGGATCACGCTGGGCGTGAGCGTGCCGTAGTACCCGAGGCCGATCATCGAACGGTTCACCGTGTTGCGCGATGCGAATCTGCGCAGCTCAGCGAGGGCCTCCGCTTCGGTCGCGGCCGGCGGCAGCACGGAGCTCCCTGAGCCTGTCGAAGGGGCGAAGATGGCGGCGGGAACGGCCTGACGCATGAGCGTCTCGACCGGTGCATCAGCATCCGTGAGTCCGAGCGCCTCGAGCATCGTGCGCTGGGTCTGGGCGTTGGTTCCGATATGACGATCGGCGAAGGCTGTCACTGCAGGATCAACCTTCGGTCAGCGCGACATATGCATCGCGGTCGAGCAGTGCGTCCGTGCCGCCTTCGGCGATCGCCACCTTGATCAGCCAACCGCCTCCGAAAGGCTCGGCGTTCACGAGCGACGGGTCATCGACGACCGCGTCATTGACCTCGATCACTCGGCCGATGACGGGGGCGTAGAGTTCGCCGACCGACTTGGTCGACTCGATCTCGCCGATGACCGCTCCCGTCGTGAGGTCGAGACCGACCTGCGGCAGCTCGACGAAGACGACGTCGCCGAGCTTGTCGGCCGCATAGTCAGTGATTCCGATCGTGGCCGTCGTGCCCTCGATGTGGAGCCACTCGTGCTCTTCGGTGTACTTGAGTGCGTTGAGATCGGTCATTTCTTCCTCCGGTAGAAAGGCAGTGCGGTAACGGTTGCAGGGATCTTGGTGCCGCGGACATCGAGGAACACCGTGGCTCCTTCGTCGGTGAACGCAGGATCGACGAAGGCCATCGCGATCGGGTGTCCGAGAGTGGGGCTGAGTGCGCCGCTGGTGATCTCGCCGATGACGGTGCCCTCGTCGGTGACGACGGCGTAGCCAGCGCGGCCGGCACGCTTGCCCTCGGCGGTGAGACCCACGAGAACGCGCGGTTTGGACCCTTCGACAGACTCAGGGATCGAAAGCGCCGCCTTGCCGACGAAGTCGTCCTTGTCGGATGCCACGACGCGGCCGAGCCCGGCCTGCGCAGGTCTGATCCCGAGTGAGAGCTCATGACCGTACAGCGGCATGCCCGCCTCGAGCCGGAGCGTGTCGCGCGCTGCGAGTCCGGCCGGAACGAGGCCGTGCGGCTCACCTGCGGCGAGCGCGGCGTCCCAGAGCGCAGCGGCGTCCTCGGCACGAACGAGCAGTTCGAAGCCGTCTTCACCGGTGTAGCCCGTACGAGCGACGAGAAGCGGTTCACCGTTATAGCGCGCGTCGGTCCAGGCATAGTACTTCTGCTCGGCCCACGGGACAGTGAGGTCAGTGATGCCGTCGATCACCGCGGCGATCGTCTCGGATGCCGGCCCCTGGATGGCGATGAGCGCGAAGGAGTCCGAGACGTCTTCGACCGTGACACCGGTCTTCCCGCCGACGAACGCGAACGACCCGTTGTCGCCGACCATCTCTGGCGTGCGGCGGAACGCGTGTGCGCGTACGCGCTCACTGAGCGCCGCAGAGACGGCATCCCGGTTGCCGGCGTTCGAGATGACCAGGAAACGGTCGTCGCTGATCCGATAGACGATGACGTCATCGATGATGCCGCCGGAGTCGGAGAGCAGCAGCGAGTACTTCGCCTTGCCGATACTCATGGTCGATAAGCGCCCCGCGAGCGCGTAGTCAAGATACGCGGCGGCTTCGGAGCCATGGACGAGGAACTCGGCCATGTGCGAGATGTCGAAGAGGCCCGCGGCCTGTCGCACGGCATGATGCTCGGCGAGATCAGAGGTGTAGCGCACCGGCATCTGCCAGCCGCCGAAATCCGTGAAGGACGCCCCTAGCGACTCATGTCGCTCTCGGAGCGGAGTGAAGCATGCCTCGGTCATGGAGTTCTCCCGTGTGGATCGGAAGGATGCCGTACGGAATGCACGGTATCCGAGAACTCCCCCTCTGTCATGGGCCTGAGAGTTTCGCCCGTGATCTCGACGCTTCGACGCGCTCAGCGAGCGAAGGTCAATGTGGGGCTTTCACCGTCGGCGGATGCATGAGCATCGCTTTTCAGAGTGGCCTGACCTGCGCGGTACTCGGTACCTGAGAGATTGGCGGGGAGGCTTGCTCCTTCGGTGCCCGGTCGCATTCACCGGGGCTCTCCCGCACGGGTCGTGAGGCCTTCTTCAGTTGTCACTGACAGCTTAGCCGCACACACCCTCTCATCTAGGCTCGACAGCGTGACTTCTCCCGACGGCAGTTCCGACGCGATCCGCGTCGCCGTGTCGACCGTCATCTTCTCGGTGCGCAGCGGCACGGACGGCGACCGTTTGATGCTTCCGTTGGTGCGACGCACGCGAGAGCCGTATCTGGGGTCCTGGGCGCTGCCCGGCGGCTGGCTCGATCCTGCTGAAGATCTGGATGCCGCGGCATCCCGCACCCTCGCCGAGACCACCGCTCTCAAGCCGAGCTATCTCGAGCAGCTCTACACGTTCGGCGACGTCGACCGCTCCCCCGTGCGTGCGATCTCGATCGTCTATTGGGCGTTGCTGCGGTCCGACCTCGTCGACGCGCACCGCGCGGCCGCCGGCGCACCCGAGAATGTGGAGTGGTTCGACGTCGAGGCGATGCCGACGCTCGCCTTCGACCACAACCGCATAGCCGAGTACGCCCTGTGGCGCCTGCGCAACAAGGTCGGTTACAGCTGGATCGGTGCGGGGCTCCTCCCGGATGAGTTCACACTCACGGAGCTGCGCGAGGTCTACGAGACGGTGCTCGGCCGCCGCCTTGACCCCTCGAACTTCCGGCGCCTGCTCGAAGGATCAGACGAGCTCGTCCCCACGGAGTCGTTCCGTACCGGCAAGCATCGCCCCGCGCGGCTGTTCCGCGTCGCTTCCGACGGCTGAAATTGCAGTAAAGGTCATTTCGACATAACCTGAACCCGCACAGTAAGTGTCGAAGTGACCCTAAGGCGGAGCCTGATGTCCACACTCGCTACTCACCGGATCGATCCCTCGGTTGATCACCTGATCCAGTCAGCACCGGCCGAGTCGTGCAGCAGCGATCTCGCAGCATCCCCCTGGACCTTCGACAGCGTCCCCGGCTACGGCCCCGGCTCCTCGATGGGTGATGTCATTCCGACGGGAGCACCCAGGCAGGGCGAACTTCCTGCCGAGTACCGCGAGGCGAGCGATGCCGCACTCGATCAGCGCATCCGTGTCGCGAAGGCCACGCTCGGCGACCGCGCCGTCGTGCTCGGACACTTCTACCAGCGTGAAGAGGTCGTGCAGCACGCCGACTACGTGGGCGACTCGTTCCAGCTCGCGAACGCTGCGCTCGAGCATCCGAACGCTGAGGCAATCGTGTTCTGCGGCGTGCACTTCATGGCCGAAACGGCCGATCTGCTCTCGACCCCCGATCAGGCCGTGATCCTGCCGAATCTCGCGGCCGGCTGCTCGATGGCCGACATGGCCGACATCGACCAGGTCGAGGAATGCTGGGAGCAGCTCGAAGACGCTCTCGGCCCGCTCGATCAGGCAGGTGCCGACGGCCGCATGCCGGTGATCCCGGTGACCTACATGAACTCCTCCGCGGCGATCAAGGGCTTCGTCGGGCGTCACGGCGGCATCGTCTGCACCTCCTCGAACGCCGAGACGGTGCTGGAGTGGGCTTTCGAGCGCGGTCGACGCGTGCTGTTCTTCCCCGATCAGCACCTCGGCCGCAACACCGCAAAAGCCATGGGCGTGCCGCTCGAGCAGATGCCGTTATGGAACCCGCACCAGCCGCTCGGCGGTTCGTCCGCCGCGCAGCTGGTCGACTCGCGCGTGATCCTCTGGCACGGCTTCTGCTCCGTGCACCGCCGGTTCACGGTCGCCCAGATCGATCAGGCCCGCGCCGAGCATCCCGACGTACGCGTGATCGTGCATCCCGAGTGCCCGATGGAGGTCGTGGATGCCGCCGACGAAGCGGGATCGACCGACTACATCCGCCGGGCGATCGCTGGAGCGACCGAACCCACAACCTTCGCAATCGGCACCGAGATCAACCTCGTACGGCGCCTGGCCGCACAGTTTTCGCAGCACGAGATCTTCTGCCTCGACCCGGTCGTCTGCCCCTGCTCGACGATGTACCGCATCCACCCCGGCTACCTCGCCTGGGTGCTCGAAGAGCTGGTCGCGGGCCGCGTCGTCAACCAGATCTCGGTGGCGTCCGACGTTGCCGATCCGGCGCGCGTGGCTCTCGAGCGGATGCTGGCCGCAAAGCCTCGCGCATGAACGTGATCGTCGCGGGCTCCGGTATCGCGGGGATCACCGCGGCTCTCCACGCCGCCGATGCCGGGCACCGCGTCACCCTCGTCACGGACGACGCCCTCGGGGGTGGGTGCACCCCACTCGCCCAGGGGGGCGTTGCCGGCGCGTACGGCCCTAACGACTCGCCCGCGGTGCACGCGGCCGACACGCTCACCGCGGGCGGAGGGCTCGCTGACCCCGCTGCCGTCGATGTGCTCGTGAGCGAAGGATCCGCGCGCATCGCAGAGCTCATCGCTCGCGGCGTCGCGTTCGATCGCGGTACTGACGGGATGCTGCTGCTCGGCCGCGAAGCCGCCCACGCTCACGCGCGTATCGTGCACGCCGGTGGCGATGCGACGGGGGCGGCGATCTCACGTGCACTCGTCGCCCAGGTGGAAGCCGCCGACATCGAAGTGGTCGAGCACGCCTTGCTGGTCGATCTCATCGTCGCCGATGGTGTCGTGCGCGGCATCCGGATCCTTCGCACAGCCCGGATCGACATGTATGCGGATGCCGTGATTCTCGCGACCGGCGGCGCCGGAGGCCTCTATGCGCACACGACGAACCCCCGAGGCGCCACAGGCGGAGGAATCGCCGCGGCGATCCGCGCAGGCGCTGCCGTCACGGATCTCGAGTTCATGCAGTTCCATCCGACCGTGCTCGATGCGGGAGCGCCGTTCCTCATCTCGGAGGCTGTGCGCGGCGAAGGTGCTGTGCTCATCGACGAGCGCGGACGCCGGTTCACGTTCGATTCTCACCCCGACGGAGAGCTCGCACCCCGCGACGTCGTCGCTCGCGCCGTCGCCCGTCAGGCCGCAGCGCAGGGTTCGCCGGTGCGACTGGACGCCACGATGATCGGCGCCGCCCGTCTCGCGGAGCGCTTCCCGACGATCGATCGGGTCACGCGCGAGCGCGGACTCGACTGGAGCCGCGAACCGCTCCCGGTGACCCCCGCCGCACACTATCTGATGGGCGGAGTGGTGACCGATATCGACGGGCGGACCTCGCTCCCCGGGCTCTTCGCCGTCGGCGAGGTCGCCCGCACCGGGGTGCACGGCGCGAACCGCCTCGCCTCGAACAGCCTGCTCGAGGGCGCGGTCTTCGCCGCCCGCGCTGCCGCAGCGCTCGGGCGTCATCTGTCGGCCGCAAGCCAGACGTCGCGCCCCACGTTGTCGCCCCCCTCGTTCAGTTCGCGAATTGTGCCGGTACCGGATGCTGAAAACGGCAGAAATCGCGACCTGAACGGTGGGCCATTCTCGCGTGCTGCGCTGCAGCAGCTGATGTGGGATCGCGTCGGACTGCTACGGACGCACGAAGGTCTCGCTGAAGCGCTCGAGACGATCCGCAGCTGGCGCGTGGCAGCGGCGACCCCTGTCTCACGCTCCGAGCACGAGGATGCCGATCTGCTGCTCGTTGCAGAAGCCACGGCATCCGCTGCCCTCGCGCGAACGGAATCTGTCGGTGCGCACCACGTCGACCACGAACCCGCCCTGATCGGAGCCTGATGCTCACCACCGCCACCCTCACCCGCGTCGTAGGAGCAGCCCTCGAAGAGGACGCTCCGTGGGGCGATCTCACCAGCACCGCGCTGCTGCCGGCCGAGGCCACCGCAACCGCTGACCTCGTGGCCCGCGAGGCCGGGGTCTTCAGCGGCGGCGACGTCTTCTCTGCCGCGTTCACTCTCACCGATCCCTCGCTCACCGTGGACCTGCACGTCGGCGACGGCGACGAGTTCGCACCGGGAGATGTGCTCGCGACCGTGTCGGGTTCTGCGCGCAGCATCCTCACCGCCGAGCGCGTCGCGCTCAACTTCACCCAGCGCATAAGCGGCATCGCGACCCTGACCGCACAGTATGTGCGCGCTGTCGACGGCACCGGCGCGCGCATCGTCGACACTCGCAAGACCACGCCGGGGCTGCGTGCATTCGAGCGGCATGCGGTCGCCTCTGGCGGCGGAAACAACCACCGCTTCTCGCTGTCTGATGCGGTCATGGCCAAGGACAACCATCTCGCCGTGCTGCAGTCATCGGGTGCGGCTCTCGCCCCTGCCCTGCGCGAGGCCCTGTCGAAGCTGTCGCACACCACACACGTGGTGATCGAGGTCGACCGCCTGGACCAGGTCGAGACAGTGCTCGCGGGCGGGGCGCACACCGTGTTACTCGATAACTTCTCGCTCGAGGATCTGCGGGCGGCGGTCTCGCAGATCGGCGACCGGGCAACGGCCGAAGCATCGGGCGGGGTGAACCTCGACACCGTGCGCGCCATCGCCGACACCGGCGTCGACGTGATCTCGGTCGGCGCGCTCACCCACTCCGCGCGCGCGTTGGATCTGGGGCTCGACGTACGGATCGCCTGACGTGCTCTATCTCGATCACGCGGCGACATCCCCGGTGCGTCCGGAGGTGCTCGAAGCGATGCATCCGTATCTCACCCGCATCTTCGGCAACCCTTCGAGTCACCACACCGTCGGCGAGGCCGCCGCGAGCGCGCTCGAGGATGCCAGGTCACGCGTCGCGCGAGTGCTCGGGATGCGCACGGGCGACGTCATCTTCACCGCAGGAGGAACCGAGGCCAACAACCTCGCGGTGAAGGGCATCGTGCTGGCCGCACTGGCGAACGGGCGGCACCACCTGGTCACGACGCCGATCGAGCACGAGTCGATCCTCGAATCCGCAGCCTTCCTCGAGAGGTTCCACGGTGTGACAGTGACGCATCTGCCGGTTGACGAGGCCGGACGCGTTTCGCCGGCGGCTCTCGCGGCCGCGCTGCACGATGACACCACGCTCGTCTCGCTCGGGCACGCAAACAATGAGATCGGCACGGTGCAGGATGCCGTATCCCTCGCGCAGGTCGCGAAGGAGGCTCGCGTGCCGCTGCACCTGGATGCGGTGCAGTCCGCCGGGTGGCTCCCCCTCGCCGGCCTCGGTGCGGATGCCGTGTCGATCGCCGGTCACAAGCTCGGCGCCCCCAAGGGCATCGGGGCGCTCGCGGTGCGCGGCCGAGTGCCGCTCGAGCCCCTACTGCACGGCGGCGGACAGGAACGCGGGCGCCGTTCAGGGACGGCGAACGTTGCGGGGGCCGTCGGGCTCGCGACAGCCCTCGAGCTCGCTGAAGCCGAGCGTTCCTCACGTGCGGAGCAAGTGGGTGCGTTGACCGCGCGGTTCATCACGAGAGTCCTGGAACTACTGCCGCACGCGGCACTGACCGGCGACCCGGCGAGCAGATTGCCGGGCGTCGCGAGCTTCACCCTCGCGGGCGTCAGTGGCGAGAGCGTACTGCTCGAGCTCGAGCGGCGCGGAGTGATCTCATCGAGCGGTTCGGCATGTGCGGCCGGCAGTGACGAACCGTCGCACGTGCTGCTCGCGTGCGGCATCGCCCCCGAGATCGCCCAGACCTCGGTCCGTTTCACCTTCGGTCGCGAACCGCTGCCGGGAGATGCCCCAGAGCGCCTCGCCGCTCTGGTGGCGGATGCTGTCGCCGCTGTCTCGGGCTGACAAGAGCCTCTGCCCCCTAGACTCTTGTGCGTGTCAGACCCGATCGTCACGCTCATCGTCCCCGGCCGCGACATCGAGTCCTTCGCGCCCGCGGCCATCGCCTCGTTGCGCGCGCAGACCGAGCCTCGCTGGCGGGCGATCCTCGTCGATGACGGATCCGTCGACGGCACTGGCGACATCTTTCGCGCCGCCGCCGCAGACGATCCGCGCTTCACCGTCCTCGCTCACGAATACGCCCGCGGTCTCGGAGCGGCCCGCAATGCCGGGCTCGCCCAGGTCGATACGGAGTTCCTCGGTTTTCTCGACGGCGACGACGAGCTCACTCCGAACGCGCTCGAACGCCTGATCGGCACGATCACCGCGACGGGCAGCGACTTCGTCGCCGGCGCCTATGTGCGCCTGCGCCCACAGGGTGATGGCTATACGACAGGGCGCGTGCAGCCGTGGACGACGGCCGCTACAGATCCCGAGCGATTGCGCACGAACATCTTCGAGCATCCGGCGGCATCCGCGAATATCGTCGCCTGGTCGAAGTTGAGCCGCACCGCCTTCTGGAAGGGCGAGCGCTTCCCCGAGGGCGTCGCCTACGAAGACCAGATCGTCGCACAGCGGATGTACACCCGCGCATCGGCCTTCGACGTCATCCCCGACGTCATCGTGCACTGGCGCTTGCGCGCTGACGGCTCCTCCATCACGCAGAGCAAGTCACAGCTTCCCGTGCTGCGCGACTATCTCGCAGCTCTGCGCGGCGGCATCCAGGTGCTGAGAGATGCCGGTGCGCATGCGGCGGTGACCGCGCGGATCGATCTCATCCTCGCGATGGATATGGCTCCACTCGAAGAGATCGCGGCCAGGCACTCAGACCCCGCATACGCCGCCGAGGTCGCAGCATTCCTTGACGATCTTCGGGCGCTCCCCGAGTTCGCCGACGTCCATCCCGACCCTGATCTGGCTGCGGCCCTCTCGTGGTGACGCGCATCCTTCTCGTGGAGATCCTGTGAGCACGTACCTCGATTCCCTCTTCTCCCTCGACGGCCGCACCGCGATCGTCACCGGCGGCAGCTCCGGCATCGGACGCGGCATCGCCACGGCGCTCGCCCGCGCGGGCGCGGCAACTGTCATCGTCGCCCGAGGAAAGGATCGCGTTGACGAGACCGTCGCCGAGCTGACAGAGGGCGGATGCCGCGTCGCAGGCGTCATCGGAGACCTCAGCACCCGCGACGGGATCCGCGCGGTCGCCGAAGCCGCGTCAGAGCCATTCGGCGAACCCGACATCCTCGTGAACTCGGCCGGCATCAACATTCGCCCTCCCTACGCCGAGATCACCGAAGAGGACTGGGATGCGACGATGACCGTCAATGCGCTGGCGCCGTTCCTGCTCGGCCAGCGCTACGGAATCGGCATGGCCGAACGCGGCTACGGCCGGCTGATCCACATCAGCTCGCAACAGGCGCACCGCGC
This sequence comes from Microbacterium zouquanmingi, assembly GCF_052266675.1. NCBI lineage: Bacteria > Bacillati > Actinomycetota > Actinomycetes > Micrococcales > Microbacteriaceae > Microbacterium > Microbacterium zouquanmingi. The sequence goes on from NZ_JBQPRA010000003.1 coordinate 613,062, forward strand.
GTTCGTCGGCAGCGGCATCTACGGCGCCTCCAAGGGCGCCGTAGAGTCGTTGATGCGCTCAGAAGCTGAGGCGTGGGGCGGCCGCGGCGTCACCAGCAACACTCTTGTCCCAGGCTTCGTCCTCACCCCGCTGAACGCTCGCCTGCAGGAGGATCCGGAGAAGATCGCCGAACTCGCCGCACGCACGATGATCGGTCGCAACGGTCGTCCCGATGATTTCGCCGGCGCCGCGGTATTCCTCGCCGGCGCCGGCTCAGCCTATGTGACCGGCCAGTCGCTGTTCGTCGACGGTGGAATGTCGTCGCACTGAGGCTCAGCCTTCAGCCGGGTATACCCGCTGGTCGACGCCCTGACCATCCAGCAGCGGCACCGGCGCGGTGAGAGCATCCACGGCATCCTCCGCTACCGAGCCCTGAGGTGCGCGGTCGGCCCGGCGGTCGGCGAAGGCCGCCATCAACCCGCCGCTGACCGACTGCTCGATCTTCTTCTCCGTGTCGAGGATCTGAGACGCTGCCACCTGCTGCGCGGCGAGCTCTGCATACAGGCCGCCGGCGGCGAGCAACTCTGCGTGCGTCCCCGACTCGACGATCTGCCCGGCCTCGACCACGTGGATGATGTCTGCCCCCATCACCGTCGACAGCCGGTGCGCGATCGAGAGCACGGTCCGGCCTCTCGCCGCCTTATCGATGGCTTCCTGTACCACCCGCTCGGAGACCGTGTCCAGGGCCGAAGTCGCCTCATCGAGCAGCAGCACCGGCGGATCCTTCAACAGCACCCGCGCAATGGCGATACGCTGCTTCTCGCCTCCGGAGAGCCGGTAGCCGCGTTCTCCGACAACGGTGTCGTAACCGTTCTCGAAGCCGGTGATGATGTGATGGATATTCGCTGCCTGGCATGCCGCGACCATCTCCGCCTCCGAAGCATCCGGCTTCGCGTACATCAGGTTCTCGCGAATCGTGGCGTGGAAGAGGTACGTCTCCTGTGACACGATCCCGACATCGTCGATGATCGAGCCCTGCGTCAGCGTGCGCACATCAGCGCCCGCGAAGAGGACCGCGCCGCCGTGAGCTTCGTAGAGCCTTGGGGCGAGATACAGCACGGTGGTCTTGCCCGCACCCGACGGGCCGACGAACGCGACGTGCTGCCCAGGGCTCACGGTGAACGAGATTCCCTGCAGAGTCGGGCGGGTGTCCGGCGCGGCATCCGGGTATCGGAAGACGACATCACGGAACTCGATCTGTCCCCTTGGACCCGGTGCCTGCGACGCCGGGATCGCATTCGGGGCATCTTCGATCTCTGGCACCAGGTCGAGATACTCGAAGATGCGCGCGAACAACGCCTGCGATGTCTGCAGGTCGAGCGAGACTCGCATGAGCCCCATCAGCGGCTGAAGCAGTCGTGCCTGCACAGTCGTGAATGCGACGACGGTGCCGGCTGTGATCGCGCCTTCGCCCCCGGCGATCAGATACCCCGCGACCAGATAGATCACGGCCGGGACGGATGCCATCAGCACCTGCACCACCGCGAAGAAGCCCTGGCCGCTCATCGCGCGGCGAACCTGCAGAGTCACCTGATTGCGGTTCTCTGCCTGGTATCGATCCGACTCGGCCTGCTGCCTGTTGAACGATTTGGACAGCAGCATCCCCGACACGCTCAGCGTCTCCTGCGTGATCGAGGTGAGCTCCGACAGGGATTCCTGCGTCTCCCCCGCGATCCGTGCGCGCACTTGCCCGACCCGGCGCTGCACGATGACGAGGAACGGCATCAGCACCACGGCGATGATCGTCAGCCGCCAGTCGATGAGGATCATCGCGACGAGCGACGCGATCACCGTGACCACGTTGCCGAGAATGCTGGTGACGGTGTTCGTCAGAACACCCGAGACCCCGCCGACATCGTTCTGCAGCCGGGACTGGATGACACCGGTCTTGGTACGCGTGAAGAACCCGAGCTCCATCGCTTGCAGGTGCTCGAACAGCCGAACACGCAGATCGCCCGTCACACTGTTTCCGACCGTCGAGGTGAGCCAGGTCTGGGCGACACCGAGCCCGGCTGAGAAGAGGAACAGCCCGACCATGGTGAGTACGAGCCGGATGAGAAGCCCGATCTGCGGGCCACCACCGTCGACGGGAAAGAGCGCGTCGTCGAAGATGCGCTGCACGATCAGCGGAGGAATGACGGCGATCGCCGCCCCGACGATGACGAGTGCGCCGGTGATGACGATACGAGCGAGATACGGACGGAACAGTCCGACCACCCGCTTGCCGAGACCATCGATCTTCGGGGCCTGCGCATTCAGCTTCTTCTGGGCCGCGGCATCGACACCGCGGAATCCCGCGCCCCCACCTCGTCCGCCACCCATGCTCATGCGCTCAGCCTAATCGGCAGAAAATCCCGCGAGCGGGGAATGAGAGCGCGGCATGCAGGGTTATCCTGGAATGTCGCGCACGAGCGGATGCCGGATCTGACGGCTCCTTCTCTGGCCTTCCGCCACCCCCCCCTGTCGCTGAGGAGACGCTTTGGCCACCACACCCACTGGTACTGTTCCCACCGCGAAGAAGGAACCGCTGATCGCCGCATCCGACATGAGGGTGATCTGGCTGCTGCTGGTCGCCGCCTTCGTCGCGATTCTCAACGAGACGACGATGGGCATTGCAATTCCCCAGCTGAACGCCGATCTCGGCATCCCGCCGGAGCTGGGTCAGTGGCTCACGAGCGCGTTCATGCTCACGATGGCCATCGTCATCCCCACCACCGGTTTCCTCCTCCAGCGCTTCACCACCAGGCAGATCTTCATCGCTGCGATGAGCGCGTTCGCCCTCGGCACGCTGGTCTGCATGCTCGCGCCCGGTTTCGAGATCCTGCTGGTCGGACGCATCATCCAGGCCGCCGGTACCGGAATCATGATGCCGCTGCTGATGACGACCATGATGAACGTGGTGCCGCCCCAGTCCCGCGGCCGGATGATGGGCCGCGTCGGCCTGGTGATCTCGCTCGCTCCCGCGATCGGACCGACGCTCGCGGGTGCCGTGCTCGACGCGTTCAGCTGGCGCGCGCTTTTCGTCATCGTGCTTCCGATCGCCCTCATCGCGCTCGCGATGGGTGCGAAGTGGATGACGAACCTCGGTGAGACCAAGGATGCTCCGATCGACATCCTCTCTATCGTGCTGTCGGTCTTCGGCTTCGGCGGCTTCGTCTACGGGCTCAGCCAGTTCGGCGGAGAGGGCTCGACGGGCGAAGTCATCGGCATCGTCTCACTTGTGGTGGGCATCATCTCTCTCGCGCTGTTCGTCTGGCGCCAGCTCGTGCTGCAACGGGTGGATGACGCTCTGCTCGACCTGCGAGTCTTCCTCAGCCGTAACTACACGATCTCCGTCATCGTGATGGCGATCCTCGCACTGTCGATGTTCGGCACTCTTGTTCTTCTTCCGCAGTACCTGCAGAACGTCGCAGGGCTCGACGCGCTGCAGTCCGGCCTGATCCTGCTGCCCGGTTCCGTGCTGATGGGTCTGCTCGGGCCGGTGATGGGCCGCGTCTACGACGCCCGCGGTACGCGCACACTGCTCGTGCCCGGAACGATCATGGTGTCGGCCGCGCTGTTCTTCTACGCCACGATCGGCGAGCACACCGCGTGGTGGCTGCTGGTGATCGCGCAGACGGTGATCTCGGTGGGATTGGCCATGTCGTTCACGCCGTTGTTCTCCGCGTCGCTCGGATCGCTGCGTCGCCACCTGTACTCGCACGGATCCGCCGCGCTGAACACGATTCAGCAGGTGGCCGGCGCCGCGGGTGTCGCTCTGCTGACCGTCATCTACTCATCGATCCTGCACACGGGCGAGCAGCAGGGACTTGAGACAGCCGCCGCAGGTGCGCCCGGAGCGCGCATGGCGTTCCTCATCGCGGCGATCGTCTCGCTGGGCGCTGTCGCGCTGAGCGCGTTCGTCCGCAAGCCCGCAGACGACATCGACTCCGAGTTCGCCGGGGGAAACTGACCGCCAGCGTCGGTGCCGGGTGGGACTTACTCGCCCGGCATCGCGCAGGATCCGCCGCCGCAGCAGCCCCCTGCGCTCTCATCGCCCAGCAGGTTGAGTCCTGCGGGAGCCATCAGCGGTTGCGTCTCCTGCACAGCGCCAGTCTGCGCGGCATCCGTCGTCCGGGAATCGGTCATGGCTCCATGCTACGCCGGTATCCGTACGGCGGCACATCGAGCGCGATGAGGTCAAGGGGCTGGACACGAGCGCGCGCACGCCGAACACTTGAGCCATGGATCAAGAGGGCTCCCTCGGCGACGCGCTGAGTGAAGACGGACGCGACGAGACAGCGAATGAGCGGGCTGACCGCAACTGGGAAGAGCTCATGCAAGAGCTGCGCGTCATGCAGACCGGCACCCAGGTGCTGTCCGGTTTTCTGCTGGCGGTGGCGTTCCAGCCGCGCTTCACCGAGCTCGATCCGCTGCAGGTGGGGCTGTATCTGGTGCTCGTCGGTCTTGCCGCACTCGCGACGATCCTCGCGCTCGCCCCCGTCGGCATGCATCGGTCTCTGTTCGGTCGGAGGCAGAAGCCCGAGCTCGTGCGGATGGCGGCCCGCCTGGTCAAGGCAGACCTTGTCGTCGTCGGCATCCTCAGCGTCGGCGTGACCGTACTGATCGTCGATTTCACGCTGGATCGCACATTCGCCGTTGTCGTGCTCATCCTGGGATCGATCATCGTCGTCAGCTTGTGGCTGGTGCTGCCGCTGCTGGTGTCACGTGGTGCAGAACGGGACGCTCGCGCGCATACGGTTGAGACATGATTCGACGTCTCCTCGCGCGGGCCTTCTGGGCACTCAGCCGATGGAAGCTGGTCAGCGAACCGGCGCCCACCAATCCCACCGTGCTGATCGGCGCTCCGCACACCTCGAACTGGGACTTCGTGCTCATGCTCGCCATTGCCTGGCGGCTGGGAATCGACTTCAGGTGGCTGGGCAAAGCGAGTCTGTTCGCCGGCTGGCGCGGCTCGCTGATGCGCGCGCTCGGTGGCATCCCCGTGGATCGCGCGAATCCGAGCCGGGTCGTCTCCGATGTCGTCGCGCTGATCCGCGAGGGCGAGGTATTCGGTCTCGTGGTGACGCCGGATGGAACGCGAAGCAACACGGCGTACTGGAAGTCCGGTTTTTACCGCATCGCGCAGGAGACCGGGATGCCGTTGACCCTGGGCTACGTCGATCGAACCACCATGACAACCGGACTCGGAGTGACCGTCGAGACCACGGGCGACATCGCAGCGGATATGAGTCGCGTCCGGGAATTCTACGCCGACAAAGCCGGCTTTCACCCGGAACGGCGCCGCGAGCCACGGCTGCGAGAAGAGGGACCGCGCATCGAGCTGCGTCGCATCACGAAGGATGACGCGGGCGAGATCCTCACGATCCAGCGGGCCGCCTTCGTCTCCGAAGCGCTCATCTACGGCAGTGCCGACATGCCTCCGTTGACCCAGACCCTCGAGCAATTGCGTGCGGAGATCTCTGAGAACGCCGGTTGGGTCGCCACAGCTGACGGGCGTCTCATCGGCGCGATCCGTGCCGTTCAGGACGACGAGGTCTTGCTGATCGGTCGAATCGCCATCGCGCCCGATATGCAGGGCGAAGGCGTCGGACGCGCGCTGCTGAAGGCTGCGGAGAACGGCAGCACTGCGAGCGAATCGGAGCTGTTCACCGGTAGCCTCAGCGAAGCGAACATCCGCCTCTACGAATCATGCGGCTACGTCGAGGCGCGCAGGGTGGCCCAGGACGACGGCACCGAGCAGGTTTTCCTGCGCAAGAACCTGCGCACATAAGACGGTAGTACTCACGCCTCCGTGACGCGGCCAGCGTCGACGCCCCAGCGCCGGTCGGTGCGCACGGTGTCCAGCATCCGCCGGTCATGGGTCACCAGCAGCAGCGTGCCCTCGTAGGATTCGAGGGCCTCTTCGAGTTGCTCGATCGCGGGAAGATCCAGGTGGTTGGTCGGCTCATCGAGCACGAGCAGATTGACGCCACGGGCCTGCAGCAGTGCAAGACCGGCGCGGGTCCGCTCCCCCGGAGACAGTTCGTCCACCCGTCGGCTCACATGATTTGCTTTCAGCCCGAACTTGGCCAGCAGGGTGCGCACCTCGCCCGAGGTCAGCTGCGGAACGCGGGCTTCCACGGTGTCCGCGAGCGGCCGTTCACCGGAGAGCAGAGAGCGCGCCTGGTCGATCTCGCCGATCTGCACGCTCGTGCCGACGCTGGAGGCCCCCTCGTCAGGCGTCTGCTGGCCGAGCAGGGCGCGCAGCAGTGTCGACTTCCCTGCCCCATTGGGTCCGGTGATCCCGATCCGATCTCCCCCGTTCACCTGCAGCGACACCGGCCCCAGCGTGAACGAGCCCTGCCTGAAGACAGCACTGCTGAGCGTCGATACCACAGAGCTCGAGCGAGGCGCCGACCCGATCGTGAATTCGAGCTGCCATTCCTTGCGCGGCTCCTCGACCTCGTCGAGTCGGGCGATGCGACTCTCCATCTGGCGCACCTTCTGCGCCTGCTTCTCGCTGGACTCCGTGGAGGCTTGGCGACGGATCTTGTCATTGTCGGGTGACTTCTTCATCGCGTTTCGCACACCCTGGCTCGACCATTCGCGCTGAACGCGGGCGCGCGAGACGAGGTCGGCCTTCTTTCCGGCGAACTCGTCATACTTCTCTCTCGCATGATGGCGAAGCGTCGCGCGTTCCTCGAGATACGATTCGTAGCCGCCGCCGTACACGCGATTGGAGTTCTGGGCGAGGTCGAGTTCGAGCACGCGTGTCACACAGCGAGCGAGGAACTCCCGGTCATGGCTCACGAGAACCACTCCCCCGCGCAGGCCACGGACGAACGTCTCGAGCCGCTCGAGGCCGTCGAGGTCCAGATCGTTCGTCGGCTCATCGAGCAACACGATGTCGAAACGCGAGAGCAGCAGTGCGGCCAGACCGACACGAGCAGCCTGGCCTCCGGAGAGCGAGGTCATGGGGACCTCCTCGAAGCCCGTACCGGGCGATGTCAAGCCGAGGTCGGCCAGCACCGGCGGTACGCGCTCGTCCAGATCGGCGGCACCACTGGCGAGCCAGCGATCCAGGGCGATCGAATACGCGTCTGAGGGATCCACGCCCGCGGGTGCGAGAGACGGGTCGCCGAGCGCCTCGGCTGTGGCGTTCATCTCCCGCGTGGCTTGCGCGCACCCGGTCCGGCGAGCGATGTAGCCGGACACCGTCTCACCGGGAACGCGCTCATGCTCCTGCGGCAACCAGCCGACGAAAGCGTCGGACGGCGACAGCGTGACTGTTCCACGCTGTGGCTCATCGACGCCGGCGAGGAGGCGAAGCAGCGTCGACTTGCCGGCGCCATTCGCTCCCACGACTCCGACGACATCTCCTGGCGCGACCGTCAGATCGAGAGTGTCGAAGAGCGTGCGGTGACCGTACCCGCCGGCGAGATTCTGGACGACGAGGGTTACGGACATCCGTCAATTGTCTCAGGAATGCCGCTCAGCCCTGCCCGCCGCCGTCTCGCCGCCCACTCCGCAGTCAGTCCTTTGGGAAACGTGATCGCAATCTGTCGATACTCTGCTGAGCCGCGCGGCGCACTTCCACCTCGGGATCCTTGAGCAGCACCCCGATGCGGTCGATATCCGCTGAGGAGCCGATCGCGCCCAGCGCCCGGGCCGCGGCCGCGCGCACCCGCGGAACTTCTTCTCCCAGCAGGTCGGCGAGTTCGGATGCCGCGTCGAGCTCACGCGCTGCGACGAGCCTCGCTCCCATCTCCTTCACCCGCCAGGCGGGGTTGTTCAGCGTGCTGATCACAAGCGACTCTGCCGTCTCGTCCCAGACGGATTCGTCCCAGACATGCAGAAGTGCACGCGCGCCCCAGAGTTCGGGCCAGTAGAGCACAGGTGCCCCGTCCAGGATGCCCTGGGCGTGCTCTCCTCCGACGAAGAGCAGGAAGTCGGCTCCTTCGTCATGACCGGCGAGCAACGAGAGCGAGCGGGCCATCACGACCGATTCGCCGTACCGCTCGACGGCGGCCGCCAGACGACGCTCGAGGGGAAGGTTTACGGGAACGGGGGCGGCGGCTGCTGAGTTACGGGACACACCTCAACCATAGGCGGCACCTGCGACGAGCGATCTTCAGTCTTCGAGGCACTCCTCGATGATGCGCACATGAGAGGTTCCTCACAATCCTGCCGCTGAGCTTGAAGACACCGGCGCTGTGCGGAATCGTGGCCCGGACATGTTCTGTCCGGAGCATGTCCGCAACACGGAAGGAGAGCCCTGTGCTCACCCTGACCGAGAATGCAGATGCCGTCGTCACCACGATCGTCGGCCGAGAGGATGCCAGCGCAGAGGCCGGGCTTCGCATCCAGACCGCGGAAGGGCAGGGTCCGAACGGCGAAGCGCGTTTCGCCGTTCAGATCGCACCGTCCCCTGAACCCGCGGATATCGTCATCGAGGGCCCTGGGGCCCGAGTCTTCCTGGAAGACAACGCTGCCGAGGCACTGTCTGACAAGGTCCTCGATGCGGGAGTGGACGAGCAGGGGGCAGTGAGTTTCACGATCCTGCCCCAGCCGCTCTGATCAGCAGTCGTGCGAAAGGGTGGGATGCTTCGGCATCCCACCCTTTTTCGCGTGTGACGTCAACCCCCTCGGAGATCATCGCGGCAAAGACGATAGTGAGCAGATCGATGGGAAGGATAACGTCATGTCTGATGCGACGAACCCGCAAGAAGAACCACTCACTGAGGTGCCCGTAGAGGAGACCAGGGAAGACAGCAAGGGTTTCGAACCGATCACGCCTGAAGGCGTTCAGACCGGCAAACCCGCTGTCCCCGATCCGAAGGACTCGCAGAACCCGCCGCCGCGGCGCTTCTGAGATCTGTTGCACCGTCCACGAGAAACTCACAAACGAGGAGATGACAATGGCAGAACTCGAAGGCAAGAACGTGGCTTTTTTACTCACCGACGGATTTGAAGACAGTGAGCTGACCAGCCCCTCGGGTGCGGTGACGGAAGCCGGTGCCCGCGCTCAGCTCGTCTCCCCCGCCGATCAGAAGGTCACCGGGAAGAACGGACACACCCAGCCGGTGGATGAGGAGGTCGTCGTCGACGAGGGCCTGGTCTCCAGCCGGACGCCGGATGATCTGCCTGCCTTCAACGCGAAGACGGTCGAGGAGATCGCTGAGGGTCCGCACGCGGGTCAGCACGCGTGACCGCTGAACTCTGAGTGCGACAGACTGGTCGCGTGGAAGATCTGAACGTCGCCGGCGGACCCGGAGCGCCCCGTGGCCTCCGGGTACCGGCTGATGAACTCCACGAGCAGTTCTCACGGTCGTCTGGTCCGGGCGGTCAAGGTGTGAACACCACAGACTCCCGCGTGCAGTTGAGTCTCGATGTCGGAACGACCAGTGCGTTGAACGTCGCACAGCGAGAGCGCGTGCTCGACTACCTCAGCTCGCGTCTTGCCGGCACGGTCCTCACGATCAGCGCCAGTGAGCAGCGATCCCAACGGCAGAACCGACTCGCGGCGAGGGAGCGCCTCGCTGAGCTTCTCCGCGAAGCGGTGATGCCGGCTGTCACCCGCCGGTCGACTCGTCCGACGAAGGGGTCGCAGCGACGGCGGCTCGAGGGGAAGCGTCGACGGTCAGAGACCAAGAGCAGCCGGCGGCGCCCTGGCGAGCAGGACTGATCGAGGTCAGATCCACTTGCTGCGTTTGAAGACGGTATAGAGCACTGCCGCGAGCGCGAGCATCAGTCCAAGGGCGAACGGGTAGCCGAATGCCCAGTGCAGCTCGGGCATCTCATCGAAGTTCATGCCATAGACGCCACCGATCAGCGAAGGGGCGAAGAGGATCGCCGCCCACCCGGAGATCCGCTTCATGTCTTCGTTCTGCCGCTGGTTGACCAGGGTTGCGTTGACGCTCAGAATCTGCGCAAGAGCATCGCGCAAGCCGGATGCTTTCGTGTCTGCCTGCACGAGCCGGTCAGCGACATCATCGAGGCGCGTACGCAACTCTTGCGAAGTCTCGTGCCCACTCGGCTCGGAGCGAAGCAGATCAACTGCTTCCGTCAGCGACGCGATCGCCTGCTGCATCTCCACGACCTCGCGGCTCAGTCGGTAGATGCGCTCCGCCACCGTCGCGACGCCGCCGAAGACCTGGCGTTCGATCTCTTCTCTATCTGCGGAGATGCCGCTCAGCACCGGACCGTAACCGTCGACGATCGCATCGAGGAGCATGTAGACGACAGCCACCGGCCCCATCTTCAGCAGGCTCTGGTCGGTGAGCATGGCGCGCTCACGATCTCCGAAATCGACCTCGCGCGCGTCGCGGCCATCGTGCTTCGAGTGCTCGGGGCGGCGCAACCACCGGGAATCCTGACAGAGCACCGCGACCGCTCCCGGGCGCAGCAGAACGTGGAACTCGCCGAAGTCCACGGCCTCACTGTCGTCGAGGTACCGCGCTGCTTTCGCCACGAGGAAGAGCGTGTCGCCGTAGCGTTCGAGTTTGGGACGCTGACCGGCGTTCAGGAGGTCCTCGACCAGCACCGGATGCAGCGCCCATGCTTCGGCGAGTTCTTCGATCTGCGCCCCAGTGGGCTGCGAATACAGGAACAGCGCCATCTGATCGCTGTTCTGCGCCGCGAGGACGGTCGCGTCAGTGACCGTGAGATCATCGGGGACGCGAGTAGGCACCCCGTTGTGGACGAATCTCACGAGCTTGCCCGTGACGTACTTGGATTCTTCAGGGGTGTCGTCACGAGCGTGACGGTGAAAGAGTCCGCCGATCCCGAGATCGCTCTGCCACAGCTTCCGCATCGGTTCCTCCGTCTTCACATCATCGCTACGAGTCGACCATAGCCGAGCCGGGAGACACGACTGTGCGGGGCGTGATCAGTCCCAGTCGAGATACTCCTCGATGATGACGGCCGTCTCGATCGGGTGCGTGACCGGGAAGAAGTGATCGGCCCCTTCGAGCGTCTTGATGCTGGCTCGCTCAGGGGCCGTCGCCTGCAGCTTCTCGGCGTTGGCCGCCGGCGTCACGTCATCTGCGGTGCCCTGCACGAGCAGGACGGGGATCGCCGGTGCAAGGGGAATGTCGGCATCCTCAACGCCCAACAGCAGAAGCCCATTGACGCGATCGACGTGCGCGGCGGCGAAGGAGCGAGCGGCCGTGCCTCCGATCCCGTACCCGCCCACCCAGCTGTCCTCGAGGCCAAGGTGGTCGAGCACTGCCAGAACATCGGCAACCCGGTCGTCCGCTGATTCATCGGCCGCGCCCGCACCCGTTCCGATGCGGATGATGCGGAAGCCTGCTTCTTCGGCGAGATAGTGCGAGATCACACCGAGCCCGTCGGAGTCCAGTGCGCGTTCAGTGATCAGCACAAGAGCAACTGGGCCCTCACCTTCGACGACGTACGGGACGGCGCGGCCTTCGGGCTCCGAGATGTTCAGCTGGGACACGTGTGGGATCCTCCTGTGCGACGGGTCTTCGTCCGTCAGTCTAATTGCAGAGCGCAGATCCAAGAGGGTGTGTCAGCTCGTCTACGCTGGAGCGATGCGTGCCCACGAGAGGCATGCACGAGAGAGGCACGACGTGAAGATCACGATCATCGGAGGATCGAAGGGCACCGGAGCGCGGCTTGCCGCACTCGCGGCCAGCGCAGGTCATGAGGTGACTGCCCTTTCGCGCAGCGGAACCGCCCCCGAAGGCGTTCATGCGATCGCTGGTGACGCGACCGACCCCGCCGTGGTGCGGGATGCCGTTTCCGGTTCGGATGCTGTCGTCGTCACCGTCGGCGGGGCGAAGGGAAACTCCCGCCACAGGACCTCGGTCACCCGCGCCGTCATCAGCGGCATGGAGCAGGCGGGTGCCTCCCGCCTTGCCGTGCAGTCCTCCCTCGGTGCTGGTGATTCCGGCGCGCTCATGCCCGCACCGCTGCGCCTGCTGATGAAAGGAGTGCTCGCCGTTCCCCTGGCAGATCACAACGAGCAGGAGGATGCGGTGATGCGTTCTTCGACGAAGTGGACCATCGTGCGGCCCACCGGCCTCACCAATCGGCCAGCGACCGGCAGCTGGCGCGCGCTCCAGGTCGGCGAGAAGGGGCACCTCGGAGGATCGATCCCCCGCGATGATCTCGCTGCCTACATGCTGCAAGCGCTCGGTGATGACGCCCTGATCGGCGCTGCCGTCGGCATCAGCAGCTGAGACCGCTGCCGGACTCAGTTGTCTGGGTGCGCTTCTAGGCCGCGATATCGATCCAGAGGACGTTCCTCAGACGTGGTGGATAGGATCGCGCCATGCGTCAAAGCAGATGGCTGATCACGGGTGCCGCGGGGCGCATCGGTGTCGCGCTTCGTCGTCACCTTGCTGACCACGGCATTGCGTTGCGCTCAGTCGATCTGGCGAGGCCACACGCAGTGGCGGAGGACGACGAGGTCATGGCCGCCGACCTCCGCGATCTCGACGCCATGACGCGCAGCGCCGAGGGCTGCGACGGCATCGTCCGCCTCGGAGGCATCTCCGATGAGGCGGACTTTCACGATCTCGCAGAGGTCAATATTGTCGGAACCTACCACGTACTCGAAGCCGCACGCCGAGCAGGAATCCGGCGTGTGGTCTTTGCAAGCAGCAACCGCGTCACCGGCATGTACCCCGCAGACACAATGGTCGACCCTTCCATGCCAGTCAGACCCGATGGGTTCTACGGCGTCTCCAAGGTCGCTGGAGAAGCTCTCTGCCGACTCTACGCAGACAAGTTCCAACTCCTCACTGTGACGGTGCGAATCGGATCGTATGAGGAGCTGCCCCATACCCAACGTGACCTGCGGACGTGGCTCAGCCCAGGCGACGCACTCCGCGCGTTCGACGCCGCCATGGTTGCGGATCAGCCTGGAGCAGGGTTCTACGCCGTCTCGGCGAACACCGAGCGTTGGTGGTCATTGAACGCGGGAAAGCAGCTTGGCTATCGCCCCGAGGACGACGCGCAGGACCGGGCGAGCTTCGCTGTAGAGCCTTACCCACCGGCTCGGCCGCAGGCGGGGCCGTACGCTGCTGCCGATTTCTCCACGACACGCATGAATCGATAGACGGCGTGCCGCCGGACACTCACCGACTGACGGAATACGACTGCATATTGAATCGCACTAGACGACAGACACGATCTTGCCGCGTGTATGGCGCTCGCGCATTCCGACCAGCGCTGCATCAATTTCATCGAGCCCGATGACTTCTGCTATCGGCACCACAAGCCGACCGTCGGCCACTCGGTCAAGGAGGTCGGTCAGCATGATGCTGAGGTCGCGGCGATGGCGATCCTCGCCGTGGCTGTACGCGGCGCCGAGGGAGATTTCGTGAACCGATGGCGAGATGCCAAAGGACGCAATCGCGTGCAACTCCGGCACACCTGCGATGCAGGCGATGCCACCCGTGTACCCCAGCATGGCGAGGTGGCGCGTGGCGCTTGCTGAGTTGACGGCGTCCACGACAGCGTCGAGACCGCGGCCATCGTTGGCGGCAAGGATCTGTTCTGCTGCATCGGCGGCGCGGTAGTCGATGACCACGGTGGCGCCGAGGCGCATGACATCCTCATGTCCGTGCGAGGCAAGTGCGATGACGTGCGCACCGGCCCGGGCGGCAAGCTGCACGGCGAATCCACCGACTCCACCGGTGGCTCCAGTAATGAGGATGCTCTGCCCCGAACGGACATCGAGCCGTCGGTGTACGGCCTGATATGCAGTCATGCCGGCGCAAGGGACGGCTGCTGCCTGAACACAAGTGACACCGTCCGGGATCCGTGCCAGAACTTCCGCACCGAATATGACGAACTGTGCCGCCGCACCGTCAGCACGAAGGTCGCCGTGACCCGCAACTCGATCACCTACGCGCCACTCTGTGACACCATCACCGATCGCGTCGACGACGCCTGCGGCATCCAAGATCGGCACGTGCGGCCAGACCCACTGTGCGTTTCCCGACGCTGCAAGTTCCGCATCTACCGGATTCAGGCCGATCGCCTCAACCTTGATCCGCACTTGACCGGGACCCGCCTGAGGGACAGGGAGATCGACAAGCGTAAGCGGAGCTCCGGCACGCTCCTGCGCAAGAGAAAACATCGTGATCCCACCTTATAGAGCGACCAGCCGAACATTCCGCTGACCCCCGGTCGGTATGCAACCCAGGTTGACAGGATTGCATTTAGCAACATAGGTTGACGGTATGGAGTCTTCGCAGATCGCGGCATTGGCAACAGATACCAGCAACCCGAGAGCGGGATTGCGGGCGGTGGCATCGTTGCGCATACTCGCGGACACCTTGGAGCTTCGGCAAGTCGAGGCCGCCTTGCGTTCAGGCATGAATTGGCAGGACATCGCCGACGCGCTCGGGGTGACACGACAGGCCGCCCATAAGAAGCACTCCAAACGAATCGACCCCACGATCCCGACCCTCAGGAGGAATGCATGAGCAAGTTCGTTCGCGCCGCTCAAACGAGTCAATCGCTCTCCCTTGCCGCCATGGAGGAAGCATCCAGGCTCGGGCTTCGCGAAGCGGACATCGAGCATATGTTCCTCGCCATGGTCATCAATGACCAATCTGCCGGCCGCGCACTGCGCAGCTTAGGTATCGACCTTGACAGCGCCCGTCGTGCTGTCGAGAAGCAGCACGAGATGCAGCTCGCTTCTCTCGGCATCGACGCCTCGTTTCCCGAGGCTGGAAGGATCGTGTTCCACGAGACGGACGGGTACGAGTGGAGTAAGCGTGCTTCTGACCTCATCGCCAAATCTGGCGGCAAGGGCAAGGCCGGCGACGCCGCCGCAGTGCTCCGAGAACTCGTCGCGGAGCCCAGCGGTTTGATCGCAGACATCCTCGACCACCTGGGCACCACGCCCGACGCTCTGCTCGAGCATCTCGAACAGTTCGCCTCCCCCGGTGGGGCGGCTATGCCTGCTGCAGCAAAGGTGAAGGGTCGGACCTCAGTGTCGATAGAGACGTTCGCCTGCGCGCCGATGGAGGCGGTATGGGAGCTCCTCGCAGACCCCGCACGCATTCCCGAGTGGGAACCCGGCATCGGCGTCATCGATCACGCCAGCCGGGATGCGACGCCAGGTACGGTCTGGCAGGGTTTCGCGCCCACCAGTTACCCAGACGGGAAGCCGGTGAAGGTAAGACCCAAATTTCATCGCCGGAGCATTGAACTCATCGCAGCACATCAACCGGGAAGCATCGCGTGGAGCTTTGGATATCCCGACGCCGCGCGGAGCAATCCGATTCTGACTGAATTCGCCTTAGTGACCACGACAGGTGGCACCCAACTCCAGATCCGCAAGTCATGGTCGCGACGCCACGGCTGGCGAGGACTCATCGCATTGCTGCTGCGTCCCATCCAGAAGCTCTTCGTGTGGATCGCCCTGTTCCAGACGGGGAGCGCGATCAGCCGAACATTCCGCTAGCGTCGGCGGCTGCGCGGCCATGCACCACACTGTCGAAACGTGCCAGGTAACCTGAATTGCCATGATCGACGAGAAACGCCCAGGACTGACAGCGAATCTGACCGGCGGTGAACTACTCCGTTGGTATTGGCTCAAGGAAGAGCTGGCCGACTTCGCCAGACGGCTCGGCATCCGGGCGACCGGCGGCAAGGAGATTCTGACCCAACGGATCGCAGCGAAGCTAGACGACGTTCCTTTCGCGGAGTCGCAACGGGCCAGCCGCGCTGTCCGTGCGCAACTGACCAGCCCGCTGACACCAGAAACGGTGATCCCTGAGGGTCAACGGTGCAGTCAGATCGTACGCGCCTGGTTTGTCGAGCATGTGGGAGGGGCCTTCGGGTTCGATGCCGAGATGCGCTCCTTCTTTGCTGGTGCCGACGGCACGCAGACCATGCAAGATGCGCTCGACCACTATTGGGCAACGCGCGAGCAGGGCGCAAAGACGATCGACGCCCAGTTCGAGTACAACAGATTCACCCGTGCCTGGCACGAGGCCAACCCCACGGGTGCCCGCGAGGATCTTCTCCACGCCTGGCAGAGGTACAGGGAGCACCCGATAGACCAGCGGGGAAGAGCGTGAGCCCGAACGGATTCGCGAAAGCCGGCGTGCGCGAGAGACCTCAACGAAGCCCGGATAGATTGCCCCAGTCGTTCCGTAACAAGCCGTACACCCAGGAATCGGACACGTCACCGTTGACGATGCAATCCTCGCGCAATGTCCCCTCACGTATGAAGCCCAACTTCTCGAGAACACGAGCTGATGCCGAGTTGCGCGTATCGGTCTCGGACTGCACGCGGTTGAGGTCGAGCGTTTCGAAGGCCCACTCGAGCAGGGCGTGTGCTGCCTCTGTCGCATAGCCGTGGCCCCAGGCAGCTTCGGTGAGGCAGTACCCCAGGGACGCACTTCGAAAGTCAGAGTTCCAACTGTTGAAGGTGCACCAGCCGAGGAACACGTGGTCAGACAGGCGCTCAATGACGATCCGCGCACCACTGCCTTCCTCAGCCATCTTGTGACAGCCGACCATGAAGCGCGTGACAGATGCCCTCTCCACCCACGGCGCAGAGTCCCAATAGCGCAACACCTCGGCATTGCTCTGCAACGCAAAAAGGTCGTCCGCGTCTGCATCCGTGAACGGACGCAATCGCAGTCGTTCTGTCTCCAACGTCGGGGTCGGCAGAATCATGCGATCAGTTTCGCACGATGTGAAAGCCCGCAGCAGCTTCATCGTCGGTCGCAGCGATCTCATCAACGCTCGGCACGCTCACGCGACTTTCCGCGGTGTGATCGACGCGATCTGCTCCCCTGCGATGCCCTCAGCGCGGTCGAGCTCGTAGTGGCTCTGCAGGTTGATCCAGAACTCCGCCGAAGTTCCGAAGTACTTCGCAAGCCGCAACGCAGTGCGCAAGGACCTCCATCAGCGATAACTACCACGAAGAGCGCATCCACCGGCACCCAGTGCCCGCGCCTCGACCGCTGACGTTGAAGCAGAACTCAACCACGTTCCGGTACAGACCAACCTCTGACTCCTGAACCGTCACAGAACGGCGGTTCCTGAGAGGACCACCTCGGCTCGCCCGCCGACCCACAATGTGTGGTCTTCGACACTGACATGGATGCGACCTCTTCGGCCCATCGCGGTTCCCTGCGCGGCGATATAGGGCGCGTTGGCGCGTTGTATCGCGATCAGCCATTCCGCGGCCGCGGCGTTCAGACTCCCTGTCACTGGATCCTCGAGCAGCGGCTTGTCACCCTCGGTGAAGAATGCTCGCAGTTCGAACGCCGTCTCCGAGCCCGGGTCCTGAGCGCCGATGACGCCGATGTCCCATCGGCCCGGATGCGCTGTCGCGTCCGGACGCAGCTTCAGGACAGTGTTCGCGTGATCGAGCAGAAGCCCCACCCAGCCCGGGCCGTTGTCGAGCCATTCCGCGGCCAGCACCCGTTCGGGCTCGACCCCGAGGATCTCGATCACTACGGCGAGCAGGTCGGGGTCGACGGGACCCGAGCGCAGTCGTGGGGGCGCTGTGAAGGCGAGGCGGTCCGCCTCGACGCGCACGGGGACCAGCCCAGCACCGCATTCCTGCATCACGACGCCTGGCGTCGCAGGGACGCCTCCCGCATCCAGCCATGCCCGAGCGGTTCCCAGGGTCGGGTGCCCCGCGAAGGGAAGCTCTGTGTTCAGGCTGAAGATGCGCACCCGGTAGTCCGCGCCTCGCTCTGTCGGGGGCAGCACGAAGGTGCACTCCGATAGGTTCGACCAGACCGAGAACCGCTTGAGGGCATCGTCGTCGAGTCCCTCGGCATCGAGCACGACAGCGACGGGGTTTCCCGTGCAGGATTCCTCGCCGAACACGTCGACCTGCCGAAATCGCCTCATATGCCGAGGATAGCTTTTCACCGTGGCATCCTGGATGGGCAACGGCAGGCCACTTCTCCAGGGCGGGCCCCCAGCTGCTCCGCGACGACAGCGACGACACGGCCAACGCGCCGCGTTGATCCTCTGGACTGACGATGTTCGTGCTGGCTATGCGCGGCTCATCGAGCTCGGAGCGAAGCCAATCAAGACGCCAGCGACATGGCTCGGTCGCCTGCTCATTGCGTGGGTTGAGGAGCTCGCCGGACATCTGATGCAGGTCATGCAAGCCGTCAACTGACGAGACATCTTCGTTGACAGTGTCATGCTCACCTACGAGACAAGCTATCGGTGCACCAGCCGCGACCGACCTCTCCCTCGCACCCCAGGACGTGGGCTCACCGCCCGACGCGGAAACCTTGCCACGGTGCGATCGCATCAGCCATCTCGATGCCCAGTTCGTCGAGAACCGCAGGTTCCCGCAGATCGACGATGGCGGATGTGTCGACATCAACCGAAGCGATCTCGAGCGAAGCGGATCGCGAATCCTTGTGAGCTACCATCCACTGCCCACCAGGCACCTCGGGTACCAGCCCAAGTCGAGCACCGGGTGGCGCCGCATGCGATCGAAGCATAAAATGAACACGAGTTCATTGAAAGGGTCATCGTGCCGCGGACGACAGAGCAGAACGAAGCGTTGCGCTCAGCCACGCGCTCCGCTGTGGAGACGGCTGCCGTCCGGGTGTTCGCGCACCGTGGTTTCGCGGCCACGAACATGCGTCAGATCGCCATCGAGGCGGGGATCAGCACCGGGTCGATCTACCGGCACTACGCGAGCAAGCAAGAGCTGTTCGATGAACTGATCGATCAGGCCTCGCGCGGGCTCGGGGCTGTCGCCGCGCAGCTCTCGACGGAAGGGGATCCGATCTCCATGATCCGATCCTTCACCGAGGTATACGTGGCGGACCTCGTAGCGAACGACGGCGCGGCCGAGTTCTACATGATGATAAATCAGGGCGTCACGACGGACACCCCGGAGGGAACCTCATCTCGGCTGGCCGCATCACAGAGAACGATCTGGCGGGCCTTCGCCTCGCTGATCGCGCGAGGCCAAGCTAAGGGTCAGATCGCCGAGGGAGACTCCGCCCGACTAACCACTCACTACTTCGCCATGCTAACCGGCATCACAACGTTGCACGTTGCTCTGGGGGAGGAATCCGCGAAGCCCGATGTCGACCTGATCCTACGAGTATTCACAGGAGGGCCCCGATGAAGATCGAAGTCACACGTGCAGACGAACTCGGGGAGGAGTACCGACACCAGATCGCGGAAGTTCTCACGCAAGGATTCGCCGAGGATTTCGCCTTCTTCTCCAAGAACGCGGATGTACTCGCCGACGCATTCGCCGCGATGCTCATCCTGGAGCGCTTCCACATCGCGCTCGTCGACGGCGAGCCCGCCGCGGTCGCGGTCGTCACCGAAGGCGAGCAGGAGTGCTTCAAGCCGGATCGGCACGAGCTCCAGCGCGTGCTCGGTCCAATACACGGGATGATCAGCTATCGGATCATCCGAAGCCAATTCATGGGGGCTTACGACGGTGCCCGCGACGGTCTGACGGAGATTGCATTCGTCACGACAGCGCCGCAGCATCAGGGCAAAGGCGTAGCCACTGCGCTGATGCGTCGGCTCCTGGAGCTGCCCTCCGACGAGTTCGTGCTACGTGATATCAAGGACACCAACACCCCCGCCCTCGGACTGTACGCCAAGCTCGGATTCACCGAGACGCAGCGACGACGCATCAAGTTCGCGAAGCGAGCTGGGTTCTCCGCGTATGTCTCGATGGGCCTCAACCGCGCGAAGGCTGATGCTTGAAGGGCGCACGAACTCGACAGGTCCGGAAGCGCGCTTCGGGGCTCTCCTCAAGTCCGGGCTCTAGATCGAAAAGCGGAACTCGACCGGATTACGTCAGCGTTAGCGGTGTGGTCGACGAGTTCGGTGTGACGGACGACTGAGCCTGCGCGGGAATGTAGACACTCGCTACACATTCGCAAACAGAGAGTGAATGTTTCCCTCCGGATCCGCGAAGAAGCCGGTGAACTGGTCCCACTCCCGCAACGCCGGTCGCCCCGTTGGCGTCGCCCCCGCAGCGACCAGCTGATCGTAGCGCCGCTCCACCTCGTCCGCGCTATCACACTGAAGGTTCAGTTCGAATGCCTGGCCGGTGAACCGCATGGCATATGCCGGATGCCCGTCGGTGTTCCCGCTCATCAATGGACGAGAGAAGATCGCGACGCGGACCCCCTGTCCCCCGAACGCGACGTACGCTTCTTCGCGAACCTCCACTTCCCAGCCGAGTGCGATCTCATAGAAATCGGCGAGAGTCGCTACATCATCGGCGAGAACGGTAATACCTTCGAGATGAATCACCATACGCCGACCGTAGCCGGAGCGTCCGACATACCGACTGCCCTACCGCTCAACGCGTGCGCTAGTTGTTGAAGCGGAACTCCACCGAGTTCCGGTACCGAGAAACCTCGACCGTGCCGTCCGAAAGCAGGATGACATGAGCCGCGCTCGACGTCTGTCGCGGGCTGCATGGAGCTCGTCGGAATGACTCCAGAAGAGTCTCAGCACTTGGATCCAGGTGCTGGCTTCATGAGGTAGACGTCGATCGGGTCCTGACTCACGAGGGTGAACCCGTGACGTTCATACAGACGACGGGCAGGACTCCCCTGAAGCACATTGAGCCTGAACGGCTGTCCCGCAGTGTCGGCGCTCAGAATCCGAGCGAGGGCCCAGCTGCCGGTGCCCTGCCCCTGCTGTGCGGGGTCGAGGTAGAAATGCTCGATCCACACCCCGTCATCGTCAGATCGCACCGCGACATAGTCGCCGATGCCACCTGGATGGCCGAGCTTCGAGCGGTGGTCATGCGACCCCGCCTGCCGAAGCAGACGGGGCCTTTCATGAAGTCCTGAGCATCAGACGTCGAAGGGGAACTCCACCACGTCGCTGCAGATCCCAACCTCTCACCGACACGTCTGCGGCTGTGGCAATGCGTGCCGCTCAATGACCGTGCGTCAAGGAGCCTGAGTGCCGCCGCACCACGTCCCGCGCCCAGTCCCGCAATGCGGCCTCGGAGACCGCAGGCTGCTCGAGATGGACATTGTGCCCAGCCCCGTCGATCACGACGTAGCTCGCTCGCGGGTAGTGCGCGAGCAGGGCGAACTGATCCTCGAAGCCCACGACGTGATCCTGACGTCCGGTGATGATCACCGTCGGCCCATCGAACCGATCGAACACATCCTCAGGCCGCTCCTCGAGGAAGTAGCGCTGCGAGAGGCGAACCATCGCCGCCTCGTCGGCGGCCCGAATACCTGGGAGCGCATGATCGCGAAATGCCCTCCAGGACTCAGCGTCCTGACGTACTGCCATGCCCGCGAACTCTTCACGATCGGAGGGTGTCAGCGAATCCATCACCTCGGCATCGGTCTCGAGCACTTCGAACGTCGGCAGCCGGCGCAGCGACGCATCAGGCTCCACCGCGGGCGCGATCAGAGCGAGGCCGATGACCTGCCGCGGGAGCACCGAGACCACGTGCCTCGCCAGAAGGCCGCCCATCGAATTCGCCAGGAGCGCGAACGGGCGCTCTCCGACAAGATCGCCGATCACGTCGACGAGCCATCGCGCAAGCTCTGGAAGTCCGCCAGCACCATCGATCGGGGGCGTTTCGCCGAAGCCGGGAAGATCGAGATAGATCCTCTCCCAGTCCCCGCTCTCCACGAAGCACTCGTCGAGCGCGAGCAGCAACCGATGATCAACTCCGTTGCCGTGCACCGCAATGAGCGGGACGCCGCTGCCTCGCCGCACGAGGTTCACGCCCGAGATCATGCGACCTTCAGCGGTGTGATCGCTGCGACCTTGTCACGCAGCACCCGACGCTCGAGCCTCAGTTCGTAGTTCGACTGCAGGTTCATCCAGAGCTCCTCAGATGTCCCGAAGTACCGCGCCAGGCGGATAGCCGTGTCTGCCGTGATACCCCGCTTGCCGTGCACGATCTCGTTGATCCGGCGCGGCGGCACGCCGATGGACACAGCCAGCTTGTTCTGTGTGATCCCGAAACCCTCGATGAAGTCCTCCATCAGGATCTCCCCCGGATGGATCGGCTCGATCAGATCAGCCTCAGTGGTAGTCGACGAGTTCGACATCGTCCGCACCTCCCTCTCTCCAGACGAAGCAGATGCGCCACTGCGCGTTGACCCGGATGCTGTGCTGACCACGACGGTCACCCGAGAGCTGCTCCAGGCGGTTGCCGGGCGGGATCCTCAGATCCTCGACATCCTTCGCCGCATGGATCAACTCGAGCTTCCGCAAGGTCGCCCGCTGCACCGTCCGGTCAACATGCTTGACGTACTGCTCATGCCAGATGCGCTCGGTGTCCTTGCTACCGAACGATCTGATCACGAGACCAGTGTATAACGGAGGCCGTCAATAACGCTAGACGTTAAATCGGAATTCAACCACGTCGCCACAGATAGCAAACCTTTGACATGACAACCCTCACTTCTTGCCTGCTGAGGTTGTACTGTGCCGCCACTCGCAAGAGTGCCCACAGATAGCAAACCTCGCCAACGTCACGGCTGGGCCGAGATTTCTTCGGGCCGCAGCTCCTCAACAATGCTCGTCCCGCTCTCAGGAAGGGGATTCCGAAGCCCACGACTCTTCGAATCGGACTCGGCCATCATCGAGCACAAGGATCCGACTCTCGCAGCGACCTGGCGTCGTCGTGCCATCCTTACCGAGGTGACCATCCCGGAATGAGAGCCTGTCTTCCGCACATGTTCCCACGAGATACCACCGGGAGTGACTAGCGAACGCATCCCTCGCTTTGTTCCGTGAGCATCCAGCCGTCGTTAGTTGACTTGAGGTGGATAGTCCCACACTTGCCGCTTCCGACGTATGTGGAGAACAGCGTCGCCTCCGATGCAGTCTCCGAGACGACCTCCACATTCACGTCGGCACTTGCCCCTGTCGCGGAGTACATGGCCGCGGTTGCCGTGATCATCGTCTTGCAGTCGGGGAACTGTGTTCCGAGGGTTCCCGCGAACTCAGAAATCATGCGTTTCTGTAGCTCATCGGTCATAAGCGAGCACGCTAGAACCGCGTCCGGCTCCCGCGACGCGGCAAGCCAGGCTAGGTAGCTCTCGACGGGGGTAACAATTATGTCCTCGTCCGGAGCTACGGGGGCCGGTGTCGAGGGCTCCTCGGTCGGCGTATTCGAGGCGATCGGAGCTTCCGTCTCACGCGGCGGCTCGGCTGCGCTCGTGCACCCCACGAGCGTCAATGCGATCATTGCGCAGAGAGTTGGAAGAACAGGGCGTGCACGCATTTTTCTCCAGGGTCTGAGAATGCTCGAGCGAAGTTATCCGCTGAAGCGAAGACAATGACCACTCCATTTTATTGGAGCACAGAGAGCGGTCGCACCCCGGAGTCGGTCTAATGGTGAACGACGCGCGTTAGTTGAGGCGAGGCTAGCTCCCCTCAGCCGTACCTCCAAACCCAAATTACTTAGAACTCTTGAAACGCTGCAGATTGTGCGCGTTGGGTCACTGCCGCGGTAGCATTCAAATCAATACACCAGTCGGGATACACACGAAAGCCGCGTTTTCCAGGCCCAGGGCCGGATGTGATTCCAAGTTGGGTAAGGTGCGACGCGGTGAAGCGAAATACTCCGCGATGACCAAGCTGCTCCACGAACACCAGCAGACCCGCGTTAACGCCATCAGTCGAGAAAGGTTCGGTCACGCCGTTTTCATCGCGCGACCAGAACGCAAGAAACGCACCCGGTTTGGTCGGCGTGGTGCGCGCGGTCCTGATATGCCAATAATCCTCGCCGATTCTCGTAAGCCCGGACTCGTAATCACTGTTCTGCGCTTCGGGCGTTACCGATGCGGTGATCCCGACGGTAGCAGCATACGCGTCAAATGCACTGAAATTCACCCGTTGAACCTATCACTGCAGCTCGACCGGTCGCAGGGCCACTCCACCCAAGAAACGTGTAAGCGCCGGACCCCGCAGTGGGATCCGGCGCTTACGCTAAAGGTTAAAGCGAAACGCGACTGGGACTGCTGACGGTTTAGTTGACTCGTCTTGTTTGG